>JAXGZF010000006.1:0-322500 GCA_040771865.1 Desulfobacterales bacterium
TTGTTCAACCTGCCGATTTCATGAAGATGTTTTTCAATCCAAGTTAGCTCCGGATTCTCGTCACCGAGTTTTCTGTTAAGAAAGGTTTTCATTTCGGGCGTCAGCCATTCGGAGCCATTATCACAGAGTCGGTTACGCATCTCCGCGAATCTGGGCGTGCTGATTGAGGGGATAACTCCGAGAGTCATAAATGCATGTGCATTGTAACAATGCGGCTGCGCACAATGATAACTAATCGGAGCGAAATGTATTGGTCGTTCTATATCTTCAAAAATATTCTGCAACAATTCTCCACGGTAGCATTGTTTTAAATCACCCGTTACCAAATCGAGTACACCAGACCAAAGGCCAGCGTAACAATATTCGTGCCTTTTTTGACCAAATACCTGCATTTTGAACTTAAACAAGTCTGATTGAAATTCTTTCCAGATATCTTCGTACTCTGCCTTTGTGTATTGAGTCAATATGGTCAGATCTGAGTTTCTTTCGTTGCGCGCGATTGTGACATGACAAATCGCACCAGCCCGCTTCCTACATAATGAAATAGCATCGTCAATATATGGGATCATTTCGTCGGATGGTGTTAATTCTAGCGAAATGGAGCACCCCGCATTTCTTGCTTTTTGTACATTGTCAAAGAAAACATCAAACAACCCCTTCCGCTTTAACTCCAGATAATGAAAGGAGAATTTGATAAGCAACCTATTGAGACAAACAGCCGGCAACTTTGCAATTTCGTCGAATCTCTTCGTAATTGTCCCATTAGTAACAACCATGACGTAATGGTCATTTTTAAGAATTTTGTAAATAATTCCCACGACTTCCGGTGGTAGAAGCGTCTCGCCCTCTCCGCAAATGTTCATAAGACATATACCACCAAGGCGTTTAACCGACAACGCACGCCCGATACGATCAACGTCATAACTAAACTCGGGCAGTTTTTGCCCCCAGCTTTTGGTGTGGGTGATATAGCAGTAGTTGCATCGCAAGTTACAGGTCCTGAATGGAATAACGCAATCGATGAAACGTTTCATGGTGTATGACCGGTAGTCAGAGGATTGAATGAACAGCGAGCTGCCAAGGGATAAATCGTTTTCGGGAGTATTCAAAATTCTGTGTCACGGTTTTTGATTGTCAATCCACCGCCCCATCGAGCGGAAGCGGAAGACAGCTCCGAGAATGGGCCAATTAAAAAGCTCGTCGGAGGAGCTGTCTTCCGCTGGAGCGGTTTGTAAGAACAAATCTATCAAAGTTTCAAGTCCTTATCCAGTCTTCCCTCAAAAAATATCGCCAACTGAGAAATGGTCAGTGACCAGTTTTGGATCGGCATCGTCCATTTCTTGCTGGCATTCTGAATCCCCATATACAGCAGTTTCAACAGACTGTCCTGATTTGGAAAAGCGCCTTTGGTCTTGGTCAGTTTCCGAAACTGACGGTGTACCGCCTCAATGGTGTTGGTTGTATAGATAATCCTTCGAATATCTTCAGGATATTTGAAATACTGACTGAGTCGCTCCCAATTATTCCGCCAGGATGCGATGACAATGGGATACTTCTCATTCCACTTTCCTGCCAGAATATCGAGTTCGGATGCGGCTAAATCTTTAGTGCCGGCCTTGTATACGCGTTTCAGGTCGGCCATGAATTCTTTCTGGTTCTTTGAGCCAACGTACTTCAGGGAATTACGGATCTGGTGGACAACGCAGAGCTGAATCTCGGTATTCGGAAAAATGGCCTCAATGGCCTCGGGAAAACCTTTAAGGCCGTCAACACAGGCGATCAGGACATCCTTCACGCCCCGATTCGAAAGATCTGTCAGCACCTGAAGCCAGAAATTGGCCCCTTCATGCTCGGAAATATACAGACCCAGAACTTCCTTCCGCCCCTCAAGGTTGACGCCGAGGATTGTGTACACCGCCTTGCCGACAACCTTGCCGTTTTCACGGATCTTGTAATGAATGGCATCGAGCCAGACAATCGGATAAATCGATGCCAGGGGCCGAGCTTGCCATTCTTTGACCGCATGGATAATTTTATCGGTAATGACGCTCAAGGTGCCGGCAGACACCTCAAGACCGTATATCTCCTGAAGATGGGCCGAGATATCCTGGTAGCTCATACCCAGGCCATAGAGGGCAATTATTTTCTGCTCAATCTCGTCATTCAGGGTAGTCTGATGCTTCTTGACCAACTGGGGAGAAAAGGTCCCGCCACGGTCCCGGGGGGTACGCAACTCAAAATTGCCATTCAAGGATTTGATGGTCTTCCGGCTTTTCCCATTCCGGCGATTGGCGGTGATTTCCTGGCCCAGATGCGAATCCAGTTCGCCTTCAAGGGCTGCTTCGGTGAGATTTTTGATTAACGGCGTGAGAATGCCTTCCCTGCCCAGAAGCGGCTTGCCTTCCTGGATGGCCTTCAGGGCGGTTGAAAAATCAAATTCATGGCCTTCCTGATTCATGTCAGTCCTCCTTGTTTCGCTGACTATATCAGCTTTTGGTTAACTGACACAGAATTCTGAACACCCTCGAACTGGTCGTCATTCAGGCGGGTCAGGCGATTTCTGGCATCATAGCCGTAGGCATGAACGCCGTCCGAAAGAATGTTGACGCCCCAAGGCACATGGCCTAGGGGCGTCTTGTTAACTTTTACACGTCACCTTATTGTTCATAATAGCTGTAACGGTTTACCTTCCCTGCTCCATTACCTACCAGCAGGACTTCTTCCTTGTGCGGGGGTACTTCAATATTGCAAATTCCGGATGAATACCTCAACATTTCTCGGTAAATGATTTTCTTTTCAGGTGAAAAAATAAATAGCATTGACTTGCCTGTGTAAGATGCATATTTGACAAGAACCGCTAGACAATTATAATTTTCCGCAAATGCCACTTGGCATCCCTTGATACCATATATAGCCGTCGGGCTTTCTAAAATTTCATACCGCAATAACTCTTCTCCGTTTAAATCCATCAGAATAATGCTATCAGGGCTAAATGTTAAAATATTGATTTGATTCATCCAGATAACAAAATGAATTTCAAGGAGCTTTGTTTTCGATTGCCATTGCCTAATTATTTTTCCGTCCCGATCCCAGAATTTCACCATAGAACCATGATTTGCAGTGACTATGTATGAACCGGCATCTGATATTAAAAATTCTACACAACTATAATAATCATCGGCTTTTTTCCAGATTACCTGGCCATTGTTATCAAGGCACACCAACTCGTTTGCAGCAAGGCAATACTCATTCCTTCCGTCCTTATCTAAATCCCCAAATGCCATACCATTGGCCGAAAGATCTTGGCGATAGGTCCATAAAGGCTTACCGAATTTATCCAAAACCCCGTAAGTTGATCCACTGCATACCGCTATTTCAAAATCTCCTGGTTTTTTTATTGAGATTCTTGGATCCATTATGCCTTCGTGCCATTCATACTCAATCTTTGATTTAACTCTTCCATCTGAGTCTGCGATACATAAGCTCGTTGGCCATAAAATCCCTATGTCTTCACCTGGAGAGTCGTCCAATTCTCCCTTTATAATATGAACCGCATAACCGGACTCAGACCTATCGATTAAAAACTGACTTTTTACTATCGTTTTTCCAGCGTCATATTGCTTTGGAATATCTGAAGAACTTACACCGCCAGAAGACATGAGCAGCAGCATAAAGATTAAAAACCCTATTGTATTTTTCTTGACAGTTATTCTTATCATTTCATGGTTTTTTATTCTCCATGTGTTTTGGTTCAGCGTGAATTGGACTTTCGGGTCGTTTGTGATACACCATCACGAACGGAGGAAAGTCTATGCGAAAAAAGCGTTACAATTACACCCCCGAAGAAAAGGTATTGATTCTCAAGCGTCATCTGGTCGAGCATATGGCGGTATCAGATTTATGCGACGAATATCAGCTTCAGCCGAAGGTTTTTTATGAGTGGCAGAAGCGGTTTTTCGAGAACGGCGCTGCTGCGTTCGGCTTTGATAAGCGCAGCCGGGAACGCGCCGAAGAAGTCCGCATTCAGCAGTTGGAAGACAAGCTGCGCCGCAAGCATGAGGTGCTCTCCGAGCTGATGGAGGAGCACGTAAAGCTAAAAAAAGAACTTGGGGAGCTTTGACCGGCAGCTGGGTTCCCCATGAAATACGCGATGCCGTCGTTGACTTTGTCCGGCAGTGGAGCGAGAAGGCGCATATTGCGCTCAAATGTTTCATCCGCTGGCTTTCAGTGTCAAAGAGCAAGTTTTACGCCTGGGTCGGACGATACGGGAAAGCCAATGAGCACAACGCTTTGATTCCGCGGGACTTTTGGCTGGAGCCGTGGGAGCGCGAGGCGATCATCAGGTTCTGCATCGACAATCCTCTTGAAGGGTATCGTCGGTTGACTTTCATGATGCTGGACGCCGACATCGTCGCGGTCAGTCCTGCAACCGTCTGGCGGGTGCTTTCAAAAGCAGGGCTTCTGTCCAGGTGGAGCAGGAAGAAAAGTTTGAAAGGAACGGGTTTCGTCCAGCCGCTGAGGCCGCATGAGCATTGGCACGTGGACATTTCCTATCTCAACATTCACGGAACGTTTTATTATCTGTGCAGCCTTCTGGACGGATGCAGCCGCTACATCGTTCACTGGGAGATCAGAGAGCAGATGACGGAATCAGACGTGGAAATCATTCTTCAGCGGGCCAGGGAGAAGTTCTCCGAAGCCCGGCCATCGATCATTTCGGACAACGGGCCGCAGTTTATCGCCAGGGATTTCAAAGAGTTCATCCGCATTTCCGGGATGACGCATGTGAGAACGTCGCCGTATTATCCGCAGTCCAACGGCAAGATAGAGCGGTTTCACCAGACGATCAAGAATGAATGCATTCGCCCCGGGGTTCCGCTTTCCCTTGACGACGCGAGAAGAATTGTAGGAAAGTACATCGATCATTACAACGACGTAAGGCTGCACAGCGCCATCGGCTACGTTTCTCCGGCCGACAAACTGAACGGCCGGGACCAGGAGATTTTCAAAGAGCGAGACAGAAAACTCGAAGAAGCGCGAAAACTCAGAAAACAAAACCGACGAAAAGCTTTCCCTGGATTCCATATTCCAGGGAAAGAGGATATTCCACTAACTCAAACAGCATGAAAGTCCATTTCCGACTGAGGCGGAACACATGTACACAGGTGGTCCCATCGGAGCCAACAGAGCAACGCCTCTTTATTTACTTTTCCTGTTTCTCCTGCCCTATATCCTGATATTCACAGATGCCTTTCTCGTAGTTCCAACGGCCGCCGTTATCTAAACATTTATCGATATCTAAACATCCCTTCATCCAAAATGCAAAAGCGATCACTAATAGCACCGCTACAGACAGGAGAAATTTTTTCTTCTTATTCATGATTAATACCTCGGATTAAGACTATTAGGTCGTAATGATCTACACACTTGGCTGCAAGGTGCGTTGGGATCACCATTTCTTCCTTGTTTATTAGCTTCCCTGTCTTTATCACATTCAGATCGCGAATCTCTTTTGACATGCTCATCAAATTGCTCACGAACTTCTCCAATTAATTCTGATGCATCCCTACCGCCAACCCCCCGTCTTGATGCTTCACAATGTCCCATGCAGTGGAAATACTTGTCTGCACCGATTGTATTGGCATCACGCATATTGCGGTAATTGCGATACAAGTCGTCAGCTCCAATAAAGAAATCGCGCCAGTAAGTATACGGGTTTACCCATTCGAACAATCCATAAGGATCTATCCGGTTAACTGAATCATTGAGGACATATGCGTAGTGGTTTATTCCTCCTGGCATTTCTATTGGATCCGGCCTCAGGTATCTTCCGATATTCGGGTCATAATACCGATGCCAGTTGTAATGCAGTCCGCTCTCCTGATCGAAGTACTGTCCGGGAAACCTCAGGTTATATTCAAAGCTCACCCCGTCGCCGTCCGGGTCTTCATCGGGAGGCAGGGTTCCAAAGGGATCAAGGTTCCATTTCCAGACCGTGGTTCCATTGGCATTCTCGATGAGCCGGGGCGTGTTGAGATGATCGGCGTAGATGTAATGGACGCTGCCGGAAGCGACAACCGCGACGGGAATATTGCCCAGCCAGACGGTTTCACGAATCGCGTTTCCGGATGCATCGTACTCGCCGATCAACTGACCGCCTTCATCGTATGTAAAATATACGGCCGGTTCAGACAAGGATTCTTTGCATGCGCGCAAACCCTGGGCATTGATCCGGTACGTGAACTGGCCGTTGTCCAGACTGGTCAGACGGTTTCTGGCGTCGTAGCCGTAGACGTTAACGCCGTCTGAAATGATGTTGCCCACCGCGTCGTAAGCGTAATTCTTCGCTGCCGGTCCGTCAACGGACAACAGCCGGTTGGTTCCCTCGACATAGGCGTAAGGGTAACTGACACCGGATTCAGTAAAACTCGTCCGGTTGCCGTTTTTATCATACGCAAAGCCCTGGTCCAGATTGGTTCCGTAAGCGCGGGTCAGGCTGCTTGAAGCGTCGTACTCAAAGCTGTAAGACGCCTGGGCGTCGCCGAGGCCGGAAATCCGGTTGGCCGGATCGTATTCAATGCTCCGGGTCAAACCGCCAAGGCTGTGCTGGGACATCCGGGCGTCCAGGTCGTATGCTCTCGAATAGACTCCTCCGTTTCCAAAGGTCCAGCCGCTCACCGGGCCAAAGGCAACATGCCTGACGTCGCTGGCCAGCGGCTGGCCGTTGAGCGTCAGACCAGCGATCCGGCCGTTGACATAGGACAGATTGACAACAGCGCCGGAAGGATAGGTCATGCTTGAAAGCCGACCGAATGCGTCGTATCCGTACCCGGTGATCAAAACAAGACCGCCGGTTTCCTGACGCTTTTCCACGATTCTGCCGTGAAGGTCATAAGACCAGCGGACCATTCCGCTTGCATCCGCAATCGAACTCAGGCGGCCTAAGGCGTTTTGCCCATCGTCGTAGACGTACGTCTCGACGGTTCCGTCGGCGTAGGTTGCCCTGGTTAAACGGTTCAGCGCATCATAGGCGTATGTGGTCGCATGATTGTTGGCGTCGGTTGCCGTGTGCAGATTGCCGGCTTCGTCATACTCGTAGTATGTAATTCCAGTATCCGGACTTGACTGCTGAATCAAATCGCCCAGTCCGTTGTACAGGAAAGTTGTGGCAAGCCCCTTGGGGTCTTCTACGCGGGTGATGTTGTCCTGAGCGTCATACCCGTATCGGGTGACGCCCGACATCGGATCCGTGGTCTGAGCCAAGCGGTTCAAGGCGTCAAAACCGTGAACGACGGTATGGGTCAGCCCGTCGGTTGCGCTGGTCCGGTTGCCGTTGGCGTCGTAGCCGTAAACAGCGATCGTCTGGCCCTGAGCGCCAAGCGCATCGGTCATCCGGCCCAATTCGTTGAACACCCAGTCTCGGGCGCGAACCAGAACGCCGTTCGGATCAAAGATATTCTGACCGGTGATATTGCCGACGCTGTCCAGCGCGTATGAGATGCGATTGCCCGATGCGTCTGAAATCCCGGTAAGCCTGTGGGCGTCATCGTATTGATAGTCCAGAAAAGACCCATCCGGCATGGTGATTCGCGTCAGGTTCCCCGCGCCGTCATAAACAAAGCCGGTGGTTTCTCCGCCGATGTTCCGGGAAATCAGGCGGCCTATCTCATCGTAGGTCAGATCGCTGACCAGACCGTTGGGATCCACGATTTGAAGCGGACGGCCGTGATCGTCGTAAACCGGCATTTCAGAAACATGGCCCAGGGCGTTTTCCACGGAAATCAGGTTTCCTGAATTGTCGTCATATTCATAAGTCGTAATGTCCGCAACGTCGGTCCGCGGCCCGTCCGCCGAGATGCGCAAGCCCAGATCGTTGTAAGCGTAGGTCCATGTGCGCGATTTGCCGTTCGCCGCGTCGGTTACAGAGTGCTGCGTCAAAAGTCCTCTATCGTCGTATGTAAAGCTTGTTGTCCTGCCGGGCTCTGTAATCAACACCGGCAACCTGAAATCCGGATGCCATTCAGTGGCGATGGTGCGCTCTTCCGGGGCGTCCACCGCCTCGGTGCGAGAGGTCTGAAGCCCGCGGTCGTTGTACTCGAAAACGCTCTTGTTTCCGCTAAAGTCCGTGCGGCTGATCAAAAATCCCCGATCATCATAAGCCGATTCGCTGAACTGACTGCCGCAGTTCGAACATCCGGCCACATCCATCGAGGTGGTCTTGGCAACCCCCTGAACCACCGTATAGGCGAAATTTTTTTCGGATCCCAGGGAATCCAAAATCGTGCTGAGGCCCTTGTATTTGTAATCGATCGTTACTTTTTCCGCACCGCCGGCGTGTTCGCTCGAAACGGCTCGGCCCTGATCATCGTAGGTCCAGGTGGCAAAACGGATGCTGTTTTCATCGATAATCCCGGTCAGGGCGTTGGGATAAGCGGGGTTTTCGTAGAGATAGGTCCGGGTTTTCAAATCCGGTTTTGTCACTCCGGTCAGGCGGTTGTTTGCATCATAGGCGTAAGTGTAAAGGCCGCCGGCGGGGTCTCTCATGGTTTGAATGCGTCCGTCGGCGCTCCAGGCAAACACGAGGTTTCGGCCGAACGGGTCGGTTACGGAAACAAGCCTTCCCGAATCATCATAGCTTAGCGTCTGCAAGAGACCGGCCCGGTTGGAAATGGACGCAAGCCGCCCATTCGCATCGTAGATTTCAACAAAATCTTCGGATGTTGTATATCGCCAGCCGTTCGCGGTCTGTTCCAGGCGGTCGGCGACGTCCGGATCGCCAACCCACTTCTTGCGGCTGAGTTTGAACCTGTATTCCTTTCCGTCCGGACGGTAGGCGACCGTTTCCTTGCTGTTCACCTTGGAAATCGATCGGTCGTAACTGCCGCGCCAGTTCGCCCCCAGAGCGCCTGAATACGTCGAAACGCTGTTGTAGTGGCGTTTGAACTCCAGGGGAAACACCCCGGCGCCAGAGTAATCGGTTTCGACCTGATATTTGTTGCCGATTGCGGCGTGAATCGGATTGCCAGATCGAGGCGCTTCGCAGTCGGGATCTCCGGTATTCTTTCCGATCTGGATCTCTTCACCGCCGACCGTTATGGCAAAATCGACCTGATCGCCGGGCGCGGCGATCGAGGTTGCGGAAATCAAGTAGGCCCCGGCTTTGCTCCCCCCTGTAAAATACGCCGAAGCCACCCCGTTCGCATCGGTTGCGGCTGTAATCGATGGTGATCCTGGGGCATCAACAACTGCGGCAAGCCCGGCCTTTGCGCCGTCCGGCTTCTGGGTAAGGGTGAAAACCACCGGTTCGCCTGCAAACGGCGTGACCCCGTCCGGATACAGCAGCTGGGCCTGCAAAGGCTGAGTCGAGGAAGTCTTGAGCGCGATGATCTGGTTGTCCCCGGAATATTTCTTGAATATCAGGGGAACCAGCTCAAATGGCTCAACAATCACGCCGTTTCTATTGAGACATTCAACAAGCCAGGAGCCAGGCGTCTCGTAGTTAAAGGAAGCAGCCACCTCCCAGATTACATCGTCGAGAAAAGGATGGTCCGCATCGCCGCAGGTCAGCGATCCATTTGTAGAAACCCAGCAATCCGTGTCGTAATCATATGTTAGAGAACTTGCACCCTTGATGGTGCCATCGGGTCGAATCCAGCGCCAGGTTAATTTTTCGCCGTCCTGCGCATCGTAAATTTCAACCTCCAGACCCACCATGCCATCTGTTATGTAGACCTGCCCGCCAGTCTGAAAGACGGATTGTCCGTTGTCGGGAAAATCCGCTCGGGTTTCATAACGGTACAGCCCCCGGGAGAACGCCGAAAAGGCGAAAACCCAGGAACCAGTAAAAATGACAATACACACGATCGCAACAGCCGAAAGCAGGCGTCTCCAACTCATGGAATCCTCTCCTTTTTCAGATTGTTTTTCTGATCGTTCTGGATTCAAGTATTTTTATACGGGCGGTTCTTTCAATCTTCTCCCAATTCAGCTCTGGTCGAGTCATATCTTCAGGCGCTTCAGTACGCGGCGCCCTTCCCTCGCATGGACTTTGTTTCAACAGCCGATCGCAAAACCGGCATTTTCGAAACAATTATTGCATTCGAACGAGACATGCGACGGTGAACGCCGCTGTTTTGTTTGAGCAAGTCACTCGAATCGTGCAGAGCATCAGGTGCAAGAACGTGAGCCTGAATTCACCCTCGATTTCCGGAAATCCTCACGATTATTCCGAAGAGAGTTGAATTCTTGATTTTTTCACGCCGCGGAAGGAACTGGCAGGCGCATGGTCGAACAATTCAAGAGCGGGAATTTCTGTGGTGCGAATTAAAAAATACTTTTAGCGAAATTGTTGGGGTTCGTAAAGAAAAAATTTCGCCGAGATTCATTTTTTGCGAATTTTGTTGCAACGACTCCGATCTTCGGCTTGATCTGTTTTCAAGATGGTTCGAGGTCGAACCTGGTTAACCAATTGATATTGATCGATAAGTATTGAGAACACCGCCCGGAATCGGGTTCGACAAAGCGGAAATCACCCGGATTCCCGGTAGCGCGAATCCAGAATGATAACCTTTCCCGAGTCGGTGTCGCTTCGAATCAGCCGGCCGATGCCCTGCCTGAGCTTGATTCTCGTTTCGTACGCGTACTGACGCCAGTATTCCCGGGGGGTCATGCGGTTTTTCCGGGCCATCTGAATCGGGTCCCGGGGCGAGGGGTAGGGGATGCGGGTGATGATCACCTGGGTGAGGGTGTCGCCTTTGAAATCCACGCCGTACCAGAAGGTGTCCACCCCAAAGAGCACGCTTTCCTTGACCGACCTGAACTCGTCGCAGAGATTGACCGTGGGCAGCCCTTTCTGCTGAATGAGCAGGGGGTACCGGCTGTCGGCCATCTTTTCGCGGACGATCTCGGCCACGCGGTTCAGGTCCTCGTAGCTTGCAAAAAGCACCAGGGTTCTTCCCCGGTTTTGTTCGATGAGCTCGGGCAGGGCCGTAGTCACGGATTCGAGCCAGAGGGCCTTGTTTTCGTATTTCCCGTTCACCGCCGCTGCGGGCACGATGATTTCCACGGCCCTGGGGTCGAACGGCGAGGCGATCCGCTCAAACCGAAAGGGCCTGTCTTCCGGAAGGGGCAGCATGCCGGCGATTTTCTGAAAACTGTAAAAGCCGCCCCTGTCGGACAGGGTGGCGGCGGTAAAGATGACGCAGTCCTTTTCCTTATAAATATGATCCTGAATCAGTTCGGCCACCTCCACATGGCGGGCCGAGAGGACAAAGTGACGCTGAAAGCGCTGAAAGGCGGCGACCATGTCCGGCGCATCCAGCGCAGTCTGAATGAATCCGAGGGCATCGGCAAACTCCCGCAGGCGGCCAAGGGCGGTTTTGACTCTTTCGGCGTTCCGGTGCTGAATCTTGAACAGGCGGTGGAAAATCGGGTCGGATATCCACTCCATATGGACGCCGATCTGGGCCAGGGAGGTGCGAAGGCCCTGAAGGTGCGGCAGAATGCCGGAATTTGCCGCAGACGGAATATCCGAAACCTGGGTTGGCTCGCTGCTGATCCGGTGCAGGGCGTCGCTGAGTTGCGTCAGAGCCGAACCGGCGTTTTCCAGGGCGCTCAGGGCATTGACGATGTTTTCTCCGGGCTGCCCGGCCGCCCTGGGTGCCAGCCGGCGGGCGATGGTTTGCAGGTAGCGCAGAACCGCCTGAAGCTCGCCGGAATAGATCTCCTGGCCGAAGGCGTTTCGCACAGCGGTTTCAAAATGGTTGGCCTCGTCGATCACGCAGTTGCCGAACACGCCGGCCAGGGCCGCATCCTGATCCAGCAGCGCCAGCTTGTAGTGGTTGGTTACAATCAGGCGGGCGCTCTGGGCCTCGGTTGTCACGACCTGGGCCGGGCACCGGACATGGCGGGGGGTGCAGTTGTTTTTGGCCGAAACCTCTTCGAGCCATTCCCGGAAATCCACCTCGGGCTTCAGGTATTCCGCAAGGGTCTGCCCGATGGCGTCGGCATCGGTCTGCCGGAAACGGTACACCTTGTTGACCAGATAGAGCCAGCCCAGCAGGCGCTTCCCCGTCCAGTCGTCCTCCAGCAGATGGTCGAGTTTTTCCGCGCAGATGTAGCTGGATTTTCCCTTGAGAAGCGCGACCGGAACGTCCCGGTACATCGGAAAGACCTGCATGATGTCGGCCAGTTCCCGGTGAAAGATCTGCTCCTGAAGGCTTTTGGTGTAGGTGGAGATCGCCGCGCGGGCCGAAGGGTTCCGGGTGAGAAATTCAAGCACCGGAATCAGGTAGCCCCGGGTTTTTCCGGCGCCGGTTCCGGCCTCGAGGGTGAGAACCGCCCCGTCGTTGAGGGCCCCGGCCACATGCCGGGCATAAGCGATCTGTTCGCTTCGAATCCTGTGGTCGATGCCCGAATCGGCCATGTCCCGGAACAGGGTTTCCAGATATTCCATGGAAACCGGCCGACGGTCTTCGGCAGGTTTCCTTTCCCGGTTCCGGGAAGCGGATTTTTCCAGACAGGCCTTCCAAGCCCCGTTATCCGGGACGCTGCATGAGGCGAACAGCTCCTCGAAGTAGCGTTGATGATTCCGGGCCGCATGGACAAAAGCCGTTCCGAAAAGCGTGTTGCTTTTGCCCAGATAATGGCGCAGGGCTGCTGCTTCCGAATGCCGGGAATCGTTCAGGCATACGCCGCTGATTTCACGGACCAGCTTCATGGCCAGTTCGACGATCTCCGGAGCGCTGAAACTGATGGTTTCCCGCGGGCTTTGATGCAGGTGTTCCCAGATGCGCTTGGGGCTGCTGGATTCCAGGTGCGGAAGAAAAAATTCGGCGGCGAATTCCAGGTCGATAAACCGGGAAACGCCGCAGAAATTCAGAACCTGATCCCTGCAACCCGGTGCGAACAGGAACACGAAATCCGGTTTTTGTAAAAATTCCCGAAGCCGGCCTCGAACCTGATCCGGGGCCGGCGCCTCGGCCAGCGAACGGCGGGACAGATTGGAATGATAGCGCTCGCGCTGTCCGAAGCAGCCGTATCGAACCAGGGAGTCGAAAAAAGCGGTTTTTTGCGGGCTTTCCAGAATCGCTGCGGCGATGCCGTAAACGCGGTTGCCGTTGTCCTCCCTTAATCCGGCATGGGCGGCGACAAAGGCCAAAGGTCCGATGGTTCCGTCAAAGGCGTCGAGCATTGCAATTCTCAGTTACTGGGTGTTGAAAAACTGCGCCTGAGGCCGCCATCCAGCGTTACGCGGCTCTCGCCAAGGCTCACATCTGCTTGAATATGCTGCGCTTGTCGCATCGCCGCGCGCTTTGTCTGACGGCCTGATTCTTGTTTTTCGTCACCCCGGCAAGGGTTGGAAAAAAGTACGGTTTGCGCAGAATCCGTCCAATCGGACTATAGAGATAAGGCTCCAGCCGTGTCAACAGGGCATTTGCACAAACGCACGTCGGGAAAAATTTTCAAATCCGCTTGAAATGTGCTATTCAGATTTTCATATCCTTCATGGCTGCGTCGGCGGTTTTAACAGTTCGGCTGGCTTAAATTTTGAACCGAAACAGGAACGGACATGAAAGTACCCTGGGCGTATCTTCGCAAGGGCTGAAAGTCGAGCCAGAAGGCTTCGGAGTTTCTGGAGTCCAACGGAATCGGAATTGAAACGCGAGTTGATGCCCGAAAGGAAAAAATCGGTCCGAAAGCCGCGATGAGCCTGGTTTCAGGCGCCGGCGAGGTCTGGACCCTCAAAGGAAAAAAGATCCGGATTCTGAATCCGGAAAAAGATGCTCCGGCCGAAATGCTGGCGGCGATCATCGGGCCCACCGGGAACCTCCGGGTTCCGTCGCTTCGAATCGGTGACCGGCTGGTCGTAGGCTTTCACGATGGCGCTTACTCTCAACTTCTGCTTTGACAAGGAGCGTGGCATGCAGATCGAACACTTCAAATCCGGGCGCATGGTGTTTATCGGCGCCGGAAACATGGCCGAGGCGATCATCAGGGGCCTTCTGGCGGCCGGCGCGATGCAGCCGGATCAGATGGAGGCTTCGGATGTGAGCGAGAGCCGCCGCCGCCATATTCAGGAAACTTACCGGATCGGCGTCTGCGCGCAAAGCCGGGACATGGTCCGGCGGGCCGACCGGGTGATTCTGGCCGTCAAACCGCAGGTGGCGCCCGCCGTACTGGCCGAAATCGGCCCGGAGCTGGAATCAAAATCCCTGATCTCCATCGTGGCGGGCCTGACGATTTCCGCCATCAAGGACCGCGCGGCGCCTTCCTGCCGCATCATTCGAACCATGCCCAACACCCCGCTGACCGTGGGCGAGGGCATGATCTGCCTGGCGCCGGATGCCGCGGCTCTGCCCGGAGACGTTCAGTGCGCCCAGGCCGTTTTTCAGACCGTGGGACGCACGCTGGTCGTCGATGAAGGCGCCATGGACGCGGTGACCGGCCTTTCCGGATCAGGGCCGGCCTATGCGTTTCTGATCATCGAGGCTCTGGCCGACGGCGGGGTGAGAATGGGACTGCCCCGGGAGACCGCTCAGATTCTGGCGGCTCAGACTCTGCTGGGCGCGGCCAGAATGTGCCTGGATCTGCCCATGCATCCCGCCCAGCTCAGGGACCAGGTCACCTCGCCGGCCGGCACCACCATCGCCGGCCTGCACCAGCTTGAAACCGCCGGTGTGCGGGCCGCGCTGATCAACGCGGTCGAAGCCGCAACCCGGCGATCAAAAGAGCTGGGAAAGATTTCCAGGTAATGCGGGTTCCGGCGGCAATGATCGAATTGCCGCCGGAACTTTTCAGAAAGCAATATTCAGCTGAACACTGAGGATGTCCACGGACGCGTCGAATGTTCCCTGCAGCGCGCCGCGAAGCTGATCTTCACCGGTTGCGGACTTGTTGATCTCCGGATCATCCAGAAAAAGGTGCGCGTACCCGATATCGATGCCGAAGCGATCGGAAATCTTGTACCCCATGCCGAAAGCCGCCCAGATGCGATCTTCGCAGGGAATGCGGGGGGTGCGGTGCTGTGCGTCCGGAACCGGTGTTTCATCAAATGCCACGCCGGTTCTAAAGGTCCAGTTTTCGTTGGCATAGTAGGTCAGACCCAGGGCGTAGCGCCACGTATCCTCCCAGTTCTCGGTGGTAACGCTGTCCGGAGTGTTGTCGTCAAAAGTGGCTTTCAGTTCGTCAAAAAGGCTCCACTTGGTCCAGGTGACATCGGCCATAACCGCCCATTTTTCAGCGAACCGGTGATAAAGGCTGATGGAAAAGGTATCGGGCAGATCGATGCTGGCGGAGGCGCCGCCATCCGAAAACATGTTCAGCGCGGCCAGAGTCGACGTCAATGCCGCCGGAACGTTGTAATCAATTTTCCCGTCGATATCATGCTGAATGCTGGAGCGGTAGGCAACACCGAAACGTGTGTTTTCGCTCAACTCGATAAGGGCGCCCAGATTGAAGCCGTAAGCCCAGTTGTCGCCGCTCAGCTCCGCCTGCCCGTCTACCTGCTGGGGGGTGAGCCCGTAGGCGCTGAAAATCGTTCCAAAATCAACGGCATTTGACAGTTCGGCATCCAGATACTGAATGTTGAATCCGCCTCCCAGGCTGAAATAGGAGTTGAACCGGTAGGCCACGGACGGGTTGATGTTGGCCGAGATCACAGAAGACTTGAGGGCGTGATAACGGCCGACCCAGGTGCGATCGTAGTCTGTGGTGAACCCGAAGGGAGCGTTGACGCCCATACCGAATGCCAGTCCGTTATCCAGGTTTGCGACGTAATAAAAATTCGGCGCCACGTTCGGATCCGGAGCATTGCCGGAGTTGCCGCCGGTCAGGGGGGCTCCCGAAACATGCGTGGATCCTTCGTTCTTGAACTCCGCCTTGGCGCTGATGTAGTGTCCCGCAAAAAGCAGCTGCTGCCCCTGAAGCCGGGTCATTCCGGCCGGGTTGAAATATACCGTCGAGGCGTCTTCAGCCGCTGCGGCGCCTCCGGCAAAGGCGTTCCCCAGGCCGCTGACGCTCTGTTCAATCAAGGCGAACCCCGCTGCAAAAGCCGTTTGAACCGAAAACAGAATAACTGCAACAATTCCAAGAAAAGTCAACCCTCGCTTCATAACATCCTCCTGAGATTAAAGTAATATTTTCGTCTTATATCTATATTCAAGTTACTATTGCAAGTAAAAACAGATGATTGATGTATAAAAAACGATGTACTCGCAACTGCTCAATTTTACACATTATTACACACGGTTTTCCGTTTGAGGGCAGAAGAACCGGAGTTGAATGCCGGTGCTTCTTGAAAATTACCATGGATTGTGTCTATGGATAGCTGAAGAAATCGGAACAATTCGAGTTTGAGGCGTCGCGGGTCATCAACGCGCCATACGAATCATGCACGCTTGTTGATGAAAGGAAAAAACCATGCATATGGCGGATGCTCTGATATCTCCTTCCGTGGGCCTGACCATGTGGGGAGTGTCTGCCGGCCTGATGGGATACTGTTCCAAAAAGATTCAGGACGGCCAGAACGATGAAAAGATTCCGATGATGGGCGTGCTGGGCGCTTTTGTGTTTGCCGCCCAGATGATCAATTTCACCATTCCCGGAACCGGTTCCAGCGGACACATCGGCGGCGGCATGATACTGGCGGCGCTTCTGGGACCGCACGCGGCCTTTCTCTCCATGGCCGCCATACTGACCGTTCAGGCGCTGTTTTTCGGCGACGGCGGTCTGCTGGCCCTGGGGTGCAATATTTTCAATCTGGGTTTTTTTCCCTGCTTTATCGGTTATCCGCTTATTTATAAATTCATTGTTCGGCGTCCGAACTCAAGAAACATTCTCGCCGGATCGATGCTGTCCGTCGTCACGGCGCTTCAGCTTGGCGCGCTGGCGGTAGTTCTGGAAACGGTACTTTCCGGCATTTCCCAGCTTCCCTTTCGCACCTTTGTTCTGCTGATGCTGCCCGTTCATCTGGCCATCGGCGCCGTTGAAGGGCTGATGACATCCGGAATCATCGGATTTGTCTGGAAAGCCCGGCCTCGAACGATCGGAGAAACCCTGCATCCGGAGTCAGCGGTTTCCGTGAAAAAGCTGGCGGCCGGTTTTCTGGCTGCAACGGCGCTGACCGGAGGCTTTCTCGCATGGTTTGCGTCCTCACATCCCGACGGCTTGGAATGGGCGATTGAAAAGGTCGTCGGCGCCGAAAGCCTTCCGGATTCTGAAACCGCGATTCACCGCGTTTTTTCCGATTTTCAGAACCGTACCACGGTCCTGCCGGACTATTCCTTCCCATCCGGAATCAGGGAGGCGGAGACAACCCCCGCCTGGCCGGCCGTTGATTCGGGCGCCACGGTATCCGGTCTTGTCGGCGCAATGCTGGTTCTGGCGCTTTGTTTCCTAATCGGAACGGGCCTCAGGGTACTGAACCGGCGCAGATCCGCGCCGGGCGACAAGGCCTGAAGTGAAGCCCTTTGATATCGGCATGATGGATGCCCTTGCCCGCCGAAAAGCGCCTGCCCAGAGGCTGGATCCCCGGGCCAAGCTGTTCACGACGCTGGCGTTTGTTCTGACCATCGTTTCATTTGATTCCTATGCCCTGTCCGCACTGTTTCCCTTTTTGATCTATCCGGCCGCGATGATCGGGCTGGGAGATCTTCCGGTTGGCTATCTGGGCAAAAAAATTCTCTGGGCGTCCCCCTTTGCGGTGATGCTGGGAATCTTCAATCCTTTTCTGGATCATACCGTTGTCGGACATCTGGGCGAATGGGTAATCTCTGGCGGATGGGTTTCCTTTCTCTCAATTCTCATCCGGTTTGTCCTGACCGTGGGCGCCGTTCTGGTTCTGATCGCAACAACCGGATTCAATGCCGTGTGCGCGTCTCTGGCCGCTTTCAGCGCCCCGCGCATTTTTGTCGCCCAGCTTTTGTTTCTACACCGTTACCTGTTTGTAATGGTTCATGAGGCATCCCGCATGGCCCGGGCCCGGTGGATGAGATCCTGCAAAAACCGGGGGCCGGGCATAAGTACGGCCGCCTCTCTGCTGGGGCATCTCATACTGAGGGCGCTGGACCGGGCTCAGCGGATTCACACGGCCATGAGATGCCGGGGTTTTACCGGTCAGATCCAGGTTGCGCATCGGATGAGAATCCGCCCGGCCGACGTGGCGTTCATTACCGGGTGGACACTTTTTTTTCTTTTGTTCAGAATGGTCAACGGCTCCATGATACTGGGAAATCTTATAAAGGGGCTGATATCATGAGCCATCATATTGTCGAAGTCAGAAACCTGTCGTATCAATATCCCGACGGAACTAGTGCGCTTCGAGGCATCTCTTTTCGAATTACCCACGGTGAATCGGTGGCGGTGGTCGGTTCAAACGGCGCCGGAAAGTCCACGCTGCTGCTGCATCTGTCCGGAGCGCTCAAGCCCGCTTCCGGAGAAATCAGAATCGGAGATTTTCCTGTGACAGCCAAAACCCTCCCCATGATCCGCCGCTCCGTCGGCATGGTGTTTCAGGACCCCGACGATCAGCTGTTCATGCCGACGGTCTTCGATGATGTGGCTTTCGGCCCCTTGAACCTGGGCCTTCCTGAAGAAGAGGTTTGGAACCGGGTTCGGGAAGCGCTTGCCATTGTCGGCGCCGGGCATCTGCAGGACCGGCCTCCATGCCGGCTTTCTCAGGGTGAAAAGCGTGCGGTTTCCATTGCCACGGTGCTGGCCATGTCGCCGGATATTCTGGTAATGGACGAGCCGACCTCCAATCTGGACTCAACCACCCGACGGCAGGTGATCGAGCTTCTGAAAACCTTCGAACATACAAAAATTATTGCCACACACGATCTGGATCTCGCCGTGGATCTCTGCCGACGGACCCTGATCATACATGAAGGCCGGCTGGTTGCAGACGGCAAAACTCTTGAGATCATGCAGGACGAAGGGCTTTTGGAACAGAACCGCCTTGAAAAACCCCTGCGGATGCAGGGCTGCCCGGTCTGCGGATCAGGTCGACCGAAAAACTGAAAGCTCGAGGAAAAGAATGGACCGACAGAACTTTTCGACCATGGCCGTTGCCTGCTTTAAGCAAGGATTTTCCTGTTCTCAGGCAATTTTATCCGCATTTGGGCCGCAATTGGGACTTGACAAAAACATCGCCCTGAAAATCGCCGACGGATTCGGCGGCGGCATGGGACGAATGGCCCTGACTTGCGGAGCCGTCACGGGCGCATTCATGGTCATCGGGTTAAAGCATGGCCGCCAGCGCGCCGATGATCATGCGTCGAAACAAAAAACCCTCCGCCTGATGAAGGAATTCATCAAGCGGTTCAAGGACCGGAACCAATCGATATCGTGCAAAGAGCTGCTGGGCTGCGACATCAGCACGGATGAAGGCTTTGAATATCTCAAAAAGAATGGAATCGCCGATACGAGATGTCCCGGGTTCGTCTCGGATGCAGCGCAGATTCTTGAAGAACTCTTTCAGGAATTTGACTCCGAATAATTCATTGACAATTCATGCCGGATGCCACCATAGATACCCTTTCGAATCTTACCGGCCATAAACCGTTTTAAAGGGCATTTGAAATGTATACGAAAAAAGAGCAACGCATTCTGCAGTCATTTCTCCAGGCCGCCAAAAATCCGGAAAAGGCCATGACCCTCGATGTCTTGAAAGGGTTTCTTTTCGGTCTGGCCGTCGCTCCGGAAATGATCATGCCCAGCGAATGGATCCCCCTGGCGCTGGGCGGCAGCGCTCCGGCCGTGGACGACAAGGATCAGGCCCGCGAGCTGATGGAGGGCCTGCTTCAATGCATCGAAAGGCTTTCGAAACTCCAGGAACGGGATAAGCTTCAATACCCTTTCAAGAACGACGTGATCACGGAAAAGAAGATCGAGGAGATCCGGCAGTGGGCCTCGGGTGTTCATCTGGCCCTCTGCCTTCGTCCGCATACCTGGCTGATGGAGGAATCCGGCCCGTTGCGCAACCAGGAGCAGGACCGGGTTGTCAACGGTTGCGGGGTGGTCTGCTCGGTGGCAATGCCGGAGCGTGCCCCTGAAATCTTTCCCAGACAGGCCAAAGCCCTTGAAAACGATCCACGAAAACTGGAAAAGATGCTGGCCGTGCTGCTGATGCTGCTTCCCGGCGCCATTGAGGCAATACAGAACTACAGCCGAAAGAAAATGCGGGAGCGGATTTTGTCCCAGGGCGCAGAATTGCCGGGCCCGGCGGGCAAAACCGGCCGAAACGACCCCTGTCCCTGCGGCAGCGGCAAGAAATACAAGAAATGCTGCGGAAAATAAACTCCGATCCGGTCAGAACAAAAGTCCGGCATTTCGAAAACCTTCGCACAAAATTCAAGGCCCTGCGCAGGCAAGGGTCAGCGGACAAACGCCATTAAAAACAGAGCGATCTGAAAATAAATGGTGATTCCCACCGCATCGATGACCGTCGCAATAAACGGTCCGGCGGTCAGGGCCGGATCCAGCCCGATTTTTTTCAGAACTAGCGGAATTAGCGCTCCGGTCAGATTGGCGGTCAGAAGCGTTGCCAGCAGCGCCGAGGCCACAATCCAGCCGAGCATCAGGTTGTGATCCTGAAACACGACCCGGAAATAAGCCATGATTCCCAAGGCGCATCCCAAAGCCAGCCCCATGAGAAGCTCGCGGTAGAAGACTCTGATAAAATCCCGTGGATGGATCTCCCCCAGAGCCAGCCCGCGCACCACCATGGTGGCCGACTGGGTGCCGGCGTTTCCGCAGGTGCCGGTGACCATGGGGATAAAAAATGCAAGGGCAAACATCTGATGGAGCGCATCCGCATGCCATTCCATGACAGACACGGAAAGAATCGAGGTAAAGAGAAGAATGGCCAGCCACAGGAATCGGTTCCAGAACAGTTTTCCCAGTGGACGTTTGAAATACTGTTCTTCAAAGGGCACTACAGCGGAAATCAGCTGAAAGTCTTCGGTGCTTTCCGCACGAATGATGTCGATCACGTCATCGACCGTAATGATTCCCAGAAGACGGTTTTCAGGATCCACCACGGGAAGGGCCAGAAAGTCGTATTTTGAGATATTGCGGGCCACGGTTTCCACGTCCATATCATGCGGCACGCTGATCAGGCTGGTCTGCATGATTTCGGACAATACCGCCTGGGGACGGGACATGATCAGATCGCGCAGAGATATCATGCCGAGAAGCTGACGCTGGGCGTCGGTAATATAGACGTAGTAGATGGTCTCCTTGTTCGGCGCCTGAAGGCGAAGGCGCTCCAATGCAGTCCGGACCGTGATGTCCTCGGGAAGATAGGCGTATTCGGTGGTCATAACCGATCCGGCGGTGCCCTCCCTGTATTTCCAGAGCCGGCAGATCCGGTTTCGCTCCGCCTGCGCGATCAGCGGCATCATGGCCTCCCAGATGTCCTCGTCTATCTTTTTCAGAAGGTCCACCCGGTCGTCAGGCTCCATGTTTTCGATGAACTGAAGCATGATTTTGGTATTGGCCGTTTCCAGGCAGGACCGCTGGGTTCCCATGGTCAGCTGCTGGAAGGTTTCAATGCCGATTCGGTTGCCGAGCTGCAATAAAATTTCGACGATTCGCTGAGCGGGAAAACTTTCGTTTTCAAGCCGTTCCGCGATATCCGAGGGATGCAGCTGACGAAGTTCTTCGATATAGGTGAAAGCATCTCTGTCCGCAGACGGAGAATACGGCAAATGTTCTTGTAATGCAGTGCTCATGGAGCATCTCCTTTCCGTCCTGTTTCCATTGTACGGGAAACCGGGCGGTCAGGTCATGCTCACACCTTGAAAATCAGAAGGCGGCGGGGCAGGAATGTGACGCTCGTTTCCCTGAAAACGGGAACAACGATTTTATAAAATCGCATCCGGATTTATTGCATGGGTGATAAGGACTGGTACTGTCTGAGTCCCCTTCTTTCATTTTTTGTGGTCCTCTTTCATAAGATGTTGTTAACAAAGAGATTACGCCAAATAATTGAGCCTATATACTCCTTTTTTGAAATTAAACCAAGAGAAAATATAAACGCCCTGTTTTCCGGCATGCGGATTTGGCGTGCTTGACGGGAGGGCGATCACGTTCCGTTCCATGTTGGATTGAAGAAATCCGATTCCCCGTTAAAAAAGGCGTTATCCTTGACACGTTTAAACAAACCCAGTAAGAAAACGGATGACTTTGCCATGGTTCTTCAAATTTTAACAGCAAGAGGTAAATATGTTCGGTATCGGCATGCCTGAACTAATCCTGATTTTGGCGGTTGCCCTGATTGTTATCGGGCCGAAAAAACTTCCGGATATGGCCCGTTCTCTCGGGCGTGCGCTGGGAGAATTCAAAAAAGCCACCCGTGAACTGAAAGAAACCATCGACATCGAAAGCAGTGTTCCGAATATCAAAACCAGCGTTGACGAGGTCTCAAAAACCGACTCCGCCGGCTCCACTGATCCGGCTCCGCTGCCGGCTCCCCAATCCCCTTTGCCGGCTCAGGAAAAAACGGATGATAAATCCGAAAAAAAGGCGACCGTCGATCCTGAAGTGGAACTATAGCCCATGGAACCCGAAGACAAAATTCCGTTTACCGGACACATGGAAGAGCTGAGAAAACGACTGATCGTCTGTTTCATCGCCGTCGGCGTCGGCTTTTTAGTTTCCTACGGATTCAAGGAACAACTCTTTGAAATTCTGGTCCGTCCCCTGGTACTGGTGATGGACGAGGGCGACAAGCTGATTTTTACCGGACTTCCCGAGGCGTTCTTCACCTACCTGAAGGTTTCATTTCTGGCCGGCCTGATGCTGGCCGCACCGGTTATTCTTTACGAATTCTGGATGTTTGTCGCCCCCGGGCTTTACGATAAGGAACGGCGTCTGCTGGTTCCCATCATCATTCTGAGTTCATTTTTCTTTATCGGCGGAGCGCTTTTCGGTTATTTTTTTGTATTCCCTTACGGCTTTCAGTTCTTTCTGGGCTTTGCCACCGAACACATTCGGCCCCTTCCTTCCATGAAGGAATATCTGGGGTTTTCCTCAAAGCTGCTGCTGGCTTTCGGCCTTGCTTTTGAGCTCCCCCTCGTCATCACCTTTCTAGCCAAGCTGGGGATTGTCAGCGTGCCTTTTCTGAAGAAAAACAGAAAATACGCAATTTTGATTTTTTTTATCTTCGCCGCAATCATCACCCCGCCGGATGTGGTCACCCAGATCATGATGGCCGTTCCCATGATGATACTTTATGAAATCAGCATTCTCGGCGCCCGCATGTTCGGCAAAAAAAAGGAAAAGGAAGCGGCGCCTGAACCTGAGAAAACAGAGACCTGATGCGCTGAATGGTTTTTGATTGACACGGACTTGCTTGCTTGATAAAAGTATTGATCCGGGAAGATTGTTTTTTACACGGGTTTCAAATAACCTTTGGAAGGAGGTGAAACAAGTCATGAAAAAGAATCTGTTAATCATCGCTATCGTAGCCATGGCAAGCCTTTTTCTGGCTGCCGGTATTTACGCTGGAACCGCTTTCGTCGATAACATCAAGATGGAAAACAAGATCTACAGCGCTCATACCAAAGGCATCGTGGACTTCAGCCACAAGAAGCACACCGAGGATTACAAAGCTGCCTGCGGCGAATGTCACCACGATGCATCCAACAAACCGCTGGCTCTGAAAGCGGGCGACAACGTTCAGGGTTGCGCCGAATGCCACCCGAAACCGGGCCTGGCGCCGAAAGGCAAAGACGCTCCTCAACTGTCCGCTGCTGAAAAAATGCAGTATCACGCTGAGGCGCTGCACGGCAACTGCATTGACTGCCACAAAAAGTACAATACGGAAAAAGGCGTGAAAAACGCTCCGACAGCTTGCACCAAGTGTCATCCTAGCGCCAAGTAGTTAGTATTTATGTTTATCAAGCAGGGCGCCATCAATTGATGGCGCCCTGCTTTTTTTTAAAAGCATTTCCCCTGCACCAGATCCCAACCCGCGGTTTTCCCTTGACATATTCCCGCACCTCCTTTAACTTTTCAGATTCAAATTCGGAAAGAAAGGGAACGCCATGCTTGCGGGATGTTTTACCGCGCTGATCACGCCGTTTAAGAACGAGTCCGTGGATTACGACGGTCTTGAGCAGATCGTTGAATTTCAGATTCAAAACCGGATTTCCGGTATTCTGGCTGCTGGCACCACCGGGGAAAGCCCGTCGCTGACCTGGGATGAGCATAATACCTTAATAAAAACCATATCGCGCCTCTCCCGGAACCGGTGCGTCTGCATTGCAGGAACCGGAAGCAACAACACCGCTGAAGCCCTCAGCGCCACACGGCACGCCGTTGATTCCGGCGTTCAGGCCGTACTCATGGTGGATCCTTATTACAACGGTCCGAGTTCTCTTGAGATTCGAAGGGAATACATTGAACCGGTGGCCGGCGCATTTCCGAATGTGGAAATCATCCCCTACATCATTCCCGGCAGAACCGGCACCCAGTTGCTTCCGGAAGACCTGGCCCTGTTGCACCGCCGTTTTGGCAACATCAAAACCGTCAAGGAGGCGACCGGAAACCTCGACAACATGAAACGCACCCGTTTTTGCTGCGGTCCCGGTCTTTCAATTCTCTCCGGAGACGACGCATTGACCGGCGAGATGATGCTGAATCCCGATATTGCCGCTTCCGGCGTGATTTCCGTCGTCAGCAACATCGCTCCCGGACCGGTCGGCAGACTGGTCGCGCTGGCGGCTGAAAAAAAAATCGATGAGACCAACGGTCTGATCGAGGCCCTTCAGCCCCTGTTCGACCTGGTTACCGTCAAAACCACCGAATCTACACCAATGGGACCGGTCATGTGCCGGGCCAGAAACCCGCTGCCCATCAAAACCCTGATGGCGCTTCTGGGAATGCCTGTTGGAAAATGCCGCCCGCCCCTGGGAAGAATGACCCTGAACGGTTTGAACAGAGTTGTGCAGGCGGCCCGACGCGTTCAGGACAGAAATCCTGAAATCCTCGGGCCGGTCGCCGAATTTTTTGGGGTCGACATCGAGGCGCGCCTGACGGATCCGGGCTTCCGGCATGGACTATGTTATGAAAACCCCTATGCGGAATAATTCCGACCGGAATTCCTTTTAGGGCTTGATTTAATAGCACAAGGTGATATACGGTTCGATGATTCTGATTCAGTTATTCCATGGAATTCAAGGTGCCTGCAAACATCGGTTTTTTTGAATGAAACAGTGGGTTCCATATACAAATGGACGCCGATTTCTCGTCAGACTTTCCCATAACCGGGATCTGATTCAATCCATTGAGGAATTATGCCGGGCCGCCTCGGTTCAAACAGCGACTTTTTCCATTATCGGCGCGGTCTCCTCGATAACCATCGGCGCATATGACCAGCGACAGCAGGTTTATGTGACATTCAGCAAGACCGAGCCCTTTGAAATTGCATCCTGTACGGGCAATGTCTCCTTAAAAGACGGAAATCCCGTCGTACATGCCCATGCGGTTCTGAGTGATGAACAAGGAAAAACCCTTGGGGGTCATTTGTTTTCAGAATCCCTGATTTATGCCGCTGAAATAGACATTCAGGAATTAACGGGCCCCCCGCTCCAAAGAACCTATGACGAAATTACAGGACTCTATCTCTGGAAACCGCGGGAAGACTGAAACCGCCGTCTGAATGAACACGTAAGCATCCGGGACCCAGTTGCATGCCAGAGGAGGTATGAATGCAAATTACCGTCAAGAAAGCACAAAACCTGAAAACCAAACCAGAGGATTCCAAACTCGGCTTTGGGACGATCTTCACGGATCACATGCTCAACGTCGACTACAACCTCCAAAAAGGATGGCACAACGCCCGCATCGAACCCTACGGCCCCATTTTCATGGAACCGTCCACCATGGTTCTGCACTACGGGCAGGCGATTTTTGAGGGGATGAAGGCTTTTCGAACCGAATCCGGAGAAGCCCGTCTCTTCCGCGCAAAAGACAACTTCAAACGACTGAATCAATCCGCCCATTCGCTCTGTATTCCCAGTCTGAATGAGGACTTCCTGCTGGATTCCCTGAGAGCCCTGCTGGAAGTGGAAAAAGACTGGATTCCGAGATCTTCCGGCACGGCCCTGTACATTCGCCCCACCGTGATCGCCATGGATCCTTTTCTCGGGGTTCGGGCCTCTCACACCTACCGGTATTTCGTGATTCTTTCCCCGGTTGGCGCCTACTACGCCGAAGGATTCAATCCGGTCAAAATATGGGTTACCAAAGACCATGTTCGTGCCGTACGCGGCGGCCTCGGCGAGGCCAAAACTCCGGCAAACTATGCGGCCAGTCTTTATGCCGGCGAGGAGGCCCACCGAAACAGCTATACGCAGGTGCTGTGGCTTGACGGGGTTGAACAAAGATACATCGAAGAAGTGGGATCAATGAACATCTTTTTTGTCATTGACGATGAAATCGTCACCCCCGCGCTGAACGGCAGCATTCTTCCCGGCATTACCCGGGACTCGGTCATCGCCCTTGGCAAGGCCTGGAACATGAACGTATCGGAAAGAAAGATAGCGATTGACGAGGTCATGGCCGCGCATGAGAACGGAAAACTTCAGGAAATCTTCGGCTCCGGAACCGCAGCGGTCATCTCGCCGGTGGGAGAACTCAAATACGGCGACAAGGTCATCAGGATCGGCAACGGCGGGGTCGGGCCCGTTGCCAACAAACTCTTTAAGGCGATCACCGACATTCAATACGGCAGGTCCGAAGATTTGTTCGGCTGGATAGAAAAAATTTAACCCTTTCCACGTGAACATGAAACCCCGGGTTTCCAAATGTTTCAGGAAAACCCCTGAACACTTTGGAAACCCTTTTTAATTTAATGCGCTTGCGGGCAACGCGACACTCGAAAACCTGCGGCCCGTCCCATACACTTCCGTCGATGCGGAAGTTCCTTATTTCGAACAGTTTGCATTTCTCTCCGAGTTTCAGTATTTTCAATTTATTATGCCATCCAATAAACAGGAGGTTCTCCGTGGTGTACTCGAAAACGGGTCATCTGCCGCTTTTTATCGAGAAGATGAAATCCGCTGGCCTGCAGCCGGTCGTGATAGAAACTTTTTCCCATTATTATCAAACCCTTTTGGGTGGTGAAGACGGACTGATCGCGGAAAACAAAATCGTTGCGGCTCAAGCCGATGAGTTCGAAGATGCCGAAAATCTGACCGGTTTTGTAGCAGCCGGTCGACGCGCTCTCGACAAGGCCGTCATGATCGTTTTAAACGGTGGTCTGGGCACCAGCATGGGTTTGACCAGGGCCAAATCCCTGATTCAAGTCCGGGAGGGCAAAACCTTTCTCGACATCATCCTGAAACAGGCGGCCGAAAGCGGCGTCCGGCTTGCATTGATGAACAGCTTCAGCACCCACGAGGACACCGTTTCAGCGCTTTCGACAATCAGACCCGACCCTTTTCCCTGGCTGTTTCAGCAGCACCGGTTCCCCAAAATACTGCAGCAGACCCTTGAACCCGCATCCTGGCCCCGGAATCCCGGCCTGGAATGGAACCCGCCCGGACACGGCGATGTATACATTGCCCTGATCACTTCGGGCATTCTGGACGAGCTTCTGGCATCGGGAATATCGTATGCGTTTATCTGCAATTCCGACAATCTGGGCGCCAGCCTGGATCCGGGGCTGTTGGGATATTTTTCTGAAAAAAACCTCCCCTTTATGATGGAAGTGACCCGGCGAACGGCATCCGATAAAAAGGGCGGGCACCTGGCACGCTTGCGATCCGGCCGCCTCATTCTGCGGGAAGCGGCCCAGTGTCCGAAAGAGGATCGAGGTGTTTTTGAGGACATCGATACCCATTGCTTTTTCAACACCAACAATCTCTGGATTCATCTGGGCCATCTCAAGGAACTGGTGGCGCGCGGGCAAACCATTCATCTTCCCATAATCGTCAATCCCAAAAACCTGGATCCCAGAGACGAAAACAGCCCACTGGTTTACCAGATCGAAACCGCCATGGGATCGGCCATATCCCTTTTCGAAGGCGCCACGGCCGTTCGTGTTCCACGTTCCCGGTTTTTCCCGGTCAAAACCTGCAGCGAGCTGCTGGCCGTACAGTCGGATTGTTTTGAATTTTGCGGCAACGGAAGGCTGGCAATCAATCCGAGAAGAACGCTCGATATGATAACGATTCATCTGGACCCGCGGGTTTACAGGAAAATAGACGAATACGAAAAGCGGTTTTCACAAGGAGTGCCTTCCCTGATCGACTGCAGAAGCCTGACAATCGAAGGCGATGTGGCTTTTGAAAAAGACGTGGTTCTTAAAGGCGAAGTGGCGATTCGAAACCGTACACGGTCTCAGGCGGTGATTTCCAGCGGAAGCATCATCGAGGGGGAAAGCGTTTTTTCCTGACCCTCTCACTGCCGATAGGCATCATAATAGCGCATCACCCTTTCGACATAATTTTCGGTTTCCGGAATGGGGGGAATCCTCTGATAACGCTCTACCGCCTTGGGTCCGGCATTGTAGGCGGCCAGGGCCAGGTGGAGCTCTCCGCCGAAACGTTCAATCATCTGCTTGAGGTAACGCGCACCCCCCATGATGTTTTCCGATGGGTCAAAAGGGTCTTGAATTTGAAGGATTCTGGCCGTTTCCGGCATGATCTGGGTCAAGCCCATCGCACCCTTGGGTGATACCGCATCGGGATTGAAATCCGATTCCACCTTGATCAGTGCCTTTAAAAGGGAAAATTTCACACCATGCGTTTCGGCCGCCTCATTGATCAAATCATCATACAGGCTGATGACCCGCTTTTCATGGCCGGAGACTTTTGCTGTATTTTCTCTTAAATACAGACGCCATTGATATCCATTGGTCGGTGCATTGGTAAAGTGAACCACGCCCTGGCTGTCGATATATTTATATATGTCGGCCCGAGCGGTTCCGTGAAAGGCCATCAAGGGAAAGAAAATGATCCAGACAAAAATTCCAATTCTGAATATGAAGCTATTCATAAGATACCCTGGAATTTCGAATGGCGGCTTTTTCGTACTCCCGGTAGGCTTTTAAAACATACCGCGACCCGAACCGGGGGTGGGCATAATAGGAATGCCCGTATGTTTTGATCGCCTCGCATATTGACTTAACAATATCATCCTTTTGATTTTCATCAACAAAATTTCGAACCTCTTTTTTTTCAAAAACAGCGGATTCACCCAAAGCTTTCCTGATTATTTCGGCATCTTGTCCAAGCAGACCGTCCGAAACGGGTATTCGAATTCGCGTTTTGATCAAAATTTGCCAGCGATCCGCCGCTATTTTACGCGATTCGTCAAAAATTTCAAGAACAAGGCCATTGGAAAGATTGTGGGACTCCATCAGCGTTTCGGTCATATCGCCATCCTTTTGTTCGCTATCGTGAAGGTGTTTTGAGTTGATCTCGGTCTTCAAAACAGATTGAGCTGCGTAGGGCCGACATCTGCCTTTTTGCTTCCAGCCAAAGACGTCACCTGTTTTAATTGCGTTTCTATCCGGCAGAGAAAAGGGGAGGGCTCTCTGGAAACCACCGCTCCATTCACCCGGCGCCTGCGGGCGCAGGAGAGGTAAAGCCGCTCCCGGGCCCGGGTCATGGATACATAAAACAAACGGCGCTCCTCATCGGCATCCGATCGCTCAAAGGGAATCAGGCCGGATTCACAACCTGTCACAACAACGACCGGAAATTCAAGCCCCTTTGCCGAATGCATGGTCATCAGTGCCACCTTCTGCGCCCGTTTGTCAAAGGTGTCCGGATCCATCTGAAGACCCAGGTGAATCAAAAAACCAGGTACATCATGGGCATGGAAGCGCGAGATTTCCAAAACTCTTTTGAAAATCTCCGGAAATTTGTCTGAATCCGTTTGAGTGCCTTGAAGATGCCGGGCCAGAATGTTCAGTTTTTCCTCCAGAACCTTTCCGGACATATCCTTTTGCATCCTTTCCAGAACCCCAAACCCTTCACTGAGTCCCATCTGATCTTTCCGTGGCATATCGGGAATGGGAAACCGTTTTGCTTTAGTCAGGGCCTCGCTCAATTGCAGCTGGCGGCTATGGGCCCAGTGTTTAAAAAAACCGTATATTCTGGGCCTCAAGAAAACCAGCTTTTGTGAAATCAGCCGATCTAAATCCGTATATGCCGCACATCCTTCGATAATTTTTAATAAAGAAACCAGATTGCGAACCCGACTGTCGTCAAACAGTTTTTCCCGGCTGACCACCTGACAGGGAATTCCGCGCTGAACAAAAATTTCCTCCAGAATCCGGCTTTGCCGCCCGGTCCGATACAGCACGGCAAAATCGGAAAAACCCATGTGCATATTGTTTTCATTCGGATTTATTTTTCCGAAATCAACCGCATCATAACCCGTGCCTCCCACCAGTTTTTCGATGATCCCGGCCACCTGCACTGCTTCGGATTTCTCGGAGGAAGATTCCAGAATGCCGATCGCCGGATATCCCTTGATTCCGGAGTAAAGACGAAAATCCGCGCCCTTTCCGTTCGGATGAACCACCTGCCTGGAGGCGTCGAGAATAACCTGGGTGGACCGGTAATTTCGTTCCAGGCGCACGATGCGGGCCGAGGGATAATCCTCGACAAACCGCTCGAAATAACGCACATCCGACCCTCTGAAACCATAAATGGCCTGATCCGGATCACCGATAACACTGATGTTGGCATTTCCCGGACAAAGCGTTTTAATAAAACGGTACTGCGCATAATTAACATCCTGATATTCGTCCACAAATACATATGAAAATCTTTCCCGGCAAGCCTGTAAAAATTCCGGGGCTCGTTCAAAGCGCCTGACCGCTCTGAACACCAGATCTTCATAATCCAGAAGACGGTTCAGGCATAAAAGATTTTCATAATTCCGGTACACGGCGGAAATGAACGAACATGCTTGTTCCGGAAAAAGATCCGACAGCGTGTCCTCCGGCCCCTGAAGGCTCTGTTTGGCCAGAATCAGGGCTTCTAGCATCTGGTCCGCGGATTCAAAACCCTTTACGGCAGCTTCGTTTTCAACCCGCGCCATCGCCTCCCGAACCAGGGTTTTTCGATCCACCTCTTCCACCAGAGCAAATGAGGGACAGTCATCCTGAATCATCTGATAAGCGATCGAATGAAACGTGCCGGTCAGCGGCAGTTCCAAATCATTCGGAAGCAGTCGCCGAAGCCTGTCTTTCATTTCTCCGGCCGCCTGATTGGTAAAAGTGACGGACAGAATTTTATTTGCGGGAACCCCTTTTTGCTGAATCATATAGGCGATCTTGCGGGTCAGGGTATGGGTTTTTCCCGTACCGGGCCCCGCAATGATAATCATGGGCCCGTCAGTGCACATGACGGCCGCTCTTTGTTCTTCATTCAGATCTTCGACTGTAAATTCGCGGGGCTGTCCTGACTGTCCGGCTTTCGGGTCACGTTTTTTTGACGCCGGTTTTATGATTTCACGTGAAACATTTGCTTCTTTTTGAACAGGCATACCGGCCATTAAGAATAAGACACGCTGGCCCATCAGTTTTTCGCGTTCTCCCGGTCCAAATATACATATTTTTCCATAATCCCCGTCATAACCGGGCATAATCGACAGTTCCTTTTCCCGAACCCTTCTGATCGCTTCTCCCAGAAGCGGAATGCCGCTTCTGTTCAGCTCGTCTATGGGAATTTTGAGCAAAACATCCAACTCCGAGCCTGTGTCTGAAATGATCTTACGATAGGCGTTCCGCACCTTGTTGGATACGGAACCCACCTTGAATACTTCCGATAGTATATCGCAAAGCGGCGCCAGAGAATAATAGGGATGATATTTTTCGGGTCTGCGGCCCTCCTCGTGATCCGCCAGTTCCTCCACGCGGTGCAGCACACCGAGGGTCAGGGGCTTGCCGCATACCGGGCAGATTCCATGAAGCGCCGCCGTCTGTTTCGGCCAAAGCCGAACATCGCAATTTCTGTGTCCGTCCAGATGATATTTGCCCTCTTCCGGATAAAATTCCAGGGTTCCGCAAAAATCTTTGCCGGTTTTTAAGGCCTCAAATATGCCTGAATAAGAAAGATCGATATCAAAAAGATTGGCTTCACGACCCAGTTTGGAAGGGGAATGTGCGTCCGAATTCGAAACCAGGGTAAGCCTGTCCAGATCCGATACACGCCAGTTCATGGCCGGATCCGACGAAAGCCCGGTTTCGACCGCAAAAATAAAGGAAGTCAGATCTTCGAAACATTCCTTTACCGAATCAAATCCGGACTTGGATCCTAGCAGCGAAAACCACGGCGTCCAGATATGGGCCGGAATCAGAAATCCCTGATCGCTGGTCTCAATTACCATTTCAAGGAGATCTCTGGCGTCCAACCCCAGAATCGGCCTCCCGTCGGATACGATGTTGCCGATTCTGGAAAGCTTTTGTGAAAAGTGTCTAGCGGATTCCAAATCCGGCACAAAAACAAGGTTATGGTTTTTTCGGGTTTTTTCGTTTTTTTTATAAATATTTGATATTTCGGTTGATAACAGAAATCGTACGGCTCTTCTGCACCTTTCCGGCACACGCTGATCACAGGAACGAGCGATTTCTTCTTTTATCTTGAACAACCCTTCTTCAGCCGGCTCAAGTTTGTTCTCTATTTCGCAAAACCAGGCCGGATGGGTAAAATCTCCGGTGCCGACAACGGAAATTCCCTTGATCTGAGCGGCGATATAAAGGTTTTCCAAGTTCAGATCTTTTGCTGTAGCCCGGGAGTGGCAGGAATGAACATGAAAATCCGCAACAATCTCCATATCGATAAACTCGTCAAAATTGAGTTGAAAAACTGTTCATAAGCAAGGACTTATCGACAAGTTCAAACGGTCCTTGTCTTATATAATCAGCTTCACACAATTTGCAAACAGGATTATAAACATAATTCATTGGTTTTTTTTGTTAAAATTTCAATGCGTTGTTTAGTTGTTGGATTTATGGATAACGTTAATTAATATGATTCTTTTTCAGATTATTAGAATAAATAAAAGACTTCTTTTATCAGCCCATCGAAAAGGATTAAAGGAAATTTTTCTTGTAATCCACAACCAAAGAGACTATATATATTTAACTTTTTTCTTATTATATACAATATTTTGCGAATTGGAACCTTTTCGGAAATGGGACTTCTTTCATCCAGCGTTTCTGTATCCCGCTACAAAGTCAACGGACGGATTGAGAATTCGGTCATTGAAAAAATCATCTTCGGTTTGAAAAAAAACGTCATTCAGGATATTGACGGAGAAGATGCAAACACGGTGGTCGGGTGGACAGACTTTGATGATCCGTTTCAGCCAAAATTCGAATCATCCTCTCTGATTGTAGGGCCGTACCTCATTTTCTCCATGAGGATGGACAAAAAAATCATTCCAGCCAAGGTGGTTCAAAAAAACTTCGCAATAGAATGCGCCAAAAGGCTTGTTCATAATGCAAAGGCCTTTCTGAGCCGCAATGAAAAAAAAGAAATAAAAGAACAGGTTGTCCGCAAGCTTACCTTGCGCATTCCCGCAACGCCGAATGTTTATGACGCAGTCTGGAGCCATGAACAGGAATCACTCTGGTTGTTCACCCATCTGAAGAGCGCCTGCGAAGCTTTTGAAACCCTGTTTCTTAAAACGTTTGATCTGAGTTTAATTCGTTTATTTCCTTTCACCATGGCGGATCTGGTGTCCGGTCTTGAAACCGTCCAGCGCGACACACTTTGCCGGCTGACGCCGACCCGGTTTGTGGGATAGTAACAATGCTTGATGTTTCGGTCTCCTACAACCGTTATAAATTCATTGGATATGAATTTCTTACGTGGTTATGGTATGTTATCGAAAACGAGAACGATATTTTAAAAGATTCGAAGAACCCCGGCGCGCAGGTTGAAATCGGAAACCGCATGGTTCTGCAGAACCACCTGACACATACCGTAGAAACCATCACCATCAAAGGAGACGATGCTGGACTTGAAGAAGGATACATGGCGCTTCAAAAAGGAGCCGTCGTTACGGAAATCAATCTGACTTACAAATCCGAAGATCTGACCTGGCGTTTCTGTTTAAAAGGAGAAAGCTTGGGAATTTCCAATCTTAAAACGCCGGATACGTCCCCGATCGAAAAAAAGGAGGATATTGAGGGCGCCATCCTGGAAAAAGGGTATCTTTATGAAAAACTGTTCTCATTTTTAGACAATACCTTTAATCTTTTCATCGCTCTGAGAATTTCAGAAACCTGGAACACGAAAACGGTATCCAAAATTCAGAATTGGATACGTTCCAGCGAGCGAAAATAAACTGATATTTCAAATTTATAAAGAGATTGACACATGAAGTTTACAGTCCAGAAAAGAGATATTGTGGATATTCTTTCCAAGGTTCAAGGGCTGACCGGCAGAAAGAGCACCCTGGCCGCTACCAGCAACGTATTTATAAAGACATCGGACGCCGCAATCACGATCACGGCAACGGATCTGGAAACCGGATTTGAAGGGATCTATCCGGCAGCGGTTGAAATACCGGGAATGGTTTTGCTGAATTCCAAAAAATTCTATGAAATCATTCGAGATTTTCCAGAAGACACCGTATATGTGAATAAAACCGATAATGGCTGGATTCAAATCGGAAATGAAAATGTAGACTACCATTTGCTTGGAATGAACTGTGAGGAATTTCCCCTTATTCCAAAGATCGAAGATGCCGATTATTTTTCCATCGATTCAGGGGTTTTTAAAAACATGATCGAGAAGTCTCTGGCCATCGGTGTCGCGGACGAAAAGCGGGCGCATACGAACGGCGTTTATCTGGAAAGAATACTGACCGACAAGAAAAAAATTCTCAGAATGGTTTCAACCGATGGCAGCCGTCTTTCTAAAGCGGATTATATTTTTGATCCGGCGGCCCAGGTTCCTGAAGGTCCGGGTCTGATTATTCCCAAAAAAGGGCTGGCCGAGGTCAACAAGTTTCTGGATGAAGGGGGCATGGTTGAGGCTGGTGTGAAAGAGAATCATTTCATTGTCAAAAAGGAATCCGAGATTATCATCATTCGGCTTCTGGAGGGCATTTTCCCGAAATACGCCGAGATCATTTCCAAGGAGGGGGGAAAAGCCATTGATCTGAACCGGCAACGGTTTATCATGATGCTCAAGAGAATGTCCATTCTGTCTTCCGATGATTATAAATGGGTTGTTTTTGTCATTGAAAATGAAAAACTGACGATTTATATCACCAATCCAGAAATCGGTGAATCCAGGGAGGAGATTACGATCAACTACAGCGGGGAACCGATGAAAATGGCTTTTAATCCGAGATTTTTCTTAGATACGCTGAATGTGATTGCAGGGGAGGACGTTCGAATGACCGTGATCAGCCAGGAAAGGCCCTGTTATGTTGAAGACAAGGAAGACCCCGATTTTCTGACAGCCATCATGCCGATGCGAATATGATGAACGACGAAACGAAGTATACAGAAGACAGCATAAAGGTGCTTGAGGGGCTTCAGGCCGTTCGAAAGCGCCCCTCCATGTATATTGGGAACGTGGACCTTGAGGGGCTTCACCATCTGGTCTACGAGGTTATGGACAACAGCGTAGATGAAGCCATGGCCGGTGTCTGCGACACGATCGAGATCATCATTCACAAGGACAACTCGGTCAGTGTAACGGACAACGGTCGCGGTATTCCCGTCGGTATTCATAAAACCGAAGGGGTTCCGGCGGTGGAGGTCGTCATGACCAAGCTTCATGCCGGCGGAAAATTCGACAATGATTCCTACAAGGTTTCCGGAGGACTTCATGGGGTGGGCGTATCGGTGGTCAATGCGCTTTCCAGATTTCTTGAAGTGGAAATTTACAGCGATGGAAAGATCTATCACCAGACCTACGCCAAAGGCGTAAAGACCAGCGAGCTCCGTGTGATCGGAAACACGGACAGACGGGGTACCAGAGTCCATTTTGCGCCCGACACCGAAATTATGAACACCGATAATTTTGTCTTTGAAACACTGGACCGCCGCATTCGTGAAATGGCTTTTTTAAACAAGGGCCTTACCATTTCCATTCTGGATGAACGGTCGGATGAAAAGAACGTGTACTGCTACGAGGGGGGTATTGTATCCTTTGTTGAATACCTGAACCGGCGGTCCATAGCCCTGCATCCACCGATATTCATCGAAGGCGCCAAGAACGATGTTCAGATTCAGGTGTCTCTTCAGTACAATGACTCCTATCAGGATAAAATTTTTTCATTTGCAAACAACATCAACACCGTTGAAGGCGGTTTTCACCTGATCGGATTCAAGACGGCGCTTACGCGGGCGATCAATCAATACGCAGCTTCCGGAAATATTCCCAAGGGTCTCAAGGCCAAGATCACCGGAGACGATGTCAGAGAAGGACTGACCGCTGTTATCAGCATTCGAATCAGATCCCCCCAGTTTGAAGGACAGACCAAGACCAAACTGGGAAACAGCGAGGTCAAGGGGTTGGTGGAATCGCTGGTTGCGGACAGGCTCAATGTGTATTTCGAAGAAAATCCTTCGGTAGCTAAAAAAATTGTAGAAAAATCCGTGGATGCCGCCAGAGCCCGTGATGCGGCCAGAAGGGCCAAGGATCTGGCTCGAAGCAAGGGGGCTTTGGGGGATGCCAGTCTTCCGGGAAAACTGGCTGAATGCCAGCTTTCCGATCCGAAAGACCGGGAGCTTTTCCTTGTGGAAGGGGATTCCGCCGGCGGTTCGGCCAAGCAGGGGCGTGACAGGAAATTTCAGGCCATTCTTCCGCTTCGAGGAAAAATTTTAAATGTCGAAAAAGCGCGTTTCGACAAGATATTGAGAAGCGAGGAGATCAAAAATATCATCACCGCCCTGGGAACCGGGGTCGGCAAGGATGAATACGACATCACCAAGATCCGGTATCACAAAATCATTATTATGACTGACGCCGATGTGGATGGATCGCATATTCGAACCCTGTTGCTGACTTTTTTCTACCGGCAGATGCCTGATTTAATTGAAAACGGGTATTTGTATATTGCCCAGCCGCCGCTTTTCAGGGTCGGCAAGGCAAAAAGCGCGCAATACCTTAAAAACGAACAGGAATACCGGGACTATCAACTACAAAAAATCAGCGCTCAGCGCCGGGTGAAAATTCAGGCCCCGGATAAAATTTTGTCCGATCATACCCTGCATGTTTTTTTGGGCAATCTGTCCGATTATTTTGATATTGTTTCGAAGATGGAACTTCAGGGCATTGATCCTGAATTGCTTGAGATCCTGATTCTGGAGAATGTTGAGGACCGCAACTATCTTTCGGATCCTGTTAAAATGGAGAACCTTAAAGCCATTCTCGTTCAGTCTGGCTACGACGCCCAGGATCCCGTATGGGACGATGAAAAGGATGTTTTTGAAATCGCGGTTAAAAACACCTCCAACAAGGATATCAAACCCATTCGGATCGGACGCGCCTTTATCTATTCTGCTAACTACCAGAGGATTTACGCGCTGGGAAAGAAAATAGCGGAGTTGGATAATCCGCCGTTTTACGTTGCCAGTACCGAAAAGCAAGGCGACGAGGTGTGCCTTCACGAAAAAAGACGGCTTCTGAATTTTCTAATGGAAGACGCCAAGAAAGGAATTTCCATTCAAAGGTACAAGGGTCTTGGTGAAATGAATCCCGATCAACTTTGGGAAACCACTATGAATCCGGAAAAGCGCAATATGTTGCGGGTTCGGGTGGAAGACGCGGTTCTGGCCGATGAGATATTTACGGTTTTAATGGGAGATGAGGTTGAACCGCGCAGAGAATTTATTCAGAACAACGCCCTTGAGGTCAGCATGCTGGATATTTGATCTGCATTCCGTTTTTTCTGAATGAGTAAAAAATCCCGACATACCATGCGTCGGGATTTTTATTTGGATTCTGACGGCCTGGAAACAAGTCGCGTTATTAATACACTGTGTTCGTGGTTTTGACAGGGTAGCCGCATTTGTCTGGTTTTATTGGAATTTGAATCCGACGGGCCGTGGGAAACAGTTTGCATTGGGTGCCGGACGTATCTTTCCGTGCCGGATGGGATAACAGGTACTTGATGAAAATTTTGGGCGGCTGATTTCCAAATACGGTTACCCTCGATGTTTTGACCTGACTGGTTGACAATTTGATGGTTTCGAATTATTTCATAAAAGTTTTAGCAACGGGAAATAAACATGAAACAGCTTCACCAGCAGGAAAAAGAACAGTTCAAAAAACTGTTTCAGCAGGAAGATCTGGATAATTTTGAAGACCGGTTCAAAATTCTCGATATATTTCTGCAAATAGAAAATCATGTAACTCTGGAAGAGTTCATCGATGCCCTTAAAGCGAGGGGGTTCGATTTTCAATACGATTTCGTCAAGCAAACCCTTGATATCATGTGCCATTTCGGATTCGCACAGCAAAACCGATTTAATAATGGTACTCTTCGATATGAACACCGGCATCTGGGGCAGCATCACGATCACATGATTTGCACCCGGTGCGGCCGAATTCTGGAATTCGAGGATTCCGATATGGAGGCGCTTCAGGTACGCATTTCCCGGAGGTACGATTTTCATATTCTTCAGCACAAGATGGAGTTTTACGGGCTTTGTTCTCAATGTTTACCCAAACAGACGATATCCATCCCCCTGGTGATGTGCAAACAGGGCCAGCGTCTGATTATCAGGGAGTTTACCGGGGGAACGGCGACGCGACTTCGAATGAGTACCATGGGATTGCGGGTGGGGGATGAAATAGAGGTGATTACCAATTCGAGCAAGGGTCAGGTGGTAATCGCCGCAGACCGAACGCGGCTTGCGCTTGGAAGAGGGCTCGCAGAGAAAATACAGGTCGAAGCGGTTCAATAAACAGGAACGAGCGGAAAACATGGAATTGACTTTAAGCGGAATGAAAGAGGGCAGCAAAGCAAGAATCGTTCACGTAGGTTCCACCGGTGCTCTGAGAAGAAGGCTTCTGGAGATGGGTCTTCAGAAAGGAACGGAAATTTATGTGGAAAAATACGCTCCGCTGAAAGACCCCCTCGAGCTGATCGTCAAGGGATATCATATTTCCCTGCGCGTAGAAGAAGCCCATCATATTCATGTTGAGCTGATCGAATAGGTTCCGGATTCTTTCATCCAACTGGCGCCAAGACGGGCGTCGGCATCCTCATTGCTTTAAAGAGCTCGGCAAACCCTTCGGAAAGTTTTTTGAGTCATTTAATGAGCGTTGTAACTGAAAAACCCATTACCATCGCACTGGCTGGAAATCCGAATTCCGGCAAGACGACCGTATTCAACAATCTCACCGGAACCCGGCAGAAAGTGGGTAACTGGCCGGGGGTTACGGTTGAAAAAAAAGAGGGGGTTATCCGCTGGTCCGGCCGCGAGATAGTGATTGTGGATTTGCCGGGAACCTACAGCCTGACCCCTTACTCCATTGAAGAAATCGTGGCACGGGATTTCGTGCTGAATGAATCTCCCGATGTGATCGTGGACATCATTGATACATCCAACCTTGAGCGCAGTCTTTATCTGGCTGTCCAGCTGAGAGAAATCAACCGCAAGGTTGTGTTTGCCTTGAACATGGCCGATCTGGCGCGCAGCCGGGGAATCAAAATCGATGCCGAGAAACTTTCCGAACTCTTGGATGTTCCGGTGGTATTTACGGTCGGCAACAAGAACGAAGGTATGGAAAAGCTGATGAAAACCGCCGTAGAACTGGCGGAGTCAAAGACCCCGATAGCAGAAAACCGCAGAGTCCGATACAGCGCCGACATTGAGGAAGCCATAGGGGAACTTCAGGCGGAAATCCAAAAGCATGCAACCGCGGCATTTCCGTATCATTCCCGCTGGACGGCGATCAAGCTTCTGGAAAATGACGAGGTGATAAGTGAGCGGGTTCTAGAAAAACTGGAAACATTCGGCGAGGAGATTCTCCATACAGCCGGAAAGTTGAGAAAACAGCTGGCGGACCAGTTCAATGATGAGCCCGAGATTCTGCTGACCGACGAACGCTTCGGTTTTATCGCCGGCATCGTCAAGGAGGTGCTGACTACGACCACCCGGCAGCGAGTGGATATTTCCCGGAACATTGATCTGGTGCTGACCAATCGATTTTTCGGTTTTCCGATTTTCATCCTTTTTATATGGGCCATGTTCCAGCTGACCTTTACCGTGGGAGACTACCCCAAGGCGTGGATCGAAAGCGGCGTGGAGTTATTGTCGGCATCTTTGAACGCAGTTCTTCCCGACGGTTTGTTCAAGGAGATGCTGCTCGACGGAGTGATCGCAGGGGTGGGAAGCGTGGTTGTTTTTTTGCCCAACATCCTGCTACTTTTCTTTTGCATCTCGCTTTTTGAGGATACGGGATACATGGCCAGAGCCGCGTTTCTGATGGACAAGGTCATGCACCTGATCGGTCTGCACGGAAAATCCTTTATTCCCATGCTGATGGGATTCGGATGCAGCGTGCCGGCCATTATGGCCACCCGCACCCTGGAAAGCGAAAAGGACCGGATTCTGACTATTTTGATTACGCCATTCATGTCCTGTTCGGCCCGCCTCCCCATTTACATCGTGCTGGCAGGAACATTTTTTGCCGCCAAGGCCGGAACTGTGATTTTTTCCATTTATATGCTGGGAATCATTATGGCTGTTGTGTCCGGCCGACTTTTTCGATCCATCCTATTAAAGGGGCAGGACGCTCCCTTTGTGATGGAGCTTCCTCCTTATCGAATTCCCATGCTCAAAAGCCTTATGATTCACATGTGGGACCGTGGCAAGATGTTTTTGAAAAAGATGGGCGGGGTGATTCTGATCGGCTCCATCGTGGTGTGGTTCCTTTCCGCCTTTCCCAGAAACATCGAATACTCAAGGGACTATGAGGGCGAGATTCATCGGATTTCGGAATATTTCGAGCGCGAAATTTCAACGGCGGATTCCCGGCGGCAAAAGGAGCTTTCAGAGAACCTGGAGGTTGAGCTTAGCGTTTTGCTGGCAGAAAAGAATGCCGAAAAAGCCGAAAAATCCTTTATGGGGCGGATCGGCAAAATAATTGAACCGGCTTTTTCTCCGATCGGAATCGACTGGCGGGGAAGCATTGCGCTGATGACCGGTTTTGTGGCCAAGGAAATCGTTGTCAGCACTCTGGGAATTTTGTATGCGGTGGAAAGCAGATCTGCCGAGGCCTTGCAGCAGGCGTTAAAAAATTCAGGAATGACCGTTCTGTCCGCGTTTTCCATGATGGTTTTTGTGCTGTTTTATCTGCCGTGCCTGGCCACTGTGACCACCATTCGAAAGGAAACCAACTCATTCAAATGGATGGCGTTCAGCATTGCCTACAGCACCGGAATTGCGTGGCTGGCTGCTTTTGGGGTCTATCAGGGAGGTCTGCTTTTGGGGTTGAAATAGGCGCATGAGACCATTATGAATCAACGGCAACAATTCAGGAAACCCGCAGAGGAACCGGCTTACCTGAAAAGTCATCGATCGGGTTTGCTTCGGGAAAAGATCAGATCCGCATATAAAATGCTTGCATACTGCACCCTCTGCCCGCGCCGGTGCGGCGCGAACCGGCTTGCCGGGGAAAAAGGGGTCTGCCGGACGGGAAAACGGGCCGAGGTATCCAGTTATCAGCCGCATTTTGGCGAAGAAGCCCCTCTGGTCGGCGTTCACGGTTCCGGAACGATTTTTTTTACACACTGCAACCTGTTCTGCATTTTTTGCCAGAACTATGAGATCAGCCATCAGGGAATCGGAGAACCGGTATCCGGACGACAACTGGCTGAAATGATGATTCGGCTTCAGGAAAGAGGGTGTCACAACATCAATCTGGTCACTCCCTCTCACGTGGTGCCGCAGATTCTTTTGGCGGTAGAAATTGCTTCAAAAAACGGACTTTGCGTGCCCCTGATATACAACTCGAGCGGATATGATTCGATAGAGACCTTAAGGCTTCTGAATGGCATTATCGATATTTACATGCCGGACTTTAAGTTCTGGGATTCGAAGGTTTCCGAAGAAGCCTGCAAAGCAGGAGATTACCCTCAAGTCGCGCGCCGGGCGTTGATCGAAATGCACCGGCAGGTCGGGGATCTGGTTGTGGATGCTTCCGGAATAGCTGTTCGGGGGCTTCTGATCCGGCATCTGGTGCTTCCCGGCGGGCTCGCAGGAACACGTTCCGTGATGAATTTTATTGCTGAAAACATTTCACCGAACACCTATGTGAATATTATGGCTCAGTATCGCCCCTGCTGGCGGGCGGATGAAATCGAAGCGCTTTCCGGACCTGTTTCCCGAAAGGATTACGCGGAAGCGCTGAAGGCGGCCCGTGAGGAAGGCATTGTCCGGCTCGACATTCAAAGATGACGGGTGAAGGAATGAAACATGTAATGATAATCTTGGCTGTTTTGTTGCTTGCTCAATCGGCCATGGCAGAGCGATTGGCGGTAAAAGCGAAGGTTGGAAATGTTCGATCAGGTCCTGGACAGCAATACGAGGTTCTGTGGAATGTAGAACAGAACCATCCAGTTGAGATAATTGAAAAAAAGGGGGAATGGCGCCGTTTTCGAGACTTTGAGGGGGATCAGGGCTGGATTCATCGTGATGTTGTCGGGAAACTCGACGCGGTTATCACCGTACAAGACAAATGCAACATTCGGTCAGGTCCCGGGACAGACTTCGAGGTGGTTTTTTCCGTTGAAAAGGGAATTCCTTTCAAGGTTTCGGATCGAAAGGGTGACTGGCTGAGAGTGGAACATGCCGACGGCGATAAGGGGTGGATTCACCGGTCGTTGGTTTGGTAGGATTCAGCTGTGCAGGGCTGATTTCAATTTATCTATCCAGAAAGAAAGAATGGAAAGAAAGCATATGGGACAAAAGGATTTTCTCAAAGAACCCGATAAAATCGTAACATTTTCAAACACCATGCTGCAGGTTATTTTGCGGTATAAAAAGCATATTATCGGGGGCATATGCGTTGTGATCGCCGCAGTATCGCTGTGGGCGGCAAATTCTTATTTTTCGGGCAAGGCTGAAGCCAGGGCGCTTGATGCAATATACGGAGTGTTTTCAAGATATCAGGTTGTTGCCCGCGAGGCCGGACCTGCGGCCGCATACAATGCGGTGAAAAAGGATTTTGAACAGGTATTGGATCAATATTCGGGCAGAAAGGCGGTCCGGATAGCACGGGTTATTTATGCGGGCATCTGTTATGATTCCAGTCAGCTTGATCAGGCGCTTGAATTGTATCAAAAGGCTTTGAACGATTTCGAACAGGAGCCTTATAAAAGCATGATTTTGAGCGGAATCGCCTACAGCTTCGAGGCGAAAAAGGATTATAAAAACGCGGCGGCCCATTTTGAAAGGATCGTCTCCGAAGGCGGCGCTCTGATGAAATCCGAAGCCCTGTTCGGCCTTGGACGGCTTTACGAACTGGCTGGAGATATGGAAAAAAGCCGAAGCGCCTATCAGAGACTGGTTTCGGATGATCCGGAATCCATATATGTTGAAGCGGCCAGGGAAAAAATATCCGGGTAGGCCCGGATCGATCCGGCGTGAGCCATAATGAGGGTATTCGGTTATTCGTCCAGCTTATATTTTTTGAGTTTCTGGTTCAGGCCGCTCTTCCCGATTCCCAAAAGCGCCGCAGCATGAGCCTGAACATTGTCTGAAATTTTCAGGGCTCTTTCGATCATCTTTTTTTCCACCATGGCCAGGGTGTCATAGAGATTGGCATCGGCTGGTATGCCCTCTATGTGCAGGGAGTTGTAAGCATTGTCTTTAAACTCTTTCGGAAGATCCGAAACCTGAATCGTATTTCCCGGACACATGATCATGGCCCGCTCGATCACGTTTTCCAGCTCACGGACATTGCCGGGCCACTGGTAATCAAAAAACAGCCGTTCAACTTCCTCGCTGACGCCGGTCACTGGAACCGAGGCTCTGCGTTCGTGGTCGTATTTACGGATAAAGTGATCCATCAGAGGCCGGATGTCTTCCGGACGTTCCCTGAGACTGGGCAATACGATATGAATCACGTTTAAACGGTAAAAAAGATCTTCACGGAAATGACCCCTGGCCACCTCTTCTTTGAGCACCTTATTGGTGGCGGCGATAATGCGGATGTCAACGGAAATCGGCTTTTCGCCGCCCACTCTTTCAAATCTTCTTTCCTGAAGCACGCGTAACAGTTTTACCTGAAGGCTGGCGGAGAGTTCGCCGATTTCGTCCAGAAAGAGCGTTCCCTGATCGGCGAGCTCGAAGCGGCCTTTTTTGAGGGCCGTTGCCCCGGTAAAGGCCCCTTTTTCGTGTCCGAACAGTTCGCTTTCCAGAAGTGTTTCCGCAAATGCAGCGCAGTTGGCCGCGATAAAGGGCTTTTCTCTCCTGGCACTGTTGTAATGTATGGATTGAGCCACCAGTTCCTTGCCGGTGCCATTGGCGCCCTCGATGAGAACGGTCGCCGCGCTGGGTGCCACCTTCCGAATGATTTGAAACACATCCTGCATGGCTTTGCTTTTTCCGATGATGTTGTCAAAACGGAACCGTGCCTCCGCCTCGCTGCGAAGCCGAGTGTTCTCCTGGGCCATGTGGTGCATTTCCAGCGCTTTATTCACGTAAATTACCAGCCTTGCGTTGTCAAAGGGCTTGGTAATATAATTAAAAGCGCCAAGCTGCATTGCTTCGACCGCCTTTTCCACGGTACCGTATGCGGTCATCATGATTACCGGAACCGTCGGGTATTTTTCCTTGATATGCCGCAGCAATTCAATACCGTCCATCACCGGCATTTTCATGTCTGTAATCACCAGATTCACGTCGAATTCAGCCAGCGTCTCAAGAGCCTCCTGCCCGGTGTTGGCCGTAAGCGTTTCAAAGCCTTCGTCCTGCAATACGGCGCTGAGAATCAGCGTGTAATTTTTTTCGTCATCAACGATCAGAATGGTGTCCATGATCAGAACTTTCCTGTGTGACGGGCAATTCAATGGCGACCCTGGCGCCCCCGTCCGGGAGGTTTTTGATGCAGACTTTTCCGCAATGCGATTCGATGATTTTTTTTACGATACTCAAACCCAGCCCCGTTCCTTTTTCCTTGGTGGTAACAAAAGGATCCCAGATTTTTTCGGCGAAATCTTCAGGAACGCCATGGCCCTGGTCGTCAAAACATATCGTAACCCGGTCCGAAACGCTGTTCAGGGCGATTCGTATTTCTCCGCCGCCAGGCATTGCCTGAACCGCATTGATCAGTATATTCAAAAAAGCCTGATAAAGCATGTCGGGGTCAGCGCTGACTTCCGGCAGATTTTCAGGCGCTTCCTTCCGAAGTGTAAATTTGTCCAGCCGGCTGTCGGTTAGCAGAAAGTTTATATTTTTGTCGATGATGTCCCGGATATTGCAGGGAACAAAATGCGGCGTTCTCGGTCTGGCATAATTTAAAAAATCCGTAATAATATTGTCCAGTCGCCGGGCCTCTTCCACGATAACATCGGGTATGGGGCTTGACGGATCCAGCAGGGTCATTTTCTTTTTCAACAGTTCTGCGGAACTTTTGATGATGCCCAGAGGATTGCGTATCTCATGCGAGACACCCGCCATCATCTCCCCGATGGAAGACAGATGAAGGGCGCGGTTCAGGTCTTCTTTCAGTCTCAGCCGTTCCTGCGCGCGTCTTTCAATGATTCCCTCTCCCCTCTTGACGACAAAAATCAGCGCGATGAAGACGATTCCCATAACCGCCGCACAGGTGATGATGACGCGTATTTGAAAGAAAAATATGGTTTCAAAATCTTCGGAAATATCCTGAACGATTTCGACGATGCCAAGAACGGGGCCGGAAATGATGGCCATCGGTTTTTCAGCACGAAGCGGGGCAAGGGCGATCAGCTTGCTTTCCTTGGGAAATCCAATCAGAATATTCCACCAGCTTCCCCGCTGAAACAGCTTGAAGTTGGAACGTCCTTCCAGCGCCTCCCGATATCCGGATCCTCCGAGGTCTTTCTGGCCAACCAGTTCCGGATCAAAGCTATAGGAAACCGTGTTGTTGGTGTCGTAAATCGTAACCAGATCCACCTGAAAACTGTGCAGCGTGCTGCGAATGACCTTGTCCATCCGTTCAGCCTGCTCTTCCTGTCTCAACTGAATTTTACCGTATTTTAAAGCGACCGGAATGACAAACTGAAGAAAAATCTGGTGATTCAGGTTTTCCACCAGCGCCAGCGCGTAAGCCTCGCGTTTCTGTAAAAGCAGGGTCCTCGCGCCATAGGTGTTGATCATGGACAGTAAGAGCGTACCCAAAAAGATCAACGCCATGCTGGTGAAGGTAAAATACTTGACAAGTCGAAAGGGTTTTATTTTTTCTTCAGCGAGCTTTTGATTTGTGGTCGAAGCGGACATATGCTCCCGGTGTTCATCAAAACCGACTTTTTCAACAGATCAAACGCCTCAATTATTTAGGAATGGGAACGTTGAACAAAAGAGTTTTTATATCTTCATCGGAAAAGCTGATGCCTGCGCCGATGAAAAAGGATTCATCTCCTTCTTCGCTGATGAAATCGTCGAATCCGGCCGTCAGGTAAATATGCTGAAACGGTATATAGTCGGCCTTGAATTTTAAGTGAGGATTCGTGTCTGCGTCAAAATCAAACGCCTCGAAGGAAAACATCAATCGGTCATTGTACATATAGTAATCAACGCCCACTCCGCCGGTGGATTCAAAAAGACCCCCGCGGAATGCAATATCGTAGTAGCGCTTGGCGATTTGGGCGGAAAATTTCAGCTCGTCCTTTTCAACCTCGATGATCTGCTCATGATGAACGTCGCCGTCAAGAGTGCGGGTATACTCGGTTGTGGATTTTTTTCCGCGGGGATCATCCACGACCTGCAGAAGATAGTACTTGTCCTCACGGGGTTGAATTCGCAAGGAAAGATAGGATTTGGCTTCTTCGCTTTCGAACAGATATTCTCCGCGGTAGTCGAGAAAGGTTCGATAGGCATCCTGTTTTTTGATGTAGTCGTTGATTCCTGTCAGTGCGTCGTTCAGATTGTCGACCGTTTGATCATCGTTGACGAGTTTGCCGATGGAGCCTTCGCCCTTGTTGATTTTTTCCGTGACGCCTTTCAAGGACGCAAGCGCGTCATTCAGATTTCTGACGGTTTGATCGTCATTGATCAACTGGCCGATGCTTCCCTTGCCCTCATTGACTTTGACCGTAATTTCGTGAAGACCGGTGATCAGGGTTTCGAGATTTTCGGAGGCTCTTCGAACGTTATCAACGATGCTTCGAATGTCGTCCGTGTTCGCGTTCCCGATTTCTTTGAGCCGTTCGGAGAATATGGTGAAATTGCCGACGATGGTGGATATGTCCTCGTTGTTTTTCTGAACGATGTCGTTGAGGGTCTGCGCCATTTCCTGGACGTTGTCAAGAATCTGTTTGATGGAACGCTCACCCTCCTCCCCGCCGAGCACATTGGAGAGCGACTGGCTCAGACTTTTGATGTCTTGAGCCACGGAACCCAGCACATTCAGCAGGCTGTCAATGTCGGTGGTCGGGATGGTCTGGGTAATGTGTCCGCCGGGCTCGATCAACGGCGCTGCATCGGAACCCGGAATCAGCTCGATATATTTGTCTCCCAGAATTCCCTTGGTTCGTATGATCGCTTTGGCATCCTTGGTCAGCTGGATTTCGGGGCGCATCTTCAGGGTCACCATGGCACGGTTTGCTTCCAATGCAATATTTCGGACGCGTCCGACTTCCACGCCCGCGATCTCCACCGGCACATCCAGCGCAAGACCGGCAACGGAATCGAAATAGACAACAAGGTTGTAACCGGCTTCTTTGGTGAAGCTGAACTTGCCAACCCGCATCGCCATGTATCCCAAGATAATGATGCTTATAACGACAAGGATGCCGACCTTTGCCTCATTGCTGAATTTTTCCATAATTAAACTTCGCTGCGTTTTGTGACTTTCGCCGGGTGACGGGCGCCGGCTTTCTATATGGATTTTCCCTCAATAAAATTTTGAACCACCGGGTTTGTTGAAGACCTTACTTCATCCGGGGTCCCCATTTCAATGATTTTTCCCTGGTACAGCATGGCTATTTTGTTCGCGATCTTGAACGTGGAGGGAATGTCATGGCTGATAATGACGCAGGTTGCCTCCGTTTGCTTCTGGGTTTCAACGATCAGCCGGTCAATTGCGTCGCACATAACCGGATCGAGACCGGTGGTCGGTTCATCAAAGAGAATGATTTCAGGATCCAGCGCAATGGCGCGCGCCAAACCCACCCGTTTGCGCATTCCGCCGGAAAGTTCGGACGGCATTTTGTGCGATACGTTTTTCAGGCCCACGCGAAGAAGTTTTTCTTCGGCAATTTTCATGATTTCCTTGCGAGGCAGCCTCGTGTGCTCGATCAGAGGAAAGGCGACATTTTCGCCGACGTTCATCGAATCAAACAGCGCCGCAGCCTGAAACAGCATGCCGAATTTTTTTCGAATATCATTGAGCTTTTTGTCGTCCAGAGAAACGATGTCTATGCCGTTTACATAGATATGTCCCGAATCCGGTCTGATCAGACCGATCATATGTTTTAAGAGAACGCTTTTGCCGCCGCCGCTCTGGCCGATGATAACGGTAATTTTGCCTTTTTCGATTTCAAGGTCCAGATGATCGAGGACAACCTGTCCTTTGAATGCTTTTGAAACCTGTTCGAGTCGGATCATCAGAACATCAACGCGGTGAGAATGTAATCGCTGATTAAAATGGAAACCGAAGCGTAAACAACCGCTTCGGTGGTGGCTTTTCCGACTCCCTCCGCACCGCCGGTGGTATAAAACCCTTTGTAAGTGCCGATCAGAGAAAGGATCAGCCCAAAGAACGCCGATTTGATAAGCCCGTTCGTTATATCGTCCATATCCACGAATTCGACGATTCTGGCCATGAAAATTCCGGAATTGATTCCCAGAAGATGGACGCCTACAAAATATCCTCCCACAACGCCGATAAAATCGGCAAGAATGGTTAATATCGGAACCATTAAAACCGCTGCCATTATTCTTGGCACGATCAGGTACTGGACGGGATTGACGGACATGGTATAAAGTGCGTCCACCTGCTCCGTCACTTTCATAGTTCCAAGTTCTGCGGCCATGGCCGATCCGGCCCTGCCCGTCACCATCAGCGCTGTAAATACCGGGCCGAGTTCGCGCGTCAGAGACAGGGCGACCGTTGCGCCCACGAGGCTCTCTCCGCCGAACATTCTGAAACCGTAATAGGTTTGAAGCGCAAGGACCATTCCGGCAAAGGCGGCGGTAATCATCACGACCGAAAGCGATTGAACGCCGACAAACTCCATCTGCTTGGCTATCAGGCGCAGGCGCAGGGGGGGGCGCACCAGCCAGGTCAGGGCGGAAAGGAAAAGCAGCATAATTTTACCGGATTCCTCAATGAAGAGCTTGATGGGTCGTCCGGCGAGTTCAAGAAAGTATATCATTCGATGTTAACAAAAACGGTAATTTAGATTTTGGTTTTCGAATCTCAATATATTTTAATTCAAATTTGCTATAGGAAATGTTTCCGGCAAAGTCAAGGACAAGCGCTTTCCAGACAGCGCGATTGCGTATCCTGAATGGCGGGGCTTTGATTTCGCCTTGCGGCGGGTCCGAAAATATAATAAAGATGATCGATCATTTCAACAGCCTGTTAAAGCGGTTGAAAACAGCGTTGCGGGTTTACCCGTGGATGGATAATTGTTTTACCTGAAACTAAGAGGATAAAAATTCCGGAGTTGCTCCAGAATATCATTTCATGGACCTGAAAAATAAAATGGAAAACAGCGGAAAAGATCCGGTTCTTCGTCTGCTCAGTGAGGACAAGGAAATTCTAGTCGTGGGCACCGCGCATGTTTCAAAGCAAAGCGCCGAACTCGTGGCCCGCGTCATCGAATCGGAAAAACCGGACACCGTATGCGTGGAGCTGTGTGATTCCCGTTACCAGGCCATCAGCCAGAAAGACCGATGGCGAAATATGGACATCATCAAGGTGATCAAGGAGAAAAAGACATTTTTGCTTCTGGCCAACCTTCTGCTGGCTTCCTTTCAAAAGCGCATCGCCCGGCAACTGGATATAAAGCCCGGACAGGAAATGATTCAGGCCATTTACAGCGCGAAGTCCGCTAACGCCGCCGTCTGTCCGGTGGATCGGGATATCCGGATTACCCTGTCCCGGACCTGGCGCCTGATGCGCTTCCGCGATAAGATTAAACTGTTTGTCGAGCTCATCGGGTCGGCGGCTGAGACCCCGAATATCCGGCAGGAGGATGTCGAAAGAATGAAGCAGGAGGATGCGCTGGAGTCCATTCTGGCCGAGGTGGAAAAAGAACTTCCCGCGCTTCGAAATATTCTCATCGATGAGCGGGATCAGTATCTTGCCCAGAAAATACGCACCGCTCCGGGGAAAAAAATCGTTGCGGTTGTCGGAGCCGGCCATGTTCCGGGCATACAGAGATACTGGCATCAGGATATTGACACCGCCAGTCTGGAAGTGCTTCCTCCCAAAGGAAAACTAGGAAAAACGCTGAAATGGATTATTCCTGCGGCAATCCTGATGTTCATCGCCGGCGGCTTTTATGCCGGCGGTTTCCGTACAGGGGCCGATATGGTCAAGTGGTGGTTTCTCGCGAACGGAATTCTGGCGGGCGCCGGAGCCATGGCTGCTTTCGCGCATCCATTGACCGTCATTTCGTCGGTGCTGGCGGCCCCTCTGACCTCCTTGAATCCGATGATCGCGGCCGGATGGGTATCGGGCCTGGTGGAGGCGTTCTCCCGCAAACCCAGGGTCAGGGATCTGGAAAGCCTGTCCGAAGACATTCTTTCCATCAAGGGTTTCTGGCGCAACAAGGTCACCCGGATTCTGCTGGTGGTGGTATTTACCAACCTCGGCAGTTCCCTGGGCACGTTCGTTGCCATTCCTCTAATGGTTAAAGCTTTTTGATTCCCGGCTTCTATTGAACTGATATCGGAGTTGACAATATTTTTACGACCCATCGCTCGCCGGAGGCGCCGCTATCGCAAGTATGAGGTTGTCTGACCAGCTTTAAGCGGTTTTCCGCAAAAAGCTGAATGCATTCCGGATAAAGCTGCCATTCAAGGTTCAGTCCTTTTTTTCGAACCTCGTCCAAGGTGTCTTCCGGAAGGATCTCAAAGGATTTCTGACCGATGATGGGTCCGGAATCCTCACCATAATCTATGAAATGCACCGTGCATCCGCCCACCTTGCACCCGTACCGGAAGGTGTCTCCGTAGCCGTCCACGCCGGGAAAGGCCGGAAGCAGCGCCGGGTGAATGTTCATAATTCTGGGATGTTGCGGTTTCGTGTTCACCCGGTCGATAAAATACGGGGTCAGAGTTCTCATGAAACCCGCCAGCACAAGCAGGTCAAAGGGATGCGTACTCATAGCCTCAATGAGCTTCGCCTCCGCTACAGCCCGGGTCAGCATGAAGGTTTCAACCTTGGCCGGGTCGGCATCCGGACCAAACAGCCGGGTTTTGGAAACTGCTTCCGCAAGATCGAAATCCGCTGGAATCAGTTCAGGGGATGCTTGGTTTTTGACATCCCGGAAGATCTCTCGGTAATCGACCACAAAGCTTGGAATCGAATGTCGCTGCGCCCGCGCAAGACCCCCCGCCTTCGGATTGTCCGATCCCACAAAAACCATTTCCGCATCAATTGCGCCCGCCTCGCAGGCATCGATGATGGCCTGCAGGTTGGTGCCGCCGCCTGAAATCAATGCGCCGATTCGAATCTTTTTGTCCATGGCATTTTCCTTTTCGCCGTCCGTGCCCGAAATATCGTTTGGTATTTTTTCTCCGCAACCGTTAACAAAAGCGGGAACGGGTGTCAATTGCCAAGGTGAAAGCGCTGTTCGACAGCTTTTGCATGTTCACCCGGCAGAACATCTTATTTCAGGGCAGAGCTGTGATCCGATGAATTTTTTATCGCCAGATGGTCGCTTCGCTGCTAAAATGCAAATCTATTCGAATCGAAGACAGCCGACGCACCCAAAATAATGATTTTTCAATTTTTTTGATTTTCTGAAGGAAAATTTATTGAAAATAGTTGATTTAAGTCACACGATTTATCCGGCCATGCCGGTATACCCCGGTACGCCTTCTCCTGTGATGAAGACGGTTTTTGGCATCGATGCACACGGTTTTTTAGAAAAGCAGATCACCCTCTGTTCCCATACCGGCACGCACATCGACGCGTCCGCGCACATGCTTGAGGGTGGGAAAACCCTGGATCAGCTGCCGATCGACAGATTTTCGGGCAGGGCCTTTGTATTCGATGCAACCCGGATCAGTAACCCCTTCATCGATGTGCGTGACCTTGAGCCCTTTCAGGATGCGCTGGAAATCTGCGACTTTATGTTGCTGTATACCGGATGGAGCAGATTCTGGGGAACCCAAAAATATTTTCTGGAATATCCGGCGCTCGCCGAAGACGCCGCAGCCTGGCTCGGCCGCTTTGATCTGAAGGGAATCGGCATGGATACGATTTCGGCAGACCGGCACGATTCCGTTGATTATCCGGTTCATAAGCTTCTGTTCGGCTGCGGAATGATCGTGATTGAAAACCTGACCGGTCTTGACTGGCTGTTGCATCGGTATTTTATTTTTTTGTGTTTTCCGCTGAAAATCGAACATGCCGAAGGATCTCCGGTTCGAGCGGTGGCGATGATTGACGATTCAATTGAAAGACGGAAGGATTAAAAACATGCCGAACAACCATGTAGAAAACCATTCCGAAGGCGTGAAATCCGACGAAGTTCCTGCCGCGACACAGCAGGAGGACACCGGAGCTGATTTTGCTTCAAAGCCGGAACCCGGAGGCCGTTGGCGCTGGGCAGTTATTCTTGGGCTTGCCCTGGTCGTTCTTGCAGGCTTGTCCGCCTGGTGGATCCATCGTTACATCTATGCGCCCCGGTTTACCCCCACGCAGCTGGATCAGCGGGAACGGGAAATTCTGAATAAAAAGCTTCAAAAATTTGAAAAAGCGGTTCAAGGTACGACGCCTCGCTCAGATGCAGCAAAAAAGGATGATTCCCTTCGCTCAGAGCCCGAGGCTTACACCGAGGCCGGAGCGGATCGCACCATTCATTTTACGGAAAAAGAGATCAACGCCCTGATCGCGAACCAGCCGGAAATAGCGCAGCGCCTGGCCATTGATTTATCGGACGATCTGATCAGCATCAAGGTGCTGATGCCCATGGACAAGGATATCCTGTTTCTCGGCGGAAAAACCCTGCGGCTTCACGCGGGTCTATCGGTACGCTTTGAAAACGGAAAACCGGAGGTGGCGCTTCAGGGAATCAGCCTCGGAGGCATTCCGCTTCCCAATGCCTGGCTGGGAAATCTGAAATATAAAAACCTGGTTAAGGAGTTTGGTTCTCAGGAAGGATTCTGGAAACTCTTTGATGAAGGCGTCGCCGATATCAAGATTTCCCAGGGCGAAATACAGATCCGTCTGAAAGAGTGATGATGCGGAGCCGGAGCAATGGACGTTCAAATTCCGGCCTGAAATCGTTCCGGGAATCCCTTAGAAAGCGATTCGCCACGTGGCAATAAAGCTTCGCCCAGGTTCTTTGAGAACGATTCCCCGAGATGTAGAAAGATAATCATCATAGGCTGCGTCGGCCATATTCTTGGCTGTCAGAACGATGTCGTGCCATGTATTTTCAATTTTAAAACGGTAGCCGATACTGGCGTTCAGAATCGCCCAACCGCTGCTTTCTTCTGTTCCAGGCGGAACCCGATCCTGATCCGCAGCCCACTGAAGTTCCAGCTGGCTCCAAAAATCGTTGCGGTTTTCATATCTTATTCCAGTCATTCCGTTTAGCGGCGGTATATCGGCAAGATCCTCATCCCTGGCGGTATCCCTGCCCTGGGCATAGGCCAGGTTGGCATAAAGCATCCAATCGGGCGAAAAGCGCCACCTCATTTCAAGTTCGGAACCAAAGATTTCAGCCGAACTGACATTTTCGTTCTGGTACAGGACATCGCTTTTCTTTTCCGCAACGATAAGGTCTTCAAGAAAGTTGGCAAAGACTCCGGCGCTGAGATCAAACGCGGCGGTCTTGCAATGAAGGCCGTATTCGAAAAAAATGGATCGCTCGGAATCCAAATCGGGGTTTCCCTTCTGAACGATCTGCCCGGCAAGCGTCAGATACTGAAAACGCTCCAGTATATTGGGCGCCCGGTAGCTTGAAGCCGCCAGAGCGGTCATGGACCAGTGCGGGGCGAATTCCCAAGCCGCACCAACATGAGCGTTCCAGCTTACATCCTCCTCGGCGCCGCTTTGCCAAAGGATCGGGTTGGAAACAGAGGGCGACGGTTTCACAATCCAAGCATACGACGAATCGTTTTCAACCCTGATGTAATCGATTCGTCCTCCGAAATTCAGGCTTAATCGATCATGAATTTTCCAGTTGTCTTCGCAAAAAATTCCTCCGGAAAATTCATCCGCATTCGGCGTGGGCTGATTTTGGCCGAACGCGCCGGAGCGATAAAAATATTGACGTATTGATTCCATTTGCCAATTCCAGGCGTCGACGCCGAAAACAAGCTGATGAGAATCGATATCCAGAACATTCCGACATTGAACGCCCCATGTCCTGTGATCGGCCGAAGGGCGAATCTCCAGCACTGAGGACGAAGGATGATCGATTCGAACATTGCGGTCTATTGAGAGAAAATAAGCGTTGATTCGGGTTTCAGAAATCGGACCTTCATCGGGATCAATTATGTGAGACAGACGAAACGACTGCTGACGCGTATCCGGATAGGTGACGTCGGCCTGGGACGGCAGAGATGCCGTGCCGCTGCCGGGAATGCCGATCTCGTTTCCCGTGGATTGCTGCACCTCAATCTCGGTGATGTTGAGATCGTTCCATTTCCGGCTGGCCGCAAGCTTGAGATAGGCGTCTTCGAACTGACTGTTGCCGACCTCGTTGCCGTCGCCGTCCTCGTAGCTGTCGTGATCCCGACGGCCGGCCGAGCCGTATACCCAGGCATTCGGAGCATTATAGGAAATATTGCCATAAATATCTGATCCCAAAGGATTGTCGGAGATGCTTCCAATGAATTCGCCGTGCCATTGCGGCGTGGGTTCAAACTCGCCTTTTTTGGTGAGGATGTTCACAACGCCGCCGATAGATCCCGAACCATAAAGGGCGCTGACCGGTCCTTTGAGAATTTCGATGCTCTGAATTTCCATCGGGTTGACAAAGCCGAATCGCGCATTGATATCCGTGGCGGTGTTGACGCGGCTTCCATCCAAGAGCAGAACGACCGAATCGCGACTCAGGCCGCGGATATTGATATCCGATCCCCAGGGAGAGTCGGAAGTGATCAGAACTCCCGGACTTCTAGCCGCCGCATCGGAAGCGTTGAACGGAAGGTTTTCGAAAATTTCCTCTGAATCAATCCGGTCCGTTCCTCCCGGAGTTGCGGAAAGCGCGCTTTCCGTTCCGCGGGCGGTGATGATGATTTCATCCATCAGGACGGCCTTGTTCTCCTGTGTTCGAATGTATGAATCGACATCGGCAGCATGAACCCAGATACATTCAAGCGATCCGAAGAACATAGAGAGGAAAAGAGCAATGTAACTCGGAATCAAAATATATCTTCCGAAAAAGAAAGGAACATTAGATAATTTCGTTGAAAGCAGCTTCGAGAAATTCATGCAATCCTCCTTTTTGTCCGGCCTGAATCTCCTGGTAGCCTGATAGCATTGGCTGCTTGAACAGAAGAACCCGATCACTCGCCAAAGGGATTTCATCCAGATTGTGAGTGACCAGCAGCCATGATGTTTCATGGTATTTCTGGCGCATGTATTTGATGATCCGTTGCTTGGAAGCGACGTCAATTGATTTGAACGGCTCGTCCATCATGATAAACTCCGGGCGGGTAATTAAGGCTCGAACAAGGGAGACCTTCTGTTTCATTCCACCCGAAATTTCATGCGGATAGTATTTTTCAAATCCTTTGAGACCTGAGACCTCCATCCATTCGGAAAAAAGAGCCTGCGTTCTTGAATTCATCGCAGCGCCGGATATCTTGAATGGATAAAAAATGTTTTCCTCAACCGTTTTGTACCAGAACAGCCCAGGATCCTGAAAAACCGAGGCAATGGATTGTGTCTGAAAAATAAAATTTCCCTGGAATTGCGTATCCAGCCCCGACAGGATTCTGATGAGCGTTGTTTTACCGGCGCCGGACGGCGCAAAGATACAGATCTTTTCCCCTTGAGATATTTGGAAAGACAGGCGGTCAATTATGGCCCGGCGATTGAATTGTTTGCGAATATTTTGAACGTTCAGCATATTTATGCGTCCGGATAAAGGTACTTTCCAAAAAAAACGACAAACGTTGTATGAGCGACGATCTGAAAGCAAACGATCAGAACTACCATCGCCAACAGATAAAAATAGACGGCCTGCATATTGAAATAGATTCGGGAGGCATTGAGAAGATATCCAAGACCGTTTTCCGCGGCCAGAAATTCCCCCAGAATTACGATCTTCAGTGAAAACACCATTCCGGTCGTTGTATTGCTTTTCATGGCAGGGATTAAGGCCGGTATGTAGATGTCCCGTATCACATTCCGCATCGTCCCTCTGAAAGAGCGAACCATGTCTATGAGAAGATTGTTTTTTTTCAGCAGGCAGTTGGAGGTGTGAATCGCCATCAGCGGGGATACGAGAGAAACCGCGAGAACGACAGGCACTGTGTTTCCGACGCCGAAAATCAGCAAAAAAATGATTCCCAGAAGTGTGCCGGGAAGGACCTGAAGCAGGGCCAGAAAGGTTTCCACGGAGTCATGAATTTTTAAGGCAAAAGCAAACATTCCGACAAGAGTTCCGCAGGCAAAGGCGATGAGAAAGCTGAGGAAGGTGCGCAGTATCGTGAGTTTGAGGTTGAATAGAAAGCTCCGGTCGGCCAGCGCACTGATGTTTTGAATGATGTGGACCGGCGAAGGCACGACCGTATCCCTGAATGCGATCGAAAGAAACCACCATCCCGCCAGAAACAATAATAATGCGGTCAGATTATTGCGGACCGGTATAAAAAAATTCATTAAAATCTTCATCGAGCGGATTCCCAATGGTCTGGTAATAATTTTTTATTTCGTTTTTAAGCTGATCCGAGTTCAAGCTGCGGAAGGCGACGCCTCTGATAGCAGAGCAAAGGAGATCTTCTGAAAACTGAAAATAAGGCCCTGCCTTTTCGCAGGCCGCTTCGGGAAAGGAAGAAATCCATTCAACGGCTTTAGCCAGTTCATGATTCAGCCTTTGAATATAGAATGAATTGTTTTCAGCCCAGTCGCGTTTTGCAAAGAGTCCGATTTGCGGATAGCCGATGCCGACGCCAGTGTGCCTGGCCCACAATTCCTTGTAACTCATTGAAACATGGATTCCCGGAACGCCTCCTGCCAGGCTCGCGAATGGTTCCGGAATAGCGGCTGCGTTAATTCGACCGTTTTGAAGCAGACGCAAAGCCGCGTCTGGATCCGTATATCCGATTTGAACATCCTCTTTCCATCTGAGCTTTTCCTGTTCGATAAAATACCGGGTCGTTTCTTCCACCGGACATCCTGGAAAGGGGAGGTATATTTTTTCACCTTTCAAATCGTCGAAACCGGAAATGTTCTTTTTCCGGGCAACCAGATAGGTCAGGCCTGAAACATAGGAATTAAGAATCACGACCGGTATCTGCTGCCTATAGAATGAAACCCCAACGGACAGCCCCGTGGAGAGAATAGAAATCTCGTCTCTCAAAAAAAGACAGTGGGCCTGCGAGTGGTTGACGAAAATGTGAACACGGGTTCCGGGAAGATTTTCCGCGGCAATAATCAGGGGTATGGATGTCGGCGTGGCAGGGGCGTAAATCGTGATTGGGTCGTTTTTTTCGGATGCAGCCGAAGCTGATGCAAATAAAATTAAAATGATCAGGCCCGGCAAAATCTTGCCGCATAAATGCCGTCGAGGGCATGCGCAGAACAAGCGGCGGATGAATCTTCCGACTTTCATATCATGTGCGACTTGACTTTGACGTTCTGAAGATTGCCCAGTTTGCCGGTCATCGCGCCGATCTGGTCGGTGGTTGCTTCGACAATCAGGGCGATGACGCTGAGTTCTTTTTCCCGGTAAGGGATTCCCATTCTTCCGATGATAATATCTGAATACTGGCCGAGAATGTTGTTGACCGCAGGCGCGGATATTTTCCGCTGTTCTATGATGATGCTGATGACGCCGATCCGTTTTTCCATTTTTATGAATTCCCTTGTCGATGTTTGATTCAGCGGCAAGAGAGGGGGGTGTTTGGCGAGTATAAGGCGCTGCGATGGGGCAGCCCTCTGGTTCAGATTGCGTCCTCCCCTCAGGCCGGGTTGTGTTATTCGGAATTAGAAGTGAAGCTTAACACCTTTTTCTCTTAGTGGTTTCAGATACATGGAGCGGTCCGTATACTCCGTATGAAGAAGATGATGGGCGAGATGAGAATTCGGTTCGTGAAGGTAATTCTTGTAAATCTCAGCCACCGCCTTGCTGTCCTGGGATTTCCGAACCGGCATCTTGGTGTCCTGCAGATATACCGAGTCCTGGCGTTGTTTCAGGTAGTCTTTCGCCTGGGCAAAGGATTCTTTGGCGAAATTCCAGCTGTAAAGCGTGGCGCCGGCGGCAAATCCGGCCATTTTTATAAACTGACGCCGTGTAACCTGTATGATCGAATTCATTGCAACCTCCTTTCTTAAGCCGTTTTCCGAATGCTGAATCTTCGATTCATTCGGGAAACGATCTGTCTGAAGAGGGATGATGTACGTACATCCGGCATCAGGGGCTGTCCTCCGCCGTTGACGCACCCGCCCGGGCAGGTCATCACCTCGATGAAATGATACTTGCATTTGCCTTGCCGGATTTGTTCAATGACAGGCGCTGCGTTGGCTACGCCGCTGATGACGCAAACGTTCAGGTCGCCGAATTTGGGGACCGGAATCGTTGCCTCCTTGACCCCCTTGTATGAACGAACCGCCTTGATATCCGGATCGGACAGTTTTTCCCCGGACACCGCCTCATAGGCGAATCGAAGCGCTGCCTCCATGACGCCGCCGCTGGATCCGAAAATGGTTGCCGCTCCCGTAGATTCACCCAATACAAACTCCGGCTTTTCTTCGGGAAGACTGTTATAATCGATGCCGGCCTGCTTGATCATCCAAGCCAGTTCCCGGGTGTTGATCGTCGCGTCGATGTCGCGGTATCCGCTGTCCGCCAGCTCGGGCCTGAGTCCTTCATATTTCTTGGCGATGCAGGGCATGATCGACACCGTGTAAATCTTTTTGGGGTGGGCATGCGTCAGTTCCGCGCCGTAGGTTTTACTTAGGGCGCCCAGCATTCCCACAGGAGATTTGCACGAGGACAGATTTGGAATCATATCCGGAAAAAAAGTTTCCACAAATTTGATCCAGCCCGGACAGCAGGAAGTGAATTGCGGAAGGGGTTTTTTGATTTTCCCGGTCAGGCGGCCGAGAAGTTCGGTGCCTTCTTCCAGTATTGTCAGGTCCGCTGTCATCTGGTTGTCCCAGATGTGGTCAAAACCCAGTCTTTTAAGGGCGGCAAACATCTTTCCCTCGGCGCAGGTTCCCACCGGCTGGCCGAATGCCTCCGCCAGACCAAAGCGGACGGCTGGCGCCGGCATTGAAACCACGATTTTATCCGGGTCTTTTAATGCCGCAAAAATTTCATCGACAAAGGAAACGCCTTCGTAGATCGCGCCGTACGGGCAGTTGATCAGGCACTGGCCGCAATTCACACATGCGGCGGGCGAAACAACGGCGCGAGGCCCATCATCGGCTCCGACCGGCTGAATTACGCCGGTCGGACAGACGTCCTGGCACGCTCCGCATGCCTGACATTTGTCCGCGTCCACCTGAACAAAGTAAACGTTATCGCTATCCATGCACCAAGGTGCTCCGACCTTTGTGCCCACATTTTCTACAATCCTCATAATTTCCTCCTGTTAAGTTAGACATCATTTATCAGCTTGATATCATGAATAATTATAATCGCATTTATCACCCCCTTTGCGAATTGCCCGCCGAAAAATCGACGAGGCATATCTTTTTCGAACGAATGCTGATTTGAATGGAAATGGGTCGAAAATGGATGGATGAAGCCCGCCAGAACAACTGAAGAGTTGACGAAAGGCAGCAGATATTATAAAAAGAGTTGGAGCTTCTGTTCAAGGAGCTTCATCCACCAGGAGAGGCGGCATTCAACTCTGGCCGGAGGAAACCGCCTCTCCGTTTTTGTTATTTATGTCTTTTATGACATAATGTCAACTGTATCCCTTTTCAAGCAAACGTTTTTCAAATACAGCGAATGCGTGTAAAGCAGCTGAAAAAATTTTGTATCTGGAGAATTGATGGGGGGTACGTCGAAAGGTGAAGATTGGCGGAACAGCCTCAAACGATGTAATGGGAAGTCGGGGGGGCTATGTTCGATCCCCCATAAATACTTGCGCAATATAAATGTGAACTTTCCCATGAATGCAAGACAAGAACGACGCGTTCCCATCAAATCACCATAGAAGGACAACCTTTGCATAAGCTGTTACCCATCTGGAAAAGGAAAAGATGAAATTTGAGCGAAGACCTTCGCAATCAAAATTCTACCTAAATAGAAATTGTTTATCTAATTGATTAATAAATGGCTGTCAAGAGGGATTTTTTGAATGTTGGTTGGGTCTCTGGAATGAAATGCACATGAATTCGTTGATATTTGGAAATAAAGATCTATTGGGGTCGTCCTTTATTAAGGCGCTGATATTATTATAAACATTCCTTTATAACCGATAAAGGTATCTTGCCAACAGCGCAAGGCTGTGGTACTTTTTCAGAAAAGGTTCTTGAAGGGCTTTTTGTTATGCAAAAGGAGTTCTGGACAATTCGCGAAGTGATCGAATCTTTCAGCGTGGAAGAGACTTTTCTCGACGATCTCGAAAAAGAGGATATTCTATGTCCCGTTTTCCGGGCGGAATCGCCGGAAAAATTGTTTTCAGCCGATGATCTCGAGAAGCTGCGCCTGTGCAAAATTCTGGTCGAGGACATGCAGGTCAATCTGCCGGGCGTGGAAATCATTCTTCGCCTTCGTCAGAACATGTTTGAAATGCGAAGGCAGTTTGACGACATTCTGGAGGATATGAGCCGCCGCATTCAGGAAATGCTCAAGAACGAGTAGCGCATCACAGTTTAAGACCCGCTCGAGGGCCCTCTCCGTACAAATGATCCATTTCTTTTACAGCTTGAAGTGTTTTTTCATCCTGGGTTTTCGGCACCCGCACCTGAAGCCTGACCAGAAAATCTCCCCGTTTTTGGGTTTTGGGGTTGACTGCGCCCTTGCCCTTCAGCCGCAAAGTCTGACCATTCTGGCTCTGAGGCGGAATCTTGAGGGTGACCGGACCGTCAATGGTCGGGATCAGGATCCTGGCCCCGGCCATGATTTCGGAAAGCGTCACCGGAACCTCCATGAGCAGATCGTCGTCTTCCCGTTTCAAAAAAGGATGCGGTTTGAGGTGAATGATCAGATAGAGATCTCCGGGCGTTTGAATGCCGGGTCCGGATTCCCCCTTTCCGGCCACCCGAACCCGCGACCCTTCACGGACTCCCGCCGGTATCTCCACGCGGATTTTTTCGGTTTTTGATCGCTGTCCGCTGCCGCCGCACCCGGAGCAGACCGTGATGTTTTTTCCCGTTCCGCGGCACTGCGGACAGGTCCGGGTGAATTCCATGGGGCCGTCGGCTACGCTGATTTTTCCCGTTCCGCGGCAGGCAGAACAAAAAGCCGCGCCCGCCGTGGTGCGAATGCCGGTGCCGTTGCAGTCGATGCAAACATAGGGTTTTTCAATGGCGATCTGGGTGGAAACTCCCTTCAGAGAACTGATCAAATCGATGGTCATTCCGGTTTCGATATCGCTTCCCTTCCGGGAGCGGCGTGACGAAAAGTCGGCGCCCTGAGAGAAATCAAATATATTTCCGAAGATATCCTCGTAGCTTCGATAGCGCCCGAAGCCGGGCTCGGCATCGGGACCCTGGTCTTGCGACCATTGCCGGTATTCCCTGGCTTTTTCCGCGTCAAATCCGGCTCTGAGCCCGTCTTCACCGAACTCATCGTAAATTTTACGTTTTTCAGAATTGCTCAGGCATTCGTAGGCTGCCGATGCATCCTTGAACTTCTGTTCAGCCTCCCGGTTTCCGGGGTTCAAATCCGGGTGCCACTTGCGTGCGAGCCGCCGATAGGCCTTTTTAACATCATCGGGTTTCGCATCCTTTGAAACGCCCAGAATTTCGTAATAGTCCTTTGCCATAATTGTCTCCGCCCACAGGATATCATTTTGTGCAGATTATATTGAAAGGTATATTGAGCGCCCTTAAAATGTCAAATAATTACGGGAACAATTCTGCTTCAGGATTTAACCTGAACGGTCTTGCCCCGGTTGACTTCCTTCCGGCTTTCCTCTATGATGTCCGTAATTTGATTTATTATAACCGGCTGGATTCTTGAGGAATTTATCATGAAAATAATCGAGCAGAGCTGGAGCTGGCTGCAAAAGCCGCCCCGGCCTCTGGAGCTGATCGAACGGGCGGGCCGAACCTGTTATCAGTCCGAAGAACGCATCGGTCCGGGCACTTCGGAAAAATTCGCCCGCATGCTGGTCAGCCGCGGCCACGAGTCGGTCATTGAGCATTGTTCTGCATCGATTCGCTTTATCACTAACCGGGGTGTTACCCATGAACTGGTTCGACACCGTCTGGCGTCTTATTCCCAGGAATCCACCCGATATGTTCGCTACGATCGGATGGAATTTATTCAACCTGTCTGGTGGAACACCTGGAGCCCGGAAGAGCAGCAGACCTGGCTGAAAGCCATGGAAACCGCCGAGTCTTGCTATCGGCATCTGCTGGAAAGCGGAAGTTCTCCGGAACAGGCACGCGAGGTACTGCCGCAATCCCTCAAAACCGAAATCGTCATGACCGCCAATCTTCGGGAATGGCGTTCCGTATTTCATCTGAGATGCAGCCAGGCGGCTCATCCCCAGATCCGCGTCCTGATGCGGGATTGTCTTCGAGGATTTTCCCGGGAAATTCCGGTTCTGTTTGAAGACCTTGCGGAAAAATTTTCCGATTAATCGCAACCCCCCTTTTTCCGGCCGGGAAAGTCCGGAATTCAGAATATTCATGATTGCCATTGAAAATCTCAGCAAAAGCTACGGCGGCCAGAGCCTTTTTGAAGACGTCTCCGTAAAGATCAATTCCCGGGAGCGCATCGGCCTGGTCGGCCGAAACGGCGACGGCAAAACCACACTTTTTCGAATGATCATCGGCGAGGAAGCACCGGATTCAGGAGTCATTTCGGTTCCGAAAAACTATTGTCTGGGTTATGTGCGGCAGGAAATCGCGTTTGCCGAGGATACGGTACTGAAAGAGGCTATGCGGGGCCTGCCCGTTTCCGAAAATGACCAGACATGGAAGGCGGAAAAGGTTCTCTTCGGGCTGGGCTTCAGCGAAAAGGATTTGAATCGCAGACCGGATGAATTTTCCGGCGGATTCCAGGTCCGCCTCAACCTGGCCAGGGTGCTTGTTTCCGAGCCGGATCTGATTCTTCTCGATGAGCCCACCAATTATCTGGACATTACCGCCATTCGATGGATGGAGCGCTTTCTGGTTTCCTGGCCCAGAGAACTGCTTCTCATCACGCATGACCGAAGTTTTATGGACCGAGTGATTACCCATACCCTGGGTATCCATCGGAAAAAAATGCGCAAGATCGAGGGCCCGACTGAAAAATACTATGCCCAGATCGCCCAGGAAGAAGAAATTCATGAAAAGACCCGAATCAATGATGAGCGGCGGAAAAAAGAAATTGCCCTGTTCATCAGCCGGTTCCGGGCAAAAGCCAGGCTGGCCAACATGGTTCAATCCCGGGTGAAAACGCTGCAGAAGATGCGATCTCTCGACAAGCTGGAAGAACTCAAAACCCTTGATTTTTCGTTCCGAACCAGACCGTTTTCCGGAAAATACGTTCTTCGTGCCGAATCACTTTCCTTTGGGTACCCGGGACATTCCGAACTGATCCGGAATTTTGAACTTGCCATCGCCGCCGGAGAGCGTGTGTGCATCGTCGGACCCAACGGAAGAGGCAAAACCACACTGCTCAAGCTTCTGGCCGGCATGCTGAAGCCTCGATCGGGAAAGATCGTCTGTCATCCTCATGCGGAAAAAGGGTTTTACGAACAGACCAACATTCACAGCCTGGTGGACAGTCGCAGCGTTGAAGAGGAGATTCTGTATTCGTTTCCGGATATGGACCGGCAGCAAGCGCGAAACATCTGCGGCGCCATGATGTTTGAAGGAGATGTGGCCCTGAAGAAGATCTCCGTGCTTTCCGGAGGAGAAAAAAGCCGGGTCATGCTGGGAAAGATCCTGGCCTCACCGGTAAATTTTCTGCTGCTTGACGAGCCGACCAATCACCTGGACATGGATTCGTGCGACGCCCTGCTGGCAGCTGTCGACGCATTTGAAGGCGCGGTGGTGATGGTGACCCATAATGAGATGTTTCTTCACGCCATAGCCCAGCGTCTGGTGATTTTTCAGGACGATTCGATCCGTGTTTTTGAGGGCTCCTACCAGGATTTTCTTGAAAAAGTGGGATGGACCAGTGAGGAGGCGTGCGAAAAATCCGAAACACCGGACGCCCAACCGGCAAATAAGAAAAACAAAAAGGAGTTGCGCCGCCAGCGGTCTGAAATCATCGCCCAGCGCTCACGGGCGCTCAAGCCTGTTGAGACGCGTATAGCGCAAACCGAAGCGCTGATCGAACAAAACGAATCCAAGATCGCGGCGCTCAACGAGGCGGTGATGCAGGCCGTTAAAAGTCAGGACGGCCGGCGCATTGCCGAATTATCCAAGGATATTCACGGCTGTGAGCGCGCCATCGAAGAACTCTTTGACGCGCTGGAAAAACTCTCCGAAGCGCACCGGGCCCAGCAGACCGAATTTGATCTCAAGCTCTCCGAACTCGATGCCCTGTCCTGATTTTCGTACGAGTCTTTAGAAGGCAGATGGAAACCCCCGCCTACCAACAGACCCGAGGTACTGAATGCATCAGAACCGGGATCGGCTTCCTGCTCCGGATGGCTTTTCCGGAACAGGAAGCCGCTTTCGATATAAATTTACACTACTCTTTGTGTACAGCTGCGCAAATTACATCCACGGCCTGATCTAAAGAGAGCATTCCCGTGTTGACCGTGATGTCGTAATTGAGCGGGTCGGCGATATCCGCATTAAAGTATTTTCGAATGGCAGCCTTCCGGTTGGATTCGGTGTGAATCGCACGCCGTTCCGCCTCGGCCGCGGGCATGTTATAAGCCTTGGCGATCTCTTTGACCCGTGCATCTAGGGGCGCAATCACACGGACACTGACCCGGCGCTCCCGTGGAATGATGAAGTTGGCGCCACGGCCGATCACAACCACCTTTCCGTGCTTGCCGATAATGCCGATCACCTTCATCAGGTGCTGGAGATACTGATCCGGCCATAAATGCCGTTCGTGAACCAGAGATGAGATCCATTCCTCCAGTGTGTTTAGACCCTTTTCATCCAGAGTATCCATGAAGGTCTTTGTGACCTTGGCGCTCTTGGCCATTTCGTTGAGCACTTCCTGATAAAATAAATCCCATCCCATCCTTGCGGCTATCTTTTCTGCAATGATGCGGCCCCCGCTTCCGGGTTCTCTGGAAACGGTTACCACCATGGGCCGCTTGTATTCTTCAATTTGGCTCTTTTTGCGTTCAATCTGCCACTTGGACATCTGCTGCTCAACCATCTGTTCAACTGATCGTGCCTTTGTCGTCGTCATAACCCTCCCCTTTCTTAAGCCCCCGACACTATATGCCCTATTCGCATTCAAACGGGGAACACTTGTCAAACAATCGAACTCGGTGCATCGCAAACCAACTCCGGCGGGCGACTCTATTCATGACCACACCTGATCCTGCTGCATTCCAGAAGATTATAATCATTCACCCATAAAGCATTTTTTCGCGTTTTATTCAACAGGATAAAAAAATCCTACCTGAATTGAAATGAATTTCTTTTAGAAAATTAATTCAATCTTTTTATTAAACACTATGGCAATACCTTTTTTCTGTCAAGCGCATTCAAGGGCAAATCATTATGTCGCATAGAATCAATTGGTTATAATATTTAAAATGACTTGTACGATTATTCAATATGGGAACAAATCATCTGATGCAACGGATTCAAAAACGCATCGTAAAAATGGTCGGCGCCGGGAATCACCTCCAGCCTGGCATCCGGATTCCACTTGGGAACCATTTTTTCGAGCATCGCCGGCGGAGCAAGTTCGTCCAGAGATCCGGCAACCACCAGCTTCAACCGGCTGACCGCCGATATATCGCTGAAATCCATAAAGGCCACCGGCGGTGAGATCATGATCTGACTGCCCGGCCCCATAACCTCAAGATCCAGGCCGGCATTGATCCATGCGCCGAAGGAATATCCAGCCAGATCGATATTGAAGATTCCAAGACCCTCAAGATATTTTCGGGCCGCCACTACATCCTGCCGTTCGCCCCGGCCGTTGTCATAAACCCCTTCGCTTTTGCCGACCCCTCTGAAATTGGGGCGCAGAACCGTGTAGCCCTTGCGTTGATAGGCATCTGCAACCCGTTCGACAACCAGGTTGTACATATCGCCGCCGTAAAGCGGGTGAGGATGGGTCACGACAACCCCCTTGTCCTGCCGGTGTCCCTCCTGCAGCAAACCTTCAAGCCGGCAGGCGCCGGAAAAAAACGATACGCGCTTCATCGGTTGTTTTTTCCTTTCAAATCCTTCAGAACGGTGACAATTTCGTGTCCGAATGTTTTCCGCTGCCAGTTCTTCATATCCGGAAGCGCCTTGAGCGACCGAATGTTAAGCGGGTTGACCGCGGCTATGGTCCCGATCAGCGCTCTTGGAAAGAGAACCGACGCTTCGAGTTCCAGAGACTCCGCCAGTTTTTCAATTCTGGATTTCAGAGCCTTGACCCGAGGAGCAACCTCGGGGGAAACTGGAGCCTTTATAATGCGCGGATAGACGGGCAGTTCAGCGTCGGACGCCGACAGGGCATGATTCACCGCCTCCACAATTTTGTGACCGTACATTCGAAACTGCCCTGGACTCAGAGCATGGGAGTCTTCCAGCTCTTTCAGACTGGCGGGTTTTTCAACAGATATACGCATCAGCGCATGATTTCCGATCACCTTGAAAAGAGGCCGATCAAGCGTTTCGGCGATGTGCCTTCGGAACTGCAGCAGGGCCTCGAGAATCGCCAGATGACGGCGATTCAAACGGCCGGCGCCCTTGAACCGAAGAAACAGCGGATCCCCTTCGTTTTCAGCGGGCCGTACACGGCTCAGACCCTTACATTCTTCCTCGACCCATGAAAGCCTGTTCTTTTCTTTCAGTTCTTCTTTCAGGATTCTGGAGAGCGGGAGCAGATACATGACGTCTTTGGCTGCATACTCGATCATCTCCGGCGGAAGGGGTCGGCGAGACCAGTCTTTTTTCTGATACTTTTTATTCAGCCGGACTCCGAACCGCTCCTGCAGCACCGCATCCAGTCCGGTCTGACGGATGCCGAGAAATCGGCATGCCACTTGCGTATCAAACATCTGGTTGATATTAAATGAAAAATCCCGATACAGGGACCGCACGTCATAATCGGCGCCGTGAAATATTTTTTGAATGCGCGGACTTTCGAAAACGTTCTTCAGAGGAGAAAGGTCGCCGATTTTAAGGGGATCAACCACGACGGACAGATTCCGGGAGGCCATCTGAATCAGACACACCCGCTCCCGGAAATGATACATGGAATCCGCTTCCAGATCCACGGCAACCGACAGTTGACTCTCAAAGACTTCAGCCACCCCTTGAAGATCTTCAAAGGTATCCACGATTCGATAATCAAGCGACAAGCTATCCATCATATTTTTTTCTTGACCCATCGATACAGATAACCTAATTACCGAATACTGTTAACCCCATGTTAAACCTTCAATTCTTTGACCGGTGAAAGTCGATGATTAACATAACATTTCCAAATGGAGACATAAAGCGATTTGAAGAAGCGCCTACCGGTTTTGAAGTTGCCCGAAGCATTTCGGAAGATTTCGCGAGAAACTGCGTGGCCATGAAGATCAACGATACACTTGTGGATCTATATACCAAGATCGAGGCTGACGCCAGGGTACAATTTGTTACCGCAAAGGATCCGGAAGCGCTGAACATTATGCGCCACAGCGCGGCCCATGTGATGGCTCAGGCCATATTGCACCTGTACCCAGAGGCAAAACTGACAATCGGTCCGGTCGTGGAGGACGGTTTCTACTATGATATCGACATGCCGCCGATTTCCGAGGCCGATTTTCCAAAGATTGAGACGGAGATTCAGAAAATCATCAAAGAAAGGACCCCTTTTTCCCGTAAGCTTGTTTCCAAGGCCGATGCTTTGGAATTATACAAAAACGAGCCGTACAAAAGCGAGATGATCAGCGAACTGGAAGACGGCACGATCTCATTGTACGAGCAGGGCGACTTTACCGATCTTTGCCGCGGGCCCCATGTGCCCCACGCCGGTTTTATCAGGGCAATCAAATTGATGAAGGTTTCCGGGGCCTACTGGCGGGCGGATCAGAGCAGGGCTCAGCTGCAGAGAATCTATGGAACGGCCTTTTTCGACAAAAAAGAGCTCAAGGCATATCTGGAATTCATCGAGGAAGCCAAGAAGCGAAACCACCGCAAGCTTGGTGCGTCCCTGGATCTTTTCAGTTTTCATGACGAGGCGCCAGGCATGGCATTTTTTCATGCAAAGGGCATGGATATGTGGAATGCGTTGCTTGAGTACTGGCGCGAGGAACACCGCAAGGCCGGGTATGTGGAAACCAAAACTCCGATCATGCTTAACAGGAGCCTCTGGGAGAAAAGCGGTCACTGGGACAACTACCGGGAAAACATGTACACTACGGTCATTGATGAAACCGAGTACGCCATCAAACCGATGAACTGCCCTGGAGGCATGATCCTTTACGGCATGAAACCCCATTCTTATAAGGATCTTCCCCTGCGGGCCGCTGAAATTGGCCTGGTTCACCGTCACGAGCTCAGCGGCGTCCTTTCCGGACTTTTCCGGGTCCGGGCTTTTCACCAGGACGACGCCCATATTTTTATGACGCCGGAGCAGATCGAATCCGAAATACTCGGCGTGCTCAACCTGGTGGACCGGGTTTACAGTACCTTTGGTCTGGGTTTTCATCTGGAGCTTTCCACCCGGCCGGAAAAGTCGATCGGTACTGACGCTCAATGGGAAACCGCCACCAACGGGCTTAAATCTGCGCTCAGCGCTTATGGCAGGGAATACAAGATAAACGAGGGAGACGGCGCCTTTTACGGTCCCAAAATCGACATACACATCAAGGACGCTCTGGGCCGGACATGGCAGTGTGGAACCGTTCAGCTGGACATGGCTCTGCCCGAGCGCTTCAACCTGCAGTATGTGGGTGCAGACAACGAAAGGCACCGGCCGATCATGATTCATCGGGTTATTTACGGCTCCATCGAACGGTTTTTCGGAATCCTTGTGGAGCACTTTGCCGGCAAGTTTCCCCTGTGGCTGGCTCCGGTTCAGGCGGTAGTGCTGCCCATCAACGACGAGTTGATTCCGGCCGCCGTTGATGTGTGCGAACTGCTGAAAGGTTCAGGCATCCGCGCCGTGGTGGACGATCGCTCTGAAAGTCTGAATAAAAAGGTCCGGGAAGCCCAGATCAATCAGATTCCTTTGATTCTGACCATCGGGGCCAAGGAAAAAGAAGGCGGAACACTTTCGGTCAGAACTCTGGATGGAACGGTTGTCTACGGCATATCCCGAGACAGATTTCTCAAAGAAGTACTGGCACAGATTCGGTGCCGCGGTCTGAATCTGGATATTTTCAAAAAAACCGCTTAGCAGGCTGTTGAAAAACTGCGTCTGAGGCCGCCATTCCGCGTTGCGCGGCTCTCGCCAATGCTCACATATGCTTGAATATGCTGCGCTTGTCGCATCGCCGCGCGCCTTGCCTGACGGCCTGATTCTTGTTTTTCAACACCCTGTTAGGCGCGTTCCAGCCCAAAAGACTGCAGCCTTATTTTGCAGAGGGGGTTTGCCGTGTCGACAAGAAGCTTTTTTCGCTACTGGCTTCCTCTGATTTCATATTGCGCGTTGATTTTCATGCTGTCTTCCCAGCCCGTGCCCGAGAAGGTTTCCGCTTTCTTTGGCATGGAGAAGCTGATGCACGCTGCTGCATGGATGGTTCTGGGAATATTGTGTTTCAGGGGGTTTCAAAGCCGCTGGTGCCAGGCAAAGCCACCGGCAATCATCGCTCTGAGCGTTGCCGCCTCGGTGCTGTTCGGAATCAGCGACGAATTTCACCAGAGTTTTGTGCCGTCACGAACCCCCGACATAAGCGATCTTTTCTTTGATTTTCTGGGAAGCCTCGTCGGCGCTGGAATCTGTCGGTTATTTTACGTAAAAACCGCGCAGATTCGGCCACGAACTACTCTCCGATAATTTTTACCAGAACGCGCTTGCGTCTCCGGCCGTCAAATTCGCCGTAAAAAATCTGCTCCCAGGGTCCGAAATCCAGGCGTCCCTCGGTAACGGCCACCACCACCTCGCGCCCCATGATCTGCCGCTTGAGGTGGGCATCTCCATTGTCTTCACCGGTACGGTTGTGAAGATAGCGGCTTACCGGTTCATGCGGCGCCAGGGTTTCCAGCCATTTTTCATAATCCTGATGCAGTCCGCTCTCATTGTCATTGATAAAAACCGACGCCGTGATATGCATGGCGTTGACCAGAACAAATCCTTCCTGAATACCGCTTTCCTGAAGACAGGCGTTTACCTGATCGGTGATATGGATAAATCCCCGCCGTCGGGGCACCTCGAACCAGAGTTCCCTGCGATAGCTTTTCATGTTATATTTCCTTCAATATTTGTTGTTGCCGGATATTACTGGACGAATGAAATAAATACTGACGATCTGTTGATTAGCACACTCGTCCGGATGTGTCAGGAGGGAATCATCGGTTTCGGGGTAGGGGGCGGACAACAGATAAGTGCCGGCAAAGTGGAGGTTTGTTATGCGGGTTATCGGACATCGGGGCGCCATGGGTCATGCCCCGGAAAACACGCTGCTTTCCATTGAAAAGGCCATGGAGCTCGGCGCGTCCTGGATCGAAGTGGATGTTCAGGCCGCAGACGGGCGCCTGATTGTTTTTCACGACATCCGTCTGGAGCGTATCACCAACGGAACCGGCTATGTATCTGAACAGCGCTTTTCTTATCTGCGTTCGCTGGATGCCGGCGCGGGCCAGATAATTCCTACGCTTGACGAGGTGTTCGAGCGGATCGGCCAACGTGTTGGAATCAACATCGAACTCAAGGGACCGAACACGGCGGCTCCGGTTGCCGAGCAGATCGGCCGACAGCTCAGCCAGGGCTGGGACAGGGACCGGATTCTGGTTTCGTCCTTCAACCACCCGGAACTCATGACCTTTAAAACGATCTGTCCGAATATTGACATCGGCCCTCTTGTTGCAGGCATCCCTCTGGGTTATGCCGCATTCGCCCAGACCATGGGTGCTTTTTCCGTGCATGCCTGCCTGGATTTCATAGATTCGGAATTTGTAAAGGATGCCCGTCGAAGAAACCTTAAAGTGTTCGTCTATACGGTGAATCATCCAGAAGACATAGCACGGATGCATGACCTCGGTGTAGATGGCGTATTTACGGATTTTCCGGAAAGAGTTGCCTGCTTTCGAGGAGGTTCTGCCAGCGGGTATTGATGAATTTTGCACCATTTTTTCCATTAAGACGCTGCCGTGGATATCGCAGCAAAGGCAGAAGACACGACGAATCTTTCGAATTTGGATGGGAATAGTCCGATTATACCGTCATTTCAGCAGGTTTTGTTTCATTAATGAATTGAGGCCATCCGGGAAATGATATTGTTATGGTATTGACATATTTTGATGAATCTGATTAATTTGCATAATTATTTATGGTTTAAGATGACTGTTGTAATGACCCGTTGATCAGCAATGAATTTTTGAATAGAGGAACTTTCAGATGAAAAGAACTTACCAGCCGAGTAAGATTAAACGTGCCCGAACACATGGATTTTTAAAAAGGATGTCGACCAAGCAGGGACGGAGGGTGATTAACCGGCGCCGAGCCAAGGGACGGAAGAGATTGACGGTATGATTCTTTAATAAATTGGGTTCGGCATTTGGACGGGGATAATGATTGTTAGGTGGGCACATTGAATATTGCTTGCGGGATGCATGAGCTTAAAAGATTTCGTTATACCAAGGCGGATAGATTGTTAAAAAGATCTGATTTTATAAATCTGTCAAATATGGGAAAGGTGGTCAGCAATCGGTTTTTTCTCGCTAGATTCGAGTTGAGTTCGACAGGCGGAAACCGTCTTGGCATAACGGTCACGAAAAGAGTCGGAAATGCTGTAAAAAGAAATAAAATCAAGCGGTTGATTCGTGAAAGCTTTCGGTTGCATCGAAATGAATTGATCGGTGCCTGGGATATCAATTTGATAGCAAAAATTACAGCTGTTGAGCTGTCAAGTCAGCAGTCCTTTTTAAATTTAAAGGACATTTTCGAGAAAATATCGAGGAGTATCGATTATTAAACGGCTTGTTTTGACCTTAATCAGGGGGTACCAGTTATTAATTTCCCCGCTTTTAAGTCCCGCATGTCGGTTTTATCCCACGTGTTCCAATTACGCTATACAGGCTGTTGCTCGGTACGGGGTTTTCAAGGGAGCGATTTTGGCGTTTAAGCGTATCCTTCGATGCAACCCCTTTCATCCCGGAGGAATCGATCCAGTTCCCTGAAGCGTATCATTTTATGTTGGGTGATAAAATCGAAATAGCCCGCTGTCATTAGGAATTAATTTTGACGTTGACTTTCTTTTTACATGTCTGATCGGGCCATCAGCCTCATTGTCCCACCTGCATGTCGAATATTTTGTGCTTTTCTAGGAGTCTCATATGAATCGAGAAAATGTGCGATTGGTTTTTGCCATCGTTCTTTCATTTTGCATCTTTGTTCTTTTTGATGTGTTTTTTATTAAAAAAGAGCCGCTGAAACAAACCAGCGATTCAGGTGAAGCGGTCATGGATGCTTCAAAGACGACCTCGACGACTGCCGCGGAACCAGCACAAGCCGTTGTTCCATCGGACGAGGCGACCCAGGATGCCTTGCAGGAAAAAGTCATGTCTTCCGACAGAGAAATTACAGTTGAAACACAGTATTACATCGCAAAATTCTCTGAGAAGAACGGTTCAATTAAGAGTTTTGCTTTAAAGCAGTACAGGGAAAGCATTTCCAAAGACGCACCTTTAAAAGAATTGATCGCAGGAGAAAACGTATCCGGTACTGTTTTGGCGAATTTTTCCCATGGGACCGAAGGCCAGTTGGAACAGCCTTTGTTTGCGGCGAATTCTGCTGAGTCCATTCAGATTAAAGATGGCAGTAAGAGTCTCCTTTTTACCTCGAATCCCATCAATGGGCTTGTTTTTGAAAAAAAATTTACATTTCAATCGGATAAATACCTTATCGGATTGGAGATCATTATTCATAATACTTCGGACGCTTCTGCGAACGGAGAGTTGGCAGTTTCGTTGGCCAGATCCTATCTGGCCACGTCCAAGTATGGATTTGAGGGGCCCAGCGGCTGGATCAATCAAAAGCTCGAACAGGTTGAAATCGATGATATCAAGGAATCAGGTGAAATTTCCGGTGATATTCAATGGATCGGCCTTGAGGATCGATATTTCATCTCGAGTGTGATATCTAAAACCCCTGTGCCTGCTTCCATGAAAATGGAAAAATCACGGCATGACGTGGTCTTCAATCGATTGATTCAGACTGTTGGCGAGATACCGGCCGCAGGTCATCAAAAATATGAATATTTTGTTTTTATGGGTCCTAAAAGCACCAAACTTTTGAGCGAGGTAGGATATAATCTTAAGAATGCGATTAATTTCGGATGGTTCGATATTATTGCAAAGCCCTGCCTTTGGCTGATGAACTGGCTTTATGGATTTATACCCAATTACGGGATCGCCATTATTATTTTAACGCTGATCACCAAGATCATTTTATGGCCGCTTGGAACCAAGAGCTATCGCTCAATGAATGATATGAAAAAGCTGCAGCCCTTGATGGCTGAAATCCGTGAAAGGTATAAAAACGACCGACCGCGAATGAATCAGGAAATCATGCAGCTTTATAGAACCTATAAAGTGAATCCCGTGGGCGGATGCCTGCCCATGTTATTTCAAATTCCTGTGTTTTTCGCACTTTATCGAATGTTATATTCGGCAATTGAGCTACGGCACGCACCTTTTTTTGGGTGGATTTCGGACTTGTCAGCTCCGGATCGCCTTTTTAATTTTGGCTTTACCATACCGCTCATGGAGCCCCCTTATGGAATTCCCGTCTTGACGGTTGTTATGGGCGCAACTATGTTTATCCAGCAAAAAATGTCGCCGGCGCCAGGGGACCCCGCTCAGGCCAAGATGATGATGTGGATGCCTATTGTTTTTACCTTCATATTTATAAATTTCTCTTCCGGTCTTGTTCTGTACTGGCTTGTTAACAATATTTTTTCCATTGCGCAGCAATATTATATTTCGAAAAAATTCGCTTAGAGTGGAGGTTTCTGTTCATGACCCCTTGGATAGAATTTGAAGGTAGAAACATTGATGCGGCTGTTGAAAACGCATGTCAAAAACTGGGGAAATCAAAGAGCGAACTTAAATACGACATAGTTTCATATGGATCAACGGGTATATTCGGGCTGGTTGGCGTAAAAAAGGCTAAAATTCGCGTTCGTCGTCCTTTAGAGGGAAAAATCGTCAAAATTCAGGAAAAGCCCGTTGATGTTCCGGATCATGCTCTGTCGCAATCAACCGGTGAAGCAGTTCGAAATGAAATCAATGAACCTTTGGAACAAAAAGCTTTGGAAGCAATTCAAAATCCGCAGCAGCTTGATCAGGAATTGTTGGATATGGCCAAAAACATCCTACAGAACATGGTTGATTTGATCACTGTGGACGCCAGGGTATCTGTTGATGAACGCGAGCCGCGATCCTTGTTTTTTGAAATTAAAGGCGGAAATTCTGCCATGCTGATCGGCAAACGAGGTCAGACCCTTGAAGCCATTCAATATTTGATTGAAAAAATCATTAATGCCCATGTGAGTGAGAGAGTTCGAGTTCAGGTTGATGTTGAGGGATATTTAAATAACAAGACTGAAAGCATGCAGCGGCTGGCCAAGCGACTTTCGCAAAAGGCTAAGAAGAGCGGAAAGCCTGTCACGATAGGGCAGCTCAATTCTCAGGATCGCAGAATCATTCATATGGTTTTGAAGGATGATCACGGCGTTAGAACTCAAAGCGTCGGAGATGGGGCTTATCGCAAGCTCGTTATTTTTCCCAGGAAAGGTAATGAGAAACAGAACAAAAAAAGTGCGCCCAAGAATTAATACCCGCCCTTCTGATTCTACATCCGGACTTTCGACTTGATTTTAAATTGGTTTGTTTATTATGAAAAATCCCGATTCAGTCATTTCGGCGATATCGACCCCGATTGGAACGGGTGGCATCGGCATTATTCGTCTTTCGGGTTTTGGGTCTGTAGATATCGCGTCATCCGTTTTCAGAATAGCCGGTACCCGCCGTGCTGATTCTTCCGCAATTCCCCAACAACTTGAAAGTCACCGGTTTTATTATGGTCATGTCATCGATCCGGAAAACATGCGCGTTATAGATGAGGCTATGCTGGTCTGCATGAAGTCCCCAAAATCGTATACGCGAGAGGATGTCGTCGAGATTCATATTCATTCCGGACTTCTCATTCTGAAAGAGGTGCTTGAGTTGGTGTTGCGTCAAGGTGCCCGGCTTGCCGAGCCGGGTGAGTTTACCCGACGCGCATTTTTAAATGGAAGAATCGATTTGATCCATGCAGAGGCGGTTATGGATCTCATCAATGCCAAATCTTCAAGCGCACTGACGGTTGTCCATCGGCATTTAAGCGGAGAACTGTCAGAACAGATTGAAAGCATCAAAAGTAACATATTAAGGGCGCTGGCGGTTATTGATGCCGGCATTGATTTTCCGGACGAGGTCGATGAAATACAGGATGTTGGCGCCCTTGCCGATACGCTGAAACGATCGGTGCTGGATCCTTGCGAACAACTTGTTGATGGATATAAATCCGGACATTATATTCGAGATGGACTGATTCTCGCGGTCGTTGGAAAGCCCAATGTGGGAAAGTCCAGCTTGATGAACCGGCTCGTCGGAAAACAGAAATCCATTGTGACCGATGTTCCCGGAACAACCCGGGATCTTATCGAGGTTCCTGTCACGATCGAAGGCATTCCTGTTGTCCTCTGCGATACGGCCGGAATTCATTCAACGCAGTGCCCCATTGAAGTTATCGGCATTCAAAAGGCGCAAGAATGCATCGAGACCTGCGATCTTGTTCTTTTTGTTCTGGACGGCTCAACAGAGATTGGCCCGGATGACCTGGAAATTTTCGAGAATATCAAAGAAAAGCCTTTGATTCTGATTTTCAACAAGATGGATCTGGTCCAGAATCTGAAATATGATTCCCTTCCGGATTTCTGGAAAGAGATCCCGCGTATTCATGTATCCGCTAAATATGATATGTCAATAGACGCGCTGCGAAACATGATCATCGAACTTGTTTCCGGAGACTCTCTTTCAGGAGCTGGCGATCGAATCATTCCAAATTTGCGGCAGAAGCTGCTTCTTGAAAAGGTTGTATCCTCCGTGCGGCGCGCCATGAACGGTATGCTCCAAAATATTCCCCAGGAGCTTCTGGCAATCGACTTTAAAGAAGGGCTCGATGCGCTCAATGAAATTAAAGGGGACGCAAGGCGTCCGGATGTTTTGGACCGGATCTTCAGTCAGTTTTGTATCGGAAAGTAATCCCGATGAGCGTGGGACTTCTGAGTTCGAATGTTTCACGTGAAACAGCGTAAATAATCAGCTTTGATCCGCGCGGCAAACAGATGTTTTAGCGGCAATATTCCCCGCAAAACAGCCTATCTTTTTGAAATCATTTGAAATTACATTTCAGAACGCCGTGGTCAGGTGCGATGCGATCCGAAATCCGCCCTTTCTGAATCAAAACTCGATGTTATTCGGAGTTCGGGGAAAGGGCGTTACATCCCGAATATTGGAAATCCCGGTGATCAGCATGATGAGCCGCTCAAAACCCAGGCCAAACCCACTGTGTTCCACTGAACCGAAGCGGCGGGAATCCAGGTACCACCAGTAATTTTCTTTTTTCAGCCCCTGTTCATCCATCCGTCTTTCCAGAATCTTCAGGCGCTCCTCGCGCTGGCTCCCGCCGATAATCTCGCCAATTCCAGGCACCAGAACGTCCATGGCCGCAACGGTCGAACCGTCGTCGTTGAGCCGCATGTAAAAAGGCTTGATCGTCCTGGGGTAGTTATAAACGATAACCGGTTTTTTAAAATAAACCTCCGTTAAATACCTTTCGTGCTCAGTTTGAAGGTCCTGGCCGAATGCGGGCGTAAATTCGAAGCAATGGCCGGATTGCGAAAGAATGTTCATGGCTTCGCAATAGGAAAGGCGTTCAAATTTTTCGTCAACGATGTTTTTCAAGGTGGCGGGCAGGGTCCTGTCCACAAAGCGTGAAAAGAGTTCAAGGTCCTCGGCGCAGTTTTCAACGGCATAATTTACCAGATATCGGATCATCTCCTCGGCCAGGTCCATGTTCTGTTCAATGTCGCAAAAGGCCATCTCGGGTTCGATCATCCAGAACTCGGCGGCATGACGCCGTGTATTGGAATCCTCGGCTCGAAAAGTCGGCCCGAAGGTGTAGACGTCTCCCAGTGACAGGGCCAGCATTTCGGCCGACAGCTGGCCGGACACGGTAAGATTGGCTTCCCTTGCAAAAAAGTCCCGGCTGTAGTCGACTTGTCCTCCGGTTCGGGGCACAGCGTTCAAGTCCAGCGTGGTCACCCGGAACATTTCCCCGGCGCCCTCGCAGTCTAATCCGGTAATGATCGGGGTGTGGATGTACTTGAAGCCGCGCTGCTGAAAAAAGGTGTGAATCGCGTAGGAAAGATCCGAACGAATTCGAAACACCGCGCCGTACTTGTTGGTTCTCGGCCGAAGGTGGGCGATGCTTCGAAGATATTCGTCGCTGTGGCGCTTTTTTTGAAGCGGAAAGGACTCCGGCGCCATGCTGATTACATCGATCCGGCGCGCCTTAATTTCCCATTGCTGCTCCCTGCCCTGGGAGGCCACCAGACTGCCGGTCACGGATACGGCCGAACCGGTGGTCAGCCGACAGATCTGGTCATAATTGGCCAGATCTGCTCCGGCAATTACCTGCATGTTTCCAAGGCAGGAACCGTCGTTGATTTCAATAAAGGAAAAGTCCTTGGAATTGCGGCGGGTTCTTACCCAGCCCTTGATCAGGACCTGACTTAGCGGGTTATCGGCATGCAGAAGCGACGTGATCCGAGCGCGGTTCATGGTTTTTCCGGTAATTATGGGTTGACGGTGATATGGTACAGATTGCCGTTTCGCTGAAGCAGCAGGACCAGGGCAGACTTGAGACGGTATTTGACCATGGCCTTTTCAAAATCCTTCTTGTTGTTCAGCGTCATCTCGTCGATTCGTCGAATGACGTCACCGGTCCTGACGCCGATCCGGGAAAGATACGATGATGGATCGAGCTGAGAAATTCGAACGCCCGCACCGCTTCGGCCCAGGTTTTCAACCTTGACTCCCAAGCGTTTGTAGCCGAGCTTTTCGGCTCGCTCCACAGGGAATGTGGAAGCCATTACCGGAATTTCAAGCGGTTTACCGTTCCGCAATACTTTCAGCAAAACGGTGTTTCCGGCGCTGTAGCTTTTCAGCGCAGCGTAATATTCTTCGGCGTTTCGAATGGATTTGTCATTCAGAGAAACGATGATGTCCCCGCGTAAAATGCCGGCTTCCTTTGACGGGCTCGGAGATTCGACGTCCTGAACCATGGCGCCAGCATTTTCCTTTTGGTTCAGATAAGCGGCAAGCCGGGCATCCAGATCCTGAACCACGATGCCGGTCCAGGCCTGGACCACTTCTCCGTATCGGATCAGATCGGCAATGATTCGTCTGGCCTTGTTGATTGGAATGGCAAAGCCGATTCCTTGAGCTTTTGCGTAGATCGCCGTATTGATGCCGATCAATTCTCCATTGATATTCAAAAGAGGCCCGCCGCTGTTTCCCGGATTAATTGAAGCATCGGTCTGAATGAAATCGTGATATACACGATCATCTGCGCGAATGCTGCGGTTCAGAGCGCTGATCACGCCGGTGGTTACCGTGTTGGAAAACCCGAACGGATTGCCGATGGCAATTACGGTTTCTCCGATCATGATGTCATCCGAATTTCCCATTTCGGCCGAAGGAAGTCCGTGGCTGGATTCGATTCGAAGCACGGCCAGATCGGAATCCGGGTCGGCCCCGACAATCTGGGCCGGGAATTCCCTTTCATCGTTTAAAACCACGGAAACGTCTCCAGTCTGAGCGACGACGTGGGCGTTTGTGAGAATATAGCCCCTTTTTCCGTCGATGATCACACCGGAGCCCAGGCTGGTGCGCTTGAATTTTTGTTCCCGTCCGGGATCGAAAAAATCCTTGAAGAACGAATCAAAAAAGGGGTCCAATCCGAACCCGGAAAACGGGTTCTGCCGCCGCACCTCATATTGGGAACTGATATTGACCACCGCAGGGCTGATTTTCTGAACAGCTCTGACCACCGGTGTTTCACGGGAATAAAGGCTCAGAGCGGGCTGCGGCCAAAGGATCACAAAAATGAGAGCGACAAAAAGTACCGTCGGGATTGAAAACTTTTTGTTGATATGTAATAGGGAGCTCAAAGTCTGCATACGTCGCTTGTATAAAAATGTTTGAATTTTAAAAAGTTATCAGTTTCGAGGCTAAAAAATATAACATGATCGTTCACAGTCTTCAAGACATCTTGCCTCTGATCGAACAGCCCAGCCGGTACCTGGGAACGGAAATCAATCGTGTTCGAAAAGATCCTGGAAACGTTTCGTTAAACTTTGCGCTGGCCTTTCCGGATCTTTATGAAATCGGCGCTTCTCATTTTGGAATGCAGATTCTTTACGACATACTGAACCGTTCTCCGCGGATTGCAGCCGAACGCGTGTTTGCGCCCGGCCTCGACATGGATCGCTACCTGCGCGAAGCCCGATTTCCGCTGTGCAGCCTCGAAACCCGCAGACCGCTTAACCGTTTTGATATCGTCGGGTTCAGCCTGCTCTACGAGCTCAACTACACGGGAATTCTGCAGATGCTGGATCTGGCGGGAATACCGTTTTATGCACGTCAGAGGGACCTGTCCTTTCCTTTGATTATAGCCGGAGGGCCATGCACGTGCAACCCCGAGCCGGTGGCGGATTTTTTCGATGCCATGGTCGTGGGCGACGGCGAGATCGTTATCATGCAAATCGCTCAGGCTTATCTGGATTGGAGGGAAAGCGGTTCCCAAGACAAGGAATCCCTGCTTAGAATGTGGTCGAAAATTGCCGGCGTGTACGTGCCCGCTTTCTTTGAACCTGGGTGGAACTCCGGCGGTTTTCAAATACTTTCCCCTCGTTTTGATGATTACAGGACCGTTCGGCGCGCGATTATCGAGGATCTCGATTCCGTCCAGTTTCCCACGGCGCCGATTGTTCCGTACGGGAAACCGGTTCATGACCGGCTGCGGCTCGAGGTGTCCCGGGGGTGCACCCGGTCCTGCCGTTTTTGTCAGGCAGGAATGATTTACCGGCCTGTACGGGACCGTTCTGTGGCCAATTTGCTCAGCCTCGCCGAAAAGTCGCTGGCCGGCACCGGATATGAGGATGTTTCCCTGCTTTCTCTCAGCACCGGCGATTACGGATGCATCGACCATCTCATGAGGGCTGTCATGTCGCGATGCGAGGGAGAGAATATTTCGGTTTCGTTTCCTTCGCTCAGGATCGGAACCCTGACCCCGGAATTGATGAATCTGGTCAAGAAGGTTCGAAAGACCGGCTTTACCCTTGCCGTTGAAGCCGGAAGCCGGCGGCTTCGGGAGGTGATCAACAAGGACATTGCCGACGAGCAGATTGCCGACACGATTTCAGAAGCCTTTGAACTTGGCTGGCAGGTGATCAAGCTGTATTTCATGATAGGGCTTCCCACGGAAACCGAGGCGGATCTGGAGCAGCTGATTGCGCTGGTCAAGGATTTGCGCAAGATCGCCTGGAGAAAGCGGAAGGGCGCAAAGCTCAATGTCAGCGTGGCCTGCTTTATTCCAAAACCGCATACGCCATTTCAATGGGTCGGCCAGCTGGACCTGGAGCAGGCCCGATTCCGCATTCGATGGGTACAGGAACGATTGAGGCTCTCCGGCATTCAGGTCAAATGGCAAAATCCCGAGGTTAGCGCGCTGGAGGGCCTATGGTCCCGGGGAGACAGAAAACTGTCTGGTTTGCTGGAGGCCGCCTACCGGACAGGATGTCGAATGGACGGCTGGAGTGATCAATTCCGGTTTGACCTCTGGAAAAAAGCCCTGGAGCAGGTCGGAATCGATCCGCGGGTTTACACCACCCGTCAACGCGGTTTAGATGAACCGCTGCCCTGGGAGGGTATTGACATCGGAGTCAAAAAATCCTTTCTGAAATCTGAATGGGAAAAGGCGATTCGGGGCGAATTGACAGCGGATTGCCGGACCGGTAGTTGCCAGGGGTGCGGCGTCTGCGACTTTGAAACCCTGAGCCCGAGAGTAGCGGATTTAAAATCTGTTGAAGCGATCGCTTCCTGTGATCTGCCTTCCGAAAAGCCGGCTGGCGAAAAAACATATGCAATTTCGTATTCCCGGCGGGGCGATGCCGCTTATTTCGGCCATCTTGAGCTGGTTAACATTTTTTTGCGCGCCGTCCGACGCGCCGGCATTCACATTAAATATTCGCAGGGTTATCATCCCATGCCCAAGGCGGCATTCCATGATCCGCTTCCCATCGGTATGGAAAGCCTCTGTGAGACGTTTTATCTGACGGTTCTGGGGGATATTGATTCCACAGATATTCAAGCGAGTTTGAATCATCAACTGCCTGAAGGCCTGACGGTCTTCCGGTGCGTTGAAGCGGCCGGGAGTGCCAGGGCGGAAAAAGTGAGAACCCGGTCTTATAGTGTGCAATTAAAAGAAGGGTATGGCTTTTTCGATGAAAAAAGGCTAAATTTTTTTAACCAATCGCAAAGTATGATTTTTTATAAAAAAAGTGTAAAGGGCAGGACAAATTCGATCGATCTCAAACAGGCGGTTCAAAAGATCGATCTTCAAAGTCCTGTTAGGATAGGAATTGTGCTTGCCAATGAGCCGGGACTGAATGTTCGTCCGACAGAGGCGATTGAGGCAATATTCGGCCTGACGCCGCTTCAGGTCAAGCAGGCAGGCGTGGTCAAGGTGCCTTCTGAAACCGATTTCAGCTTAATTCAACCCTATGTTCAAGCAGTTGATCATTAATTCGGAAAAGCACGAAACCCGGGTGGCCTTGCTTGAAGACGGCCATCTGGCGGAATTGTTTGTCGAGCAGAACGACGATTCGGATATTACCGGCAATATTTACAAGGGAAAAGTTGTCCGCGTTTTGCCGGGCATGCAGGCCGCCTTTGTCGATATCGGTCTGGATCGCGCCGCCTTCATATTTGTGGATGATCTCTGGGTAAACGTCAACGAATACATCCTGGAAGATATCGAATTTTCTCCGCCCGCCGTTCGCGGGTCCGATCCGATTGAAGACCTGATTACCGAGGGGCAGCAGATCATGGTTCAGGTGGCCAAGTCTCCCATCGGATCCAAGGGCGCCAGAGTCACCTCGTTTGTTGCCCTGCCCGGACGATACCTGGTTCTGACGCCGGGATCCCGTCATATCGGCGTATCCAGACGAATTGAATCCGAATCCGAACGCGAACGCCTTAAAAGTATCGTTCGATCTCACTGCGGCAAGGGCTTTAACTATATCGTCCGTACCGCGGCGGAAGGAATCGAGGGAGATGAAATCCTGCGGGAGATGAACTGGCTGAATGCGCAATGGGAGGAAATACAGCGCAAACACCGATCCGTTTCGGCGCCGCGTCTGCTTCATCGCGAGCTTCCGGTTTCGCTTCGGGCGGTCCGTGACTACATGATGAGAGACGTTCATCGGCTGACCATTGATTCCCCCGCAGTTTACGGACGCGTCATGGAATTTTTGGACCGTTATCTTCCGGAACGAAAAGACGTGGTCGAACATTATGCGGGGCATGAACCTGTTTTTGATTATTTTCAGGTTGAGCAGGAGATCGAGCGCGCCCTCAAATTAAAGGTATGGCTTAAATCAGGCGGATACATCATTATCGAACATACCGAGGCCCTGGTTTCTATTGATGTGAATACCGGGCGTTATGTCGGCAAAAGCAATCTGGAAGAAACGATATTAAAAACCAATATTGAGGCGGTCAAGGAGATCGCACGACAGATTCGCCTGCGGGACATCAGCGGCATCATCATTATCGATTTGATTGACATGGAAAATAAAGCCAATCGTCAGATCGTGCTGGAAACGCTCATCCATGCCCTGAAGCAGGATCGAAGCAAAAATCGGGTCCTGCCCATTTCGGAACTGGGCCTGATTCAGATGACCCGAAAACGCGTGAGAAAACCCTTGGATCAGGTTTTGTGCGAACCCTGTTTTTATTGCGGCGGCAAGGGATTCCTGCTGTCAACCCGTACCATCTGTCACAAGATCAACCGGGAAGCGCTCAGGGCGGCCAGGGATATGACTGGAAGCCGGCTCTGCATTCAGGTTCATGCGCAGGTGGCCGAGGCCTTTCGCGGACCGCAGCGGAATTTGCTTGAATCCCTGGAGCTGGTTGTCGGAAAGCACGTTGAGATTCAGGTCGTTTCCGATTGTCATCTGGAAGAATTTGATATTGTAGAGATATTTTGATGCCTTCTGGAGCAATCGCATATCTTATGAAGGGTCTTCCGAATGGAATCAAGAACGGACTTGACATGTGATTCTATTATATCGTTTATAAACAGAAATCATTACTTCTGAAATCAAGGCATTCATTCGGTTGCCATTAAACGCGTCAGGACGACCCCGTGCGGCAAAACGATGATCGCCGGCGGGCCAAATCAAAAAGCGATATCGCTTTACAACCTTTTTACAGCAGCATGAGGCCGCATTTGAAAAAGAAATTAATTCTCCTGATTTCACTGATCGTCTGCCTGCCTCTGGGGTGTGCTGCGATTTCGGAAAAGGCCAGCAGGGAAAAGCTCGAACTCTTTACGGAAGCCTACCGGAACTCGATCCGCGCATCCGAGTTCAAACAAGCCTATCGTTTCGTGGATCCTGAAATCGCCAAGGATCAGGAGGTGGATTTCGACAGGTACAAAAACATTCAGGTCGTTGACTATGAGGTGAGTCAAAGCAGTTTTTATAAGGACCGAAGGGAGTTTTTTCAGATCGCGGAAATTCAGTATTATGCCAAAGACGGTTTGATTCTCAGAACCCTTTCCGACCCGCAGCGCTGGAAACTCGACGACAAAACCGGGGTCTGGCTGCTTCAGAGCGGACTTCCCGATTTTCAGGCGCAGCGCAAAAAGGATTGACCCTGAAACGGTCCTTGATTCAATCCATGCAACAGACGCAGAAACCGGAAAGAATCCATGATTGAATGGCTGATCGACAACAAATATTTTATTATCGGTGCTGCCGCCCTTGCCTTTCCGCTGGCCTGGGCCGACTGGCGGATGCGGATTCAAAAGAAGAAGATGATGCAGCAGAAATCCGCTGCAAATGCAGGGCTTGAAAAAAAATTAAAGAAAAAGGCCGCGGGCAAATCGAGAGAATAAGGCCTGCTGGAAATGCCGGAGGTGGTTTGATGGACGCATTCATCAGGGTGATGAAAGCCCTTTCCGATTCAAACCGGGTGAAAATCGTAAAAATGCTTCAGCAGCGCACACTGTGCGTGTGCGAGATACAGACGGTTTTGAGAATTGCTCAGCCTACGGTTTCCAAGCATCTGAAGATACTTGAAAAAGCAGATATTATCCGCTCGGTCAAAGAAGGTCTGTGGGTCAACTATTCCCTTTCCGACGGAAGCCGGTCCGCCTATGTGGCCAGCCTGCTGGGCAATCTTCGGCACTGGCTGGAGGATTGTCCGCAGATTCAGGAGATTCGAAGCCGGCTTCCGGAAATCAGGCGCGAAGATATCTGCCGGCGTGACCCGGTCACAGCGCCAGCAGTTTCTGACTGATCACCTGAATGTGATTCATTTCCTCCTTGATGATGGCGTCGATTCTGCTTTTGCCGCGTCCGTCCGGAATCATTTCCTTCATGCCCAGATAAAATACGATCGAATCTTTTTCGGCCGTCAGCGCTTCCTTCAGAATTTCGATCATGCTGGAAAGGTCCAGGGCTTTTTGAAAAAAGATCCGGGTGTCGGCCAGGGCCTTGAGATACTGGTCCGCCTGATTTTCAGGGTCAAAGACCGTGGCCCCTTTTTCTTTTTCGGAAAGGGAGGCCCTCATGTCGGCAAATGTTTTTTCATGCTCATCTTCCATCAGGGCCAGGTCCAGCAGCATTTTTTTAAATGCCGAATCGGAGGTGCCTTGGGCGGCCGTTCGATAAAAGGCTGCGCCGTTTTTTTCGATTCGCTGAGCCATTTCAAATATTTCGTCCGCAGTGAAACCGTAATCCATGTTCATATTCCTTTCCTTGGCAGACAAGTGACATGATCTTACGCGCCCTTGATGCGCTTCGAATAAAAATAAGCTTGCAATATAGGTTCAACACTTCGAATTGTAAAGCGATAATCCCGAAAACTCCGCCCGGTTCAAATGCCGTAAATTATCGTTGACAAGGAAAAAGAGGGTCGATATAAAAATTCTTTTCCATTTTTTCGGCAATTTGAAGGGCTCATGCAATAAACCAAAAAGGATTGAATGCAAGATGCAACGGCCTCATGTTCTTCAAATTCAGAAAACCTGCGATCAGGATTTTATAAAACGCGTCGAGCTTGAAAGCGGCCAGCAGGTTTCCAAATGCTATCAATGCGGCAACTGCGGCGCCAGTTGCGGATACACCTTTGACTTTGATTTTCCGGTCAATCAGATCATGCGTCTGGTTCAGCTCGGCCAGAAGGATACGGTCCTTGGATCCCGTTCCATATGGCTCTGCGCCAACTGTCAGGCCTGCACCACCCGCTGTCCCTGCAACATCGAGGTGGCCAGGGTCATGGAGGCCCTGCGCATCATGTCGGTGGCCGAAGGCGCGGTGTCGAAAAAACATATTCTGCTGTTTTACGACGAGTTCCTGGAACTGGTGCGCCGCTACGGCCGCGTTTTTGAAACCGGCCTGGTGGCCCGTTACAATCTTAAGGCAGGCAAGCCTTTTACCGACGCCGATCTGGGGCCGCAGGTACTGATGAAGGGCAAACTGGCTCTGAAACCTCACAAGATCAAGGGACTCAAAGCCATTGAAGATATATTCAGGCGATTTGAATCCCATCGCGGAAAATAGAATCTCAAGCAACCTGAAAATGCAGAGAAGCCAATGTTGAAACGAGTAGCCTATTATCCAGGATGTTCCTGCGAGGGAATGGCCATTGAATATGATCAGTCCGTCCGGGCCCTGTGCTACGTGCTGGGCATCGAGCTGGTCACAATACCGGACTGGAACTGCTGCGGCTCAACCCCTTCTCATTCCTACGATCCCCTGCTGGGCGCGGCCCTGGCCGGACGGAATCTGGCCATTGCCGGATCCCAGGGGCTCGATGTGGTGATGACGCCATGCCCGAGCTGCCTGAAGGCGCTGAAAACCGCGAATCAGGTTTTCCGGGAACGCCCTTCGGAGTTTCTGAATGTGCTGGGTATGCCTTTTCCCGGGAATGTTCGAGCAATTTCCGTTCTTCAGCTTCTTTACGAAGAAATCGGACCGAACCTGATTCAAAAGGCCGTTAAATTTCCATTTAAAAACAAGAAGATCGTGCCTTACTACGGGTGCCTGTTAACCCGTCCGCCCGCGTTTGCCCGGTTCGATGATCCCGAAAACCCGGTTTCCATGGACCGGTTGATTGAAGCTGCCGGGGCCATGGTCCCGGATTTTCCCCACAAGACCGAGTGTTGCGGCGCGGCCCTGGGGATCACGCAGAGGGATGTGGTTATGCGGCTGACGGGACGGATTCTGGATATGGCCCGCGCCGTGGGCGCCGATGCCGTGGCTGTGGCCTGTCCGCTGTGCCAGCAGAACCTGGATCTGCGTCAGGACCAGGTTAACCGGGCTCTGAAAGAAAACTTTAACCTGCCGGTTCTGTACATCACGCAGATCATTGGTTGCGCTTTGGGCATCGATAGCAAGACGCTGGGCATTGAGAAGCTGGCGGTTCGAACCGACGCGCTTTTTCAAAGCGCCTGAGAGCGTGAAAATCAGATGAATTGCGATCCGGTTGAGGTGTGACATATGCGTATCGGGGTTTTTATCTGTCAATGTGGAACGAACATCGCCGGAACGGTCGATACTCGGGCCGTTGCAAAGAAGGCTCTGGAATTGCCGGACGTGGTCTTTGCCGTGGATTACATGTATACCTGCTCGGAACCGGGCCAGAAGGAAATTCAGGACGCCATCGCCAGCCACAGGCTTCAGGGCGTCGTGGTGGCCGCCTGCTCTCCCAGAATGCATGAACCGACCTTCCGCAGGGCGGTAAAAAAGGCGGGGGTCAATCCCTACATGTTCGAGCAGGCCAATATTCGGGAGCACTGTTCCTGGATCGGAACGGATCGGGAAGCCAATACGCTCAAGGCCATGGATCAGGTGCGCATGTCCGTGGAAAAGCTTCGCCGCAATCAGGCGCTTTTTTCCACCCAGGTGGCCGTAAACAAACGGGTTCTGGTCATCGGGGGCGGAGTGGCCGGCATTCAGGCGGCTCTGGATTGCGCGGACGGCGGTCTTGAAGTGGTGATGGTGGAAAGAGAGCAGACCATCGGCGGCAAGATGGCCAAGCTGGACAAAACCTTTCCCACGATCGACTGTTCCTCCTGCATTCTCGGCCCGAAGATGGTGGATGTGGCCCAGAAGGAAAACATCCGGCTCTATGCCTACAGCGAGGTGGATGCCATTTCCGGATATGTCGGCAATTTCAAGGTCGATATACGGAAAAAAGCCACCTATGTGGACTGGAACGCATGCACCGGTTGCGGAGAGTGCATTCAGAAATGTCCGTCCAAAAAAGCCTTCGATCATTTCAACGAGGGACTTGGCGCAGCGGCGGCGATCAACATCCCCTTTCCCCAGGCCATTCCCAAAAAAGCCAGAATCGACAGCGATTACTGCCGGTATCTGACCGGCGGCAAATGCCGGGTCTGCGAGAAAATCTGTCCGGTTCAAGCCATCCGGTTCGACATGAAGGACGAGATCGTCGCCGAGGAAGTGGGCGCGATCATCGTGGCCAGCGGTTATGACCTGTTTGACGCCGGTGTGTACGGAGAATACGGCGGGGGCCGTTATCCGGACGTGATCTCCGCCATGCAGTACGAACGCATACTCAGCGCTTCCGGGCCTTACGGCGGGCACATTCGAAGACCCTCCGACGGCAGGGAGCCCAGGGAAATCGTCTTTATATCCTGCGTGGGCTCCCGGGATATCTCCGTGGACCGGCCGTACTGTTCCGGAATCTGCTGCATGTACATCGCCAAACAGGCCATCATGACCCGGGATCACATACCGGACAGCAACTGCTACGTGTCCTACATGGATATTCGGGCGCCGGGAAAGGGCTATGACGAATTCATACGAAGAGCCCAGGAAGAGTACGGCGTGAAATACATTCGGGGCCGGGTGGGCCGAATCTATCCCAAGGGAGATCGTCTGGTGGTTCAGGGTGCCGATACCCTGCTCGGCGCTCAGGTGGAGATCGAGGCCGACCTCGTGGTCCTGGCTACCGGTGTGGAATGCTCCGCCGGAGCCCGGCCCCTGGCTGAAAAACTGCGCATTTCCTATGATCAGCACGGGTTTTACATGGAAAGCCATCCCAAGCTTCGGCCCGTGGAAACCAATACCGCCGGGGTGTTCCTGGCCGGAGTCTGTCAGGGGCCTAAGGATATCCCGGCCTCCGTGGGGCAGGGCAGCGCGGCCGCATCCAAGGTTCAGGCCCTGTTTTCCAGGGATACGATCGAAACCGACCCGCAGGTGGCCCATGTCAACGAAAACATGTGCATCGGGTGCGGCAAATGCGAACAGGTCTGCCCCTTCGGCGCCATTCGAATGAAAACGCTTCGGGACGGATCCAGAAAGTCCGAGGTTCTGGAAACCGTCTGCCAGGGCTGCGGCCTGTGCAACGCCACCTGCCCCAACAAGGCGATTCAGCTGCGGCATTTTACCGACGACCAGATTCTGGCCGAGATCAACACGCTGTTTGATTAGGCGGCTCAAAACCGGGCCAGCTTTTGACGAGAGAGAAAAATGAGTTCAAAATCGGATGCGAAACAAGAGCGCGAAATCAAGATCGTTGGGTTTCTGTGCAACTGGTGTTCCTACGGCGGAGCGGATACCGCCGGCGTGTGCCGTTTCAGGCAGCCGACCGATCTGAGAATCATTCGGATTCCCTGTACGGGCCGAATCGATCCGCTGATGATTGTCAAATCCCTGATTCAGGGTGCCGACGGCGTTCTGGTGTCCGGTTGTCATCCCAATGACTGCCATTATGCGGTCGGCAATTTTTACGCCCGCAGACGCATGGAGGTTCTGAAACGGTTCCTGCCGTTTATGGGCATTCAGTCCGACCGGTTTCGATACACCTGGGTGTCGGCCTCCGAGGGTCAGATCTGGCAGCAGGTGGTGACGGATTTTTCCGAGACCATTCACCGGCTGGGCCCCAACCCGGGCCTGCATCAAACCGTCGATTCGGCGCCTGCGGTATCCTGGTTTTGAACCGCCGGAAACATAACGACTTTAGGATCAATTACAGATGGATGACAAAACCAACGCCTTACGGGAACATGTAAAGGGTATTTTTTCGAATCTGGAACTGGTTCTGGGATGGGAGCCCGGTTATGATCCGCTTCATACGAGGCCGTTTTATGTCCGCACCGAATCGGATATCGATCGTTTGATAGCCAACTGCCTGAGCTTCCAAAATCTCACCCGGTATCTGGCCAAATCCATGAACGCATTGGACCCGGCCGCAGACGGCAGAAAGATCGGCGTCTGCGTCAAGGGCTGCGACAGCCGGACCCTGGTCGCCCTGATTCAGGAAAAATTTGTTTCCCGGGACCGGGTCTACGTGATCGGTCTTCCCTGCAGAGGAACCCTTGACGCTCGGCGCATTCGGGCCCTGGTTCCGGATCCCGCGACGATCCGGTCCGTGAATGCGGAGGGAGACGAACTGGTTGTCGAAACCGATCGGGGGATTTCGCGTTTTGCCCTGGAAAGGGCCATCGCCAGAAAATGCCTTCAGTGCCGGTATCCCAATCCGGTGATTCATGACGTCCTTATTGGAGATCCGGTCGAACCGCGCCTGAAGATCGAAGCCGAAAACCCGTCGGTGGCCGCCGTGGAAGCGCTTTCGCTGGAAGATCGGCTGCTGTTCTGGGAAAATCAGCTGGACCGGTGCATTCGATGCTTTGCCTGCCGCAACGCCTGCCCGCTTTGCGTGTGCCAGAACCACTGCATCATGGAGACCCGAATGCCCAAATGGATCACTCAGTACCGGAACATGAACGAAAAATTCATGTTTCACATGATTCATGCGCTTCATCTGGCCGGGCGCTGCACCGAGTGCGGCGAATGCGAAAGGGTCTGTCCGGTCGGCATTCCCGTGGCCCTGATCAAGGAGAAGATCAACGCCATCATATACGAGATGCTTGATTACGAATCCGGCATCGACCCCGAAGCCGTGCCGCCGCTGCTGACCTTCAGCCCCAAGGAGACCGGCATTTGAACAGCCGCATGAAACCCATTTTTCGATATGAGCGAGGATGACCCCATGTCCGGGAAAATATTTGTCGCCCACGATGCGTTAAGCGGGCTGCTTGACGATCTTTCCAAGAAGTTCAAGGTCTGGACCCCTCAGATGATGGATCAGGCCAGCGGGCATATCGCCTTCGGCCTTTATGCGCCCGGAAAGAAGCCTGAAATGACCCGCCGGAGCAGGCTGTCCCCCAAAAAAATACTTTCTCCTTCAATGGATACCCTGTTCAAGTTTACCTATGTCAAGGATCCAAAGGATCCGGTCCGGTACACGATCGACCTTCAGGAGGCCGTTGACAACGGCCCGACTCTGGTTTTCGGCGCCAGGCCCTGCGACACAAGGGGATTCCAGACCTTTGATCAGGTTTTTTTAAAAGGCAAATACAAGGATGTTTATTACGAGCGGCGTCGGCAGAACACCCTCTTTGCCACTCTGGTCTGCCAGGATGCCGACACCGCCTGTTTCTGCTCCTCGGTGGGAAGCGGTCCGGCGGATATGACCGGAAGCGATATGGCCATCATTCCCATCGAAGGCGGATACGTGATCGAGGGGCTGACCGATGCCGGCCGAAAGCTGGTTGAGGTCTTCGGCAAGGCGCCATCTTCGGAGCAGGACGCGGCCGCCGAAGAGATGAAGCGGAAAACGGCGGCCCTCAGGATCGGCGAGGGCGACCTGACCGGCTATGCCGATGATCTGATCCGACGGTTTACCGATATGGATTTCTGGCGCGAGCACGTCTCGCCCTGCATCACCTGCGGCGTATGCACCTGGGTGTGTCCCACCTGCTACTGTTTTTCCATCACCGACGAGGCGTCGGGAATGTCCGGAGAACGGATGCGTTCCTGGGATTCGTGCATGTTTTACCTTTACACGCTCGAGGCCAGAGGCCACAATCCCAGGCCCACCAAGATGGAGCGATACCGGAACCGGGTCGGACACAAGTTCAGTTATTTTCCGAAAAAATACGACGGTATGATCTCCTGCTGCGGATGCGGGAGATGCATTCGAATCTGTCCGGTATCCATTGATATTCGAAAAGTTGTCAAGGAGTTGAAGGAGACTGCCGATGACAGAGCTTAATCCCTACCGCCCGGAAATGGCGACCGTCATAGAAATCATCGAAGAGACCCACAATATTCGAACCCTTCGCGTCCTGCTCAATGATCCGGAAAAGATGAAGGCGTTTTCATTTCAGCCCGGCCAGGTGGGGCAGGTTTCCGTGTTCGGGTACGGAGAATCCACCTTTGTCATCAATTCTCCGCCCACGCGCATGGAGTACCTTCAGTTCAGTGTCATGCAGGCCGGAGAGGTGGCCGCCCGAGTGCACCAGCTCAATGTCGGAGACCAGATCGGCGTGCGTGCGCCCCTGGGGAATTACTTTCCCTACGAAAACATGAAGGGCCGGGACATCCTGTTTGTCGGCGGCGGCATCGCCATGGCCCCGCTGAGAACCCTGCTGCTGTTCATGCTGGACAACCGGAAGGACTACGGGGATATCACCCTGATTTACGGGGCCAGAACGCCGAATGATTTTTGCTATACCTACGAGTTTGACGACTGGAAAAAGGCTGGCGCCAGCCTGATTCTGACCGTGGACAACGAATTTCCGGACTGGCCGCACCGGGTGGGCGTGGTTCCCAAGGTGCTGGCCGAGGAAGCGCCAAGTCCGAAAAACCGGATCGCCGTCACCTGCGGCCCGCCGATCATGATCAAGTTTGCGCTGGCGGCCCTCAAGCAGCTGGGATACAGAGACGAGCAGGTCTATACCACGCTTGAAAAACGCATGAAATGCGGAATCGGAATCTGCGGACGATGCAACATCGGAGAAAAATACGTCTGCATTGACGGGCCGGTGTTTTCCTGCGCGCAGCTGAGCGCCATGCTGCCCGAGCTCTGATTTTGCCGCATTTTTTTACCCTTTCCCGGAATGGTCGATGCACTACGAAGGCATAATCATTCGTCCCCCCAGCGAGGCTCGAAGCATTCTGCTTCAGGTCACCGTGGGCTGTTCCCATAACGAATGCGCGTTCTGCGGCACCTACAAGAGCCGGCAATTCAAAATCAAGCCCGATGAGATCATTTCGGCGGACATCGCCGAAGCGGCCGCCACTCAGGCCGATAACCGCCGGTTGTTCATCTGCGACGGGGATGCCCTGATCATTCCGCAAAGACGGCTGCTTTCTATTTTCGATGAGATTCGGACCCGGCTTCCCCGCGTTACCCGGGTGGGAATGTACGCCAATGCCAAAAGTCTTCTGCTCAAAAGCCCGGAAGAGCTCGCGGCGCTCAGAGAACGCGGGCTCGGCATCGTCTACCTGGGTCTTGAATCCGGAGATGACGCGGTGCTTTCGGCCGTCGGCAAGGGGACCGATTCGGCGCGGATGATTGAGGCGGCCCGAAAGGCAAAACAGGCGGGGATCAAACTCTCCGTCACCGTGCTTCTGGGAATCGCCGGAAAAGAAGGATCCCAGGAGCACGCCCGGCAAACCGCCCGCGTGCTCTCGGCCATGGATCCGGATTACGCGAGCGCCCTGACCCTGATGCTGATACCCGGAACCCCGCTTTACGAGGCACAGGCCTTCGGAGAATTCGAGCTTCCCGAACCGGCCGGTCTGCTGGCCGAGCTTCGCACGATGATCGCCGAAACGCAGATGAACGGTCTGTTTCTGGCCAACCATGCATCCAACTACCTTCCGATTCAGGTCCGCCTGCCCCGCGACAGGCAGCGCGCCCTTGAACAGATCGATGCAGCCATTTGCGGACAGATCGCTCTGAAGCCCGAACGGCTGCGGGGGCTGTGACTTGAAATCCCTTGCAACTCCGGTCAAACAGGTGTAACCAACCCGGTAATTTCAATGCTCAATCCCTTTTGAAAGGAGATCTTCATGACGGCCTCAACCGGACTTTCCGAAGGACTTTCCCAAACCTGCATCAACCTGATCCGCACCCTTTCCATGGATGCGGTGCAGAAAGCCAATTCCGGACATCCCGGCGCTCCCATGGGGCTTGCGCCGGCGGGCTTCGTTCTCTGGACTCGGATCTTGAAGCACAACCCCGAAAATCCCTCCTGGCCGGACCGGGACCGGTTCATACTCTCCGGAGGCCACGCCTCCATGCTGCTGTACAGCCTGCTGTATCTGACCGGTTACGGTCTGAGCCTCGATGATCTGAAGAATTTCCGGCAGTGGGAAAGCAGGACGCCCGGCCATCCCGAATTCAGGCAAACGCCCGGCGTGGAAACCACCACCGGTCCGCTGGGGCAGGGGTTTGCCAATGCCGTGGGCATGGCCATGGCCGAACGCCATCTGGCCGCACAGTACAACCGGCCCGGTTTTTCCCTGGTGGATCATCATACCTACGTGTTTTGCGGCGACGGAGACATGATGGAGGGCGTGAGCGCCGAAGCCGCGTCCCTGGCCGGCCATCTGGGACTGGGAAAACTGATCTGCATTTACGACGACAACCATATTTCGATCGAAGGCAGCACCGATATTACCTTTACCGAGGACGTGGCTAAGCGCTTTGAGGCTTACCACTGGCATGTGCAAAAGGTTTCGAACGGAAACGACGTTCAGGCGATTCTGTCGGCCGTGGCGGCGGCAAAGGCTGAGACCGAAAAGCCCTCGATCATTCTGTTGCGGACCCACATCGCTTACGGCAGCCCCAACAAGCAGGATTCGGCCGCCGCACACGGCGCGCCCCTGGGAGAGGAAGAGGTTCGGCTGACCAAGCGGAATCTGAACTGGCCCGAGGATGCCGGCTTTCTGGTTCCCGAGGAGGCGCTGGCGCATTTTCGAAAATGCGTTGAAAAGGGCAGGTCCGCTGAAGCCGGCTGGCGGCAGGTTTTGAAGTCTTATGTGCAACAATATCCGGATGCGGCCGCTCAATTTCAGGCAGCCTTAAACGGAAAGCTTCCCGATGGATGGGACGGAAATCTTCCGGTTTTTACCCCGGATCAGAAACCTGTCGCCACCCGGGCCGCTTCGGGAAAAATCATCAACGCCATCGCCGGAACCGTTCCCTGGCTCATGGGCGGTTCCGCGGATCTGGCCCCTTCCAACAACACCCTGATCAGCGCATCCAGGGATTTTCAAAAAGACAGCTATGATCAGCGCAACATCCGTTTCGGGGTCCGGGAGCATGCCATGGGGTCGATCCTTTCCGGACTGGCGCTTCACGGGGGAATCCGGCCGTACGGCGGAACCTTTCTGGTGTTTGCCGATTACATGCGGCCCGCCATCCGTCTGGCTGCGCTGATGAAGCTGCCGGTGATCTATGTGTTCACCCACGACAGCATCGCCGTGGGCGAAGACGGCCCCACCCATCAGCCGGTCGAGCATGTGGCCAGCCTGCGGATCATTCCCGGACTGACCGTGATCCGCCCGGCCGATGCCGCCGAGACAGTGGCGGCCTGGAAAACGGCCATGGAAAACACCTCGGGTCCGACGGCCCTGATTTTGAGCCGCCAGAACCTGCCGATTCTCGACCGCGCCCGGTATGCTTCAGCCTCGAACATGGCCCAGGGCGCCTATGTGCTTTCAGACAGTGCAACACCGGCGAAGCTGATCATTCTGGCCTCCGGCGCCGAGGTGCACGAGGCCCTTGCCGCAGCGAAAACACTTGAGGAAAAGGGCATCGCCGTGCGCGTGGTCAACATGCCCAGCTGGGAACTGTTCGAGGCCATGCCGGCCGAATACCGAAAAGAGGTACTGCCGCCGTCGGTTTCCGCGCGCATCGCCGTTGAAGCGGGGGTTTCCATGGGCTGGGAGCGGTACGTGGGACCAGAAGGCGTTGTGATCGGCATCGACCGGTTCGGCGCTTCGGCCCCGGGTTCCACCATGCTGAAAAAATTCGGCTTTACGCCGGAAAACATCTTTCAAAAGGCGCTGCAAATCCTGAAATAGCGGCCGAATGGAGGCGTTGAATGGATTGGAAACTGCTGACCACCACCTTTGTCATGGTGTTTCTGGCCGAACTCGGCGATAAAACCCAGCTGGCGACTTTCTGCCTTTCGGCTGAATGCGAATCTTCCCGAATGATGGTCTTTCTTGGCTCCGCCGGGGCCCTGGTGGTCAGCTCCCTGATCGCCGTGCTGCTGGGAAACGTGGTGAACAGGCTGATTCCGGTAAACTGGATCAAGATCGCCGCCGGCCTGTTTTTTCTCATCATCGGCGCCTGGACGATTTATTCGGTCGTCAAAACCGCCTAGCCGAACCATTCGAGAAAAGAAAATTCAAGGCCCGGGGCATTTCCCGGGCCTGTTTGATTTGATCCTGCCTGATGCGGTAAACGATGGTGAACGCCATGACAAAGCCGATGAAGGAATGGGATGATCAGTTGCCCTGCGGAAAGGAAAAGCCATGATGACCCTGCGTCTCTTTTCCCGGAAGTTTGAGTTTGTACCTGCAGCCACTTCCTGGTATCTCGCGGACCTTGGGGAGGCGCGAGGAAAGCAGGAATTGTTCGCCCGGCAATCCCCGCAACGTCTTAAGGCGCTTCGGGAACACGCCCTTATTGAAAGCGCCGTATCATCCAATCTGCATGAAGGAGTTGGCAGCGCTCTTTGACGAGGCCGTCAGAGAACGCAAAATTCCACCGCTTGTGCTTTAATCTGGATTTTCTCTGCATACATCCATTCCGAGACGGAAACGGGCGTGTTTCGCGCCTCCTTCTGCTTTTGCAATGCTGCCATCTGTGGCTGGAGGTCGGCCGATACATCAGCCTGGAGCGCTTCATCGAACAGAACAAGGAACGATATTACGAAACCCTGGAGCAAAGCTCCCAGGGCTGGCACGAGGGAAAACACGACCCGTGGCCATACATCAATTACATTCTTTTCATCATCAAGATGGCATATCGTGAGTTTGAGCAGCGCGTCGGTCAGCTTCAAAGCCCCAGGGGCGAAAAAACCGGTCTTGTTATTCAAGCTATCGATAAGGCTTTCGGCACTTTCAGTGTGGCCGAACTACAAAACAGGTGCCCAAATGTCAGCGCAGACATGATCCGCCGTGTTTTGAAAAACCTGAAAGCGAAAAATGAGGTGGAATGTCTGGGGCGCGGCCAGAACGCTCGATGGCGAAAAACTGCCAGGTGACAATTAGGTAATATCGAATTAATTGGGTAGCGAATTAGGTAATAACAAATGACGCCAAAAGAATGCAGGCGCCTGGCTGAAGCCTGCTTTCCCATTGCGGTGGTTTCAAAGCATTCGGCGATGGAGAAGTCCATCCGTCTATACTCCATCTGCGGTGGGCGAGGCGGCCGCCTGCGGATATACTGGGCCACATATCCCGGGTCTGATGATCAGCCCGTCCATTCTCCCGGCTGATTCGAAGCGACACCGACACGGGAAAGGTGATCATTCTGAATTCGCGCTACCGGGAATCCGGGTGATTTCCGCTTTTTTAATGGAGTTTCGGCGCATTGTATGGACCCAACAGGAGAATTGATCAATATACCAATACCCGTCCTCGAGTCTCCATGTCAATATATCAATGCCCGTCCCAGAGATGCCCAGAGATGCCACGTCCCAGAGATGCCAAGGACGCGAAAATTCGGAATTGACGCCGCGGAAGCCTTGCACCGCATTATTTTTCACGGAACCGAGCGCCGCAAAACTTTCGTGAAGCGCATTGCAGTTCAAAGCAAACGGGTCAACCAACCGGTCAATCAGGTCGAAAGAATCGTAAAAGACATGGGCCTCATGGCTCCGAAATGATTCATGTCAATATACCAATGCCCGTCCCCGATATGCCCCCCGATATGCCCGTCCCCGATATGCCCGTCCCCGATATGCCCGTAAGACCAACGGTTTTGTGGAACGCTTCAATCGCACAGTCCTGGACGAATTCTTTCGAACCGCTTTCCGGAAAAAGTTCTATGAGTCGGTGGACGTACTACAGACGGATCTTGACGTATGGCTCCACTATTACAACTATGAAAGACCGCATCGCGGATATCGCAACATGGGAAGAAGACCTATTGAAACCTTCGAACAGGGAAAAATCCGCCTGAAGAAACTCCTTCCGGACGCGGCCTGATCGACGGTAGCTCGAGAGGACAAACTGTCCGGGAGGTTATTGACTTTTACAACTAAACTGTTACCCTCAGATTTGCACTTGCCTTCGGATAGTATTTATGGTTCTGTCATTTTGACAGTACCTGGGTTCAAATACAGGGACTTTCACCCCATAAGATCCTCCCATGCCGGATGTACACAAAAAGTACTGCCATTTTGCAGGGGGAGGCGTTTTTTACTTGACCAGCCCTTTAATGGGTGACACCCAATCGCCTTTCAATAGCGAGCATTTCGGGGGTGGGATGTAATCTGCCTTCCGATAACAAGACTTAGACATTTAGAGGTGGCCGTGATATCGTTGGAAGGCCGTGGTTCACCCGTGAATATGTTCTTTATTGCCATACAAACACAATATATTAGTGCTTCACAGGTGGATTTTTTTGCACAGTGTCAAAAAAAGTTGACAAGCCAACTGATTTTATATGACAAGAAGTGGTTCCGCGTATGGAACCATGGTTCGCATGGGAAAAACAGAAAAGCTCTACCAGAAAGCGATAAGGTCTCCAAAAATTTTTTATTTCGAGACCTTTGTTTGTTAGTTGAAAGGGTTGGCTTTGAACTGAGAAAAACGAGTAGTGGGACAAGCCGCAGGTTCTATCGTCACTCCCTTATAATGGAGCCAATAAACTTCAAGCCATGAGAGACAGCAAACTGGCGAAACCTATCGGTCCAGCAGGTTTTAGATATTATAGACCAATACGACTTGATCGAAGGTGATATATGAATAAATATTCTATTAATGTGCAATGGAGCAAGAAGACGAATGCTTTGTCGCCTTAGTTCCTGAGTTCCCAACACTAAGCGCATTCGGTGAAACACGGGAAGAAGCCCTTGCTGAGGCTAAGGTTGCACTGCAAGGGATTCATCGATATCTATCAGGCAGACGGCTTGCCTTTGCGGGAGCCCAAATGTGTCCCCTCCCATAGCGGTCAACTTCGTATCAGGATTCCAAAGACTCTTCATGGCGAACTTGCCAAAGAAGCGAGAAAGGCAGGGCGTTTCCCTGAACTCCCATATAATCTATCTGCTTTCGGAAAAAAATATTTCGTCACATATCGAGCAACAACTGAAATCTATTGATTCTCAAATTTGGCCGTTTGTTGCTCTCAGGAATTCCTGAGCAGAAAGCTGAATCAGCAAGGACAAATTTATAAACGCTGGATGCAACCGGGAGAAGTCGAAACCTGTTGTGGAACCTGCTAACATGAAAATAGCAAAAAAAACTTATATCATATTTTGTGATGATGTCAGGAAGAGCTTGGCAATAAGCTGTCTCTGATGGGGGTTTATTCAGGCCAGATTATTCTTCCGATGGTTCCTCAATTTTTAAGAACCTTCTGCATTGTCGTTTTTTGAAGAACTAAAAAGAATTTCAAAAGTTCAAAATTGTCTTTACCCTTCCCGGAGCCAAGCCTATTGAAGTTTCAGGTACGCCACTTTTCCTAAAGCACACAAAAAATATGAATAAGTATTTGGGCTTACTCATTTAAAGATTGAAAACGCCGGTATGGCGTCAGCAAAACTCTTTGTTGATGACGCTAAAAGGCCAGAAATTGAATGCGGTATTGAAGTAGTCGTAGGCCAAACACCTATTGGCAAATAACAAAATCCCCTCGGGCATTTGGGATTGACTGAGGACGGGCATTCGTATATTGATATGGAAATCTTACTAAGCCGATTATAAGTGTATGGACGATATTTTCAAGCTTCGAGTACATTTAAATACAATAATATCAAGTATTTAAACAAACTACATGTCTATAAACTTATGATCTCCTTAGTAATCCCAGATGATCGTGTATAAATCCATTGCGGGCAGCGGTTTGAGAATGACGGTATCTTTTCAACCGTCGCTTTGCTTTGTATGAGATCGACACGCAACCCGTGGGATTTAACGTACACAAAAATATAAATTGCCGTTTGCGCTTCAATTTCAGAGCGAATTGTTTGCCGCGTCGTATGGCAATGCTCACCGCTTAATCTTCCAGAAAGAAGCGCCACCTGCAGAACATCTCCTCGGGGTGCGGGTCGGGAGGCGCAAAGCAGCATTCAACCCGGATGCGGCCGTCCACGGCATGGGCAAAGCTTTCGAATTCCTTCTGGTGCATGTACTTGCACACATACTCGCCAAGCCCTCTTTTCAGCCTGGCAGCCTGGGTGGGGCAGGAGGGCACGGTGAGGATCACCTCATCCTTGAATTCCTGAATCTTATATCCGACCAGAATGTGCCAGGGGAAAAATTTCAGGGCCTTCACAAAGCCCTTCAGACCCCTTTCCCGAATGTCAAACCGCTCCATCAGGTCGGATGCCGCCATGCCGGCCACGCGGCCCCACACCTGTTCGTTGATTTTCTCGGCCGTGGGCTGGTCAAAGCGCTCGTTCACATAGATGAACCAGAAGGCGTCCATGACCCGGTAGTGCCGGAGCAGGAATTCGATATATGTTCTCAGCTCCGGCGCTTCCATGTTCTGAAAAATCTTCATGTCCATCAGGCCTCTCCTGTTTCAGCCGGAACGCTTTTTATCCGGTTCCAGGCGATATGATACTTTTTCATCCGTTCCACATCCCGGTCCTTGATTTCGTGAAGCCTGAGCAGGTTGATGTTGTCTTCCAGATCGGCCTTTTTGACCTTGCGGGCGATTGGATTTTTTGCCGCGCGCTCGATAAAATCCTCGTAGGATTCGTTTTCCTGCCGGGTCAGGCTCAGCACCGCCTCGACGACTTCCGGGAGAATGCCTTCCTTTCGAAGGTCTTCGGCCGTAAGGCTCGAATCCTCCAGCACGTCGTGCAGAAGCGCCGCCGACATTCCGATCTCGGAGTCCATTTTCAGCATCATGCGGATCGGATGCAGTACATAGGGCCATCCGGCCTTGTCTTTCTGCCCCGCATGCGCTTTCAGGGCGATTTTCAATGATTGTTCGATCAGGTTCATGGTCAACGGTCTCGCAATACGCCAAAGGGTGGAACCCGCCGGCACCCGGTAATTTTGAGGTCATGACGGCGGAAAGCTGATTTTTAAACGCCGCAATTCCAGCCGTCAAGCAAAAACAGGGTTGCATCCTGAAAGAAATTCTTTATATAACCTCTTGAAAGAACATCCGGCGCGGAATGCTTTTCCGGTTTTTTCGTCCGGCATCGCTACTTCCGCCAGTAAAGGAGAGAAATCATGCACGTCACCTTTTACGGAGCAGCCCGTGAGGTCACCGGCTCCATGCATATGCTGTCCACGGAAACCGACCATGTGCTTTTCGACTGCGGCATGTTTCAGGGACGCAGAAAGCAGAGCGAGGAGAAAAACCGCGTTATTCCCTTTGATCCGGCGCTAGTCACCAACATTCTCCTCTCTCACGCCCACATCGATCATTCCGGCAGAATCCCCCTGATGACCAAGAATCATTTTCCCGGACGCGTCATCACCACGCGGGCCACGGTGGATGCCTGCAACTATCTGCTTCTGGATTCGGCGCACATTCAGGAATCCGATTCGCAATACCTCAACTACAAAACCGTCCGCAATCTGTTGATGGAAATAAAGGGCGGCGGCTCAGGGCAATCCGTATCCAAGGCCGAGGGGAAAAAGATTCGGGAACTTCTCAAAAAAGACCGCAACGAGCTCAACGCCGAGGCCATCAACGAAATGATTGCAAAATACCGGCTTCAGGGGGTTGATCCGCTTTATACGGTCTTTGACGCGGAACATGCGCTGAGCTTTTTTGACGGATATCCCTATCGGACACCGGTGACCGTTGGCCAGAAAATGAGCTGCACCTTTTACGAGGCCGGCCATATTCTCGGATCGGCCTTCAGCATCGTCAAGGCCCGGGAAAACGGCAACTGCTGCAACATCGGCTTTACCGGCGATATCGGACGCTTCGACAAGCCCATCTTAAAAAACCCCACCCTGAATTTCGAGGAATCCGATCGCGATCTGGATCTTCTGATCATGGAGAGCACCTACGGAAACCGTCTTCATGAACCCACGGTCGAGCTCAAGCCCCAGCTGAAAAAGGTGGTGCTCGATACCTATGACCGGCGCGGAACGATTCTGATTCCCTCTTTTGCCTTCGGCCGGACCCAGGAACTGCTCTACGTGCTGCACGAGCTCTACGCCTCCGGGGAAACGCCCAAACTTCCGGTTTATGTGGACAGCCCTCTGGCCGTCAATCTGACGAAGGTTTTCGGAGAGCACCCCGAACTCTATGACCGGGAAGCCCATGAAACATTTCTGGAACAGGGCGTAAACCCCTTTTCCTTCCGGCAGATCACTTTCGTGACCTCGGTGGAGGAGTCCATGGCCCTGATGCGCGAAGAAAAGCCCCATATCGTCATCTCCGCATCCGGAATGTGCGAGGCCGGGCGGATCCTGCACCACCTTCGGTACAAGATTCACAACCCCAGAAACACCATTCTGATTGTCGGATACATGGCGGAAAACACGCTTGGCCGCAGAATTCTCGAACAGGGAGATGTCTACGAGAAGTCGGGAAGAAACGGGGCAGCGCCCCTGCTGAAGTTTCTCAACAAGGTCTATCCGCTCAAAGCCCACGTGGCCAAGATCGGAGGGTTCAGCGCCCACGCCGACAAAAATGAAATGCTGCGCTTTCTGGCCGAATCCAACCTGCGCATCAAGAAGATCGCCGTGGTGCACGGAGAGGAGGATCAGGCCCTGGCCTTTGCCGAGACGCTGCGCCAGAAAGGATATGCCGTCGTTGTGCCCAAAACCGGCGAAACGCTTCAAATCCGATAGATCGAATCCCAGCCGCCGCTCGAACCGTCAAGACATGAAACGCCTTTTCAAAGGACGGTTGTCGGCTTGAATTCGCCGGCCCGCTTGACTTGGCGGCACATTTTTTCTTATAATTCAAATAAGTTTCAGCACCCTGTTAAAGCGCCGGGAGAAATCATGGATAAGAAATCCAGCCGAATCGCCTTTGGAACGATGATCTTCTTTCTGATCCTTCTGATTGTCGGAATTCACATGAACGATGTGGCCGTGGTGCTGAACAAGGCCGTTCGCATCTGCCTCGACTGCATGGGAATCGGGTGAATTCATGCTGAGAAGATGGATACAGATCGCGGCCGTTTTCCTGAGCAACGCCAGCTGGAAGTTCCCTTTCACCCGGAATATCTATCGGGGGGAACTCAAAGCCCTCTGCACGCCGGGGCTGAACTGCTATTCCTGCCCGGCTGCCACCGGCGCCTGCCCCCTGGGCGCCATTCAGAATTTCATGGGTTCCGTTCGGCCCTCCTTCAAATCCGGACATTTCCATCTGGGGCTTTACGTGATCGGATTTCTGGGATTCATCGGCAGCATCGCCGGCCGCATGCCCTGCGCCTGGTTGTGCCCCTTCGGTTTCCTGCAGGAACTGATTCACAAGATTCCTTCGCGAAAGTTCGCGATTCCAAAGGTTCTGACCTACGGGAAATACGTGTTTCTGGCCCTGTTCATATTCATTCTGCCCCTGATGGCCGTGGATGAGTTCGAATACGGCGCGCCCTGGTTCTGCAAATACGTCTGCCCGGCCGGCACTCTGGAAGCGGGCCTGCCCCTGATGGCGCTCAAGCCGGCGCTGAGGGAGATGATCGGATGGCTCTTTTACAGCAAGCTGTTCTGGCTGGGTCTGATTCTGATCTGGATGGTGCTTTCCAAAAGGCCCTTCTGCCGGACGGTCTGCCCGCTGGGCGCGATTTATTCCCTGTTCAACCGGATCAGCGTCTTCAAGATGGTGCATCATCCGGACCAATGCACCCGCTGCGAGGCCTGCTACCGGGGTTGCCCGATGGGCATCAAATTCTACGAGGGACCCAATCAGACCGATTGCATTCGGTGTCTGAAATGCCTGAACGAGTCCTGCAAATTCGGCGCGATCTCCTATTCCCTGGAAGGGCTTACCCCCAAACGGACGGTCAGGGTCAGGACAACGGAGTGAAATGTCAAGTTGAGAGCCGCCGGGCTTGTCGACCCGGCGGCTCTCAAATCTCAAATCAGGGTTTTTCCCCGTTCTCTTTCGGCTGAATCGAGATCAGTTCCACTTCGAAAATCAGGCACGAGTTCGGAGTGATGTCCGGCCCCGCGCGGCGCTCGCCGTAGGCCAGGGCCGGCGGAATAAAAAGCTGCCACTTGGACCCTTCCTTCATAAGCTGAAGGGCCTCGGTCCAGCCGGGAATTACCCCCTTGACCGGAAAGGTGGCCGGTTCGCCGCGTTTATAGGAGCTGTCGAATTCCTTGCCGTCTAGCAGGGTGCCTCGGTAGTTGACGGTCACCATGTCATTTTCGCCGGGAATTTTGCCGGTTCCTTCGACGAGAACCTTGTACTGAAGACCGCTGGGCAGGGTGACGACGCCTTCCTTTTTGGCGTTTTCAGCCAGAAAGGCATCGCCCGCCAGCTTGTTTTTTTCGGCAAGCTCCTTCATTTTGGCTTCCTGTCTGGCCTCCATTTCCTGCTGAAAATTCATCAGGGTAGTCTGAGCTTCCTCTTCGGTCATCAGGGTCGGGCCGCCGGCCAGCACATCCTTTATTCCCTGGGCGAGAATATCGGGGTTCACGTCGAACTCCTGTCGGGAGAAGTTCCGGCCGATATTCATGCCGATTCCATAACTGACCTTGTCCTTGGGGCTGCTCAGTTCAGCTTTTTTCACCTCGGCCTTCTTTTCTTCGGCCGAACAGCCGATGGTTACCAGGAAGACCGCCAGAACCGCACAGAGAATTCGTTTCATGAAAGCATCCTTTCGAAAAGTTAACAGCAAATTTGCTTTTGTTTACTCCTGCGCGGAACCGTTGTCAATGAGGGCGCTGAATTTCAAATCAATCCCTCATAAGGATTCGGGCCGCGGCCATGACCCGGTCCGCGCCCGGCTTGTAAACCGCCTCCTGGGGCGGAGACACCGGCACCGGAATGTTCGGCGCCGCAACCCTCATAATGGGGGACTTGAGCGCATCAAAGGCTTTCTCGGCGGCAATGGCGGCGATTTCCGCGCCGAATCCGCAGAACCGGGTGGCGTCGTGCATCACGATCAGACGGCCGGTTTTCCGGACCGAATCCAGCACGCAGTCCTCATCCAGGGGAACCAGTGTGCGCAGGTCGATGATTTCAATAGAAATGCCGATTTCGGCCAGGGCGCCGGCCGCCTGCAGGGCCGTATGGACGGCGCCGCCATAGGTGACGACGGTGCAATCCGCTCCCGGTCGAACCACCGCGGCTTTGCCGAGAGGAATCCGCACATCCCCCTCCGGAACCTCGCCCTGCATCCAGTAGAGCATCATTTCCTCCACGAACACGACCGGGTTGGGGTCGAATATGGCGCTGAGCAGCAGGCCCTTGGCGTCGGCCGGATTGCTCGGGAAAACGAGTTTGAGCCCCGGGCTGTGGGCGATCCACGCCTCCAGGTTGTGGGAGTGCTGGCACCCGGCGCCGAAGCCGACGCCGGCCTTGACCCGAACCGTCAGGGGAAAGGAAGATTTGCCGCCGCTCATGTACCGGAGCTTGGCCGCGTGATTGACCAGCATGTCGCTGGCCAGGGTGATGAACGGGAAAAACATGATTTCCACAACGGGCCTGAGGCCCATGGCGGATGCCCCGACCGCCAGCCCGGCGATTGCGGCCTCGCTGACCGGGGTGTCCTTGATCCGGCGGGAACCATATTTATTCAGCAGCCCGAAAGTGGGAAGATTCGGATCCAGATGGATCGACGTGCCGACGCCCTCGCCGGCCACAAAAACGGTTTCATCCATATTCAAGGCCAGATCCAGCGCCTGCCCAAGGGCCTGCCCGAATGAAAGCATTGCCATGAAAAACCTCCTTTGCTGCAGATCAAATATCAGACGTCACACCGCCCAGAGATCCTCAAGGGCCGCCTTGGGTGCGGGGAACGGGCTTTCATCGCCGAACGCCACGGCATCGTTCACCACCGTGGTCATTTCCGCATCGATGGCGTCGCATTGGTCCGCCGACAAAATTCCTTCGGCGATCAGGCGTTTTTTCATCCGACGGATGGGGCACCGGCCAGCCCATTCTTCCAGCACTGCCTTGTCCATGTAATGCCCGTGATCGTGTTCGCCGTGCCCGCGCATGCGGTAGGTATTGGCCTCGATCAGGGCCGGGCCGTGCCCCCTGCGGCAGTGGTTCGCCATTCGGACCGACAGGGCAAAGACGGCTTCCGCGTCATTGCCGTCCACGGCCTCTCCGGGCATGTCGTAGGCGGCCGCCCGCTGGACGATGTGTTCGACGCAGGAGTGTTCCGCCAGACACTGGGCCCCGGCCCATACGTTGTTCTCGCAGACAAAAAGAACGGGAAGCTTCCACAGGGCCGCCATGTTCATGGCTTCGTGGACGCTGCCCTCGGCCGCCGCGCCGTCGCCGAAAAACACGACCGTGATGTGCGGCAGCCCCCGATACTGCTGGGCAAACGCCGCGCCCACCGCCAGAGGAGGAGGCGCGCCCACAATGGTCGAGGTCATGATGGCATTGACTTCCGGCACGGACAGGTGCAGGGTGCCGGCCTTTCCCTTGCTGAAACCCGTGGCCTTGGTCATGATTTCGGCCATCAGGCGTTTCGGGTCCGCGCCCTTGGCCAGCAGATGGCCATGACTGCGGTGATTCGTCACGATCACATCCTCCGGTTCGAGGGCCTTGACCACGCCGGCGGCCACGGCTTCCTGACCGACGGCAAGGATCTGCATTCCCACCACCCGGGCCTTCTCCCTGGCGAGTTCGATCAGCCTTTCCTCGAATTTGCGGATGAGCACCATGCCGGCATAGAGCTCCCGCCGGATTTCGGGATTCAAAACGCCATTCTGCATCTTCCGTTCTCCTTTCCGATCTTCTATCCGCGTTGCCGGATAAAACGAGCGGCTGCACCAGGGCGGGCCGCTCGCGATGCGTTTTCAGGTTTGCGATTCCACGATTCCGATTTCTTCCTCCGTCAGATCGTACAACTGATAGACGAGTTGATCGATCTGACGGTCCGTGGATTCGATCTGCCGCTTCAGCACTTCTTTTGTCTGGGGAATCCTGGATTCGGCCAGTTTCCGGTTCAGCTCCAGCATCTGATCAACCAGGCCGACCATCCGATTGTGCCGGGCGATGTCGGCGGAATCATCGAAATTGATGGTACGGATGGGAAGTTGTTTCAGATAGATAGAACGTAATTCAAGTCGCCCGCCTTTATCGGCGTCGCCCAGTACGGAGCATATTCGCTTGAGGTATGCCCAAGCAAGGGACGAGTTTAGGACTCCCAGTAAATACAGGTCGTTTTGGGGAATGATGAAGGTCTTGTCATTTGAAAAGAACCCCATTTTATCAATGGTGAAGCGCGATTCCTTGGCTATTACAGGATAGATGATTTTAGGTTGTTCAAAGCTCACAAAGTAGTCGACCGTATCCTGAATTTCATGCCATTGATATTTGCCCGGTTTTCTCCCCGGCCAGGCGCCTTTCCAACCAGCCGGCCGCGGCTCAAGACGTTCTTTGTATTGCAGAAGATGGGCTTTGACGGAAGGATATTTCTCAATATTCACGCCTCTTCTGGTGAAAATGACATACCGTTTCTTTCCTTCGATACGGTATTTGCGGATATGATCTCCAATGGCGAACCGCTTGATTATCGCAGCGCAGTTCGGGTCTTCGGCGACCAGCCGGTCCCGGGTTTCCCGGTCAATCACGAAGGCTTCGTTCAAGCCGGTTTTGATTCCGTAATAAATTTGACCACGTGCGTAGTCCCCGAGAGGCATGCCGATCTTTTTCATTTTTTCGAAAATCGCCAGCTCGTCTGAACCCGAAAGAGTCCAGTTCTCTCCCTTCAAAGCCGCGTCATCCAGAACCTGACCGGCAATACGGACTTCTTCTTCCAGTGAACCAAAATTAAGCCGCTTGATGGGGGCATACACGAAGGATTGGTAAACGGAGGGTTTTGATTTTTCCGTCAGCACAATGACCGGAAAAGTGGCGGCGCCGCTAAAAACGGGCAGCTCACCAAAATCAACCAGTTTCCGGAGGGATGCCTGTATTGCCAGAAAAGAGCGCAGCGGCCCGCCGTAATTGGCCCTCATGAATTTGTTGGAGCAGATGTACCCGAATAAGCCGCCCGGCTTCAACAGCCGGTGGGCCTGCTCGATAAAATAGACATAAAGATCGGCGGTGCCGAAAAAGGAGCTGTATCGAGTCTTTGCGTACTTTTTGAAATCGGCCCCCAAGGATTCCTGCCGAACATACGGCGGATTGCCGATCAACGCGTCAAACCCGCCTTCCTTCATGATTTCTGGAAATTCGGCGTTCCAGTCAAAGGCATTGACTCGGAAGATTTCTTCTTCGTCAAAGAGGCTGGCCTGCTGGTGGTCGTAGAAATCCGGGCCGATCAGGGAGTTGCCGCATTTGATGTTGTGCGACAGGTCCGGCAGGACCCGTTCCTGAAACAGGAGCATCTGCCTTCCGATGCTCTGCTCGTCCTCGCCTTCCAGCATCTTGAGCAGCAAAGACAGCTTGGTTACCTCCACCGCCTGATGATCGATGTCCACCCCGTAAATGTTGTTCAGCAGAATCCGCTTGCGCTCGCCGGTGGTCAGCCGCCATTCGCCTTTCCGGGACTGATAGATGCGGGGGGTTTTGCCTTTGGACCAGTTTTCCGGGCCGTCCTGAATGTATTGATCCCGGTGCCAGTCCAGCAGAAACTGATACGCGCCGATCAGAAACGAGCCTGAACCGCAGGCCGGGTCCAGTATTTTCAGGTGGCTGACCCCGCCCCTGGGGCCGGGCTTTTTGCCTTCCACCAGTTTGCCCACGGTGTTTTGAACAATATAGTCCACGATGTAGCCCGGCGTGTAGTAAACCCCGCCCGCCTTGCGAACCTCGGGCTTTTCCTCGATTTTCGCCTGGTGCCCGGCAGTGAGGCGGATGACCTTGCCCAGGAATTTTTCATAGACCTGGCCCAGAATATCGGCCGAGAGAACGGAAAATTCGTAGGGGCTGTCCGGGTAATAGAGGTTTTTGAAAATATCCTTTAACGGCCTGTCGTCGATCCGCAGGGCGGGCGTCAGGCGGTCGAAATTTCCCCGTCCCTTTTCCCTGTTGAAATGAAAGAGCCCGGAATTGTATTTTTCGTCCGCCTTATTGAAAAGCGCAAACAGCCGGCTGTAAACGTTTTCCCCGTTCTGAAGCGCCATCAACGCCCCGTAAGGTTCCATGCCCCGGTCCTCGCAGATGCGCAGAAACACGATCCGGTCGATGGTCTGCTGAACGGAGAAATTCAGCTCCCGCTGCGAGAGGCCCGGATTTCGAAGGGCGATGTTGCGGGCCAGAAGCTCCCGCCATCGTTCGATTTCCTGAAGAAACGCGGCGTCGACCTCAGTGGTGCCCTTCTTGTTTTTGCTGGACTCGATGTACTTGTCGAAAGAGCCCTTCAGAATGGCCTCCCGGGAAAAAATGCCGGCGATTTCATCCCATCGGTCCGCATAATCCGTGTATCTGAGGTAGAGGATGCGGGAATGGGAGACCTTGTCGGTTTTCTGGGGTTTGACGCGGCAGTCGTAAACGGCGAACTCCTCGAAGTCCGTCAGAATGCTGAGGGGCAGCTTGGCGCTCCAGCCGTACCGGCGAAGCTGGTAGGCCGGATGAATGTCTTCCTGAAGGTTGATGGACGGTTGTTTGGCTTCCAGAAAAAACTTGCGGGTCCCGCCGATCCGGAAGCAGTAATCCGGCGCCTTGGTGACTCCGCCGACCTTGATGGCGTCTTCATGAATGACGTCCTTGTAGGCCTCGGAATAGCCCTGCCGGTTGTTGATATCCCAGCCCAGTTCCTCGAAAAAGGGGTTTATGAATTCGATGCGCACCTGGGCTTCATTGTACGAACCCCGCTTGTACGATTCCAGATTGCGGTCAAACGTTTCGGTCAGTCTCTTGATCCGGTCGGATGCGCTCATATCAGAAATCCGCTTTTGTAAGGGTGGTTTCGCAACGAAAAAAACACTATAGCAGAAGGCCGGCCTCCACGCACCCCTGTTTTTTGAATTGTTGCTTGATGGACTTCACGAGCCGGTCTGAGCGCGGACGTGTGTATCTCCGAAAACGATATGTAAATGCCTATGAAACTTGAAAGGGGCGTGTAGTCGGCGTGCTGGCGGATGCGGTCAACGGACAGACCATCGCGTTTGATGTCATTCGGAGCGAAAATCCGGCAGACGGAAGGCTGCGATCCGGACGGCTGATTTATCCGTGGCCGGATAGATAGGTGCGCATCACGCCACCACACTGGCGCATGGCCTCGGTTGCAGGTTACAGGTGCGGCCCCGACAACCCAGATGGTTGAAATACTAGCATGTACCCATGAATTTGCAAGAAAAAAATGCCTGAAATCGTCATCAAGAAGGTGGAGAAGCAGGCTTTGAAGGATAGACAACGATGCTAACGGGTCAGGGGGAAAATATGACGGGCGGGAGGCCGGCTGTCCCTCCATACCAGGAACCCGAGTGGGCACCCGCCGCAGGCACACCGAAATTTCCTGCTGTCGCCCGTCAAGAACAGGAAACCACAGCCATTATCGGCTGTCAAGGGGACGAGTTGGTTTAATACCCGAAAGGAGAATGAAGCGGACATTATGCCGCTGCACCAACATGCGCCGCTATGCTTGCCGAAATGGGTGCAGGTCTGGGACGGCGTGACTCTCCCGTCGGACGATCCCTGGTGGAAGACGCACTACCTGCCCAATGGATGGGGCTATAACGTCGGAGAGGCGGCGTTCGGCAAAAGCTGGGTGTGCGAGCCCGGGCAATTCGAGGAGTTGGGGCCGTGGCGCAAAGAGCAATATTCTTTCCTGCCCAAAAGCTGACGCGCCGCAACTGCAACCGGGGTGAATTGGGCCACATGAACCGAAAACAAACAGATAGCCCCCTTCGACCGTTACCGGTCGATCGGCGGTCCTGAAATTGAACAAGAGCGGTGCGATATCAACAAGGCGATCATATGAAAGGATTTCAGACGATCACCACCGAGTTGTCGCTGGTTCCAAAAGGCGACCGGACGTAGTTGTCGGCGCACCAGTCGTTTTCCCAGTACTTTTCATCAATCATGTAACGGAACTGATATTCCCTGCCCGTTTCCAGATCCAGCGTAACGGTGAAGTCGCCGTTTTTCAGTTTTTTCATCGGCGTGGCGCGAACATCCCAGTCGTTGAACTCCCCGACGATATTGACCTGGTTGGCGGACAGGGCCGCTTCCTTGGAAAGGCGAAAAGTGACCTTGCAAACGGGTTTGTTCTTCAGGTACTGTTTCTTAATGCTCATGACGGCCTCCTGTTATTTTGCGGATGTTCTTTTTACTTATCATAGCGCATTCAGCAATTTAAGCATATCAAAATTTCAACAGGCTGTGAAACGCTTGACCGGTATGTCATGGCATCGATCAAAACCGGCAGCGGGGTTGCGTTGCGGCAGCGTTGAATCTGGTCATGACGATCTGCCAGACCTGGATGTTTCGAGCCCGGAAAGCTCCGGCGCAGGACAGCAGATAGTATTCCCACATGCGTTTGAAACGGGTTTCGTATCTGTTTTTCAGCCAGGACCAGGCTTTTTGAAAGTTGCTGTGCCAGGCCATGAGGGTCTTGTCGTAGTGCGGGCCGAGATTGTGCCAGTCCTCGATCACGAAAAGCCCTTCCGCGGCCCGGCTGATTTGAGCCATGCTGGGCAGCATGCCGTTGGGAAAGATATATTGGGTGATCCAGGGGTCGCATGCGGACCGGGACCGGTTGCCGCCGATGGTGTGCAGCAGAAAAACACCATCGTCTTTCAGGCACCGGTGAACCGCCTTCATGAAAGCACGGTAGTTTTTGCATCCCACGTGCTCGAACATGCCAACGGAAACGATTTTGTCGAACCGGCCCTCGATGGCGCGATAGTCGCGGTCCTCAAAATGCACGGGCAGCCCTTTGCAGAAAACACGGGCATAGCCGAGCTGTTTTTGTGAAATATTGACGGCGGTGACGGTACAGCCGGCGCGCTCCGCGGAATACCTGGCCAATCCGCCCCACCCGCAGCCGATATCGAGCAGGTGATCGCCGGCGGTCAGGTTCAATTTGCGGCCAATCAGATCCATTTTTTTCAGCTGGGCCTCGTCCAGATCTTCGGTTCCGTCAAAATAGGCGCAACTGTACTGGTTATAAGGATCGAGAAAGGACAGAAACAGATCGTTGTCGATCTCATAATGCCGGTCGGCAACCATGCGGGCACGCGCCCTGGACTGGAGATTGAAAAAAATCGCCGGCAGAAACAGCATCCGGTAGCGCAGGCTTCCCCGGACTTTATCCTCAAGATCGGCGCGCAGCAGACGGCAGATCAGTTCATCCGGCTGCCGGCAGTCCCACCATTCATCCATATAGGATTCGCCCAGCCCCAGGCTTTTTTCGCGCCATATTCGTGAATACCATCGCTCATCCCTGACCTGTATGTCCCAAGGGTTCGGTCCGTTGATCGCGGCGCCGGCTTCCTTAAACATTTCACATACTAAATTATAAGTCATCATGAATGGCCTCCCCGAAATCCGCGATTGTTTTGAGCGGCCTGATGTTTCGAGTTGCATTGAGTCTGGGCGGGGTCGAATGCAGCTGATAGATGGATATCTGACCCGTTATTCCGTAACCGCTTGTTTTACGGCTTTACCCCTATTCAGACTCAAAACAGCGATGCATTGGAGCGGATTGACAAATCCTGTGGAGATGAATGGTTCTAAGAATTTTTTAAAACTCATCATTCTGGCCGTCAAGGGGAATTTTTCTCAAAATGCGATCTTGTTCAATGCCGCGAACAGCATGGCCGCTGTAACGGTCCGCCGTTCGAGACAATAAAACAAGCAGGATTTCCGCAATTGGCTGAAGGATTGTTCCGCTTGTTGAACCTGAAAGGAAAACCGCTTGCGTGCACACCGGAATCCTGCACGCATTTTGGGCGCGAAACGGGCGTAACATGCCGATATTTGAAGGAGATGAGCAATGCGCGGATTGTGGGATGGTATCCCGGGAATACCGGCTTGTCCATGCCAAAGGCGATGACCGGCTGAGCCGTGACAACCCGGAATTCCGATGCGAAGCGTGCTCCATGGTGAAAAGCGACAAGTTGAAAAAAGGCCCGAAGGTCTAAAATTGAAAAGGCGGCAAGTGGCGCCGCCTTTTCAGGTTGTGATGGAAATCTGTTTCTTCAGGCGTTTCAACCGATCAGGTTATGTCGATGGATATCTGCTTGGGCTTCTTTTCTTCCGGTTTGGGAACTTCGATCTTCAATACGCCGTCCTTGAAACTGGCCTTGATGCTTTCAGGGCTGACTTCAGTCGGCATGGAAAAAGACCGCTGAAAGCTGCCGAAGCTTCTCTCCCTCCGGTAATAATTTTCTTCCTTGACCTCGCTGTCTTCTGAACGTTCCCCCTTGATTGTCAGAATATTGTCCTTGATCTCGATGGATATATCTTCTTTTTTGACTCCGGGGAGCTCGGCTGTGACCACGATGGCGTTTTCCGTATCGCAGATATCGACCATCGGACGCCACGTTCCCAGGGAAAGATCATCTCCTTCGCTTCTTTTTCCCGGGAAAGCATCGCTAAATAAACGGTTGATTCTGTCCTGCAGGTTCATAAGGCCTCCATAAGGTTCCCAGCGAATCAGCGACATAATTTCACCTCCCTTTTTTGTTTGATGGAATTGAAATCAAATTTCGTATGATTCCGAACCATACATAAGCACTCCACATGAACAGCCAATATTGTCAGAAGGGCTGTTTAACAGGGTGTTGAAAAACTGCGCCTGAGGCCGCCATTCAGCGTTGCGCGGCTCTCGCCAATGCTCACATATGCTTGAATATGCTGTGCTTGTCGTATCGCCGCGCGCCTTGCCTGACGGCCTGATCCTCGTTTTTCAACACCCTGTTAACCCATGGCTGCATCAGTTTGCCATGATCGAACATATGTAAGTGTTGGCGGGCGCCGCGAAAAGCTGAACGGCGGCATTGGACGCGATTTTCAACAGCCTTCCATGAGCTGGTTGATGAAAACAGTATAAAAACACCCATTCAAATACTCAAGAAAAAATTTCAACACCCTGTTAAGCCCGGGATTATGTTGAAAATTGGGTTGATTTTCCACCAGGAGAAACATAGTGTCAAAATATCGGGAACCACCCGAATCATATGCAAAAAGCGGATAATTTTTCCGTCCGTGCCGCGCAAAACAACAAACGATGGATCGCCGGCAGAGATGCCGGGCGCGGCGATCTCCTGGAAAAGCGGGCGGTAAGGGACGAAGGGAATGGCATACCAATTTGAAAAGGTCGAGGACCGGCATCGAACCGCGGTGATCGATATCTTCAACCACTACATTGCCGGCAGCTTTGCGGCTTATCCGGAGGAACCGGTGGGCTACGAATTCTTCGATTTTTTTCTGAATACGACGCGGGGGTATCCGGCTGTCACAATCAGGGATGACGCTGAAAACATCGTGGGATTCGCCTTCCTGCATGCCTATCGCGCCGGCCGGGCTTTCAGCCGCGCCGCGGAAATCACGTACTTCATACTTCCGGATCATACGGGCAAGGGGATCGGCGAAGCAATACTCGAACAATTCAAATCGGCGGCCAGGAAACAGGGAATCGATACGCTGCTGGCGAATATATCCTCTCGAAACGAGGGAAGTCTGCGGTTTCACAGGAAGCATGGTTTCAAGGAGTGCGGGCGATTCCGGCGGATTGGAAGGAAGTTCGGCGAGGATTTTGATGTCGTGTGGATGCAGCTGGAATTGTGAGGCGCCTGACAGGCGGCAGGGGCGTCTCGAGCATACGCCAGGCGGGAAGCAAAGGAGGTGTAAGGCTCATGAAAAAGATCAAGATCGACAACAATGCGTTTGTTTACCCCATGCCGACGGTTCTGGTCGGTTCCATCGTGCATGGCAGGGCAAACTTCATGGCCGTGGGATGGGTTTCAAGGGTGAATTTCAAACCGCCCATGATCGGCATCGCGCTGGGGCCGCATTTTACAAATCAGGGAATAGAAGAGCGCAAGGCCTTCAGCGTCAATATTCCCTCGATTTCGATGCTTGAAAAAACCGACTATTGCGGAATAGTTTCCGGAAGCGAAACAGACAAATCGGGACTTTTTGATGTTTTTTACGGTGAATTGAAAGACGCGCCCCTGATTCAAGAATGCCCTGTCTGCGCGGCGTGCAGACTGCACGGCCAAATCAGATTGCCGACCAACACCCTGTTTGTCGGGGAAATCATCGAGGTGTATTCGGAAGATCGCTATTTGACCGACGGCAAACCGGATCTCAGAAAAACAAGTCCATTCATGCTGACCATGCCGGACAACCATTACTGGGGGGTCGGAAATCATGTCGGAAAAGCATGGAGCGCCGGCAAAAAATTCAAGAAAAACGGGTAGCAGGTTCTGATCAATTGTTTCATTTTCGGCTGCAAAGGAGAGATGGTGGGGGCTTTTCCTGAATTTGGCCTGGAGAAATTCGTGGAAGCGGCGGGCGACGCCATCATCGCGGCGAATGCGGACGGCCTGATTGTGTTCTGGAATTCAGCGGCGGAACGAATCTTCGGGTACGCAAGGAATGAGGCGCTCGGTCAATCGCTGGATCTGATTATTCCCGAGCGTCTTCGAAAACGGCACCGGGAGGGATACCGGCAGGCGATGCGTACCGGACGAACCCGGTACGGCAGCGAAGTGCTTCGCGTGCCCGCCGTCCACAGGGATGGAAGGCCCCTTTCGATTGCGTTCACCGTTGCCTTGCTTTTCTCTTCGAACGCGAAGGTTCAAACGATCGTCTCGATCATACGGGATGAGACCGCCCGCTGGAATGAAGAGCGCGCGCTTCGCAAACGGCTGGCCGCGCTTGAGGCGAAGGAATGATGTCAAGCGGCCGGTCCGTGTCCGTTGAAGGACAATTTTGACAAAGAGAATGAATTGATTTTTCCTGCGCGCGTTTGTCGCCAATTTCCAGTCCGCTTAACGTGCGTTTGATTTGCCGAAAAAGGTTTCAGAATGAGCGGATGCTGCAACGACAATTGTTCTGTGAATGCCCTGCGTGAAAAACAGCGGGGAACACTGTATATTGTGCTTGGCATCAACGCGGTCATGTTCCTGGTCATCGCGGGGGCCGCGCTTTACGGCAACACAACGGCCCTGCTGGCCGACAGTCTGGATAATCTTGGCGACGCCCTAACCTACGGTCTGAGCCTGTATGCCGTTTCAAGAAGCGCCGCCGTCAAGGCCCGGGTCGCGCTGTTCAAGGGCGGCCTGATTTTCCTGGCGGCCTGCGCCGTGGCGGCACAGATTGTCTACAAGCTGTTTGTGCCAAGCGTGCCCATCTTCGAGGTCATGGGCGCGTTCAGCCTTATCGGTCTCGCCGCAAACTCAATCTGTCTCTTCCTGCTCTGGCGGCATCGCCACGAAGACGTAAACATGAATTCCGTGTGGGAGTGTTCACGAAACGACATCGCATCGAATCTTTCCGTGTTTGTGGCGGCCGGGTCCGTATGGCTCACCGGTTCAGGCTGGCCCGATATCCTGGTTGCACTCGGTCTCGTATGGCTCTTGATGCGTTCCGGGATGCGGGTCATTTCCTCGGCCATGGCGGAGCTTCGCGCGGCAGACTGATCGATGCCTTCATCATTGAACCGATGCAACCCCGCGATCCGCTTGACCTCCTGGGCGCTCAGAACCTGCTTGGCGTTTGCTCCGCGGGAGTCGTCCGCGGCGGTCTTCGATTGACAAAGATCTTGATGAACCCTGTCCGCTATGGTAGTTTTTTGAATTAGAATTCAACTCATTCTGTTCGGTTTCCCGGCTTGCAGACCCCCGGTCGATGGAGGTATCATCGGCAGCTGTGTTTATCTGAATTGACATATCCGCGGCTGCCGGTTTCTTTGATTTTCCATCGAGATTGATTGGGTGTTTGTTTTCATCATCTCTTTCCGCGTCTTTCAAGTCTTTCAAGGAAAAGGAGGAATGGTTATGAAAACCGGTTTAAAAGTGAAGCATGCTGCATTTGCGGTTTTGCTGGCTCTTTCTTTGGCGGCATGCGGAGGAGGCGGTGGCGGCGGCGGAGAAATTTCATCGGGTATTTATTATACCGGGCTTACCAACGAGGCCATGATCGATGAAAACAATGCCGTGATTCTCTCCACAGGCGCTTACCAGGGCGGTCAGACCGGCGCTGCGCTGGTCGGCAGTGTGGGCGCCGTTCAGGTCGGGGAAGACGGGTCTGTGGGTATTCCGCGTACGTTAAAGGTGTCGCGGATTCTGGAGGATGCCCTTTACAAGGTGGACATGACCTCCAGACCGGCCGGCGCATTCGTCGGCGCTATTTATACCGAGACGGATACGATTTATGGCGATTACGGGGGCAGCGCATCTTATTCCATCAAAGTGAATGATGAAACCGGAGTATTTTCCGGCAGCATCACGTTTAACAGCTATTCGGATGATGGCGTAACCGCCGTTTCCGGCCCGGTGAGTTTTTCGGGCTTGCTTGACGTTAACACCGAATACTTAATCGAGTTCAGCTTTTCTTTCGACAACCTGACCGGCGTTTCCGGCAGCGATTCTTTTACGCTGGACGGAGACATTTCATTCGATGGCGCAATTTACCCTGCTGAAATCACTATGACAATGCTGTTGAAAGACAACCACACGGCAAAAGTTTACAAGCTTGAGAACTACGTCATGACCCTGACCGAACAGGCGAGCTATGTGGATATTGAAGGATCCGGCGCCTATTTCGATCCGGATTACGGCTATGTAACGATCAGCGCAGGCGCTCCGTTTCGCATCTACTACGGCGATGTGTATCCATCCGATGGGGTTCTTGTGATCAATGGCAATACGGGCATTGCCGGCGGCAGCACGATGGCCCGGCTGACGGCGCTTTCATCATCAACCTGCCAGGTTGAGGCGGATACAAACGGTGATGGCATATATGACTGGAATTCCGGGGTGTTAAACTGGGATGACCTTTGATCTGCAGCAACCGTCTGAGGGTAATCGAAAGGGGAAATGACCTGTATCATTTCCCCTTTTTATAGAATGCATCCGTTTTCACTTCTGTCTGAATGCCCTGAATCATTCGCCTGAAAACATGAGGACCCTTTTCATGCCAAGAAGCCCGATAATTATTTTCTGTTTTCTTCTGAGCGCCGCATCTGCCGTATTTATTCCATCGCCCGCGCCTGCCGAGGAAGGGAAAGGGCTGGAAAGCCGCCTTTCGATCGGTATGGGCTGGGAACAGCTTGACTATGAAGAACATGAGCCGGAAAGGGATTCGAATTCCAATGCAAAGGTAAGCAATGCCACCGTGTGGATCGAAGGGCTAAAACGGTGGAAATCCCTGTTTTGCGGAATAAAGGCCGTTATTCCGGTGTGGCGGGAAGATGATGCGGAAAAATGGGTCTCTTCGGATCGAACAATATTCCAGACCAACGCCCTGGAATACGAATGGATGCGGATAGACGGCTGCCTGGGGTATCCTGCAACCCGCTTTTTCAATCCATATGCGGGCTTGCGCTGGTCGGAAAGCAGGCAGGACAGGACGGACTATCTTGTGAATAACGTTGCCGTTGCCGAAGCCGCAGAAGAAACCACAAGATCCTGGAGCCTTCTGCTGGGCTTCAGGGGCGACGGCAACCTCACGCCTCAATGGAGGTGGAATTACTGGGTGGAATACTTTGTTCCAATCGACGTTCAGGTTGCCAACAGCGCGCTGCCGGGTTTTGAGGCGTCGAATAAGGATGGATATGCTGTGGAGCTCAAATGCGGGACGGAGTACCTGTGCACCGAGGCTTTATCCATTGGCATTCTGTTTTATGGAGGGAGGATGCACTGGGGCGGAAGCGGCTGGAAGGCCTTTTCCGGCGGAACGGCGAAGTGGCCGGAGAATGATACGGATTATCTGGGCGGAGCACTGAATATCGTCTGGAGATTTGGGAGCAAAGGCTCAAGGCAAGGTATGTCGCCGAGTCGATGACCTGAACCGTAAATCAACCGCATTAATGCCGGATGGAGAGAAAGATATGGTTCCAAAACAGGAACGGGATGTGGAAAAGGGATACTCGAAAGCCGATTTTGCGGCAAAACTGCGGCGTCTGGCGGACGCAATCGAGGATGGAGATCATTTCGAGATACGGATTGCCGGGGAACGCATTTATGTGCCGGCCCGGGCCAGATTCACCATCGAGCACGAACGGTCCGAGGGTGAGGAGGAGATAGAGTTTCAGGTCAAGTGGGAAAGATAATAGGCGGCCACGGTGTTCAATCGGCAGCCAGCACTTTTTAATTGACTGTTCAGGGCGGTTTTTGCATATTCTTTTACGTTGAACGAACAGCGGCGCTTTGAAAAGCGCCTCGATGAATCTGAGAACAACGGCAAAATCCGTGCGGCAGGTGAAATAAAATGCAGGATCAGAATGATGAATTGCCTGAATACTCGTTGAATTTTCTGGAAATGGCGTTTCGCACCGACCGGCAGATCGTGCCGAAGCAGGCCGACGGATGCGCCGAAAAATCCAGCGGGTGCGGCGATGCGGTGAAAATGTACCTGACCCTGAGCGGTCGGACCATTCAATCCGTTCGATTTGAAATCCGCGGATGCCTCAATACCAATGCTTGCGCCAATGCCGTGGCCGAGCTTGCCGAAGGCAAAACCGTCGAGGATGCCCGGAAATTGACCGCATTCGATGTGGCACGGTTTCTGACAACCCTGCCGCCCGAGCACATGCACTGCGCCGAGCTGGCTGCCGGTGCCTTCCAGCAGGCCCTGGCCGGAATCGACCGCGCCTAGCCGGGCGCTGAAAAGCCGCGCCTGAGGCTGCCGCGCGGCGTTGTGCGGCTCTCGCCGATGCCCACATAGGCTTGAACAGCTGCGCTTGCCGCATCGCCGAGCGCCTGATTCCTCTTTTGCAATCTCAACGATTCTAAAGCAGGAGCCGGTGCTTTCCGCAGAAAATGAACAGCCCTTCTTTCCGGGACAGACAGGCCAGCGTCATGTTCAGCTCGACCCCTGTCCTGACGGCCAGGGAGGTCGGCCGCGACATGGAAAAAATAATTGGAATGCGCGCACGGGCGGCTTTCTGGACCAGTTCGAAGCTGATTCTCGAAGAAAGCACCAGCAGGCAGGCCCGGTCCAGATTGTTTTCAAGAAACAGCTTTCCGATCGCCTTGTCCAAGGCATTGTGACGCCCTACATCCTCGGCGGATGCCATCAACTCCAGCTGGTCATTGAAAATGGCGGCCGCATGGGAGGCGCCGGTTTTTTCCCTAAGTTTCTGAAAATCGCCGAGCCGGATTAGACGCTCGAAAGCCGATGCCAGATTCAGGCGCAGGGAATCGTCAAATCGGAGCAGACCGGATTTCGGGTCCTGCAAATCGGCATTTTGCGATTTCAGACCATCGGCGGAAAGCGTCAGCCGAACCGCGTCCGGATCATCGCTGGTGTGTTGAATGGCTGAAAAATCTTCGGGTTTCGCGACGATTCCCCGGGACAGGCAGAATCCGACCGCATGGGCGATTTCATCGCCGGGCGTGCGCATTTCCACCCGGTAAATTCTGTCCTGAAGCCAGATGGTCAAAGGCGACTCTTCGACCAGATCAAGTTGCGTTTGATGCGTCTTCACTCCATCCCAGTGAAAGACCGGACAAGGCACGGATGAATTCAAGGGAATCCTCTCAGCATTTGAAATGTTTCAGACGTTGAAAACCAGGCTTTACATGGCCTGGCGACAATGATAAGAAATCACAATAAAACGCTTTTTTTTTCAAGATCAAGTAGATTCTGAGACCTGCCGGAAGCGCGTGCGGGCTTTTGAAGCCGGAAGGCGCCGGTGTTTTGTCTGTAAATATAAATTTTTCTTGACAAACAGCGCCGGCGGTTTAATATTTGACATTTTTTAAAACGAGCATGATGCGTTCGCAATCAGCCTCGGGTGCGGGCAGTCCGGTTGTTTCGACGATAATCAACCGGATAAGCCCTGATGTCGGGGCTTTCAAATTTAAGCGGATGCATATGAGCACAGAAATGGATTGAAGGAGGCATTATGTACGCTGTGATCAGTTCTGGCGGAAAACAGTACAAGGTTTCCGAAGGAGAGGTGCTTCGGGTGGAAAAGATTCCCGGAGAAATCGGCAATCCGGTAACCTTTGACCGCGTTTTGCTGTTTTCCGACGGTGAAAATATCTCGATCGGCCAGCCGCTTCTGGACAACGTGGCGGTACGGGGCCACATCGTCGAGCAGGGGAAGGCCAAAAAAATCCTTGTGTTCAAGTACAAGCGCCGCAAGGGGTATCGCCGCAAGCAGGGGCATCGGCAAACGTATACGGCCGTCAAGATTGAAAGCATCGGAGCCTAGAAACCTGTCATTCTGCCCTGATTTACCATCGACCGGGTGCGGGTGCAATGAGGGTATTCTTAAATAGATCAAGGAGTTGGAACCATGGCACATAAAAAAGCGGGCGGCAGTTCACGAAACGGCCGCGACAGCAACGGACAAAGGCGCGGAATCAAGCGATTCAGCGGAAACAGGGTGAGAGCCGGAAATATTCTGGTGCGCCAGGTGGGAACGAAAATTCATCCGGGGGAAAATGTGGGTCTGGGAAGAGATTATACCCTTTTTGCCCTGGTGGACGGCGTTGTGTCCTATGAGCGGTTCGGACGATCCCGGAAAAAAGTAAGCGTTTATGCCGAGTGAAATTTATTGACGAAGTCATTATTGAGGTGCAGGCCGGTGACGGCGGAAACGGGTGCGTCAGCTTTCGAAGAGAACGGTTCATACCCCGTGGAGGACCTGACGGGGGCGACGGGGGCAAGGGAGGCGATGTTGTTTTGCTGGCAAGCCCTCAGAAACGCACCCTGCACCACTTTCGGTTCAAAAGGAAGTTCAAGGCTCAGAACGGCGCTCACGGCATGGGACGGCAAAAGACCGGCCGAAACGGAGAGGATCTCGTTATCGAGGTTCCGGTCGGTACCCTGTGCTTGAATGCCGTAACCGGCGAGCTTGTGGAGGATCTTGTCGAGGCGGGCCAGACGGCGGTGATTGCCAGAGGCGGCAGAGGAGGCCAGGGAAACGAGCGTTTCAAAACCTCAACCAACCGGACGCCCAGATTTGCGCAGCCCGGCCAGACCGGCGAGGCCCTTGCGCTGAAACTGGAACTGAAGCTTCTGGCCGATGTCGGCCTCATCGGCCTTCCCAACGCAGGCAAATCCACCCTGATCAGCGCCATTTCTTCAGCAACTCCAAAGATCGGAAGTTATCCCTTTACAACGCTTTCCCCCAATCTGGGCGTGGTCAAAGACCATGGGGGACAGCCTTTTGTCGTGGCCGACATACCCGGACTGATCGAGGGCGCGCATCAGGGGGCCGGGCTGGGGGACCGGTTTCTGCGGCATGTCGACCGAACCCGGATTCTCGTGCATCTGATCGATGCGTCAATGCTGGATGAAAGTGATCCGCTTGCGCCCTATAAAATTATCAACCGGGAACTGGCCCTTTACGGCCGCGGCTTACCCGAGAAACCCCAGGTGGTGGTTCTCAACAAGATGGATATTCCCGGAACCGAACCGAAAGCCACGGCTTTTGAGTCCGCCCTGCCCGATGTAAAGATCTTCAGAATCTCGGCTTTCAACCGGCAGGGAGTCAAACAATTGCTGAATTCTCTTTCGACATTACTGGATCAGTTGAATGAATCAAGACAGGAAGCAGTGCTTTGATCGCGCCAGACGCGTGGTGGTCAAGGTGGGAAGCGGCGTTCTGACCCATGAAAACGGGCTGAATATCAGGATCGTCCGGTCCCTGAGCCGGCAGATCTGTGATCTGATCGATCGGGGCAAGGAGATCATTCTGGTCACTTCCGGCGCCATGGCTGCCGGTCTGGCCAAGGTCGGACTGGCCCGGCGGCCGGATCAAATTCCCCAGCGCCAGGCTGTCGCTGCTGTCGGACAGGCCGGATTGATTCTGGAATACGAGAAAGCCTTTGGCCGGCACGGCAGAAAAGTGGCCCAGATCCTTCTGACCAGCGACGGTCTGAGCAACCGGAAACGGTATCTCAACGCCCGGAACACCCTTTATACCCTGCTGGGATGGAACATCGTTCCCATCATCAACGAAAACGACACCGTGTCCGTGGATGAGATCAAGTTCGGCGACAACGACAATCTGGCCGCGATGATTACGCTGCTGATGGAGGCGGATCTTCTGGTCAGCCTGACGGACATTGACGGCCTTTACACTTCCGATCCGAGAACCGATTCGAATGCCCGGCTCATTCCGGTGATTGAGGTGATCGGGAAGAATATTGAAATCAGCGCCACCGGAATTCCCGGCGCCCTGGGAACCGGAGGAATGCTCAGCAAGGTGAAGGCGGCCCGGAAGGTGACCACGGCCGGAATTCCCATGGTGATTGCCAGCGGGAAAAAGCCGGACATCCTTCCCCGGCTGTTTGACGGGCAGCAAACCGGCACCTTTTTTGTTCCCAAGAAAGAGCGCATGACGAACCGGAAGTGCTGGATCGCCTTTAATCTGAAACCCGAAGGGATGATCAACGTCGACGAAGGCGCAGCCAACGCCCTGGTGAACAACGGCAAAAGCCTGCTTCCGGGCGGGATTCTTTCCGTAGAGGGAGACTTCGGCGTCGGAGCGGCAGTTCAATTTAAAAAAGCCGGAGATGACGCGTTGCTGGGGGCCGGACTGGTCAACTACAGCGCCGCGGATATTCGAAAGATCATGGGTCTGCGTTCCGACCGGATCGCATATCGAATCGGATCCAAACCCTATGACGAGGTGATCCATCGGAACAACATGGTGATCATGGATCAATGCGATATCTGATGAATCAAAAGTCCGGTTCCGCAGCATTTCCGGCCCGGCCTGATGCGAATGTCCGTCGGCCTTCGGTTCAGTGACGGTTTCAAAGGGGGGAAACATGTCTTTGGAAGCAACCATTGTCCGAATTGCAAAGGCGGCCAGAGCCGCCTCCGTTCAAATGGCCCGATGCGCGCAGGAGAAAAAAAATCAGGCTCTGCTGAATATCGCAAAGCTGCTGGAAGCCGGGTCATTGCGGATTCAGGAAGAAAACCAGAAGGATCTGGAACGGGCTCGCGAGATGGGCCTTTCCGCCGCAATGATCGACCGGCTGACGGTCAATCCGAAAACCCTCGCTTCCATGACCGAGGGGCTTCGCGATGTGGTAGGGCTCGAGGATCCGGTCGGAGCGATCGCCAGAACATGGCGGCGGCCCAACGGGCTTCAGGTGTCCCGAATGCGCATTCCGCTGGGGGTTATCGGAATCATTTACGAGTCCAGGCCCAATGTGACTGTCGATGCCGCCGCTCTCTGCCTGAAGGCGGGAAACGCCGTGATCCTGAGGGGCGGATCCGAAGCGTTTTTATCCAACCGGATTCTGTCCGACATCATCAGCCAGGGGCTTTCCCGGGCCGGCTTGCCCGCCGAAGCCGTCCAGCTGGTGCCGGTTCGCGAAAGAGAAGCCGTCAATATTCTGCTCCGCCAGGAGGAGGATGTCGATCTGATCATTCCCCGGGGCGGCGAGGGGCTGATCCGCTTTGTCGTGAAAAACTCCAGAATACCGGTTTTAAAGCACTACAAAGGGGTCTGCCATGTGTATGTGGATGCGGGCGCCGACCATTCCATGGCCGAAGAGATCTGCTTCAACGCCAAGGTGCAGCGTCCGGGCGTGTGCAACGCCATGGAAACCCTTCTCGTGCACCAGAGCGAGGCCAAGGCCTTTCTGCCGAAAGTGGCCGCACGGCTTCAAGCCGCCGGCGTGGAGCTTCGGGGATGTTCGAGAACACTTGCCGTGCTTCCGGGGATTCGGGCCGCCGAGGAAAGCGACTGGCCCGCCGAATATCTGGATCTGATCCTGGCCGTCAGAGTGGTTCAGGACATGGACGAGGCCCTGGCCCATATCGATCAACACGGCTCCAAACATACCGAGGCCATCGTGACCTCGGATTACCGCCGGGCCCGGCGGTTCGTCGCCGAGGCGGATTCGTCCGTGGTTCTGGTCAATGCTTCCACAAGGTTCAATGACGGAGGACAGCTCGGGCTGGGCGCGGAAATCGGCATCAGCACGTCCAAACTGCATGCTTTCGGGCCCATGGGCCTTGAAGAACTCACCACCACGAAGTTCGTGGTTTTCGGCGACGGCCAGATTCGAAGCTGACCGCGAAGGAGTCGGGTGAAGCGCATCGGCCTTTTCGGAGGAACGTTCAATCCCATCCATCTGGGACACCTGCGTACGGCCGTGGAGGTGGGCGAGAAACTGAGTCTGGATGTTGTGTTTCTCATTCCTTCGGCCCTTCCTCCGCACAAGGACTCGACCGCGTTGATCAGCGCCGAAGACCGCCTGGCCATGGCGCGCATCGCCGTTGAAGGCAGTGGGCTGTTTCAGGTGTCCGACGTGGAACTCATGCGCTCCGGTCCTTCTTATACCATCGATACGGTTCGGTATTTCAAGTCCCGTTTCGGCGATGCGGCGCTGTTCTGGATCGTCGGCGCCGACGCCTTCCTGGAACTGGATACCTGGAAGGACTACCAGACCCTTCTGGATGAAATCGCATTTGTCGTCATGACCCGGCCCGGCTTTCCGGCCGGGGAAAACATGCGGGATGCCATGGACGATTTTATCCGTTCGAAAATATCCGGCGAATACCGTTCGGAACCATCCGGATATTTCCACCCTGAAAAAAAACCGATTCTGCCGGTTCGGGTCAGTCTGATCGAAATCTCTTCCTCCAGAATGCGCGAGCTGATTCAGGCCGGAAGATCCATCGAGTACATGGCGCCTGAAAGGGTGCTGGCGTTTATCAAGGAAAAGAGGCTGTATATATGAAACTGCAACCGGATCCCGCCCTGGCTTCCTACATCAAGGCCATACTGAGTAGAAAGGCCCTGGGCCTGACGGTTCTCGATGTCCGGAAGCTCACCTCACTGGCCGATGTGTTCATGATCTGCAGCGGACGGTCCAACCGGCAGGTGACCGCCATTGCCGAGCACATTCAAAGAGATCTCAAGAATCAGGGCATCAAGCCGCTGAGCGTGGAGGGAATGCGGGAAGGGCACTGGGTTCTGCTGGATTACGGGCATGTGATTATTCATGTCTTTTACGAGCCGGTTCGCGGTTTTTACGATCTGGAAGGCCTGTGGACCGACGCCGGAAGAATCGATGTGGAAGCCTCGTTTCCGGGAATTTCAAAAATCGCTTTTCAGCAGGAGGACCTGGAGAATGAATAAGACGCGACCCTTTCTGCTGATGATTCTCGACGGCTGGGGAATCGGCCCCGAAACTCCTTCCAATGCCGTGGCCGCGGCACGTACCCCGTTTCTGGACCGCCTGGCTAAAGACTACCCCCATACCCGCCTGATCTGCTCCGGAGAAGCCGTGGGGCTTCCGCCGGGCGTGATGGGAAATTCAGAGGTGGGACACCTGAACATCGGCGCCGGTCGCATCGTCTACCAGGACCTGATGCGGATCAACCGGTCCATTCAGGACGGTTCCCTTGAAAAGAACGAGGCGCTTTGCCGCCTGATGGACCGGGTGAAAGCTTCCGGATCCGTTCTTCATCTTCTGGGACTGGTTTCGGACGGCGGGGTTCACAGTCATCTCGATCATTTGCTGGCCCTGGTGAAAATGGCCAGGAACCGGGGGCTTGACAGAGTTTTCATTCACGCCGTGCTGGACGGCCGGGATACGCCGCCGGACAGCGGCGCCGGTTATGTTCGGCGCATTCAGGGCAGCGTCGGCCCCGGAAGGATCGCCACGATCTGCGGGCGCTACTTTGCCATGGACCGGGACAAGCGGTGGGATCGGGTGCAAAAGGCCTATCGGCTTTATACACAGGGGATCGGCATTCCCGAAACCGATCCGGTTTCGGCTGTTCAAAATGCGTACAGCCGGGGTGAAACCGACGAATTTGTCCGGCCGGTTGTGATGACCGATGCATCGGCAAAACCGCTGGCCGCCTTTGAAGACGGCGACGGGGCGATCTTTTTTAATTTTCGCGCCGACCGGGCCAGGGAAATTACGCAGGCGTTGACGGATCCCGGGTTTACGGGCTTTGCGCGGAGTGTGTTTCCCTCGCTGTGCGGCTTTGTCTGCATGACCCGGTATGATGAGAAATTCGATCTTCCGGTCGCCTTCGGTCCGGTTCATCTGGAACGGATTCTCGGCGAGACGATCAGCAGCCTGGGTCTTCGCCAGCTTCGCATCGCGGAAACGGAAAAATACGCCCACGTGACCTATTTCTTCAACGGCGGCGAGGAGACGAAATTTCCCCTTGAGGACCGGTGTCTGATTCCATCGCCCAGAGATGTGGCGACCTATGATCTCAAGCCGGAGATGAGCGCGCGCGAGGTGGCTGAGGAAACCGTTTCCCGCATCCGGTCCGGTCAATATGATCTGATCGTTTTGAATTTTGCCAACATGGACATGGTGGGGCATACCGGCGTGTTCGAAGCCGCGGTGCGGGCCTGTGAAACCGTGGATCAATGCGTGGCGAAGGTCGTTTCCGAGATGCTGGCTCGAAACGGCACCGTGCTGGTGACGGCGGATCACGGCAACGCCGAAAGCATGGCCGATGAAAACGGGCATCCCCACACGGCCCATACGCTCAATCCGGTGCCCTTTATTCTGGTGGATGAAACGCGAAAATCCGTTTCCCTGAGAAGCGAAGGCGTTCTGGCCGATATTGCGCCCACCCTTCTGGAGATCATGGGAATAGAAATCCCCGGCCCGATGACGGGTCGGGGACTGATTCAGTCCGAATGACGGGTTAAAACGGCAGAATCAGGGTATGGCTTTCGCCCGTATCTTATTTCGGCAGTTGAGGGCGCAGGTTTTTTGCCGAAGTCGCCTCTCCGGGAAAGAACACAAATCCGTGCGCCAGGTTCCCCGAATCGATCGCCCTGTTTTGCTGCGATTTCTGATTCAGATCGGCAATCTCCCTTCGAGCGTCGTCGGCTTCATATCCGCCGCCGACTCCTCCTGTTGCGCGCCGGCGGCTGCTCCCGGAAATTCTTTACAGGCGCTTCCTCTGATAACGCGTTTATTTCATTTTCCAGTTCGGGGAACGTTTTTCCTGAAAGGCGGCCAGCCCCTCCTGAGCATCTTCGGTAACGCAGAGCGACGCGAACAGATCGGTCAGATAATCCAGGCCCCTGTGGTAGGGCAAATCGTCCATGGCATAAATTCCCTTCTTTCCGATCTGAAGCGCCAGTGGACTTTTTGCCGCCAGTTTTCCGGCCAGTTCCATCGTGGCGGCTTCCAGCTGATCGTCCGGGACTACCTTGTTGACCAGGCCGAGCCGCAGGGCTTCGGCGGCGGAGATAATATCGCCGGTCAGCACCATTTCCAGGGCCTTCTTTCTTCCGGCCTGCCGCATCAGGGGGGCCGCCGGCCCCAGGCAGATCAGCCCCACATTGATGGCCGTGGTGCCGAATTTGGCTCTTTCCGACGCAACCGCCATATCGCAGGCAAAGACCAGTCCGGCGCCATTGGCAATGGCTATTCCGTGGACCGAGGCGATCACGGGTTTTTTCATCTTGGATATCGTGTGATTGTGCTCGTCCATCCCTTTCAGAAATTCTCGAAATTCCTTGTGGGATTTCCCCTTGAATTCATCCAGGGAGATGCCGGTTGAAAACTTACGGCCGTTTGCCCGAATCACAACGACGCGAACCTCGTCGTCGTTGTCCAGGGCCACAAGACTGTCATTCAGCTGGCGGGCAAAGGGAACGTTGAAGGTATTAAAGTCATCCGGCCGGTTCAGGGTAATGATGCCGATGTGCTGCTGCTTTTCAACGAGAATTTCCTTGTTGCTCATGGTTCCATCCTCCTGTAGTATTGTTTATTCCCAAATTCTCGGAGTTTACGGCCTTCTATGCCGGCGATGCCGGTTTTTCTTCATACGCTTCCGGCTGCACGTGCAGCGCCTGTTCGATCGGACGGGGGTTATGGATCAGGCCAGGGCGGTCTTGATCCGTTCCATGGCTTTTTGCACGTTTTCATACTGGTTGAATGCGCTGATTCGTATATAGCCCCGTCCGCATCGGCCGAATCCGGCGCCCGGCGTGCATACCACTCCGGCCTTATTGAGCAGCAGGTCGAAAAACTCCCACGAATCGCGCCGGCCGTCCACCCAGATGTACGGAGAATTTTCTCCGCCCGTGCATTCATACCCCAGCGCGGTCATTTCTTTTCGAATCAGCGCGGCGTTTTTCAGATAGTAGTCCACCAGCTGTCGCGTCTGGGCCTTTCCCTCATCGGAGTAAACCGCCTCGGCCGCCCGCTGAACCGGGTAGGATACGCCGTTGAATTTGGTGCAGTGGCGACGGTTCCAGAGGGAATGCAGCGCCTGAGGCCGGCCTTGTGCGTCAAAGGCCGCGCAGTTTTTGGGAATCACGGTAAACGCGCACCGGGTGCCGGTGAAGCCGGCGGTCTTGGAAAAACTTCGAAACTCGATGGCCACCTCGCGGGCGCCTTCGATCTCGTAAATGGACCGGGGAAGGGACGGATCGCGGATAAAGGCTTCGTAAGCGGCGTCATAGAGAATCAGGGCCTTGTTGTTTCGGGCATGGTCCACCCATGATTTCAACTGGTTCCGGGTGATGGTCGCTCCCGTTGGATTGTTGGGAAAACACAGGTAGATCAGGTCCACAGGCTCCCGGGGCAGTTCGGGAATAAACCCGTTTTCCCGGGTGCTCTCGAGGTAGTGCAGTCCCGTGTAGCGGCCGTCTTCAAACGCCCCGGTGCGGCCGGCCATGACATTGGTATCCACATAGACCGGATACACCGGATCCGGAACCGCGATCCGGGTGTTGACGGCAAACAGCTCCTGAATATTTCCGGTATCGCACTTGGCGCCGTCGCTGATGAAGATTTCATCCGCAGAGATATCGGCGCCGTGGGCCTGAAAATCATTTTTCGCGATGGCTTCTCTTAAGAAGGCATAACCCTGTTCCGGACCGTAGCCGCGAAAGCTGTCCTCCCGCCCCATTTCATCGGCAGCCTTGTGCAGCGCCTCGATACAGGCGCGGGGAAGCGCGCGGGTTACATCCCCGATGCCCAGCTTGATCACCTCGCGTTCCGGGTTGGCCGCCTGAAAGGCCACAACCCGGCGGGCGATGTCCGTAAAGAGGTAAGAAGCCTGAAGTTTCAGATAATGTTCATTGATTGCGATCATGAATGTATTCTTTCACTGTTTCAGTATGGCCCCAAGTATTGAAGCTGAACTATGCCCAAATGATTCTCATATGTCAAGCTGCGGCCGGAGCCCGCCAGTGCTGCAATAGAGATTGTCGACGCCTGCAATTCAACCCTTGATCACCGCCATGGGACGAAGTCGGGCCACCTTGGTGGAGATTCCCGCGCCGTGAACCACCTCGACCACCTCGGAAACGTCCTTGTAGGCTTCCGGCATCTCCTCGGCCAGAGTGGATCGTCCCGTCCATCGCACCAGAATGCCCTGGTCTTCGAGTTCCCGGTAGATGGACCGGCCCTTGCTCTGCTTTTTGGCGGCTTTCCGGCTCAGCACGCGCCCGGCCCCGTGACAGGTCGATCCGAAGGTCTCGTCCATCGCCTTCTGGGTCCCCACCATGACGTACGAGGCGGTTCCCATGTCTCCGGGAACCAGTACGGGCTGACCGGTCTTCCGGTACTCGACGCACAGCGACTCGTGGCCCGGAGCAAAGGCCCGGGTGGCACCCTTCCGGTGAACGCACAGGGTCCGGGGTTTTCCCTCGATTCGGTGCGTTTCTTTTTTGGCGATGTTGTGACAGACATCGTAAATTTGATTCATGGCCAGATCCCGGGGGCTGATTTCAAAGACACGCAAAAAAGCCTGCCGGGTATGATGAAGCAGAATCTGGCGGTTGGCCCAGGCGTAGTTGGCCGCGCAGGCCATGGCATGAAAGTATCGCTTCCCGAGTTCGGACTGGATCATGGCGCAGGCCAGCTGCCGGTCGGGCAGTTGAATGCCGAGCTTTTGAACCTCCCGGGCCATGGATGCCAGAAAATCATCGCATACCTGATATCCGAGTCCGCGTGATCCGGAGTGAAGCAGCACGGTGACCTGGCCGACAAACAGTCCGAATGCTTCGGCAATTCGAGGATCGTAGATCTCGTCGACCCGGCCCACCTCAAGAAAATGGTTTCCGGATCCCAGGGTGCCCAGCTGATTTCGACCTCTCTCCAGAGCCCTCTGACTGACGGCTTCGGCATCGGCGTCGGTCATGCATCCGTTGTCTTCGGTTCGAGCCAGGTCCGCATCCTCGCCGAAACCGCGGCTCACGGCCCACTGGCTGCCGTGTCGAAGCACGTTCTTTTCGTCCGAGGGACTGAGTTTGACCTGGCCCGTGGATCCGACCCCTGAGGGGATGCTCTGATACAGCGCATTGACCAGATCCTCGAGTCTGGGCCGGATATCCGAGGCGATCAGCTGCGTTGCGGCCAGACGCACCCCGCAGTTGATATCGTATCCGACGCCTCCCGGAGAAATGACGCCTGTCTCCCAGTCAAAGGCGGCCACGCCGCCGATGGGGAATCCGTATCCCCAGTGCATGTCGGGCATGGCCAGGGATGCTTTGACAATGCCGGGCAGGGTCGCCACATTGGCCACCTGTTTGAGGGCCTCGTCCTGCTCCATGCCCTTGAGCAGCTTGCGGCTGGCATACACCATGCCGGGCACCCGCATGTTGCCGGATTGCGGAAGCTCCCAACGAAAATCGTCGATTTTTCTAAGTTCCATAAGGCGCCTCCCTGGCTAGACATCGAAGATGATGCGGGCTTCCCAGCCGGACCCGGCTGGTTCCACCGCGATCTGATGATAGGTGACGGCCTTGATCTCTTCCTCGATGCGATGACGGTCCGGATCAAAGGAATCATAATGGATTTCGGCGCTCAGATGATATTCCCGGAGCGTCAGAATCCGTGCCTGCTTGACGAGCCGCCGTTCTCCGTTCCAGAGATAGAGAAGTTCTCGAAGCCAGTTTACCATAAGATCCGGCCAGTCCGCACCGGATATTTCAAGAACCTGGCGCTCCATGCCCTGCAGGGCGCCGATATGCGTAATCCGGTCAAACACGGCAAAGGCCGCGGCCTCGAACAGGTCGGGCAGATCCCTTCCGAAGATGCGCAAGCCGAGATCGGCCGTATGATCGATCAGTTCATAGCGTTTACGGGGCATATGCATAACGGGTGTTTTAACAGACTGTTGAAAGACCGGGCATCAGGCCGCCATGCGACTTTGCATCCGGATTCCTGTTTTTCAGCAGTATTGCGCTCTTCAGAATTCCGCTTTGAGCTTCCCCATGTCGTCGAGGCGATACCCGCCCATGGCCTGAACCCGCTTTTGAAACGAGGGGCTATGAAGAACGCTCAAAAGGTTCTGAATCATCGGAGTTTCAAAATGCACCCGTGGAATCACCAGGTCGTATTCTTCGGTGGCGACTGGAATAAAATCCAGACCCAGGGCCCTGGCCGCGGCGTAAATGCCGAGCCCGGCGTCGACGGCATTGCTCAGCACGGCCACGGCAACGTTCATGTGGGTGAATTCCTCAAGGGCATACCCGTTGATGGACTGCGGATCGATGCCCGATTGCTTCAGGTGATAGTCCAGCAGGATTCGGGTGCCCGAGCCAGCCTGGCGGTTGATGAACCGGATGCCCTTTCGGGTCAGATCTCCGATGCTTTCAATGGACCTGGGGTTTCCCGGAGAAACGATCAGGCCCTGTTCGCGGTGGACCAGGCGAACGATTTTGACCGGAATCCCCGGCAGATATTTTTGAACGTACGACAGATTGTAGGAGCCGTCGCTTTCATCCAGAAGATGGCAGCCGGCCATGTGGGCGACCCTGCGTTTCAGGGCCAGAAGTCCGCCCATGCTGCCCACGTGGTTCGAGGCAAGGCTCTGGGCCGGAAATTGTCTGTGAAGCTCGTCGGCCAGCACATCCAGGCAGTTGTCATGGCTTCCCACGACCATCACCGTGTTGCAGACTGCTGAAAGGGGTTTGAGCAGCTCGGCTTCCACGGTCTCATGGGCGTTAATGCCTTCGACAAGTTCGGAAATGCGGATGATCCCGTCGGCCTGGGTTAAAGAGGTGATGGTTCCCGATCCGCGGGGCAGAGGCGAGGCGACCACTCGATCCCCCACGCGGCCGAGTTTGACCCGCACAAACTCCTCGGTTCCCAGCTTTGAAGGGATCTTGCGGGCCGGATTGACAGGGGTTCTGTTTCTTTCCGGTTCCTGCTGGGACAGCATGCGGCAGATCAGAGGCTGAACAAGCTGTTCAAAGGCGATAATGGCGGATACCGGGTATCCGGGAAGTCCGATGACCGGCTTATGGTTCACCTTTCCGATAACAACGGGTTTGCCGGGCATCATGGCCACGCCGTGAATCAGAACGGTTCCCAGGTCCTCGATCACCCGCCTGGTGAAGTCGGCGGACCCGGCCGAAGAGCCGCCGATCATCAGCACCAGGTCGTAATTCGATTCCGCGGCCTGTTTCACCGTCCGTCGCAGAATATCCAGATCGTCGGAGAGAATGGCATTTCTTTCAAACGTGCCGCCGCAGGCCTTGATCAGATTTCCGATCACATGACTGTTGCTTTCGATCACCTGGCCGGGCTTTAAATTGCACGGATCGGTTGCATTGCAGTCCACCAGTTCAGATCCGGTGGGAATGATAAGCGCTTCGGGCGCCTTGCGAACGCAAACCTCGAATATTCCCGCCGCCAGCAGCGCGCCGATGCAGTACGGCGTGATCCGGTGGTTCTGCGGAAAAAGCATCTCGGTGGCCACGATGTCTTCGCCCATTTTCCGGACATGCTGCCAGGGGAAGGCAGGCGCTTCGATGATCACCTGATTCTCCGAGGGCGATTGGACATGTTCGATCATGATCACCGCATTGGTTCCCTCGGGCAGGGGATGGCCGGTGTTGACATAAAAAGCCTCGGTTCCGACGGACAGGGTTCGGGGGGTCGATTCATGGGCGCCGAAGGTGGTTTCGGCCGAAACCGCGATTCCATCCATGGCTGCGGCGTGAAAATGCGGTGAGCAGCATTGGGCCGTCACCGGTTCGGCCAGGATCCGGCCGACGGATTCAGGAACGGGCAGGATTTCAACCGCGTTGTTCCGGGCCGCGTCAAAAGCGCTCAGCATGATGCTTTTCGCCTCGGACAGGGTTTTCATCCTTAAATAGATATTCCGGCGATGATGGGTCATGGTCTGTGAATTTAATACTCCGTTAGCGGGTTATTCAAAAGGATTCAAGGAGTTCAGATCAGGATCACTCCGGTCTGGGCGCCCTGGTCGAGCCCTTCTGTGTGGCTGTCGATTTCGACTAGGCCGTCGGCCTTGACCATGGTATGAATCAGCCCGGATTTACCCAGAACCGGTTCAGCCCACAGGCCGTCGGTTTTTTGAATCAGGCGCACGCGAACATAATCGGTTCGTCCCTGGGCCGAAGACAGATTGCGAGACAGGCGGGCCGGAATCCTCAAATGCCTCTGAGCGGTCAGATTCAGTCCCCCGATCTGTTCGATGGCCGGCCTGACCAGAATCAGAAACACCACCATGGCCGACACGGCATTTCCGGGAAGGCCGAAGACGGGCTTTCCCGCAGCCGTGCCGATAATGGTGGGTTTTCCAGGGCTGATCGATACTCCGTGAAACAGAATGCGGGCGTCTTTTTGAGAGGTCAGGGCCTGAACCGTATAGTCGCGGGCCCCAACCGAACTGCCGCCGGAAATCAGCAGCATGTCGCAATCGTCCAGAGCCTGAGCGCATTTTTGAGTCAGCGCGTCCAGATCGTCCCTGACCAGCCCCAGCAAAACCGGTTCGGCCCCGGCCTGCAGAATCAGACCGGAAAGGGCGTAGGTGTTGATGTCCCGAACCTGTCCGGGCGCCGGAGTCTCGTCCGGCGCCACGATTTCATCCCCAGTCGATACGATGCCGATTCGGGGGCGTTTAAAAACGCGAACCTCATGAACGCCGATGGCGGCAAGCAGTCCGGCTTCCTGGGGGCGGATTTTTGTACCCTGGGTCAGAACCGTATCCCCCTTGTGAATATCCTCTCCGATTCCGACAACATGCTGACCCGGCGCCGAGCTGCGGTAAACCTCTACCGTATCGTCGTCCACCAGCTCCGTGTGTTCGACCATCACCACGCTGTCCGCACCCTGGGGCATCATGCCTCCGGTGGAAATCCGGGCGGCTGTGCCCGGAGCAATCCGTATGTCCGCCGCCAGCCCCATGGGTACCGTTCCTTTTAATGCAAACAGGGCGGGATTCTGTTCCGAGGCGCCAAAGGTGGAAGCCGCCTGAACCGCATAGCCGTCCATGGTGGATCGGGCAAAATCCGGAACGTCGATTGCCGATGCGATGTCTTCGGCCAGAATGCGTCCGGTTGCCTGGACCAGCGAAACCGCCTCTGCGGCGACGGGCGCAAATTCACGGATCTGCGTCAGCGCCTGATTCACGGTGGCAACCTTGAAAAACGGCTTCATGAAATGTTCCTTTGCGGCGTCTTCAAAATCAATTTTGAAAAAGCCATATCACAAACTCAAAACAATGAAAACATTCCCGGTCAAAACGATACGGCGTTTTGACCGGGAACGCGGGAAGGATTCCGAACGGATCATCAGGCGGTCTTTGCGTGATCCTGCATCGCAATTTGCTTTTCAGGGCGGGCGGTCTGAACGAACTGAAAACAGGCTGCAAGAACCATCCCGGCAAGCTTCGCGGGAGCTGGTTGGCCTGGATCGGCAATCCTGCATCAGAGATCGATTCCGGCCATCGCGGTTCCGCACGAGGGACAGCGGCCTTTTTCCAGCCGGTTTTCCCTGATGCTGTAACCGCGCCGGTCAATCAACAGTTCGCCGCAATTCCAGCAAGAGGTCTTTTCTCCAATATCTCCGGGAACATTGCCTGTGTAAACATACCTCAGGCCCGATTTCATTCCGATTTCCCGGGCCGCCGCAAGCGCTTTGACCGGGGTCACGCTTCGGTCCAGCAGCCGGTATGCCGGATGAAAACGGCTGATATGCCAGGGAGTATCGGGCCCCAGGTCGTCGGCGATAAATCCGGCCAGATTTTCCAGCTCCCCGGGGTCGTCGTTCAGCCCGGGAATGAGCAAGGTGGTGATCTCGACAAAGACGCCCATGGATTTCATCTGCTTCAGGCTGTCTTTTACAGGTTCCAGACGGGCGCCGCAGTATTGCTTGTAAAAATTGTCGGTAAATCCCTTTAAATCGACGTTCGCCGCATCGAGATAAGGGTGGATTCTGTCCAGCGCCTCCGCCGTCATGTAGCCGTTGGTGACAAATACGTTGATCAATCCATTTTTATGGGCGATCCGGGCGGTATCGCAGGCAAATTCAAAGAACACGGTCGGCTCGGTATAGGTATAGGCGATGCTTCTGCAGCCGCCCTGGACGGCCTCCTGAACCACGGACTCGGGAGAATGGTATTCGCCCAGAATCAATCCATCCCGGTCCGCCGGCATCTGGGCGATCTCGGCGTTCTGGCAAAAAAGACACCTGAAATTGCATCCCGCCGTGGCCACCGAATAGGATAAGGAACCCGGCGCCACATGAAACAGGGGTTTTTTTTCGATCGGATCGATGTGCCGGGCGACCAGACGGCCATATACCAGGGTCTCCAGAATCCCCCGGCGGTTTTCCCGGACATGGCACCGTCCGCGGGCGCCTTCGGCGATCACGCACCGATGACGGCACAGATTGCAGCGAACCGTCTGATCTTTTAATTTTTCATACAACCAGGCTTCCATGTTGCGTTGTCCTCCGATTCAGGGAATTAGGCTCACCAGCATTCCGGTACGCGTTTCTGCAGGACATCTGATATGAAGAGGCCGAACGCGGTATCGGGGAATCAGGCTGATCACCATGCCTGCAAACCCGCCGAAAGGAGACGATTTTGCAGGTTCAAAGGTTTCCAGATTTCGAAGCATCCACCCGCACCCCCTGGGAATTCCGCTCTGGGTTTTCCAGGAAATCGGAACATCTCCCAGGATATCTCGAAGCATCCGCTTGATCTCCCAGATGCTGAAAAACCGTGCATGACGGTAGGGAGATCCGGTAAAAAACCCCGAAAGTCGATACTCAACGCTCTGGATGGAGTATCGATTCACGATGCCCACAAAGATTCGGTCTTTGGTCACCCGGCAGGCCTCGGCAAGCGCCTGAAAGGGATTTTCGACAAATTCCAGAGTCGTCACCAGGCACGAAAAATTGAAAGCATTGTCTTCAAAGGGCAGATCCTCCGCCGCAGCCTGACGAAGCTCGACGCGGGATCCGGTTTTTTGTGCTGCAGCCCGGATCATGTGCTTTGACAGATCAACGGCGGTCACATCCAGTCCCAGCTCCAGAAGCGGCATCAGCCGGGCGCCGGTCCCGCAGCCGATATCCAGCACAGACTGTCCGCGCATCGGCTTGAGCATATCGATCATCAGCCGGTTCTGACGATCCAGGGCCAAGCGGTTTCTTGGCTGTGCAAGACGGCGTTCAATCATTCTGGCATCATTATGATCGAAGTCATAGCCCATGGTCTTTAACTTAGTGAAAAAACCGCAATTTATCAAGCGAAACCATAAGTAATGCCGAATCGAATGGAATGAAACCTGCTGAAATGCAAAGGCCGCCGGCTGAATGATGTTTTTATCGAGCGGATAAAATGAGAATCTCTTCCTTATGGTGGAATAATTGATGCCAATATAACAATGGGTTTCCCTAACAGGGTGTTGAAAAACAAGGATCAGGCCGTCAGGCAAGGCGCGCGGCGATACGACAAGCGCAGCATATTCAAGCATATGTGAGCATTGGCGAGAGCCGCGCAACGCTGAATGGCGGCCTCAGGCGCAGTTTTTCAACAGCCTGCTAAAGACATGATCGTCCTTATCCGTGCAGCGGTTTTCCCAGCGACTTCAAGGATGCCTCCAGCATGATTTCCGAAAGCGAAGGGTGTGCATGAATGGCGCTGGCCAAGTCCTTGACGCTTGACCCGAGCCTGAGCGCCAGAGTTCCTTCGGCAATCAGATCCGACGCATGGGGACCCACGATATGAACCCCCAGCACCTTTCCGGTGCGGGCATCGGAGAGCATCTTGACCTGCCCTTCAATGGTTCCCAGCACATGAGCCATTCCCAGGCTTCTGAACAAAACGGTTTCGGATCTCGCCTCAATCCTCTTTTCCCCTGCCTGGCTTTCGGTCAGCCCCGCATGGGCGGCTTCGGGCATCGTGTAGATGACGCCAGGAATCGCGTCGTAATTCATGAAAGTTTTTTCGCCCATGGCATTTTGCGCGGCTGTGATCCCTTCGGTCGAGGCCACGTGTGCCAGCATTGGCCGCCGGGGACCCAGCGCATCTCCGATGGCGTACACGTCTGGCGCGCTGGTCTGCATCCGGTCATCGGCCAGAATCCAGCCTTTTTCATCCGTTGTAACTCCGATCTTATCAAGCCCGAGGCCCGCGCTCAGGGACCGCCGTCCGATGCACACCACGGCGGTTTGAACTTCAACGATCACCTGCGCGGATGCTTTTTCCCCAGGCCCGGGACCGGCAAGGTTTCCAATGGAGGCTCGGATTCCCTGCGGAGTCTTTTCGATGGTTTCAAGAATCCGGTTGACCAGAATCCGGATCTTTCGCTTTTTCATTTCGCGCTGAAGCACGGCGCACATGTCCGGATCCACATGGGAGCCCGGCAGAATGCGGTCCATGGCTTCCACCAGGGTGACCTTGGAACCCAGCGCCGAAAGCATGCAGGCAAATTCGCATCCGATGGCTCCGGCGCCGACAATCAGAATGGATTCGGGAATCTGTTGCAGATTCAAAGCATCGGTGCTCGACTGAATCGTTTTCCCGTCAAACGGAAAGGACGAAAGAGGCAGCGGCTCGGATCCCGTGGCAATGATCAGCCGGTCCCAGGGAACCTCGACCTCAGTCCGATCGTCTTGAACGGCCGCGGCCAGGTTGGGACCCTTGAGAAAACCGCGTCCCTTCAGATGGCGGATTCCGTGATGCTTTAAAAGCTTGAGAATTCCGGTCGCCTGGTTCTCGATCAGCCTTTGCTTTCTGTCCTGCACGAGTTTCATATCAACGCGCGCATCCCTTATTTCGATGCCGAACTGACCGGATCGCTGCATGTCTTCGAACATCTGCGCCGTGTGTTTTAGCATCTTGGAAGGAATGCACCCCCGGTTCAGGCAGGTTCCTCCCGCCTTGTCCTGTTCTATGACGGCGACCTCGGCGCCAAGCTGGGCCGCGCGCACGGCGGCAATGTATCCGCCGGGCCCCGCACCGATCACAACGATCCTGACAGCCATAATTTCAAGCCTCCTGTATGCCCGTTTGATTTGCTCAGACCTTGAATTCCCATATCGTCTATTGACAGATTCATCAATCTCAATTACTCGGTAAATCATGTCGGCCGCACGCAGCGCCGGGTCCACCGGGCCGAACAGCCCGCCCGAAAAAATCCGATTCGGCGTCTGAAAGCAATTGAATATCAAGCTGTTTAAATTCAGCGCGCCGCAAAAACCCGTTTGTCCTGCTTGAAAAAACGCCCCATTTTCATGATTCCGGAGCGCACTGATGCGGAAGGAAAACATGATTCAAGACGAGCCCAAAAAGACATTGCTTCATGGATGGCACACGGCCCATGGCGCCAACATGGCTGATTTCGGCCAGTACAACATGCCCCTGTGGTATCCGGCGGGGGCGAAACAGGAACACCTGGCCGTACTCACCGCAGCCGGCATGTTTGACACCAGCCATATGGCCACGGTGCTCGTCTCCGGCCCGCAAAGCTTTGAACTGCTCCAGCGGTGCTTCACCAGAGACCTGAATGCCTGTGCAGGGAGGGAGAAAACCGCCCTGACGCCGGGAAATTGTACCTATGGTGCGTTTCTGGACGAAAACGGCTTTGTGATCGATGACGCCATTGTCTATCAACTGGCGGATCAGTCCTATATGGTGATCGTCAACGCCGGCATGGGAGGTCCGATCGCCAGTCACCTGGAAGCCCAGGCAGGAGGGCAGGTTCCCCGAATCCTGGATCTTTCCGACCGACTGGGAAAATTCGACCTTCAGGGTCCCAGGGCGGCCGCCATCCTGATGAGAGTACTGGAAAACCCGGAAAAAGTTATGGAGAGCATGCGATATTTTACCTTTAAGGGCTGCATGGACCCCATGGCCTGCTTTTCCGACGCCGTCCGACTGACCGATGGCACGCCCGTCCTGCTTTCCCGCACCGGTTACACTGGCGAGTTCGGTTTTGAAATCTTCCTTCCTCCCGAGTATTTCATACAGACCTGGGAGCGGGTGCTTGAAGCCGGCCGTGATTTCGGCCTGCTCCCCTGCGGGCTTGCCGCACGGGATTCCCTTCGCGCCGGCGCCGTGCTGCCCCTTTCCCATCAGGATATCGGCCGCTGGCCCTTTATCAACCACCCTTGGGAATTTGCCCTGCCCTTTGTTTCCCAGGGCAGAAGCTTTTCCAAGGCATTTATCGGAGACCGGGCGCTTTTAAACATCCGATCTCCCGAATACACGCATGCCTTTGTCGGCCATGACCTGAGAAAGGTTTCCGCCCACGACCGCGCCAGTGTGCTCGACGTCGGAGGAAGGAAGATCGGAGAAGTTCTTACCTGCGTGACGGATATGGGTATCGGCCGCTTTGAAGGCCGCATTTACAGCATTGCAAGCCCGGACAGACCGGAAAACTTTCAACCAAAGGGCCTGAGCTGCGGATTTGTCAAAACATCGATCCGTTTGTCCCCCGGCCAGACAATCACGCTGAAAGACAACCGGCGAAAAATCGAGGTCGTCATTGCCGAGGACATCCGCCCGGATCGCACGGCCCGACAATCGATCCGGAAAATGATGGCTTTCGGCCGATAGCGGATCACCCTTTGTCCCGAATCGCGGAAACGCCGAAAAACAGACAATCTGAAGATGGAGGAATCAATGAAAGAGATCGATGATTTGGTCATACCGGATCTTCGTTTCGCACAGGATCACGAGTGGGCGAAACTCGAAGACGGGGGAGTGCGCGTGGGCATCAGCGACTATGCCCAGGATCAGCTCGGAGACGTCGTTTACGTGGAGCTTCCCCAGGTCGGTGAAACCTTTGAACAGGGAGCGGTTTTCGGCGTCGTGGAATCGGTGAAGGCCGTATCCGAGCTTTACATGCCCGTCGGCGGCAGGATTCTTGCCGTCAACGAAAAGCTCGAGAAAGCGCCGGAGCTGGTCAATACCGATCCTTACGGAGACGGGTGGATGGTCGTGGTCGAACCCGTCGATCTCGGGCAGCTTGACGCCCTGATGAATTCAGCCCAATACCTTGCCGTGCTGAAAGGATAAAAAATGCGATATTTGCCGCATACCCCGGACGATATTGCCGCCATGCTTCGGGTGGCGGGGGCCGGGGACCTGGATGGCCTATTTTCGACCATCCCTTTGAACTGCCGCCGGGAGAAAAACCTGACGCTTCCCGAACCGCTGACTGAGTGGGAGCTCAAGGCGCATATGAACGCGCTGTCAGACGCCATGGCGGCCGCCCCGGATTATCAGGTGTACATGGGGGCCGGAAGCTACGAGCATTTCATACCCGAAACCGTGCCCTGTCTGCTCGGCCGCTCCGAGTTTGTCACCGCCTACACCCCGTATCAGCCGGAAATCAGCCAGGGCACGCTTCAGGCCATTTACGAATATCAGACCCTCACGACCCGGCTTCTGGGCATGGAGGTCGCCAACGCCTCGATCTACGACGGGGCCTCGGCCCTTGCCGAAGCGCTTCTCATGGCGGCACGAATCACCAGGCGGAAAAAAGTCGCCCTTTCGCGCCTGATCCATCCGATGTACCGGCGCGTGGTGCGCACCTATCTTGAACCCGGAGGCCATGAGATCGTCGAGTTGCCTTATCTTGAAGACGGACGCACCGATCTGAGTCCTCTGGACGGCATCGACGATCTGGCGGCGGCGGCCGTTCAGTCGCCCAATTTTTTCGGATGCATCGAGGATCTGAAAATTGCGGCAGCAAAGATTCACAACAAAGGCGGCCTCATGATCGCCGCTTTTACCGAACCGCTGGCCTTCGGCATGCTGAAAAATCCGGGAGATCAGGGGGCCGACATCGCCTGCGGCGAGGGGCAGAGCCTCGGCATTCCCCAGGCTTTCGGGGGACCCGCGCTGGGCATGTTTGCCAGCAGGATGAAGTACGTCCGGAGCATGCCGGGCCGTCTGGTGGGAAAAACCCTGGACCGCGAGGGCAAGAAGGGCTTTGTGCTCACCCTGGCCACCCGCGAGCAGCACATCCGGCGGGAAAAAGCCACCTCCAACATCTGCACCAACAACACCCTCTGCGCCCTAGCCGCTGCCGTTTACATGGCTTCTCTGGGCGGCACGGGCATTCATAAACTGGCCGCCATGAACCGCGACAAGGCCGAGTACCTGAAAAAGGAGCTGAAAGCAGCGGGATTTTCCGTCTGTTTTGAGGCGCCCACGTTCAATGAATTTGTCGTCAGGTTTCCGGCGGGTTTTGAAAAAACCCATCGTCGTCTGATGGATCGGAAAATCGTGGCCGGCCTTGCCCTGGCGCCTTATTATCCCGAACTTTCCGAACACTACCTGCTGTGCGTCACGGAAACCAAGACCCGGCAGGATCTGGACGCGCTGGTCAAGGAGGTTTCGAAATGAAAGCATTCTCAGGAACCACCGGTTTGATTCTCAATGAACCCCTGCTCTGGGAAAAAGGAAAGAAAGGCCGGTGCGCCTTTTCCTTTCCCAGGGATGACGTGGATTCAAGCCCCCTGGATCCGGAACTGGCCTCCGAGGGACCGGATTTTCCGGATCTTGACGAGGTGGAGGTGGTGCGCCACTACACCCGGCTTTCCCAGTGGAACTTCGGCGTGGATACAGGCATGTATCCGCTGGGTTCATGCACCATGAAATACAACCCCAAGGTCAATGAAAAGATGGCCGGCCTCAAGGGACTGGCCGGAGCCCATCCGCTGCTTGCCGGTCATCTGTCCCAGGGCGCGCTGAAGATGATGTTTGAACTCGAGCGCCTGCTCGCCGAGATCACCGGCATGGATGCGGCCACCCTCCAGCCGGCCGCCGGGGCCCACGGCGAGCTTACCGGCATGCTGGTGATTCACGCCTATCATCAAAGCCGCGGATCCGCCCGCACCAAGATCATCGTGCCGGACACGGCTCACGGCACCAATCCGGCCAGCGCGGCGCTATGCGGCTATCAGCCCGTGCCGGTTGCCTCCAGCGAGCAGGGAATTCTTTCTCCGGAAGCCATTGCCGCGGTCATGGACGAGGACACGGCCGGCATCATGGTCACCAACCCCAACACCCTGGGGCTTTTCGAGGAAAACATCAACAAGATCGCCGACATCGTTCATGCCAAGGGCGGTCAGGTCTACTGCGACGGCGCCAACATGAACGCGGTGATGGGCATTGTCAGCATGGGGGCCATGGGCGTTGACGTGCTGCACCTGAACCTTCACAAGACCTTTTCCACGCCGCATGGATGCGGCGGTCCGGGCTCCGGACCGGTATGCGTCCGCAAGCACCTGACCCCGTTTCTGCCCGTCCCCCGAGTGATCGAGGAAAATGGTTTCTATGCGCTTTGCGAAGACTGCCCCAAGTCCATCGGAAAACTTCATGCGTTTTATGGAAATTTCGGGGTCATGGTCAAAGCCTACAGCTATATTCGCACCATGGGGGCCGAGGGCCTGAAAAAGGCCAGCCAGCTTGCGGTTTTAAACGCCAATTACATCAAGGAGCGTCTGAAGGGCGTCTTGCACCTGCCCTACGACCGCCCGTGCATGCATGAGTGCGTCTTTTCCGACAAGATTCAAAGCGCCTTTAAGATCGCGACCCTGGATATGGCCAAGCGGCTGATGGATTACGGGTTTCATCCGCCCACCATCTACTTTCCGCTGGTGGTGCACGGCGCGCTCATGATCGAGCCCACCGAGACCGAATCCAGGGAAAACATCGATCTTTTCATCGATGCGCTCAAGGCCATTGCCAGGGAGGCCGAGGAAAACCCGGACCTGCTGCACGATGCGCCGCACAAGCCCAAGGTGACCCGGCTCGACGAGGTGGCCGCGGCCAGAAAGCCGCAGCTGGCTGGTTGAAAAATTTGCGATTCACACGAAGCGCCATGAAGAAGTTCTCTTTGCTTTTTCATGGCCTTCATGTCTGATGAAGTCGTAATAAGTCAAAATTTAGATGGCAAAGTAAAAAGACCAAGTTCAAGGCGTCGTAAATCCCGAGGAATGAGGCGCACTGAGGGTGCGCCGCAATGACGAGGGATGCAGCGCAACGAAGAAATTGGACTTTTTACGAAGCCATCATGTTTGAGGGTATCGTAAAAAGTCGAAATTGCAATGAGTCAGATAAAACCATGTCGTTAAAATGGCTGTGCGTCCAGATCACATCCATGGACTACGCCGAGGCTCTGGATCTTCAGCGCCGTCTGGTTGCGGCCAGAATCTCCGGGGATCTTGACAAAGACATAGTCCTGATCCTCGAGCATCCGCCTGTGTTTACCCTTGGCCGGAGAGGGGGCCTGGAAAACCTGAAAGTGCCGGAAAGCTTTCTGAAACAATCCGGCATTCCGGTCGTCCAGGTCGAGCGGGGCGGCACGATCACCTACCACGGCCCGGGCCAGCTGGTGGTCTATCCGATTGTCCGTCTTCGGGACCTGAAAATGCGCGTGGCGGATTATGTCGAGCGCCTCGAAGAAATCATGATCCGCACGGCCGCAGACCTTGGAGTTCAGGTTGAGCGAAACGCGCAGAACCGGGGCGTGTGGGTTAAAAACCGCAAACTGGGCAGCATCGGGGTTGCCATCCGCCGGGGGGTGAGCTTTCACGGTCTGGCTTTAAATGTCGATCCGTCATTGACGCCGTTTGAATGGGTGCATCCCTGCGGGCTTCAGGGAATTCGAATGACCTCTATTGCTAAGGAACGCGCCTGCACGGTTTCGATGACGCAGGCAAGAGAGGTTTTGACGCGCCGGATCGAAGATGTTTTCGGCGTCAAGCTGATGATGACGGATATTGAAAATTTACCAATCTTTGTGAGACAAACTGATCGATGAGCGCTGAAAATCCAACCAGAATCCGAAAGCCCGTCTGGCTCAAGCAAAAGCTTCCCACCGGCGATGCCTACGAGCACATCCGGGGCATGTTAAAGCAAAACCGGCTTCACACCGTCTGCCAGGAAGCCAAATGCCCAAACATGTGGCAGTGTTTTTCCCGTCAGACCTCGACCTTTCTGATCATGGGGCCGCGATGCACCCGAAACTGCCGGTTCTGCGCGGTGGAACACGGACCGACGGGGCCGCCGGACCCGGAAGAACCCGCCAGAGTGGCCGAGGTGGTCAAAAACATGGGCCTGGAATATGCGGTGATTACCTCCGTGAGCCGGGACGATCTGCCCGACGGCGGTGCGCATTGTTTTGTCAAAACCGTGCAGGAAATTCACAAGGTCCTGCCCGATGCCCAGGTGGAGGTTCTGATCCCGGATTTTCAGGGAAACGCCGATGCGCTTTACGCGGTTCTGGATTCGGGAATCGCTGTTTTAAACCACAACCTTGAAACCGTGCCCCGGCTTTATCCCTCGGTTCGCCCGGAAGCGATCTACCGGCGATCGCTGGATCTTCTGTCGCAGGCAAAAAAATACAATGCACGCATTGCCACCAAATCCGGCCTCATGTTCGGCCTGGGGGAAACCTCGGATGAAATTCGCCGCACGCTTGAGGACTTAAGGAATTCCGGCTGCGATCTGTTAACCCTCGGGCAGTATCTTCAGCCCTCGGCCAGCCGCCTGCCCGTGGAACGCTTCGTTCATCCGGATGAATTTGCATCATGGCGGCAAACCTCCCTCGAAATGGGTTTTGCAGCCGTTGCATCCGGGCCGTTTGTGCGAAGTTCTTACAAGGCAAAAGAGCTTTTCAATGCCGCAACCGCATGACGTCCCGCACCTCATCTAACAGTTTTCTATCTGTTGTTGACATATCGCATGAAATGAGATTTTAAGAATTGATATTATTTCAGGGCAAATATGCCCGAAAATACCCTTAATTTTATAATCACGGCAAATCGACCTGATAGTCAATGGTTCCCGCGGCGCTTCGCGCCTCCCGGCAACCGACTTGCCGTTATCCGGTGAAAATTCGCCCGTCAACTCACCGTTCGGCAGTACAACACAAATTATAATGAGGTATGATAATGAAAATAAGTAATAAAGTTTATTATCTGATAATATTTTTAGTTGTTTGGCATTTGTTGCCTCTTTCTTTGCAGGCCGGTGAAAATTCTGAATTGTCAAAAGGTCAAACCTTATATGTGCCTGCATATTCCCATATATACAGTGGCGATAATGAAAAACCATTCTTGTTGACTATAACGCTCAGCATTAGAAATATTGATATGAAGCAGTCGATCACAGTTACGAAGGTTGATTATTATGAAACAAAAGGTGATCTATTAAAAAAGATGTTGGATACATCAGTCACTTTAAAACCGTTAGAATCAATTCGATACGTTATACCGCAAAAAGACAAAACCGGAGGATCTGGCGCTAATTTTATTGTTGAATGGGAGGCCGTCGACTACGTTAACCCACCAATTGTTGAAACAGTAATGATTGGGACGCAGGCTCAACAAGGTGTTTCATTCACCTCCCGCGGTCATGCAATTAAAACCACAAAATAAGAGTGCTTGCCAATCCTGGCGACGGTCTCTTGTAGAATGAAAACCCATCAATAGATTATTCTTTACACCCTAGGGTGGCGAACAGAAATTCCGACTTGCGCCGAAGACCCGACGATGGTAAAAAGGGGGTCATTGCGATTACACCCTGAATCACAGGAGGCTTTCATGAGTGATGCAGCCAAGCTCGACGCAGTTCGCCAACTTCTGCAAAACGCATTTCCAAAGGGAACCATCAAGGAGGATGTGGATCCGGACGAAATCGGCCGGCGATTCACCGTAACGTGCCAGGGCGCCAGATACATCACCGTCATTTCCCGGGAGTTTCTCGATTCCCACGCTCCGGAACGGATTGCCGACAAGCTCAACTCCTTTCTGCTGATCGAACATCTTCGGGACATGAAAGACACGACCGTCATTGTGACCAACGGAGGCCTGAGCCTCTGATTTTTTGAAAGGAATATTTAACTAACTGTCATGACGTTTGAATCCGAAATCATCATCGAAAAACCCGTTCAAACGGTTTTTGAATTTACCACGCGTTTTGAAAACAATGTCCAGTGGCAAACCGGGCTGCTGGAGTCTGTCCAGACATCGCCGGGTCCCATCGGGCCCGGCGCCACCTACCGTTGCCTGAACCGCTTTCTCGGGCGGGAAATCGAAACCCAGGGCATTGTCACCAACTACGAGCCGCACTCGAAATGCGCCTACAGCATCGAATCCGGGCCGGTCGCCGGCCGAAGCAGTTTCGAATTCGAGCCGGTCGCCGAAGGCACCCGGGTCGTCTTCAGCGGGGATGCCGACCTGAGCGGTTTTTCCTTTGCCAAGATGCTGATGGTTCCAAAGATCAGAAAACAGATTGCCAACGATCTGGCCGCGCTGAAAAAGTTTCTGGAGAATCATGACGTCTGATCCGGTACGGCGGAAAGCCATTCGATCATTGCGCCAGACGACTCCTCTTTTTTTGAGCATCCGGCAACCCATTTTGCACTGAATTCCCGCAATATGGAGCCTTTAATCTACCTGGCGCCCATGCAGGGCTATACGGACGTGGTTTTCCGCCAGACCTGGGCGCGGTTTTTTGAAGGCATCGATCTGGCCGTCGCTCCTTTCATCACGCCGCTGAAGGGCCGCCGCAACACCGCCGCTCGATTCAGGGACCTGGTTCCGGAAAACAACGCCGCCATGCCGGTGATTCCCCAGATTCTGACCCGGCATTCGGAAGAATTCATTGACACCGCCGGACCGCTTTACGATCTGGGCTACGATGCGGTCAACTGGAATCTGGGCTGTCCGTTTCCCATGGTGGCAAAGAAACAAAAAGGCTCGGGCATGCTGCCCTATCCGGACCGAATCGACCGGTTTCTCGAAACCGTGATTCCGGCCATTCCCAACCGGGTTTCCATCAAGACCCGGATCGGCCGCAACCACAGGGAGGAGATTCTGGACCTGCTGCCCGTATTCAACCGGTATCCGCTGGAAACCGTCATCATTCATCCCCGAACCGGGGTTCAGATGTATGAAGGCGCTCCGGATCTGGCTGTTTTTAAGACCTGCCTGGAAAATCTCAAGACTCCGGTGGTTTACAACGGAGACATTCGTTCCAAAGCTGATTTTGAAGCGCTTCGCGAAAGCTTTCCCGGAGTTTCCGGGTGGATGGTGGGCCGGGGAGCGCTGGCGGATCCTTTTCTGCCGGCGACCATGAAGGGGCGGACTCGAAGCCGTCTTCAAAGAATTGAAACCTTCAGGGCCTTTCACGACGCCCTGGTTGAAAACTACGCACAGGTCATGGACGGACCCGGCCATCTGATCTCCAGAATGAAGGGGTTCTGGTCCTATTTTGCCATCGGGTTTGAAAACGGAGCCCGAATATTGAAAAAAATTCGCAAAACCCACGGCATCGCGCCTTACCGGGAACTGACAGCGGCGTTTTTCGAAGCGCAGGGCCAGACAGCGGACCGGGACTGAAAAGCCGTCGGCGATCGCCTTTTATATCGACAATCCGGTTGACAATTCAAGGATTTGTCCTTATATGAAGCCAATGCGAAAAACTGCGGGCCGGAAACCGGCCCGTTTTTTATTTATGTTTTTTTTGAGGATGCATGGACGTCAAACAACATCGTAAAGAAGTCGATCGCCGAAGAACCTTTGGCATCATCAGCCATCCGGACGCCGGAAAAACCACCCTGACGGAAAAGCTGCTGCTGTTCGGCGGCGCCATTCAGATGGCCGGCGCGATCAAGGCGCGCAAAGCAGCCCGCCACGCCACCAGCGACTGGATGGCCATTGAAAAGGAACGCGGCATTTCGGTGACCACCTCGGTGATGAAATTCAATCACCGGCATTTTGAAATCAACCTTCTGGACACGCCGGGTCACCAGGATTTTTCCGAAGACACCTACCGGGTGCTGACCGCCGTGGACAGCGCATTAATGGTTATCGACAGCGCCAAGGGCGTGGAAACCCAGACGGAAAAGCTGATGGAGGTGTGCCGGATGCGGAATATACCGATCATCACCTTCATCAACAAGATGGACCGGGAAGGCATGGCGCCCCTGGACCTGATCGCCGACATCGAGGACAAGCTTCAGATCGAATGCGTGCCGTTTTCCTGGCCCATCGGCGCCGGGAAAGCCTTCAAGGGCGTTTACAATCTTTACCGGAAGGAACTTCAGCTGTTCACCCCCGGTGGACAGGTGCGTCACCAGGATGCGCTCGTCATCTCGAATCTCAACGATTCCAGGCTGGACGAAATTCTGGATTCCCAGGCGGCAACGCTTCGCGATGACGTTGAACTTCTCAAGGGCGCGACCGCTTCCTTTGACGCCGATCACTACGGCCGGGGCAATCAGTCTCCGGTTTTCTTCGGAAGCGCGATCAACAACTTCGGCATTCGGGAACTGCTCGACGCCCTGGTGGAAATCACGCCGGGCCCCAGGCCCCGTCAGGCCGCATCCAGAACCGTATCGCCTTACGAGCCGGCCTTCTCCGGATTCGTCTTTAAGATTCAGGCCAACATGGACCCGGCCCACCGCGACCGGATCGCTTTTTTCCGCATCTGTTCGGGACGGTTTCAACGGGGCATGAAGGTGATGCACCACCGGCTCGGCAAGGAAATCGCCATTGCCAACGCAACGATCTTCCTTGCCCAGGACCGGACCAACGTGGAAGACGCCTATCCCGGAGACATCATCGGCATTCACAACCACGGCACGATCAAAATCGGCGATACCTTCACGGAAAAAGAGCCCCTGCAGTTCACCGGGATTCCCAACTTCGCGCCGGAGCATTTCCGCCGGATCCGGCTGAAGAACCCCCTGAAGGCCAAGCAGCTTCACAAGGGCCTGGTTCAGCTCAGCGAGGAGGGGGCCGTGCAGATCTTCCGCCCCCTGATGAGCAGCGATTATATCCTGGGCGCCGTAGGCGTTCTGCAGTTTGACGTCACCATCGACCGGCTCCGTAACGAATACGGAGTGGATGCGGTTTATGAGCCTGTGGATTACGCCACGGCCAGGTGGGTCGCCTGCCCGGACAAGATGATGCTGGAACGCTTTGAAAAGGAAAAGCGCGCCGATCTGGCCAGAGACGGCCAGGGGCATCTGGCTTTCCTGGCCCCCAGCCAGTGGCGGCTGGAATACACCATGGAACAATGGCTGGATATCGAGTTTCACAAAACCTCCGAACACGGATAAATTCCGGGTGCATTCATTCCGGCGCGCAGCTCGCCGGCTGTTCGTTAATTTTACAGAATTCCGGGACGATAGATGAAACGATTCTTTCTAACACTGCTTTACGGCGGCATTTTATTTCTTCTCATTCGGATGTTTCTGCCCCAGGCTCCGGCGCTAAGAAATCCTTCGCCGGACGGGGAAAACATCATCTGTTTCGGTGACAGCCTGACGTATGGAATCGGCGCAAGTCCCGGCATGGACTATCCCGCCCAGCTGTCCGGAATGATATCCCTGCCGGTCATCAATGCCGGCCGGCCGGGCGACACCACGGCGGATGCGCTCGCTCGCCTTGAGGACGATGTTCTGTCCAGATCGCCGCGGATCGTTCTGATAACCCTCGGAGGAAACGATTTTAAAAACCGTCTTCCCCGGAACAAGGCCTTTGAAAACCTGAGGCAGATCATTGGAAAGATTCAGGATCAGGGGGCTCTTGTCGTTATCGGGGGAATCAAGATTCCCCTGTGGGGCGCGGAACTGGAAAAGGAATACCGGCAGCTGGCCCGAGAAACCGGGTCCCTGATTGTTCCGAATATTTATAAAGACGTATTCGGCAACTCCAGCCGCATGAGTGATCCCATTCACCCGAATGACGCCGGATACCGGGTCATCGCGGACAGATTCCGGGAAGTTGTCGCTCCTTATCTCTGATCGGAATTCCCAACCGGCGCGACCCGGAACATCCGGATTCCGAAATGTCCGCGTAAGCAAAATTTCTCTTTGATGCCGGGCTTTGACCGTGGCTTGAGAGATCGGAGCCCGGCCCCGTCCAGAAAAACCGGGGTTCCGGCTAAATCCCCAATTTTAATATTTCAATTTATATCAAAATGTTATAAATACAAACAGGACTTCTGCCAGCGGCGTTCGTAAAATCGGCGCTGCCTGCAGGAGGTCTGAATGGCGTTTTTCCGCCGAAAGCGGAACATGCCGCAAAAACCAGCAAACGGTTTAACGCGGTATTTCCGTAATTCCGGAAGCGCCGGAACCATCCGCCTTTTACAGAAAGGAAATTCTGAATGCAAAGATATGCGATTTATGAACCGACTACCATCACCGGAACCGTTCAGGTTCTGAATTGGAACGAAGCGGATGATACGATGACCATTCGCATTATCACCGCAGGAGCCGTATATACGGTTGTTCCGACCAAAAAAGGAAACGAGCTCTTTTATCTTGAAAACGAGAAAGTCGAGGTTACCGGCGCCGTTACCGAAAGCGACCAGGGGTTGATGATCGACGTTTCAACCTACGACGTTCCGGATACCGAATCCGCCACGGACTACAAGTACCTGCTGGACGACAACAGCGAGTAGACATGGATCGTGTTTCGTTTTGAAACGAGCCAGAAAATTTGACCCGATGCACGGATTTCCCTGCATCGGGTTTTCTTTTTTCCGGTTTGATCACTTGCGGGTAGCCAGGAAAACCCCAATCGTGATATAAAACGGCAAGCAGCGGTGCCTGTGTATTCGACCCGAAAAAAGGCAATTCAGCTGAAAATTAAATTATTATTTTCAACCGGTCCGGCGGTTTCTGGAATAATCGGAAGCATCGTTCGGGCGGTTCCGGGGGCCGAAACCTTTCGCCGCAATGGATCTTGTTTTCCGGACTTTTTCGAACGGTTTGCCGAAGAGCCGCCGGCATGAGCCAGCAGATAAAATAATTTTATCATGAAAGGGGATGGACGATGAACGCCGGAATTTTTTTTACAGGCACGGGACCGATTCTGATTCTCACCACATTTGATTCGCTTGCAAATGACAAGATCGTAAAAAAGCTCGCCTCAAAAGGGGTTCGGAAATATATTGCCTACGAGGCGCCTCTGGACCTCGTCAGAGAAAAATACGGCACCTATTTCACCACGATCGCTGGCGATCTGAATCCGGAAGACGATCTGCGCGTGCTGGATTACGACGGCCACAATGTCTTTGAGAACTTCTGTTTTGAAGAACTCGGGGCGCCGATTTTCCACGAACCCGAATAAAATACCATGTTTTCAAAGGGGATGAATGCCGCCGGTTTCCACGCGGCCTGCCAGAGCTTCCTGTAAGGCCCGCTGATCCTGGGGGGAAAATCGAATGCACACCCCGCAATCCGAACTCAGATTCCGGGGCACGGGGATCATCTTGATGACGATGCCCGCCTCTTTGAGCAGTTTTTCCGCTAGCAGCGTATGGTTGACGGACTGAAACAGGGCCACGCAGTAGGAGCCGCTCATCGGTTCACCTGTCCGCCGGGGCTGAGAAGAAAGTGCATAGGGGCGCTGAAACGCATCGCATCGACTATGCCGGGCATGATGATTTCCTTCGGGATAAAAAAGAAAGGCCTTCGATCGCGTTCAAGGCCATATCGATCTGCTTCCGGGTGTTGAAGTAACCGAAGCTGAAGCGAACGGTTCCGTGAGGCGCGGTTCCCAGGGTCCGATGGGCCGAAGGAGCGCAGTGCAGCCCTGGCCGGCACATGATCCCGTTGGCGTCGTCGAGTTGCAGTCCGACATCCGAAGCGCGCATGCCGTCGATGTTAAAAGAGACTACCGGAACCCTGCCTCCCGGATCCGGATCTCCGTAAACCGTGACTCCGGATATGCATGAAGCGCCCTCCATGAAGGCGGCGGTCAGTTCCAGCTCTTTTTGCCGTATCTTCTCGATTCCGACCGAACCGATTTCCCTGATTCCCGCTCCCAGACCGATCAGTCCGATCGTGTTGAGCGTGCCGGATTCGTACTTGTCCGGCATGAACTCGGGCTGATGTTCGTGCTCGGAACGACTGCCGGTTCCGCCCATCATCAGCGGCCGCATGAAGGCATCAATGCCTTTTCTTGCATAAAGTCCGCCGGTTCCCTGGGGCCCCAGCAGGCTCTTGTGGCCGGTGAATGCCAGAAGATCGATGTTCATCGCCTCTACATCGATGGGAACCGCGCCGGCGCTCTGGGCCGCATCCACACAGAAGAGCACCTCATGCTCCCGGCAGACGCGGCCGACCTCGGCCACCGGCATGATCGTCCCCGTTACATTGGAGGCGTGGGTGAGAAAAACAATCCGGGTGTTCTTTCGAATGGCGCGACGGACATCTTCCGAATCCAGCTGGCCGAGCGGGTTGCAGGGGACGACGGTCAGCTCGGCTTTTAGAGCGGCTGTTGCCGCTCTCAGCGGCCGCATGACCGAATTGTGCTCCATGCTCGAAACGATCACGTGATCTCCGGATTGAATCAGGCCGAAGATCACGATATTGAGGGCCTCGGTGGCATTTTTGGAGAAAACGATTCTCAGCGGATCATTTGCCCCGAAAAGCGAGGCCAGGGCATTCCGGGTTTCAAACACTTCCCGGCCGGCCTCAATGGACAGCCGGTGGCCGGAGCGTCCGGGACTTGCGCCGACAAACCGGAAATAGTTTTCCATGGCCGCGAGAACGGCGTCGGGCTTCGGCCATGATGTGGCCGCATTATCAAAATAGATCGTTTCCATGTGACACGAACCTGAATGGGATTTTATTTCCCAGTCGATTAATTCACCGGCCGGACTTTGTCAATTCGATAAAATCAATCTTAAAGCTCAACTATATCCAGATTTTGAATCCTTCCGGAACATGCATAGGGATATGCCGCAGATCCTTTTTTCAAACCGACCCGAATTTCTTGATTGAATCGTTTTGACTTATCATGATGAGTCGGTTATGAGAAATATTATTTGAGAATAATTTTAATAAATCAGGATGCCCATGGAATCACTCAATTCAGATCAGAAATTAGATGGATTTTTCAGCGCCCACCTGGATGAACAGGACATCGTCAAGCTCTACCAGTCCGCGTCTATTCAGGTGCTTGTCGACGAAGAGCAAGCTGTTCTGAAATCGGACAAGTTCCCGGCTGTTTATATCGTTTCGGGTCGGAAGATTGAGCTTATGAAATCCGATCAGCCGGTGGGTTACTTTAACTTCGAAGGCCCGGCCGTGATTTTGCCGGCGGGATTCCGGGTTCAGGTTTCCTCACCGGGTGCAGTGATGCATCTTCCGCTGATCGGCCTGGAAACATTGAGTGAAAAGAGCCGGCGGTTCTTCTGGGAACAAATTTATCAGTTCAACGCACAGGTCGTCGAAAAATGTCTGAATGAATTCGAAACCATTTCCATACAAAACGCCCGGCTTCAGGAGGTCCTGTTCGACCGGCAGACCCGGTATTATTCAGACTATGAACGGCAGGAATTTGTCCAGGAAATTCTCGGCAAAATTCCCCAGCTTCCGGCTTTTGTCTATGATTTGACCGAAAAATTGATGGACGACAGCGTATCACAAACGGAAATCGTATCCAGGGTTCAGCAGGACCCTTCGATGGCGGCAAACATCCTGAAAGTCGTCAACTCGCCCCTCTACGGTTTTTCGCAGAAGATTCAGGATATCAACCAGGCTGTCATGCTGCTGGGTCTTAATGAACTGCACAACATTCTGGTAGTCATCGGCTTCAGAATGACCATGCCGGTGCTGCCCCAGTTCATGGAGCTTTACATCCATTCAACCGCCATATCGCGGATCGTTCTGGCCATTGCTCTGGAAACGCGTTTCGGACACCCCGCCCAGCTCAGAACCATCGGCCTGCTTCATGATGTGGGCCAAAGCGTCGTTCTGCTGCTCAAAAAGCAAAACGCCCGCCTGGCAATGCTGATCGACAGCCTGGATTCCGCCCGGCTCGGAGGGCTCCTCCTTTCCAGATGGAAACTTCCGCCCGCTATCTGCGAGACGGTCCATTATCAGTTCTACCCGGATTTTTCAACACCCGAGAACATTCCTCAAGATCTTCGTCAGAATGTGGCGACCCTTTATCTGGCGCATCTGTGTTACGATTACCTGACGGGAAAGAAAAATCCCGCCCCGGTGTTCTTGCCGGCGTACCAGAACCTGCTGAATTTGTCGGAATCGCCATTGGATGAACTGGTGGAAAAAAGGATTGTTCCGAGACTGAAAAAAGAGATACAAATTTTTCCGGCCTTTTTCCGCAAGATCCTCGAAAAGCGGATTTAGCCGATCTTCTGATCCGGCGTGCCGGGTTTTGCCCCGGCCATGCGCAACCCGTCAATTTGAAAGATTTCGGCGCCTGACCCAGTAATCGTATTCATACGGCCACTGATCCTTTCGAAAAATCATCAGCCGTTTCATGCGCTGATAAAAAGCATCCATTTCAGCCGCCACGCTTTCAGGTTTTTCCTTTTTTTCCCAGTCGGTTACAATTTTTTTGCCCAGATCAAAGGCCCTTGTCCGGATTTCCTTCGGAAAATCATCGCCCGAGATGGCGCCCATGGTTGCCCATACGGCGCCTACCGGAACAACGCCTGTAATCGTCAGAAAATGATTCATGAATTCGGCGATCGGGGCTTCATCGCCGCCGCCGGAGGTGATGACCGACGCTCCGTATTTTCCTTCAAACCCGATGCAATGGAGGATTCCGCAACATCGGTCCATGAATGCCTTCAGCTGGGCGCTGACGCCGAATATGTAATTGGGACTGGCCAGTACCAGCCCGTCGGCTTCGAAAATTTTATTCTTAATGGCCTCAAAATCATCTTTTTGAATGCAGACACCTTTCTGATGGCAGACATCGCATCCCCTGCAGGGCAGAACGGTGTCGCCTTTCAGCGATATGATTTCGGTTTTAGCGCCCTGACTTTCTGAACCACTTAGAACAATCCGCAGCAAACGCGCGGTGTTCCCCTTCATGCCGCGCGGGCTTCCCAGCAAGCTGATGATTCTCATACCTACCTCCCGAATAAATAAAATGGACTATGGGGAAAGATATCAGATTTTCAGCCGGATTGGGGGAAATTTCATCCAAATTCTTTTTCATCGCAAGCCCTCTGAAAATCGGTTTTCCTTGTTCGTTCCCGGTCCGGTCGTTTGCCGGTTGATCAGAGCCGAAACTTCCTATATGATGCACCTGATTTTTCGAAGGGCTTCCTGCCCTGAACGGGCCGCGTTGAGGCGCCGCCTATTCGGACCTGCGCCGTTGCGCCCAGGCGGGGGTGAAAAAACGCCCCCTTTTTGTTGAAGTTGAAAGGAAAATCAGCTGCGGAAGAAAAACATATTTAAATTGATGAGAATTTCTTCTTTCATACCGCTTCTTTTAATGGCAGCCGCCTTTTTTTCCCTGGAATCGTGCAGCTGTTTTGCCCCGAAAACCCGAATGTCTCCGGAAGGCGAGCTTCCTGCCGCTTTTTCCCTCTATCCGGGAGACCGCGACCCGTCGTTGCGGTGGTGGGAGGAATTTTCCGACCCGGAGTTGAATGCGCTGATTGAATCCGCCTTTTCCGATAACCTGACGCTGAAAAAGGCCTGGGCGCGTCTTGCCCAGGCACGGGCGATCGCCGTTCAGGCAGGATCCGGAATATATCCGAATCTGACCGGGGTTGCGGACGCGGCCCATTCCCGAAGCAGCGCAAACAGTTCCCACACGGCAAGAGAGTATTCCGTGGGACTGATGAGCAGTTACGAACTGGATCTGTGGGGGAAAATCCGTTCGCAACAGGAGGCGGCAAATCTGGAAGCGGGCGCCGTTCGCGAAGATCTCAACGCGGCCGCCGTAACCCTGGCCGCCGAGGTGGCAATCCGCTGGGCGAATATCATTTCCCGAAGAATGCAGAAAAGTCTTCTGGAAAAACAGCTCAAGACCAATGAAACTTATCTGGAACTCGTTGAGCTTCGCTTCCGAAAAGCCATGGCCTCGGCTCTGGACGTGTATCAGCAGCGCCAGCTGGTGGAACAGGTGCGGGCGGAAATTCCGCTGGTGGAATCCGGTGAACAGCTGCTGCTGCATGAGATGGCGCTGCTGCTGGGAAAGCCCCCGCGCACCCGGCTTGAAATCAACCGGAATAACCTGCCGATTCCCGTGCAGACACCGGCGACCGGGCTTCCTGCCGATCTTCTCCTGTCAAGACCCGACGTGCGGGCAGCCGGGCTGCGGCTTCAGTCTGCGGACTGGGATACGGCCGCTGCCCGGGCAGATCGCCTTCCGGCCATCCGTCTGACGGCGCAGGCGATTTACAGCGGAGATGAAATCGTCCGGGTCTTTGACAACTGGCTGATCAGCCTGGCGGGCAATCTGAGCGCTCCGATTCTGGACGGAAATAAACGCGTCGCGGAAGTGGACCGTACCGAAGCGGTTGCGGACGAAAATCTGGCCGCTTTTCGGGAAACGGCGTTAACGGCCGTCAAGGAAGTGGAAGACGCGCTTGCCGGCGAGGCTGGGCAGCGTCTTCACATCGAAGGGCTTGAACGGGAAATCGATGCCGCAAACAACGCTTTGAATGAGGCCCGGGAGCGGTACCGAAAGGGGCTCAACGATTACCTGCCCGTACTTGCCGAGCTTCTGGCGGTTCAGAGGCTGGAAAGGGATCTGGTTTTGCAGCGCACGGAACTCTTTATCAACCGGATCAACCTCCACCGGGCACTTGGCGGCGTCTGGACCCGATCGCTGGCTCCGGATGCCGGATCAAAAGGATGATGTATTTTTGAAAGACACGGCATGAAGAAAGAACAGATCGAGGATAGAGGCGGAAACGAACGGACAGCGGATGGATGGCGCGTTTGGCTGAAAATCGTTCTGCCCCTGCTGATACTTGCCCTGGGCATCGCCGGTGCCGTCTATCTTAAAAACACCGGCCCGGAAGCGCCGCTAAAGTCCCCCGAAAAAGTGGTTCCGCAGGTTCAGACGATTGTTGTGCATCCAGGTTCTCGGCGCGTGTCGGCGCCGGCCATGGGAACCGTGGTTCCTTCCCGTGAAATTATGTTAAAGAGCCGTGTGTCCGGTGAAATTGTCTTTGCGCATCCAGAATTTGTGGATGGCGGGCTGATCCGGAAAGACGAGGTGATATTGGAGATCGATCCGGCGGATTACGCGCTGATCGTTACCCAGAAGGAAAGCGGCTTGACCGAGGCGCGTTACGAGCTGCAGCTGGAACTGGGGCGCCAGGACGTGGCCGAAAGGGAGTGGAAAATGCTGAACGGCGATGCGCCGGCCGATCCTTCGGATGAATTCCTGGCACTGAGAAAGCCGCACCTTGAAAAGGCCCGTGCGGATCTGAGGGCCGCCGAGGCGGATCTTGAAAAGGCGCGTCTGGATCTGGCCCGCACCCGGATTACGGCGCCCTTTGATGCTGTTGTTCGAAGCAGAAACGTGGAAACGGGATCGCAGACAACCGCCGGCGAGTTGCTGGCAACCCTGGTGGGAACCGACTCATACTGGATTCAGGCATCCCTTTCGGTCAGCCGCCTGAAATGGATTCAGGCGCCGCGAAAGACCGGGCAGCCCGGATCACCGGTGCGGGTCTTCTATTCGGAAGGTCGCGAGCGACGGGGAACGGTAATCCGCCTGTTGAGCGATCTTCAGACCGACGGGCGCCTGGCGCGGCTGCTGATCGAGGTTCCGGACCCGCTCAACATCCGTCCGGCTCCCGCAAACCTGCCGCCGCTGCTGCTCGGCGAGTACGTACGCCTTGAAATCGAAGGCGCGGAGATCGCCAATGCCTTTGTGATTCCAAGACCCGCGCTTCGGGACGGTTCCCGCATCTGGGTTGCCAGTTCGAATTCCAGGCTCGAAATCCGTTCCGTTGAACCCGTCTGGAGCGACGAACAAACAATTTATCTCAATCAGGGACTTGCCGATGGCGAACAGCTGATTGTTTCGGATCTTGCCGTTCCGGTTGACGGCATGGAACTGCGCATCGAAAAGACCGGACAAAAATCGCCGTTACAGACCGACGCAACGCAGGCCGGTCATCAACCATGAAGCATGATTCGTAAACTTCATGATGAAATAATAGTCCTATGACGCATGACGCCTTCGAAACAGAGATCAAACGGGGCCCGATCGCCTGGATGGCCGGCAACAGCGTGGCCGCCAACCTGATCATGGTCGTTTTTCTGATCGGCGGGCTGATCTGGGCAAACCGCGTCAAGCAGGAAGTATTTCCGGAATTTGAAACCGATACGGTGACGATTTCGGTTGCTTATCCCGGCGCCAGCCCGGAGGAGGTGGAACAGGGCATCATACTGGCAGCCGAGGAGGCGGTTCAGGGTCTGGACGGGATTGACGAAGTCACTTCCAGCGCCCGGGAAGGCTCCGGAACGGTAACGGTTAAAGCGCTTCAGGGCGCCGACCTTCAGAAACTTGCCCAGGATGTTCAAAACGAGGTGGACCGCATCACCTCCTTTCCCGAAGATTCTGAAAAACCGCAAGTCGAAATTTCAACCCACCGTCATGAGGTGGTTTCCCTGGTGGTTTACGGGGATCAGGACGAACATCTGCTGCGGGAAACAGCCGAGCACCTCCGGGACGGGCTGTTGCAGGAACCCGGCATCACCCAGGTGGATCTTTCCGGTATTCGGGATCTTGAAATCAGCATCGAGGTGCCTCAGGCGAATCTTCGCACCTACAACCTGACCCTGGAAGAAATCGCCCGGCGCGTCGGAAACAATGCAGTGGAACTGGCCGGCGGGCAGCTCAAGACTCAAGCCGGCGAAATTCTCGTGCGCATGAAAGAACGCCGGGACTGGGGACGCGAGTTCGGCCGGATTCCCATCATCACCGCCAACGACGGAACCGTAGTGCTGCTGGACGACATCGCCTCGGTCATCGACGGATTCGAGGACAGTGATTACCAGGCTTCCTATAACGGCAAGCCGGCCGTGATGGTGGATGTCTACCGGGTAGGTGAACAGACGCCGATCGCCGTTTCCAGGGCAGTAAACCATTACCTGGACAGAGTAAGACCGAGTCTGGCGCCGGGAATTTTTGTTGAATCCCGGAACGACCGTTCCGAGGTCTATCGCCAGCGGCTGGACCTTCTCATGACCAACGGCTATGTGGGCCTCGGACTGGTGTTCATTTTTCTCGGATTCTTCCTGGAGCTCCGCCTGGCCTTCTGGGTGGCCATGGGCATTCCGGTATCCTTTCTGGGCTCCCTGCTCTTTCTGCCGGCATTGGGCGTGAGCATCAACATGATGTCCATGTTCGCCTTTATCATCGCCCTGGGAATCGTGGTGGACGATGCCATTGTCGTGGGGGAGAACATATACCACTATCGACAGGCGGGGATGCCCTTTCTGGCGGCCTCCATTCGGGGAGCGAAGGAAGTGGCCATGCCGGTGACCTTCAGCATTCTGACCAACATCGCCGCCTTTTTACCACTGGCCTTTGTCCCGGGCGACATGGGAAAGGTTTTCAAGGCCATACCGCTTGTCGTTATTACGGTTTTCATCATCTCGCTTGTGGAAAGCCTTTTTGTGCTGCCCGCGCATCTGGCTCACGATCACCGGCGCGGTCTCAAGGGTTTCAGAAAATGGCTGCATCAGCGGCAGCAGGATTTCAGCGAAGGCTTCTCCCTGCTGGTGCGACGACGCTATGGTCCTTTTCTGAATTTTGCGCTTCGAAACCGCTACACGACATTTTCCACCGGCTGTGTGGTTCTGCTGCTGGCCGTCGGATTCGTTCAGAGCGGGCGCATGGGCATGACCCTTATGCCCCGCGTTGAATCGGACTATGCGTTTGCAGAAGCATCGCTCCCCTATGGTTCGCCGGTGTCAAAAACCCGGGCTGTTCAGGACCGCCTCGTGCAGGCTGCCCGAATGGTGGCCGACGAAAACGGCGGAGACAAGCTGGTGGAAGGAATCTATTCGGAAATCGGCAAATCCACCACCGGCGCTTCGGGAGGCCATTGCCTTCAGGTCAGAGTGTATCTGACCGACCCGGGAATCCGCCCCATCGGAACAGCCCGTTTCATCGAACTCTGGCGCCAGAAGGCGGGAGAAATTTCAGGACTTGAGAATATTTCTTTGCAGTCCGATCGCGGAGGTCCTGGATCCGGCAAGGCCCTGACCATCGAACTGGCCCACCGTGACCTGACCGTTCTGGAACAGGCAGGCGTGGACCTTGCGCAAACCCTGGATAATTTTGCCAACGTCAAGGACATCGACGATGGATTTTCTCCGGGAAAACAGCAGCTGAATTTCATTGTCCGGCCCGAAGGCCGGGCACTGGGACTGACGTCCCGGGAAGCGGCCCGGCAGGTACGAAACGCCTTTTACGGCGCCGAGGCCCTGCGTCAGCAGCGCGGTCGAAACGAAGTCAAGGTTATGGCGCGTTTGCCGGAAAAGGAACGGATCTCGGAATACCACGTGGAAACGCTGATGCTTAAAGCGCCCAACGGCGCAGAGATTCCGCTGCTGGAAGCCTTTGAGGTCAGCCGGGGCCGGGCCTATACCGAGATCAACCGGAGAAACGGACGGCGCGTCATTACGGTGACCGGGGATGTGGATCCGCCCAGCCAGGCGGCATGGGTCGTCAAGGCCCTTGAGAAAGAGGCCCTGCCTGATCTGACTCGTCGATACCAGGGCCTGAGCTACGGCTTTGAAGGCCGTCAGGCCGACATGGCGGAAAGCATGCAGAGCCTAGTGACGGGCCTGATGATGGCCCTGCTGGTCATGTACGCGCTTCTGGCCGTTCCGTTCAGAAGCTATATTCAGCCGGCCATCGTCATGATCAGCATTCCTTTTGGAATCGTCGGAGCGGTTCTGGGACACCTTCTGATGGGATACGGTCTCAGCGTGATGAGCATGTTCGGCGTGGTGGCCCTGTCCGGAGTGGTGGTCAACGACTCCCTGGTGCTGATTGAATTTGCCAACCGCATGCGCAGGCTGGGCGTGTCCCCGGCCGAGGCGATCAATGCTTCCGGAATACAGCGCTTCCGGCCCATTCTGCTTACCACCCTGACCACCTTCGGCGGTCTTGCGCCGATGATCTTCGAGACCTCCCGTCAGGCGCGTTTCATGATACCCATGGCCATTTCCCTGGGGTTCGGCATCCTGTTTGCGACGGTGATCACTCTGGTGATCGTTCCCTGCCTTTATCTTATCGTTGAGGACGTAAAACACCAGGGAATTCGGATTTTCGGCCATAAAGAGCTCGAAAAAACGGAACACGCTCCATAAGTTATCCCCCTTGACGGCGGTTCGTATAATGGATGATCCATCATGCCTTGTTTCGCCGCTTATCCTCAAGAATGTCGCCCGCCCGTTTTAACAAAATTGATTTCCAGTTCTTGATCTGATTGGGGTGGAGCTGATAGTGCTCGGCCAGCTCTTTGAGGCGCCGTTTTCTATTGATGAATTCGGACACGACCTTTGCTTTGAAAGCACCGCTGTATGTGTTGCGTTTTCCTGCCGTTTCCGTACCTTTCGAGGGAACGTTTTCCGTTGACGCGGCGCTTTCCGGCGTTGTGGTATGATGCATGATGCTCTGTCCCCGCATGTTATTGATTCGGTTTTCCAACCAGCAGCACACAGCCTTACATTCGGTTCAGTCGAAAATATTGATGAAATGGTTATACTTCGAAAGGGGTTTCCCCACTTTTTTTCTGCAAAATGATTGAACCTCATGGACAATTCATTGCTCGCGCCCCCTATCGAATCGTATTCCCATGGCTCCCGGAAGATGATATGCTTGAATCAAACGGGTGTAACTATTTTCCAAAGGAAACTGAAATGGCGCCTTTTTTTAACATATTTTCCGGCCCGTCCGCCGAAAAGCTGGAGCAAAAGGGAGATGCCCTGTTCGAGGCCAAAGCCTGGGGCCAGGCCAAGCAGACTTACGAGCGTGCGCTGGAAAAGCTGGAAAAGCGTCCGGACCCTGATTCCGCTGATTGGAACAGGATACGCGACAAGATTCATCAGACCCGGGAAGCCCTGGCCGCGGAGCATCGGCAGAGCGCGGAAGATTTTGCGGAAAACGGATATCCGGACGAGGCCCGGAATCTGTTTGCCCTGGCATGGGAGCTCACCACGGATGCGGTATTCAAAAAGGAACTGGAAGAACGGATCCGTCAGATCGCATTGTTACGGACCCGGCAGGTGGATGAAGAATCGCCGGATCTCTCTTATGCATTCGAAGAAGAATATGCGGAACAAACCTCGGACGATGAATATTTTATAGCTTTGTGCAGCGCCCTGCCCGAAAAGGTTCGCGATGTCTATCCGCACTATGGAGAAGACTTTAAAACCGGGTATGTCGCACTGAACCTCGGTGATTTTGAGGTCGCCGCAGAGAATCTTTTACGCGCCATGGAGCAGAACCCGCATCCGGAGAGTTACGTCCCTTTGGAACTGGCGACCGCCTATCTGAATCTGAACCGCCTCAACGAAGCTCAAGAGTTGCTCGAAGGCTTTCTGAAGCACCATCCTGAAGCCCTGCCCGCATATCAGCTTCTGTGCGAAATCTTCTGGGAACAAAGAGAGTTTCAACAGGCAGACGCCCTGCTTGCCTCCGTACCGGATGAATTTGCCGAATCCGTGGCCGTTTCGCTTCTGAAGGGCGAAACGCTCTGCCGCGCCGGAAATTATCAAGAGGCCCGGAATTATTATTCCAGATTTCTGAAAACCTATGGCTGGAATCTGGCCGTCTCCCGCGAACTTGCCAAGATCTATGAAATCCACGGGGAGTCGCGAATGGCTCGTGGAATCTACAAGGAAATCCTCGACCGATATAAAAACTGCCGCGCACCGATCGACCCGGAAATCAAGCATCGATATGCGGAACTGTGTTTTTCGGCCGGCATGCACGGCCCCGAATTATTGGAATTGTATCTTTCCCTGGTGCGGGAGGCGCCGGACAAAGCGGCGCAGCACTATGACCGCATCAGCCGGATTTACGAGGCCCAGGGCAATACGTATGAGGCAGAACGGTTCCGCGCGTTTTCAATCAAAGCCGGCGGTGGAAATTCCACCGAAGGCTGATCAAACGCGGAAAAATTCGAAATTAGGTCGAGGCCTGGTGAAACAGGGGTTGGTGACATCCGACTTCGAAAGGGAGTATTCAAAATTCTGTGTCACGGGCCAAAAAAAAATCCTCAGTACGGTCTTCGGCCCTTTTCATGAGAACAAAGCAGCGCCATTTTTTGGGCCTGACGTTAAAGAAAAAGGATTCCCGCTCCTGTCATCGGCCGATCAAAAATTGCAGATAATACGCGAAGATTTTTCAGACGATATGTAAATCCGGATTGCCCTTGCGCCGTCGAATGACTCTGGCGCCGCAGGTTGCATTTTCGGAGGGCGAACTGTCTTTTTTGTCCTGATCGATCTGTGAAAGCATCTGGTACAATCTGGCTTCAATCTCTTTTCTTTTGGCTTCGTCCATTAATCTTTCTCTGTTTTGACGGATTGTTTCCGTAGCACTCACCGTCCTCTGCATGCCGCCATCCACAGTAAAACGGCCGCGTAAGCCCCCGATGGCTTATTGGTGAGCCTTTGCGGTTCCATGGTACACCTGTGAATACAGGAGTTTTTTAATGAAACGCAAACAACGGAATGCAAACCTGATTATGAATGCTGTCTGGTGCAGAGGGTTCTGAATTCCTGTTTTATTGCCGAAGTACAGCAATTTTTTTGTCTCTATACCAAATGGCGGGCATTGGCAAGCATTAAATGCGGAGGGCAAATCGTTTTAATTTCGAGAAGGAAATCTGTCTGCGTAGTTGCTTCGAAGAGCTCATACCCGATTTGGTAGGTTGTTGAAAACTAAGCCAAGGGCTGCCATGCTGTGTTGCGCCGTTCTATTCAATGCTTCACGCATGTGCTTGAATAGGATGCGCTTTTCGTATCGCCACGCGCCTTGCATGACGATTGGATTCCCGTTTTCCAACACCCTTTTCGGTATCGGAACAAGGGGTTCGATGTTTTATATATTCAATGAATTGTCTTCGAACCCCTTGCCCCCTCCCTGTTTCCAGCCCCGATCAAGGACTTTGAGAACCCGGTTAAACGACCCTTACTGCCGATGTGCGCGTTATACCGGTTCCGCTTTTAAAAAACACAAAAAAGGGCTGATCAACAGATAGGTTGTCCAGATGGATCTTATTTCCCTTATTGTCCTCCAGATAACAGGCAAACATGTTCAGGCTTTTCCGATAAAGTCTTCCCATACTGGAAACCTCGAAGATCCGATCACGAATTTCCGACATTTGAATTGCTCCTTTCTTTAATGTGGTTTGTGTTCCGTGCGTCTTGCAGTAGCGGGTTTTCCTTGACAGGCCCGCTCGATGGCAGTCGCAGGTAACTCTTTGAAGACACGGATTATTTCCGCATGCAATGTTTAAAAACTCCGGTTGCCAAAAAAAATCCCCGAACCTGACAGAACAGGTCCGGGGATACCGTTTTTAATCCTCGGTCGAAAAGCCATGCCCTTTTACCGCGAAAGGCAATGCAAAAAAACTGGCTGCAAGCAGGTCTTCCGGCTTCCGGATCATCCTACTGGTCGCGTCTTCCCATCCTTTCAGACAGTGACATGCTTGCGACGTTCGTCCCCGGTTACGGCGGCGGGTCCGCGACGGATTCACACCGTCTTCCCGATTAAGGCCCTTAGGGCCGCTTGCAATGATTGAACACTTACAATAACTTATTAAAAATTGTCAAGAATTTTCTCACAGAATTTTCTCAAATTCAAAGTGGAATCAATCCGACGGTGATTTTTACGACTGTCTGTTTCTGTCTCGGCCTTTCTGAAACCGCCCGTCTGCACAGAGGAGATCATAAGCGCTGCTCCGATTGATGGGATGTTGAGATATGGTTTCGGTTCGTCGGCATGTGTTGACTTTTCCTGCCGGTTTTTCTATAAGAGACCTGTAAGAAGCTTGTTTCAATATAAAATCAACCTATTCGATTTCACATGCAAAAACTGCTTTCCACCAAAGAGGTCGCCCAATTTTTAGGTGTAAACGAAAAGATGGTTTACACCCTGATATCCGAAAAGAAACTGCCCGCCACCAAAATTACGGGGAAGTGGATTTTCCCCCAGCATCTTGTCGAGCAGTGGATCGAGGTAAACACCAGCAATTATCCGACTTCCCGTCAGATGCCTGAAAATCAGGGGCTGCTGGTTATTATCGGCAGCCATGATCCGCTTCTGGAAAAAACCATATCGCTGTTCAATGCGCTTTCCGGCGACTTTACGGCGGTTTTCGGATGCACGGGAAGCATGGGCGGACTCAAGGCCCTTCGCCAAAAACGCTGCCACATCGCCACAAGTCATCTGGTCGAGGAAAGCTCCGGAGAATACAATTTTGATTTTGCACACCGGGAGCTTGAGGTACAGCCCGCGGTGATCAATTTCAGCCGCAGGGAACAGGGTCTGATGGTCCGGCAGGGCAATCCGAAACATATTTTGAAAATCTCCGATCTTTCCAGGCCGGGACTTCGTATTGCCAACCGGCCCCTTGGAACCGGAACCCGTCTTCTGCTGGACCGGGAACTCAGAAAAAACGAAATCCCCGTCGATCATATTTCCGGATATGAAAAGGAATTTTTTACCCATTTGGATGCAGGGCTTGAGATTCTGGCCGGCCGTGCGGATGCGGCTTTAGGCATTCGTGCTGTGGCCGCGATGCTGGGCTTGGCCTTCATTCCGGTCTGCTGGGAACGCTATGATCTGCTGATTTCAAAAGACCGGTTCTTTGAGCCCGGCGTACAGCAATTTATTGAAATGCTCAACTCCAAAGCCTTTGCCGATACGGCCAGAACCTTTCCAGAAGGTTATGATCTTAGCCTGTGCGGCAAAATGCTTTTCGGTCCAAAGCCATCGAGCTCCTGATTTTTTCAAGCGGGCACTTCTCCTTCTACCCGTTTGCCGAAAAACATTAACGCGGCTTTTCTGTCCGATTCATTGTCTATAAGGGTGATCAAGGGGCTTGAAGCTTCTCAAAAAGGAATGATGAATTTGAAAACATACGGATGGCGCGGCTGGAAAATGCCCCTGAACGACCCGAATGATCCGGACTACTGCGAAGATGGTTGTCCGATCTGCCGGAAAGCAAGGGAAGGCAACCCCTTTGCGGCGGTTTTGCAAAAAGCGGAGCTGTTTCTAACCCGCGGCGGGTGCTGCTGGGGCAAGGCCCGGAAAAGGAAATACGGGGTCAATCCCGACGAACCCCTTTCCGCCCGATGAATCGCCGTAAAAGCAGACTGTTTGCCGCAAAAAGATATTTGGGGCGGTTAGAACAGCTGAAGCCGATTTCGGTAAGCGTCGATCACGACATCGGGATCTCCGGTGATGATGATGTTGTCCGCGATCCATTCGGGTGCGCGGCGGGACCGGATCATCTCCAGAATCTGGGTGTGCAGCCCCCCCCAGTAATCTCCCTTTCCCTCGGTGTCAAAAAGAATCACCGGAACGCGGTCCAAAATTGCAAGCTTCATATTGCACAGGGTAATGCCCAGTTCTTCCAGAGAGCCGATGCCGCCGATGTTGAATATGGGAAAAGAGGCCACCTCGAACCATTTCTGCCGGCTGTGGCGGCAGGTGGCTTGAAACACCTGACAGAAATCCACATCCGTGGTCATGGGCTGATCGGTAATATCCAGATAGTTGGCGCCGGACAGGATTCCATGTTTTCTTGCCAGGGTGTTGACGTGCTCCATCACACCGCTGCCGCCGCCGGTAACGATGCCGATGTTCTGTCCCCAGTAGTCCACCAGTGCCTTAATCAGTTCTTCCAGCCGCCGGACTCCTGCCTCTGAAAGTTCCAGGTTGGAACCGAAAAATGCAAACAGCATGGACCTGTGGAAGTCTGTCAGGCGTTCCGGCGCTACGAAATAGCCTTTGCCGTCGCGCATGGCATGAACCATCAGGCGGCTGTTCAGACGTGAAACCCAGAACACATCGATGCCGAAGTCATGATAATCCTGAAGCCGGTTGTGATCCAGCTGGGAAAGAAACTGGCCGTGCTCCCGGGAGGGCTCGAAAAAATAAAAAGATTCGATCTGGTTGGTTCCATTGCAGGCCAGATTGATGATATCCCGATGCTCGATGATATTGGGGAAATATTTCAGCGCCAGACTGACCGATTCGCCGTTAAGCGCCCTGGCGATTTTGGATGTGGCAAATACCTGAGCGCAGGAACTGTTGCGTGTGAAAATCCGTCGCTGAAGCGCGCAGACCGGCTGGCTGACCGTACATTGTTCGTCCGGGCCGTTCACATATATCTCGGCTTTTGCCAGGGCCTTGGGCTGAGGGCGAACGATGGCCGCCGGCTTTGCCAGAAAGGGGCAGGTATCGGATTTGACCTCGCTCAGGCGATTTTCAAACCAGCGCATCTCATCGTATGTATAGGTCGGCGCGTTGCTGAATGTGTTTTCTCCTACATCAAGGAATTCGGGCTTCGGCGCCCGATAAATTCTGGCCGAAATGAGCGGATTGACGATGGGATGTCTGCTCCGGTTCACGATTTCCAGATAGATTCCGATTCCTCGTGTTTTGATCGGATCCAGAATGGTTGCCGGAAGATGCCGGCCGAGTTCGGATCCGGCCTGAAGCACGACGTAATGTTCATTGAGAAACATGGAACAGGTGGTGATTACCCCCTGCCCCGGAGGAATGATCAGCGCCGATACCTTTTCCTTGATCTGATAGCGGTTGAGAATTTCCCGGCCGTTTTCCTTGAAAAGAATTCGGCCCAATATTTCCTGGCTCAGAGGCTCCCTGAGCTTGCATACCGCCCGGTGAGGCGCAATCAGAATGCTTCCGTCGCTGGAAATCGTCGTGGATGCAGGCAGCTTGAGCTGGGCCCGTTCAATGGCCTCAAGAACCTCATCGGAGGTCAACATGGCCTCCGGATCGCAGAACACCAGGCGGCCTACGGCAAGACCGGTGGTAAAAAAATCCTTGAACGCATACAGACCCGGGTAACCCGGGATTTCCGACGAGGCTGTCAGCGTCAGGGTCAGAATGTCCTTCTCAAGGCAGTTCGTTTGGGGAGATTGACATTCGATCTGGATTCCCAGCCGGGCGATTCGCGACCTTTCGCTGAAGATCAGATTCTCAGGCTGCGTCTTGAGCCTGTGGATCAGAATTTCTGAAACCCTGAAGGCCGTTCGGAAGGTGATGGTTTCCGTATTGGATTCCAAAACCTCGGTGATAATTCCGTCCTCGGACTGGAGCAGGCCTCGAAACAGGGAATCTTCCATGGATTTTTTCAACATTTATACTCTCCCGGTGAAACCGATTTGAAATGGAATGGCGCCGTTCGACGGTGATCGTAAAAATATACAAGAAGCAAAAACCATGTCAAGATTGTTGGGTATTTTGATGCCTGATCGAGAATTAACCGTTGCCGCTATCTGATCAATTTTCATAACATGCAGCATCAGGGCTCCTTCGGTTTTGGGAAATCCGTTCCGGAAGGCAAAATTATCAGAATTTTTCAAAACGGCTCATGAATTCACCCGGAGATTCAAGAAGAAAGATAAATTCTTGACAAACAGAAATTTCTTTGATTATTAATCTAAAAAATTAATCGGCATTACACCGGAGATTCAGCGAGTCATGAATGCGGAAAGGCAAAAATACTACTGGTGGTGGCGCGGCTTCTGAGGCTGCTCACCCCTGAACAAAATATTCAGAGCCGTGGGCGGTTTCGCAATGCAAGGCGGAAGCAGCTTACGGCTTTTTCGGTTTCAAGGCCGGGGTTCTTCTGACCCGGCCTTTTTTTATGGTTATGGACGTCAACCGCTTTTAAGGAGGATTGTTATGAAACAAAATGCTTTCAGAATGACATTCGTACTGCTGGCGGCCATCTTCGCATGCACACTGCTGCCGCAAACACCTGTCCACGCGGAAACCATCAGTCTGAGCTACGCGAACTTCCCCGCAGCAACCACATTTCCCTGCGTTCAGATGGAACGATGGAAAACAGAGGTCGAGAAGCGAACCGCAGGAAAGGTCGTCATCAATACCTTTCCCGGCGGCACGCTTCTGGACGCCAAGGACATGATGGACGGCGTTATTGCCGGTCAGGCCGATATCGGAAATCTGTGTATGGCCTACCAGCCCGGCCGGTTTGTTCTGACCAACGCCATGGGTCTGCCCCTGGGCGTGCCCAACGCCAGGGTCGGGAGCCTTGTGCTCTGGGATCTTTATCAGAAATACAATCCTGAAGCATTTTCCAAGGTCAAGGTGCTGACTATGTTCACCACGGCTCCTTCGAACATCATGTCCCGAAAACCGGTCCAAAGCCTGGCGGACTTAAAAGGCATGAATATTCGGGCATCCGGAGGCGCCGCTGAAATTATCAAGCTCTGGGGCGCGAATCAGGTGGGCATGCCCATGTCGTCCACCCCCGAAGCGCTTCAGCGGGGGGTGGTTCAGGGACTGTTTTCTTCTCTGGAAGTCATGAAGGATTACCAGTTCGCCGAGGTTTGCCGTTATGTCACCCTGACCGAGACGGTGGTGTATCCATTTGCCGTGGTCATGAATCTGGAACGCTGGAATTCACTGCCCCCCGAAATTCAGAAGGTCATGAACGACCTTTCTGTAGAGCAGTCCGAATGGACCGGAACCTACATGGACGATCATGTCCGGGAAGCGGTCGAGTGGTCCAAAAAGGAGCACCAGGTCGTGTTTACGAAGTTTTCCGAAGCGGATCAGGCCCAAAGCCAGTCGCTGCTCACGCCCATGGTCAACACCTGGATTCAGGAAGCCCAGGCCAAAGGGATTCCCGGGCAGGCGGTTGTCGATGATATTCATGCGCTGATTCAAAAATACAATGCCAAGTAAACGCAACGCCCATCTTGAATGGGTTGAAAATTCATGGAAATTTCAATGATTGCCTTTCTGGATAAAATCAATGCTCACGCCAACCGCATTCTGGTTTTTATCGGCGGCGCCTGTCTGGTCGGCATGATCGTTCTGACATGCGCCAATATTCTGTTCCGGTTGACCTGGGTCCCCATTCAGGGCGCTTTTGAATTGATGGGCCTTTTCGGCGCCGTGGTCACGGCCTTTGCCCTGGGGCCGACCCAGCGCAAAAGAGGCCATGTATGCGCCGATGTGCTGGTCAATACATTTCCCGTAAATATTCAAAGAATGCTCCGTGCGCTGGCGAATCTGATCGGTATGGCATTTTTTGCGATCCTTGGCCGGCAGGTCGTCAAAATCGGCGTCATCCTTTTCTCCAGCGGCGAGGTGACGGAAACGCTGCGCATTATTTACTATCCCTTCACCTTTGCCGTGGCTCTGGGATGTGCGGATATGATGCTGGTCCTGTTCACGGATTTTATCAAGGAGGTTTTACCTGACAAGGAAGGTGGCCGATGAGTCTGGCGGCGATCGGCATTCTTGGCATTCTGGCGCTGCTGGCTGCGATATTTTTACTGGCGGTTCCGGTCGGATTGGCCATGGGCGTTGTCGGTTTTCTGGGGTTTTCCTATATCGTGAGCTTTAAGGCGAGCATCAACATGACCGGATCGGCGATCTGGTCCACCTTTTCCCATTATGGATTCACCGTCATACCCATGTTTATCTTCATGGGACAGATCGCCTACTATTCCGGGGTCAACGAGAAGCTTTACAGATGCGCCCACAAATGGGTCGGCCATATCCGGGGAGGCATTGCCATGGCTACGGTGCTCGCCTGCGCCGCCTTTTCCGCCATATGCGGATCCAACGCCGCCACCGCCGCCACCATGTCGACCGTGGCCCTGCCTGAAATGAAAAAATACCGGTACAATCCGAAACTGAGCACCGGATCGGTTGCCTGCGGATCCACGCTGGGCGTGGTGATACCCCCCAGCGTGGTTCTGATCGTCATCGGGCTGTCGACCGAGCAGTCCATCGCCAGGCTGTTTTACGGAGGCGTCAGCGCCGGTCTTGTTCTGGCGGCCTTGCTGATGATCACGATCTGGTGTCTGTGCTGTTTCTACCCGGAATGGGGTCCGGTTGCCCCTCCCAGTTCCTGGAAGGAGAAGATCCGGTCCCTTGCCGGCGCCTATGAAATGGCTGTTCTGTTTCTGCTGGTCATGCTCGGGTTGTATACCGGCATTTTTACTCCATCAGAAGCCGGCGCGGCGGGTGCATTTCTGGCGGTTTGCATTACCGCGTTTCAGGGAAAACTGACATGGAAGGTGTTTTCCGCCGCCGTCAACGATACGCTGAGAATCTCGTGCATGGTGATCTTCATCGTGACAGGGGCCGTGATCTTCGGCCGCTTTCTGGCCGTGACCCGCGTGCCTTACGACATTGCCTCATGGGTGGTGGGGCTTCCCTTTTCCAAGACCGCCATCATGCTGGTAATTTTCGGCATTTACATTCTGGGCGGAGCGATCATGGATGCGCTGGCCCTTTTGATGATTACCATTCCGATCTTTTTTCCCGTCGCCGTCGAGCTCGGATATGATCCGCTCTGGTTTGCCGTGGTCATCACGGTGATCACGACCCTGGGCGCCGTCACGCCGCCGGTGGGCGCCACCACCTATGTGGTTGCCGCCATGGCCAGGGACGTTTCTCTGGAAGCGGTTTTCCGCGGAGTGGCATTCTTTTTGCCGGCCTATATCCTGTGCATCCTTTTGTTGATGGCCTTTCCCTGGCTGATAACCTTTTTACCGGCTCTCATGCATTGAAAGCCCGCATTAAGGTATGAGATGATGCGCTTCAGGGAAGAGACTGAAAACGCGGGCCGGAAATCGGTTTTCGACGTTCTGACGCCGGAATTGATTTTCCGGTCCGTGGAAAAAGCAACCGGAAAAGTCCTCAGCGGACTGATCTATCCGCTTCCCAGTTATATCAACCGGGTCTACGAGCTACAGGATGAGGACAGGGGCCGGCTGATCGCCAAGTATTACCGGCCGGGCCGGTGGACGCGGGCCGCCTTGCAGGAAGAACACGATTTTGTGCTGGACTGCGCGGCGGACGAGATACCCGTGGTGCCGCCGATTCGCCTTTTAAACGGAAGGACTCTCGACGAGGTCGAGGGAGTGTATTTTGCCGTTTATCCGAAACGGCTCGGCCGGCAGTTTGAAATTACCTGCGATGAGGACTGGACCCGGGTCGGAAGGCTTGCGGCCAGGATTCACGTCGCCGGCGCAAGGCGCAAAGCCGAGCATAGAGTGCGCCTGGATCCGAAAGTCTCGACGGCGGAAGACATCCGGCTGCTGACCAGCGGCGATCTGATGCCGCCTCAGATGAAGGCCTCGTTTCTGGATATCGGCAACGGAATTCTCGATGAAATCTCGGAACTTTTTTCCCGTTCGGAGTTCATCCGGCTTCACGGGGACTGCCACCGGGGCAATCTTCTGGAACATCCCGACGAGGGTCTGCGAATCATCGATTTTGACGATATGATGATCGGTCCTCCGATTCAGGACATCTGGCTGCTGCTGCCTTCCCGGGCTCAGGATTGCCGCCGGGAGATCGACCTGATTCTCAAGGGCTACGAACAGTTCCGGGCATTTGATGCGACCAGCCTTCGGCTCATCGAACCGCTGCGGGCCATGCGCATGATCTATTTTCTGGCCTGGTGCGGCCGTCAGAAGGACGACTACCGGTTCCGGGAAACTTTTCCGGACTGGGGAAAACCGGGTTTCTGGCAGCGGGAAATTGCGGATCTGACCCGCCAGCTTCAGGTGATTCAGGCGGAAAAACGGCTTCGGAAAGCCGTGTTATCGTTTTCCTGAGCGCTTGATTCGGCAATCATGCGCCTTGAAATTCCAGCCTCAGGCTCTCATAAAGGACAATCCCGACAGCCGTCGAAAGGTTCAGGCACCGGATCGCATCACGGATCGGAATCCGGTAGGTGCAGGACGCGTACCGGTCGAGAATTCCGGCGGGAATGCCCCTGGTTTCGGATCCGAACACCAGAAAAAGGCGATTTACGCGGGGAAGATTCCAGAAGAGCTTTTTTCCGCTTTTGGTGATCAGCGCCACCTCTTCGGGCTTCAGGGCAAAAGCCTGGGTCAATTCGCTGAAGTCCTCCCATACGCAGAGCTTGACCCTGGGCCAGTAATCCAGGCCGGCCCGCTTGACCTGACGGCTTTCCAGGGAAAAACCCAGCGGCTTGATCAGATGCAGAAAAACACCGGCGCCCAGACAGGTCCGGCCGATGTTTCCCGTATTCCAGTGCACCTCCGGGGCGATGAGGACCACATGACGCTGAAGATTCGGGCAAGCATTTTCCTTCATACCGGCCTTCCGCAGTACGGGCAGAATCGAAATTTTTTTTCAAGAACCCGGCCGCAGTCCCGGCACCGGGTTTGATCAAAAAGCGCCGCATCTTCCGGTACAGGTGCGTTTGAATCGCCGGCATGACCGCAGCGGCCGCAGACCAGAACCGGCCGGCCGGTCTTCACCCGCAGTATGGGAATGAAAAACAGGTTCAGGTAATGGTCGATGCGGCACAGACGAGCCTGGGCCAGGCCGCATGCCGGGCAGGTCCTTGAAACCGGATCCAGAACCCTTGTTTTCGGCGAAATGCCGGCAATCAGAAACATGAGAACTAAAAATTCCGCGGTTTGCAGATGATTTCCCGAATCCTGAGATCAAACAATCCGCTTTGATGCGCCGGTTTGATCACCAGGGCCGTATCCGCTCCGTGAGCGCTTCCCCCGACCGATACGATGTCCTTTCCGCTCAGAGCTCCCGCATCCGCCGCCATGATGGAAATTTCCACGGCCACCTTGGTTCCCTGGCCGAAAAGCCTCAGGGTGTCGGCTATCAACAGCACCGGGCATGAACCCGAGTATTTGTCGAAAATCGAACGCTCCACTCCGGAAAGCGCATGGGTGGCCGACACGACGCGAACGCCTATGGATTCGAGATCCTTTCGAACGTCCTCGGGCATCACCGGTTTAAAAGCCTCATCAAACCCGCAATGGTAGGTCACCGCAACAATCCTGAGCGCCTTGCATATCTCCAGGGCCTTGAAGGCGGTTCGACCGCTGGTCGTTGCCACCGCCATCTCGGCAATGCCCAGAATCTTTGCCCTTTCAGCGGCCAGTTGCAGGGTCTTTTCGGTATTTTCCAGGCCCGGTGCATCGAAATACGTCATATCCACCTCCTGAGGTTGAAAAAGAATCCCATCTCGTATAGTCTGAATTTCACCTGAGGTTTTTTACCATGATCGATGAATATTACAAGTGGAGCCTGCCGTGATCATCGACTTTCACGCTCATCTTTTTCCAAAAGCCATTCGAGACAACCGTGAGAAATATTTTCAGGATCCGGGGTTCCGGCTCCTGTACGACTGCCCGAAAGCGCCCACGGCCGGGGTCGATGCGCTTCTGGACTCCATGAACGCTCACGGCGTGAACCGGTCCGTGGTTTTCGGCTTTCCCTGGCAGGACTCGAAGATTCTGAGCATGCACAACGATTATATCATCGAAACGGTTCAAAAACATCCGGACCGGCTGACCGGATTCTGCTGTGTGAACCCCCTGCGCCCCGATGCGGTGAACGAGGCTCGCCGGTGTCTGAATGCCGGTCTTTCGGGAATCGGTGAACTGGCTTTTTACGACAGCGGACTGGATGCGCCGGTATTGACAGCCCTTTCCCCCCTGATGGCGCTTTGCCGGTCGCGAAGCCTGCCGGTGCTGATTCACACTAACGAACCGGTGGGCAGGCACTATCCGGGAAAAGCCCCGATGACCCTGGCCCAGATCTACAGCCTCGTCAAAAGATTTGCCGATAACACGATCATCCTGGCGCACTGGGGCGGAGGGCTTTTGTTTTATCATCTTCTGAAAAGTGAGGCGAAATCAGCGCTGAAGAACGTCTTCTTTGATACGGCGGCATCCCCGTATCTTTACGATTCGGCGATTTTTTCTGCTGCCGCATTCATCGCGGGTTCCGAAAAAATCCTGTTCGGAAGCGATTTTCCGCTGATCGGTCCGGAAAAATACCTCAGCCAGATTCAACAAAGCGGCCTTTCTGCTATTGATCAGGCGCGGATTGTGGGATTAAACGCGGCCCGCCTGCTCAAGCTCTGATGTTTTCATGCATTCAAGCGCCTGAATGCGGGACAGCACCGGAGGGTGGGAATAATTCAGGGCCACATAAAATTCATGGGGTTCAAGCTGGCTCAGGTTGTCGACGGACAGTTTTTTCAGGGCATCTACCAGCGACTTTGAATCTCCGGTGGTCCGGGCGGCGAAACGGTCCGCCGCATACTCCTGCCTGCGGGACATCCAGTTCATGGCGATGCCGGTAAAAAAATTGACCGGCCCAAACAGGATCGAAAAAAACACCAGCCCGGCGTAGGTGGATTCGTGGGTCATGTAAAAGGCCTCGAAAAGTCTTGAATCGGAAATCACGATGCCCAGGAGGAACAGGAGAACGCCGGTGTGGACGATTCCCGCCGCCATGCGGACAGCGACGTGGCGCATTCGATAATGCCCCATTTCATGGGCCAGCACCGCCACCAGTTCTGAAATGCCGTGCCGAGCGATCAGGGTGTCAAACAGGACGATGCGCCGGTTTTTTCCCAATCCGGTAAAAAAGGCGTTGGACCTGCTCGACCGCCTGGACCCGTCCATGACGACGATATTGCTGAGCGCAAAACCGATTCGTTTGGCGTATTCGAGAATAGCGGACCTGAGAGGTCCGGATTCAAGCGGGGTAAACCGGTTGAACAGGGGCAGAAGCCAGACCGGCGCGACAAACTGAACGCACAGCGTAAAACAGGCCGTTGCGGCCCAGGCCCACAGCCAGGCCCGGGGGCCGAAGCATTCAAAAAAATACAGAATGCCGGCGAGAAGCGGACCGCCCAGAATGACAAGCAGAAAAGCGCTCTTGAGTCGGTCCGTGAAAAAGGTACGCAGATCGGTTCTGTTGAATCCAAACCGGGCCTCGATGCTGAAGGTCCGGTATAGATCGAACGGCAGGGACCCGATCGACAGCGCCAGCAGCAGCGCGCCCACATACAGCAGCCCGCAGAATACCGGCCCCAGCTCAAGTCCACGAAGCGTCATATCGAGATGGTCAAACCCGGCGCCGAACCAGAACAGCAGCAGGGCGGCAAATCCCAGGCCGCGAACCGTCCAGCTCAGACGGGTTTTTGCGCACAGATAGGCCTGAGCGGCCTCATAGCGCTCCGGATCGTAAACGCCCCGAAAAGGCGCCGGTATCTCCCTGCCGGTATGCCTGGAATTCAGGACCTGGGCCCAAGTTTCCAGCAGTATCTGAAACGAAATGCCCGCCAGAATGAGGAGGGTCCATATATTCATCAGACGCCTTTGCCCGATCAGCCGCCGAGAGCCGACGCCATGAGCGATTCAACAATCCGGTTGAATCCGGAAGCGTCTTCCACCTTGCCCCCCTCGCCGATCACCGCCAGATCCATCAACAGCGCGCTGTAATCCTTGAGCGCAGGGTCATTCGGATCCTTTTCGAATACCATACGGATCTTTTCCATCACCGGATGCTTCAGATTGAGTTCCAGTATCCGCTTGACCTCCGGCGGTTTTTGCCCGGATGCTTTCAGAATCTTTTCCATAAAGGGGCTCATGTCGTCGGCGTCCGCGGCCAGGCAGGACATCGATCGGGTCAGCCTGGTGGAAGGCTTGACGTCCTTGACCCTGTCGCCCAGCTGATTTTTGAAAAACGCGATCAGGCTTGAAAAATTGTCGGCATTCTTGTCTGCTGCTTGATCTTCAAGCTCGAGGTCCCCCTTTCCAACGCTGATAAGCGGTTTTCCGTCGTATTCGGTCAATGCCTGAACCACCCATTCGTCCACCGGATCCGTCATCAGCAGAACCTCGAAGTCCTTTTCCCGAAGCTTTTCCAGGTGCGGACTGCGGGCAAGCGCGGCGGGGTTGTCGCCGGTAAGATAGTAGATCCGTTTCTGGTCCGGCTTCATGCCGGACACGTACTCCTTCAACGACACCGGTTTCTCCAGGGATCGGGTGGTCTTAAAGCGTATCAGATCGGCGAGTTTGTCCCGGTTGGCCGCATCGGTGTAAACTCCCATTTTCAGAATCTGGCCGAATTCCCCATAAAACTTGAGATATTTTTCGGCTTCCATGCCGGCCAGAAGTTCCAGTATTTTTTTGACCAGATTCTTTTGAATGTTTCTCACCAGGCTGTCCTGCTGAAGAATCTCCCGGCTTACGTTGAGGTTCAGATCCGGGGCGTCGACCACTCCGCGGACAAAGCCCAGATATTCGGGAATCAGATCCTTGCAGTCTTCCATGATAAAAACCCGTTTGGAGTATAGCTGAATCCCGTGTTTTCCATTCGGATGGAACAGATCCCAGGGCGCTTTTGCCGGAATGTACAACAGCGCGTCGTATTCGGCGGCGCCTTCGAATTTCATGTGAACATGGGCCAGCGGCTCGTTCCAGTCGTGACTGATGTGCTGGTAGAACTCCCGGTACGCCTCGTCGGTGATCTCTTTTTTATCCTTGGCCCAGATGGCCTTCATGGAGTTCAGGGTTTCTTCCCGGACCACGGTGCGGGTCTTTTCGCCCACCGGCTTTCCGTCCGGACCGGTCAGGCGCTCGCTGTCCGGAACGGCTTCCTGAATCTCCACATCCATGACGATCGGGTACGCAACAAAATCCGAGTGCTTCTTAACCACCTCGCGCAGAGTCCAGGTCTGCGTAAAATCCGGATCTCCCTCCTCGGGTTCCTTGAGATGCAGAATGACCGTCGTTCCGCGTTTTTCTCTGACGGCGGGCTCTATGGTGTAGGCGCCGTCGCCGGCCGACTCCCACCGGACCGCGGTATCGGAACCGGCGGCGCGGGTAATCAGCGTCACCTTGGCGGCAACGATAAATGCGCTGTAAAAACCCACGCCGAACTGGCCGATCAGCTCCGAGGTGGAAGCGCCGTTCTTGCCGGCCTGATTCAAGGCCTCGCGAAAAGCGGCCGTACCGCTCTTGGCGATGGTGCCGATGTTTTCCATCACCTCTTCCTGGGTCATTCCGATTCCATTGTCGGACACCTTCAGAATGCGGTTTTTGGCATCCACCTCCAGCCGGATCTTCAATTCCCCGTCATCTTCGATAATATCGGGATCCGTCTGGGCCTTGAAACGCAAACGGTCCAGTGCATCGGACGCATTGGAGATCAGTTCCCGTAAAAATACCGTCTTGTTGGAATAAATCGAATTGATGATGAGCTTGAGAAGCTGCTGAACCTCTGTTTTGAATTCATGGGTCTGTCTGGCTGTTTCCGTCACCTTTCTGTCCTCCTGTTCTGAACCGGCAATACCGGGTTGATATTCCAAATAATGGAATAAGATTATCCTGATTCCGTTTTTGTCAACCCATAAAAGTCTTTATGCGGCCGTATGTTTTTGACGTTCGAGTCCGCCTGAAAATAACGCGCTTTCGTTGATCCTGAGTTCAAGCCGTCTTGATTCCAACCGTTAACCCTGATAGTTTGACCGTCAAAAAGGCGGATCGATACCTCATGTTTTCCATTTTAAAACGATTGCTGAAACTGTTTTCCTTTCGAAAACCGCGCGACATTGCGCAGCCGGAAGCGCCTTCGATTCCGGAACAGCCGGTCATTCCAACGCCGGAAGTCGAAAAAAAGATCTTCCAGGCGGGCGCTGCGGAAAAACCGACTCAGAAGAAAATCAAGGTTCCGAAAACCAACCGCCACGGCCTGCTCCTGATCGACCCGAAGGAAGATCTCAATGCCCTTTTTACCCAAACGTCTCAGGAGAAGCCGATTCCGGAAAAGAGGGCTCGAACCCGCCCCAGGAATCGACACGGAATCCGCCGGCTCACTTCATCCGACGATCTTTTCAGGCTTTTCGAAGAACAGAATCCGGACGCAACAACGCGGGCCGGTTCTCCCGATGAAGCGCAAAGCGTTGTTCTTCGGCGATTCGAGAAGGACAAACCGGCCGGACAGAACGAATTTGCCCGCATGCTCGAACGCCTTCTGGCCGGAAAAAGTCAGAAAGATCTGCTGCGGGAAAAGACGGACGGAGTTCAACCCAAGACCCTCCCGGTCAGCCTTCGGATCAAGCGCTATCCCGGCCCCCAGGCCGAGCTGGATCTTCATGGGGACACCGCCCGGCGGGCTGTGGAGAAAACCGCCCTGTTCATCGAGTCGTCCCGGCGTCACGGGCTTCTCACCCTTCGCATCATCGTGGGCAGGGGGTCGCATTCTTCAGACGGACCGGTGCTTCCCGATGCGGTGGCCGGGAAGCTCTCGGAGCTGAAAAGCAGCGGCCGGATTCTGGATTTCCGCTGGGAGCCGCAGGGAAAGTCCAAAAGCGGGGCCGTGATCGTCTATCTGAATACGGAGGCATAAAGTCTTGATCGACGTTCTGAATTCAATTCCCGTGATAGCAATCGGAAGCGGCTGGCTGGCCGTGGAAAAACCCGAAGGCCTGAGCGTGCACAATGATCCTGAAAACGATCTGTGTTCACGCATTCAGGCGGCCATCGAAGCCGACGCGATCCTTCATGCCGCGCTGGATTATGATTCAGACTTTGGCGTGCATCCGGTTAACCGCCTGGACAGGGAAACCAGCGGCGTGATGGTGCTGGCCTGTTCGGCCGTCGCCTTTCGACATATCGCCCGCCTGTTCGAGGCGCATCAGGTGGAAAAGATCTATCAGGCCCTTTTGCATGGAAGGCTTGAAGCGGAGGCTCCTGAACAGGGCCTGTGGGACTGGCCGCTTTCCAGGGAAGCCGGAGGCCGCCGTCATCCGGCCGGAACCGGGAAAAAGGCACCCTGCCGGACCCGATTCGAGATACTGGATTACAGCGCCCATTATACCCGGGTCCTGTTCCGGCTTGAAACCGGACGAAAGCACCAGATCCGGCGCCACGCCAAACTCGCCGGTCACCCGGTGGTCGGAGACGAGCGCTACGGCTCTACCAGGGCGATCGTCCATCTGAAATCTAAAGGATTCAACCGTCTGGCCCTTCACTGCATGGCGATCGGCTTTGTCCCTCCCGGAAATTCAGAGTTTCTGGTCGTCCGGTCCCCGGAACTTCCCGAATCCATCCGCCTGCTGTTTGAAAAAGACAAGGCGATTTCAGCCCTTTAAATGCCGGTTTCCCAGCTGCCCGCAGGCGCCGAGGATGGTCCGCCCTCGGGCGGGGCGTTTTCGCGCAATGACTCCTTCGGCTGCCAGCAGCTCGCAGAAACGGTCCAGCGCTGCCTCGTCAGGCGGCAAAAAATTGGGTTCCGACACCGGATTGCAGGCAATCACATTCACCTCGGCCCGAATCGGCGCCAGATATTCAGCCAGCTCCCGGGCATGTTCCGGGCGGTCGTTGCACCCTTTGATCAAAACATAGGCGATCATGATTTTTTCGAATTTTTTCAGGGGAAAGGCCATGAGGCTGGCCCGAAGCCTTTGCATGGAATGCCTTTGATTGATGGGCATCAGCCTGGATCGAAGGGCATCGCTGGAAGCGTTTAGAGACACGCCCAGATTCGGCCTGAACGGATGCAGCGCGGCCAGTTTTTCGATCCCGTCGATAATGCCCGCTGTGGACAGTGTGATGTAACGATACGCGATATCCAGGCCACGGGGATCGTTCATCACGCGAACGGCCTGAATCACGGCGTCGAAATTGTCAAAAGCCTCCCCCATGCCCATGAAGACGACGTTTCGAATATCGCGGCCCAGTTCGTTGCGGGCGGCGGTCACCTGTCCCACGATTTCGGATGCGGTCAGATTGCGGATCAGCCCCATCCTGCCGGTCTCGCAAAACCGGCATCCCATCCGGCATCCCACTTGGCAGGAAACGCAGAGCGTGGTGCGGCCGGTCATCGGAATGACGACGGATTCGATTTCCAGCCCGTCGGAAAGCCGGGTGACGAACTTGATCACATCGTCTTCCCGGTGCTGATCGCACACGCTTCCCGCATCGGCAACCAGGTTGGTTTCCATGGCCCGGGCCAGCCCCGAAGATGCATGGAATTCAGGCAGGGCGGAAAAATCCGTCCGACCGGTGCGGTAAAAATGCTTGTAAGCGGCCGACGCATGAAAACTTCCCCTGCCGTACCGTTCCTGAATCTGTTTCTCGAAATCAGCGTAAGTCAGTTCCAGAATATTCAACTGAGGTGTTCCTGTGCTGCATTCTCTATTGTTTTTTGATAATTCGTACAGGCCGGGGAGGCTGGGTGAAATCGCAGGTCCACCACAGAGTCCCTTCAAGCTGCACTTCGGTCACCTCGCCGTAACTGGCCAGAGTCCGTTGATTCTCATCGTAAAGATTCTCGGGGTCGATCTCTTCCCAGCAGCAGGGAAAGAGTTCTATCTCGAATTCAATTTTGCGGCTCATCGGTCTTTCCTTCCAGATTATTTCATTGATATTCCGGTCTCAGGAAGCTTACACTCGAAAATGCCTGAACCTCAACAAAATTGCCAGAACCAGGCCGACGAGAAATCCCGTAGCCAGATTTGTTGTCAAGGTAATGGCCAGAATTGTGAGAATGACAAACAGATCTTTCCGGTCCTGAATATCCAGAATGCTTCGCCCCAGCTCGGCGCCGGCGAAAATCAGCAGAACTCCGAGAACGGCCATGGGGAGCAACTGGAACAATTTCATTGCCTGAAATCCCAGGAACAAGGCAAGACCGGTAAAAATCGATCCAACGATCAGATTGGAGCCGGCGCTTCTCGCCCCGAAGCGGTAGTGGGCCGCAAGGCCTCCGGCGCCATGGCACAAGGGCATGCCGCCCAGAAAAAAGCATGCAAGATTGGCCAGACCCATGCTGATGCAAAGCGCCCTGGAAGTCACTCTATGAGCCTTCGGTCCATAGTAGATACCGGCCAGATCTCCGGTGGCCACCACGGCATTGGTCAGCGTCATGGGCAGCTGGGGCAGCACGAGAGACACCAGGGCGACAATGAAATCCGAGATTCTTAATTCGCTGAGTTCAGGACCTTCGGGAAAAAAGAATCCCAATGAAAGACCATCCAGATTGAGATGGCCGCCGAACAGCAATCCGACACTCATCCCTCCGAACAGGAGGACGGCGGCCGCGGGAAACCTTTTATGATCCATCAGCATCAAAACAATCAGGACGCCGATGACCGCAACGGGCCATCCGACAGGCATTGGCCCGATATGCTGTAAGGACAGAAACGGTTCGGCTGCTCCGGAAAGCGCCTGAAAACGCGACGTGCCCAGCGCCAGACGAACCCCTTCAGCCATCAGCATCACGCCCGTGGACAGCTGCACCCCCCGGATTACGGATCTGGGAATTCGCTGAACGAGGCTGCCCAGAACCGGAATGACCCCGATGAGCAGCAAACAGGCGCCCATGAACAGCGTGGAGGCCAGGATCTGTGAAGCGCTCAGGCCGGCGGCAATGGCATAGGCGCCGATCACCTTCATCGGCTGAACGGGCATGGAAATTCGAAAATACAGGCCGGAAACGATGTAGTACAATCCGATGGAAAAAAATATTCCCGTGGAATCGAGTCCGTTGACCATGATCAGCCCTACTGCCAGAGGAATCAGCGTTCCGAGGTCTGCGAGAGAGCCTGAAAATTCCATTCGGTCGAACCTGAGATCTGATTTCACGATTCAAATGCCCAGTTTGTATTGCAAAAGATATTACGCACATGAGAAGATGCGCGGCTTGTCATGAATGATTCCTTATCGAAAATTCCGGAAAATCACAATTTTCAATTCAACAACGTTCGATTTGACAACCTCTGAACCGTGTTTATGTTTTAAAACGAAATTAAGCAATTGCAGTTAATCCGACCCGTTTTGCCGAGCTGAAACAGATCCATACAGTACAAAAAATTTTTAAGTATAAAAAACAACATATTTTTCGTTTTATGCCCGGTGCTTTCACCGTTTTTCAGGAACGGCTCAAACCGGGTAAAATGGAAATCAGGAGGCTTTCATGCGTTTTGACAAATTCACCATAAAATCACAGGAACTCATTCAAAGTGCCCAGTCGCTGGCCGCAGATCACGGCAACCAGCAGATTGAGCCGGAGCATTTTCTCAGCGCCATGCTCAAGGAAAAGGAAAGCGTCGCGCGATCCATGCTTCGAAAGCTCGGCGTATCTCCGGGATCGGTGGCGCAGGAAATTGCGATGGCCATCGAAAAATTTCCTAAGGTCAGCGGCGGTGCGGGCACGGAATCCTATATTTCTCCCAGATCCCGGGCCATGCTGGATGTGGCGTTTGCCGAGGCCGCCAAGATGAAGGACGAATATGTGAGCATCGAGCACTTGCTTCTGGCCATCGCCGATGAAAAGCAGGGAGAGGCGTCTCGCATACTCGCCCGAAACGGCATTTTCCGGGAGTCGATTCTCAAGGTGCTCATGGACATTCGCGGCACCCAGCGGATCACCGATCCCAACCCGGAGGAAAAATATCAGGCTCTGGACAAGTTCAGCCGGGATCTGACCGCCCTGGCCCGGCTGGGTAAACTCGATCCCGTCATCGGCCGGGACGAGGAGGTCCGGCGCATTGTCCAGGTGCTGTCCCGAAGAACCAAGAACAACCCCGTGCTGATCGGAGAGCCCGGCGTGGGAAAAACCGCGATCGTCGAGGGGCTGGCCCAGCGGATCGTGGCCGGCGATGTATCGGAAAGCCTGAAGAACCGGAAACTGGTGGCCCTGGACATGGGCGCCCTGATTGCCGGGGCAAAATACCGGGGCGAGTTTGAAGACCGGCTCAAGGCGGTATTGAAAGAGGTTGAAAGCGCCGAGGGCGAGGTGATCCTTTTCATCGACGAGCTGCACACGCTGGTGGGCGCCGGCGCCGCCGAGGGGTCCATGGATGCGTCCAACATGCTGAAACCGGCGCTTGCCCGGGGCACGCTCCGCTGTGTGGGGGCCACCACCCTGAACGAATACCGCAAATACATCGAAAAGGATGCTGCCCTGGAAAGACGGTTTCAGCCGGTGCTGGTTACGGAACCCACCGTTGAAGACACCATCTCGATTCTTCGCGGGCTCAAGGAAAAATACGAGGTGCACCACGGGGTTCGCATCAAGGACTCGGCCATCGTGGCGGCGGCCGTCCTGTCCAACCGGTATATCTCGGACCGTTTTCTTCCGGACAAGGCCATAGACCTGATCGATGAATGCGCCTCCAGGCTGCGAATCGAGATCGACAGCATGCCAATGGAGATCGACGAGATTCAGCGCAAGATCACCCAGTCGGAAATCGAGCGCGAGGCGCTCAAGAAAGAAACCGATGAAGTCTCCCGCCAGCGCCTGGAAAAGCTGGAGGAGGAGCTCGCCGAGATGAATGGCGAGCTGACCACGATGAAGGCCCACTGGAAAAATGAAAAGGACATGATTCAGAACATTCGGGAGGTCAAGGAGGCGCTGGAGCACCTGGGCGTCGAGGAGCAGCAGGCCGAACGCGAGGGCAATCTGGCCCGGGTGGCCGAGCTTCGATATGGAAAGGCCATAGAACTCAAACGCCGGCTGGAATCGGCCAAGGACGATCTTGCGAGACTTCAGAAGGACCGGAAGATGCTCAAGGAGGAGGTCGACGACGAGGATATTGCCGAGGTGATCTCCAAGTGGACCGGAATTCCGGTTCGAAAGATGCTCGAAGGAGAAAGGGAAAAGCTGGTTTCCATGGAAGACCGGATTTCGCTTCGCGTGGTCGGACAGGATGCGGCCGTCAGGGCGGTTTCCGATGCCGTGCGCCGGGCCCGCTCCGGGCTTCAGGATCCCAACCGGCCCATCGGCTCCTTTATCTTCATGGGGCCCACCGGGGTCGGAAAAACCGAGCTCGCCAAGGCCCTGGCCGAATTTCTCTTTGACACGGAGCAGGCCATGGTCCGCATCGACATGTCCGAATTCATGGAAAAGCATACCGTGTCCCGTCTGATCGGCGCGCCTCCCGGCTATGTGGGGTATGACGAGGGCGGTTATCTGACCGAGGCGGTTCGCCGCCGTCCGTATTCGGTGATCCTCTTTGACGAGATCGAGAAGGCCCACCCGGACGTTTTCAACGTGCTCCTTCAGATTCTGGACGACGGACGGTTGACCGACGGCCACGGACGCACCGTGGATTTCAAGAACACGATCATCATCATGACCTCGAACGTGGGCAGCCAGTGGATTCAGCAGTACGCAGGCGCGGGGCCCAGGGAAATGGAACAGAAGATCACCGAGGCCCTTCGCGCGGTTTTCAAGCCGGAATTTCTGAACCGGATCGACGAGACGATCATTTTTCAAAACCTGTCCCAGGAGCAGATCGGCGAGATCGTCGAAATTCAGATTCGAAAGCTGTCCAAGCGCCTTGCGGAGCGGCAGATTCAACTGGAACTGGATGAAAGCGCCAAAAAATTTCTCGCGGAAATCGGATATGATCCGGTTTACGGGGCAAGGCCCCTGAAGCGGGCCATTCAGCGATACATTGAAAATCCGCTGGCCATGACCTTTCTCAAGGGGGAAATTCCGGAGGGGGCGAGAATTCGTGCAACAGCCTCGGGCGACCGCATCGTGTTTTCCGCCCAATAAAGCGGATTTGAAAAAAGAGCCCCGGAAGTCTCCGGGGCTCTTTGGCTATATGCAATACGGCGTCAAGCCGTTTAGGGCATTTAGGCCGGTTTGAAAACCATCAGCCAGACCTGACAGATGATGATGCTGATGATCATGTAGGGGAAGGCCACCTTCAGGAAGGCGCCAAAGGTGATCTTGTATCCCTTGGACTCGGCGATACCCATGGTGACGACGTTGGCGGAGGCGCCGATCATCGTGCCGTTTCCACCGAAGCAGGCGCCCAGCGCCAGTGCCCACCACAGGGTGTTTTCCGCGCCGGGAATCACCTTGGACAGGTAGGCCACGATGGGCAGCATGGTGGCGGTGAAGGGGATGTTGTCGACAAACGCCGACATGATCGCGGCCACCCAGAGGATCAGGGTCATGGATATCAGATAGTCGCCGCCGGAAACCTTGAGAATCCAGTCGGCGATCACGGCCAGAAGCCCGGCTTCCTCAACGGCGCCGACGAGAACAAACAGGAAGATGAAGAACATCAGGGTCGGCCATTCGATGTCTTTCTCGATCAGGTGAATCATGTCCACCTTGTGGGTGAGGACGGCGATTGTGAAAAGGGCCGCCGCGCCGGTCAGGGCCGCGATGCTCACCTCCATGTGCCAGTAGCCGTGGGAGAGGAAGAGGGACACGACGACGGCCAGCACGATCAGACCGTAGGTGAGAAGCTGGGAATCCTTGATCTTGTATTTTTCCTTAAGCTCGGCGGTGAACTCGTCCACATTTTTCACCGTTGCCTGGGAGGCGGCGTAGGCTTTTCCCCACACAACCTTGGAGTACAGAAAAAGGGCGATCATGGCCACAATGCAGATCGCGGTCAGGGCCACCACGAAATCCATGAAGGTCAGGCCGGCATAGGACCCGATCATGATGTTGGGCGGGTCGCCGATCAGGGTGGCCGTGCCGCCGATGTTGGAGGCCAGCACCAGCGGAATGAGCAGGTACAGCGGGTTGAGGCTGCAGGAAAGCGAAATCTCGATGGCCACGCCGGTCAGCAGCAGCATGGTGGTGACGTTGTCGAGAAAGGCGGAAGCAACCGCGGTAAAGGTCATCAGAACGACGGACAGCAGAAAGATACGGCCTTTGGCCGCCTTGTAGGAAACATAGGCGCACCACTGGAACACGCCGGTTTCCTTGAGAATGCCGACGATGATCATCATGCCCATCAGAAGGAAAATCACGTTCATGTCGATGGCGGCGATGGCCCGCTCATAGGAGAAGATGTGATACTCCGGATTGAGCACGCCCACCGTGTAGGAAAGGACCATCATGGCCGCTGCGCCCAGCATGGCGGCGATGGTTCTGTGCAGCAGCTCGAAGGTGATCAGCGCGTAGGCCAGGATAAAAACAATAGTGGAAATCCAGAAGGCCGCTCCCAGATACCGCTGCAGGGTGATGTCTTCGGAGATGTAGAATTGATCGCCCATCTGAGCGATCTCGGATCCCTTGAACTCGATTTTTTCGGTGGTGAAACTGTTTTTGGCCGCTTCCACAGCAAAAATTGCGCTGGGAACCGATCCTTTTTCCACCTTAAACCGGGCCACGTATTTGCCGTTGTGGGCGGTTTCGGTCTCGTAGACCTCCTGGCCGTTTTCAAAGAACTTGACAATACATTCGCCGATTGGCTCCTTGTGCGAGTCATAGATCAATCCGGAGATATTGATCGTATCTCCTTCTTTCAATCCGCTGTCACCGTGAGCCGGCCCTGCGCCATGGCCGGCAAAAGCCATTGGTGCGGCAAAGGCCATGAGAACCGTCAGCACGATGAACCATAAAGTTTTCTGTCTGCGCATGAATCGTTCCTCCTCCAAAGTTTTCTTCTTGTCCGCGGGTCATGGCCGCATGGCCCTGCCCAGAATTCTGCCATTTAAATCTTGCCAAGCAATAAGGTGCAGGAAATATCATAAAGCCTAGGGCGGGTCAATCTTTTTTTAGGAAAACTCAAGCGCAGGGTCAGCGATTTCATGAGCTGAGATTCAAAACGGTTTTTCTGAATCCATGCGGATTCCGATTTTTTTATCGTCATTTTCATGCGCATATTTTTTTGCTTGATTTTTTAAAAGATTGTAAAAAGACTTTCAGTCTGATAATGGCATTAAGCGCTTGATATGCCGTGAAATAATCCGAATTGAACTTTTCGATCGCCGGATTTGGTTTGACAGAAGAATTGCCGGATGATAGTTGCAGTTGCTGTCCGGGTGGCAGCCGTCAAGTCTGGCGCGCGGTAATTTGAATTTAAAGGGATGATCATGGGAGCCGAGACCTTTTATATACGATCGCTGGCCGTTCAAAACACCATCATGGCCCTGGTGGTGCTGATCATGACGGGATTGCTGGTAAGATGCTTTCTGAAAAAGCAAACAAGGCACATGATTGCCGTGGTTCTGTGGATGGGGTTTTTTGTCTGGTTTTTCAACGGCCCCTTCTGGGGATTCAGCGCGGTAACGGTCAGCCCCCGGGGCATAGAGCCTCATTACGGATTTCTATCGGTTTTTAAACCCAGGCGCTTGCCTCCGGACACCTACTGGAAAATTCAGGATTACCGGGGCGGGATCCGGCGTCTGAAGCAGCTGCACTATTTCATACTGGACGATGATATCGAAAGCCTGAGAGTGCGCGGCGCCGACAAGCTGAAAACGCTTGAATCCATCGGTGCGGCCATTGACCGGATCAACGGAAAATCCATGGGAGAACGCATTAAACTTTTCTGAGGGCGGATGCGATACTACCCGGTCTATCTGGATATCAACGGTCGAAAATGCGTAGTGGTCGGCGGAGGGGCTGTGGGCGCCCGCAAGGTCAACACCCTTTTGGCCTGCGGCGCCAGGGTGACGGTGATTTCTCCAGAAGCGACTGCGGAGCTGAATGATCTGGCCGAACAGGGCGGCATCTCGTTGATCCGGCGGCCATACCAAAGTTCCGACCTTGACGGGGCTTTTATGGTGATCGGCGCCACCGACGACGAGGCGATCAATCACCGGGTACATGCCGATGCCGAAGCCCGCAATCTGCTGTGCAACATCGTGGATCAGCCCCGGGTCTGCAATTTCATTCTGCCTTCGATCGTTCAAAGAGGGGATCTGGTCATCGCCGTTTCGACCTCGGGCAGAAGTCCGGCCTTTGCCAAGAAGCTGCGTAAGGAACTTGAAAAGCAGTTCGGGGACGAATATGCTGTGTTCCTGATGCTGCTGGGCGCCGTCCGCGCAAGGCTTCTGGCCGAAGATCATGCCCCAGAGGCCCATAAGCCCCTGTTTGAAGCCCTGATTGATACCGAGTTGCTGTACATGATTCGGGACCGCCGTACCGACGGGATCAACCGTATTCTAAAAGAAATCCTCGGCAACGGATATACCCTGGAATCCCTGATCGGAAACATTTCGCAGCCAACGGACTGATTTCTACGAGGAACGATCCATGGAACTTCTTTTGATCATCACGGTTTTGTGCTACCTGATCAGCTCCGGGATTTATGTTGCCTACCTTTTCTTTCAAAAGGAAGCCCTGCACAAATGGGGGTATTATCTGCTGGTCGGCGGATTCGTTTTTCAAACGGTTTCCATTGTCTCAACGGCCGTCCGGATCGGAAGCCTGCCGGCGCACAACCTGCACCAGAACCTGATTCTTGCCGCCTGGGCGGTGATCGGCGTATTCCTGCTGTTCAGGCTGAGATATCATTTGAAGATACTGGGCATTTTTGCCGCCCCGCTGGCTTCGGCGGCCATGATCGCCGCTCTGATGGCGCCCCGGGAACCCGTTCAGTTGCAGCGGATCTTCAACAATTTCTGGCTGGTTATTCACGTGATTTCAATCTTCATCGGGGAAGCGGCCTTTGCGCTGGCCTGCGGTCTGGGGATCTTTTACATTCTTCAGGAAAACGCGATCAAGAACAAGCGCCGCGGTTTCTTTTTCAAACGCCTTCCGAGCCTTGAGCTGCTGGATGCAAGCGGGTATGCCTGCCTGGTTGTCGGGTTCTCGATGCTCACCCTGGGCTTTATCACGGGTTTTGTTTACGCCCAGCTGGTCTGGGGGAGACTCTGGAGCTGGGACCCCAAAGAGGTATGGTCCGGAATCACCTGGCTGCTTTACGCGGTCATGCTCCACGGCAGACTGACCATCGGGTGGCGGGGCAGAAAGGCCGCGGTGATGGCGATCATCGGATTTGCCTTTCTGCTGTTTACCTTTTTAGGCGTCAATTTTCTTTTACAGGGCCACCATGGAGAATTTACCCGCTGGTAGGCGTTTTAAACCAGGTGCATGGCACTATGCCGCAAAGGCTATTGCCGTCGCCGAAACCAGATTCAACGACACGCAACGCCATGCTTGAAATCGTATTGCTGGGGCTCAACCATAAAACAGCGCCCGTCGAGATCCGTGAATGCCTGGCTTTTTCCAGGGATGAAATATCCGCCGGCCTGCGCGCGTTGACTCAATATCGGTCCGTGAGCGAGGCGATGGTGTTTTCCACCTGCAACCGGGTGGAACTGGTCTTTACCACGGAAGATTTTGACCTTGCCGTGGAGGACGCCAAGAAATTCCTGTCTGAGGCCAAGCGAATACCGGTCTCTGATTTCAACGATTGCCTTTATGTCTACCGGGGCGATGAAGCCGTCCGTCATATTTTCCGGGTGGGAGCAAGCCTGGATTCCATGATGGTAGGGGAACCCCAGATTCTGGGCCAGATCAAAAGCGCGTTTCAAATGGCTGCGGCCCACAAAACCTCGGGCGTAATCCTGAACCGTCTGCTTCACAAGACATTTTTTGTCGCCAAAAGGGTACGGACCGAAACCGCCATCGGGGATCATGCGGTGTCCATCAGCTACGCGGCCATTGAGCTTGCCCGGAAGATTTTCGGCGATCTGGAGGAGAAAAAAGCGATGCTGATCGGCGCTGGTGAAATGGCGGAACTGGCCGTGGAGCATCTGATCCGGCATCAGGCCGGCTGCATTCATGTCGCCAACCGGACCTTTGAGCGCGCGCTGGAAATGGCCTCGCACTTCAACGGCAAAGCCATTCGATTTGAAGAGATCGAAGACAACCTGCAGCAGGTCGATATTGTCATCAGCTCAACCGGTTCGCCCAACTATGTCATCACCCGGGATCAGATCAAAAAGGCCATTCGAAGCCGGCGACAGCGCCCCCTTTTCTTCATCGACATCGCCGTTCCCCGGGATGTGGACCCCGGAATCAATCGGCTGCCCAACTGTTATGTTTACGATATTGACGATCTTAAAGAAGTCGTGGAGGACAATATCGAAGACCGACAAAAAGAGGCCGTCAAGGGGGAAACCATTGTCGATGAAGCGGTAATCCGCTTTCGGGGCTGGTTTAAAAGCCTCGAGGTCGTGCCGACACTTTTGAGGATTAGAAATAAAATGGACGTTATTGCCGCGGCGGAAACCCGAAAAACCCTTCAGTCGCTTCCGCATCTTTCCCAAGAGGATCAGCGGGCGATTCAGCGCATGACCCGCGCGCTGGTCAATAAAATCATGCATGACCCGACCCTGTTTTTAAAGCGCAGCGGCGTTCGTGGCAACAAGCGCACCTATCTGGACATCGCCCGAAAACTCTTTAACATTGACGAATAAGGCAAGGCTTGAAAAATTTGCAGACCGGCTTTTCACAGAAGCCGGCGTTGAAATCGTATTTTTTAATTTTTTAAAGGAGGCTTTAGTTGAAGAAGACGGCATTTTTGTTTCCCGGCCAGGGATCGCAGTCCATCGGCATGGGGCTTGATTTTTACCAGGAATTTTCGTTTGTAAAAGACATTTTTGATATGACCGACGCGGTGACCCGTCTGAACATCTCCAGGCTCTGCTTCAAAGGACCCATGGAAGAACTGACCCAGACCGTCAACCTGCAGCCCGCGGTTACGGCCGTTAATCTGGCCATTCTGGCGGCCATGGAAAAGGAAGGCGTTCCATTTGATCTGACCGCCGGCCACAGCCTTGGAGAATACGCCGCGCTGAACGCTTCGAAGGTGCTGGACAGAGAAAACGCCGTAAAGGCGGTCATGCGACGAGGCGAGCTGATGCACCGCGAGGCGCTTAAACATCAAGGCGCCATGGTCGCGCTGATCGGGGTTCCATTAAAGGCTGTAGAAGATCTGATCACCGCTGTCCGCAGTGAGGGGGTTGTTTCCATTGCCAATCACAATGCCGAAAACCAGATCGTGATCACCGGCGCTCCCGAACCGGTGCGAAAGGTTGCCGGCCTCGCCTCGGCGCAAAAAGCAAAGGCCGTGGCTCTGAACGTCAGCGGCGCATGGCACAGCGATCTGATGAAGGGCGCCGAAGCCGAATTTGCGGAATTTCTTTCAACCATGGTATTTGAAGACGCCAAGAAACCGGTTGTTCAGAATGTGACCGGCGATGTCTCCACAGACGGCGTTGCGATCCGCGAGCATATGGTCAAACAGCTCTGCAGCCCGGTCAGGTGGTACGATTCGATTTGCAGGCTCATGGACCTTGAGACCGAGGTCTTTGTAGAAATCGGCCCGGGCAAGGTCTTGTCCAATCTGGTGAAAAAGATATTGCCGAAAGACTACCCTGGAAAAGTATATTCGGTCAGCGATCTGAAAGGCTATGAACGCTTTTTGAATGAAATCGTCTGAAATCCAACAGAGAAAACCGGACACCGTTCCAGGACCGAGAAACGGCGTCCGGTTTATTTTTTTCATCCGGAATTCAGTTGGACAATATCCTTCCGCTTCTACCCGACGCCAAGAGAGATCCGGCTGTTTTATCAAGCATCGGCATCAAGTAAATTTTCAATTCATAAACTATCCATATCGTCATTCCGGTATAAACGCATTCGGCTGGAATTCGAAATCAGCCGATCCGGTTGCCGCCGTAAAAAGCGGCGTACTTATTCCTTTACATTAAGACAGGCTTGTGCTATTTATTTCAACTTTAATAATTTATAATATAAAGGGTTACATCATGGAAGAAAAGGATCTTCAAGACTTTCGGAAGCTGCTGATGGAACGTCTGGAAGAGCTGCTGGACCAAGCCGATAATACCGTTTCCGGAATGACAACCCAGAAAGAAAACCTTCCAGATCCCACCGACCGGGCTTCACTGGAGGCGGACCGCAATTTCATGCTTCGCATTCGAGACCGTGAAAACAAGCTGATTAAAAAAATCCGTGATGCTGTCGAACGCATCGACAGCGGAACTTATGGAATCTGCGAAACCTGCGGAGAAGATATCGCCATCGAACGCCTGAGGGCAAGGCCGGTAACCACCCAGTGCATCGAGTGCAAAACCAAAGCAGAGGCAATGGAAAAAACCATTGGACGTTAAGCATCATGCCGGAATCGACCTTCATGTCCATTCCAAAGCCTCGGACGGCAGCGCATCTTCGATAGAAATTTTAAATTCAGCTCAGAAACGCGGTATCGGCGCCATCTCCATCACGGATCATGATTCGGTTGAAGGCGTTAGAGAGGTTCTGCAAAACGGAATTCCGTCCGGCGTAAAATTTCTGACAGGAATCGAAATCAGCGCCTCGCCGCCCGAAGAGTTTCCGTGCTCCGGAAGCTTCCATATGCTGGGCTACGGCATCCGAATCAACGACTCCGAATTCAACGAGACCCTTGAAAAGCTCCGGCAGGCCAGAAAAACCCGAAACCCGCGTATTGTCGAAAGGCTCAATCGAATGGGAATCGATCTGAGCCTGGAAGAAGTCGAAACCACCGCCGGAGGCGCTCAGACAGGAAGACCCCATATCGCCAAAACCATGGTGGCCAAGGGATTTGTATCCTCAATCAATGAAGCCTTTGATCGGTATATCGGCAAAGGCAGACCCGCCTATGTCGAAAAATACCGCCTGGGATGCGGTGCAGCCATAGAAATGATCATAAAGGCCGGCGGAATTCCGGTTCTGGCGCACCCGGTGTTGATCAAACCCGTTGACGACAGGCCGATCGACAGGCTGATTCATATTCTGAAATCCATGGGACTGCGCGGCATCGAGGTGTATTACCCGGAGCACTCTTTGCGGCAAACCGATTATTATGCCCGCCTTGCCACCCGATACGGGCTGTTGATGACCGGCGGCACGGATTATCACGGTTCTCTGAAACCCGATATTGAGCTGGGTTGCGGCAGGGGAGACTTTTTTGTGCCATATCGTCTTTATGAACAGTTGATTCAAGAAGTTGGCTGCGACCATGACTGAAAGAATCGACATCGCCGCGCTGGAGGAAAGGATTTTCTATCGTTTCCGGAACCGGGGTTTGCTTGAAGAAGCCCTGCGGCACCGTTCTTTTGTAAACGAACAGACGAATTTGATGCTTCGCGACAATGAACGGATGGAATTTCTTGGAGATGCGGTGCTCAACCTGATTGTCAGCACCATTCTGATCCGCGGATATTCCGATTTTACCGAAGGTCAGCTGTCTCGCATCCGTGCAGGACTCATCAACGAAAACCAGCTTTCCGCCCTGGCTGCAACCCTGAATCTGGGGGATTTCATCCAGATGGGGAAAGGAGAGATTCTCTCAAACGGCAGGAACAAAAAATCCATTCTCGCGAATACGCTCGAAGCCCTTATTGCCGCGGTTTATCTCGATGGCGGATTTGAGCGCGCATTTGAATTCATTCAGCGTCATTTTTCCGATCTTTTCGAGAAGGTTCCGGACCTCTCGAAGCTGAGCGACCATAAGACCCGATTGCAGGAATGGGCCCAGGCCAAAGGCCATGAAGTTCCGGAGTACATTCTGATCTCATCCTCAGGCCCGGATCACGACAAAACTTTTTCTGTACAGGTCAAACTCTTTGACCGGGTCGCCCTGGGCACCGGTAAAAGCAAAAAAGCTGCCGAACAGGATGCCGCCAGGAATGCCTTGGAAATATTTGCATAACCCGTCTGAATTCGGCCCGAGATGAAATCCGCTCCTCTGGTTGTTCCGATTTTTCTGCCTCAGGCCGGATGCCCGCACCAATGCGTTTTCTGCAATCAATTTGCCATCACAGGCGCCGGCTCTGACTTGCTTCGGCCGGAAGCGGCAAAACATTCCATAGAGACCTTTCTCGCACACCGCATTCACAACCGAACCCCTGTTCAGATCGCATTCTTCGGCGGAAATTTTCTGGGGCTGGAATTCGGCCAGATCCGCGGACTCTTGAGTATGGCAACCGATTTTGTGCGCCAAAACCGGGTTGACGGCATCCGGTTTTCAACCCGCCCGGATACGGTTCGAGCAGATACGCTGGATGCGATTCGGGAATTTCCCGTTCAGACCGTTGAACTGGGAGTCCAATCCATGGACGATGCGGTGCTTGCCCATTCCCGCAGAGGGCACACCTCGAATCACACCCGCTTTGCATTTGAATTGCTTCGCAGCAGGGGATATGAAATCGGCGCTCAGATCATGGCGGGACTTCCCGCGGATTCTTCCGGGAAAACCCTTCAAAGCGCCGAGGCGCTTATCGCTTTACGGCCGGATTTTGTCCGGATCTATCCAACCGTTGTATTAAAAAACAGCCCTCTGGCCGACTGGTATGCTGAGGGAAAATACCAGCCTCTATCCCTGGAAAGCTGCGTAACGCTGGTCAAAAAACTATACATGCTATTCCTGCAATACGCGATCCCCGTGATCCGCATGGGGCTTCAGGCCACTGAAGACCTCGATGCTCGAGGCGCCGTTGTCGCCGGTCCGTATCACCCTGCTTTCGGGCATCTGGTTTTTTCCGAAGCCTTCCTGGATGCGGCGGAGAAATGCCTGTCAGCACTCAGTCCCGTTCCCGACCCCCTTGTGATCCATGTCCATTCCAAGGATATTCCGAAAATGCGGGGATATAAAAACCGGAACATTCAAACGATTCAAGAACGACACAAAATCGCCGCGCTTCAGGTTGCTGCTTCAGATCTGATAACGTCCGGCCACATTCAGGTCCATCACTCAGAGCCGGTCCCTGTTTATCCGCCTTTTTGACATCAAAGTATTCACAACTGGTTGAGATTCGGCGTATCAGGTTTCTGATTCGCTTTTCATTCAATTCCCCTTACGAACCGTATTCATTAACTGTTTATGATTTATAGTTCTTGACAGAACAGGGCGGGTTTAATATGTAAAAATTTCGATATTTAGAGTCCCGATCACACACTTGAACCATTATTTCCAAGGAGAGATTATGAAGAAAATTGCCTTTACTCTGTTTGCGTTTGTGTGTGCAGTCTGTCTGGTCCTGCCCGGCGCATGGGCCGCTGAATCGGTGAAAGTCGGCATCGTGTTGCCCTTAACCGGAGATCAGGCCAAATTCGGAGAGGTTGAAAAGCTGTCTTTTGAAATGGCGGCGGAAGAGATCAATGCCGCCGGCGGCATCAACGGAAAAACGATGGAACTGCTGATCGAAGACGATACGGGCAGGCCCGAGGTCGGTCGATCGGTGGTGGAAAAGCTGATCACCAAGGATCAGGTGGTACTGGTCGGCGGCGGTTACAGCAGCTCGGTGACCTATGCCGCGGCCGGCGTCTGCCAGCAGAAAAAAGTTCCCTTTCTGGTCAACACCGGATCGGCCGACAATATTACAACTTCCGGTTGGGATTATATTTACCGGTTAAATCCGCCGGTCAGCGAATATGCCGGCGCCATCGAGTCGCTGCTTGGCGAAGTGGTTAAGCCCAAAACCGTCGCTATTCTTTATGAAAACTCGCTGTTTGGCACCAAGGGCGCCGAATCCTTTGAGAAAAGCTGCAAAAATTTGAACTACGAGATCGTTTTGAAGGAAGGATACGAACATGGCGGCATTGATTACAAGCCGGTTCTGATCAAGGTCAAGGAACGCAATCCGGATATTGTCTACATGATCTCCTATGTCATGGATGCCTCTCTGCTGATGAAACAGGCCAAGGAACTCAAGCTGACTCCCAAGCTGTTCATCGGCGGAGGCGCCGGATTCACTCTTCCGGAATTTGTAACCAACGCCGGCATTGCCTCTGAAAAAGTACTTTCAGCGACTCTGTGGCATCAGGTGCTGCCCTATCCCGGGGCCATGGATTACTACAACAACTTTGTCGCCAAGTTCAAAAAGGATACCGAGTACCACGGCGCCGAGGCATACGCAGCCGCCTATGTGATTGCCGATGCGCTGAAGCGCGCGAAGTCCTTTGATCGCAAAGACGTCAAGGAAGCGCTTGCGGCAACCGATATGATGACCGTCTTCGGACCCGTTAAGTTCATTGAATATGGAAAGATGAAAAATCAGAACAAGCTTCCGACTTATGTCGTTCAGTGGATCGACGGCAAACTGGAAATGGTCTGGCCGGCAGATCTTGCCACCAAGCCGTTTACGTATCCCGTAGACTGGATTAAAACCTGGGGATATTAATTCTTCACTCAAAAAGGGCGGACTTCTTCCGGTTCGCCCTTTTTGATTTTCAATACGACCGTAGATCGAAGTTTACGGAAAGGATCGCCCGATGGATGTCTTTCTCCAAACCGTGGTCGCCGGGCTCCTGATCGGCGGCATCTACAGCCTGATCGGACTTGGAATGACCCTGATCATGGGGGTTATGGGCATCATCAATCTGGCTCACGGCCAGTTGATGATGGTGGCCATGTATATTACGTTTGTCATATCGCATTATTTTCATATCGATCCCTACATCTCTCTTCTGGTCTCCATGCCGGCCCTGTTCTTTATCGGCGCGTTTCTGCAGAAATTTCTGCTCAACCCGCTGATGAAAGTCGAATCCATTCTTCCTGAAAACCAGGTATTGATGACCGTCGGCATCGGCATGGTTCTGGCCGAGATTGCAAGGTTTATTTTTTCGTCCGATTACAAGACCGTTCAAACGCCATACGGCTCAAAGGCAGTATTTTTGGGAAGCATTTCATTTAATCTGCCCATGTGCATTGCTTTTCTGGTTGCGGTCGCGTTCACGGTCGCTCTTTTCTGGTTTCTTCTGAAAACTGACATCGGGAGAGCCATCCGCGCCACCGCCCAGGATAAGGATGCGGCAACCCTGATGGGCGTCAACAGCACACGAATCACCATCATCACCTTCGGTCTCGGTTCCGCGCTGGTGGCTGCGGCGGGTTCGCTTCTGATTCCGATCTTCTATCTGTTTCCGGATATCGGCGGGCCTTTTACCTTAAAGGCTTTTGTTATTACGATCCTCGGCGGACTGGGAAGCACGGTCGGCGCTATTATGGGCGGGCTGGTGCTGGGAATTGCCGAATCTCTGGGCGCAACCTACATCGGCATGGGTTATAAAGAGATGGTCGGACTTGTGATTTTCGTGCTGGTGCTTGTGTTCCTGCCCGGCGGGCTGAAACGCTTGACAAAGATTTAGAGGCTTCGATGAAAAATAATGTAATTCTCGCCATACTTGGAATCGTATTTCTCGTTTTTCCGCTGGTAGTCAAATCCGATTATTATCAGCATCTGGTCATCATCGCCCTGATGTGGGTGGTCATCGGCTCTTCGTGGAACCTTCTTGCGGGCTACACCGGTCAGGTTTCGTTCGGCCACGCCATTTTCTTCGGAGTCGGCGCCTATACGGCGGGCATTCTCTTCAGCAAGCTTGGGATTTCTCCATGGTGGGGCATGCTGGCAGGCGGAATCTCCTCAATGCTGATCGGCCTTTTTGTCGGCTGGGTATGTTTCCGGCTTCGAGGCCCGTACTTTGCCCTGGCCACGCTGGCCGGCGGGGAAATTTTCCGCCTGATCGCCACCAACTGGGAAAGCCTGACCGAGGGCATGGTCGGCATTCTGATCATTCCCTCGTTTGAAAGCAAATTGCCGTATTACTATATTGCCCTTCTGCTGGCTGCGGGCTGTATTTTTGCCATTCATATCGTCATGCAATCCAAGTGGGGATATTATTTTGTTTCCATTCGCGAAAATCAGGATGCGGCGGAATCACTGGGAATCAACACCACGCTTTACAAAAATGTATCATTGCTGGTCAGTTCGATGTTTACCGGCATGGCCGGCGCTTTTTACATGAACTACATGGGCTTTATCGATCCCCAGGTGGTTTTTTCTCTGCATTATATCTCCATCATGTCGATTCTTGTTGGAATCGTCGGCGGTGTGGCCACCATCATGGGCCCTGCGGTGGGTGCATTTATCATGGTGGGTGTTCAGGAAACATTTCGAAGCGCCTTCTTCGGTCTGGCCCCTCAGTGGATCAGCGAGGCCCACGCCCTTGTCTTCGGGCTTCTGGTAATTTTTGTCATCATGTTTCTGGCCAACGGCATTGTGGGCGATTGGGGCAAAATCAAACGCAATGTATTTAGAATCAGGGCATCCAGTTAATTAGGAGAGATCAATGAAACTCCTTGAAGTAAAAAATCTCACCAAAGCTTTCGGCGGGCTGAAGGCGGTTAACGATGTTTCATTTACCGTAGCAAAAGGAGAAATCCTCGGTTTGATCGGCCCCAACGGATCCGGCAAAACCACCACGTTTAACTGCATTAATCAATTTTATCCCATCACATCCGGCGATATCCTTTTTAAAGGGAAAAGCCTTCGTGACTTAAAAACTTATGAAATCTGCAAGCTGGGCATCGGAAGGACCTTTCAGGTGGTCAAGCCGCTTGCTCGAATGACTGTTCTTGAAAATGTGACGGCATCGGCCTTCTGTCGCGTCAACTCCATCAAGAGCGCCAAAGAAGTGGCCGGCGAGGTGCTTGAGTTCTGCAACCTCTGGAAGGATAAGGACAAACTGGCCAAGAGTCTTCCCATTGGTGGCCGAAAACGCCTTGAAATCGCTCGAGCGCTGGCCACCAGACCGGAATTGCTCCTTCTCGATGAAACCGCTGCCGGGTTGAATCCATCGGAACTGGACGAAGCGATCGATCTGATCATCAAGATGCGTGAAAGCGGCATCACGATTCTGATTGTCGAACACATTATGAAGGTCATTATGACCATTTCGGATCGGATCCACGCGATTAATTTCGGCCAGACCATTGCCGAAGGAAGCCCTGAACAAGTCGCCAACAATCCAGCGGTAATTGAGGCCTATCTGGGAGAGGAATATGCTCAAGGTTAACTCGATCAATGTGTATTATGGAGATTTGCAGGTCCTCTGGGACGTTTCCTTTGACGTTAAGGAAAAAGAAATTCTGGTGCTGGTGGGCGCCAACGGGGCGGGAAAATCCACCATCATTCGTACCGTTTCTTCCCTGCTGACGCCCAAAACCGGATCCATCGAATTCGGCGGTATCAGGCTGGATCGGCTTCCGCCCAACAAAATCATCGAACAGGGCATCGTTCATGTCCCTGAAGGCCGCCGCCTGTTTTCTGAAATGAGCGTGGAGGAAAACCTCATCATGGGGTCTCTAAACGGAGAAGCCAAGCACAAGCGTTACCAGACCATGGATTATGTGTACACGCTTTTCCCGCGGCTGAAAGAGAGGCGCAAACAGATGGCCGGTACGCTTTCCGGCGGCGAACAGCAGATGCTGGCCATCGGAAGGGGTCTGATGTCGCTGCCCAAGGTAATGATGTTTGATGAGCCGTCGCTGGGACTTTCACCCCTGCTCGTTCAGGATGTTTTCAAACTGGTCCGCACGATCAATGCCGAGGGCGTAACGGTTCTTCTGGTTGAACAAAACGTGAGACAGACCCTGGGAATGTGCCATCGCGCCTATGTTCTGGAAAACGGGCGCATCGTTCTGCATGGCACCGGCAAAGAGCTGCTGGAAAACGAACAGGTCAAGGAGGCATTTCTGGGAATATGAATCCGGCTCGTTGTCTTAAAGATCGGATTTATAAAACTGCTCGGAATCGGAAACGGCCGATGAATATTCCATAGGAACGGTGCCTTCCTTGAAACACTCAAACAGGATGTTTCTGGATGTCGGTATCGGCAACAGGCCGGTATCGGCATCAATTTTTGAAAACACCACTCCCTCCGGAACCTGAAACACGCTCACGGGCTTGCCTGCAAGCGCCCGCTGCATGAATTCCAGCCAGATGGGGCTTGCCGCCCGTGAACCGGTTTCTCCCCTGCCGAGAGGTTTCTCTTCATCAAATCCGACCCAGGTTCCGGTGACGTATTCGGGCGTATATCCGATAAACCAGGCATCAAAAAGATTGTTCGTAGTTCCGGTCTTGCCCGCGGCCGGCCGGTTCAGGGCTTTGATTCTCTGGCCGGTTCCTTCATTTACCACGCTTTCCAGTAGACTGGTCATGATATAGGCGGTACTCTTTTCAATCACCATTCTGGGAACAACCGCTGCCGCTTCGATCACGTTTCCATCCCGGTCTTCAATCCGCCTGATAAATACCGGTTCGATCAAATACCCCTGATTGGCGAATACCGAATAGGCTTTCACCAGTTCAAGGAGGGATACCCCGGATGATCCCAGCGCAATGGTCAGATCCCGGCTCAATGGGGAGCTGATGCCGAGATTCCGGGCATAATCAATGGCATAATCGATACTGATATCCTGCAACAGCTTGACTGTGACCACATTTCGGGATTGGGCAAGTGCGTCGCGAAACAGGATTCGTCCCTGAAACCGGCCCTCATAATTTTTGGGCTTCCAGGTAAGGTTTGGATCGGCATTTTCGTAAACAACCGGCGAATCAATTAAGACAGTAGCCGGTGTATACCCTTTGTCCAGTGCGGCAGCATAGATGACGGGCTTGAACGCGGAGCCCGGCTGCCTTCTGGACTGAACCGCCCGGTTGTACTGGCTCTTCTTGAAATCTCTGCCGCCGACCAGGGCCTTTACCTCCCCGGTTTCAGCCTCCAGGCACAGCAAGGCACCCTGAACCCCGGATGGCTGCTCGATCTGAAGATTCCAGAGACCTGTTTTATGATTCTTTTTCTGAAGGCGCACAGGAATCACGTCTCCGACATGCAGAATCTCGTCCTCGCGGTCAATACGGGTTTTTTGACTGGTATCCGCGGAATCCGGCTTTGAGGCCCATCGCATTGAATCCATTTGCAGCCTTCCCCGACCGCCGCGCAAACGAATGGATGCAGACGGGTCCTGTAAATCAATGCCGATGACCACGCCCTGAACGATTCGTCCTGCTTCCAGCGGCCCCTCGTTTTCCTGCTTCTGAAAAAAAGATTCAACCTCATCGGTTTTCAGGCGTTTACGCTGGCTGCGGTAGCCATGGCGCTTGTCCAGCTCCCTTAAACCATTCAGAAGCGCATCCTGCGCCATCTTCTGCATCTCGATATTTACTGCCGTGTAAATTTTAAGCCCTTGATGATACAGAGCATCGGCGCCATATTGATTCTCTACGTACTGCCGGACATATTCCGTATAATACGGCACCTGTTCAATATACCAATTTTTTCGGGACTTGATGTCTACGGGCGTATTGATGGCTTCCGTCGCCTGAATGTTGGAGATATATCCTTCCGAGGTCATGCGGTTCAGCACATAGATCTGACGCTCTTTCGCGCGTTCGGGATACTGGAACGGGGAATACCGGCTGGGCGCCTGCGGAAGGCCTGCAAGCATCGAAGTCTCGGAGAGGTTCAAGTCCTTTGCGGATTTGCCGAAATAATTTTCAGCCGCGGCCTCCACGCCGTAAGCGCCATGCCCTAAATAGATCTGGTTGAGATACAGGAAAAGGATTTCCTCCTTGCTGAAGCGGCGGTCAATCCGATAGGCCAGAATCGCTTCCTTGAGCTTGCGGCGGTAGCTCTTTTCGGGGGTCAGAAAAAAAGACTTCGCCAACTGCTGGGTGATCGTACTTCCGCCCTGAACGATGGCGCCTGCCTCGATATTCTTGAAAAACGCTCGAACAATGCTGTAGATATCAATTCCCTGATGCGCGAAAAATCGAGAATCTTCGGCGGAGATAAAAGCCTGAATCAAGGTTTCAGGCATCTCGGAAAGCGGAATCACAATTCGTCGCTCTTTATAAAATTCGCCGATCTTTCGATTGTCGTCGGAATAAACCGAGGTGATGATGGACGGCCGGTAGTCTAAAAGAGACGATATTTTCGGAAGATCCCGGCCGACATACCAGTACGCGATTCCGCCGGCCGCTGCCGCGGCGACCAGCCCGAGTAAAACAAGCCCAAGTCCCCATCGCACCATTCTTCCGCCCCATCCGGGCTCAATTCTTTTGGCTCGTTTCCTCAAGATGCCGGATGTGTTTTGCAGATGTTCTTCCATCGACCTTTGTTTCCAAATCATGCAGCCGCTCGAAGTGAGCGGCTTATTTTTTCCAATTATAATTTTGAATATGCTAACAGATATATCGGCAACAAGCAAGGCGCTGTCGAGCATGTTCCACGGGGCCCCTGATTGCGGAACCGTTCATTGTTTTCATCCATGCTGAAAAGCGCACGGAAAATAATCTGAATCAGGCGGAAAAACAATTTGACTTTGCCATGGCGAATAGGGTAATTAATTACGTTTTATGGTTTACGGATACTCTTGGAATGTTTCAATTTTCTGGAAAACCGCATTCCGGAAAAACTTCTGTCAAAGATTTATTGTGATGACCGGCCCTGTGCGTCGATCCTGGAAAAAACGATATGATTGAACTGGATTTTAAGAAACTGGACGGTCTGGTACCCGCGATTGCTCAGGATTACCGCACCGGCGAAGTCTTGATGGTCGGATTTATGAACCAGGAAGCCTGGAAACAAACGCTTTCCACGGGCCGCGCCACCTATTTCAGCCGCTCCCGCAACAAACTCTGGTTAAAAGGCGAATCTTCCGGACATTTTCAGATCATCCACGAAATTAGAATCGACTGCGATGACGATACGGTGCTGTTGCGGGTGGAACAGATTGGAACCGCCGCCTGCCACACCGGGCATGTCAGCTGTTTTCACAAAAAGGTTAATGCCGATGGCACGATAGAAATCATTGGAAAACCGGTATTTGATCCAAAAGAGGTGTATGACAAATGAATTCCATATTGAAGCTCGGCATTCCGAAAGGAAGTCTTCAGGATGCGACGATCGCTCTTTTTCAGCGTTCAGGATGGAAAATTTCGGTCAATGAACGCAGTTATTTTCCCGAAATCAATGACGACGCCATAACCTGCGCCATATGCCGCGCCCAGGAAATGTCCCGGTACGTTGAAAACGGCACCCTGGATGCGGGACTGACCGGCAAGGACTGGATCGCCGAGAACGGTTCCGATGTTCATGTGGTTGCCGATCTGATCTACTCCAAGGTCAGCTCCCGGCCCGCCAGGTGGGTTCTGGCGGTGCCGTACGAATCACCCATTCAAAGCCTTGAGCAGCTGAAGGGGAAAAAGATCGCCACGGAACTGGTGCAGTTCACCAAACAGTATTTTTCCAGCCGAAATATTCCCGTGGAGGTCGAGTTCTCCTGGGGCGCCACTGAGGCGAAAGTCGTTTCCGGGCTGGCCGACGCCATCGTTGAGGTCACCGAAACCGGCAGCACCATCAAGGCGCATGGGCTTCGCATCATTCAGGATCTGATGCAGACCAATACCCAGCTGATCGCCAATCATGCCGCCTTTGAAGATCCCTTGAAAAAGGAAAAAATCGAACAGATCGCCCTGCTGCTCAAAGGCGCTCTGCTGGGAGAGAAGCTGGTCGGCCTGAAAATGAACGTGCCCGAATGCAAGCTGAAGGCAGTCGTGAACCTGCTTCCGAGCCTGAATGCGCCGACGGTTTCGCCGCTTTACCAGTCAGACTGGTTTTCCGTGGAAACGGTTGTGGATACCAGCCAGGTTCGGGATCTGATTCCTGTTCTTCTCAAGCAGGGCGCTCAGGGCATCATAGAATATCCGCTGAACAAGGTGGTATAGGACTGAACTGATAACCTGTGATCATTGGAAGGGTGTATGATTTCATCGCGATTAAACGGCATCACCTCCTTTATCGTCATGGATGTGCTTGAAAAAGCGCACGAGATGGAGAACCAGGGCATCAATATCATTCATCTTGAGGTCGGCGAACCGGATTTTGACACGCCCAGATGCGTAAAGCAAGCCGCGATCAAGGCCTATGAATCCGGTTGCACCCATTACACTCACAGCCTGGGCATGCTCGAACTGCGTGAAGCGATCTCCCGATATTATTTGGAAACCTATGGCGTTGCGGTCAATCCAGATCAGGTCATCATCTGTTCGGGAACCTCTCCGGCCATGCTGCTGGCTTTTGCGGTTCTGCTGGAAAAAGGCGACGAGGTCGTCATCTCAAATCCGCACTATTCCTGCTATCCCAACTTCATCAAATTTCTGGAAGGCGTACCGGTCAAGGTGCCGGTTTACGAGGAGGACGGTTTCCAACTGCGGCCGGAAATGATTCGATCGAAACTGTCTTCGAAAACGAGAGCCATTTTTCTCAACTCCCCATCCAATCCGACCGGCAACCTTTTATCCGAGGAACGCATGCGGGAAATCGTCCGGCTGGGCAGGCTGATCATTTCCGACGAAATCTATCACGGTCTTGTTTACGAAGGCAAGGAACACTGCATTCTGGAATTTACCGACAACGCCTTTGTCTTGAACGGTTTTTCCAAGCTTTTTGCGATGACCGGGTTGCGGATCGGGTATCTGATCGCGCCAAAACCCTATATCCGTCCCATGCAGAAACTGCAGCAGAACTTTTTCATCTCGGCCAACTCGGAGGTTCAGAAATCGGCGATCGCCGCGCTTCAATGCGCGGGTCCGGACGTCGCCCGCATGAAGGAAATTTACAATCAGCGGCGAAAATACATGATTTCCCGCCTCAAGCAAATGGGTTTTAAAATTCCGGTCGAACCCACCGGCGCCTTCTATGTATTTGTCAATGCCCGGCATCTTTCAAAGGATTCCTATGGCCTAGCATTTGATATTCTGGAACAGGCGCATGTCGGCGTGGCGCCGGGAATTGATTTTGGAGAAAACGGGGAAGGATATCTTCGCTTTTCCTATGCCAATTCTCTGGAAAATATCGCCGAAGGCATGGACCGCCTTGAACGATATCTGGAGAACCGGCGCGCTCGAAGCATAACGGCGCCATGTCAAACATGATCATCAAACATGCCGAATTCATTAAAAGCGCGGTAAAACCAGCCCATTACCCTTCGGAGGGTTATCCTGAAATCGCTTTTGCCGGCAGATCCAATGTCGGCAAATCATCCCTGATCAACACGCTGATCAACCGCCGCAATCTGGTCAAGACCAGTTCTCAGCCGGGGCGCACGCAGCTGCTCAACTTCTTTCTGATCAACAACGCCTTGATGATGGTCGATCTTCCGGGTTACGGATACGCAAAGGTTCCCCGGGCGATTCAGAAGACCTGGAAGCCGATGGTCGAAACCTATCTTGCCACCCGCAAATCTCTCAGGTGCGTGGTGCTGATCATGGATATCCGCAGAACGCCCGGCGTGGAAGAGAATGCGCTGCTGGAATGGTTGAGGTATCAGTCCATTCCGTGCATCATCGTGATTACCAAAGCCGATAAGCTTTCCAGAAACGAGCAGCAGAAGCGCCTGAACGTTCTGTCCGAAACACTGGGCCGTGATTCGAATGAACTGGTTCTTTTTTCGGCCAGATCGCGGCAGGGAAAAGATGCCCTGTGGCATCGCCTCGAGGCCATGATATCCGTCGATTCCGCCGGGGGCGAATCATGAGCCGCTACCAGAATCCCTCCGAATTCAAATCCGGTTTCGTCGCGCTGCTGGGACCGCCCAATGCCGGCAAATCAACCCTGCTCAACCGCCTTCTGGGCGAAAAGATCTCCATTACCTCTCAAAAACCCCAGACAACGCGGAACCGCATTCTGGGAATCCTGAACCGGGAAAACGCCCAGATGATCTTCATGGATACTCCGGGCGTGCATAAGGCCTCCGGCAGCCTGAACACGAGAATCGTTGAAGTCGCACTCTCCTGCCTTCCGGATATGGATGCCGCCATCGTGATTCTCGACGGAGCTTCCCCGGATTCCCATTCGGAAAAAATCCTGTTCAATGCGTTGAAAAAACAGGTCAAGCCCGTTATATTGGCGGTCAACAAGGTGGATTCCGTAGAAAAATCGCTTCTGGCCCAGCGGATCGATGCCTGGTCGAAAATGGCGGATTTTTGTGAAATCGTTCCGATCTCCGCCAGAACCGGATTTCAGGTCGATATTCTCATTCATGCCCTGGAAAAATTATTGCCTTCCGGGCCTCCCTTTTATCCGCTTGATGCGATTACCGACGTCCCGGAGCGCTTTATCGCGGCCGAGATGGTAAGGGAAAAGATCTTTCGCCTGACCGGCGAGGAAATACCCTATTCCACCGCGGTCACCATCGAAGATTTTTCAGAGGATGCGGATCGCAATCTGGTCAGCATTCAGGCCGTGATTCATGTGGAGCGCGAATCCCAGAAAGGCATTATCATCGGCAAAAACGGCGCCAAGCTCAAGCAGATCGGCCGGGCGGCCCGCGAGGATATTGAACGCATGGTCGGATGCCGCGTCTTTTTAAAACTCTTTGTCCGGGTTCAGAAAAACTGGACCAGAGACGCCCGGGCCATCAACCGGTTCGGTTATTGATTATGTCCCTGACGCCCTTTGCCTATGATCTGGATGAAGCCCAAATCCGAAGGGAACGGCAAAAAGCCCGAGAACTGAGGGCCAGTCAGTGGTGGAAACGGCGCTGCGCAAAGGGGATCTGCCATTACTGCCGGCGCCCGACCCCGCCCGGAGAGCTGACCATGGACCATATCGTTCCGGTTGCGCGCGGCGGACGTTCCATCAAGGGGAACGTCGTTCCCTGCTGCAAGGAGTGCAACGTTAAAAAAAAGCAGCTGCTGCCGATGGAGTGGGATCAGTACCTGTCCCGAATGCATTCTCAGAATAATCCTGAATAATTCAAGGATATCGGTATCATTCAGCGCGCACATGCCCATAAGAATCGACCCGCCTTCCTCCGCGTGCAAACCCCTGCAAAGCGCTATTCAGAAAATTCATTCCTGACTTTATTTTTCAATTGACAAACACCCGCAAGACAATAGAAAAGTATTTTTGTTGCGAATCCGTATGTTCCATCGTTCAGCTTGAATATACCCTTCTTTGAAAAGGAGGAGAACATGGCTTGCCGATCATCCCTTGCCGGACAGGCGGTAGCCTGTTTGATTCTGATCTTGCTGCTGCTGGGTCCGATGCCGTCGGCCCAGGCTCAGCCGCCCACTCCGGGCGAGGTGAGAGAATCCCTAAAGCCCCGAATGCCTTCGCCTAGCCAGGAAGCGCCGGCCCCCCAGTTTCAAAAGCCTGCTGCGCCCCGGCCGGAAGCCGTGACCGGCGAACGCCGGGTTCTGGTCAAGCGTTTTGTTTTCAGCGGCAATACCCGGTTCAGCGAAGCCGAATTGCGGGCGGTCATCGCGGCGTGGGAAGGAAAAGAACTCACCCTGGCTGAAATTTATGGTACTGCCCAGCGTCTCACCGAATTTTACCAGGAGCAGGGCTACAGCGTTTCGACCGTTACCGTTCCGGCCCAGCGGATGCGGGAAGGCATTCTGCGGCTGGAAGTGGTGGAGGGCCGCGTCGGCAGGCTGACGTTTGAAGACAACCGGCGCTATTCCGATTCTTTTCTGGAGCGTCGCGTCAGACGGGCGGGGCCCGGAGCTGTCCTCAGGTTCGTCGATCTGGAACGCGATCTGCTGCTCATGAACGACCTGCCCGGGCTTACGGCCCGCGCAACGCTGAGCCCCGGCGATGATTACGGGCTGACGGACATCCACTTCCGTACGGAAGAAAAAACCTTCGAAGCCGAAGTGACCGTGGACAACCACGGAACAGAGGATATCGGCGAATGGCGGACAGGGGTGGATTTTACCATCAACAATCCCTGTACATTCGGAGATGTTCTGAGCTTGGGCTACACCCACAGCGAGGCCGGACTGCTGCGCCAGGGCCGTGTCAGCTATGGTTTTCCCATTCTTTACGACGGCACCCGCCTGAATCTCAGCTATTCAAGGGCCGAATACGACGTGGGCGGCGAATTCAGCGCGCTTGGAATCGACGGCGTCAGCGCCACCGCACGCGCCCAGTTGAGCCATCCGCTGATTCGCAGCCGCCGCACCAACCTTTTTGTCCTTCTGGGAGCGGCCCAGTTAAGGGGCCGATCCGATCTGTCCGGAGCATCCCTGAGCGACGATGAGGTCAATTTTCTGGAAACCGGTTTTGCTTTCAACCGGCGTCACGATTTCGGCGGCGTGAGCACCTTTTCCGGTATGCTGGCCACCAATTTCCAGAGCAATTCAGACGGAACCGACAGCGATGCGCTTCCCCCCCGAATCGAGTTCAACGGAACTTACGAGCAACCATTCGGCCACGGGTGGAGCGGATTTTTGCGCGGGGAAGCGGTGCTCAGCAACGATGCCATGCCCGACTCGAATAAATACGCAATCGGCGGCCCGGACAGTATCCGCGGTTTTATCATCTCCACTCTGCGGGGCGACCGGGGGGCCGCGGGCACGCTGGAACTCCGGCGTTTTATGTCTTTCAAGCTGGCCGACCTGATGATGCGCGGTTTTATCGACGCCGGTCGGGTCTGGTACGAGAACCGTCTGGCCGACGGCGGCAGCTCCGACTCCCTGGCCAGCGCCGGAGTCGGGCTGAGCGTTCTTTTTGCCAAAAAATATTTTCTGGAAATGCAATGGGCCAAACCCATCGACGGCAATGAATCCGGAGAAGGCGACAGCTCCCGGTTTTGGCTAAGTTTCAGCGCAGGTTTCTGAGGCAGCAAGGAGGTTACGGAATGAACGGAAAACGGTTTATCAGGCGACGGATGCAATGGTCCGTCAGCGCAAAAAACAACCGGTTCAGTCGTCAGGGGCCCGGCCGGACGGCCGTCTCCTTCTTCCGATGCATTCTGCTGGCCGCGGTCCTGTTGACGCCGTTTTCCGTCTGGGCCGGTCCGGCCGGCGATCAGGTGGTTGCCGGCAGCGCCGCCGTTACCCGTCCCGATTCCGTCACAACCCTGATCAACCAGCATACCGACAAGGCGATCATCAACTGGCAGCGTTTTTCCATAGACCCCCAGGAAACGGTTTTGTTTCAGCAGCCGGGCAGCAGCAGCGTGGCCCTGAACCGGGTGCTCGGGTCCGACCCCAGCCGGATTTTCGGACGCATGAACGCCAACGGCCAGGTCTTTCTGGTCAATCCCAGCGGCGTGCTCTTTGCCCCCGGTTCCGAGATCAGCGTTCACGGCCTGCTCGCCACCACCCATGATATTCAGGACGACGACTTTCTGGCCGGCCGCTACAGTTTTTTCCGGACCGATTCGCCCCCGGGCGCGGAGGTGATCAACGAGGGACTTCTGCAAGCCGGCGAACAGGGCTACATCGTGCTGGCCGGCGATTATGCGGCCAACCACGGCATCATCATGGCCAAACTGGGTCAGGTGACGCTGGCCTCGGGCGAGCGGTTTACCCTGGATCTGGAAGGCGATGAGCTCATCAGCCTGACGGTGGACGAGTCGATTCTGGCGGAACGGGCCGGCGTGGAGAATTTCGGGGAAATCAGCGCCGACGGCGGCCAGGTGATTATGACCGCCCGGGTGGCGAGCGAGCTGACGGGCGCCGTGGTCAACAATGAGGGCCTGATTCGGGCCCGCACCATCGAGGAGCATAACGGCGAAATTCTGCTTCTCGCCGGCATGGAAAACGGGACGTTCGCCGAAAACAGCACTGTGCGGGTGGGCGGAGTTTTGGACGCCTCCGCGCTGGACGGGGGGGACGGCGGGTTTATCGAGACCTCGGGCACCTCGGTGAAGGTCGAGGACGGCGCAATTGTCACCACCCTTGCTTCTGACGGCAAAACCGGCGCCTGGCTTCTGGATCCGCAGGACTATTACATCGCGGCCGTTGGAGGGGACATTACAGGGAGTGCGTTGTCCTCTAATCTCAGTCAAACCAATGTAACTATCAGCAGCGCTGCCGGCGGTACAAAAGGCCATGGGGATATCTTCGTGAATGATTCCGTAACGTGGAGCGCGCATACATTAACGCTTGACGCCGAGAGAAACATCGAGATCAATGCGGTCATGACAGCCGCTTTTTCTCCTCTCGGAGGCTATACGGGGCTGGTGATGAACACCGGTTCGGAGGGCTCGGTTCTGGTCGGCTTCAACGAAGGGGAGGCAACCGGGTTCAAAGGCCGAGTGGATCTGTCCGGCGGCGTCTCGCTGAACATCAACGGCAATCCCTACACCCTCATCAACAATCTGAATGCCTTGCAGGACATGAGCTCCGATCTTTCGGGATATTATGCTCTCGGCAGTAACATAGTCGCTTCTGAAACCATCGGCTGGGACGGCGGAAAAGGCTTTGATCCCGTAGGCGAGTTCACCGGCGCCTTTGACGGACTGGGCCACACAATCTCCGACCTGACGATCAACCGTCCGGATACCGATAACGTGGGGCTGTTCGGCTATACGAACGGCGCGGTCATCCGCAACGTCGGGCTGATCGGATGCAGCGTGAGCGGCGGTCAGTACCATGTCGGCGGGCTGGCAGGGTATGTTGCATACAGTGATATTATCAACTGCTACGCAACGGGCGACGTAACCGGGGCTTATAAATTTGTCGGTGGTCTGGTGGGTGAGTGCAATTACAACTCCACCATTATCGGCTCCTATGCGTTCGGAAACGTGACAGGCGGAAAGGAAGTCGGTGGTTTGGCGGGCCGGTGCGGTGAAGGTGAATTCGACTCCGCCATCATCGACTCCTATTTCCAGGGCAGTGTTACCGGGACCGACATAGGACCACACGGCGGCCTGGTAGGCGTGATGAGAGACACTCTTCTCAACAGCTATTACAACATCGATACTGTCTTGATCAACGGAGGTCACTATGTATACATCGGCGGCCTTTACAACGACCAGTATGACGACTGGATCGCTGGTGACAAGACGCTGCACATCGGCGACTACCCAACCCTGGCTCTCAACGGCGGATATTACGATATCGGGACGGTCCAGGGCATGAAGGACCTGCTGGGTTTTGCCGGCGATTCTTCCTTTAAATTCCGACTGTCGGCGGACATTGATCTGGCGTCGGCCCCCGGTCTTTGGATCCCCTGGCTGGCGGCGGATTTTGACGGCAACGGCCATACGATCTCCAATCTGAATATCAACCAGCCCTTCTGTGCGGCCGTCGGCATGTTCGGCTCAGTTTACTCCGACATTGCCAACCTGGGCCTGGTGAACGCCAGTGTTGTCGGTCTCAATCCGGTCGGCGGTCTGGTCGGCGGGAGCGGATACAGCAATATCAGCAACTGCTACGTCACCGGCAGCGTGAGCGGTCTGGACGGTAATGTCGGCGGTCTGGTGGGCTGGAGCGGATACAGCAATATCAGTAACTGCTACGTCTCGGGCGACGTGAGCAGCGGAAGTGAAGGTGTAGTCGGCGGCCTGGTGGGGTATAACTTCAGCAGCGCCATCAGCGATTCCTGGTTTTCCGGCAGCGTGACCGGCACGGCAAATTACGGCGGGCTGATGGGCTACCTTGAATGCGACGACTTTCTCCATCCCGTTGATACAATCAACAACAGCCACTACAACATCGACGATGTCATCATTAACGGAGGCCATTATGTGACCTTCGGCGGTCTTTACGATGCCCAGTATTCGGACTGGATCGCCGACAAGACGCTGAACATCGCCGACTATCCCACGCTGGCGCTCAACGGCGGATATTACGAGATCGGCACGGTCCAGGGCATGAAAGACCTGCTGGGTTTTTCCGACAACCCGGCCTACCAATTCCGCCTGGCGGCAAACATCGATCTGGCTTCCGCCCCCGGCCTTTTTATTCCCCTGCTGGAAGCGGATTTTGACGGCAGCGGTCATACGATCTCCAATCTTTACATCAACCAGTCTAGCGGCACCGGCATGTTCGGCGCAGTTTCTTCCGACATTTCCAGTCTGGGTCTGGTGGATGTCGATGTTTCCGGCTTTGAGACGGTCGGCGGTCTGGCCGCAGGTTTATTGGGCAAGGGTGGCGACTTTGCCACCATCCTCAACTGCTACGTCACCGGCAGCGTGACGGGTGCAGATTATAAAGTCGGGGGCTTGGTGGGCCAGAGCATTTACGGCACCATCAGCAACTCCTATTTTTCCGGCAGTGTGACCGGGACCGGTGAACGGGATGCCGGCGGTCTGGTGGGCAAGTTAGAGGGCGACTCCGCCATATCCGACTGCTACGTCACCGGCAGCGTGGCCGGCACGGCGAATGTCGGCGGGCTGGTAGGGCGGTTCGCAGATGCGTCTTCCATCAGCAGATCCTACTTTGCCGGCACTGTTACCGGCACAACGAACGTCGGCGGTCTGGCGGGATACAACGAGGATGGCACCGCAACAATCATCTCTTCCTACTGGGACACAGATTTATCCGGCCTGTTCCAGAGTGTGGGCGCGGGCGGCGACGGGGTTCCGGCTCCGCCTTCGGACCTACGCCTGTTTCTGGACGTGGGCGCGGACGCCGGGGGGGGGACCGGTCTGAGCACGGCCCAGATGATGCAGGAGGCGAGCTTTGTCGGGTGGGATTTCGACAACGTCTGGTACATCAACGAGGGAGTCACCCGGCCGTTGTTGCGCATGGGGTACAGCACCTTCATCACCAAACCTTATCAGTTGCAGATGATGGTCCAGGATCTTGCCGCGGACTACACGCTGGGCGTGGATCTGGACATGGCGATGATTCTGGACTTTTTGCCCGTGGGGGATTCTTCGGCTCCGTTTACCGGAACCTTTGACGGACTGGGCCACACAATTGCAAACCTGACGATCAACCGACCCGAGGCGGATTACGTTGGGCTGTTCGGCTGCACGGACAACGCGATCATTCGCAACGTGAGTCTGATCGGGTGCAGCGTGACCGGCGCGGAGAATGTCGGCGGGCTGGCGGGTTTTGCTCAGAACAGCACGATCAGCAACGCATCCTTTTCCGGCAGCGTGACCGGCACAGATGAGGTCGGCGGACTGGTGGGCTACGCTGGGTTCAGTGACATCAGCAACTCCTATTTTTCCGGCAGCGTGACCGGCGCCGTGGAGGTCGGCGGCCTGGTGGGGTATCTCAACAGCAGCACTCTTGCCGACTCATACTCCAAGGGCAGTATCAGCGGCACAGTGAATGCTTTTGGCCTTGTTGGCGGAATTCAAGACGACTTTGCCATTATAAACAGCTTCTACAACATCGATGATGTTTTAATCAACGGCGGTCATTATGTGACCATCGGCGGCATTTACAACGCCCAGTATAATGACTGGGTCGCCGGCGACAAGGCGCTGCACATCGGCGACTACCCCACGCTGGCGCTCAACGGCGGATATTATGAGATCAGCACGGTTCAGGGCATGAAGGACCTGCTGGGTTTTGCCGGCGATCCGTCCTATAAATTCCGTCTGTCGGCGGACATCGATCTGGCGTCCGTTCCCGGCCTGTTCATTCCCCTGCTGAAGGCGGATTTTGACGGCAGCGGTCATACGATCTCCAATCTTTACGTCAACCAGCCTTTCAACGGGGGATTGGGCATGTTCGGCATCGTTCAATCCGACATCGCCAATCTGGGTCTGGAGAATGTCAGCATCACGGGCGCCGGCACTGTCGGCGGTCTGGCCGCTGTGCTGTGGGGCAGTATTGACAATGAGGCCGTCGTCAGCAATTCCTACGTCACCGGCAGCGTGACCGGCGAAGAAAATGTCGGCGGGCTGGCGGGCTGGATCGGTTACAGCGTCGTCAGCAATTCCTACTTTGCGGGCGTTGCGACCGGCGCAACGAACGTCGGGGGCCTTGTTGGATACAACGAGGACGGCGCGATCGTCTCTTCCTATTGGGATATGGATTTGTCCGGCCTGACCGAAGGCGTGGGCGCGGGCGTCGGCGGGGGGGCCGGTCTGAGCACGGCCCAGATGATGCAGGAGGCGAGCTTTGTCGGGTGGGATTTTGACAACGTCTGGTACATCAACGAGGGAGTCACCCGGCCGTCGTTGAGCATGTTGTACAGCACCTTCATCACCAAACCTTATCAGTTGCAGATGATGGTCCAGGATCTTGCCGCGGACTACACGCTGGGCGTGGATCTGGACATGGCGATGATTCTGGACTTTTTGCCCGTGGGGGATTCTTCGGCTCCGTTTACCGGAACCTTTGACGGACTGGGCCACACAATTGCAAACCTGACGATCAACCGACCCGAGGCGGATTACGTTGGGCTGTTCGGCTGCACGGACAACGCGATCATTCGCAACGTGAGTCTGATCGGGTGCAGCGTGACCGGCGCGGAGAATGTCGGCGGGCTGGCGGGTTTTGCTCAGAACAGCACGATCAGCAACGCATCCTTTTCCGGCAGCGTGACCGGCGAAGGAAATGTCGGCGGACTTGCGGGCCGGAGCGTATACAGCGATATCATCAATGCCTATTTTTCCGGCAGCGTGACCGGCACGGAGGATGTCGGCGGGCTGGTGGGCCAGTGCGAGTATGGCTCTGTCATTACCGATTCTTATTTCTCGGGCAGTGTGACCGGTGCAGATGAGGTCGGCGGCCTGGTCGGATACATTGAAGACAACGACATGACCTCCTTCAACCCGCTCGACTTCATCAAGAACAGCCACTACAACATCGACACTGTTTTGATCAACGGAGGTCATTATGTGACCATCGGCGGTCTTTACAACGCCCAGTATTCGGACTGGATCGCCAACAAGACGCTGGATATCGCCGACTACCCGACGCTGGCGCTCAGCGGCGGATACTACGAGATCAGCACGGTTCAGGGCATGAGTGACCTGCTGGGTTTTGCCGACAACCCGTCCTATAAATTCCGTCTGTCGGCGGACATCGATCTGGCGTCCGCTTCCGGTCTCTGGATTCCCCTGCTGGGGGCGGATTTTGACGGCAACGGCCATACGATTTCCAATCTTTATATCAACCAGTCCTTCAGCTCGGCGGTCGGCATGTTCGGCATCGTTCAATCCGACATCGCCAATCTGGGTCTGGAGAATGTCGATGTCTCCAGCGAGGATGCGGTCGGCGGTCTGGTCGGCGGGATAATTGGCAGCGGTGCGGATTATGCCGGCATCAGCAACTGCTACGTCACCGGCAGCGTGACCGGCGAAGAAAATGTCGGCGGTCTGGCGGGCGTACTCATAAACAGCGTCGTCAGCAATTCCTACTTTGCGGGCGTTGCGACCGGCGCAACGAACGTCGGGGGCCTTGTTGGATACAACGAGGACGGCGCGATCGTCTCTTCCTATTGGGATATGGATTTGTCCGGCCTGACCGAAGGCGTGGGCGCGGGCGTCGGCGGGGGGGCCGGTCTGAGCACGGCCCAGATGATGCAGGAGGCGAGCTTTGTCGGGTGGGATTTTGACAACGTCTGGTACATCAACGAGGGAGTCACCCGGCCGTCGTTGAGCATGTTGTACAGCACCTTCATCACCAAACCTTATCAGTTGCAGATGATGGTCCAGGATCTTGCCGCGGACTACACGCTGGGCGTGGATCTGGACATGGCGATGATTCTGGACTTTTTGCCCGTGGGGGATTCTTCGGCTCCGTTTACCGGAACCTTTGACGGACTGGGCCACACAATTGCAAACCTGACGATCAACCGACCCGAGGCGGATTACGTTGGGCTGTTCGGCTGCACGGACAACGCGATCATTCGCAACGTGAGTCTGATCGGGTGCAGCGTGACCGGCGCGGAGAATGTCGGCGGGCTGGCGGGTTTTGCTCAGAACAGCACGATCAGCAACGCATCCTTTTCCGGCAGCGTGACCGGCACAGATGAGGTCGGCGGACTGGTGGGCTACGCTGGGTTCAGTGACATCAGCAACTCCTATTTTTCCGGCAGCGTGACCGGCGCCGTGGAGGTCGGCGGCCTGGTGGGGTATCTCAACAGCAGCACTCTTGCCGACTCATACTCCAAGGGCAGTATCAGCGGCACAGTGAATGCTTTTGGCCTTGTTGGCGGAATTCAAGACGACTTTGCCATTATAAACAGCTTCTACAACATCGATGATGTTTTAATCAACGGCGGTCATTATGTGACCATCGGCGGCATTTACAACGCCCAGTATAATGACTGGGTCGCCGGCGACAAGGCGCTGCACATCGGCGACTACCCCACGCTGGCGCTCAACGGCGGATATTATGAGATCAGCACGGTTCAGGGCATGAAGGACCTGCTGGGTTTTGCCGGCGATCCGTCCTATAAATTCCGTCTGTCGGCGGACATCGATCTGGCGTCCGTTCCCGGCCTGTTCATTCCCCTGCTGAAGGCGGATTTTGACGGCAGCGGTCATACGATCTCCAATCTTTACGTCAACCAGCCTTTCAACGGGGGATTGGGCATGTTCGGCATCGTTCAATCCGACATCGCCAATCTGGGTCTGGAGAATGTCAGCATCACGGGCGCCGGCACTGTCGGCGGTCTGGCCGCTGTGCTGTGGGGCAGTATTGACAATGAGGCCGTCGTCAGCAATTCCTACGTCACCGGCAGCGTGACCGGCGAAGAAAATGTCGGCGGGCTGGCGGGCTGGATCGGTTACAGCGTCGTCAGCAATTCCTACTTTGCGGGCGTTGCGACCGGCGCAACGAACGTCGGGGGCCTTGTTGGATACAACGAGGACGGCGCGATCGTCTCTTCCTATTGGGATATGGATTTGTCCGGCCTGACCGAAGGCGTGGGCGCGGGCGTCGGCGGGGGGGCCGGTCTGAGCACGGCCCAGATGATGCAGGAGGCGAGCTTTGTCGGGTGGGATTTTGACAACGTCTGGTACATCAACGAGGGAGTCACCCGGCCGTCGTTGAGCATGTTGTACAGCACCTTCATCACCAAACCTTATCAGTTGCAGATGATGGTCCAGGATCTTGCCGCGGACTACACGCTGGGCGTGGATCTGGACATGGCGATGATTCTGGACTTTTTGCCCGTGGGGGATTCTTCGGCTCCGTTTACCGGAACCTTTGACGGACTGGGCCACACAATTGCAAACCTGACGATCAACCGACCCGAGGCGGATTACGTTGGGCTGTTCGGCTGCACGGACAACGCGATCATTCGCAACGTGAGTCTGATCGGGTGCAGCGTGACCGGCGCGGAGAATGTCGGCGGGCTGGCGGGTTTTGCTCAGAACAGCACGATCAGCAACGCATCCTTTTCCGGCAGCGTGACCGGCGAAGGAAATGTCGGCGGACTTGCGGGCCGGAGCGTATACAGCGATATCATCAATGCCTATTTTTCCGGCAGCGTGACCGGCACGGAGGATGTCGGCGGGCTGGTGGGCCAGTGCGAGTATGGCTCTGTCATTACCGATTCTTATTTCTCGGGCAGTGTGACCGGTGCAGATGAGGTCGGCGGCCTGGTCGGATACATTGAAGACAACGACATGACCTCCTTCAACCCGCTCGACTTCATCAAGAACAGCCACTACAACATCGACACTGTTTTGATCAACGGAGGTCATTATGTGACCATCGGCGGTCTTTACAACGCCCAGTATTCGGACTGGATCGCCAACAAGACGCTGGATATCGCCGACTACCCGACGCTGGCGCTCAGCGGCGGATACTACGAGATCAGCACGGTTCAGGGCATGAGTGACCTGCTGGGTTTTGCCGACAACCCGTCCTATAAATTCCGTCTGTCGGCGGACATCGATCTGGCGTCCGCTTCCGGTCTCTGGATTCCCCTGCTGGGGGCGGATTTTGACGGCAACGGCCATACGATTTCCAATCTTTATATCAACCAGTCCTTCAGCTCGGCGGTCGGCATGTTCGGCATCGTTCAATCCGACATCGCCAATCTGGGTCTGGAGAATGTCGATGTCTCCAGCGAGGATGCGGTCGGCGGTCTGGTCGGCGGGATAATTGGCAGCGGTGCGGATTATGCCGGCATCAGCAACTGCTACGTCACCGGCAGCGTGACCGGCGAAGAAAATGTCGGCGGGCTGGCGGGCTGGATCGGTTACAGCGTCGTCAGCAATTCCTACTTTGCGGGCGTTGCGACCGGCGCAACGAACGTCGGGGGCCTTGTTGGATACAACGAGGACGGCGCGATCGTCTCTTCCTATTGGGATATGGATTTGTCCGGCCTGACCGAAGGCGTGGGCGCGGGCGTCGGCGGGGGGGCCGGTCTGAGCACGGCCCAGATGATGCAGGAGGCGAGCTTTGTCGGGTGGGATTTTGACAACGTCTGGTACATCAACGAGGGAGTCACCCGGCCGTCGTTGAGCATGTTGTACAGCACCTTCATCACCAAACCTTATCAGTTGCAGATGATGGTCCAGGATCTTGCCGCGGACTACACGCTGGGCGTGGATCTGGACATGGCGATGATTCTGGACTTTTTGCCCGTGGGGGATTCTTCGGCTCCGTTTACCGGAACCTTTGACGGACTGGGCCACACAATTGCAAACCTGACGATCAACCGACCCGAGGCGGATTACGTTGGGCTGTTCGGCTGCACGGACAACGCGATCATTCGCAACGTGAGTCTGATCGGGTGCAGCGTGACCGGCGCGGAGAATGTCGGCGGGCTGGCGGGTTTTGCTCAGAACAGCACGATCAGCAACGCATCCTTTTCCGGCAGCGTGACCGGCGAAGGAAATGTCGGCGGACTTGCGGGCCGGAGCGTATACAGCGATATCATCAATGCCTATTTTTCCGGCAGCGTGACCGGCACGGAGGATGTCGGCGGGCTGGTGGGCCAGTGCGAGTATGGCTCTGTCATTACCGATTCTTATTTCTCGGGCAGTGTGACCGGTGCAGATGAGGTCGGCGGCCTGGTCGGATACATTGAAGACAACGACATGACCTCCTTCAACCCGCTCGACTTCATCAAGAACAGCCACTACAACATCGACACTGTTTTGATCAACGGAGGTCATTATGTGACCATCGGCGGTCTTTACAACGCCCAGTATTCGGACTGGATCGCCAACAAGACGCTGGATATCGCCGACTACCCGACGCTGGCGCTCAGCGGCGGATACTACGAGATCAGCACGGTTCAGGGCATGAGTGACCTGCTGGGTTTTGCCGACAACCCGTCCTATAAATTCCGTCTGTCGGCGGACATCGATCTGGCGTCCGCTTCCGGTCTCTGGATTCCCCTGCTGGGGGCGGATTTTGACGGCAACGGCCATACGATTTCCAATCTTTATATCAACCAGTCCTTCAGCTCGGCGGTCGGCATGTTCGGCATCGTTCAATCCGACATCGCCAATCTGGGTCTGGAGAATGTCGATGTCTCCAGCGAGGATGCGGTCGGCGGTCTGGTCGGCGGGATAATTGGCAGCGGTGCGGATTATGCCGGCATCAGCAACTGCTACGTCACCGGCAGCGTGACCGGCGAAGAAAATGTCGGCGGGCTGGCGGGCGTACTGATAAACAGCGTCATCAGCGATTCATTTACCGCCGTCAGCGTGACTGGCGCAAAGAATGTCGGCGGTCTGGCGGGCTATATCGACCCAAGCAATATCATCAACTCCTATTCCATTGGCAGTGTGAGCGGCACGGAGAATGTCGGCGGCCTGGTGGGATACAACGAAGATGGAACGATCACCGATTCCTATTGGAACACCGAGACATCGGGCCAGACCGATGGCGTGGGCGTGGGCGTCGGCGGGGGGACCGGCCTGACCACGGACGAGATGATGCAGCAGGCAAGTTATGCCGGCTGGGATTTTAATACAAAGTGGGACATTGACGAAGGGGAATCCTATCCCTACCTCCTTGCGTTTGCCGATGTTACGCCCGAGCCCGAATCCGCTGCTGAGGTGGTCCAAATCGTCGAAGCGGAGTTGTTTGAATTAAATGATGTATTAACCGGTACTTTTACCCTTCCGGATCCGGAGCCCGTTGCCGCGGAGCCGGATGAAAAGGATGAAGAGGGAACGGCCGATGAAGAAGAAAAACGGAAGGTGAATCTGGCCGATCTTCCGCTGCTTGAACTTGAGGGCGGCTGCGTTTCCGGGCAAAATTTGGAGTGCGAATGAAAACTTTCAGAACCGATGGAATGATGGTTGCGGGCTGCAGGATCAGGATGACTTTTCTGCTATGTACGGTTCTTGCTGCTGTCCTGCTGGCCCACCCTTCCTGGGCCGCGGAACCCGCCGGCAAGGTGGCGGCCATGGCGGGTGCGGTGACGGCCGAAGACGCCGGCGGCGCTGTTCGTTCCCTTGCTCAGGATGCTCCGGTTTTTTCCGGTGATGTCATCAACACCGGACCCGGTGCCAAGGTACGCATCGTCTTTACCGACAGCAGCGTTATTTTTCTGCGCCCACTGTCCCGGCTGGTGATTGACGAGTATCGCCACACCGGTGATCCGCAGCATGACCGGAGCAATTTTACCCTGATGAGAGGCGGGTTCAGAGCCGTCACCGGCACTATTGGCCGAGCCAACACCGACAGCTACCGGATCGATACGCCGGTGGCCACCATCGGCATTCGCGGAACCGACCACGAGGGCCGCTATTGCACGGGCGACTGCTATGATCTTGCCGACATCGGCGTCGTTCCGCCGCCCGATGGTCTTTATACCGGAACCAACAGCGGTCGGACCGTAGTCGGCGGCGTGGAATTCGGACCGGGTCAGTACGGCCACACCAATCTTGACAGGGTCACCCGGATGCTTCCCGAACCACCGCCGATTCTGACCCGGGACCCCTACCTGCGCAATGCCATTGCTGATCAGGATGCCAGGGCTGCCGGAGTTGTTCCGGCCGATCAGAAAGCTGAACCGGATCAAGGGACAGCGGCTGACCAGGCGGTTTCGGGTGATCAGGGCGTTCCGTCAGGCCAGGTCATTCCATCTGGGCAGGGCGGTCTGATGGTTCCGGGCGTTTCGACCGTTCCGGGGGTTACGTCCGATCAAGGCGTTGTGACCGGCCAGGCGGTTCCGGGTGATCGGGGCGTTCCGTCAGGCCAGGTCGTTCCGTCAGAGCAGGGCGGTCTGATGGTTCCGGGCGTTTCGACTGTTCCGGGGGTTACGTCCGATCAAGGCGTTGTGACCGGCCAGGCGGTTCCGGGTGATCGGGGCGTTCCGTCAGGCCAGGTCGTTCCGTCAGAGCAGGGAGGTCTGACCGTTCAGGGTATGCCGGTTGCGAGCGATGAAGGCATCGAGATTCCAGCCATGCCATCCGGCGTACGGACAGTCCAGTGCCGGTAGTTCAGCGCATGGCAGATCCATGAACACAAGGTCGGCCCTGGGCCTGGTAATGCATATGCGCGTGATGACGGATCAGCTTTAAAATTTATTTACTGATGAATGAAAGCAATGCCGCGTCCTAAGGCCCTGTTGAAACCGACTCCTTTCAAGATCGGCTGCCTGGTTATCCTGGCGGCCGCTTTGCTTTTTTATTCGTTTGGCGTCGAAAAGCCCCCCCTTCTGGATGCTCTGGACAAGCGGGTGACGGACAGCATGTTCAACTGGCGCGGTCCTGAGCCGGTCAGCGGTCGAGTGGTTATCGTCGATATTGACGAGCAAAGCCTTCGAAAGGTCGGACAGTGGCCTTGGTCCCGGAACGCGGTCGCCGCGATGCTGGCCAATATCGGTGCCGGCGGAGCGCGGGCCGTCGGAGTTGACATCGTCTTTGCCGAGCCGGACCGGACATCTCCTGCCCGGTTTCTATCGGATCTTCGGCAGCGCTTTCCCGCCGCCTTTGTTGACGCACACCTCACCCGCCTGCTGAATCAGGGGGAATTCAATCACGATCGCATCCTCGGCGAAACCCTGGCCGGCTTGCCGTCGGTTCTGGGCTATGTCTTTCAGGTCACGGACGACGGACTCAAGGACGCCGGCAGTACGCCCTTTCCCGCCGCCGCTATCCGCCTCGACCCTCCGGATGCGAGTTTTTCCGATCTGACCCTGCTTTCCGCCTTTCGGGCGATTCTCAATGTATCGGACATATCCCAGGCTGCAAGCGAGGGCTTTTTCAACGTTTTTCCCGATATCGACGGAACGGTCCGCAAGGTGCCCCTGTTGATGGAAATGGACGGAATGCCGTATCCATCGCTGGCCCTGGAACTGGCCCGAATCGGCCTGGGTGAGGAAAGCCTCACGATTCAGGCGGAATCCGCCGCTTCCGTAAGGCGGCGCGGGCTTTTCGGAATTTCCCTGGGCGAACGTTTCATACCCACCGATGAACACGGCCAGATCTGCGTAAACTTCCGCGGACCGCCTTACTGCTTTCCTTATGTTTCGGCGGTTGACGTGATCAATGGAGAAAATCTGAAACTGTTTCAGGACAAGATCGTGATCATCGGCACATCGGCCGCCGGGCTTCTTGATCTCCGCTCCACGCCTTTTGCCAGCGTCTATCCGGGCGTTGAGATTCAGGCCAGCATCATCGACAACATTCTGGCTGCCGATCCTCTCGTCTACGACATTTACACCGAAATCGGAATGACCTATCTGATGATTGTTGCGGGGGGGCTGGTTCTCTCAGCCCTGCTGACCTTCAGCGGCCCGCTGGCCGGGGGCCTGGGCGCCGTGCTGCTGGTCGTAGCCGCTGCGGCCGGAAATTATATATTTTTTTTCAAACAGCGCGTGGTGGTCGGCCTGGTTTATCCTCTGGCGTCGCTTGTGGTTCTTTTCATCGTGGTCACCCTCTTCAACTACTTTTTCGAAGGCCGGCAGAAAAGATTTATCAGCAAGGCTTTCAGTCAGTACGTGCCGCCGGAACTGGTAAAGAAAATGGCTGCAAGGCCCGACGAACTCGGTATCGGCGGCGAGACGCGGGAGATGACGGTGCTTTTTACGGATGTGCGCGGATTCACCACGATCTCCGAAGGCCTCGAAGCCACCGAGCTGACCCGGCTGATGAACGAGATGCTTACCCCGATGACCCGGATCATTCATCAGCATCGCGGAACGATCGACAAGTACATGGGCGATGCGATCATGGCCTTCTGGGGCGCGCCGCTGCATGATGACGATCACGCTCGGCACGCACTTCAGGCCGGCCTGGCGATGGTGGCCGAATTGCCCAGAATTCAGGAAGAATTCAAGGCCAGGGGCTGGCCTCCGATCCGGGTCGGCGTCGGATTGAACAGTGGTCCGATGAACGTCGGCAACATGGGCTCGGAATTCCGCATGGCCTACACGGTTCTGGGGGATGCGGTCAACCTCGGCTCCCGCCTGGAAGGTTTGACCAAGCAGTACGGGGTGGATATCATTGTCGGTGAACACACCAGGTCTCTGGTGCCGGATTTCGCTTACCGTGAGCTGGACAAGGTTCGAGTCAAGGGCAAGGGAAAACCGGTTTCGATTTTCGAACCCCTCGGTCCCGCCGAGAATCTGAGCCCGCAGGAAGCCGAACGCCTGCAACGTTATCACCAGGCTCTGGCGCTTTACCGGAACCGGGAATTTGCGGCGGCTGGAGAAATTTTTGAGATTTTGATTCGAGAGGAACCCCACCGGCCGATTTACGGCCTTTATCGCAACCGGATCCGGCACTTTCAGCAGAACCCGCCTGAACCGGACTGGGACGGCGCCTTTACCCATACCGCCAAGTGAGGAGAATGCTCCTGTGGTTTTTCGTTGCCGGCGGATTCTCAATAGGGTAGATTGATTTTATCAGCGGACGGTTTCTTGGTGGTTGAATCAGCGCGGAAAAAGCCGGAACCGGCCGAGTCCGGATCGACAGCGGGGGCTCGCCGGCAGCCCTTTGCGGATAGTGAAAGACGGATTTCCTTTTCAATGGCTTTTAAATTTGAATTCGAATACTGAAAATTTCATGAAAGTCATCCCCTTTAATCCGGGAAAACGCATTCTCGAAAAAGCCAAAGCCTATATCAAGGCCCCTTATCTGGTGACCGAGAAACCCGATCATGCGGTTCCGGCCATTCTTCGAGCCCTGCCGTACGCCGATTCCCCGATGAAGCAAAGGCTGATTCTGCTGATCGGCGGCATTGCCCGCGATGTCGTTGCCTGGAGCCTTTTCGAGATCTGCACGGACCCCGAAGAATCAGAGGAAGTCCGGCACATGTCCGCAATCCAGCTGAGCCTGACCCTGTCGCGATTAAACCTTCCCGCCCTGCGGAACCGCTTGATGGAGATCCTTCAAAATGCAGACCCCGAGCTTCGAAACCACGCTGCGATCGCGCTTGGATGGCAGAAAAATGTCGAGGCGATTCCAGCCCTGACCCGGCTGCTGTCCGATCCTGATGCGCAGGTTCATCAAAGCGCGGCAACCGCTCTGGCCGATATCGGCGAACCGCTGACCTTCGATACCCTCAGGGAGCGGCTTGCCACCGCCTCTTCGGATCTCAAACGCGCCATCCTCTACAATCTCTGGCGGTTTTCAACCCGCAGGAAAGACGCCGAGTCCGTCTATCTGGAACATCTGGATGATTCAAACGAGCAAACCCGCTATGATGCGCTTGTTCTGCTGGGAACGGTCTCTCATCCGGCCCGGCACATCGAGGTTTACGAAAATGCGCTGGATAATTCGAATCCCATGGCCAGAGTGCTGGCACTGAATCGCCTCGCCAAGGTGGATGCCGGGGATTTGAACCGTCTCGAAAGCAAAATCCGAATGCTTACCCTGGATACCGATTCCCAGGTTCGGGAAGCGGCCCTTAAGCTCCTTGCGCGATTCAGGGATATGCAGGGGTCGAGGCCATTTTTAAAGCCGGTCAAGTGTTAAATGTTTTCCTGAGATTGTCAGACCAATTTTACGGAAAATGCGGCGGCTGGTCAGGTGATGCAAATTTGACAAACAACCGGAAAAGTCAATGCAGGTCTGAAACAAAGTTCTTTCCTATTTGCGCCAGTATTCGGGGGTGAGCAGAAGGATGACCGTGTAGATTTCCAGCCGCCCCAGAAGCATGCAAAAGATCAGGATCCATTTGCCCGTTTCCGGAACCGAAAGATAGTTGGCTGCCGGCCCCACGAGTCCCAGTCCGGGGCCGATATTGCCGATGCAGGCCGCAACGGATGAAAAAGCCGAAATCAAATCCATTCCCATTGCCGCCATAATAAAGGCGGCCGCGACAAAGAGCCCCAGATACAGAATAAAGAACCCCCAGATGCCGTTTAAAATCTCCTGAGGAACGGACTTTCCGCCCAGTTTCACCGTGGTAACCGCGTGGGGATGAATAATGTGAAAGATCTGCTGATAGCCGTGCTTAACGAGCACCATCACGCGCATGATCTTGATGCCGCCGCCGGTGGACCCGGCCATTCCACCTATGAACATGCACGTAATTAAGACCAGCTGGGAGAGGGCCGGCCATTTATCATAGTCGGCGGTCGCAAAACCTGTAGTCGTGATGATGGATCCGACCTGAAAGGCTGCATAGCGGAAGGCAGTTCCAATCGAATCATATACATTCCCGTATATATCGAAAGCGACCAAAAGGACGAACACCCCCACTATCATTATGAACACCCGGCATTCCGGATCCCGTCCAAAGACTTTCAGATCCCCTTTGAGCAGTTTGTAGTGAAGAGAAAAGTTGATTCCGGCAAGGAGCATGAAGATTACAATAACGGATTCGATGTATACGCTGTTGAAATGGGCGATGCTGGCGTTCCTTGTGGAAAACCCACCTGTGGGCATGGTGCAGAATGCGTGACAGACCGCATCAAAAATAGACATGCCGCCTGCAAGAAGCAGAGCGATCTGCAAGGCCGTAATCAGGAGATAGACGTTCCAGAGCGTTTTGGCCGTCTCGGAAATCCTGGGCTTGAGTTTGTCCACCACCGGGCTGGGCACCTCTGCCTTATAAAGCTGCATTCCACCTATGCCCAGAAAAGGCAGAATGGCTACGGACAGCAATATAATTCCCATTCCGCCCAGCCACTGGATCATGCTTCTCCACAGCAGGATCCCTTCAGGAAGCCTTTCCACATCGGGAATTATCGAGGCGCCCGTTGTGGTGAACCCGGATAGGGATTCGAAAAAAGCATGGGTGAAATTTGAAAGGACACCGGAAAACATAAAAGGAAAGGTTCCCACCAGGCCCGCCAGGATCCATCCGATGGCGACGATGGCGACCCCGTCCCGATGGCTGAGGTAGGCATCGATCTGTCTCTTGCCGGAAAAAAACAGGATCAGCCCCAGAAACACGGTCAAAGACATGGACAAGAGCAAGGCCCCGCTGCTGCCGTCACGGTATATAACGGATGCCGCCAGGGGCAGCGCCATGCCACCCCCCAAAAAGAGGATTACCCAGGCCAGAAAACGTATAATGATCCGCAGGTGCATCAGAAGGATTCCAGCTTGACCGTAAGAAGTTTTTCCAGTTTGGGGATGACCTGTTTGAGGGTAAATATGATCAGCCGGTCTTTGGGCCTGATGATGCTGTCGCCCCTGGCAATAATGATATCGCCGTCTCGGACAATGGCGCCCACGATGGCACCCTTGGGAAATTTCACCTCGGACAGAGGGGCATTGACGATTTCAGAAGTCTCCAAGGCCTCGGCTTCGATGGCCTCGGCATGCTCGCCTTTGAGCGGGGCCACGCTGATAATCTTGCCGCGTCTGATGTGTTGGAGGATAGCACGAACCGCCGACAGGCGGGTGCTGACTACCGTGTCGATACCAAGGGCTGATACCAGGGGAATGTAGCTGAGTTTGCTCACACGGGTGATGGTCTTGTCGACGCCCAACCCCTTGGCGAGCAATGAAATCAGGATATTGGTCTCTTCATCGCCGGTAACGGCGACCAGGAAATCAGCATCATGGACATTCTCCTCGATGAGCAGGTCCTTGTCCGTTCCATCCCCTTTGATGACAATCACCCTGTCAAGCTTTTCCGCCAGTTGAACGCATTTGTCGGCATCCTTTTCGATGATAACGGTTTTGACGCGGCTGCGGTCCAGGTGGGTTGCGAGGGCCGTGCCGGCCTGGCCGGCGCCGACGATGATGATGCGTCTCAACACCCTTTGCTGGGGATTGAACCTCTTGATGACCCGATCTACATCATCATTTCGAACCACCACATAGACCAGGTCGTCGGCCTGTATCACATCATCTCCGCGGGGGATCAGCACCTGTTCGCCCCGGCAGATGGCGCCCACCAGGATTTTTTCATCAATTTCCCGGATTGCCGCCAGCTTTTTTTCAACAAAAGGACAGTTTTTAAGGACCGCGATGCCGATCAATTTGACCCGTCCCTCTGCAAAATCGATCACTTCAGAGGCGCCAGGCACCGACATGATGTTCAGAATGCCTTCAACCATCTCGGATTCCGGGCTGATCACCCGATCGATTCCCAGAAGGTCCTGTCTGAAAATCTCCTTCTCATTCAGGTATTCCGGGTTCCGAATGCGGGCGATCTTGAGCAGAGAAGGACTGAGATTCTTAGCCATCAAACAGGCGATCAGATTGACCTCATCGCTGTCGGTGACCGCCACCAGCATACCCTCCCCCTCTATCCCCGCATCCCTGAAAACCTGAGGGCTGGTTCCTCCGCCCAGAAGAGCCATGACATCCAGGTCTTCCGTTATCCGCTTGATCTTTTGAGGGTCTTTGTCGATGACAACCACATTCTGATTTTCTTTGGAAAGCTTCCGGGCGATATTGAACCCCACTTCACCCGCGCCGACGATAATGATCTTCAATTAAGGTTTCCTCCGAAAATGTAATTCAAAACAATGCGGCATGGCTGAATGGGCCGGTTGAATTCAATGAATATGCCTCACTTTTTCTTGAATTCTATAGAAAAACAACCTGCAAAAGTCAATACGATTACCCCTGATCCATGTACATGAGCGATATGATCAGAGCGGTCTTTCAAAATTGGATGGAGGCATACGCGTTAAAGTTGCGTTATGGCGATCTGTCGATGAGGGGCTTGCGGTATAAACATGGAATGAAGGCGATTTTACAAAAATTTGTACCCAAGCGGAAAATTGCATAAAAAAAGGTTGCGGAATGAACCGTAACCCGTTGATTTAACTGGTCGGGGCGAGAGGATTTGAACCTCCGGCTTCCTGCTCCCAAAGCAGGCGCGCTACCAGACTGCGCCACGCCCCGATGCAAAGCTCCTTTACCATGCTTTCCGGGGGAGGTTCAAGCTTATTCCGTGCCGTTCGCGAAAAATGCATGCCTGTCTGCTTCCATTGTGCCGCCGGAGCCGGTTGCCGGGAACCTGGGTGGGCACAATCCTAGAAAACGATATTTTTCGTAAAAAGCAAACGATGCATCTTTGATCAAGCGAATCAGAATCAGACAATATCCAGGCATCACAGGGGCTTCTTTCAATTTTCCTTGACACGGTCTGCCATTAATATTATTTTTTGCACAATTTTAAAGCATTTCAAGGCCATGTCAAATGCGGTTTCCATGCCGCAATGATGTGGTATGATGGATTTTAAAGAGCGGGTAATCACGTGCGAGAGTGGCGGAATTGGTAGACGCACTGGACTTAGGATCCAGCTCTGGAAACAGAGTGGGAGTTCAAATCTCCCCTTTCGCACCATGAATATATGGATTTCCGTATATAAGTGCCTGAAGACCGTTTCAGCTTCAGGCACTTGATTTATTAGAAAGGAATACTATGCACTATACCGTCGAAGATCTGAGTTCCATCAAAAAGAAATTTCACGTGGAAATTCCCGAGGAAGTGGTGGCGCGCGAGGTGGATGCCGCATTCGACCGGCTGAGGAAAACGGCCAAGGTCAAGGGGTTCCGTCCCGGCAAGGCGCCTCGATCGGTGCTGGAAAGACAATACCGGAAAGATGTTTACGAAGATGTGGTTTCCCAGCTGGTCAGGGATCATTACTGGGAAGCGGTCAAAAAGAGCGAATTCAAAGTGTTGGGCACTCCGGAAATCGATGCGCCGGAATTCGAAGGCAAGGGCCCATTTGGCTTTGACGCCGTGGTGGAGATCAGTCCCGAAATCGGTGAAATCGACTACAAGGCCATCCAACTGAAGAAAAGCCGCTATAAGGTCGACGATGAACAGATTGAAACCCAGCTCAAGATTCTTCAGAGAAACATGGCCCGGTTTGAAGCCATCAAGGAAGACAGGCCGGTTGTTGAAGACGATCATGTCCTGATAGATTTTGAAGGGTTTGAAAACTCTGCGCCCTGTCCCGACGTCAAGAAAACGGAAGGGTTTCCCATCAAACTCGGCACCTCCCGAATTCACAAGCAGTTTGACGACGGACTGGTCGGCATGAAGGCCGGCGAAACACGAAATATTGAGGTGAGTTTCGAGGATGACTATTTCAATAAGAATCTGGCCGGCCATACCGTCGAGTTCAGGACGACGCTTAAAGAAATCCGGGAGGAGGTGCTTCCGGAAATCAACGATGCCTTTGCCGCGGAACTGGGAAAATATGAAAATCTGGATGCATTGAAAAAAGATATCGCCGCCAATCTGGAAAGAGGCTTTAAAAACCGGACCGAGCAGGAATTGTCGCAGCAGATCTTCGCGGAACTGGCCAGAAGAACCAGCTTTGAGCTTCCGGAGGTTCTGGTCGAATATGAGCTGGGTAAATTTTTCCAGGAGGCAGAGAAAACCGCGGTCTACAACAAGGTGTCCATGGAGCAGCTCGGATTGACCCGTGAATCCATTGGGGATAAATACCGTCCGCATGCGGAGGAACAGGTCAAGCGGCAGCTGATTATCAACCGGCTTCTGGATCAGCTCCAGCTTGAACTCGAGAATGAGGAGCTGGAAGCGGGCATGAAGGAGGTCGGCGAAGCCTACGGCCGCGGTCTGGAGGAGCTGAAAAGATACTACGACGAAAATCCAAGCCATCTGGCCGCATTAAGAAGAAACCTACTTGAAAAAAAAGCAATCAGCCTTATTATTGAAAATAGTACGGTTGAAGAAGTTGAAGCCGGCACACCCCTGCAGGCCGAATCAGACTAATCCATGTAAAGGAGAAATCCACGTGCCGTTGATTCCAATGGTCATCGAACAAAGCAGCAAAGGCGAGCGGGCATACGATATCTATTCCCGTCTGCTCAAGGATCGCATCATTTTTCTGGGTACGGCCATCAACGACGACGTGGCCAATGTTCTGATCGCCCAGCTGCTTTTTCTTGAATCCGAAGATCCTGAAAAAGACATTAATTTCTATATCAATTCTCCCGGCGGGGTGGTCACCGCGGGTCTGGCCGTTTACGACACGATGCAGTACATCAAGCCGGATATCGCCACCGTGTGCATCGGTCAGGCGGCCAGCATGGGCGCCGTCCTTCTTACGGCCGGCGCAAGGGGGAAACGCTATACGCTTCCCAATTCCCGTATTCTCATTCACCAGCCGATGGGAGGCTTTCAGGGGCAGGCTTCGGACATCGCCATTCAGGCAAAGGAAATCCTGCGCATGAAGGACACCCTCAACAACATCCTGGTCAAGCATACCGGAAAAGACCTGAAGCAGATTCAGACGGATACGGACCGGGATTTGTTCATGAGCGGCGATGAGGCAAAAGAATACGGCATAGTCGATTATGTCATATCCAGCAGAGACGATTTGGATCGAATCGATGCCACGGAGGAATAAGAATGGCTAAAAAAGGCGACAGTTCGGAAAATCTTTTCTGCTCGTTCTGCGGAAAAAACCAGAAGGAAGTCAAGAAGCTTATTGCCGGCCCCGCAGTGTACATCTGCGATGAATGCATTCAGCTGTGCAGCGAGATCATCGAGGAAGAGGTCGAAAAAGAGGGCGAGGCGGTTCAAAACGTCCTGACGCCCAAGGAAATCAAGGCGATTCTGGATGAATACGTCATTGAGCAGGACTATGCGAAAAAGATTCTTTCCGTGGCGGTTTACAACCACTACAAGCGTCTGGAGATGTCCGCGGCCGGCGGGGATGTTGAAATTCAGAAGAGCAATATTCTCCTGATCGGTCCGACCGGTTGCGGCAAAACCCTGCTTGCACAGACCCTGGCCAGATTTCTGAACGTTCCGTTCGCCATTGCTGATGCAACCAGCCTGACCGAAGCGGGCTATGTGGGAGAAGATGTCGAAAACATCATTCTTTCGCTTCTTCAGAACGCCGATTACGATGTGGAAAAGGCCAAGCGGGGCATTGTTTACATTGACGAGATCGATAAAATCGCCGCCAGAGGAGACAACCCCTCCATCACCCGTGATGTTTCCGGGGAGGGCGTTCAGCAGGCCCTGCTGAAGATTATCGAAGGGACGACCGCCAGCGTTCCGCCCAAAGGGGGCCGCAAGCACCCGCAACAGGATTTCGTCAAGGTGGATACGGCCAACATTCTTTTTATCTGCGGCGGCACCTTCACCGGTCTGGATAAGATTGTCCGGAACCGCCTGGGCGCCAAAACCATGGGATTCGGCGCCAAAATCGTCAAACAGGAAGAAATGCAGACCGGCGAGGTTTTGAAAATGGTGCAGCCCGAAGACCTGATCAAATTCGGACTCATTCCCGAGTTCTTAGGAAGGCTTCCCGTCGTTGCCACCTTGGATGAACTCAATGAGGCCTCGCTGATCCGGATCCTTTCGGAGCCGAAGAACGCATTGATCAAACAGTTTAAAAAGCTTTTTGAAATCAGCGGCATCAATCTGCGGTTTACCGACAGCGCGCTTTCAGCCATCGCCCGGGAGGCCTTGAAACGGAAATCCGGCGCTCGTGGATTGCGCGCCATTCTCGAACGCAGCCTGCTGGATATCATGTTTGAAACGCCTTCGATTGAAAACGTCAAGGAGTGCGTGATCGGAGAAGATGTCATTCTGCATCAGGAAGCGCCGATTCTCCTTTACGAACAAACCAAGAAACAGGCATAGCCATCGCATTTCGCTCAAGAGACGATCGTATTGAAACTCAAAAAACATCAGTACGGGCGGCCGTGTCAAAGTAAACGGCCGTTCTTTTTCGGTGGTCCGTCTTTGAGGGCCGCCGCATAATTCGTAGGAAACAAGTATATGATCAACCTGCCAAAACTGTTCAAACAAAATGAATCATCCAAGGTGACGCTTCCCCTGATACCCCTTCGGGATATCGTGGTTTTTCCATACATGGTGGCGCCGCTTTTCGTAGGGCGGGCGAAATCGGTTAAGGCACTTTCCGACGCCATGAATGCGGACAAGCAGGTCTTTCTCGCAACCCAGAAGAAAGCGGGCGTCGACAGCCCGGATGAAAAAGACATTCGGCCCATCGGTACCGTCGGCAATGTGCTTCAGCTGCTCAAACTTCCAGACGGAACCGTCAAGGCACTGGTGGAAGGGAAATACCGGGCCAGAATCATCCGGTTCATCGATCTGGAGTCCACGTTTCAGGTCGAGGTCCAGCACCTGGAGGATATTCCGGCCCAGCCCGCCGAAGGAACGGCGCTTTCACGCGGCATCGTTGAAGCCTTTGACGAATACGCCAAGCTCAGCAAGAATATTTCAAAGGATCTGGTGGGAACGGTCATGAATATTGCGGACCCTTCTCATCTGGCCGATACCGTGGCCGCTCACTTCTCCTTCAAGATGGAAGACCGGCTTCGGCTGCTGGAAACCCAGTCTCTCGGAGAAAGGCTTTCCTTTCTGCTCGAGCTGATTCGCATGGAAATCGAAATCTTCCGCATGGATCAGCACATAAAAACCCGCGTCAAGGAACAGATGGAAAAAACCCAGCGCAATTACTATCTGAACGAGCAGATGCGGGCCATTCGAAAAGAGATGGGCACGGACGAGGATGCCGGAGACGAGCTCAAGGAACTCGAAGAACGGATCAAGGCAAAAAAGCTGTCCCAGGAAGCCGAGGACAAGGTCTGGCATGAGTTTAAAAAGCTCAAGATGATGACCCCCATGTCCGCGGAGGCCACGGTGGTGCGCAACTATATTGACTGGATTCTCGGATTGCCTTGGTTTGAGGTGAGCGAGGTCAACGATGATATCGAGCAGGCCGAAAAAATTTTGAACGAGGACCATTACGGGCTTGAAAAGCCCAAGGAGCGCATTCTGGAATACCTGGCGGTTCAGTCTCTGGTTCAGAAGATTCGGGGTCCGATTCTCTGCTTTGTGGGGCCTCCGGGTGTGGGAAAGACATCCCTGGCCAAATCCGTGGCTCGAGCAACCGGTCGAAAGTTTGTCCGGCTCTCTCTGGGCGGAGTCCGGGACGAGGCGGAGATTCGCGGGCACCGGCGTACCTACATCGGTGCGCTTCCGGGAAAAATCATTCAATCTCTGAAAAAGGTCGGCGTTAACAATCCGGTGTTCTGCCTGGACGAGGTCGACAAGATGAGCATGGATTTTCGCGGAGATCCTTCCGCGGCGCTTCTGGAGGTACTGGATCCCGAGCAGAATAACGCCTTTAACGATCATTACCTGGATCTGGACTACGATCTGTCGGATATTCTCTTTATCACAACGGCAAACACCCTGCCGGAAATCCCCCTGCCCCTGCAGGACCGGATGGAGATCATCCGGCTTTCCGGTTACACCGAATACGAAAAATTTCACATTGCGGAAAGCTTTCTGATTCCCAAACAGATCCGGCTCAACGGGCTTGAAGACAGGCAGGTGGAGTTTACTAAGAACGCGACTACTTCCATGATTCAACAGTACACGCGGGAATCCGGCGTCAGGAACCTGGAACGTCAGATTGCCTCCGTATGCCGGAAAATTGCCAGGGAGGCCCTCAAGGACAAGGACAAGACCGAATTCAAGGTGACTGCGTCCTCGGTTCAGAAACACCTGGGTCCTCCCCAGTTCCGGCACGGCCGGATCGAGTCCGAGGATCAGGTCGGCATCGTAACTGGCCTTGCCTGGACCCAGTCCGGCGGAGAGCTTTTGTGCGTGGAAACCCTGGTCATGCCGGGAAAGGGTGGTCTCTCCGTTACCGGAAAACTCGGCGATGTCATGAAAGAGTCGGCTCAGGCTGCGGTCAGCTATGTGCGGTCCAGGTCGGAATGTTTGAAAATCGACAGCAAGTTTTACAAAAAATACGATATTCACATTCACATTCCCGAGGGCGCCATTCCCAAGGACGGTCCTTCGGCGGGCATTACCATGTGCACGGCCATTATTTCCGCCCTGCTCAAGCAGCCGGCGCGGCGCAATGTGGCCATGACGGGGGAGATCACGCTTCGGGGACGTGTGCTGCCCATCGGGGGGCTGAAGGAGAAGTTCCTGGCGGCTCACCGCGGCGGAATTGAGAAGGTGATTATTCCAAAAGAAAACGAGAAGGATCTCAAGGACATTCCGGCCGAAATTCTCAAACCGCTCGAGGTGGTGATGGTCGAGCACATGGATGAGGTCCTGTCTCATGCCCTGGTGCTGGATGGTCCGGCATGCGCTTTCAAGCAGGATGATCTTCCCTTCGAGGTGATTCCGAATGAAATCGAGGAGAGGCCTTCGTTGAACTGATGTTCCGGGAAATTCCGGCTTCGGCCAATATCCCCTTGACATCGTTTTTTGAAACTGATAGCTGTATTCGACTTTTGAGACGGTCCACGGGCGGGTAGCTCAGCTGGGAGAGCATCGGCCTTACAAGCCGAGGGTCACAGGTTCAAGCCCTGTTCCGCCTACCATAAAAAATATTGACCTTGTTTCGGGTATCATGTATAGGGTCATACACCATGCGGGGGTGTAGTTCAGTTCGGTTAGAACGCCGGCCTGTCACGCCGGAGGTCGCGAGTTCGAGTCTCGTCGCTCCCGCCACAATACAGAACAGGGGGCCTGGAAATCAAATTCCAGGCCCTTTTTGCTTTTGAAATTTCCAAATTCAAACGAGAACATGCGAGCCTGACGAAAACCGCAGCAAGTCGGCATCAAAAAGACGGCCCGGCCAAATGAAAAAAACGACAAACAGGAACCTTCTTTGCCGCCTTTGAGCAGAGAAATCGCGAATGTCCAGTCCGGATTCCTGGGCCGAGTTGACACGAATTCCCAATCCTCCTATATTGACTCAAAACAACAACAACTCATCATATGCGGGGAAATTGCCATGAACCTGTCAACCCTGAACGCCGTTTCGCCGATCGACGGGCGTTACCGTCATCTGATTGAGCCTCTGGCCGATTTTTATTCAGAAGGAGCCCTGATCCGATACCGGGTACGGGTGGAGGTGGAGTACTTCATCGCGCTGTGCAAGCTTCCCCTGCCCCAGCTGGCCCCGGTCGATTCCGGGCATTTTGACGCGCTTCGAAAGCTCTGCCTCGATTTCAGTACCGGGGATGCGGAAGAGATAAAATCCATTGAAAAAATAACCAACCATGATGTCAAGGCGGTCGAATACTTCCTGAAAAACCGTTTTGACGGCCTGGGCCTGAGTGCATTCAAGGAATTCATCCATTTCGGCCTCACCTCCCAGGACATCAACAATACCGCCGTACCCCTGAGCCTGAAGGAGGGATGGATTCAGATCATCCGCCCTGCGATTCAGGAGATTATTGAAATTCTGTCCCAAAAAGCCCGGGCCTGGAAGGATATTCCCATGCTGGCAAGAACCCACGGTCAACCGGCATCGCCTACCCGGCTGGGAAAGGAAATCTATGTTTTCGTGGACCGCCTCGTCCAGCAGATGAATCTGATTGAAACCATACCCTTTGCCGCCAAATTCGGCGGCGCCACAGGCAATTTCAACGCCCATCACATTGCGTACCCTCAGGTGGACTGGAACCGGTTTGCCGACTGTTTCGTGGCGGAGGAATTGGGCCTTCACCGGTCCAGAACGACCACCCAGATCGAGCATTACGACCATCTGGCGGCTTTTTTCGACAACCTCAAGCGGATCGACACGATTCTGATCGATCTGGACCGGGATATCTGGACCTATATTTCGATGAATTATTTCCGCCAGGCCATTCAGGCGCGTGAGGTCGGTTCCTCGGCCATGCCCCACAAGGTCAATCCCATTGATTTTGAAAATTCCGAGGGCAATCTCGGCATCGCCAGCGCCGTGTTCAGCCACCTGTCGGAAAAACTTCCCATCTCCAGACTTCAGCGGGACCTGACCGATTCCACGGTACTCCGCAACATCGGCGTGCCCCTGAGCCATATGCTGATCGGCTTGAAATCGCTGAAAAAGGGCCTTGGAAAACTGATTCTCAACGAAACCGTCATTGCGAGGGATCTTGAGGAAAACTGGGCGGTTGTGGCCGAGGCGGTTCAAACCGTTCTGAGGCGGGAGGGGTATCCCGAACCTTATGAGGCCTTAAAAGCCCTGACCCGGACCCACGCACGAATCGATCAGAAGGCCTTGTGTGAATTTATCGACGGGCTTTCGATTTCCGATGCCGTCAAGCAGGAACTGAAAAAAATCACGCCGGGCAACTATACGGGAATCGGCACTTTTTAGTCGGCTGATAGCGGATCGAAAAGCTTCTGACCCGGCTGGCGGTCTAGGAATCCAGGGTTGCCTTCCGTTCGCCGATGACAAACTGACCGGAAAGCAGCTTTTTACCGAATGCCGAACTAAACGGGCAATCGGAGCTGCCGAATTGCCTCATGTGGCGGAAGGTGATCCGGCGCTTCTGAATGTTTGAGAAGGCCTGACTCAAAAAGCCTTTTCTAAAAGCCCAATCCATGGTACTTGGCATAAAGATCGAATGATATTTTACTAGAATCTTGCATTCATCCAAAAACGCCATGGAATCCATTTACGCCCTGATCCGCAAACGCGCCCGACAGATCGTCGCCCAGTATCCCCGCCCGGTATTTTATGCTGAACACCGGGAGGCTCAGATCATGTCCCGAACGATCTTCGATGAAGACGTTTTTATCGCGAAAATCAAGACCTTTGTCGCCCGGACTGTAGAGCATGATTTCGGCCACGGGCTGGAGCATTCATTCAAGGTGGCCGTGGACGCGGGCGCCCTGGTGTTTGTCGAAGCCGTACATCTGGAAGCTTCGCCGGAACAGATCAGGCGTCTTGCGCTTCTGGCTCAGATTTCCGGCCTGTTGCACGATCTGAAGCGTAAACTCGTCCACCATGCCTTGAAAGGCGCGGCTTTCTCCCGTCATGTTCTCAACGGTGCGCCATTGAATTCCGAAGAAAAAGCAACGATCTTCGAAGCCATCAAAAACCACGAGGCATTTCAATACAATCCGGTCAGTCAGTCCGCCGGTCAAACACTGGTGTCGGACTGTCTCTACGATGCGGACAAGTTCCGCTGGGGTCCGGACAATTTCGCCGACACGGTCTGGGACATGGTCGCTTTTTCCCGAACGCCGATCAGCCGGTTCATCGAGCGGTATCCCGGTGGAATGGAAATGCTGGCAAGGATCAAGGATACCTTCCGGACCGAAACGGGCCGCCGGTACGGGCCGGAATTCATCGACCTGGGGCTGATGATCGGAGAAGAGCTTTATGAAGTGATCATGAACGAGTTTGCCCCCCGTTTGTGCCGTCTCGGAATCTGAAAAAGGAGACCCTCATGGCTTTAAATCCGGATGCTCCGGGAAAATCCATCGGACCTCTGATCCGTTCCTACAGCTGGAAGGATGTCGTGCTTTACGGCCTCGGCGTAGGCTGCGGAGACCGCAACCTGGAGTACTGCTATGAAAAAGGTCTCAAGGTGCTGCCCAGCTTTTCCATTGCGGCCATTTTCGACCTTTTCACGGAAACGCAGAAAGCCTCGAATTTTAATCCAAACGGCGTGCTGCACGGAGAGCAGGAACTGATTCTGCACAACCCCATTCCCGTGGAAGGCGACCTGAGAACCGAGGCAAGAATCGTCCGCTACTATGACAAGGGCAGGGATAAGGGCGCGCTGGTGGTGGTGGAAAGCGATACATACGGTAGCGAAAAACTGCTTTTTACCAGCCGGATCACCTTTTTTGCACGACTGGACGGGGGCTTCGGCGGGCAGAACGCACCGAAAAAGTCCCTGGTTTTTCCCGAAAAATCTCCGGACGCCGTGTACGACGACTGCCCCGGGCCGGATCAGCCCCTGATCTATCGGCTTTCCGGAGACCTGTTTCCCCTTCATGTGGAACCGGAATTTGCCCGAAAAGCCGGATTCGAAAAGCCCATCATGCACGGACTTTGCACCTTCGGGTTTGCCTGCCGGCACCTGATCGACATGACCGTTCCCGGGGCCCCGGAAAAGGTGAAACGTCTCGGCTGCCGGTTTTCAAAGCCCCTTTATCCCGGAATACCCATTCAGACCCGGCTGTGGCGCCTTGAAAAGGGAAAGGCTCTGTGGCGCACGGTGAACATGAAAACCGGGGAAACCGTGATCGACAACGGCATTTTTGAATTTGAAGCCTGAAATACCGATCATGCGTGAGACCGGCCCTGCAAGATGCGGTAAAAAGCGGTCCTGCTTGGTCCAACTTTTATTTCATGTCCAAAACGCCCTGCCTGAACCAGGGTGGAACCCTTCTGCGAGTCCACACGGCAAATCCGGATTTCTCACCGATGTAAAACTGCCGGTATGCCAGCACGGCATCGCCGGGTACGCGGTACTGTTGCGGCATGGCCTGGGCAAATTCCGTCAGGCCCGAATCGGGCAGGAGGGGAGCAGGCAGGGCCTTGATCACCCGGGCCGATTGATGATCGTCTGTTTTTCCGAACCGGTATCTGAACTCGTCGTTCAGGGACAGGGCGAGAGAACGAAGCCACTTCCAGTTTCGAAGCGATGCGCCCGCCCAGAGGGTGCAGGGATGATGAAGATGCGTGGACCGGTAAGGGGTCTTCGCCCCGGACTGATTCAACACCGTGCAGAGCATCTGGGCGCTTTCCAGTATCATTTTCACCACATGCTGATCGGCGTGGTATCGCGCACATTTTTTGATGTTCAGGTCCAGCACGAAAATATTCAACAAGGCCCCCCTGATTCCGACGCGTCCTCAAGTGAGGCGCCGATGAATTCATTCTGAAGCGCGGCGACAAAAAATTGCGGTCTTGCGTTCAACCCGATTCAGGCAGGCGGAGGTTGAATTCATTGGCATTTTCGATCAAATCGATGCCCGAAGCGGTCAGACCGGCCGAACAGGCCACATAAGGCGGGCATGGAATGGATTTTGCGAGCTCCACCCATCCGTGCTTTTCCAGATAGACGATGTTCCAGTTGAGTTCTTCCGCTGAGGTCTGACAGAACTCGGCAATTTCTCCAAGTTCGATCGAAGAATAGGGATATTTCTTGAAAAGACTGTAAAGATATTTCAGAATATTTCGGCGAAGAATAATGAAGGAACGGTTTGCATCCGAAAGGTTTTGAGCGGCCATTGCGGCATTCCTTTTTGATGGATTGAATTCTGATTTTATGAATTTTTTTAATTGTATATATGATTTTCAAAGATGTCAAAATGGGGATCAGCAGTTTAAAGCCTGTGGACCGGTTCTGATTTCGAAGGGCGTTGAAAAACAGGATTCAGGTCGTCGAACAAGGCTTGCGGTGATGCGACAGGTGCGGCATATTCCAGCATATGTGAGCATTGATGGAAGCCCTGCAACCCTGCATGGCAACCTGATACATGGATGAACTATTTCAAAGTCTTGGAGCGGGACATGGGAATTGATGCGTTCAGAGTGCTGTCTCCGACGGCGATTCTGGGCTACGGTTTTCCGGAATCTTCTTTTGACCGTGGTATGGAACAAAGGCCGGATCTGATTGCCGTGGATGCGGGCAGCACCGATCCCGGCCCATATTATCTGGGTTCAGGAAAATCCTTTACCTCCCGTCCGGCGGTCAGGCGGGATCTTCAAATCATGCTGAAAGGCGCGCTGAATGCGGGCGTTCCTCTGATTATCGGAAGCGCGGGCGGTGCCGGTGCAAGAGCGCATGTCGACTGGACAACGGAGATTATTCGGGAGATCGCAGCGGAAGAAGGTTTTCGATTTTCCATGGCGGTGATTTATGCGGACATTCCCAAATCCAGCATCCGCAAGGCCGCATTCGAAGGCGGAATTCTCCCACTGGACGCCGGCCCCGAATTCCGGCTCGATTCCATTGACGAGGCGGTTCGCGTGGTGGCGCAAATGGGGCTCGAACCGGTTTTGAAGGCTCTGAACTCCGGATTTCAGGTGATCGTCTGCGGCAGGTGCTATGATCCGGTTCCTTTTGCCGCGCCGGCCATTCAGCACGGATATGAACCAGGCCTCGCCCTTCACATGGGAAAAATTCTCGAGTGCGCGGCTATTGCCGCAACGCCGGGAAGCGGCAGGGATTGCGTGATGGGAACCCTGCGCGCGGAAAGCTTTGAGCTCGAGTCCTTAAGCGATGCCAGACGGTTTACCCGCATGTCGACTGCGGCCCACAGCCTGTATGAAAAATCCGATCCATGGATGCTTCCCGGGCCCGGCGGATTTCTGGATCTTTCAAATACGGTTTTCGAGGAGATCGACGGCCGGCGGGTGCGTGTTTCCGGAACCCGGTTTGTCGAAACCCGGCCGTATACCCTGAAGCTCGAGGGGGTGCGGCGGGTGGGGTTCCGCAGCATCTGCATCGCCGGAATTCGTGATCCCATACTTATTTCACAAATCGATTCGGTGCTCGATTCGGTCCGACAGGAGGCGGTTTGCGGCAAGGATGGAAGGTTCCAGGTGCTCTTCCATCTTTACGGCCGAAACGGCGTGATGGGTCCCTGGGAGCCCGAGCGCGAAAGCCCCTGCCATGAACTGGGGGTCATCATCGAGGCGGTCGGACCCGATCAGCAGGGTGCGGACTGGCTGTGCGCAGAAGTGCGAAGCACCCTGCTGCACTGCGGCTACAGCGGCCGGAAATCCACCGCCGGCAATCTGGCGCTGCTTTACAGTCCGTCGGACATGGCCTGCGGGGAGGTGTTCTCATTCAATATCTATCACCTGATGCAGGTTGAAGACCCGCTGGCTTTTTTTCCGATTCATGCGCAGGAGGTTCCATGAGGCTGATCCCCCTGAGCGAGCTGGCCTCGGTGATCCGCAGCAAGAACGCCGGGCCTCATGTCCTGACCCTGGATGTTCTGTTCGGCTGTCAGCCGGATTACCTGAGATTGAAGCAGATGAGGTTTTTTTCTTCCGGTCGCGTGGCTGCGGCGTATGGAATTTCAGCGGATCAGGTGTTGAAGGTGGTGTATTTTGATCCGGCATGGGCGGTCAAGATAAACCTGGTCCGGCCCCTGACCTCGGGCGATGTGGGCGACAGCGACGTGTACGGCGCTCAGCAGCATGCCCCGCTGTTGACGTTGATGGTTCCGAACGAATAGACTTTTTCCGGCATCAGGATTCGCTGAAAAAGGTCAGCTTCCAGTCCCGTTTTGTCGTGTCATGCCTCAGGATGTAGATTCCATCTTCGGCCAGGATTTTGAAATATTCATGATCCTCCCCCGTCCACCGGTCCAGTATGGTCTTGACCTCGATGCTTCTCGACCCCAGCCGGAACCTGCGGGGGGTTTCTTTTCCCGTGGAGTTGAAATGGCATTCCACCTGAATCTTCATGATGCAATCTGGTCGGGTTCTGAACAATCAACGCAAGAAGGAGAAGGGGGGAAACGAGTCCGCTTGCGCCGCAAATACCTGTCGGTCCTTTCTATATGGGGGCATGGGAACGTGTCAAGCATCTTGTTGTCGAAGCGTTCTGGAGCATTGCCAAAAAACCGCTATAATGATATAAATTCAGTTTCCGAATCTGAATAAAGAGATAAAAAATGGCTTCTTCCTCCAAAAAAAGCGTGGCGATCGAAGAGGTGGTCAGAAGTCTGGTTTCCTTTTCCTTCAGTCGCGATGAGCTGAACCCAATCCTGGACAGCCTTCCCTCCGGCTCAGGCATTAATCCCGTCAAACTGGAATACGAGTTTAATTTCCTGAAGATTATCAGTACAGGATGGGGGATATCTTTTTATATGACCGATGGGGCCTGCAAAAAATCGGTCAGCGAAATGTACTGGAACCGGATTTACGAGATTTCCAGAAACATTTCTTCCTCAGCATCGACCTCGCTGGGCAGAGAGTATGAGTATTTCGAGATTCTGCAGAATCGGATCGATGTGTATGCCACCGCACTCAGCGCCTTGAACTCAGATGCCGCTGATCCGGGTACAGTGGTCGGGCAGAACTTCGCCCGGCTCTGCGGAGATGAAAAAGACACCCATGCGGTCATGTGCGGTCAGAGGACGTTTTCCGACTCAATCTTATGTGTGAAAAGCTATCTGGATTCGATTGAGATCGTTTAGATTTGGATTCGATGAAACGGAAATTTTTCATTTCAAGTTGGAACGGCTGGTTTTGTCGGGGTTTTCCGCTAAGTACTCCGAAGATAATCTGGGCGTGCGATCAATATTTTTTCAAAGGAGAAGGTGCGTTGGCAGACGGAATCGTCAAATGGTTTAACGAGAAAAAGGGGTTTGGTTCTATTTCCCAGGAACAGGGCGAGGACATCTTCGTTCATTATTCGGCGGTAGCGATGTCCGGATTCAAGACGCTTGCCGAGGGCGATCGGGTGAGTTTCGAGGTCGAGCAGGGCAAACGGGGCCCTTCGGCAAAAAACGTTCAAAAAATTTAATCTGAATTTTCGAAGTCGCAGGGCATTCCGCAGAAGGAGGCGGAATGCCCTTTTTATTTGCACCTCCCGTGCGCAGGGTGCGTTATTGCCGGTTGACAAAAGACGGGGCTTGTTTATTATAGGGCGGCGGTTCAGGAAGCCGCAGCGACTTGAACATTCGATTTATTTTCGAATGCATTCGAACGGAGATGGTAAATGACGGATTTTGAAGCGATCATGGAGGTTTTGATCGAAGGGGACGAAGCCGCCCTGGTGGAGCGGGTCAACGAGGCGCTGAATCAGGGCGCGGACTCCAGGGAGATTCTGGATCAGGCGCTGATCGCCGGAATGGATATCGTCGGCGAGCGGATGGAAACCGGGGAGATATTCATTCCCGAGGTGCTGATGGCTGCCAGGGCGATGAATGCGGCTCTGGAGATCATCAAACCCCTGCTGACCGATGCCGGCGCCTGCGCGGCCGGAAAGGCGGTGATCGGAACGGTCAAGGGCGACCTGCACGATATCGGAAAGAACCTGGTGACCATGATGCTGGAAAGCGCCGGCCTCGAGGTCTACAATCTCGGAGCGGACGTTGCTCCGGAACAATTTGTCGAGGCATTGAAGTCCACCGGCGCCGGCCTCCTGTGCCTGTCGGCCCTGCTGACCACCACCATGCCCATGATTCGGAAGACAATCGAGGCCGTGATTCAGAGCGGCATTCGGGACCGGGTAAAGATCATGGTGGGCGGGGCTCCTGTGACCGAGGCGTTTGCCAGGGAAATCGGGGCGGACGGATATGCGGCGGATGCCGGTTCGGCGGTCAAAATGGCCAAGGCCTTGCTGGCCGGATCCCTTGTCTGAATAAGCGGACCTATTGAGAGGAAAGGCGTCGAGAATGTTTTGCATGGTAGGGGAGCGGATCAACACCACGCGCAAACGGGTTCAGCAGGCGGTGGCCGACCGGGATGCGGCCTATATTCAGCAGGACGTTCAAGAGCAGCAGCGGTGCGGCGCCCAGTATATCGACATCAACGCGGGCGCCCGGATCGGCCATGAGGCGGAGGACATGCAGTGGCTTCTGGAGGTCGTTCAGCCGGTGGTTTCCGTGCCCCTCTGCCTGGACAGCCCGGATCCGAAGGTTCTGGCCATGGCCTACGAACGGGTTCAGAAACCGCCGATGATCAATTCGATCAGCCTTGAAAAGGCTCGGTTCGACGCCATGGCCCCGTTTCTGGAGGGTAAAAAGTGCAAAATCGTCGCCCTGTGCCTGGATGATTCCGGCCTGCCCAAAACCGCCCTGCGGATCGTTCAGAGGGCCGAAACAATCGTGATGCGTCTGGCAAGCCTGGGCTTTCCCAAGGATGCCGTCTATGTGGATCCGCTGGTGCAGCCGGTGAGCACCGATACGAAAAACGGCGCCATGGTGCTTGAAGCGGTGAGCGAGATCAGAAAGGCGCTTGCCGGCGTTCACATCATCTGCGGGCTTTCCAATATTTCCTACGGGCTTCCGAAACGAAAGATCATCAACCGGACCTTTTTGTCGCTGATGTTGGCGGCCGGTCTGGATGCGGCCATACTGGATCCGCTGGACGCCGAGTTGACGGCCGTTCTGAAAACCACTCAAATGCTGCTGGGGCAGGACCTCTATTGCGCCAAATACCTGAAGGCTTTCCGGGCCGGGGAATTGCCCGGATAGGGTTAAAGACGCTGGTCACGCTTTTTCCAAGCCCCGAGCGGTCCGATTCCCGGCAGATCCGCAACCCGTACGTTTCGTGAAAAGATGAATGCCCATGAAACAGATCATCACGGTTCGAACCCCCTTCGGAAACACAGAGATCGATGCGGAAACAGGAGACAACCTGCTTGAGCGTCTGACGGCTTCAGGGGTTCTGCTGCGCGCGGATTGCGGGGGAAGCGGGGTCTGCGGAAAATGCCTGGTCAAAATCGATTCCGGCTTTCCGGGCGGCGATGCGGACCAGATCTCCCTGGTCGGCGATGAAAAATACCGGGCCGGATTCCGCGCCGCCTGTCAGGTGACGGTTCGAGGAAATCTGATTCTGGAAATACCCGAAGCCTCGCTGGCGGTTTTTGAAAGAACCGACAAGGCCGCTCTGGCGATTGGTTTTCCCGCTGATTTCAAACCGGATTCCGCGCTGGCCGGTTATGGGCTGGCCGTGGACCTGGGCACCACCACCATCGCCGCGTATTTATGCGAACGCGCCACGGGAAGGGCCGTCGGTTCCGCATCGGTGAAAAATCCCCAGTCAATCTTCGGGGAGGACGTGATGAGCCGGATCAGCGCATCGGCGAAAGGCCCCGAAATCCTTTCAAAGCTTCAGCAGCTGGCGGTTTCCGCCGTTCAACAGGCATCCCGAAGCCTGTGCCGATCCGCCAATCTTGCCGCTGAGGACATCAGAGAAATGGCGGTGGTGGGAAACCCCGCGATGATGCATTTTTTTCTGGGCGTCGATCCCGCCTCCCTCGGAATCTGCCCATACCGGCCTGCATTTGCAGGAGCCCGAAAAGTAAGCGCCTCCTCCCTTGGATTTGAATGGAACCCGTCCCTGGAAATCTACACGGCTCCGCTGGTGTCGGGCTTTATCGGTTCGGACACGGTGGCCGCGGCCCTGGCGGTAGGAATGCTAAAGGCCCCTTCCGGCGTCATGCTGGTGGATGTGGGGACTAACGGAGAGCTGGTTCTTGCCGGAGAAAGAACGCTCATGGCCGCTTCCTGCGCCACCGGACCGGTATTTGAGGGCGCCTCCATCGGCTGCGGCATGCCGGCGGCATCCGGTGCCGTAGACAGGGTGTCGATCGATCCTCAGACAAAGCGCGTAAGCTGGTCGGTTCTTCGAACGGCAGGCGCGCCGGTCAAACCCATGGGCCTTTGCGGTTCCGGCGTGATCAGCGCCGCCGCGGCACTGCTCAGATCGGGAATGATGCGTTCCGACGGCCGTCTGGTAGAGGGTTTTGCGCCGATTCGTTCCGGCCAAAAGTGTGCGGAATTCGTCGTGGTTCCCGCGGAAAGTTCCGGAACCGGTCGGGATATTGTCCTCACCCAGAAGGACATACGGGCGATTCAGCTGGGAAAGGGCGCGCTTCGCGCCGGAATCGAACTGCTCTGTCGGGATGCCGGTTTCAGGATTCCCGAAAAGATCATCATGTCCGGCGCTTTCGGCTCTTTTCTCTCCCCGGACGATGTGCTTTGCATCGGCATGCTGCCGAAACTGAAGCCATCGAGGATTTCCGTCTCGGGAAACGCCGCGGGTGCAGGGGCGATTATGCTGCTGGTCAATTACATGACGCGCCGGGCCGCCGAGCAGCTTGCCCGCGATATTCAGACGCTGGAACTGGCCGGCCGGCCGGATTTTGAGGACGCCTTCGTTCAGGCCATGGCCTTTGAGTGAATCAACGCCCGAACATGAACAATGCTTTGCAAACAGGGCCGTTTTCAGATAAAAATAAAGCCGCCGCGAATTGAACGCGTTTCGCGAAACGCCCTCAATTTCGATACAGGAAAACTTGCCATGCCATATAGATGCATCTTCTGGGGACTCATCACAATCATGATACTCTGCGCATGTTCAGCGGATCCGGCCTCATCCGGCGCCAAAAATACCGTGCAGAGAATGGAGATGTCGGAACTCGACGCCATGATCAGTTCAACGGATCATGAATTCATGATCGTACCCATCGTGGCCTGGTGCAAACCCTGCCGGGAAGAGCTTCCCATTTTGAACAAGCTTTACGAAAAGTACGGGAAAAAAGGTCTGAACATGATCGGCATCAGCCTCGATCTGGAAGGCCCCGAGATCATACAGCCCATCGTGGATAAGGCGGGCGTGAAATTTCCGGTTTACTGGGTGGGCGAAAAGGCCGTGGATCAGTATGAGATTTTCGCGTTGCCCATGATCTTTCTAGTCAAGGAAGGCAAAATTGCCGAACGCATCGTCGGCCCCCGCTCCAGGGAGTTCCTGGACCAGAAGATCCGCGAGTTTTTTTATCCAGGCCCCCAATAATCGCGTAAGAATTTTGCGGCGGGTCAATAAGCGCGGTTTCAATGGATAAAGTGCAATCGTCATCTATATAGAGTTGTGTTATTTCGTAGCAGCATTGAACCGGCGGCTTCGGCTCAGTAGCCGATTTGAGTCATAATCCGTTCACAATGCCCGAAACGTTGAAAATGATATGATTACATAATCCATGCATACTCTTGACCATATTCGTAAATCGTTCAACGGCGCAACAAGTAGAGCTGACCGCTCCGAGATTGGCCAGTTTCTGACGCCTGTTGCAATAGCCAGGTTCATGTCGTCTATGTTCGAAACCGGTCCTCAACGAGTGAGGATTTTGGACCCAGGGGCGGGGACAGGAGTGCTTTTTGCAGCCTGTGTGGAAACCCTTATTTCAAAATGTGAACTTCCCCGATCAATAGAGGTTGTTGCCTACGAAACAGACAGCGCCATTTTACCGTATCTTGAAGATACACTGAGAACCTGCCAGTCCCTTTGCACATCCAAGGGCATCGAATTTCACGGAACCATAAAGGCCGAAAATTTTATCTCTGCCGCACTTAGCGAAGTGAATGGATCTCTATTTGTCGCGCCGGGCATACGATTCACACATGCAATTCTTAACCCTCCATACAAAAAGATTAACAGCCAGACTGCCGTGAGCAGGAAGCTCTATTTGTCGGGCATAGGGGTAGCAAACCTGTATGCGGTATTTGTCTGGCTGTCTATGTTTTTGCTGGAACAAGGCGGTCAGATGGTCGCGATAACGCCTCGCAGCTTCTGCAACGGCCCGTATTTTAAGAGGTTTCGCGCTGCCTTCTTGCGCATGATGAGCTTGAAACGGATTCACATCTTCGAATCCCGTAAGAAGGCGTTCGGAGACGACAACGTACTGCAAGAAAATATAATCTATCACGCTGCGCGTGGACTTCAGAAACCGGAGTCTGTATTTATCTCGGTCTCAGAGGGCCTCGACTTCGACAGGGTAGTTACCTCGGCAGTCCCGTACAGTCAAGTTGTCCATCCCCGTGATCGGGATATGTTTATTCGTCTTGATATCAAAGAGGCTGATATTGTCCCCTCGGAACAAGTGAAAAACTTTACCTCATCTCTCAGCAAGCTGGGGCTGAATGTTTCCACCGGGCGCGTTGTCGATTTTAGAGCGCGAGAACACCTCAAACAGTTTCCCCAGCAAGGCGACGTTCCCCTGATTTATCCGTGTCATTTCGTCAATGGTTTCATCAACTGGCCCGCGGAATCCGGCAAGAAACCGAATGCCATCTCGTCAAATGCGGAGACTTCGAACCTTCTTGTTGAAGCCGGATTCTATGTTCTTACGAAAAGGTTTTCATCTAAGGAACAACAGAGACGCATCATGGCGGCAGTTTACGACTCTGTACGCATCAACGCGTCCTATGTGGGCTTTGAGAACCACCTGAACTACTATCATCAAAACGGAAGAGGTCTGCCAGCCGATTTGGCAAAGGGGCTTGCCTTATACCTCAATTCCACAATGGTTGACCAGTATTTCCGACTTTTCAGCGGACACACACAGGTGAATGCGACCGATCTTCGAAAGTTGCCGTATCCCACCCAAGAACAACTCACGCGCCTTGGTGCGTCAATTGGCGAGACCATGCCCGATCAAGAAACCATAGATTCCATCATAGAAAAGGAGTGTTCGAACCTTGACAAATGAGATTAGCGGAAAAAAGGCGGAGAAAAAGATCAAGGAGGCTCTCACCATCCTGAACGATCTCGGCCTTCCAAGGCAGCAACAAAACGAGCGCTCTGCTTTGACCCTGCTCTCCCTGCTGGGTCTCAAGCCTGCAGACAAATGGAAAGACGCATCTGATCCACTTATGGGCATTACTCCTATGATGGATTTTTTTCAGGAGCACTATGGGAAAAAGTACGCTCCAAACACCCGTGAAACGGTACGCCGCCAAACAGTCCATCAGTTTCTGCAGGCAGCCTTAATCGTCGCCAATCCAGACAAGCCCTCAAGACCGACCAACAGTCCCAAGGCAGTGTATCAGATCGAACCGTCTGTCCTCAAGCTGCTCCGAGGTTTTGGAAAACCTGGATGGAAAAGCGAATTGCTTCGGTTCCTTCGGACCGTGGATACATTGAAGAAGCTGTATGCGCGTGAAAGAGAAATGAGACGACTGCCTGTCAATCTTGCAAACGGCCAAGAAATAAAGCTTTCACCAGGCGGCCAGAATGTTCTGGTGAAGAAAATCATGGATGATTTCTGCCCATTGTTCACACCGGGAAGTTATGTCATTTACGTTGGGGACACCCAGATGAAATGGGCCTATTTCGATTCAGATGCTTTATCGCGGCTGGGGGTCAGAATAGAAGAACACGGAAAAATGCCGGATGTTGTCGTATATTACGCAGAAAGGAACTGGCTGGTTCTTATTGAGGCTGTAACGAGCCACGGACCTGTGAACCCTAAACGAAGGCAGGAATTGAAGGCGTTGTTTTCCGGATCAACTGCCGGTCTTGTTTTTGTGACCACGTTCCTTGATCGAAAGGCTATGGTGAAGTACTTGAGTGACATCTCCTGGGAAACCGAAGTCTGGATCGCCGAGTCTCCCACGCACCTCATACACTTCAACGGTGAACGTTTTCTCGGGCCTTATGAAGACTGAATGACCAACGAGTGGTTCCAACGGAGCGTCGCGGAAAGGCGTTCGCCTCCCGGTGTACTTCATGTTATTTCTCTGAGCAAAGCTCGGCGTATCTTACAGTATGGAGAACGTTGTCACATCTTGAAAAGTGAATAAAGGGTTTACCCATCCAAGAATTCCATGCAATTTTAAAGGCATGGGCGGAGCATGGCGAATAGAATATGCAGGCGGTCTGTATCGCACGTTGTCCCGTGGAAATGAAAGAAACGATATTTTCCGCGACGACCACGAGCGACAGGCGTTTTTGGATGTGAACGGTGAAATGGCCTCATTTGCATTCGAAGCCGGATGCGTCGATGATTTCAGGAATGCGGAGTAAGAAAACGACCGGGAATACGCGCCGGAAGCCGCCAGAGTGAAAGGGCTGCTGACCCGGCATGGCGCTGTGTCAGAGGCGGATCTCCTTGTTCTGGCCTGCGGGACGGGAGGGCATATCCTTTACTTCAGGGACGATTACACTAAACGCCCTGGAATCGTTAAGCCCAAAATGATTATTGTCAAAAGACAACGTCGTCCATTATCATAATGCATAAGCCTTGCGCGGAAGCGAGTACAAACGAGGAACCGGATGCGGGAAAACCGAACGTCCGGGTCTGTGCGGTGGATGTTGGGGAAACGGCGTTCCTACCGCGAGAGCTGTACAAACGTAAACCTGAAAAGAAAGGAGAATAGAGATGGGCAAATGTCCGGTAACAGGCAGCGTTGACAAACCCACTGCTGTCAGAGGCAGATCGAACCGGGATTGGTGGCCGAAACAGTTGAACCTCAAGATTCTCCATCAGCACTCACAGAAGAGCAATCCCATGGGTGAGGCGTTCAACTACGCTTCGGAATTCAAGAAACTCGACCTCAATGCTCTGAAGCAGGACCTCTATGCGTTGATGACCGATTCACAGGATTGGTGGCCAGCCGACTACGGTCACTATGGGGGCCTCATGATCCGGATGGCGTGGCACAGCGCGGGCACCTATCGCATGGGCGATGGCCGCGGGGGCGCAGGGTCCGGTTCCCAACGCCTGGCGCCCCTCAACAGCTGGCCGGACAACGTGAACCTGGACAAAGCCCGCCGGCTGCTCTGGCCGATCAAACAGAAATACGGCAGGAAAATCTCCTGGGCCGACCTGATGATCTTGGCCGGCAATTGCGCACTTGAGTCGATGGGATTCAAGACCTTCGGCTTCGCCGGCGGGCGTGAGGATGTCTGGGAGCCGGAAGAAGACATTTATTGGGGCTCTGAGGAGGAGTGGCTTGGCGATAAACGCTATGAGGGCGACCGGGATCTCGAGAATCCTCTTGCGGCCGTTCAGATGGGGCTGATTTACGTGAACCCGGAAGGGCCGAACGGTAATCCTGATCCGGTGGCATCGGGCCGTGACGTTCGCGAGACCTTTGCGCGTATGGCCATGAATGACGAGGAGACCGTCGCACTCGTCGCCGGCGGCCACACCTTCGGCAAATGCCATGGCGCCGGTTCCGCAACCCATGTGGGGCCCGAGCCCGAAGGCGCCCCCATCGAAGAGCAGGGCCTTGGCTGGAAGAGCGGTTTCGGCAGCGGCAAGGGCGGCGATACGATCAGCAGCGGCATCGAGGGTGCCTGGAAACCGAATCCCACCAAATGGGACTCGGGCTATCTGAGGGTGCTGTTCAAATACGAGTGGGAACTGGTCAAGAGCCCGGCCGGGGCGCATCAGTGGCTGGCCAAGGATGTGGACGAAAGAGACATGATCGTCGACGCTCATGATCCGTCCAAGAAGCATCGGCCGATGATGACCACGGCGGATCTCTCGCTGCGCTTCGATCCGATCTACGAGCCGATCGCGCGTCACTACCTGAAGAACCCCAGGGAATTCGCCGACGCCTTTGCCCGTGCGTGGTTCAAGCTGACCCACCGCGACATGGGCCCGCGCTCGCGCTATCTCGGCCCGGAAGTCCCGGCAGAGGAACTTATCTGGCAAGACCCGATCCCTGCCCTCAATAACAAGCTGATTGATGCGCAGGACATCGCCTCCCTCAAGGCCAAGATCCTGGCTTCCGGCCTGTCTGTTTCCCAACTGGTCTCGACGGCATGGGCGTCGGCGTCCACGTTCCGCGGCTCCGACAAACGCGGCGGGGCAAACGGGGCGCGCATTCGTCTCGCCCCGCAGAAGGATTGGGAAGTCAACCAGCCGGCACAGCTGCAGGTTCTGCTCCAGAACCTTGAGCGGATTCAAAAGCAGTTCAACAGTGCGCAGACCGACGGGAAGATGGTTTCGCTCGCTGACCTGATTGTTCTTGGGGGATGCGCAGGCGTTGAACAAGCCGCGAAGAATGCCGGATACGAGGTAACCGTTCCCTTCAGGCCGGGGCGGATGGATGCGTCACAGGAGCAAACCGATGTGGCGTCATTTGCCGTACTCGAGCCGGCTGCTGACGGGTTCCGCAACTATCTCAAAACCAAATACAGCGTATCGGCAGAGGAACTGCTGGTTGATCGGGCGCAACTGTTGACACTGACCGCTCCCGAGATGACGGTCCTCGTTGGCGGCATGCGCGTCCTGAATGCCAACTTCGGAAAGTCCCAGCACGGAGTCTTCACCCAGCGCCCGGAGGCGCTCACCAATGACTTCTTCGTGAATCTACTTGACATGAGCACCACGTGGAAGGCCGCTTCAGAATCCGACGACGTGTTCGAGGGTCGTGATCGCAAAAGCGGTGAGCTCAAGTGGACCGGTACCCGTGTCGATCTCATCTTCGGCTCGAACTCCCAGCTGAGAGCGCTCGCGGAAGTATATGCGTGTGAGGACTCCCAGAATAAGTTCGTGCAAGACTTCGTCGCGGCCTGGAACAAGGTGATGAACGCGGATCGCTTTGATCCTGCCTGATCGCAGTATAAATGTCTTCGAGAGTTTTCTGACAGGACGGCTGTCAATGGGAATGAAAAGCGTACCAGTTATGGGAAAATAAGAATGTACCATCGCGCTGTTTAGTTCTTTACCACCTCGGCATGAGCCGTCGGAGCCGGTTGATGGCCAAACTCGTTCTTTGAAAACCCGTGCTTCCTGAGCCTATAGCTGTGCCCTTTGATGTTGACCGCCCGGCAATGATGCAGCATCCTGTCGAGGATAGCTGTGGCGATGACCTGGTCGCCGAACAGCTCTTGCCAATCACCAAAGTTCTTGTTGGAGCGGAATCTTTCAATCCTGCCAAAGTGATCGCAGTTCATGAAGCCTCCTTGTAGCGCGTTTAACAGGCTGTTGAAAAACCGCGTCTGAGGCCGCCATTCAGCGTTGCGCGGCTCTCGCCAATGCTCACATATGCTTAAATATGCTGCGCTTGTCGCATCGCCGCACGCCTTGTCTGACGGCCTGATTCTTGTTTTTCAACACCCTGTTAAGGTTTTTATATAGGTGATAATAAATTTTAATTCCGTCATCCTTAGCGCTTTAACTTATTGCTATGTTTATATATAATGAATGTTAACATGTTGATCAATTCTCCAGCTGGGTCGAAAAATTCACCGAAACTCCCTAAAAAAGCGGAAATTACCCAGGTTCCCTGCAGCGGGAATTCAGAATGATCACCTTTCTCGAGTCGGTATCGCTTCGAATCAGCCAGCCGATGACCCGTGTGAGACTGATTTTCGTTTACATGTTCCTGATACCGGTTTGTTTCAGCCTGCAGCCAATTATGGCGTCACATCCTGAATCGTGAATGACCGGTTGAACCGTATCAGGTTTTAAAGGCATGGGCAGAGCATGGTGAATAGAATATGAAGGCGGTCTTTATCACGTCCTGTCTCGTGGAAATGAAAGAAATGATATTTCCGCAGAACCTGAGAGCGGGTCGAATTGGATAGTATCCGCAAAGGAGCACGGTGGAGGATTTCCAGGATCTGATCGTGGTCGATGCCTCCGACAAACCGGATTTGAAAATCGCCCGCATGGAACAGGTTCGCCTCAAGAAACCCAAAATTGTGGAAGTGACGTTTCACCATCTTATCGGGAAAAACAATGAGGTGGCCTACCATAAACAATCCATGGAAATCGGCCTTTTTTCGCGGGAAGAGTATGTATCCGCCATGACCGATGCCGGATTGGAAGTTGTGGAAGAATACACGGGAACCGATGTGCGCGGCGGCGCGTATATCGGCAAACGGGTTGCAGGGTAGATTTGCATAGGCCTTTTCGCCATGACCTGTTCGGCGGCAAGCCGCATTCCCGGCTCCATGCGAGTCAGAACGTCAAAAGAGCCTGATTTGCAGGGGAAATACAATCAAATTCATTTGCTATGCATAATTTGGCAAGGCGCTCGTCCGGCGCAAAAAAGCCGTTCGATGAATCAGCAGCGTTATGTGAAAGGAATATTATGAAAAAATTCATTTTACTTATGCCTTTATATTTTATTTTGGCCGGATGCCTCAGCTGTCAGGAATATTCTTTTGAATTTAATTACGATACCGGCAAAGTGGAAAAAACCTATCACGGACTGCGCTCACAAAAAAGTTCTGAGGACGAAAATTATAGTATCGAAGAGGACTGGAACACATTAAAAAAAATCTCAGCGGAAGAATTTGGGAAAGACCTTGATGCAGACGTCATAAAACCTGTTGAAGCCAAACTTTTTCAGGAAGATGAGGCATTGTCCGGAAAGGAGATACTTCAAGTACAGCTGCCCAAAGCATTCCCGTCAAAAACAGCAATACTCGAAAGACTCCATAATGAAGGAGATTCAATTGCGGATCTAAAGTTTCAGATATTAAACGGAGAGATACTTTTATTTACCCATGCCAATAAGATCAAATCCGCCAATGGAAAAATAATAAGAACCGATAAGAATAATATAGTCGTCTGGCCAGAAGAACAGATTGAATTTAGATTTACTATCTATAGCAATAATCAGGGGGGAAAGTCTCTATTGCCTTTCTATCTCGAAGAAAAGAAGTTGGAAGAAAAAAATAAAAGCACATAATAATTCGTTTCTGCAGACGCTGTTTCGCAGCCTGATGATTTTGTTCTCAGTATTCGGAGGTAAACGCGGAGATGAAAACATTATCGACTGTGTTGATTCTGTTCATAATGGGGTGTGCCGGAATACCGGAGAACGTAAGACCCGTTGATAATTTCAAATTGGAGAAATATCTGGGGAAGTGGTACGAAATCGCGAGGCTGGATCATTCATTTGAACGGGGTTTGACCCGGGTTACGGCGGATTACAGTTTGCGGGATGACGACGGCGTCAGCGTGTTGAACCGCGGGTATTCCGCTAGGGAAAATTCATGGAAAGAAGCCGAAGGAAAGGCTTATTTTGTCAAAGGATCGGACCTGGGTTACCTGAAAGTTTCTTTCTTTGGCCCTTTTTACGGTTCTTATATCGTGTTCGAACTTGACCATGAGCATTATCAATATGCACTCGTATGCGGTCCCAACAAATCTTATCTGTGGATTCTGGCCAGGGAACCCGGAATCCAGGAAAATATAAAAGATATGCTCATTGCAAAAGCGGCAGCATCGGGTTTTGATACGGACAGATTGATATTTGTCGATCACGACTGACCAAACGGGAATTTACACGAAGAAAAACCTTCTGGATTCTGGTTCGCGCGAAAAAGTTGTTTCTGCGGGAAATCGGCAGCGTGCAGAATTTTTCACGCCTTTGATTTTGGCGTTTTCCCCCGAACCGGGGAGTGGGCAACCGCATCCACTCGGACCGGCAATTCCGCTCTTGTGAACGATGATATCCTGGATTTCAAATAACGGAATTTGTGGTACAAGTGTAATCAGGAGCGTAAATGGCTTATGGACGCTTATAATGTGCTGATTATCGGTTCCGGCCCCGCCGGTCTGTTTGCCGCTTTGCAGCTTGAGCGCCTGGGCGTGGACCGAATCGGCATCATCGACCGGTACCCGTATCCCGCCGGAGGATTGCTCAACGACGGCAAGCTGAATTTCGACTATCGAGTGGGAATCGATCTGGATGAACTCAAGCTGGATCGGAATTCGGCGCAACGTTTGATGGAAGAAATCAAACAGGTTTTCGCTCATTTTCCCAGGTGCCGACAGGTAACCTTTGTCGATCGGAATGAAAAAATCAAGGCGCTCGAAAGCATTGCCGAAGAGCACGGCGCTCAATTCATCGCGCCGGAGCAGTGGCACTGGGGAACGGACAATGGCAAGGCCGTGGTGGATTATTTAAAAAATCTTCTGAAGAAAACGGAATTTCTGCTGGGAACCGCGGCAACCTCCATTGTGCGGCAAAATGACGACACCTATCATGTTCTATGCAGCCGTCAGCGAAAAAAAGTCTGCCATGCCGCGAAGGTTGTTCTGGCCGCTCCGGGGCGCAGCGGCGCTTACTGGTTTCGCGATGTGGCCGAAAAATTGCGTATCCGTCATAATTTTGGTCCCATCGATGTGGGAATCCGCGTTGAACTGAGCAGGAAATTTTATGATGAGGTCACCGATATCGTATACGATCCGAAATTCATTTTCCGCACGACGCGCCACGGAGACAGGGTCAGGACCTTCTGTACCAACCCGGGCGGACGGGTGCGGTCCGAAAACTACAACAACTTCAAACTGGTGAACGGCGACGCGCTTGCCGGACGGAAAACGGAAAACACGAATTTTGCCCTGATCAATACGGTCTCTTTGACTGCGCCCTATTCCGATACGACCGAATTCGGACACATGATCGCCCGGCAGTTCTTCCTGCTGGGGGGAGGGAGGCCGATTGTCCAGCGGGTCGGAGACTTCAGGGAAGGGAGAAGAAGCTCCATTTCGACCTTCAACAGCAAAACGCGTCATTTCGGGCTGTGCAGGGCGACTTATAACGCCACGCCGGGCGACATCACGCTGGGTTTGCCCGCCCGCATCATCGACAATCTCTGGGAGTCCTTAAAAAAGATGGATAAGATCGTGCCCGGAACCCTTCACCCGTCCACCCTGATGTATGCGCCGGAAATCAAGTTTTTCGATACGCACTTTATAACGGATGAAAATCTTGAAACGAATGCCAAGGGCATCTTTGTGGCGGGAGACGGTACCGGAAAGAGCCGCGGCATTGTTGGCGCCGGAATCTCAGGGATCATTGCGGCCACTGGAATTTCCAGGAAATACTTTTGATTTCTGCGCCCCGTTTTCAGCCATGTTCTTCAATAAAAAAAGGGGCGCCTGAACGGCCAACCCCTTTTCATTTTCCTGGTGGAGCTGAGGGGGATCGAACCCCTGGCCTCATGACTGCCAGTCATGCGCTCTCCCAGCTGAGCTACAGCCCCAAAACTGTGTGTTCCTTTAACCAAAGCGCATTTAAATGTCAATACCTTTTTCGGTCTTGGATTACAGTGAAAAAGCGGATACCGGAGATCTCCGACTCACTGATTCTGGTTTATCAAACCCTGTCAGGGGTCTTGAAAAATTCAAGAGCGGGGGTCAACTCGCGTAAACTTGCAGGCCTTTCAAATACCGGGCTTCGGGAAAATTCAGGGCAACGGAATGATCGGGGGCCTGATTCAGGTCGGCGATGATAACAGCTTTCCGGCCGGCATCCAGAGCCGCATCGGCGACGATTTTCTGAAAAAGTTCGGCGGTTACAGCACCGGAGCAGGAAAAGGTGAACAGCATTCCGCCCGGGCGAAGAATCTGAAAAGCCAGATAGTTGATATCCTTATACCCCCTCGCCGCACGCATCAGCTGGGCGCGGGAGTCGGCGAACTTGGGAGGATCCAGAATCACCAGATCGAACCGGCGGTTATGGTCTCGAAAATTCCGCAAAACTTCGAAAACATCCCCGTTTATGTGCTCAATTCCGGCCTTGCCCGGCGCGTTTATTTCGAAGTTTTTCCGGGAGATTTCCAGTGCCGATTCGGACGCATCAATGTTGATCAGATGGTGTGCGCCGGCCGAAACAGCCCGGACACCGAATCCGCCGGTATATGAAAAGCAGTTGAGAACCTCGGCATTCCGGCTGAACTGCGCCACGAGCCGGCGGTTTTCCCGCTGGTCCAGATAAAAACCGGTCTTATGCCCTGTACGAACATCCACCAGAAAACGGGTGCCTTCCTCGATTATTTCCACAAACTCCGGGGGCTCTTGCCCGAACAGAATTCCCTTTTGAAGGGGAAGGCCTTCTTTTTTCCGCACCGGAACATCCGAACGCTCGTAAATCCCACGGCATCCGGTCAGCTGAGCCAGAGCCTCGACGATCGCCGGTTTCCACAATTCAACCCCGGTTGAAAGAAACTGGCAGACCAGAAATTCGCCATAACGATCCACAATCAGGCCCGGAAGCGCGTCAGATTCGGCGTTGACCAGCCTCACTCCGGCGGGTTCCGGCTGATCGAGGATCGACTTTCGCATGCAAAGAGCGCTTCTGAGGCGGTCCTTGAAAAAATCGAATGAGATGCGTTCCGCCTGCTCAAACGACCAGATGCGCACGGCGATCTGAGATTGCGGAGAATACGCTCCGCGTGCCAGCCAGACGCCGTCGGCCGAGACAATTTCCACGGTTTCGCCTGGGCCGGCCGTTTCTTTTATCCGCGCAACCGCTCCGGAAAAAACCCAGGGATGGCGACGATGCAGGGATTTTTCCCTGCCCTGTTTTAAAAAGATTGTGGTCATCGATTACCAGAAATTTAAAGGATCATGTCTGAGGCAACGGGGAAATGCCCATCATAATTTTACGAAGCCGTCACCGCTTTTTTTCGAGTTTTTCTGGCCTTGGCCGCGTAAAGTCGCTTATCGGCGGATTTAAGCAGCGCCGCCGAATCATCGATTCCCGATTCTTCGGTACATGCCACTCCAAAACTCAGGGATACGGGAATGCTCAGATCCGCCGCCTGCATGGGATTTTTCCTGCAGAATTTCTGAATGCGCCGCATGAGTTTTTCGGCGCTTTTCTTGTCTGTCTGAGGCAGTGCCACGATAAATTCATCCCCGGCAAACCGGCCCACCACGTCGGTTTCCCGGCACAGTTCAACCAGGCTGTCGGCCACATGCCGGAGAAGGTCATCTCCACGATCGTGTCCGTAGCGGTCGTTGACCCCCTTGAAATCATCCAGATCGATGAAAAACATCGACAGGGGGCCGTCATATCTTCGGGCCCGGGTGAATTCCCTTTTCAGGATTGCCTCAATGACCCGACGATTCAGCAGACCGGTCAAAGGATCATGAAACGCAAGAAAGCGAAGTTTTTCATGAGCCGTAACATTGGCGATACAAAGAGACACCTTGACGCCAAGGCGTTCCAGCAGGGTTGAATCCAGATCCGGCGCAAAACGGCCCGGAGCAAAATCCGCCAGATTCAGACTCCCTACCACCTGACCATAGAGCATGATGGGCACGATGGCCATTGAACGGATTAAAAAGGTCCGGCTCGGCGGAAGCAGGGCCGCGTAGTCCTTGATGTACCGATTGATCAGAATCGGGACTCCGCTTTCGCCTGCGAGTTTAACGAATGCATTCCGGGGAACCACGGTAAGGTGTTTGCGGAGCGTATGACAGGTTTCAATGGAGTCAATAAGGTTCGACACCTCGCTCTTGTCGATCATGCATATCCAGGCCAGAGGGATCTCGAATTTTTCCTGAATTTCCTGCAGCAGACAATGGAAGAAATCATCGAATTTTAAAATGGATAAAATCCGGGTTTCCACCTCATAAAATTTGCGCGCCGCATCTTCGTTCCGTCGAAATTGCCTGAAAATTTCATCGATATCGCTCATGATGCCGACCTTCGCCCGTTGACGGTGAAATTCGATATTTGACTTAAACTCAATACAGTTGATTCCGCTTCCGCACAGATTTTCATGGCATAAAAAGTCCGATAAGACAAGCCGTGATCGCACTCGAAACCGAAGTTCGCCGCACAAATTCGATTCCCGCTGTTGCGGCAACGTGTTCTCTGTTTTTTCAGAATGCGGCCCAGGTTGTTCAGGCGTTTCTCGGCTTGACATGAGGATGCTGTTGTCTTAAGGAATCAGCCTTGGAAAAATGCAAAAACAAAGGTTTGGTTTTCCCGGGCGGAATGGCAGGGCGTGAAAAAATGGGCCTCTTGAGGAATTGCAAAACATCGATCGATCCATTTCAAAACTCTGTCAGGGAAATTTCCATGATTCAGCGCATCTTGTTTTCCATGTCCCCTTGAGCATTATCGGGCAGGCATACCGGGATTGCTTGTATTTTAGCAGACTCTTTAGTATTGAATACAATAGACATCGGACAGGCAAGGATTCCCTTCGTGGGAGAAAAAGCCGTCATGCCAGCGGGGCATTTGAATATCCGGTTTCAACTAACGCCTTTGTGTGCTGAACTACATGAAAAAACAAAGCGAAATCAATAAAATACGAAACATTGGCATTATCGCCCATATAGATGCCGGCAAAACCACCGTCACCGAACGAATCCTGTTCTACACGGGGCGTTCTCATAAACTGGGAGAGGTCCATGACGGCGAAGCGGTGATGGACTGGATGCCCGATGAGCAGGAACGCGGCATCACCATTACCTCCGCGGTAACGACCTGCCAGTGGAAGGGTTCGAAAATTCAAATTATCGACACGCCGGGGCATGTGGATTTTACAATCGAGGTGGAACGCTCCCTTCGTGTTCTGGACGGCGCCATCGGCGTTTTCTGCGCGGTCGGCGGAGTGGAACCCCAGTCGGAAACCGTGTGGCGTCAGGCCGATAAGTACCGGGTTCCCAAGATAGCCTTTATCAACAAACTGGACCGGGTGGGCGCCGACTTTTTTGGAACCGTTGAAATGATGAAGGATCGGCTGCACGCAAATCCGCTGATCCTTCAACTGCCGATCGGGCGGGAAGACAACTTTTCCGGCGTCATCGATCTGATTCACATGAAGCAGATTCAGTGGGACGACGATACGCTTGGCGCTACTTATACGATTGATGATATCGCTTCGGAATATCAGGAGCAGGCAATTCAATATCGGGAAAAGCTGATTGAATCGATTGCCGAGGTCGACGATCAGGTCATGGAATCCTATCTGGCGGAAGAACCGATTTCGGAGCAAACCCTCCTCGATGCCGTTCGAGGTGCCACGCTGAAACTGAAGATGGTTCCGGTATTTTGCGGGTCCGCTCTGAAAAACAAGGGGATTCAGCCCCTGCTGGACGCCATCACGCAGTTTCTTCCCAGCCCTGTCGATGTGCCGCCCATCAAGGGAAACCACCCGGAAACTCAGAAGGAAATCGAATGTCTTCCAAGCGATACCGCGCCCCTTGCCGCGCTGATATTCAAGGTTTCCATGGCGGAAGGGCGAAAACTTTCCTTTGTCCGAATTTACAGCGGAAGAATGCGCGCCGGAGAATCCGTTTACAATCCGGCACTGAAAAAATACGAAAAGCTCTCAAGGATCCTTCTCATGCATGCCAACAAGCGGGAGCGGGTCGACGAGGCCGAAGCCGGGGGCATCGTCGGCGTGATCGGCTTGAAGGATTCGTCCACCGGGGATACCCTGTGCACTTCGGCCCATCCGGTTCTTCTGGAAAAAATGGAATTTTATGAGCCCGTGATCTCGGTGGCCATCGAGCCCAAAACCCATGCCGACCAGGAAAGACTCGAGGAGGTACTGGAAAAATTCATCGCGGAAGATCCGACCCTGAAGGTCCGAAAGGACGAGGATACCGGCCAGACGCTGCTGTCCGGAATGGGGGAGCTTCACATAGAGGTGATCATCAGCCGGATGCAACGGGAGTTCAACACCTTTGTCAATGTCGGGAAACCTCAGGTGGTTTACCGGGAATCGATCGAAAGGGACTTCGAGGCTTCAGCGGTTTTTGACAAGGAGGTTTCAGGCCAGAAGCACTTTGCGGAGGTTGCAATCCGCCTCAGACCCAGAGCCCGCGGAACCGGAAATCTGTTCCGGTCTGAAATCGATTCGGAAACCATACCCCAGAATTTTATTCCGGCTGTTGAACGCGGTGTGCTTGAAGCATTTCAGAGCGGCCCCGTGCTCGGATATCCGGTAGTGGATGTGGAAGCCGTCCTCACCGGCGGTTCATACCGGGAATCCCTGGGCTCGGACCTGGCTTATACGGTCAGTGCCTCGATGGCCTGTAAAAAGGCGCTGTCAAGCGCCGAGCCCTACCTGCTGGATCCCATTATGGATGTGGAGGTTTTTGTGCCCGAGGCATTCATGGGAGAAGTCATCGGGGACCTGAATGCCCGCAGCGGAAAAATCCAGGCCATCGGATCCAGAACCGGGGTCCAGGAAGTCAAGGCAACGGTTCCGCTGGCCAAAATGTTCGGCTACTCAACGGCGCTGCGGTCGGCGACTCAGGGAAGGGCAACCTTTACCATGCAGTTTTCCCACTTCGATCGAAGATAAATTTTTCGACGAGCGGCGGTTTTCGAATCACCGGTCCATCGGAACCCGGTTCCGAAGACCTTTTCAGTTTTTCAATTTCTCGAATCAGCTTTCCGGCCTCGGCCTTCTTTTCCGGATCCTGAAGGTCTTCAGCGGCTTTTCTTAAATGAAACAGCGCCGTCTGATAAGATTTCTGCTGATGGTAATGCTGCCCCAGAAAAAAGTGGGATAGAGGCATGTCCCCTTTCCGTCCGTAACTTTCCCCAAGAAAATAAAAGGCGCGATCATACCGAGGATGGGTCTGGACAAGGGTTTCAAAGGCATCTGCAGCCTGGTCAATCTTTCCAAGCTCCAGACAGGTTCTTCCCAGATAAAACATCGTGTCCGGATCCTGAGAACCGATGCCGGCCGCTCCTTCAAGCAGGCCAAGCGCATCTTCGAACCGGCCGTTCAGAAAGTAAAGCTCACCCAGCCCCTGAAGCAGATAGGGATCAAAGGCCTTTCTTTCGAGACCCCGCTTCAAGGCATCGATTGCCTGAACATGTTCGCCGACTCTGGCCAGAACCAATCCATATCCGTACCAGAGCGCCGGATTGTCGGAATGAATTTGCAGTTCGTTCTCAAACCATTTCAGAGCCGTTGTCTCGTCGGTGTATCGCCCCAGTAACCGGGCGCGGGCTCTGTCAAAGACATAGGGCTCCGCAGGCCTCACGGAGAGGGGGTTCCTGTCCAGCCAGGTGCCCACATAAGCCATTCGGTCCTCTACTGCCGGGTGGGTCATCAAATAGGTTGGAATCTGCTGGGTGCCGAACCACTGCTTGCTTCGAATCTTACCCAGCACGCTCAGAAGACCTTCGCCCGTATAACCGGCCTTTCTCAGGCACTCCAAGCCGAGTTGATCGGCCTGCATCTCGTCCTCCCGGCTGAAAGCAAGCGCAACGGACTGGCCGGCGGCCATTGATCCAACGCCAATGGCGCTGCCGGCGGACGAGGCTCCACCAGCACCCACCAGTACGCTGGCAATTAATCCGGCCAGGGTCGCGAAACCGATTTTCTTTGACCGTTCGATCCGCTGAGAAATATGCCGGCAAAGCACATGGGCGATTTCATGGGCCAGAATTCCGGCCAGTTCCTCTTCGTTTTCCATGGCCGCCAGCAATCCGCTGTTGACGAATATGTGTCCGGCCGGACTGGCAAAAGCATTATAGACATCTTGCTTGATAACGTAGAAATGATAGGAAAATACCTGAGAGGAAAGAGACGATACGATCCGGTTGCCCACTTGGTTGACATAGTCCTGCACCATGGGGTCTTCCACCAGTTTTACCTTGTCTAAGACCGTCTTCAAGAATTCCTTGGCCATCTCTTCTTCCCGGGATATGGTAATGGCTTCGGCAAGCGGCGCCAATCCAACCTGGAAGCAAAAAACGCCAAAACACAAAAAAATAACTGAAAATCGGCTGAATTTTTTCATAAATATTTTAAAACCGGCCGAAGGTCGAAATGGTTTCCTTTTTGATTATATTCGAATTTTTTTGTATTTTGCCATGAACCGACGGCCTTTTCAAACACCGCTTTTTATGGTAGGTAGCTTTTTATGTCAATTATTCTATGTATTGCGAACCAGAAAGGCGGCGTGGGAAAAACAACCACCGCCGTCAATCTATCAGCAGCTCTGGCCGTTTCCGGCAAACGGACCCTTCTCGTGGACTGCGATCCCCAGGGAAACGCCACCACCGGAATCGGTCTGGAAAAGTCGACGATTGAAAAGACCTTGTACCACGGCCTTATCGGCGGAGCAACCGCAAAGAGTTTGATATGCGGCACCTGTGTTGAAGAGCTTAAGATCATACCGTCTCGAATGGAACTGACCGGTTTCGAGGTGGAGATGGTTTCTCATCCCCAGCGCGAACTGGCTTTAAGAAATCTCCTGGCCGATATCGAAAGCCTGTTTGATTACATCATTCTGGACTGCCCTCCCTCATTGAGCCTGCTGACAGTCAACGCCATGACCGCTGCGCATTTTGTCCTGATTCCGCTTCAGTGTGAATTTTACGCTCTGGAAGGTCTGGGCCAGCTGCTTCAGACGGTCAAGCGGATCAAGCGCAGTCTGAATCCTGATCTTAAAATCGCCGGCATTCTGCTGACCATGTTTGACAAACGCACCAATCTTTCACACCAGGTTGCGGAAGATACTGAGAAGCATTTTAAAGACCGGGTATTTAAGACCATCATCCCCCGCAATGTCAAACTCGGAGAGGCGCCGAGTTACGGGATGCCGATCTTCATGTACGATTCAACATCGATGGGCGCCCGGAGTTATTTTGACCTGGCCGAAGAAATCATGCGGCACTGATCGAATAATCCCTCAACCTCCGTTAACTTAAGGCTGTCAATGGACAAAGATTCAGCTTCAATTCCACAGGAACTGGAAACCGCGAAGAAAAAGAAAAGAGCCCTGGGAAGAGGGCTGGATGCGTTAATTCCGGATATCGGAGACTTGGAAGACAAAACCGCGGAGTATTTTCAGTGCAGCGTCGAGCTGATCCATCCCAACCGCTATCAGCCGCGCCGGCACTTTCCGGAAGAAGAACTGGCGGAACTGTGCCGGTCAATTCGGGAACAGGGCATCATTCAACCGCTGATTGTCCGAAAAGACCACCGGGGATATGAGCTGGTCGCCGGAGAACGGCGCCTGCGGGCTGCTAAAATGGCCGGGCTGAATCAGGTTCCCGTTGTTGTGAAAAACGTCTCCGAAGCCCGCCTGCTGGAGCTGTCCATCATCGAAAACATTCAGCGGGAGGATCTCAACCCTCTGGAAACCGCGGAAGCCTATCAGCGTTTGATTTCTGAATTCAATCTGACCCAGGAGCAGGTCTCCGACAGAGTGGGGAAAAGTCGCTCGGCGGTTGCCAATTTTCTGCGATTGCGCCAGCTTCCCAATCCGATAAAGGAAAGCATCGTCAACCGTACGCTGAGCATGGGGCATGCCCGCGCCATACTGGGCGCCGAGACTGCGGCCCATCAGCTTGCCGCATGGAGAACCGTCGTTTCCAAAGGTCTGTCCGTCAGGGAAACCGAGGCGTTGATCAAGCGGCTGAAAACAATCCCGACAGAACCGCAAGAACCGAAAAAAACATCGGAAGAAATATACCTGGAAAGCCTTGGTGAAGAACTGACCCGAAACTTCGGCACCCGTGTCCGAATTAAACGCAAAGGGAAAAAAGGCAGGGTGGAAATTGAATTTTTCAGCAATGAGGACCTGGACCGCCTGATCAGCCTGCTGGTCAACATTCGCAACTTCTGACTCCCTGAACCCAGGACTTTACCGCTTCAAATCTTTATGGAAATACTGCTCGCCAAAACCGCCGGATTCTGCATGGGAGTCAGCCGGGCCGTGGAACTGGCGCTGAATCTTCCCCGGCGTTTTAAGGGGCCGTTTTACACTTACGGGTCCTTGATTCACAATCCCCAGGTCTTGAGTCTGCTGGAAGAAAAAGGAATATCCGCGATCGACGAGATCCCTGAACGCGGTGAGGGCACCCTTTTAATCCGCGCCCATGGCATTCCGCCGCAGGCCAAAGCCCGCCTGGAGAAAGCCGGATTCAATGTTCTGGACGCCACCTGTCCCCGTGTGATCAAGGTACAGACCATCATTTCGCATCATTCCCGCCAGGGGTACGCCTCCATCATCATCGGAGACCGGAATCATCCGGAGGTGATCGGCCTTCAGGGGTTTGCCGGAGAAAATGCCTATGTCGTAGACAACATCAAAGATCTAAGCAAACTGCCTGTGTTTCGAAACGCTATCATCGTTGCCCAGACCACCCAGAACACACTGTTTTTTGAAAGCATAAAAAGCTGGGCCGAAGCATGCTTCCCGCATTACAAGATCTTTGATACGATCTGCGATTCAACCGCCAAACGGCAGGAAGAGGTCAAACAGCTGGCCTGTTCAGTGGATGCGGTGGTTGTAGTGGGGGGATACAACAGCGGGAATACGAAACGGCTTGCCGAAATTGTCCGTCAGCAGGGAAAGCCCGCTTTTCATATCGAAACGGAAAACGAATTGGATCTCAACGGGTTGAAATCGTTTCGGCGCATCGGTCTGACTGCTGGCGCGTCGACTCCGAACTGGATCATCAAGGAAATTCGGCGGGCGATCGAAAATCTTTAACAAGACTATAGCTTGTTATTTTTTCATTCATCAATTCATCAAGGCAAGATCGCTTTCAATAAGTCTATCGAGCCTTTTTTTGCGGGAATCTGAATTCCGGCTCGACGCCGGCAATGATTCTCGTAATATTGTCCCTGTGGCGAATCCAGATGAACACTGCGGCAATCAGAGCCCATCCGGTTATGGCGAAAGACCGGTACACCATCCACGCGGCAAACGGCAAAACCGCCGAAGCGGCCAGTGAACTCACAGAAGCGCGCCGGAATACCACAACCGCGGTAATATAAACCACCGCAGCCAGGCCCAGTGCCTTTGGCGCGAGCGCCAAAAACCCACCGGCCGCCGTTGCGACACCCTTGCCGCCGAATTTGAATCCGCTGTAAACGGGAAACAGGTGACCGAAAAATGCAGCGGCGGCAATCGAAATCCCCCAGTATTGCCTGCCGATGTTTTCACTATCCGTCAGTGCGAAGAAAATCCATACCGGCAATGCCGCCTTGAGCATGTCAGCGGCCAGCGTCATGGCGCCAAGCTTTGCGCCGGCCGTCCGGGCGACATTGGCAGCTCCGATGTTTCGGCTGCCGCCCCGCCTCAAATCCACGGAACTCAGGCAACGGGTAAAGACGATTCCCCATGAGACGGATCCTATCAGATATGCCCCGAGCATCAATCCTGCGCCGACAAGAACTTCATTCACCAGCATATCGTATTTCCTTTGAGCTTCGGGATGCATCGGCTTGACGAAAGCGCTCCCGGTTGGTATTCAAATAAATATATGAAACGAAGTCGCTTATCAAGCACCAACAAATCATTCCCATGCACCCTGTCACACAGGCGGCTGCTGTGAAGAACCTCATACGCATTCCCATCGAAGACACGCTGGATCTTCATACATTTCAAGCCTCCGAGGTGCCGTCTCTTCTTGAGGATTATTTTTCCGAATGTGTTCGGGGAAAAATTTTTCAGGTTCGCATCATCCACGGAAAAGGAAGCGGAATGCTGAAACGGCGGGTCCATTCGGTCCTGAGTGCTTCAAAAATGGTTGAAGCGTTTTCTGATGCTCCGCCCGAGGCTGGCGGATGGGGAGCCACCCTCGTTACGCTCAAATGTCCGTAACCTCGAAGGAGGAAAAATCCTTATGAAAATTTGGAAATACCTCTCTCCGGAAAACATTTTCCTGGATCTTGCGCTTTCCAGTAAAGACGGAATTTTGCGCTATGTGGCGGAAGCCTGCCAACATGCCGGTATTGTACAAAATTCCGGGCCCATTTATCAGGGACTGGTCTTACGGGAGAATTTGATGAGCACCGGAGTGGGCGGCGGCATCGGTCTTCCCCATACGACCTGCGACGATGTCGAAGACGCCGCGGTTATGCTGATACGGCCGGCCAGGGCGGTCGATTTCGAAGCCATCGACAACGTTCCTGTCGATATCGTTCTGGCGCTGATCATTCCGGAAAGCAACCGCTCTCTTCATCTCAGAATTCTGGCGGGAATATCCAGACTTTGCAAAAATGTGGATTTCCTGAAAGCGGTACGGACCGAAACAGACGCAAAAAAGCTTCGAGATGCCATCGAAAATATCGAAAATCAGATGGCCTTTCATTGAGAGGCCGAGGGTGCAACCGTGAATCTGCTGGTCGTGATAATCAATGAAGAAGAACTGCTCGACGAGCTGATCACCGGATGGCTGGACCTGGGCGTCACCGGCGCAACGGTGATTGAAAGCACGGACTCTCTCCAGTTCATCAGTCATCACGTTCCGATCTTTGCCGGATTCAGGGCACTGACCAGCGGCGGTATGCGGCACAACAAAACGATTTTTACCGTCATCGAAACGCCCCACATCCTCGATGAAGCCGTTGCCTTTCTGGAAGCGCTTTGCTGCAAGGCCGGGGCACCGCATCAGGGAGTCTATTTCGTTATGTCTCTGGATCGGTTCAACCGGCTGGGCCGGGAAATCGATGACGGCGAACAACAGCGCCATGTGGAAAAAAAGATCGGCCGGCCCATAAAGGGAAAACACGAGCACACTTGAGCACCGTTTGCAGACGGATTGCCTCTACCGGGTTCCTGCCTCGTTGACACGTTCCAGGGCAATTTTGAACAGTATTGGACCAACGAGTTGATTCACAGCGATGGCCGCCAGAACCATCGTTGTCAGATAAATGCCTATTTCTGGAAACTGGCGTTGAGCCAGTTGGGCAAGGCCGATAGCAACTCCGGCCTGCGTCAGATAAGACATCCAGGCATTATGTAGATGAGGCGAAGGATCGCGGTTGATTCTGCCCGCTGTCCAAGCGGCCCCCCAGATTCCCAGCCCTCTAATTGCCACCAAAAACAGTGCCATTGGCCAGCACGCTTTAAAGGCGTTCAAGTCCAGAGACGCGCCTGCCAGGGAAAAAAACAGCACAAAGACCGGCAGTGCCGCCCGATCAAGACTTTCCATGAATTGAAATCCGGCGTGTCCGAAATTCTGAACAACAAATCCCGCGCTCATGCAGATCAGCAGCGGCTCCAGATGCAGGGCCAGTTGAAAATTTGCCAGCATGAAACCGCCGAGCCACTGAGATATCTTGGTTACGGCGAACCCGGTCAACAGCAGAAACAAGGTCAGATCATGCCCAGCCCGTGAGATATAAAATGAAATTCCCAGGCCGATTAATGCTCCAGTCACAAGAGAAACGAGAATTTCGCCGCACAGTGCAATCAGGGTGCTAAAATTTCCGGGTCCACCGTAAAAAAACATCTGAATCGCCGTCATGGCCAGAGTGAAGAGCACGATAATAATGACGTCGATAACGATCGTCACACCGAGAACGGTTTCGGTAAACGGTCCCGATGCCCGGCATTCGCTGATGACGGCAATCGCCGAGGAGGGCGACCTCGCTATGGCGACCACGCCCAGAAGCACAGCCAAAGAAATTATGTGAAGCCGGCTCAGGTGAGCCGTAAACCCAAAACAGGAGCTACAGATCCAGACGGCGCCGAAAACCGATGAAAATACAATAACGGTTTGCAATATCACGTTGAGGAATATCGACCGGAAACGCTCTCCGAGAGCTTTAACATGAAGAGCGCCTCCTGCTGAAAGCGCAATAAAGCTCAACGCCAGATCATCGAACAGTTTCAGGTTTTCGGTCATTTCCCGGGTCAGGAAACCACTGACAAATGGTCCGACCAGAATGCCGGCGACCACATAGCCGCTGATCAGCGGCATACGAAAAGTGTTGAACACTCGTCCGCTCATATAAGCGGCAAGCAACACAAAGCCCAGAGTGAAATCCGCCAAGCCCGCCCGTTGCCAGCTGGAATTCGGATCCATAGTTTTGATCCACAGGGCCGAAACAACCAGAAGGCACATAATGACGCCGTTGAGAATAACATCTTTGACTTGTTTTCTCATGATCCGCCCCGCTGCAACAAAAAGCCTGCAAACAGGCCGCTCAGAGCCTCGTTGATGACCAAGGCCATCAAGGCCACGCTGATAGCCTGGCCGGTCGCGATATCCGGAAATCCTCTTGAAAATTCAAGTAAAAAGGCGATGGGCAAACCACCCCAATCCAGAAGTCCGAATCCGAAAAAATACGGGTGCATTCTGAACTCTGAATTGCTGCGGGTCAGCAGCCATCCGGCTGAAAACTTTCCACCGAACCGGAACAGAAAGTATCCCACCGCTGCAAGAGGATACCAGATCAGGTCGAGGCGCCAGTTCAGGCCCAGAAACATCAGTATCAGCAGATAAACCGGTTTTTCCACCGAAACGAGCAAATTAAAGATCCGTTCTTTTTCGCGCGAAAAATTGACCAGGCAGCCACCGACAACGAAACTGATGATCAGGGATGAAAAGTTTGCCAGAGACGCCATGCCGCTGGTCAGTATCGTCATGCCGACAACGATGAGAACCAGCTCTGCTCTTTCCGGACGCACTGTCGTAAGCAGCAGATAAAGCAGCAGAATTCCTCCACCAATTCCGGCAACCACGAAAAATTGTTCAATCGGTTGAATATTTTCCGTACCAGGATAAAAGAAAAATACCGCACCGAATGCAAGCAGCCCGACCATTCCGTCGATTCCGGAAATATAGCGCAGGTGGATGATCATTTTCTGGCGGGGCGCTGTCCGGGAAGATGTCCACAGGGTCAGGCCTGCCTGTGCCGTACAGGCGGCAGCGGCTGAAAGGGCGATACAGATCGCCATTTTGACGGGAAAAGATATCTGTGCAAAGAATGAAAGCGCACAATAGAGACAGCCGAACATCCAGAGCAGTGTGAACAGGCCTTCTGCAACCGCTGCATGAAGAAGCTCGACGGGAAATCGCCGAAGCTTTGCCAGTTCAAACTGAAATCCGTACAGAAGGCCGATCCATCCGAGCAGCAGCGATATCAGCGGTTCGAGGCCGTTCAAAGTGTTCTGGTCGATGATATTGAGAAATTCCGGACCGATCAAAAGGCCTAAAACGAGAAACTCAACCCCGGTCAGATAAAACTTCCTTGCAACAAGAGGAAGCTTGAAATGCCGAAACGACAGATGATAGCCGCTGAAGGCAAGAAAAATGATCATCAAAAGACAAAAAACGGTCTTCATGATTAATCCGTATTCAGGCCGGATGCGCCCAAAAAAATCGTAGACCCGTCACAACGATTTTGTGCGGCGATTTTTCGCAACCGTAAAAGTGCCAAACTTCGCCTTGTGGCTGATTTTAAATTAATCAAAAAAATAAAGACAGGTTATTCGGTATTGATTTATTTCACAATAGTATTTAAAAATAGAAAAACGTTCCCACGCCCCGGACCGGAAAATGCATCCGTCGGTCCAAGGCGACATTTATCGAAAGGAAAGGCGCCGTGAGTCAGAAGGAAGCACCGAAATCAATAAATGTATATGTGAACGAGGAAAACAAGGCAACGATCTGCTGCCCCTACTGTGGTTATACGGCTACCGTTTCCGCAGAAAAGTTTTCAACTGACAAGAAAATTCTTAAAACGCGATGCACGTGCGGAAAAGGTTTCCTTTGCTCCCTGGAATTCCGCAAGCATTATCGTAAAAAGGTCCGACTCGCCGGTTCGATGCGCAACCTGAGAACTCGAAAGGTTACAGATATCGTCGTTCGGGATATTTCCGGAGGGGGCATCGGCTTTACGATCTTGAGCCAGAACGCGCCCGAGGTCGGCGACGTATTGGACCTTGATTTCACGCTGGATAATGCCAACCGGTCTAAAATATCAGTTCAGGTTTCGGTAAGGACGGTAGAGGAGCGATTTATCGGTTCCCAGTTCGTTATTCGGAATCTTCCGAGAGAACTGGGATTTTATCTGATGAAATAGCGCAACTCAGCGCCGCCTCGGCTACCGGAGCGAGAACCGTACGCGGTTTTTCCCATTTTTTGATGTTTCCTGCTTGGCAATCGGCTCCGGCTCAAGAATGAACATTCGATTTTGTGTCACCTTTCCATTTTTCATGATGTGGTTGCGAACCGCTTCGGCCCGCTGATACGCCAGCTGCCGAAGGTCGTTATCGGCAATCAGCGTGTGCGTAAACAGCAGCTTTTCCATCTCCTCTACAGGCAGTTTCTTGAACAGCCCCTCCGACCCTCTGGGCTTTGGAAACTGTCCGGCCTTATAGGCTTTTTCCACATAAAGCGGCCTTTCCTCCAATGAAACGGCAATATCGCTCAGATCCAGATTCGGTTGTTTTTTGGCAACATCCTTGAGCTTTTCGGCCTTGATGCGTTCTTCAAATGCCAGCTGACGAAGCGCTTCCCGATCCTGATCCGGATCAACCTGGCCCTGAATTTCGAGTGACAGCGCGGGACGCTGGTACAAGGCATTTTCAAGATCCGCCAGCTTTTTCAAAGCCTCCGGGCCCGGCTCGCTGCTGCCGTAATCAAACTCGACATAACTCAAATCGGCTCCGCCGCCGAACATCGAGCCCAGAAGGGCAAACGGGGCAGTTACGGCCTTGGTGACCAGATTGACCAGCACGGCTATAACCACCTTGCCGATGCGGAATTTCGGGTCTTTCAGATCGCCCTGCACGGGCAGATCCAGGTCTATCACCCCGTTTCGATCCTTGAGCAGGGCGATGGCCAGCTTTACGGGAAGCGAGGTTGCGCTCGGACTCTTAACGCTGTCGCCCAGGGTGAGCTGGTCGATCCTCACACGGTTCTTGCCCCGAAGCTTGCCCTGATCGATCTTGTATTCCAGGGACAGATCCAGCTGGCCCTTCTGAAGCTGATAACCCAGATATTTTCCTGAATAGGGCGTAAATGGACTGAGCTGAATCTGTTTGAAGGAAAAAACAATATCGGCAAACAACTCTTCGGCCAGGGGATTGATTGTTCCGGTAATTTCCAGCGGGGCGTAGTTGCTCAGCCTTCCTTTCAGAAGCACATCGGCCCTGCGGTTTTCCTCCGACGCCAGACCGGATATTCTGCCTCCGATTTCAAGCAGGGTCGCGTCAAAGTTCGGCTCAACGTAATAGTCTGAAAATTTAATGGAACCTCCCTGCAGGGTGACCGTATCGATATGCACCGGAACAGGCGCGGCTTTTTCTTCGGTTTTCGGGGCGGCAGCTTCTTTTTCGGCCATCAGGGATTGCAGGTTGATCTTGCCGCTGGAATGCACGATCAGTCGCGAGAAGAAATCCGTCAGCGCCACATCGCCGATGGAAACCTTCGTGGGATTATATCCGATCCGGGCTTTGGAAATGTAAAGAGAACCGCATTTAAAAAAATCCTGGGAAAATTCCCGGTCCACCGAGCTGAATTTATTCAGGAAAAGATCACCGTCATACTCGGCGGCCATATCCCTTGCCGCGTTCTGGGCAATTTTCAACCGGCCTTTGGCCCCGCACGTTCCGTCGGTGATGAGGATATTGACCTGATCGGAAAAATACGGCTGAACCGATCTTAGATCCAGGCCCTTGGCGTCAATGCCCAGATTCGCCTGAAGCGGTTTCAGACGAATCTCGCCCTTTACTCCGATCGATCCCGTACGGTTCCACAGTAAAGAAAGGTCTGCCTTGCCGGCATCCTCTACGGCGGTTCCCAGATTGCCGGCTTTCACAGCAATATCGGAAAGGTTGAGTTTAACCGGGTCATCGGGAGCCAGGTCTTCGAATTCAACTGACCAGCCGGAAAGATCCGCCTGATTCAGAAGAACTTTCCAGGAAGGCGATTCCGTGGCTGCGGCTTTTTCGGGAATTGCCTTTTGGTCGGAGACAACCAGCCGCTGCCAGTTGATCGCGCCATCGGCGTTCCGTTGAAAGAATGCATTACCCCCGCGGGAAGCCACCATGCCCAGGACAACAGATCCATGCGTTGCATCAATTTGCGTGTCGCTTACGGAAAATTCGTCAATCTTCAAAACCGTTCGTTTCTGCACCCTATCCTGAATGCTGAGCCCCTTGAGATCCAGTCCGACCCCGTCTAACGCCAGGGTTTCGGATGCGGATTCAAACCTAAATCCTGCATGCGCGCCCGCCGTGCCGCCCGTGATCTCAAACCCCAGGCGGTCCTGGTAATACGGTGCATACCGTTTCAATACGAAATTCGCGAGATCGGCGGCCCCTTGAGCGCTCAGCGGATCCAGGCAAAAACGTCCGGCCGATTCAACCGTTTCATTGGCATCAGTACGGGCCGAAAAAGCATACTCCGCATTCCGGTCTTTGCGGGTGCTGAAATTCTTAACCGAAACCTTCATGTCTTCCAGGCGCGTTTGAAAGGGCTCACTTGCGGCCGAATCGGAAAACGCAACGACCGCTCCGGAAATGCTGAAGTCATCCAGATCGACAACGGGCTCTGCGGTTTTCGAGTGATCCTTTTCAGATGCGGTAGTCTGCGCTTTTTCTCCGGCCAGTGAGGCAAGCTCCAGGTTTCCGGACTCATTCCGCCGGATATGAATCTCCGGACGATTGATTCGAAAATAATCAATATGATACGGCCCCTTAAGAAGATCGGATTGATTCAGTTTTGCCTCCAGTTCCGGCACATAGAACAGGGGCTGGTTTTCAGAAAGCGTCACGCGCGCTTCGGACACCTCCAGCCATCCGGTGAGCGCGGTCAGAAAAAGCTGATCGTTCTGCCGGCTGAAATCCAGCGCAATCTTTGCGCTGGAAAAAGCGGATGGCACCTTCAGATTTTTGGGCAGGGCGACATACGGCAGACAGCGCAGCAGATCGAGTTTGCGAATATCGGCATAAATCCGGGTCCTGAGCGAAGGGTCAAAGAAAAGGCCCTGTGCGTTGAGCTTGATCGGACTTCCATTCAGGATCGCTTTCAGCCCAAGCGTTGCTTCGGTTCGAGCGTCCTGGGGCAGGGTGGATATGCCGGAAACCGTGATCGAAACGTCATCTGCCTGATGATCCACGCCGGCATGACGGTCTGAAAATTGAACCGCTCCTTTCGTAAGAGATATCTTATCAACTGCCAGGCGAACCGTTTTCGAACCGTCCGCCGGTTTCTTCTCATCCTCCGGCGCATCGGCCGGAATCAGATCCGAAAAATTAAAGGTCGAGGCTCCCGTGCGGACGATGTGAATATCCGGCTTGGCCAGCCGGACTTCCTTAAACACAATGGCCCGATTAAACGCCGAAGCAATCAGCTCGAAATCGACGAAAAGCTCATCAAAAGCGACAAAGGGGTTGGCATTCAGGTCCTCGAGTTTAAGCTCTCTGATGCCGATGGTCAGCGCGTATGGATTGACATCGACAGTTTCCACAAAAGCCCTGCGCTTTGTGAGGCTGGATATCTGCTCCACCAGCACCGAACGCAGAATCAGCGGCAGAATCACAAACCCGAACAGTGTATAGAGCACCAGAAGTCCCGCTACGGCGATCAGGACCCGTTTCATCCATTTCTTTTCTGTATGTGCGGAAATTTTTTCCATCATTTTTTCCTCTTTTGATAAAAGCGGATCAATGGATTTCTCTTTTCCTATATTGCTATTTATATGACGGACCCACAAAGATGGTCAAGGAAATCTATGGAAAGGAAAAGAAACCCGGAGTGAGGTTGACCGGACTTGCGATCTGTGAATCTATATCAGAGGGCCGCTTGCCTCGCAAAGCCGCTGCCGCAGGGTAGTGATCCGCCTGCCGCTGTCAATCCGGTTGACGGCGATTGCCAGGGCGCGACGGCTTCCCACGATTACCACGAGTTTTTTTCCGCGGGTGACCGCCGTATAGAGCAGATTGCGCTGAAGCAGCATATAATGCTGCACATGAAGAGGAAGGACCACAGCCGGATATTCGCTTCCCTGGCTTTTGTGCACGCTGATGGCATAGGCCGGACTCAGTTCGTCCAGTTCTCCGAAATCATACGAAATCAGCCTGTCGTCAAAGCGTACGCGCACCTCCCGAAACTCTTCGTTGATTTCCACGATCTGGCCGATATCGCCGTTAAATACATCCTTGTCATAATTGTTGACGCCCTGAATCACCTTGTCGCGGCAGCGATAGCGCCAGCCGAAGCGCTCCAAGCCCGGCTCGCCGGGATTCAGGGCATCCTGAAGGCAGCGATTCAGGTTCTGGACGCCGAGCAGGCCCCGCTGCATGGGGCTGATGACCTGAACATCCTGAACCGGGTTCAGCCCCATCCGCGCCGGAATCCGGTCCCGAATCAGCCGGAGGATCATGTCCACGCCGCGTTCGGGTTCCTCGCATGAAACAAAGTAAAAATCGGCCATCTGATCCGATTTCTCCGGCGGCCGGCTGATCAGCGGCATTTTACCCTGATTGATCCGATGCGCATTGGTGATGATCGTGCTCTGCGCCGCCTGGCGAAACACCTGATTCAGGCGGGCGACCGGCAGTACCTGAGAATCGATCAGATCGCGCAGCACGCAGCCGGGTCCGACCGACGGCAGCTGGTCCACATCTCCGACGATTACCAGGGCCGCGTGTTCCGGAATCGACCGGATCAGGTGGTAGGCCAGCACCAGGTCCACCATGCTGAACTCATCCACGACAAAGAAATCACCGGAAAGCGGCCGCTTCTGATCATGCTTGAAGGCGTTGACTCTGGGATCGAATTCCAGCAGCCGGTGGATGGTTCTGGACTCGAATCCCGTGCTTTCGCTCATGCGTTTGGCCGCCCGGCCCGTGGGCGCGCAGAGGACCGCAACCAGGCCCCTGGCCTGAAATATTTTTAATAAGGCATTGATCAGGGTGGTTTTTCCGACGCCGGGTCCGCCGGTCACAATCAGCACCTTGGAGAGGATCGCCAGTTCGACGGCGCGTTTCTGCGCATCGGCCAGCTTCAGACCGGTCTTCTTCTGAACCCATTCCAGGGCCTGAGAGGCATCCATTTTCGGGCAGGGATGCGGCCCTTCATTGAGACGGCAAAGATACCGGGCCAGTTGGTGTTCGGAAAAGTCAAGGGCGCTGAGATACACCAGAGAATCGCTTCCCGTATCGTACTGGGCCAGGCGGCTCGAGGCAATCGCCTCATCCAGTGCCTTCTCAATGATTTGAATGTCAATTTCCAGAAGCTCCGCAGAGGCGGCGGCGAGCCTGTCTCTCGGGTAAGCGCAATGTCCGGACTCGGTTAGCTGTTGAAGGGCGTATTCGACGCCGGCCCGGGCGCGGATCGAGGAGTCTCCGGCAATGCCGAGGCTGGACGCGATCTGATCGGCGGTCTTGAATCCGATGCCCCAGATGTCACGCGCGAGCCGGTAGGGATCTTCCCGAACCAGATCAATGGCCTGATCCCCGTATGTTTTGTAGATTCGAAAGGCCCGGCTGGCGCCCACGCCGTGGCTGTGCAGAAACACCATGATATCGCGCACCTGTTTCTGATCGGCCCAGGTGGCCACGATGATGTCACGCCGGTGCGGGCCGATGCCCTCTGCCTCGGTCAGCCGCTGCGGATACCGTTCAATCACCTCGAACACCTGAACTCCAAAGGCCTTGATCAGCCGTTGGGCCATGCCGGGACCAATGCCCTTGATCAATCCGGAGCCGAGGTACTTCTGCATGCCCTCGACCGTATTGGGAGCGGCGGTTTTGAGAAAACGCGCTTTAAACTGACGGCCGTGTCTGGGGTCGATGTCCCAGATTCCCCGGGCTTCCACCCACTCGCCGGCGCTGACCGAGGCAATGGTTCCCACCACCGGGACCAGTTCCCGCTGCCCCCTGACATGGACCCGAAGCACACAGAACCCGCTTTCTTCACTGTAAAAGCTCACGCGTTCAACGGTTCCGACCAGCGTTTCAAGATCCTGGTTCCGGTACTCAGAGATGTTTTCGGTCATTTGCGTCATCCTGCCGACAATATCTACACGGAATTTCTGACGTAAAAACTGTTCAGAATCAACCGGTTTTGTCAATTTCTTTGATTTCATAAGGCAGACAAAGCGAATCCGCCTTTAAGAAATTGCTTGATGCCGGATAAATACATCCACTGCAGTCCGCTTGCATTATTGCGAAAGAATGCAAGCGGACTCGGAAATATTTTATTTACGGAACCTTTCACGGGGCTGAGACATATTGTCTTGTCCTTTGCATTCGAAAAACCCGTGCTTATTTTTTATTTAAAATTGTTCCGGAAAATATCCGGGTTTTAAAACCGACTTTTTTCTGCAAAGGAGGGCGATTATGCTGACTGATATTCTTATTACCGGTGTGATTCTATGTCTTTTCATGGTTCTTCCCGTCAGTCCGGCCTCGGGAACGCAGCTCGAGAAGGCGACTTTTGCCGGCGGCTGTTTCTGGTGCATGGAAAAACCGTTTGACGAGATGGAAGGCGTTCTGGAAGTCGTATCGGGCTACACCGGCGGCTTCAAGGAAAATCCCACCTACCAGGAGGTTTCGGCCGGGAAAACCGGTCATCTGGAGGCGGTTCAGATCACCTATGATCCTTCGAGGATTTCTTATGAAAAGCTGCTGGATGTTTTCTGGCGCCAGATTGATCCCACCGATGCCGGGGGCCAGTTCGCGGACCGGGGCGAGCAGTACCGCACGGCAATCTTCTATCATTCGGATGAACAGCGCCGTATCGCCGAAGCATCCAGGGAAAAGCTTCAGTCTCTCGGCGTTTTCGACAAACCGGTTGCAACCGCGATTCTCGAAGCCGGTCCTTTCTACCGGGCCGAAGCGTATCATCAGGATTATTACAAGAACCATCCGGTTCGCTACAACATGTACCGGAGCGGCTCGGGCCGGGAAGATTTTCTGAAAAAAACCTGGAAAAGCCCAAAGCCCGATCAGAAACCCGACCCGTCTGAATTGGAAAAAACCCTTACCCCGCTTCAGTATCACGTGACCCAGGAGGGCGGCACGGAAAAGCCCTTTGACAACGCCTACTGGGATAACAAGGAAGAGGGAATCTACGTGGATGTGGTATCCGGCGAGGTATTGTTCAGCTCCAAAGACAAATTTGATTCCGGCACCGGATGGCCGAGCTTTACCCGGCCCATTCAATCTGAAGCCGTCGTCGAACACGAAGACCGCAGCTGGCTCATGAAGCGCGTCGAGGTGAGAAGCAGGGAAGCCGGCTCTCATCTTGGCCACGTGTTTTCCGACGGTCCCAGACCCACCGGGTTGCGATACTGCATCAACTCGGCAGCCCTGCGCTTTATCCCGAGAGAGGACATGGAAAGGGAGGGTTATGGCGAATATCTGAAACTTTTTGAGCCATAACGCTTACCGGAGAAGCGAGTTGATGAAGCAGTTGTCCGAAAAATCAGAAGACCCGGATCCGGTATGCACGGTCAGAAAAAATTCTTCATTGGTGTATACCTTATGGATACCTACCCAGGGTTTGTTGTCGGCGTCGATGACATTTACGGCAATCACAAACTCGCTCAGGCCCACATGGTTGTACTGATCTCCCCAGTCATAGGTGTATCCCAGCCGGGTCCAAGGATAGGGGGCGGAGTCCGAATACTGGTTTGCCTTTGTATATTCGAACCAGTCCTTGTAGAATTGTTCGACCGTCGTACCCGCGCCGGACGGATAATCAAGTTCGGATTCGGAATCCGAAATTTCCGGGTCCGGAGACGGGCGGAACAGGTCGGCCGGATCAACCCACATTTCCACGAAACGGGTTTTGCCGGTCTCCGACGGCAATCCCATGAGCTGTTCCACCCGTTCAACGGTCGGATGCAGGTTTCGGCTTTCGAACCACTGCTCCAGCTGTCCGGCCGGAACCACCCATACAGGACCGTAGGTCAGCTGATAGTCCATTCCGTCAAATCCATCATAGTAGGGGCCGGTCCATGTCACCACCAGAACCCTGGAAGCGCCCGGCGTTCCCTCCCAGATGATGTCGGGGTTGCTGGGGCTTATCGCCCAGAGGTCCTTTGAGATTTCGAAGGGCAATGCCTCTTTGGCGTCCTCGACCGCGGCCCGGTATTCGGGAACGTTGTAATCGGCGGCCCACAGGGGAGAGACAAAAAGCATGAACAAACAAGCCCAGAAACACAAAAAATGCCGATGCAAAACAGACCGTCTTAAATTCATATTTTTTCTCCTTAACCCTGATTTGATTTTTTCCTAACATGGATTTGAATTCGAGGCCAGAATCAAGCGGAATGAAAAAGGGGTTCGAAAGACGGAATGGCGTCTTTCGGGGAATGTTTCTACTTGACAGTAAAACAGGAGAAGTTGTAAAAAAATTAGCATCATACGCGCGCACAGGATTCATCAATTTTTTCCATTGCAGTTCTCAAGACCCTTCTTCTGCGCTCTCCTGTAGGAATACCCGTTCAGGTGGCGTGCGATATCGCGGTTATCTGGAAAAATGCTTATGCTGAGGCATTGAAAATATGACAATTCGAAAGCAGCAAACAATTCCATCTGTTTCGAGTCCGACCGACGCTATTCTCGAGAGCATCTCCGATGGGGTGTTCACCGTGGACTTAAACTGGCGCATTACTTCTTTTAACAGGGCTGCTGAGCAGATAACCGGCGTATCGCGCAAAGAGGCGATCGGTCAGCTCTGCTCCGAGGTTTTCCGCTGCAGCATGTGCGAGACCGACTGCGCTTTGCGGAGCACTCTGAAAACCGGAAGGCCGGTGATCGGAAAATCCGGCTATATCATCAACGCTGAGGGTCAACGCATTCCCATCAGCGTTTCCACCGCCGTGCTCCGGGATGATCAGGGACGGATCATCGGAGGTGCGGAAACCTTCAGGGATCTGAGCGAGATCGAGGTCTTGCGTCTGGAACTGGCGGGACGATTCCGCGTAGGCGACCTGGTGAGCCGAAGCCCTCTGATGCAGAAGATTTTTGCCATTCTGCCCGCCGTGGCCGCCAGCCCGAGTACGGCCCTGATTCTAGGGGAAACCGGAACCGGAAAGGAAATGATGGCTCGAACGATTCACGACCTGAGTCCCCGGCGCAAAAGACCTTTTGTCGCGGTCAACTGCGGCGCTCTGCCGGAAACCCTTCTGGAGTCCGAACTTTTTGGATACAAGAAAGGCGCCTTTACCGGCGCTGAAAGGGACAAGGCCGGGCGTTTTGCCATGGCAAAGGGAGGCACGCTTTTTCTGGATGAGATCGGTGAAATGAGTCCGGCCCTTCAGGTCCGGCTTTTGCGGGTCCTGCAGGATCAGACTTATGAACCTCTGGGCGCAACGGTTTCGGAGAAGGCTGATGCGCGCATCGTTGTTGCTACCAACAAGGACCTGGCAGAGCAGATACGCAAAGGACTTTTCCGCGAGGACCTGTATTACCGCGTCAATGTGGTGCGCATCGAGCTGCCCCCTTTGCGTCGCCGCAAGGAGGATATTCCGATTCTGGTGGACAGTTTTATCAACCGTTTCAACCATCTCCAGAACAAAAAAATAAAAGGATTGACGGCCGATGCCATCGCATTGCTCATGGCGCATGATTGGCCCGGTAATGTTCGGGAACTGGAAAACGTGATCGAGCGGTCCTTTATACTCTGCTCCGAAGGTTTGATCGGCATCCAGCATCTGCCGGATGAACTGACCGCGCATGGCCTGTCTCAAAGATTCGATTCCGGCATGAAAGTTTCCCGCGATCTTCTGGAAACCCAGTCCATTCGCAGCGCCCTTGAGAAAAACGCCTTCAATCGACTGGCTGCTGCAAAAGAACTCGGCATTCACAAGAGTACGCTTTTTCGAAAGATGAAGAAACTGGGAATTGCTTTTCCGAAACGAAACGGCCGTTCCCGGGATTTCAAGAAATAGACGCGCTTGTGCGACCTTATATCGGAATAAGATTGCATAAGCGCGACTCATTAGTCTGAAACCGTCTTCGACATTATACATATTAAACTAGGCAAAACAGCATCTTGCCAATGAAGGCGCTGTTTTTTGCATAGTGGCACGACGTTTGCTCTATGATCAACTATGATCAATCGTTATGCGGGAATTGAGTTGATGAAAGCGGCTTTTACAGTGTGGAACAATCGAATTGCACCGGTCTTTGATGTGGCCCGGCAGATACGGATCGTGGAAGCCGAGCGCGGACGGGTTATCCGTGAAGACGAAGTGGTTCTCAAAGAAGTTGCCGCTGCGGGAAAAGCAGGGGAACTTTCCGGACTGGGCGTGAATGCTCTGGTCTGCGGGGCGATTTCCCGGACCCTGGCGAATCTGGTTGCAGCACGCGGGATACAGGTGATTCCTTTTGTGGCCGGCGATCTTCGGGAAGTAATTGATGCCTGGATTCGTGGAGGAATTACGGACGGCCTTTTTGCAATGCCGGGATGTCGCGGACGCCGCAGGTTGAGAGGATGGGGTGCATTTGAACAGGAGGGAAACGTTATGAAAGGGCGAAAAAAAGGCGGCGTAGGCCGGGGTCGCGGTGGACAGGGCGGTGGCGGCAAAGGTCGTGGTCAGGGCCGAGGCAGCCGGGGCGGTGGTCAAGGTCAGGGTGTAGGCCAAGGCAGCGGTCAGGACAGCAGCGGTAAAGGCGGGGGCCAAGGTCGTGGTCAGGGCGGAGGAGGCGGTCAGGGCTGAGGCATTTTGCCTGGAACCAGATCGTATCCGAAAGCAGTTGAGCGGGGTCGATTCAAACACTGCTCAATACAAGGAACTGAAAGGGGCATCATGCCGACATACGAATATGAATGCAAATCATGCGGTCAGCGTTTCGAACAACGTCAGACCATGAAGGAACCCCCTATCGCCGAATGCCCGAAATGCCGGGGAGAGGTTCATCGCATCATCAGCGGAGGTACGGGTTTTATTCTCAAGGGGGCGGCCAATTCCCGGGCTGGGCGTCTGAGCGGCGGATGTTCTCTGGAAAGCACCGGAAAGACCTGCTGCGGACGCGCGGAACGTTGCGGCGAGCCCCGTTGCGAAGGAGACAGATGACCGCTTCGAATTTCCAAACCATTTTTGGCCCGCCAAATCAAAGCAATTCAGGACAGATTCGTGGCCGTTGAAAATGCAAGTATAACCATTCTGGTCGACAACCAGGCCGCCCAGCGGCTGACGGCTGAACACGGATTGTCTCTGTGGATAGAGGCCGGTTCCCGTAGCATTCTGTTTGACACGGGACAGGGTGCGGCGTTGCCCGTCAACGCCGCCAAGCTTGAAATCGGTCTGGATCAGGCGGATGTTCTGGTTCTGAGCCATGGGCACTACGATCATGCCGGCGGCGTTTCTCATGTCCTGAGCGTCAACCCAAAGATTTCCGTCTATTGTCACCCAAAGGCGGTTCAGCTGCGCTGCAGTCTCAACGGCGGATTTGCCAGATTCATTCATATGCCGGAGAAGTCGATTTCCGCTTTATACAGGTTGCCGTTTTGCGACATGCACTGGATTGAGCGGCCGGTTATGATTTCGCCGGATATCGGCGTCACCGGTCCGATTCCACGAAATACGAATTTCGAGGATGCCGGCGGCACGTTTTTTCTGGATCCGGAAGGTCGTATCGCCGATTCCATTGTCGATGATCAGGCCTTGTGGATCAATACCTTGCAGGGCCTGGTCGTGTGCGTGGGCTGCTGTCACTCCGGGCTGATCAACACGCTGGAACATGTGCGCCGCCTGAGCGGGGCTTCAACCATTCGGGCGGTGATCGGCGGCTTTCATCTGATAAGCGCCGATGAGAAACGAATGGAGCGGACCATTCTTTCGCTTTGGTCCATGAATCCGGAAATGCTGGTTCCGTGCCACTGCACCGGAGAGAAAGCCGTACGGAAATTCGAAAAAGCTTTCGAAGGCCGGGTGCTTTCGGCGGAGGCCGGCCAGACGTTTCACTTCTGAGTCGGTCAAAAATTCAGCTGATCCATCATGCAATTTTGGAATTGTCAAATCCCAGTGGCGGTCGTTGAGCGTCCGGGCGCATAATATTTCTATTAATACTTGCACACGCATCTGCGAACATTCTGCCGGATCTTTTCTGTGCTCCAGCGTACGGCACTCAACGGCTTTCGATACATGTGCCCGTTTGTTGCCAGGCTTTTTTCTGTGTTTTCGACAACGGTTTTCAGAAGCTTCGAGCAAGCTGCATCGATTCTGCGAAACGGCCTGATCTGCCGATTTATTGACCAACTTCCAATGTTTGAAAGATTCTTTCGCATTTGGTCAGAACAACATATCATGAATTGGAATATCAGGGACGGTTCCGGAATATCCTTTATTATATCAACAGGCTGAACTGTTTTCCCGCATTTGATATTTGACTGAACCTGCCTGAAGCCCGAAATGACCGTTTTGAATACCGGGTATGCCATCGAAAGAGGAAAGCGCTCGCAAAACGTCACCGATGTCGTTTATTAAATAAATATATTCAGATAGTTAAGAGTATACGGCATTTCGGGCGGTCTGTGCGTTGAACCGGATTCCGACCGCCGCTTTCCTGCGGACAGGTTTTATTTGACGATGACTATCCGATGCGTTACATCGAATAAATAATCCCAGCTTGAGAGAAGGAGGCATCTCATGCGACTTGATCCAAACTGGAAATCCAGAGCCGTCAGTGCCGAGGAGGCAGTCGCCCATATAAAAAATGGTATGAAGGTGTTTATCCACGGTGCAGCGGCAACGCCAACTCCCTTGATCGATTCGCTGTGCAGGCGGCCGGACCTGGAAAATGTCACCCTCTATCACCTGCACCTTCTGGGAGACATTCCCTTTGCCAGCGCGAGCCAGCAGGGCCGCTTCTTTTCCGTCTCGCTCTTCACCGGGGCCGACCTGCGAAAACCGATTGAAGAGGGGCGTGCGGACTTCATGCCGATCTTTCTGGGCGACATTCCCAGGCTGTTTGCCTCCGGCACCATCAGGCTGGATGCGGCAATTGTGCAGTTGTCTGCGCCCGACCGTCACGGATTCTGCACGCTGGGAACTTCGGTGGATGCAGCCAGGGCGGCCGCGGATTCGGCACGTATGGTCATTGCGGAAATCAACGACCAGATGCCGAGAACTCACGGCAATACGGCGGTTCGTTTCGACAGGATCACCGCATTTATCCATACCGACCGTCCGCTTCTCGAACACCCGACATCGCCTGAAACGAGTGTTGAGGCGCGTATGGGCGAACTCATCGCCGATCTTGTTGAAGACGGCGCTACGCTTCAGATCGGAATCGGAAACATTCCGGATGCCGTGCTGAGCAGGCTCCATGATAAGCACGAACTTGGCATTCATACGGAAATGTTCTCCGACCGCGTGGTTGACCTGGTGGAAGCAGGCGTCATCACAAACCGCCTCAAAAAGGTTCACCCCAACCGAATTACCACCAGCTTTGTCAATGGTTCCAAGCGTCTATTTGACTTTGTCGATGACAACCCCACAGTGGAGTTTCATCCCTGCGACCGCACAAACGACACCGCCCTGATCCGGCAGAACGACAAGTTTGTGGCCATCAATGCCGCTTTGGAGATCGACCTGACAGGGCAGGTATGCGCGGATTCCCTGGGGCACAGAATTTACTCGGGCATCGGAGGGCAGATGGATTTTATTCACGGCGCCGCCCTGTCCAGGGGAGGTAAGCCGGTTATTGCCATTCCTTCCACCGCAGCCAGGGGAACCGTGTCAAGGATTGTTCCGGAGCTCAAACCCGGCGCCGGCGTGGTGACCACACGGGGGCATGTGCATTGGGTGGTGACCGAGTTCGGCGCGGTCAATCTGAACGGAAAGACGCTGCGGGAACGCGGAGAGGCTTTAATCAGCATTGCGCACCCCGACTTTCGCTCCGAACTCCGGAATTCCTTTGCGAGAATCAGACATTTTGTCCTGAGTTGAAGTGCGAGCGGTTGCCCCGCTATCCTGCCCCCGAGTCTCCGGGTCGTTTCGGTTTGAATTCAGCATGCCGGCAGGGTTGCCTGCTGTGTGCGGCGCTTCGTCCGGCAAGCCAGCCGGTCGAGAAAGCCGCCTGCAGATTATATCCTCCTGTGTCGGCCTGAATATCGAGCAATTCTCCTGCAATGAAGAGTCCCCTGGTTTTCTTGGATTCCATGGTCCTGGGCTCTATCTCCCGGGTGTCTATTCCGCCGGCCGTGATAATCGCTTCGGCGAAAGGCCTGTATCCGGTGACCTCCAGCCGGAAATCCTTGAGCCAGATTCCCAGGCGCCTGCGTTCCTTTGCAGAGATGTTGCACACCGGTCGATCGGCAGGAATATTGATGGAATCCAGGCAGACCGGAACCATTTCCCGGGGCGCCAGTCCCCGCAGAAGGCTGCCGACCTGCTCTTTGCCCCGCGAAGCAATCTCGCGCTGAAGACGTGCATCCAGTTTGTTTTCATCAAGGGCGGGTTTGAGGTCAATAGAAAAGATCACCTTGCACCCGTTGCGCAGACTGTCCACTGCGTCGCCGCTCAGGGAAAGAACCGCTGGCCCGGTCATTCCGAATTCGGCAAAGACAACCTCGCCGAATGCTTCTCTTTTTTTCTTGCCATTAACAAGCATGAGGACATTGACGTTGCGAAGATTGAGCCCGGCCATTCTTCTGGCTTCATCCCCGGAGGTTTCAAGCGGAACAAGCGCCTGGCGAACCGGAATTACCCTATGCCCGGCGGATTCGGCAAGGCGGTAGCCGTCTCCGGTCGAACCCGTAGCCGGATAGGAGGCACCGCCCGTGGCAAGGACAGCGGCATCGCAGGGGAATTCCTCGACCTGGGAAACAACGCCGGCAACGCGGCCATCCTGTATCCGTATTTGATCAACCGGCGCGGCATGTCTGATCCGGACCCCGGACCTTTTAATCCATTGCAGAAGCGCTCTGTGGACATCCGGCGCCCTGCCGCTTGCCGGAAAAACGCGGCCGCCTCTTTCAACGACCAGTTCCAGACCCAGCGCATTGAGAAACTCCATGAGATCGATATTGAAGAATCGGGCAAAGGCTTGCCGAAGAAAAGGGCCGGTTTTGCCGAAATGGGAAATAAAGGCAGATAGTTCGGCGATATTGGTGATGTTGCAGCGACCCTTTCCTGTAATGCAGAGCTTGAGTCCGGTCCGGTTCATTTTTTCAAGCAGAAGCGTTTCGGCGCCTGCTTCCGCTGCCTGTCCCGCGGCCATAAGCCCTGCCGGTCCTCCGCCGATGACAATGACGCTTCGCTTCTTCATATGCTTCTTGGTTCTCTTGAATCCTCAGCCTGTTCTTGTGGAATTTATGAACTGGATAATCGTTGGAATGGAAGTGATATCAAAGCAAACAACCCTGGGCGAGAATCCGGCGTTGAATCATCATCAGCTTTCTGTTGAGCTCGGTTTCTAAATGCCGATCGGGCAGAAATTCAACTGCGGCGATATGCGTCGGGTTTGCTGAAGCGTTTTTCCGAGCAGACGAGGTTCGGCGCACTCGGGCTTTGACAATAAAAGGTTTGGTATCGATATATAGAATCAGTTGAATCAGCGCGTTGAGCTTGACCGGTCGAGATCGGCTGTAGCTGAATTGAGCGCCTCCCAGGGAAAGGTCCAGCGGATCGGCCTTCTGCCCCTCAAACTGGATCTCAATGCCGCTGTTCGACGAGATCTGAACCCGGTAGTTCATCCGCAGGTCGAAGTCTGCCAGATCCGATCTGCGTTCAAATACCAGCGCAACCACCTTCTCGCCGGATCCGATCAGATAGTCGGTTCGAATTTCCAGCAATTCCACCATAAACCCGAACCGTTCGATCCGGTCCTTTTTTCGACCCAGAAAGGTAAGGGTCAGCTGTTCGTTGATACGGGATTTGTTTAAGGGGGGAAAGGTCTGGGAGACGATGATTCGTTCGTCATCGGCTTCGTAGATGGTTCCTTTGAAGGCAAGACTGCCGCTCTGGTACCCCTCCGAAGTCAGTATGACGCTAACGCCGGGCTTTAAAACGCTCATCTCCTCCTGCTTTCAAGGCGCATATGGTTTTCGATTCTTTGCAACCTGCCGTATATTTTATATTTTTATTTTATAGATAAACCGCATCGCCGTGTCAAGCGGCAAGCGCATGGTTTCAGGACGATGAGAGATCGATATTGAAATGAGACTTCCTATCATGCATGTATCTTGAAATCCACCTCTCCTTTAAACTCCTTGGCAAAACCGAATAATTTAATATGAAAATCAAAAAATATATGATATTCAGTCAATAAAGATTTACAAAAACATTAATGGCGTCAAATATTTTTCTTGACATTCTATACGCATTTTAGGAAAGTTCAAAATGTAAATACAATAAAGATATGGAGTGGCCGGATTGTAATAAAAATGGGAGGTGGTGGGGGAGAATCAAAAACTTCTGATCAACAATGGTTATCAAGAATCATTTATTAACAGATCCCCGAAAGGAGGAAGGTGATGGCAGCTAAGTCTTTGATCCGAAACGTAACATCTTTAAGCAGCGAACTCATCCAGAAAAAGGAACAGGCGAAGTTTGAATACTGGGGGGCGACGCCTGCCGAGGCAAGGCGGGCCGCAGTGGCAAAAAAGAAAGGTCTGCACGACAAACGTACCACCCTCAAGGAGGCTGTGGCCCGCTATGCCAAAGACGGCATGAATCTCGGTCTCGGCGGCTTTGTTAATACCCGGACTCCGGTCGCCATTGTTCATGAGATCATTCGCCATGGCGCCAGGGATTTAACGCTTTCCATGCAGTCCAACTCCATTTGCTGCGAGCTTTTGGCTGCTGCCATGATTATTAATCCGGACCATGTTTCCATCAAAAGGGTCGAACTGGCTTGGTGGGGCTACGAGGTCATCGGCATCGCGCCTTTGCTGCGGCATCTTGTACAAAATGGAATAATTGAGCTGGACGATTACACCAACTACGGCATGTCGGCCCGGTTCAAGGCCGGTGCCATGGGCATTCCTTTTATTCCAACGCGGGATCATGGCGGAAGCGATATGGAACTGGTCAACCGGGGCCGGATGATTGAGTGCCCCTTTACCGGTGAAAATATATACCTGGTTCCGGCCTGTCATCCGGATCTGGGGATCGTTCATGTGCAGGCGGCGGATATGCACGGAAATGCGCGAATTTTTGGCGCGCTGTGCACCTGTCCCGAAATCGCACAGGCAGCCGTTCATACCATTATGACCTGCGATCAGATCATTCCCAACGCCAGTATTCGTCAACATCCGAATCTGACGGAAATTCCCTACGCGGTGGTCGATGCCGTGGTTGAGCAGCCTCTTGGGGCCTATCCGGGCGCCTGCTATGGTTACAACTGGTTCGATATGCCCGAATTCCTGGCATTCAGAGGCATGTGCGATGAATTCAGAAAAACCGGAAACAAAGACAAGCTCAAAGCCTGGTTCGATAAATACATCTTCGGCTGCGAGACCTTTGATGATTTTCTGGCAACCCGGCCCTACAAGACAATCAAGGAACTCAGGCAGCGCGATGGTGTTCAGCCCATCATTCTGGAGTAACAGGGTTGCTTGCCAAAACAATTAAGAAATTCATAATACCGCAAGGAGGGAAAAATGGCTGAATATGGTCCATTCGAAATGATCGCTTTTACGGGTTCCAGAGTATTGCAAGACGAATCAATCGTGTTTGTCGGAACGGGTCTACCCATTATCGGCGCCATGCATGCCCAGCTGACCCATGCGCCGAATCTGAACATGATTTTTGAGGCCGGCTCGCTGGCGGCGATTCTTGAGCAGGGCATGCCCCTTTCCGTGGGCGATACCCGGGCTTTCCGCAAAGCGCTTTTTGCCAAAGGGCTTTGTGCGGTTTTTGAGCTGACCCAGAGGGGTTATGCGGATTACGCGTTTATCGGCGGTGCCCAGATCGATATGTTCGGGAATATCGGATCCACCATCGAGGGCGGGGACTATCTCCATCCGCAGGTAAGGTTCCCCGGAAGCGGCGGCGCGGGTGCCATGGCTGCCAACTGTGAAAAGACGATCGCCATCATGGCCCTTGAGACACGCCGTTTTGTTAACAAGGTCAATTTTATCACCAGTATCGGTTATGGCGACGGTTCCCCGGATTACCGAAAAAAAGCGGGTGTTATGGGGTCCGGTCCGTATCGCGTCATCACCAACCAGGCTCTGTTCGGCTATGATGAGAAGACCCGTCGGATGGTGCTGCTCGAGGTGCTGCCCGGAAAGACCGCCAAGGATATTCAGGATCTGGTCAGTTTCGAGCTTCTGATTTCTCCGGATCTGAAAGACATGGTTGAGCCCAGTGAAAACGATCTGAAGCTGCTTCGTGAAAAGTGCGATCCTGACGGATACTTCCTTAAACGAAAAGTGAAGTAAATATAATCAATTCAGTATGTTGAGCCGGGCCGGAGACCGATCGTGTCTTCGGCCCGATCTATTAAGAAGGGTTCAGATACCGTTGCACGCGAATGAGGAATTCTCTAAAAAGAAATGTATTCTTTGAATAAAACCCCCGCACAACGCTCTGCATACATAACTATTTCATAGTTGCGGAATGTGGCTGCACAGAGTATGAGAAGCATTCACGGGAAGTCTGCAACCTGATTGTGGCGGTCCAGCTTATGTTTGTCCGCTTTCTTGTATGAATAAAATAATAACGACCAACGTACTTGGTTTACAGGTGATATCATGGAGCGAAAGGCCATGGCTGCGCGCTGTGTGAAAATGGCGGTCAAAATAAAATGGAGGAAAGATATCTGAAATACCGGCATTATTATGCGGGCATCGATATTTCCGGCTTCGGCGGGTATGGAAAAGCCGTCTATTCCAGCCTGTTGCCTTCCTTTGATCAATGGTATCAAAGGAAATCTCTAAATGATGTTCCCCCTAATATCTCCTTTCTGGAGCACAGATTATATCTGACCGATCACAAAGATTACAGAAAGGAAAGGGGGAGCGCCTTTTCAGCTTTCACATAAAAGTGCTGGCCCTAAGCATGGTCGGTCTATCATGAGTTACCGCAAAGATTTAATTTCACGGCAATGGATGCAATATATCATTTCCGATGTTTCCCGGCATACCAAATCCTACGATTATTCCGAATGCGTGTGTTTTTCGATTACAGTCAGGATGTTTGTCGATATGCTCAAGCAAGAGTTTTTACCGGGAGTCAGGTGTCCGATCTGTCGATTTTGTTTTGCCAACGCGAGGAAACTTTAAAATCCAAAACCACCCCCAATTATCAGTGTTCGTAGAAAACAGAAAAAGATATGGTAGGTCGCCACATGGAGGACCGGCTATGTTTGTAAAACAAATGCAGGTCGGTCCTATGGCGGTATTTGCTTATATTATCGGCGATCTGGAAAGCCGCGAAGGCCTGGTCATTGATCCCGCGGCAAATGTTGGCGGGATCATCGCTGAAGCATGCGCAAACAAGATCAATATCCAATACATCGTGAACACCCATGGCCATGTGGATCACATGACAGGGAACGCTGAAATGAAAACCAGAACGGGGGCGCAGCTTGTTGTCCACAGGGATGATGCGGAACTCGTTATGTTCACACCGCTGCCTCTCTATAGGATGCATGGAGCTGAAAAGTCTCCCTATCCCGACATCATAGTACAGGACGGCGATGTCATCACGGTGGGAAATGTTTCCCTGAAGGTTATTCATACACCGGGGCATACTCTCGGTGGAATCTCTCTTTATGCAGAAGGCTATGTTTTTACTGGCGATACCCTGTTTGTGGAGGCCGTCGGGAGAACTGATCTACCCGGAGGCTCGCGGCGGATGCTGATCCATTCGATAAAGGAAAAGCTCTTCGCCCTGCCGGACGATACGATCGTGATGCCGGGGCACAATTACGGGAAACGGCCATCGTCGACCATAGGTCGCGAGAAAAAATTTAATCCATACCTGAAATAGAGTGTAATCAGAATATACCGCAACAGCTTGTCGGATAACCGCTACTCGAGGGGGATAACGTCCAGTCGTCCGCTTTCCCCATCCAGGTAACAAAGCTGATCAGCGTATGCGGAGTTTCTTCCCGAAAGAAGACGGATTGCTTCAAAAGCCGCAAGACCTCCGATAACCGCAGGAGCCGGCCCGAGAACGCCCATCAACTCATCCGGCTGCTGATCGTGTTCTTCCTCACTACCGTAAATGCTGTGCATATCCAGAAAGGACTCCGGGAGAAAGGTGCTGACTTGCCCCCACCATCCGGTTGCTGCGGCATGGATGAAAGGTGCCTTCATGCGTCTGGCCGTGTCCGCTAGAAGAAAATGGCCGGCAAGATCATCCAGGGCGTCAATTACAAGATCCATTTCCTTGACAAAAGATTCGGCATTATTCTCGTCCATGAGAGCGGAAAACACCTCAACCTCTGTCAACGGGTTGATTGACCGGACGCGCCCACCGGCGACCTCTGCCTTGGGACATGAGAGCGCCTGTGTATCGCACAACCACTGGCGGTTGAGATTGGAGGGAATGAAAACGCCTCCATCCACTAAACGCAGCGTACCCACTCCCGCACGCGCCAGAAGGTTGATGAGCACCCCGCCAAGTCCTCCGCAACCGCAGACAAGGACCCGACTCTCGCAGACCCGTCTCTGTTCGCCAAGAGTGAGGGAATGAAAGTTTTTGGCATAGCGAAGAGGAATGATTCTGCTTTGGATCGCCTCAATCTGGGCTTCTCGAGGCGAAATCCGGTTGCTTTGAGCCCATTCGAGCAGCGCATCATCTTCTATCACGAGTTGCGAGTCTCCCAGGCAGTCTGTCGTGTAGGCCCGGTCCTCCAAGCAGACCATGGCGACAGGTTCTTGTCGATCCAGATCGCCATTCCCTTTTCCCTGTACAGTATTATCCATTAGCACCTCTATATTTGATCAGAATTAGCGCATGTGGAAAAAATATACGAATGAAGGCCCTGCGTGTCAATTAATTAATGGCCGTGATTTTTCATATATGCTCAACGACTTTTTAGCCTCATGGTATTTTGAAATCACCGCTTTACCTATACTTCCTCAATCGGAAAGTTCAGTAGAACATTATGACCCATTCAGTCTGTTGATTCGTGCTGGTGACCGATTGATATTTTGGCCCAACTTTTAAAGAAGGGTTCAGATGACGTTGCAGGCAAATGAGAAATTTTTTGAATATCAGCAGGCCGAACAAAAAAGGGGGGATAAAAATGCATTCATTGATTAAGACCCCCGCGCAAAGTTTTGTACGGGGGTTTGTATATTTACTTCATCCAGGGTTTGCCGACGGGAAGGTTGATTCCGAGATCGGCAAAAATCACATGCGCCATAATGTACCAGGCGCTTGCCGCGCAGATGATCAGATCGATGGCCGCGATCTTGGTCATCGCCGGATAGCCGAAATGGGCCAGATCCAGGCCGATGAAGCCCAGCAGAAGCGTCAGAAAGGTAAATGCCAGCATGCCGTTGGTTCTCATCGAGCCGACAAACATGATGGCCGTGTAGATGGTCCACACAATGAGAAAACAACCCACTTCTACGGCGCCGGATTTGTAAATGCCATAGTGGTTCAAAAGAAAAATAACGGCCAGGCAGATCCAGAACGCGCCGTAAGAAGTAAAGGCGCTGTATCCGAAATTATTTCCTGTTTTCTGTTCCTGCAGGCCCGCGATCATTTGGGCAAGTCCGCCGTAAAAAAGTCCGCAGGCCACAACCGGGCCGACACCGCACCAGCCCAGATTATGAAACTGCAAAATCATGGTGGTTAACGCAAACCCGCCCAGGCCGACTGCCGCCGGGTTACCCAGTTTTACTTCTGCCATTTCATCCTCCTCGAATTTTAATGTTTAATATGTCTCTCCCCAAGAGAGCTTGTTTGGATATTCGATCGAACAAAAGCACCAGCATAAATATAACATTATGAAAATAAACAAAAAAAGTAATAAAAAATTGTTTATATAATGAACGTTGTTCAGACTAAATAAAACATTTATGTTTGTCAAGGGCAATGTTGTGCATGGGGTATGATCTGGAAAGAATTTCCTGGTAATAAGGTCAACAACCTTATTTCCGGAATGGCCGCTCTTCATAAAGCGCTTCGGAAATTCTTGCAGGAGTTTTTGTATCCGGTGGATCTCTTACGTTGCGATTTGAAACGGTTGCGGAATTATGTTCCGCAATCAGGGATGGTGAATTTTCAGGATTGATTGAATAGGCTCGATTCACTGGGTTGATCGTTGCCGAAGCGTGAGGCGTTGTTCGCAAAAACCCGATTCTGAGAAAGAGAAGACCGGCCGGTGCGAGCCGGTTTCTCAGGCAGTTGAAAAACTGTGTCTGAGGCCGCCATTCCGCGTTGCGCGGCTCTCGCCAATGCTCATATATGCTTGAATATGCTGCGCTTGTTGTATCGCCGCGCGCCTTATCTGACGGCCTAATTCTTGTTTTTCAACACCCTGTTATAAATCGAACTGGGCCCGTATTTTAAAGATCCGGGTGGCTGGCAGATTGAGGATTTTTTCGACTCCGGTTTCCCGGGAGATGGCGGCAAGGCTGGATTCGATCTCCTCCATCGAAGGCGCGATAAAGGTGAACCACACGTTGAAGTTTCCCTGGCGGACGTAATTGTGGGTCACGCCGGCATACCGATTGACGCATCGGGCGAATGCGTCGATGCCGTCTTCCGGCACTTCGGCGGCGCACAGGGTGCTGACAAAACCGAGCCTGGCAGGCGCAAGATTTGCCCCGATACGCCGAATGATGCCATCCTGTTTCAGCCGTGTCACCCGTTCGAGAACCTCTTTTTCGCTGAGGCCCAGCTCTGTTGCCAATGCAAGATAGGGCCTGGATTCCATCGGAAAGTCCGACTGAATTCGGTTGAGTATTTTTTTATCTGCATCGTTCAACCGGGACATGGTTCACTCCTTGAAGTCGGTCTGAAGAAAACGCATGTTGACCTTGCGGGTTCTCGGTCCGTCGAATTCGCAAAAAAATATGCCCTGCCAGGTTCCGAAGCACAGTTCGCCCTGTTCGACCGCGACCAGCACGGATGAACCGATCATCGAGGCCTTGATGTGCGCCGGAGAGTTGCCCTCCATATGCTGGTAGGGCTCCTGAAGCGGAACCATCCGGTTCAAGGCCGTCACAATATCCAGAGCAACGCAGGGGTCCGCGCTTTCATTGATGGTGATCGCCGCGGTCGTATGGGGAACGTAAAGAAAGCACAGGCCCGATACAAAGCCCGATGACTTTATCCATTTCCGCACTTGGCCGGTGATGTCGACCAGTTCGGTTTGAGATCGGGTTCTGACGGATAGAATCATAAAGGCATCCTCTTTTCGGTGGTTTTGATCGGCGGAAAGTGATTATATGCAGCATCCGGTGGGCCTGGGAAGACCCGCCATTTTGCAGGCGCCCTTGCTGGGTCCTGTGGGAAAAAGCTCGTACAGATAATTCTGCGTAAAGCCGGTGACCTTGCACAGAATCCGGACCATGGGCGCAATGCCGTTTTTCTGGTAATAGTCCTGAATGACATGAATGACCTTCCAGTGATCGTCGGTCAGTGCTTCGATGCCCTCTTCCTTCTGAACCCATTGAACCCATTCAGGGCACCAGGATTCGAAGTGATCGAGAAATCCGTCTTCGCTGACCGTAAACTTCTTTCCCTGAAACTCGACTTCCGGCATAGGTTCCTCCTTGTTTTGCTGCAAAAATATTAGATGTCTGACGCCCTGTCAACTCGAAAGCGTTTGCGAACTGAATGACCCGCGATTTGATCTGAAACATATGTTATCACGAAAAGAAAAACAATTGAACGCAATCCGATAACGGGATATGGAATCCAATGAAAAAACATAATGTTCCGCAACCGTCTGAAATGATACTTTGGAAAGTAATGCTGAACCGATTCAACAGGTTGAAAATCCATGCCGGCTGATTCCGCTTCGGATCAATCCAGGCACAGGATTGTCGTCATCACCGGTCCCACGGCGGTGGGAAAGACCGATGCGGCCATTGAGCTGGCCCTGCGTTTCAACGGCGAGATTATCAGCGCGGATTCCATGCAGATCTACCGCCACATGGACATCGGTACGGCCAAACCCGATGCGGTTCAGCGATCCCGGGTCGTGCATCACATGATTGATATTGCGGATCCGGATGCGCTGTTCGACGCCCAGCAGTTTTCGAGCCTGGCCCGAAAATTCATTGCAGATATTTGCGAACGCCGAAAGCTTCCGTTTGTGGTTGGAGGCACCGGCCTGTATATCAAGGCTCTGCTTCAAGGATTGTTTGAAGCGCTTCCGCGCGATTCCAACATCCGATCCCGCCTGAAGGCCGACGCGATGCGGATCGGTCCTTCAGGATTGCACGAAAGATTGAAATCTGTCGATCCCGATGCTGCTCAAAAAATTCATTCGAACGATGCATCCCGCATTATTCGAGCTCTTGAGATTTTTGAACTCACCGGAAAGCCGATTTCCCGTCATCACCAGGAGCATCACTTCGGAAATTCGTTTTACCGGGCGTTGAAAATCGGCCTTAAGATGGATCGGGATTTGCTTTACCGGCGCATCGATGAGCGGGTGGACGCCATGGCGGCCGCAGGACTGCTCGAAGAGGCTCGAAGGCTGTTTGAAAAGGGGTACTCACCCGATTTGAATTCCATGCAGTCGATCGGCTATCGGCACATGGCCGATTTTATTCAGGGGAAAATGGATTGGAAGCAGACCCTGGTTCTGCTCAAACGCGACACGCGGCGATTCGCCAAGCGGCAGATGACCTGGTTCGGCGCGGACAGGGAAATCCGCTGGCTCGAAGCGGATCAATGGCCCAAAGCCGTTGAGTGGATCGAGTCGTTTCTGGCCGAAGATTTCTGTTCCGGATCATGATCGCCTTTACCGCAACTTCTGCCTTTCAGCATTCTCCTTTGCGGTTTCTTCCGGTCCGACCAGCGCATCCGCCACCATGGAAGACAGCAATCGAATCTCGACTCCCATCTTATAATGGTTATTGAGATCGCTGAGCTGGGTATGGCAGTTTTCACAGGCGGTGACAACGGTTTTGGCGCCGGTGGCCAGAATCTGATCGACTTTGACCCTGGCGGATTTCATTCGAAACTCCAGGGTGTCCTCGCCCATGGCGACCAGGCCTCCGCCTCCGCCGCAGCACCAGTTGTATGCAGGATCCGGGGACATCTCCCGGAAGTCCCGGACAAGATGACGCAGAATCTCCCGAGGCTCGTCTATGATGCCCCCGTTTCGGGCGATCTGGCAGGGATCATGGTAGGTGATCGGTCCATTGCATCTGGACCGGTCCACGCGGATCAGCCCTTCTCGAAGGTATCGGGCCATCTCCTGAACGATCGAAACCACCTCGAAGGGCTGCTTTCCGGAAAGCTGTTTCATCACCCGAAAGGCGGTGCCGCATTCGCAGGCAACGACTTTTTTCACCTTCAGACGTCCGGCCTCGTCGATGATGCGCTCCAGAATGAGCCGGGTCCGGACGGGATCTCCGACAAAGGCGCCAAAGTTGACCGCCTCAAAAAAACTCAGGGACCAGTTCCGTCCAGCGGCATTGAAAATCGCGGCAGCCGTAATGATCGAACGGGTGCCGGACAGGGGAACATAAAGAATGTCTGCCCCCTGAACATCCAAGGGAATGGGAGTTTGCCCCGCCGGAGACTTCCATTTTTCAACAACCCGGTTCTCCAGGTTTTTAATGCCGGTTAGAAAATCCTCCTTGAAAAGCGCCAGGGATCTGCCTTTTTCGATCAGGGTGTCGGCAAGCAGGGACAGCATCTCAGGCTCTTTCCGGGCGCCGACGAGCAGCAGCTTGGCCATGGACATCAGCATTTCCGTGTCGATTCCATGCGGGCAGTAGACCATGCATCTTCTGCAGCCAGTGCATGAAAAGGCCGCCTCATAAAGTTCCTGCAGCGCTTCTTCATTGAGTTCTTTTGCTTCGCTGAGCTGCGGGAAAAACCTCCCTTGAACCTTGAAGTATTTCCGGTATATTTTTCGAACAATTTCCGCCCGGTACGCGGCGATGTATCTGAGTTGAGGCAAGGATGCATGAACATGGCAGGCCTGAACACACAGGCCGCAACGCGAACAGGTTTCCAGGTAAAGCCTCATTGTCTGGCTGAGGTTTTCTCGAAACAGTTTCAACAAATCATTCCGGATTTTCTGATCCATGCCTATCCTCTTCGAAGTTTATTCAACGTCACCGTTGTAAAGGCATGCATCAGCCTGCTGAAAGGGAATATCATCAACAAAAGGTTTGCAAAAAAAACATGCAGAACCAGCATGAATGCGTGGCCCGAGTTCAGTACGGCAAAGTTCAGTTCGGGTTTTAAATAAAGCAGGCTGAGAAGATAAGCGCGGTAATTCTCTACCAGCAGGGCGTCGTATCCGTACCACTGCCTGGCCCAATGCATCTGGCTTCCGAAAAGCGCTGTCAGAAAGATCAGAATCAGCAGAAAATAATCTCCGGGCGTTGACAGTTCGCGGACTGGAGAGAAAAAACGTCTTCCCAGCAAAAACAGCAGGGACAGGCAGATAATCAGGCCGACGAAACCTTTGCCCAGAAAGATTTCGTGCGGAATGATCTGAAAGATTCCGAATTCCCTGAAAAGCTCGATGTGGCCGATCACGATCAGGAAAAAACAGATATGAAAGAGCATTAAAAAAATCCATAAGATCGGATTGTGCTTTCGAATTGTCGGAAACAGGAAGGCATCATAAATGGCCCAGAGCCGACCGGAATGCTTTTCGGAAAAAACCTGAAGCGCGGCCGTATACTTCGGGGTTCTGTAGAGGGTGAACAGCCGCAGGCCGGTTCCGATGAAAAAGACCGCGAAGGCCAGGTAGGTCATGGGAACAAGAATCATGTAATAGAGTGTTTGCACGTTTTGGATCCGTTGATTTGATAGCGATGCGCTTCACGGGCGAGAGGCGGTGCGGGCATTTATTTTACGCGCCGTATGTAAAATTTAAAAACCTTGTCGCCCTTTTCGGTTTTCAGAATTTCATTTCCCGTGGTTCTGGCCCAGGCCGGAAAGTCCGTCAATGAGCCCGGATCCGTGGTATGGGCCTCGATTACCTGGCCGATTTGGACCTCCTTGATTCCCCTGCTGATTTTAACCACCGGCATGGGGCAGGGCAGGTTTTTGAGATCAAATACCTTGTCAACTTTGATTTCGTCGTTCACCGTATTTCTCCTTATATATAACATTTGCGGTATCGACTTTATGTTGCGGACATGCCGTGTTGTCAATCTTAATTGATGGCCTCTCAACAAGTTTATGCGAAACGGGCTGAATTCTTCGAGTTTGCGGAACCGGAAAGATTTCATGTCAGACCGGCGGCGTCCGGCTGGATTTCAACAGGAACGTCAGTAGGGAACCAGAGCCGATCAGAACGCCGGTCAGAACGACCGCTGCGGAGAAATGGCCGGCGTCGGCCATCATGCCCATGCCCGCAGGGATCGCTCCTCCGCCGATCAGAAATGCGCCAGGGATGGACAGGGAGATCGCGATATTTCGAAACCGCGGAGGGCCGATCATCGAAAGGGCCGCAAAGCCTGCCGGGAAAAAACATACGGCCAGCATGGGCTGAAGAAAAACCGCCGCGATCATCCAGGTTCCGGATGTCATGCCGATCAGAACGGTCAGCGCTCCGGTGATCAGCAGGATGCCGCCCATGGTCTGTCTGGCGGAGAAACGATCCGCGGCCCATCCGCCCAGAAACACCATGCCGATGGTTGATATCCGGGAAAGCGTCAGCAGGCTGTTGGCCCATGGCCGGCTGATGCCGTGCTCCGTGACCAGATAAAGGGGAAGCATGGTGTACAATCCCAGAGTGCTGCAGATGCCAAGGCTGAAAAGAGCCGTTATCAGCCAGAAAGAGGGCTTGGCGAAAAGACATTGAAACGACTTGATATCCGGCCTCTGTCCGGAAAATTGTCCGCCTCTGCCCCAGCGGGCAAAGCACAGCCCCAGAACAATGGCGCAGGCGGCCACGAGCTTCATCACGCCCCGCCAGGAAAAAAATTCAAGCAGGATTTCAGCGCCCAGCGGCGCCGCCACAAAAGCCAGATTGGGCGCGAGCTCATGCACGGCGATGGCTTTTCCCCAGTTGCGTGAGTCAATCCGGTCGGTCAGGGTGGCGATGGCCGAGGGAAGATAAAGGCCTGCCGCCGCCCCCATGATCAGCATGCCCGCCCGGAATCCGTTCAGATTGCCGGACATCGCGGTTCCCAGAACCGCAACTCCCAGCACGACGGACGAAAGCACAATGGCTGTTTTGTGGAAAATGCGCGACGCGATGAATCCGGAGCTGATCAGCGATACGAAATACCCGGCGGAAAGAATCAGAAAGATCGATCCTGCCTGGGCATGGGTGATGCCGAGTTCGGTTTCGATCATGGGCATCAGAGGGGCGGGAACGATTCGGGCGATGAAATTGAAGAAAAAAATTCCCGTCAGCACCAGCAGAAGCCAGAGGTGAGTTCCGGGAGAAGATTCCGGTTCCTGAAGGAACGCGGTTTTTGTTCCTTGCCGTCCATGGGCGTTGATTGATCCATATGCAGTTTCATCTCCTGGAGAACGGATTGTCGAATATCTTGCCTTAGCATAAATTCAGGAGAACTGAAATTTGAAAAGGGCATTTTATTTTTCAAAATGCATGGCGAAGCGTCGACGGACAGCTACTTTGAAAAACGGAATGTTGTCCTTTGATTTTGATGTGTTGCGAGCCGGAGCCTTTCCGGGTTTGCGATCGCCTGCGCGATAAATTCGCTTGAGGTGATTCGCCGATCATTTTGAGAATACGGCCGCAGGATTCTTAACAGGCTGTTGAAAAACCGCGCCTGAAACCGCCATTCAGCGTTGCGCGGCTCTCGCCAATGCTCACATATGCTTGAATATGCTGCGCTTGTCGCATCGCCGCGCGCCTTGCCTGACGGCCTGATTCTTGTTTTTCAACACCCTGTTAAATAAGCGGAAGGCTTCAGGTGCGGCCATTGACGCTTCGGTAACTTCGGGGCTTTCGAGCAACGGATCCCTTACGGATTAAAAAATTGACATAATATTAAGTTAATGATTGAAATTCAGGTATTTTTATAATAAATATTCCCAGAACAGGCTGCCGGCCGCCAGATGGTTGAGCTGAGTGAAGTGGTCTTTGACAAGTAAAATATTCCAAAAACGTTTTGAAATCCGGTTGTTGTCGTTATTCGATACTTTTATGCACATTATCTAGTGTATAGTATTATAAGCAAACCACTATATAATGGGGAGTTTAAAATTCAGAATGAATCACTATAAAAACTCTTGACTTGATTAAATATTAGCCAATATACATTAAAAAGCCTTTTTACGGACATAAAACGCAATCATTTTTTCGCACATAAGCGGGGAGGGTAAAAGATTACCGTTTGAAGTTATGAGCTATCGATCAGGCGGTTCCTTAAAATGATAAATTTTACGGAGCTTTGAATTCAGCGCAACTCAAAATAGCTAACGTTTAACCCTTGGCAAAGAGGCAATTATGGCCCTTGTTAAAAAGACAAATCTTGTCGGTCTTGATATCGGTTCTAGGACGATTAAGGTAGCTGAAATTGCCGATACCCAAAAAAGACCCGTTCTCAAAAAAATCGGCTTCATCGACATCGCACCCGGCGCTATCGAAGATGGCGCAATCAAGGATCCTGAGTCCGTTGCGGATTCGATTCGAAAGTTGTTTAAAAACGTTGGAATCAAAAATGAAAATGTCGCGATTTCCATTGGTGGTTATTCAGTTATTGTGAAAAAGATCAATGTGCAGACCATGTCGGAAGAGCGGCTGCATGAGACCATTCATTTCGAGGTAGAGCAATACATTCCCTTCGATATCAGCGATGTGAACATTGATTTTCAGATTCTTGGAACGAATGAGGCCAACACGAACCAGATGCAGGTTCTGCTGGTTGCCGCAAAAAAAGAGATGATCAATGATTACGTCAATCTGATTCAGACCGCGGGGCTAAATCCGTGTATCATCGATATCGACGCTTTTGCGCTTCAAAATGTGTTCGAGGCCAATTACGATGTGGGCGAAGAAAATGTGGCGTTAATCGATATCGGTGCCAGCAAGACTTCGCTGAATATCCTGAAAGCCGGTTCTTCGGTTTTCATGCGGGACGTTTCCCTGGGGTGCGGCCAGATCAATCAGCGGATTGCCGGGTTGGCCCAGTGTTCCCTGGCCGAGGCCGAGGCGCTGAAATTCGGTAAAATGCCGGATAAAATTTCTCAGGATGATTTAAAAGACATCATCGTGACCGTGGTTTCGGATTGGTGCTCCGAAATCAGGCGGGCGCTTGACTTTTTTTATTCCACCTACCCTGAAGATCACATCAAGAAAGTATTTCTGAGCGGAGGCGGCGCCAACATCAAGGAGTTCAGGCAACTGCTTGCCGTTGAAACCTCCGCAGAGGTTGAAACCATTAATCCCTTTGCAAAGTTGCGAGCGGAATCGGGCAGATACGATGCATCTTACCTTCAACGCATAGCCCCGCAAGCCGCTATATGTATGGGACTTGCCATGAGAAGGGTTGATGACAAATGATAAGAATCAATTTACTTCCGTTTCGAGCCGCCAGAAAAAAGGAATATATTCGCAAGCAGGTTTCCATTTACATTTTATCCATCATCCTGCTTACGTTGGGCCTTATTCTTTTCAACGTGAATCTCGGAAACAAAATTTCCACTTTGGAAACCAATATTGATGAGTCAAAGAAACAGATTGCCGCATATGAAAAAATAACCAAGGAAATTGAAGAGATTAAGCAGAAGCTTGCTGTTTTCCGGAAAAAGATCGAGGTGGTTAAGAATCTGGACCAGAACCGCAAAGTGCCGGTTCAATTGCTGGATACGATGACCCGTATGGTGATTCCCAAACGGCTGTGGTTTACCAGTTTTGAATCTACCGGCGGCAAGGTGAACATCACGGGTCTTGCTTTTGACAACAAGACGGTTGCGGATTTCATGACCAATCTGGAGGCCTCAAAACTGTTTAAGTCGGTCAATCTGATTTCCGTTAAACAGAGCACGGGTAAAGAGAGCACAGGCGGAACCGCCGGCTTGAAAACCTTTCAGGTATCATGTGTGAACTAGAATTCTGAAATTTTACTCGTTCAAACGAGGGCGAAAATAATGAAAAAGGGCAATTTATCTTCCAAGGCCGCACTCTTCTTCGATAAGATTGAGAAGCTTTCCGGTGCACAGAGAATCCTGATATGCGTCTTGACTTTTGCGGTTATCATCGGATTTTTTGTATACTTTCTTTTTATGCCTAAGTTTGAGCGCGTCAATGCGCTTTCGGTGGAATACAAGGAGCTTCAGAACAAGCTTGCCAAGGTGAAGATGGAGGCCGGAAAGCTTCAGCAATACAAAAATGAGTTGAAGGATGTTGAGGCGGAATTCCGGGTCGTCATGCGGGCTCTCCCTGACAAGCAGGAAATTCCGGCGCTTTTGACCAGCATTTCCGAATCCGGTCAGGAGTCGGGGCTGCAATTTTTGCTGTTTCAGCCGGGCGCCGAATCTACGAAGGAATTTTATGCGGAAATACCGGTGTCCATCGTCGTAAACGGAAATTACCATAACGTGGCGATGTTTTACGACAAGGTTTCCCGACTGCCGCGGGTCGTGAATATGCGCGACATAAAAATGTCCATACCGGCCAAGAGTGAAAAATTGCAGACCGTCTGCACGGCGGTCACTTATAAATTTGTCGAGACCCCCCCTGCGCCCGCAAAGAAAAAAGAGGGGAAAAAGAAATAATTCACCCAATTGAAGAAACGATACGGCATGAATAAATTAATAGCTTTCATTGGATGGTCTGTCTGCGCGGTCTGCTTGACTGTTTCAGGTTGCGAAAAGGAAAGCCAGGCTCCAACAACGACAAAGATTGTAAAAAAGATCGTTCAGGAAGAAGCAGGAGCCGTAAAGCCGGTCGAAACCCAAAAACCGGTTGATGGAGCGTCCCCTGCGGCGCCGGCGCCTGAAAAAGAAATCGCTTCTTTGCCGAAAGAAGAGGTCGCTCCTCCTGTCTGGATATACAATCCGGAGGGGAAAATCGATCCGTTCGAGCCTGCCATGATTGCGGCCGAAGAGGCAGCCGCAGGCAAAAAGAAGCATTCGAGGCCATTGACGCCTCTGGAAAAATTTGATGTCGGTCAGCTCAAACTGTCCGGCGTCATTCAGGCGCCGAGCGGCAACAGGGCTCTGGTGGAGGAGGCTTCCGGAAAGGGATATATCGTGGGCCAGGGTGCCTATATCGGAATTTACTCAGGCCGGATTGTGCAGATATTCAATGACCGCATAGTCATAGAGGAAGAATTGGAAGACGATCAGGGCAAGACATATGTTCGCCAACGTGAGATGAAACTTCAGAAACCTCCTGGAGAAGAATGATATGAGAATCATGAAATTATCCGGAATTGCGGCGCGGGCAGTTGTCATAGCGGTTTTTGTCGCCATGATGGCAGGATGCACCCATACGGCGTCATCCCCGACAACATCTGAAATCCAGAAACCCCAATTAATTACAGGCATTGAAGTCGCGCAAACTTCAACCTCGGCGACGGTTCTGATTCAAGGCGATCAGACGCTGACTTACACTGCCGTCAAGCAACCGCTTCCGTTGGGAGTTGTTCTTTATTTCCCTAACGCTGAATTGTCGAACGCACATGCGCCGGCAACGCCTCAAGGCGCCATCATCAGCGAGGTGGACGCGGTCGAAATGACGGAAAAGGGGCGGTCGGTGAAGCTGGCGGTTCTGCTGAAGAAAGACCTGCCCTATGAGGTCGTCCGCAGCGCAACGGGCCTCGAAATTGTGATCAGAGACTCGGAGACCGCCGGAACCGGGCAAGCGGCAAGTCCTTCGATTGCCGCCGCCGGCGTCATACCGGCCAACCTGATGACGGTTGAGGCAAGGCCCCTGGAAAACAGCGTGGAAATCAAGGTCAGATCCGATCAGCCGCTTCCGCGTTACGACTTTTTTACGGTGGAAAGTCCGCCGAGAATTGTCTGCGACATTTACGGCGTTAAAGGGGCAGACAAGGCCGGAGAAGTGATTTCGGTGGATTCCAGGTGGGTCAAGTCCGTCCGTTCTTTTGCCTATCCGGACCGGCTGCGCCTGATGATCGATACGGAAACAGCATTTTTGAACGCCTATTCCGCAAGTCCGGTGAATGACGGTCTGGTGATTTCCGTGGGCGCTTCTTCAGCGGAAATGATTTCAAAAAATCCCCAAAGCCCTGCTCAGGCCCTTACTCCAGGCTCGGGAAAAACGGCGTGGATGAACCGCATCGACTTTGCCAGCGAAGCGGACGGGAAATCCACCATTATTATAGGTACGACCCTGCCGGTGGAATACGAAATGCGCAAGGTCGATCCAAAGCGCCTTGAATTGAAGCTGTTCAATACGGGCATTCAGGACTTCCGCAGAAGGCCGCTGATTACAACGCGGTTTGAGAGCGCGGTTGACCGGATTATACCGGTTCAGAACCCCTCGATGAAAAACTACTCGATTATATCGATTGAATTGCGGGAGGCGGCGCCGTACTTCATCGAACAGCAGGACGATCTGCTGTTCGTGCATTTTGAACCCTCCTCCGTTCCGCCGAAGCCCTTGGACCAGGCCAGCCTGGCGCCTTGGGAACGAGTTGTTGCGGAGACCGGAACCAGAGGCCCTGCACGGGTGGAGACGGCCCGGGCGACCGATGAAGGCGCTGCCGAGGAAAACGTTTTTCAGGGCCGGACGCGAAAGTATACCGGCGAAAAGATCACGCTGGATTTTTACGAGACCGATATAAAAAATGTGTTCAGAATTCTTCGCGAGGTCAGCGGCAAAAACTTTGCGATTGACAAGGATGTAACCGGAAAGGTGACCCTGACATTTGAACAACCCGTTCCGTGGGATCAGGTTCTGGATCTGATTCTGAAAATGAACCACCTGGGAGTGGTGCAGGAGGGAGACATCGTTCGCATCGCCACCCTGGTCACTCTGCAGAAGGAACAGCAGCTTCAGCAGGCCAAGCTGGAAGCCGAGAAGAAAGCCAAGGAACAGCAGGTTGCGGTTGAACCCCTGATCACCGAATACATTCCGATCAATTACTCGAATGCGAAGGCCGACATTCTTCCGCATCTGGAAAAGATTAAAACAGCGGACCGCGGCAGCATCAGCGTGGATGATCGCACCAACATCATCATCATGACGGATGTGGCGGCCAAAATAGTTCAGGCCAGAGAGATTGTACAAAAACTGGACCGCGTAACGCCGCAGGTCATTATTGAAGCCAGAATCGTAGAAGCCTCCGACACATTTTCCAGGGAAATCGGTACGGCTTGGAATGTGGACGCCGGCTATCAGGGCGACGAGGGTACCGAAGGATACGATTTTCTGGACGGAATTTCCGGATACAACGCGGGACTTAATTTTCCCGGCAACATTCCGGCCACCTCCTACGGTGCTCTGGGCTTTGATTTCAGAAGAATCGCCGGCTCCCCGTTTTACCTCAGCGCGGCGATTGCGGCCATGGAAGCCCGCGGCGAAGGCAAGCTGATTTCATCTCCGAAAATCGTCACCCTGGACAACAAAGAGGCATCCATCAAGCAGGGTGTCGAATACCCCTATCTGGAGCGCGATGAGGCCGGTCTGGCCACCCTCGAATGGAAGGAAATCAATCTGGAGCTCAAGGTGACGCCCCATGTGACCCTGGACAACCGGATTTCAATGAAAATATTCATCGAGAAAAACGATCTGGGCAACATTATCAACAATCAGCAGTCCTTTACGACCAAGGGTGCCGAAACCGAGCTGCTGGTGGACGACGGCGATACGATCGTCATCGGCGGCATCATCAAGCTGACTCAGCACGACGACAAGAGCGGCATTCCTGGGCTGATGGATGTTCCGATTGTCGGATGGCTTTTCAAAACCAAGTACAAACAGGACAACAAGGAAGAGCTGTTGATTTTTATCACGCCAAAGATCGTTCAGCTTGAACAGCGGATGGCCAGTTCCGATATTTTGGTAAAATGATTGAAAGGAAACCCAAATGAAATTCAGGCGTTCATTTCTCGCTTTATGCATGCTTCTGATCGCTCTATGCACGTTTCAGCTCGCCGGATGCAGTTCTGGGGGATCCAGCGGCGATGAAGAAACAACAACGACCACCACGACGATTCCGCCAGCGCTGATTGAACCAAGTCAGTCAAATACAGTGATAAAAGCCAGCAGCAACAGCGTCAGGGCGGATGATATTGAAATCTCCACGATCACTTTAACCGTAATGGACGCCGATGGAAACAGAATGCCAAACGAGGCGGTTGCATTCGCAACCAGCCTTGGGACCTGGGTTTCCGCACCCCCGGTTTCGACGGATGCGAACGGCGTTGCCTCGGCGGATCTGAAAAGCGCCGTACCGGGTTCCGCCATTGTTACCGTAACGGTCGGTGAATTTACCAAAACCGTTAACGTGACGTTTACGGCGGTGCCGGACGTGTTTGCGCTGACCGCCTCGCAGATTTCCGTTAAAACCGACAATTCGGACAGCACCACGATCAAGGCGACCGTCCTTGATGTCAACCGGGTGCCGGTGAACGGCATCGTTGTCACATTCAAAACCGTCGGAGAAGATGGGAATCCGGCCGGACAGATCAGCGCCGCATCGGCGGAGACCGACGCCAACGGTGAGGCAGGCATTGTATTCAGGTCCGGGACGGTCGAGAAGATCAACCAGGTTGTTGTTATTGAAGCCACTGTTGACGGCATCGAGGATTCAAAGTCATTGCCGATTCTGGTGACAGGCACCCACATCACCCTGAGTACAAGCGGCAGCACCAATCTGGAGATCGGCGGGGATGCGACGGACACCCTGACCCTTGTTCTGAAGGATGCGGGCAACAACCCGATCAACAATACGGCAATCAACGTAACCGCCGATCCGGATGGTAAGGTGACTCTGGCGCCTGCTGCCGGATACGCGGGTTATACAACGGATATCTCGGGCGTTTTGAAAATCGACATCACCGGCGTCGGCCCCGGCGTGACCACCGTTACGGCTCGTGCCCTCGGGGCGGTTTCCTCTCAGGCATACAGCGTCGGCGCCGTCGGCGCGGTGTTCGGCATCGAGACGCCAGGCGAGGATCTTATCGGTTCAAAGCGTCTGGATACGGTCGGCATAGCATCCGGCGCCATGACATTTGCCAATGCCGGAGACGCCGACACGATCACCGCTTCGGCCGGAGCCTTTGCCCTGTTTTTGGCGGGAGAGCGGATCATGGTGAATGGCACCCTTTCGAACAACGGGGTTTATACCATCTCATCCATAGATGGAACCGGCGCTGTCCTGACCCTGTCCGCTGCCGATTCGCTGACCGATGAGGCCTCCGCTGCGGCGACGGTTACCAACGGCGTGATCATTAAGGTGGCCGCGCCCGCACAGAGCGGCGTGGTTTTTGCCACGACGCTGGGCACTTGGGACGGCGGCGCGGATGCCGTGGTCAACAGGCCGGTGGTCGACGGCTTTGCATCGGCGGTTTTCAGCGCCTCACTGGCCGGCCTGGCCACGATTCAAGTTTATGATGCAGTCAATCCTGATACTACGGACAGCGTGGAGGTGGCTATTTCGGCACCCAGTTCAGAGGCGGCCAAGATCGTCCTTCAGTCCAGCGCCTACGTGGTGCTGCCCAGCGTCGGCGTGACGCATACGGCTACGCTGACGGCCAAGGTCACCACGGCCGCCGACCAGGCCGTCGGCGGAGCGCCGGTTCATTTTTACATTCTCGATCCGGTGGGCGGCAGTGAAAAAATATCTCCGGTGGTGGTATTTACCAACGCCAGCGGCTTTGCGACCGCCACCTTTACCTCCGGGTCCGTTCCGACCGGCGCGATGGGCATGACCCTGAGCGCCCGCGTTGTCGGTACTCCGAGTGTGGAACCGGACAGCATTGCAATCGTCATCGGCGGAACCGCCGGTTCTGTTTGGATCGGCCGCGGATCGGAAATCAAGGTTTTGAATGAAACCACATACGCCCTGCCCATGTCCGTTCTGGTTGCGGATTCCGCCGGCGTCGTCATGAAAGGCCAAGAGGTGTCGCTGACCGTATGGCCGGCCACGTATTCAACCGGCGGATGGTACGATTCGAATCCAGATCCAGAGAAGATAAAATATCTGCCGTACATATCGGGCGCCTTTTTTCCCAATGAGGATATTAATGAAAACCTCATTAAAGATGCCGGCGAGGATGTCAACGAGGACGGCGTACTGACCCCGCCGAATTCGGCCGGAGGCGGCATCAACGCGCTGGGCGGGCAGATCACCGTGGTCACCGGTGAAAACGGGGTTGCCGATTTCGATCTGGTTTACCTGAAAAATTCGGCTGTCTGGATTGCGGACCGGGTCCGGGCCAGCACCATGGTTCAGGGCACGGAAATATCTACCTCTCAGACCTTTGTTCTGCCGTATGCAAGATCCGAAGGCGAAGCAGGGCTTCTGGATGACTCTGCCTGGCCGGTCACCCTGAAGACGGCGGCCGGCAGTTACGCTACCTACCCGTTGCCGGCGTTTGAAGGCGGTGTGACAAACTCATACAGAACTGCCTCACTTTATTCCACGATTGACGCTTTAACGGGTGTTTACACGTTTGACGCCAGCAGCTTAGCGCCAGGCGTCTATTGGGATGACGTGACGATCTCCGATCCAACGTATTATTGGGATGCGGTTTATGTCACCGTGCCCATTCGCATCATTGTTCAATGATTCAGGCTGTTCAATAACTAAAAAAGGCCGCGTCCGGTTGGGCGCGGCCTTTTTCATGTTGTAAACAAAGCCGATGAAAATTGAAAATCCTTGACTAATTTTGTTCAATTGGTCACCATGCCTTTTTAAATTGAGTTCGGCTCATTTCAAGCAAAATGCACATCAATTTCATCAAAATTCACGCAGGGAAGAGATCATGGAATTTGAACCGGTCATCGGGCTTGAGGTTCATGCGCAGCTGAAAACGCAAACCAAGATTTTCTGCGGATGTTCAACCGCCTTCGGAGCGCCGCCCAATACACATACCTGCCCGGTGTGCTTGGGCATGCCCGGCGTGCTGCCGGTGCTCAACCAGAGCGTGGTGGATTTCAGCCTTCGCATGGCGCTTGCCACGCATTGCGCCATTGCCGGGGAAAGCCGATGGGCCCGCAAAAACTATTTTTATCCGGATCTGCCCAAGGGGTATCAGATCTCCCAGTATGAGCTTCCCATTGCCGAAGGCGGGTACGTGGACATCGAGATTTCCGGCGAGCTCAAACGCATCGGAATCAACCGGATTCATATGGAGGAAGACGCGGGAAAACTGCTCCATGATTCAAACCGGCCGGTCTGCAGAGTGGATCTGAATCGTGCCGGAGTGCCGCTGATCGAGATCGTCAGCGAGCCGGACCTCGGTTCGCCGGAAGAGGCCGGGGCCTATCTCAGGCAGCTGCGGTCGATCCTCCGGTATCTGGATATCTGCGACGGCAACATGGAGGAGGGCAGCTTCCGGTGCGACGCCAATGTGTCGATACGGCCCAGGGGCGAGAAAAAACTGGGCACCCGCACGGAATTGAAAAATCTGAATTCCTTTCGGCATGTGGAAAGGGCCATCCAGTACGAGATTGACCGTCAGCGTGATGTGCTGCTCGAGGGCGGAAAGATTGTTCAGGAAACCCGGCTGTGGGATCCGGATTCCCAGCGTACCCAGTCGATGAGAAGCAAGGAGGAAGCCCACGATTACCGGTACTTTCCGGATCCGGACCTGCTCCCCCTCGTGGTGGATGTAAACTGGATCGAGGATGCCCGAAAAACGCTTCCCGAGCTTCCGGAGGAAAAGCGCAGGCGGTTTATCGATCAGTACGGCCTTTCTTTTCAGGACGCCGAATTTCTGACGGCAGGCCGTCCACTGGCCGATTATTTTGAAGCCTGCGTTTCCCTGTTTCCCAATCCACGGCAGGTGAACAACTGGGTGACGGGAGAGCTGATGCGGGTTTTGAATTCGGCCGGAAAATCCGTTGAAGAGACCCCCGTTGCAGCGGAAAGTCTTGCCGAACTGCTCCGGTTGATGGAAGCCGGCGTGATCAGCGGCAAAATCGCCAAAACCGTGTTTGATGAAATGGCCGATACCGGTCGAAGCGCATTCGAGATCGTTGAGAAAAAAGGCCTGAAGCAGGTGACGGATTCATCCGCCATTGAAGCGGTTGTGGATCAGGTCATTCTGGAAAACCCGAAGGAGGCGGAGGCGTTTCGAGGCGGGAAAACCAAACTGATGGGTTTTTTTGTCGGCCAGGTGATGAAGGCAAGCCGGGGAAAGGCCAATCCTCAGATGGTCAACGAACTGCTGGCCAAAAAATTAAAGAGCTCGTAAAAAAGACGGAAGCGGACCGGCAATGCATCGCCGCACCGGCAGAGTTATGAAAACCGGTTTCTGAGGCCGCCATTCAGCGTTGCACGGCTCTCGCCAATGCTCACATGTGCTTGAATATGCTGCGCTTGTCGAATTGCCGCGCGCCTTGCCTGACGGCCTGATTCTTGTTTTCAACAACCTGCTAAGGCTTCATGGCCGCCTGAGTCATTGAGGGTCCGTTCTGACAGGCCCGCTCTGCGCGTCTGTTTTTTATTGTTTGTAGCCGAAGGTTCGCAGCAGTTTCTTGCGTGCGGTAATATCGGCTTCGCCCTCGATGCCCCTGGATGCAAAACCGTCGATCACGCCCAGAATGCCCCTTCCCTGTTCGGATTCCGCAATGATGACCTCGACCGGGTTGGCCGTGGCGCAGAAAATGCGGCACACCTCAGGCACGTTTTTGATGGCGTTGAGCACGTTGACCGGAAAGATGTCCTTCATGAAAACGATAAAGCTGTGTCCCGCGCTCAGGGAACGGGCATTTTTTTTCGCCAGTTCGGTCAGAGCGTCGTCTGTGCCGCTCCAGCGCACCAGGCAGGCATCCGAGGCCTCGCAGAAGGCCAGGCCGAATTTGGCCATGGGCACCGCGTTGACCAGGGCTTCATGGACATCCTCGACGGTTTTGATGAAATGGGACTGACCCAGAATCAGGTTGAGCTGATTCGGATTTTCGATTGCAATGGTTTTAAGTTCCATGACATTCCTCCCAACTTTCGCACTTCTTGCCCGATTGTTAAGAAGATCGAGCGGAAATAAACGGATAGCAAAACATTTCTAAAGGCATCAGAGGTGGTTTATACCATTTTTCTCCGGAATAAGGCCAGCAGGTTTTCTCTATCGATTCCTTCGGTTTCATCGAGCAAACACCATCTGCGGAATACCGCCAAGGCGGTTATACGGCTTGGAGTGCATCCGGATCGATGTCGGCAAGCGCACGTTTGATCTGCCGAAGTGCCTGGCGGATTCGATTTTCGTTTTCCACCAGCGCCAGCCGCAGGTAGCCCTCTCCCTCCTGACCGAATCCGATGCCCGGCGCCACCGCCACGTTGGCCCGTTTCATCATTTCCACGGCGAACTGCATCGAACCCATTCGATCGTAGGGTTCCGGAATCTTGACCCATACGAACATGCCGCCTTTAGGCTTGGCGACCGGCCAGCCCATGCGCTGAAGTCCGCGGCAAAGCAAATCCCGGCGCTGTTGATAGATGGCTACCTGGCGCGATATGTCCTCATCGCATTGGCGCAGGGCGACGATGCCGGCAATTTGAATGGCCGAGAAGATGCCGTAGTCGTAATATCCCTTGACCTTGGCAAGCCCCTGAATCATCCGCCGGTTGCCGACGCAGTATCCCATCCGCCATCCGGCCATGTTGTAGGACTTTGAAAAAGAGCCGAACTCCACTCCCACATCGATGGCGCCGGGCGCCTGAAGAAAGCTCGGGGCCGTATAGCCGTCAAAGGTGATCTTGGCGTAGGCGAAGTCATGGATCACCATGAACTGGTATTTTTTGGCCAGAGCAACGACTTCACGGAACAGTTCCGGTTCGGTCACCGTGGAGGTGGGATTGTGGGGATAGTTGAGCATCAGCACCTTGGGGCGCGGGTACAGAGATTCGCATATATCGCTGATTCGCCGGAGCAGCGATTCCGAGGAGGTTTCCAGGGGAATGCCGATAACATTTCCGCCGGCGATGATCGATGCGTAGATGTGGATGGGGAAAGCCGGCGTGGGGACAATCACTGTGTCGCCCGGACCGATCAGGGCCAGGCACATGTGGGAGATGCCTTCCTTGGAACCGATGGTGACGATGACCTCGGCGTCTTCATCGAGGTGAACGCCGTAGTCTCTTTCGTAGGATCGTGCAATTTCCCGGCGAAGGTTTTTAAAACCAGCGGCTACGGGATACCGATGGCTTTTCGGATCTTTGACCACATCGCACAGTTTTTCAATAACCGGTTCCGGGGTAGGGTCAATGGGGTTTCCCATGCCAAGATCAATGACGTCCAGTCCCTCCCAGCGCTTCTGCATCTTGATCTGGTTGATGGTTCCAAAAAGATAAGGCGGCAGCTGCGCCATACGGCTGGCAAATCGAATCGGACTGTTCTGCATATAATTCACTCCTTGCCGACTGCCGGGTCGAACAAAAAAACCCCGGGTTTTTTGGACCCGAGGCAAAAAAAAGCCATGGGCCTTGTGGTCAGCCCATGGCGTACCCGACAGATCAGATCAATAGGTTATCTTCTGTCAACGGCCGCATGGACTCTCGAATCCGCGGCCGCTGCGTTGCTAAATACGTTCATAAGGTAAAATTTTGCCGCACTCGTTGTTTTCGGGCGGTCTGGCGTTTCTTTATTTACCGGATTTGGCTGATGAATAGCCGTCGGCATACCATCCGCTGCCTTTGAGTTCAAAAGAGCAGGCGGACATGATTTTTTTGGCTTTTTGTCGACATTTGGGGCATTCAATTTCCTGAGTGCCCATCTTGACCCATTTCTCAGTGATTGTGCCATCGGGGCATTCGAATTCATAAACAGGCATGATACCAACCTCTCATAATTTTTTTGAAACTGTATTATAGAAGAATATTCAAAATTTAATCGAAGTCAAGAAAAAAGATCGTTCAATGCAATCTTCGGCTTTCCCAAAAATTCTTGAAAATGCATGCCGCTTGGGGTATAAGCGCGACAATGAAATCTAAATTTCTGCATTCAAACTGGATATGCTTGGCCCTTTTGCTGATTTTGTTGCCTGCCTGCAAGCTGACCTCCGCGGAAAAATCAAAAACCCACAATTTTCAAGCTGCCAAGAGATCGACTCAACCGTCCAAAGCCGAATTTCGCTATGGAATCGATGTCAGCAAGTATTCCCTCGAAACCGGCACGGTCGTGAACGGAGAGAACCTGGTCTCCATTCTCGGCCGTTTTCGAGTTCCCGATTCGACGGGATGCGCCGCGGCTGCCGCGGCCGCCTGCGTCTTTGACGTTCGAAGCATTCAGGCGGGAAATTCCTACAGTATCTTTAAAGACCCGGAAAGCAGCGCCCGGTATTTTGTTTACGAGGAAAACCCCATAGATTACGTTGTGTTTGACCTTGGCGATCCGATTCATGTGTCCACCGGCAAAAAACCAGTGGAAGTTCGCATTCAGACAGCTTCAGGCATAATCGAAGATTCTCTTTACCAGGCCGTCATGGATCAGGGGCTGAATTACGATTTGCTGATCCAGCTTTCGGAAATTTATGCCTGGTCTTTTGATTTTCATCACCTGCAAAAAGGCGACAGTTTTACTGCATTGTTTGAACAAAATTGCGTGGACGGGAATCCGGTGGGCCTGGGGAAGGTTCTGGCCGCGCGTTTCACTTACCGTGGAAGCGATTACAGCGCTTATTATTTTGAATCGGACAACCATGGCGACTACTACGACGAAGAAGGTCGGTGCCTTCGAAAAACTTTTTTGAAAGCGCCGATCCGCTATAGCCGTATCAGCTCCGGTTTCAGCCGCTGCCGGCTGCATCCGGTACTCAAGGTCTACCGGCCGCATCTGGGCACCGACTATGCGGCGCCCGCCGGAACTCCGGTGATGAGCGTGGGAGACGGGGTGGTTGCGGAGGCCGCTTATAACAACAGCAATGGCCGCTATCTGACAATCCGGCACAACGGCACATACAGCAGCCAGTACCTGCATTTTTCCCGTTTTGCCAAAGGTATCCGCCCTGGAACCCGGGTGCGTCAGGGCCAGATTATCGGTTATGTGGGAAGTACGGGTCTTGCGACCGGCCCGCATCTGGACTTCCGTCTGCGCAAAAACGGCAAACTGGTGGATCACCGCAAGGAAAAAAATCCTTCGGTCCAGCCGCTGAACGACAGGTTGCTTCCCTTGTTCGCCCGCTATATCGAACCGCTTAAGTTGCGCTTGGATGAAGCAGCCATCTGTGCGGGTTATGCAAATGATCCCGTATCCGATACCAGGGGATAATCCGCCGGCCCGGCAGAGCAGCATGGCAGCGGCAGCCGCTTTATCCTTCTCAATAGCAGCTGTGTTTCAGGGTTGCCACGAAAGCGCTATATTTTCTGAGGCGGCCTTTCTTCTGTTCTGCGGGGCAGAAGGTAAACGGGTTTTGGCGCATTGAAATAAAATGCAACCGTCGTGTTCCAGGTTGAAGTGCTTCGAGTATGAAAATGAAACTAACGCTGTTCGGACTGATTCTGCTCTTTCCGGCCATGTGTTCGGGCATGGAAAAAGCGGATTTTGTCGTGGTGAAAAAATCCGAATCCAGACTCTACCTGATGACCGAGGGAAGGGTAATTAAAAAATTTCCGGTCTCGTTCGGTTCAAATCCAAGGGGCCATAAGCACAGGAAAGGCGACAAACGTACGCCGGAGGGCTTTTACTTTCTGGATTATAAAAAGGAAGACAGCGCTTTTTATAAATCGATTCACATCTCATATCCAAATGAGACGGATATCAGACAAGCCACCCAGCGGGGCGTTGACCCCGGAGGAATGATCATGATTCACGGTCAGCCGAAAGATCATATTCGATTGTCCATTGACAGCCACAAGTACAACTGGACCGATGGATGCATTGCCCTGTCCAATAAAGACATGGACGTAGTCTGGCAGGCGGTTGAGGATGGAACGCCAATCAGGATTCTGCCCTGACGGAAATTTTGAAAGACACGGGTAAAACCGACTTTCATGCCAGCCGCTTTTCAGCTGCCGGCCGAATTCAACACCTCAGCGATGATCTCTCGGGCCTCCTGCTGAATCTGTTTCAGATGATCCTTTCCGGCAAAACTTTCAGCATATACCTTGTAGATATTTTCAGTGCCGGATGGTCTTGCGGCAAACCACCCGTTTTCACTTGAAATTTTGATTCCACCGATCGGCGCCTGATTTTCCGGAGCATGGGTGAGCTTTTCCAGAATCTTTTCGCCAGCCAGGGTATTCCGGCGGATCTGATCCGCGGACATTCCGGAAAGGGCGGCTTTTTCCAGCGGATTGGTCGGTACGTCGATTCTTTCGTATACAGGGCGACCCAGCGTTCGGGTCAGTTCCTCGTAGAGCTGGCCTGGATCTTTTCGGAGTTTTGCGGTGATTTCGGCAGCGAGAAGATCCATGATGATGCCGTCTTTGTCGGTGGTCCACACGCCTCCGTCTTTCCGGACAAAGGTAGCGCCGGCGCTCTCCTCGCCGGCAAATCCAAAGACGCCCTCAAGAAGGCCGGGTACGAACCATTTGAAGCCTACGGGAACATGGGCGACGCGTCTGCCCAGATGTTTTGCCACCCGGTCGATCATGCTGCTGCTGACCAGGGTTTTGCCGATGGCAAAATGCCCAGGCCATTCCGGACGGTTCCCGAACAGATACCAGATGGAAAGAGCCAGGAATGCATTGGGATTCATCAGCCCGCCTGACGGGCCGACGATGCCGTGACGGTCTCCGTCGGGATCATTGCCGAAGGCGATGCCATATGTGTCTTTCAAATCAATCAAACCGGCCATGGCATAAGGTGAGGAGCAGTCCATGCGGATTTTTCCGTCCCAGTCAAGGGTCATGAACCTGAAGGTCGGATCCACCGCCGGGTTGACCACATCGATGTTCACACCGTATTTTCTGGCGATGGGTTCCCAAAAGGGCAGAGTGGAGCCTCCCATGGGATCGACGCCGATACGGATGCCGCTGGATCGAATAATCTTCATATCGATGATGTTCCGAAGATCGTCCACATAGGGTTCGATGTAGTCGTAATGCTCCGTAGTTCGAGCGCGCAAGGCCCTGGCATAGTCCATTCTGTGAACGGATTTCAGGCCGTCTCGCAGAATGGCGTTGGCGCGCTGTTCGATCCATCGGGTGGCGTCCGTGTCCGCGGGTCCCCCTTCGGGGGGGTTGTACTTGAATCCACCGTCTTCAGGGGGATTGTGAGAAGGGGTGATCACGATGCCGTCGGCCAGAACCGGCTTCTTCCGCCGGTTGTGAGCCAGTATGGCGTGAGAGATCACCGGGGTGGGGGTGTAGCCCTGTCCGCTTTGAATGACGGTTCGGACATCGTTTGCGGCAAGTACTTCCAGAGCGGAGATAAAACTGGGTTCGGACAATGCGTGAGTGTCCATGCCCAAGAACAGCGGACCTTGAATTGCTTTGATCTTGCGGAATTCACAGATTGCCTGAGTGATGGCAAGCACATGGTTTTCGTTGAAGCTGTTTTTCAGAGAGGTTCCCCGGTGGCCCGAGGTTCCGAATGCGACCTGCTGACTTGTATCGGTGGGGTCCGGCTTGAAGGAATAGTAGGCGCTGACCAGACGGGCAATGTTGGCCAGCATGGAATTCAAAGCGGGTTTGCCTGCAAGTTCGTGCAGCGTCATGGAATAAACCTCCTCTGTATTCAAACGGAGTGCTGAAGTAAATTTTTGCTGAAAAGAGCAAACGGTATTGATGCGATCCGCTATAGCCACTGGATTTTTAACATCATAGCGGACGGCTGTTTGTCGCGTCAAGTATTATGGATGTCTGCGTAATGAGCTGGAGCAGGTGATTCTTTGCTCTGAAAATCCGTCCTGGTGCAAGAAGAGGCCGCTTCCAGACCGGAGGGACTATAATGCGGTTTCGCCTTTCCGGCGCCTTTCTGTCTGTTTCCGGCGTAATTCTTCCTCTTCCGCCAAAAGCAGTTTTTCAATCGTGTCCACGTAATAGATGGAAATTTCGTAAATCAGTATTCCGGAGCGATCCATGGCCTCAGACAAAAAAAGCATGTTTGTTTTTTCCTGCCACCAGAGCGTTCTACCGTTTTTGGACTTCCATTCAAGCGTTTGAGCAGGACCGTATTTCTGGGTCAGGGTTTCGGCCAGATCCAGTCCGCCCTGTCTGGTTCTGACTTTCAGAATCGCCGGTGTGCGGGAATAACCGGAAAAGATCATTTCAATATGATCAAAGGGAACGTTCTTTTTCCGCGCATAACGGTAAGAAAACTTCAAGGCGTTGTGCTCGACCCTCGCTCTTCCCGGAGGGTTGAGCTTCTGGTTCAGGGCATGCAACTCATTGAAACTTTCTTTTAGAAAACCTGAATAGTTCAAGGACAGATCGATTGGAACCCGTCGCTCAACTGCATGGGATCCCAGCTGACTGTCAAGACGATTCAACAGCGACTGACTTAAAGGCGTCCGATATCCGACATCGAAAAGCGTAAATCCCTCGGCAGCAACCGACTCGGCAGGGGCCCGCGGAATTTCCGGAATTTTTTCGGTCTGACGCCACAGGAGCAGCAGAGCAAGTCCGATTACCAGCACAGCGGCGATTCCGCCGAGAACGGCATTTCTGAATTGAGGATTTAGAGGGCTCATTCCTTTGAACAAATCGTTTTAATATTCAAAATGAAGTTCGGAAGCATTCCGCCTTTACACGACGTTGAATCACGCGGTCCGGCTTCTATATAGCTTTCCGGAGCGGCAAGGTCAAATAGATTGACGGGGGGGGTAATTCATCCCCCCTGTTGAATGAGCGCTTATTGAGACAAACGGTTCCAGGCGGATCTGGCTTCCGTAATTCTGGAATCTGCATCCGATTTTCGGGTTCCTCCGGGAAAAGAGCTTCCTCTGAGCCGGGCGATGCGTTCTGAAATGGGCGGATGGGTTGAAAAAAGGTTCATCAGGCCGGATCCGGATAGGGGGCTGACGGTAAACAGGTGTGCGGTAGCGGCTGATGCGGCCATGGGCTTTGCAGTTGAATAAGCGCCGAGTTTTTCGAGAGCCCGTGCCAGGCCTTCGGGATTACCCGCAAATTGTGCGCCCGTGGAATCGGCCATATATTCTCTGGATCTGGATATGGCCATCTGAATGATCATGGCGGCCATCGGCGCGATAACGGACATGAGAATCAGTCCCAGAGGGCCGAGTCCGCCCTCGTCGTCATTGCCGCTGGATCCGCCGAATATGGCCGACCACCGGGCAAGGCTGGCCAGCATCATGATGGCCCCGGCCATGGTGGCGGCAATGGTGCCGACAAGAATGTCCCGATTCCGAACATGGGCCATTTCATGCGCAAGAACTCCGGTCAGCTCCTCGCGGTCCAGCAGCCGTACCAATCCCTGGGTGACCGCCACCACTGCGTTTTGAGGATTTCTGCCGGTGGCAAAGGCATTCGGAGTTTCAGAGGGAATCAGGCATATTTTCGGCATCGGCAGGCCCGAACGCTCGGATATGGTTCGAACGATTTCATGAAGCTCGGGCGCTTCACGGGGTTCAAGCGGACGTGCACGATACAGCTTCAGCACCATCTTGTCCGAATACCAGTAACTGAAAAAATTGAGAGCAGCCGCGATCACCAGAGCAAATATCATTCCGTTGCGGCCGCCGAGCAGCTGCCCGGCAAGAACAATCAGAAGGGTCATGGCGGTCAGCAGCAAAAAAGACCGAATCTGGTTTGTCATTATCAAACTCCTTGTTCAAACGTCGAATCGTTAAAATACTATTTTGAATTTATACAAGACCATTAAAATTTCCAGTGTAAATAAAATAAAATCGAAATCGAAAATGGCAAGCAGATTTCCATTTTAATCGAAGCCCAGAAAATATTGCGGCATCTACTGGCAGATTTTGAATCAGAATGTTTTTTAACAAAGCAGTAGATCAAACGGGTTAGCGAGTTTTGCATTTAATGATTGTCGCATACGATTTCGTCGGCTGCTTTTTAAAAAAGCATCTAAATTCATGTTGACAAACGGATTGAGGGCATGTAGAAAGCACAAATCTTTTGCGGGAAAGGCTTTTTGATCAGTTTCCCCGGGCTGAAAAAATCAAAAGATTCTGTTGACAAGGTTGGAAACGGATGATAAACAGCTCGGGTTTTGAAAAAAGCAATAGTTCGAATGAACATGCTTTTTGAAAAAATTGGGGGAAACGGATAATACAGGAATCGTTTCGCAAAATCCGCGGATAATGCCTGCGGAAATCTTGATCTTTGAAAACTAGATAGTGACGGAAAGAGTAGGCCCAGTTGATTTTGAGTCGGCGTAAGAGTCGGCTTTAGGAATAGGAGTTTAATTGGAGAGTTTGATCCTGGCTCAGAATGAACGCTGGCGGCGTGCTTAACACATGCAAGTCGCACGAGAATTCTTCTGCTTGCAGAAGATAGTAAAGTGGCGCACGGGTGAGTAATGCGTGGGTAATCTTCCCTTGAATCGGGGATAACATCGCGAAAGCTTTGCTAATACCGGATAACATCCATTTGTCTGCGGGCGAATGGATCAAAGGTGGCCTCTACATGTAAGCTACTGTTTGAGGATGAGCCTGCGTACCATTAGTTAGTTGGCGGGGTAACGGCCCACCAAGGCGACGATGGTTAGCTGGTCTGAGAGGATGATCAGCCACACTGGAACTGACACACGGTCCAGACTCCTACGGGAGGCAGCAGTGAGGAATTTTGCGCAATGGGGGAAACCCTGACGCAGCAACGCCGCGTGAGTGATGAAGGCCTTCGGGTCGTAAAGCTCTGTCAAGTGGGAAGAACCTGCATTGAGTTAACATTTCAGTGCACTGACGGTACCACTGAAGGAAGCACCGGCTAACTCCGTGCCAGCAGCCGCGGTAATACGGAGGGTGCGAGCGTTATTCGGAATTATTGGGCGTAAAGGGCGCGTAGGCGGCCGTTTAAGTCAGGTGTGAAAGCCCGGGGCTTAACCCCGGAAGTGCATTTGATACTGAGCGGCTTGAGTATGGGAGAGGGAAGTGGAATTCCTGGTGTAGAGGTGAAATTCGTAGATATCAGGAGGAACACCGGTGGCGAAGGCGACTTCCTGGACCAATACTGACGCTGAGGCGCGAAGGCGTGGGGATCAAACAGGATTAGATACCCTGGTAGTCCACGCAGTAAACGGTGATCACTAGGTGTAGCGGGTATTGACCCCTGCTGTGCCGCAGCTAACGCATTAAGTGATCCGCCTGGGGAGTACGATCGCAAGGTTAAAACTCAAAGGAATTGACGGGGGCCCGCACAAGCGGTGGAGCATGTGGTTTAATTCGACGCAACGCGAAGAACCTTACCTGGGCTTGACATCTGCGGAATTTCTATGAAAGTAGAAAGTGCCCTTCGGGGAGCCGCAAGACAGGTGCTGCATGGCTGTCGTCAGCTCGTGTCGTGAGATGTTGGGTTAAGTCCCGCAACGAGCGCAACCCTTATCTTTAGTTACCATCATTCAGTTGGGGACTCTAAAGATACTGCCCCGGTCAACGGGGAGGAAGGTGGGGATGACGTCAAGTCCTCATGGCCCTTATGTCCAGGGCTACACACGTGCTA
>JAXGZF010000006.1:327500-411440 GCA_040771865.1 Desulfobacterales bacterium
TTTGTCATCGGCGGCACTTCCGCTGAAACCATGTTGAAAACGGTCAAGCTGGGTTCCACCAAATACTATGACGGGCTTCCGACCTCGGGCAACGAGGGCGGACGTGCCTTCCGCGATATCGATATGGAAGAAAAGGTTCTGAAGATGGCTCAGGAACTGGGCATCGGCGCGCAGTTCGGTGGAAAATACCTGGTCCACGATGTGCGGATTATCCGTCTGCCGCGCCATGGCGCTTCCTGCCCGATCGGCCTTGGGATCAGCTGCAGCGCGGATCGAAACGTAAAAGCCAAGATCACCAAGGACGGCATCTTTATTGAAAAGCTCGAAAGAGATCCAGCCAAATATCTGCCCGAACCCACGGCTGCTGCGGATGAGGCGGTGAAAATCGACCTGAACCAGCCGATGGACAAGATTCGGGCCATTCTGACTAAATACCCCGTTGCCACGCGCCTGTCCCTGAGCGGCAAAATGATCGTGGGACGCGACATCGCCCATGCCAAGCTCAAGGAGCGTCTTGACAAGGGGGAAGGACTGCCCCAGTACATCAAGGATCACATCATCTACTACGCCGGTCCGGCCAAGACTCCGCCGGGGTATGCATCCGGTTCCTTCGGCCCCACCACGGCCGGCAGAATGGATACCTATGTGCCGATCTTCCAGGCCCTCGGCGGGTCCATGGTAATGCTGGCCAAAGGCAATCGGGCCAAGATCGTCACCGATTCCTGCAAGAAATACGGCGGCTTCTACCTGGGCTCCATCGGCGGTGCGGCTGCCAGACTCGGCAAGGAATGCATCACCCAGGTCAAGATCCTTGAATATCCGGAGCTGGGCATGGAAGCCATCTATGAAATCACCGTCAAAGACTTCCCCGCCTTTATTCTGGTCGACGACAAGGGCAACGATTTCTTTGAAGGTCTGCTGTAACGAGTACCCCGCGGAAGGTTTCTGGAAATGAAACCTTCCGCTGTTTTTGAATATACTGTTTCATGACAATTGACAGAGGTGCAAATTCATATAGTTTATGCCACATTCGTGGTACTTGATTAATCTGTTAGAAAAGGAGCAGTTTCGATGGCAAAAAAAATGAAAACGATGGATGGAAACACCGCTGCAGCGTGGGTCGCCTACGCCATGAGCGAAGTGGCTGCCATTTACCCGATTACGCCGTCTTCTCCGATGGCTGAGCTTCAGGATGAATGGGCCGCCAACGGGCTGAAGAACATTTTCGGACAGGAAGTGACGGTCCGTCAGATGCAGTCTGAAGCCGGCGCAGCCGCAGCCGTTCACGGGTCCCTGGCCGCTGGCGCTCTGACCTCAACCTTTACGGCTTCTCAGGGCCTGCTGCTGATGATTCCCAGCATGTACAAGATTGCTGGCGAGCTTCTGCCCGGCACCTTCCACGTGACCGCGCGTTCCATTGCCGGACACGCTCTGAACATTTTCGGCGATCATCAGGACGTGATGTCGACCCGCCCGACGGGTTTCGGTCTTATGGCTTCAGCCTCTGTTCAGGAAGTCATGGATCTGGCACTCGTATCCCATTTGTCGGCCATTGAAGGGAGCGTGCCCTTCCTGCATTTCTTCGACGGATTCCGGACTTCCCACGAAGTTCAGAAGATCGAGGTAATCGATTATGAAGACATGGCCAAGCTGGCCAACTGGGATGCGATCGCAAAATTCCGTTCCCGTCAGCAGAACCCGGAAAAGCCCGATCTTCGCGGAACCGCTCAGAACCCGGACATCTACTTCCAGGGAATAGAAGCCGCTAATTCATTCTATAATAAGGTTCCCGCAATCGTCCGCGAGAACATGAAGAAGGTCAGCAAACTGACCGGCCGCAGTTACAAGCCGTTTGATTATGAGGGTCATCCGGAAGCGGACCGCATCATTATCGCCATGGGTTCCGGCTGCGATGTCATTCATGAGACCATTGACAAGATGGTTGCTGAGGGCGAACGCGTCGGTCTGGTCAAGGTGCGGCTGTACCGTCCGTTTGTGTCTGAATTCCTGTTCGAGGCCATTCCGGCCACGGCCGCCACGATTACGGTTCTGGACCGGACCAAGGAAAAAGGCGCCCTCGGTGATCCGTTGTACCAGGATGTCTGCACAGCGTACATGGAAAAGGGCGAGATGCCTACTCTGGTTTCCGGCCGTTTCGGCCTGGGTTCCAAGGAGTTCAACCCGGCCATGGTCAAGGCGGTGTATGACAACATGAAATCCGCTCAGCCCAAGAACCATTTTACGGTCGGCATTACCGACGACGTCACCTTCTCGTCACTGGAAGTTCCCGAAAAATACGAGGCCGCTCCGGCCGGAACCGTGCGGTGCAAGTTCTGGGGTCTGGGCGCGGATGGAACCGTCGGCGCCAACAAAGAGGCCATCAAGATCATCGGCGACAACACCGATATGTACGCCCAGGCTTACTTTGCCTATGACTCCAAGAAATCCGGCGGCGTGACCATCTCCCACCTGCGGTTCGGAAAGAAACTGATCCGGTCCCCCTATCTGATCACCACGGCCGATTACGTGGCCTGCCACAATCCGGCCTACGTCAACATCTATGACATGGTTTCCGATCTCAAGGAAGGCGGCACCTTTGTGCTCAACTGCCCCTGGAATGTCAAGGAGATGGAAACCCAGCTTCCCGGCGAGATGAAGCGTGCCATCGCCAGGAAGAAAATCAAGTTCTACACCATCGACGCGGTTAAGATTGCCAGCGATGTCGGGCTGGGCGGCCGCATCAACATGATCATGCAGGCGGTTTTCTTCAAGCTGGCGGAAGTGCTTCCGGTGGACGAGGCCATCGGCCTGCTGAAAAAATCCATCAAAAAAGCCTACGGCAAGAAGGGCGACAAGATCGTCAACATGAACGTTGGCGGCGTGGACAAGGCCCTTGAATCCGTAACCCAGATCAAATACCCGGCGTCCTGGGCCGATGCGGAAATCGTTGCGGCCGCCCAGAAGAAGGGAACGCCTTTCTTTACAAACGTGCTGAAAAAGATGATCGAAACCAAGGGCGACGAACTGCCCGTCAGCGCCTTTGCTCCAGACGGCATCTTCCCGGTGGCCACTACCCAGTACGAAAAACGCGGCGTGGCCATCAATGTTCCGGAATGGATCATGGAAAACTGCATTCAGTGCAACCAGTGCGCCATGGTATGCCCGCATGCCGCCATTCGTCCGGCCCTGCTGACCGACGAAGAAGCGGCCAAGGCGCCGGCGACCTTCAAGACCAAGCCGGCTCTTGGAAAGGAATATAAGGGATATCACTTCCGCATGCAGGTCGATACGCTGGACTGCATGGGATGCGACAACTGCGCCGACATCTGCCCGGCCAAGAACAAGGCTCTGGTGATGAAGCCGCTTGCCACCCAGACCGCAACCGAAGTTCCCAACTGGGAGTTCTTTGAGACCCTGCCGGTCCGCGACGACCTGGCCGATAAATTCACCGTAAAGGGAAGCCAGTTCCAGCAGCCCTTGATCGAGTTCTCCGGCGCATGCACCGGATGCGGCGAGACCCCGTACATCAAGCTGCTCACCCAGCTGTTTGGCGACCGCATGGTTATCGGCAACTCCACCGGATGCTCCTCCATCTGGGGCGGTTCGCCTCCGATTCCCTATTGCGTGAACAAGGATGGTTTCGGACCTGCCTGGGCCAACTCCCTGTTCGAGGATTCCGGCGAGTTCACCTACGGCATGTTCCTCGGCCACAGGCAGCAGCGTCTCAAGCTGGCCCAGCTGGCGGAGCAGGCGCTTGCCGCGGATATTCCCGCCGAGGTTAAGGCCGCGCTTCAGGGCTGGCTGGAAAACCTCAAGAATGCCGAGGGCTCCAAGAAGTTCGGCGATCAGCTCAAGGCCCTTCTGCCCAAGTATGCGGACAATCCGCTTCTGAAGCAGATTCTGGACCTGAAGATGCATTTTACCAAGAAATCCTACTGGGTCTCCCTGGGCGACGGCGCGGCATACGACATCGCCTTCGGCGGTCTGGACCACGTAATGGCTTCCGGCGAGGATGTCAACGTCATCGTTTACGACACCGAGGTGTACTCCAACACCGGCGGCCAGTCCTCCAAGGCCACTCCGACCGGTTCGATCGCCAAATTTGCCGCATCGGGCAAGAAGGTCACCAAGAAGGACATGGGCGGCATCATGATGACCTACGGCTACGTTTATGTAGCCAGCGTTGGCATGGGCTACAACAAACAGCAGCTGGTCAAGGCCTTCAAGGAAGCCGAAGCCTACGACGGACCTTCCATCATTCTTGCCTACGCGCCCTGCATCAACCACGGCATCAAGAAGGGCATGGGCAAGGCTCAGGAAGAAACCAAGCTGGCCGTTGAATCCGGTTACTGGCCGGTTTACCGGTTCAATCCGGAGCTGAAGAAAGAAGGCAAGAATCCGTTTGTTCTCGAGTGCAAAGAACCCAACGGAACGCTTCAGGAATTCCTCTCCGGAGAAGTGCGCTATGCGGCGCTTGAGAAACTCTTCCCCGAAGAATCCAAGAAGCTGCGCGCCCGCATCGAAGAAGAATACATGGAACGGTACAAGGCCCTCAAGGCCAAAGCCGAAGGATGATCCGCGGATTTTTCTTCAGCAGGCAATCTGCATGAGGTAGCTGAATTGTGAAAACGAAAGGCCGTCTGCCGCAAGGCAGGCGGCCTTTTTAACTTCAATGTTCAATAAATCGGTATGAAAGAGTTTTCTTTTTTCAAAAAACGGTATATAAAAACCGATATGGATTCATATTTATCGGGGAGAAGGCTATGCTCGAATCCAAGTATTTGAAAGAAGATATTCGAAACATTCAGAAGCTGATGATGATTCCGGCGCTGAGAAACTTCGAGACCAGCAACCTGAGTAAGTTGCTGCGGCTGAGCAAGATCCGCCAGTACGATTCCAATGAGGTCATCATTCAGGAAGGAGCCAAGGATCAGTGGCTGTACTTTCTGCTCTCCGGAAAATTGCGGGTTGAGAAGGAAGGGATTCAGATCGCCGCAATCGACAAGATTGGCGAGGTTTTTGGAGAAATGTCTATTCTGGACGGTATGGACCGTTCGGCCTCGGTGGTTGCAGACGGTCCTACCGTATGCCTGGCCGTGGATGCGACCGCCAAAAGCCGCTTGCCCGGAGAGAATGCAAAAACCGAGTTTCTGCTGCTTTTATACCAGATACTGGCCGAATTTTTATCGACACGGCTTCGTTTGACCAACGAGGAACTGGTTAAGGCCAAAAAAGCGCAGGAGGATCAGCGGGGCACCGCCGCGTGGCTCTAGCCACGGTTCGGGCCGGACTTAAACATTAAACCTGAAGTGAACAATGTCGCCGTCCTGAACCTCGTAGGTTTTTCCTTCTAGGCGGACCATTCCTTTTTTTCTTGCCTGGGCGTAGTCGCCCGCAGCCATGAGATCCGAATAGGAAAGCACTTCCGCACGAATGAAGCCCTTTTTGATGTCCGAATGAATCACCTCGGCGGCATCCAGCGCCACAATGCCCCGCTTGATGGTCCAGGCCCGGACTTCATCCGGACCGACGGTGAAAAATGAAATCAGGCCAAGCAGTTCATAGGATTTTTGAATCACCCGGTCTGTTGCGGATGCGGCGATATTGAATTCCTCCAGAAAATCAGAGAGTTCTTCAGGCGGCATGCGGGATAGCTCGCTTTCGAGTTTTCCACGAATGACCGTAATGCTTTCATCATTCTGCAAAATCGAATCCGGAACCGCCTCGTCTTCATCCGAATTGTTGACCAGCACCAGCAGGGGCTTGGCCGACAAAAAGGCAAAACCGCGCAATGTCGGCGCCGAGGCCAGTTCGGCGTATCTCCTCAGGGGAATTTCGTCTTCCAGATGCTTCCGGCACTGCTGGAGCAGAGACAGTTCCTCGGCATCGATCGCCTTTCCCCGCTTGGAATCGAGATCAATGCGTTCCATGCGTTTTTCCGCGACGAGCAGATCGGCCAGGATCAATTCCTGGTTCAGGGAGGAAAAATCTTCCAAGGGGTTCGGCGGATTCATGCCATATTCGGTAAAATTGCGAACCACCTGAATCAGGGCGTCGCAATCCCGGACCGGCGTCCAAACATTCTGGTCCCGTTTCTGACCCGAGGCGCGTGCGGGAAGAAAGTATTCCACCTGGGCATAGGTCGTCTTTTTGGGCTGGTACATCTGGCTCAAAAAATCCACGCGTTCATCCGGCACTCGAATGGTGGCAATACGGTTTTCGACCCGCTGCGGCGCCGGCTCGCTCCGCGTGAGCGCTTCAAACACAGTCGTTTTTCCGGATTGGGCAAGTCCGATGATGCCAAGTTTCATGGTTTCAAGTCCTTCTGGTCAAGGATTTGGTTTCGCATTCGAAACCTGTAAAGGAGATCATGCCAATTTCAACTCCCAGGCAAACAAGGCAAACTGCTTTGCTATTTTGTGGAATCGGCCATCAGGCATTTGAGAATATCCTTTTTCCCAACAATTCCCACCAGTCTGGATTGATCCACAACAGGAAGCGTATGGAATTTTTTTTCCACCATCAGGGTGGCGACTTCCTCGATGGAGGCTTCGGGTTCTACGAAAACCGGAGACGGGGTCATTGCCTGGGCCACCGTAGTGGCAGCCATCTTGTCCACCTCTTTTTTCAACTGCGTCATGGAGGTGAGTGAAATAAGGCCGTCGAGAAAGGTGAAGAGGGAAGGGACTGGAAATCGTTTCTGCAGGTTGATCAGATCACTCTGGCACAGGATTCCCACCAGTTTCTCGGATGCGTCCACAACCGGCACGCCGTTGATGTCGTTTTCAAAGAGCAGTCGGGCGGCTTCGGCGATTTCGGCATCCGGACGCGTGGTGATGACGGACCGGGTCATGATATCCTTGACTTTGAGCATGGCGCCTCCGATGATAATTTATTTGTTTTCGAATCCCGGCGTCTGGCGCACGGAAAGAACGGTGCAGGGGGCCTGGCGCATTACCCGATCCGTTGTTGAGCCGACCAGAAGGTTTTCCATCAGTCCACGGCCGTGAACACCGAGTACAATCAAGTCAATATCATTGAGAACGGCGAATTTGTTGATTTCCTCGTCCGGGCGTCCCACCAGCAGCGATAATTTGGGAGTGGTCCAGTTGATAACCTCAGGAGGCAGCATATCTTCGAGCTTTTTTTGAAGATGGCTTCGAAGGGATTGATCGGTATGTTCATCCGTTTCAATGCCCCGGGCGATCAGATCATGGTAGACAGGAGTTTCCACAACGTGGGCCAGATACAATTCTGTTTCGAATTCCTGGGCAAGGCTCAGGGCGTAGTCAAAAGCCAGGGTCGAATCTTTGGAAAAATCACACCCCACCAGTATTTTCTTTAAGCGGAACCCTTGTTCCGCAAATGGTTTCTGGTCATGCACTTCTCCTCGTACGGCGAGCAGCGGGCATGGCAGAATCCGCATCAACCTTTCGGTGACAGAGCCCAGGACCAGCCGCTTGATTCCGGAGCGGCCGTGAGCGGTTGCGATGACCAGATCGGCGCGCTTTTCCTCAACGATGTCCTTTATTTTGTCGGCGGCCCGTCCCACTGTAATAATCGGCTCCCAGGGAATCAGCAGATCCGCCATATACTCGTCGAGCTGATCATGAGCATAGTCGATCAGCCTTTGCTGCTGGGCGATCAGGTCGAAGTGCGCTTCTCCGTAGAGGGCGACGGGGGGTAGATCGATCACATGGCAAACATAGAGTTTTGAGCCGTATTCTTTTGCCAGCGCGATGCCGTAAGGAATCGAACGATTGGAAAAATCGGAAAGATCCGTGGTGCAGATGATCCTGTTAAAATGTATTCTCATGATCCACCCTCCACCTGTTTTATTGTTGATCGCAAAGAAACCGGATTATTTAAAAATATTTTATTGTACCTTAGTAATACGAATCACTCAAGCTCAAGCCGACATTCGAGGTGGCGATTGCATATTTTTACCGAATAAAGTGTCGGCAGGTTCCAGGAAAGTCCTGAATAATCAAATCGTTATTACGTTCGCATCATGGTTGGCATGAGTATTTTCATGCTTTGTTGTGCTCGAAGCGGGCATGGTGGTTATTCAGAATTTCTTCGATCTGAAGCAGGCTTGAAATATGAAACTCGGCGTTCAGAGACGGATTTTTGAAAGCAGCCAGAGGCACTCCGCAAGCGCCGGCCGCCAATTCATCCACCTTGGAATCACCGATAAAAAGCGCTTCTTCCGGAGAAACCTTGAAATGGTCGAGAATTTTTTCCAGAGGGTCGGGATAGGGCTTGGGTCGCTGGACATCCAGGGCGCAGACCACAAAATCGAAATAGGGTTCCAGATTGTGTTCCACCATCACGCGGCCCATGGTCTCGGTCCGGTTGGTGGCCACGGCGGTCTTGCACCGGGAACGCAGCCGGCGAAGAAGCGGTTTCAACTCCGGATTCATTCGCATCTGTTTGATAAAAGGCCCGTAGTCCATGGCTTTGCAATACCGCAGGGCGTTATTACGGACTTCCGGATCAGCAATCAGATAGGCCAGAGAATTTTCCGCCGTATGCATATAGGAATAGGAAAACTGCTCGCAGGTCATCGAAGGCCTGCCGAAATGCGAAAGGATATTGTTGTAATAAGCCATATTGGCGTCGTGAGTATCAAACATCACTCCGTCGCAGTCAAATACCACTATCTTGATCGTTGTCGTCATCTCTTATCTTTGCGTATTCTTTTCACCTGCCAGAATATTGGCATGTACCTTGATTTCAATCATCGGCTGCCGGACGCTGGATGTCTTCAGGTAAATGCTGTCCGAATACCAGCCCTTGGTTTGCTTCAGGTTTTCAACTGTCAGAACATAGGTCGGTTTTTGCGCCTCGGGGTCTTTTTCAAGATGATACCGGATATTTTCACCGCTTTGTGCACGGACATCCAGAACCATCAAATCATCCTCCGCCTCGGCAACGATGCGGACCACGCCCTTGAGCGGATCACCCGCGGCCCCTACCATGCGAATCCAGCGCGGAGTTATGGAAACCAACTGCTCGACAATTCCGCTGATTTGCAGAACAACCCTCGAATGATCCGGATCATTGCTGAAGATCTCAGCGCCTTTGACAATCGTCCTTCCGCCATATCCAGCCGTAAATACCTTTATGTTGACATTGCCCTCGCCGCCGGCGGGGATCCTCTTGGAATAAGAGGCAATCGCACACCCTCAGCCGGTTTTGACCCGGGTTATCACCAGTTCTGCGTCGCCCGTATTTCTGATGACAAAATCATGGACCACCTCGGCCCCTTCGACCACACTTCCAAAATCATGCCGGTTGACAGAAAGGGTGATTACCGGACCTGCCGCGGCAATCGAAGCGGTCAGAAAGATGCAGATCAAAACAATTCCAGTTACCGAAGCATACTGCTTTCCGTTCATCCAAGCACTCCTGCTGAAATGTTACTACGCATCATATTGGCGCATTGACGTTTGGAATGTCAAGCGAATCCTCGGCGTTTACATCATCGCAAACGGATCTACGTCCACGGAGATTCTTGCCTTGCGGGAAGGCGCTGAATCGGCATCCTCATAAACAAGCTGCCGGACAAAGGCATGCAGCCGGCTCGCCTGCGCGCTTTTCACCAGAATCTGCCATCGATACCGTCTGGCCACCCTGGACAACGGCGCTTCGATGGGTCCGAGCACATCAATGCACCGACGATAGCTGTCCTGGCTTTCAAGCGCTTCGCACCGCTTGGCCAGACTCAGAGCACATGATTGGACTGCGTCTTTTTCCGTGCCGGATATCCGTATCTGTACCATTCTGGTAAATGGTGGATATTTCAGGGCTCTTCGAAATTCGATTTCCTTTTGGTAAAATGATCGAAAATCCTGTATTCGGGCCGCCTGAATGGTAAAATGAGTCGGATTGTAGGTCTGAAGAATCACCTGGCCGCTTTTCCGGCCACGGCCGGCGCGGCCGGCGACCTGTGCCAGAAGCTGAAAAGTTCGCTCACCGGCTCTGAAATCAGGAAAATTCATGGAAAGATCGGCGCATATCACGCCGACCAGCGTGATGTCGGGAAAATCATGACCTTTGGCCACCATCTGCGTTCCGATCAGAATATCGATGGAACGGTTCTGAAGCGACTTGAGAATATGGAGTACAGCGCCCTTTTTCTGAGCCACATCCTGATCCAGTCTGGCCACCCGGGCTTGGGGAAACAGAGACCTTACAGCGGCTTCGACCTTTTCGGTCCCCAGGCCGAGTTGAAGGATGCGCGGCTCTCCGCAATAGGGACACGGCGATGATGCCGCCTTGGAAAATCCGCATAAATGACATTTGTAGGCATTGGCCTGCTGGTGCAGCGTCAGGGTTATATCGCAGTTTTTACACCGAATGGCCTCGCCGCAGGCGCTGCAGACCGGATAGCTGGAAAATCCCCGACGGTTGAGAAACAAAAGAACCTGTTCTTTCCTTTCCAGGGTTTCCTTCATGGCTGCAAGCAAAGGCGGGGTGATGAAGCGGAAGATTCCACGGGCATCCCGTGTTTCGCGAAGATCCACCAGAGTGATTTTCGGGAGATCCATCTGGTTGATCCGTGAATTCAGGCAAAGCTCCACAAAATTTTTATTCTTCACATTATAGAAAGACTGCACCGAGGGTGTGGCGGATCCCAGCACCGCTACGGTACCATGCATGTGGGCTCTGACCACGGCCAGATCTCTGGCATTGTAACGAAGCCCGGTATCCTGCTTGTAGGAACCGTCATGCTCTTCGTCGACTACGATCAGCCCGATGCGCTCCAGTGGCGCAAAAACGGCCGATCGGGCGCCGATCACGATACAGGCCTCCTTGCGGACGATACGCATCCACTGGTCATAGCGCTCGCCTGAGGATAGAGCACTGTGGAGAACGGCAATCGATGAGCCGAAGCGCGCCCGGAAGCGCTTCTCCATCTGGGAAATCAGGGCGATCTCCGGAACAAGAATCAGGACCGATGTGCCTCTTGAAATCGTCCTCTGCGCGGCGGCCAGATATACCTCGGTCTTGCCGCTTCCCGTGATGCCGGCCAGCAGGCAGGTTCCGAACCCTTTTTCAGAAAGTGCTTCGATGCGCTCCAGAGCGGCTTCCTGTTCCTGTGTCAGAACCGGCGCTCGGTCCGGTTCAATCGGTTCTCCGAAAGGATCGCGGAAAACCTGTTTTTCGGTTTTCTTGAGGAAACCGCGGTTCACCAGAAAAGGCAGAAAACCGGCGGCATTCGGAAAATGCATCCTGAGGAATTTTACGGACATTTCTCCGTGCGTGCCGACAAGATTTAAAATCCGGCTGCGGGTTTCCTGATACCGATCTTCGGGGAGATCGGTCCGCAATACGGACAAGAACGTTTCCATCCTAGGCCGGCTGTTTCCGGACTGAATTTTTCGAAACAGATGAATCCATCCGCGCCGGACAAGCGATCGAACAAGGAGCCGGGAAAAATTCCACCCGGTTCCGGCATACAGAGACCGAAGGCCGCAATCCTTCTGATTCAAAATTTCCAGTAGTTTTCGCTCCGAATCCGTCGGTATATTCAGGATCATGGCGCGCCTGCCTTCGTCGGTGATTTCTGCTGCAGCGACATCCAGAGCGTTGATGCCTCCGGGAAGCGCCGTACGGATCACCTCGCCGATCGGATGCATGTAATATTCGGAAGTCCAGCGGAAAAACCGGACCATATTCGCCGGAAACAGCGCCACGTCATCCAGGATATCCGATATCGGTTTGATCGACGCCGTATCAGAGGGCCGCGCCTCTCCAAGAACATATCCTGCGACATGGCGGGCTCCGAACGGTGCCCACACCCTTTTGCCGACCTCGACCGATTCCATCAGATGATCCGGCGTCTGATAGGTAAACGTCTGAAACACCGGCAGGGCCACGGCGACCTCAATATATTTCCAGCATTGCTTCATCGGATCTCCGATTACCCCAGTGTTTCTTGATGCTTTCGCTGAGTAATGATTGACAAGAAATAGGGTAAAGCTTATATAAAAAATAACTATCAAAAAATCCAGCAAGATGCAGAAAAATTTATTCGAAAACTTCAATCAAAACCAGCAATCAAAAATCTTTTTCCCGTTCAGAGGCTTTTAATAATGGGAAAAGTAAACCAATGGAGGCCTTATGCATTCAATATTTAAACGATTTACGGTCTATCTCGTCGTTTTCTGCCTGTTTGCCGCCCCTCTGGCATCGGGCGCATTTGCTCAAAGTTCTGTAAACGACCAGGATGAACAGGCTGCCACAGAAGAAATGGTGTTTGATGCGCTCGTTGTTCGACCTGTCGGAATCGTAGGTACGATTTTCGGTTGCGGCGTTTTTATTGTTTCTCTACCCTTTTCCGCTCTTGGCGGCAACACCAAAGAAGCCTTTAATACACTGGTGACTCAGCCGGCCAAATTTACCTTCGAAAGACCACTGGGAAATTTCTGAAATCAAGACGTCAGAGCCGCTTAATAAGGGGTGCCGCTTACTCCCCGAGGCCGCAGAAAACTTAACGGACGTTTTTAATCTGAATCAGGCCTTGAATACCCTTGAAGGGAAAAAAGCGCTGCTCATTTGTCTGCATGATGATCCGGATCCCGACGCACTGGCGGCAGGCTGGGGGTTGTCAATTGCTTTGGCTGAAGCATTGGGCATTGAAACGACCCTCGGGTTTGAGGGGATTATCGGACGGGCGGAAAACCGGGCCATGGTTCTTGAACTCGGTATTCCTGTCAAGCGGATTCGATCATTGGACACATCCCGGTTTGATGGCGTATTTCTGGTCGATACCCAGCCTGGGGCGGAAAATCATTCAGCTCCTGGGGAACTTAAAATTCTGGGCTGTATTGACCATCACCCGGTGCTTACCCCTGCAAACGCCATTCCGTGGTTCGATGTTCGGCCGAACGGGGAAACCAGTTCGGCCATTGTTCTGCAATACCTGATTTCACTTGAAATCGATGTCCATCCGAATCTTGCCACGGCCATTTTATATGGCATTAAAACCGACACGCGGGATCTATCCCGTAAACCCACGCCGCCGGATCTTCACGCATACGCCTATGTACTTTCAAGGGCCAACTTTCCCGCGCTGGGCGCCATCGTCAATCCCCGGCTGGATCCTGAGTATTTCCGAATGCTTCACCGGGCGCTGGATGCCGTCCGGCTGCATGACCACGCAACGGTACTTTTTCTGGGGGATCTTCCCTATCCGGATCTGGTTGCTGAAATGGCGGATCTGTTTGTCAGGCGACGGGAAATGCAATGGTGTTTATGTGGCGGGGTTTACAACTACGTCTTGCGTTTTTCGTTAAGAACTGAAACAGATCGGCCTAATGCCGGAGAGGTCGCCCGAAACCTTGTCAGAAGACATAGAGGATCCGCCGGTGGCCACGACATGATCGCTGGCGGCTATCTGCCACTGGCGCATCAGAATCTGTCGGCAAGCGGGCTCTGGAATGTCCTGGTTCAGGATTTTTTAAGGGCCGTGAAAGCAGCACCCGTTGGCAAATCCTGAAAACGATGGTTCGGTATGCTGCGGGTGATCGCCCGATGTCGCAGAAACATCAGTTCTGGCCGGCAAGACCCGTCAGAAGAGCCTTGACGTTTTTCCCCAAAACCGAATGGCTGTATCCGCCTTCCAGAACTCCGAAACATCCCCCTCCGTTCCGCTGAGCAGACTGCCGGACCCACTGGCCGATCTGGAAGTAATCCTCAGTTTTCAATACTCCGCCCCAGTCGTCCTCATGAAGGTCAAAACCTGCGGAAATACCGATCATGTCGAACCGACACCGTTCCATGGCTTTACGTACCTCCTCCAGATATGCATCACGGCTGGCGGCGCTTACATTGTGAAGGTCGATGTTTCCATACCGCTGCAGAATATTGACGGTTCCGTCGCCGTAGTGCAGATCGATGTCGAGCACATAGGCGGTTTTGATTTTTCCATGATTCAGCAAATATTTCAACGCCACGGCCATATTGTTGAAATAGCAGAATCCCCAGGCTGATGCTTCGGAAGCGTGGTGGCCAGGAGGCCGGATCAGGGCGAAGCTGGGAGACTCAAGTCCCAGCAGGGCGGCCTGAATAGCTCCACCGGCTGCCAGTGAAGCGATCGGATAAAGCCCCTGGGAACGGACGTGTTCGACGTGATCGTCCGTGTGCACCGCCAGAATGTCCTGAACATCGGCGGGCCGGGCAGAAACCAGCTCGACCCAGGAAGGAAGTTCGGCGACAATGGATTCCATTCGGCCGGCCAGAGCGGCCGGATCCGAGGTATATACCTCGTAAAAGTCTTCATGAAATACGACCTTCATTTCAACCTCCTTTTCGAATGGTATTCCCGAAATTTATTAAAACAAAGGAGCGGGTCAAAGCCGCAATGCGATCCACCTGTTCGTGGGGTCAGAAAACTACCTGATTCTGCCGATTAAAACCACAGACCAGATGGTTTGGATTTATTGTAACCCATGACGTCGCCATATCTTTTTGCAGAGGCCGGCGGTACTTGACCATTTGGAATTTTGATGCTTCGCGCGAAGTCCCGTTTCTGCGTCGAACTTTGTATTTCAGATCCTGATATTTCATGCATATTGGAATGCACAAAACGGGTCAAGACAAAAAAGGCTCGTAATTTGAAAGGTTGTCATTGAAATAATTCGAATGATTATTTAAATAACGAATCGAAACTCAAAATACGCCCCGTTGACGAAAACAGCTCAGGGGCTTTACCGGAAAGCCAGTATAAAAGAATATTCGCCGCTTCGATGGAAAAAGTCAAAGTCGAAACCTACGACAAATACCTTAGAGCCTTGATGCGCATCAGCCGTGCCATCACCTCGGATCTTTATATCGAGGATATTCTCAAGCTGATCGTGATGGTTACGGCCAAGGTGACCGGAGTCGAGATCTGCTCCTTATGGCTCGTCGACGACAGTGAAAATCCCAGACAGATCACCCTGAAAGCCACCCAGTCCTTTGACCCGGACTATATCAAGGACCGCGCTCTTGGCATGAACGAGGGCGTCGTCGGATTAATTGCAACCCAAAAACGTCCTCTGGCTGTGATGGACGTTTTGCAGGAACCTCGTTTTAAAGAGAAGGAGATGGCCCGGAAACTCGGGCTGGTTTCCATGCTCGGAGTTCCCCTGCAGGTCCATGAGGATAAGGTCGTCGGGGTGCTGAACTGTTTTACCACCGAACCCCATGAATTTTCCGAGGCCGAGGTCAACCTGATCACCACCGTGGCCAATCAGGCGGCCGTAGCCATTCTCAACACAGAATTGATGGTTAAAACCCAGGTGGTTCAGGAGGAACTCGAAACCCGCAAGCTGGTGGAACGCGCCAAGGAAGTGCTGGTCCGCCGGCGCGACATGAAAATGGACGAGGCTTACGAATGGATACGGAAACGCAGCATGGATACCCGTAAATCCATTCGGCAGGTAGCCGAAGCCATTCTGCTTTCCGAAGAATTTGTCTGAATTCCACCTCAGTTTGTTTTCGATTTTGCGCTTGACAATTCAGGTAAAATTATTCAAATATCCAAAACCGGTTTGTACAAGGGCGTGCAAACCCCTTTAAAACAGCTATGCCGCACAGGGTTGTGCGGAACAAAGACAAAGACGTCTGAATTCCGAATTTCGGGATAAAGACGTCTTTTTTTTACATTCATGACCAGGCAGAAAGGAAATGTTTCGCGCTGTTCAATTTTAAGTTTACAAAACAGGAGACTATGTAATGAAGGACATTCTGGAACGAATCAAACAAAAAGATCCCGAGCAGAAAGAGTTTCACCAGGCGGTGGGCGAGGTTTTTGAGTCTGTCAAGCCAGTGCTGGACCGAAATCCGGAATACAGAAAAGCCAAGATTCTGGAAAGAATCGTCGAACCCGAACGGGTGATCATGTTTCGGGTTCCCTGGCTTGACGATCGGGGGGAAATTCAGGTCAACCGGGGCTTCCGTATACAGATGAGCAGCGCCATCGGACCCTACAAGGGCGGGCTGCGATTTCACCCCTCGGTGAATCTCGGCATTCTGAAGTTTCTTGCCTTTGAGCAGGTGTTTAAAAATGCGCTGACCACCCTGCCCATGGGAGGCGCAAAGGGCGGATCGGATTTTGATCCCAAAGGAAAATCCGACAATGAGGTGATGCGATTCTGCCAGAGTTTCATGTGCGAGCTGTTCCGGCATATCGGCCCGGACACCGATGTGCCTGCCGGCGATATCGGCGTGGGCGCCCGGGAGATCGGATATCTGTTCGGCATGTACAAAAAACTTCGAAATGAATTTTCCGGCGTTCTGACCGGTAAAAACCTGAACTGGGGAGGAAGCCTGATTCGGCCCGAGGCCACTGGATATGGATCGGTTTATTTTGCCGTCGAAATGCTGGCGGCCAAAGGTAAAACGATTGAAAACAGGACCTGCCTGGTCTCCGGTTCCGGAAATGTGGCTCAGTATACCGTTGAAAAACTTCTGGATTTTGGTGCCAGGGCGGTCACGGTTTCCGATTCTTCCGGATATATTTATGACGAGCAGGGAATTGATCGGGAGAAACTGGCTTATATCAAAACGCTGAAAAACGTTCGAAGGGGTCGCATCAAGGAGTACGCCGACAAGTACCCGAATGCGGTTTATACGCCCTTGGATCCCGGGCTGGATTACAATCCGCTATGGAACCAGAAAGCCGGCTGTGCATTTCCCAGCGCAACTCAGAACGAGATCAACCAAAAGGACGCCCAGAATTTAGTCAACAACGGCGTTATGCTGGTATGTGAGGGCGCCAACATGCCGACTCTGCCCGAGGGCATCGAAGTTTTTCTGCAAAACGGAATTCTGTATGCACCCGGAAAGGCATCCAATGCCGGTGGCGTGTCGGTATCCGGTCTTGAGATGAGCCAGAACAGCATGCGGCTTGGCTGGACCAGCGAAGAAGTGGACAAGCGGCTGAAAATGATCATGCACAGCATACACAAGGCGTGCCTGGATACCGCTGAACAGTACGGAACTCCCGGAAATTACATGAATGGCGCCAACATCGCCGGATTTGTCAAGGTCGTGGATTCCATGATCGACCAGGGACTGGTATAAAAAAAGAAATCAAAGAATCACCAGTGCAATCAGATAAACCCATGAAATTCCACTAGACATTTTGAAACCGTTCCAGGCTGAAGGCGATTCTGAAGCTCGCAGGGAAATCATCGGCTCCGGTCTGGAACGGTTAAAATCCGGAAACTGAAGTCAGTCGATTGCCTCAGTTTGTTTTCATCCGCTCGATAATGCCGCTCAAGACGGTTCGCCATTTTTTTCGTCCGTGTTCATTCAGAAAAATACTATATTCCTGAGATGGTTCGTGATATTGTAGCAATTTAAATTGCTTTGAAAGCGGACGAGTCGGGCTATGGTATTGTGACTTTTTAAAGCGACATTTTCGGCGAAAGGAGCGATTCCGATGGAAATCCTTTTCTGGCACTGGCTGGTTTTCGGCATGGTGCTGATTATTGCCGAGATATTCATACCCAGTTTTACCATTTTCTGGTTCGGACTTGCCGCAATCGTTGTTTCCGGATTTCTGTGGTTTTCCCCCGGCATGTCCCTGAGCTGGCAACTGTTCATCTGGGCCCTTGCTTCTGTGGCATTTACCTTTTTCTGGTTCCGATTTTTCAAGCCATTGATGATCGATCGCACCAAGGCCGGAATTTCCCGGGAGGCCGTAGTAGGAGAAACCGGGCATGTGATTCAAGCTCCCCAGGAAGGAAAACGGGGTATGATCCGGTTTGCTACTCCGCTTCTGGGCGATGACGAATGGCCTTTTATCTGCCATAAACAGGTGTCTGTCGGCGATCGTGTCGTTGTCAGGGATATTTCGGGAAATACGCTGATCGTCGAAAGGCAAAATTCCCTATCATCTTAATACCGTTGGTTAAAGGAGGATTCTTATGTCCGGTGGTCTGTTTGTGGTATCGGTTTTTGTCGTCCTAGTATTTGTCACCATCGCCCTAGGCGTCCGGATCGTTCCGCAGGGCAGCAAACACGTCGTTCAAAGACTGGGAAAATTTCACAAAACCCTCGGCCCGGGACTGAACATCATCGTTCCATATATCGATCGGGTGGCCTACAGGATTACCACCAAGGACATTGTCATGGATATTCCCTCCCAGGACGTCATTACCCGAGACAACGTCGTCATCATCGCCAATGCTGTGGCCTACATCAATATCCTCTCCCCGGAAAAAGCCGTTTACGGGGTGGAAAACTACCGCATCGCCATTCAGAACCTGGTGCAAACCTCCCTGCGTTCGATCGTAGGAGAAATGGACCTTGACGACGCCCTCTCATCCCGGGACCAGATCAAGGCCAAGCTTAAGACAGCGATTTCCGACGATATCGCCGACTGGGGAATCACCCTTAAAACCGTTGAAATTCAGGACATCAAACCTTCGGATACCATGCAGAGCGCCATGGAAGAACAGGCGGCCGCCGAAAGGCAAAGACGGGCCACGGTTACGCGGGCTGAAGGAGAAAAATCGGCCGCAGTTCTGGAGGCCGAAGGCCGGCTTGAGGCTTCCAGAAAGGATGCCGAGGCAAAGGTGGTTCTGGCCGAAGCCAATCAGAAGGCCATTCAGAAAGTAACCGAGGCGATTCAAAACAACGAGTTGCCCGTCATGTTTTTGCTGGGCGAAAAATATGTGGAAGCGGTAAAAACTTTATCGTTATCGGACAATTCAAAGGTCATTGTACTGCCTGCCGATATTCCGGCAGCCGTCAGAGGAATTTTAGGCACCATCAACAAATAGAAGGTGCTTTTGGAATTCAACGCCGCCACAACTCAGGAAAATATGCAGTATACTGTCTTTAACAGGGAGTTGAAAACCAGAATCAGGCCGTCAGGCAAGGCGCGCGGCGATGCGACAAGCGCGGCATATTCATGCATATGTGAGCATTGGGAGTGCCGCGCAACGCTGACTCAGACGCTAAATTCGGGGAACGGCAAAATCCCGCCAATACAGCTCCGTGAATCAATTTCAGAATTTTAAGCGATCTGTCTATGACTTGTTTAATATCGGAATTTGTCCGTTGACTCCTTGGAGATTTACGATGTTTGCAAGCATCGGGAAATTGGAAATGGCCCTGAATTAAATGGAGAAACGCTAGATTTTTTTGTACCATTCCCGCCAGCGGTCCAATTTTTCGAAAGCCTCGGCTATCGACTTGTACAGCATGTCCGGGTCAATTGGCTTGGTGAAATAGTCGTCGAAACCGGCTTCACGGCATTCTTCGATCTCAAATAAAGCTCTCCAGCCGGTAATGGCGTTAATAATCGCAAGGGGATGAAATTTTCGTATCTGCCGGCAAAGCTCGATCCCGTTGACACCGAAAAGCTTCAGATCCAGAAAAATAACGTCTATTTTTTCTTTAAGAAGGATTTCCAGAGCCCTCTCCGCGCCGTCGGCGTCAATGACCGTATATCCTGCATCCGTGCAAACGTCTTTAAAAAATTCCCGGGTTGACGCCTCGTCGTCGACAATTAAAATTTTTCTCTCCATTGACTGCCCCTTTATCGGTTGCTTCGGACCTGTCAAATGACGACTGTTAAAAATTCCGATTTCGGTGTTAAACGGCAACCCACATTACGATACCGTCAAATCAAGCGATTTCAAAACCCTTATGCAAGCTGTTGGCAGGCTGTTGAAAACTCGCGCCTCGGGCCGCAATGCAGCGAGCGGCTTCCGCCAATGCGTGCAGTATATGCTTGCCGCCAAAGATTTTTATCCTAAAATAGATTGAGTTTACCGGTCAACAAATCTTTTCGAAATCCACCGCCTTGTTTGAAAACACATGAATCAACCTGGTGCACAAAAAGAAAACGGCCGCCTGAATTTAGATTCGGTCGACCGTCGTGTTTACCGGAGTTTACCGGACAGAATATTTTATCAGGATTCTGAGCAATTATCGATTACGGGGAATTTCAATGCGAATCATGTCGCCCTTGATCCTGGCCCGTATTCTTCTTTTGCGGGCCGAATCGGGAATAAAGAAAACCTTTCTGAAACACCGATAACAGCTACCATCGACAAACCCGTGGGGCGAAATCATATCGGCGGCCATTGAGCGCTCACCTTCAACGGTCAATCGATTACCCCGAACCCCGACATAAATGCTTTCCTTTCTCACTCCTGGGATGTGAGCGCAAATGACAATCGCTCCATGATACTCAAAAACCTCTTCGGACTTTTCAAACGCCATGATTCCAGCATCATTCATCGTTTTGAGCGATTTCCAGCCGCAGAGCAGCTCCTCCTCATTTGCATCCTGCAGAAGTGGCTTCCATCCGTAAAGCGTCAATTTATTGTATCTTTCGATGTCCCCATAAAATGCTTCGGTAAAAGTTCGTTTCAGCCTGTCCTCGTATGAACCCTCGGAATTGAGAATATCCCACCGCACATGCGCCATATTCACCTCCCATTTTTCCCATTAATGGTTCAACAGGTTTCGTCAATGATCAAGCAAAGCGCATGCCAGATACCGATCGGATTTTAGTGCCATTTCCGAACGCCTGGATGCACATCATGACGCGTTATCCAGAACATCAGGCTTTTCCTCTGTTTTATTCCGAAGTGAGACCTCAGATAATGAAAGCGTTTGAAAAACAGTTCACTTGTTTTGAACGGGGTTATTTGCCGTATGATTCCAGCAAGGTCGCCAGGAATCGCCACACCTTTTCGACTGAGGGAATGAAGAGTCTTTCCGAAGGCGAATGGGGGCATTTCATGGTGGGGCCAATGGAAATCATGTCCATGCCGGTAAATTTGGCGCCGATGATGCCGCATTCCAATCCGGCGTGAATCTCCTCGATCCGGGGCGGTTGGAAAAAGACTTCCTGATAGACAGCCTTGCTTCGAGCCAGAAGCGCCGATTGCATATTCGGTTGCCAGGAAGGGTAACCGTTTCCGTTCTGGACCCTCCCGCCGGCAAGAAAGGCGATCGCTTCAATTTTGCGGGTCAGCGCATCGCGCAGAGACATGACGGAGCTTCTCTGGCTTGTGACCGCAACCAGTTCATCGCTATTCAGTTCGACCACTGCCAGATTGTTGGAGGTCTCAACGATTCCGGGATCTGATGTCGATCTGCGGGCTACGCCGTGCGGCAGGGCAAGCAGAAAGGCGATCACGCGGTCGGTTGCGTCCGGAGTCAGAGGGTAATTTCCGGGTTGGCCGTCGTTATGAAAATCGATGATGATTCGTAGATCGGGTTCTTCAGCGGCATGCTCGTTTTTGACGGTTTCGGCGAAGGCAGTGATGCATTCCTGAAGACGGCCCGAATCCGCGCGTGAACAGGCCAGCACAGCCTGGCAATCCCGTGGAATCGCGTTATGGGCCTTTCCTCCCTTTAAGGAGATCAGTTCAATCTGAACGTGTTCCCGGCATGCGGCCAATGCCCTGACGGTCAGCGAAACGGCATTTGCCCGCTGGCGGTGAATATCGATGCCTGAATGTCCGCCCTTCAACCCCCTAACGCGGATAATTCCGTACAGGGGGTCGTTTGTCGCCGTTTTTTCTCTCTGGACCGGAATACGGATTTTTGTGTCCATCCCTCCGGCGCATCCCACGGTGAATACGCCCTCGTCCTCCGAGTCCAGGTTGATGAGAATGCGACCCTGAATCATTTCAGAAGAGAGCCGCTGGGCCCCCGTCAGCCCGGTTTCCTCGTCCACGGTGAAAAGCAGCTCCAGGGGAGGGTGCCGGAGGTCTGCATCGGCGGCCAGCGCCAAAGCGATTGCCATGCCGATGCCGTTGTCGGCGCCCAGAGTCGTCCGGTCAGCTTTCAGCCAGTCTCCGTCGTATATCAGACGGATGGGATCCGTGGTAAAATCATGATCTGTTTCCGGAAGTTTTTCGCATACCATGTCCATGTGACTCTGAAGAACAACACCTGGAAGTGTTTCAAAGCCAGGGGTTGGGGGAATCCGCATGACCACATTTCCGGCCGGATCCGAGACGGTCACAAGACCGCGGAAACGTCCCCAGTCCTGAATCCATCGGGAAATTCCGGCTTCCTGTTTGGAGCAGCGGGGTATGGCGCTGATCTGTTCAAATAAATTCAGAATCTGCCGGGTATTCATATCCATTCGCATCTCCTTGCGTTAACAGGTCGTTGAATTACTGTACCTGAGGCCGCCATGCAGCGTTGTGCGGCTCCCGCTGCAATGCTTACATATGAGAAGTATATTCTGCGCTTGTCGCATCGCCGCGCGCCTTGTCGGTCGACCTGGTTCCTGTTTTTCAACACCCTGTTAATCCCTTGTTGCCAAAGCAATATACGGTATCCGCCCTCAAGGCTGCAGGCCGTATTTTTCCCGGATCTGTTGAATGTTTTCTTCGGTTTTGAGCCGTTCCCTTCGCATCTGACGACGAATCCTTCGAATAGCGCCCTCGTAGTCGTATACGCTGGTCCAATAATACAGATGCCGGTTATCCATAAGTCTTTGAAGACGCTGATCGAGAATGGCGAGTTTTTCTTCAAGTTTTTCCCGTTCAACGGCGATCAGTATTTCAGCTTCCCTGCGTTTCTCTTCCGCGGCCCTCCTTTCCAGTTCCCGCTGTTGCGTCTTTTTGAATGCCTCCTCTTTTTCCTCGGCCTCACGTTTTTCCCGATACTGTTCAAGTATCCGGTCCTCCTGAAGCATCCGATCTTCGTCGGCCTGTCGGTCATAGGGCAGGGCATCTTTACTCTGAACATCCCCGGCAGAAACCTCAGGCGGCATATCGCTGAAGTGCCGGACCCCTTGTTCATCGGTCCATTGATATATCTGAGCCCATGCTGCTGCCGTCCATAAGATCGCGATGCCAAGTCCCATATGCATACGCATTTTCATATGTGCCTCTCGCCCTTTATGCCGGGTGCGGAAAGATCATTTATTGTCATCATCATACGCCGAATAAACATGCGATGTCAAAAACCACTCTTCTTGAATCAAACCCCAGACGATTCAGAATTCAGAACCCGTGGAAACGGACGATTGACAGAAAAAACCGCTTCTGTTAGTTTCCTGAAAATTTGATTTGCATTAAACAGTGGTCAGTCGAATTCTGAATACCTTCCGTCGTTTGTGCGGGTTTTATCTGAACCAGGTCAGCAGAACAATGATCAGTATGTAATGTATGGAAAAGGATAAAGAACGAACCCAATTATACGGCAGAGATAAAGGCCTGCTGGACTATCTTCGCAAACCCTACGATCGCTTTCTCAAAATAAAAGGAGATCCACGGGAAATCGCGCTGGGTATGGCGCTGGGACTGTTTGTGGGCATGAGCCCGTTCATGGGCATTCAGATGGCCGTCGCGGTTTTTCTGGCGGCCATTTTCAAGTGGAACAAAATTTCAGCCGCCATCGGCGTCTGGATATCCAACCCTCTGACCGCCCCCTTTATCTATCCGCTGACATATCTGGTCGGATCGAAACTCTTTGGTTATCAAAAGCCCTTCAAGCTTCCCGAGGAATTCAATTTTGACTACATTCTCATGATTATCCGCAGCACGCCGGATATCCTTTTCATTCTGATCGCCGGCGGCATGGTTGTCGGTCTGCCTCTGGCGGTCGTCGGCTATTATTTTTCCTATGCGGCCATCACGGAATACCGAAAGAAGATTAAGATCAAACTCAAACTCGGCAGAAAAGCGGACCGGCAGAAGAGCGCCTTCCGAAAACTTCGAAGAAAACAACGCAAATAAACCTGCTTCAGAACTGTTGCCCTTTTGAAGAGTTAAATTTTTGACAATTTTCCGGTTTTTTGTTACGGAAAAGACAAAATTAACTTGAACAGTATTGAGAAATTGAGAAATTCTTTAAAATGCTGGCATACCGTTTCATAATCCGGCCCGTTGACAGGGAGATTCATCAGATCATCAAATTGTACCGAAAAGCCGGATGGTGGAAGGAACCGAAGGACGGACCGGATCGATTGCAGCGAATCATAGCCGGAAGCCATTGTTTCCTGACGGTCGAATTCGAAGACCAGATCATCGGCATGGGCAGAGCGATCAGCGACCGGGCCAGCGATGCCTATATTCAGGATGTCACGGTGGATCCGGCCTTTCGAGGCCGGGGTATCGGAACGCAGATCGTTGCCGGCATCGTTTCCCGTCTAGAAAATGACGGCCTCGCCTGGATCGGTCTGATCGCGGAAAAGAATTCTCACGCCTTTTATGAACAGCTCGGTTTCAAACCGATGGGCCGTTCTGTTCCGATGTTGCGATTGTCCTGATGAATTTTCAAGAAATCAAGGTGGATGACTATTCGCGGCTGAAACCTTTTTTTGAAAACCAGAAATACCCGCTTTGCGTTTATTCCCTGTCATCGATCATCTGCTGGAGTACGGAAGCGTATCAGCCGTATGGAACGATTCACAACGATTCGCTGATCGTCTATGCCAATTTTAAGTCCGATCCGGGCAAGCGCTATCTGCTTCTGCCCATATCGGCGACCCGGGAGTTTGATCCCGGGCAACTCGCCGAACTGGCCCGGAAAACGGGAATTTTCTCTTTCAGCTTTGTGCCGGAAACCTATGTGCAATATTATGGACAATCTCGAATTCAGGCGCTCTTTAATATCGAGGCTCAGGAAGAGTTTCATGATTATGTTTTCCTCACAGAGGATCTGGCAAAGCTCAAGGGAAACCGCTATGCCAAGAAAAGAAACCTCATCCGCCAGTTTGAACGAAATTATCTGGTAAGCCCGGATCGTGTATGCATCGATCCGATTTCCGCGCATACGAAACAGGGCTGTATTGATTTTCTCGAAGAGTGGTGCCGGGAACGCAACTGCGATAAGGATCCGAATGAAGATCTCGCCTGTGAGAAACAAGCCCTGATCAATGCACTGAATAACATGGACCGCCTTGAAATGCGCGGAATTTTACTTCAAATCGACGGAAAGATCTGCGCTATCGCCATTGCCTCCGGTCTGACCGACACGATGGGTCTGCTTCAATTTGAGAAGGCTTTTGCCGGGATCAAGGGACTCTATCAGTATTTTGACAATCAATGCGCCAGGCGTCTCTTTCCTGAATACGCTTACATCAACAAGGAAAGCGACATGGGGGATTCAGGACTTGCCAAGGCCAAAAAATCATACCATCCGGTCATGATGATTCATTCATACCGTCTGACGTTGCGCTGTCATTCATAGAGGGCATGTCCGCCGTCAGGGCAAACAAAAGCTGGTTCCGGTCGGTCAATAGCCTTCACCGCCTTAACAAAACCGGCGGTGCCGGCGCTGTTCATATAATTCCCGATATGCTTTGCCCATTCGCCTTGATTTTTAAATATAATAATGGTTATATGTCGTCTTGATAAACGCCGGTAAGCACGTTTGGAGAGGCGTATTTTTCTTGACAAGGAGACAGAATGACATGCCGAAGCTGCGCCATGCAATTCTTCTGGTGATGCTGACCGCGTTTTCGGCCTCGTCGCTGATGGCTGAAACCGCTGATTTAAATGCCTGGAATTCCGAAGCGATTTCAAGGGAATTTGATTATCTTTCGAACTTCATGAATCCGGACACTCCGGAGACCTTTAATCCGGATAAAATTCCGAACATTCTGAACTTTCAATTGTCCCCTCCGGCTGCACGGAATCATTTCAATCTGGAAAATCGAAACAGTCAGACAGCCGCCTGGCATGTAGTGGAACTTGAAAAGGGTCTGGACCTGATTCTGCGGTACGCGTTCAATCCGGAAATTCCAAGCCACATCTTTTCGCCGGCCTCGGTTCGATTCTCTGCCTGGAATGAAAGCCTGAGATCCGGTCTGAATTCCACCCGATTGTGGGAACAGCTGAAAAACCAGGAAGCTCCCGTGGTCATTCGGGGCCAGCAGCAGGTGGGGATTACACCGGATGTGTTTACCGGCGCCTATTACACGTATGATGAAGACAAAACCATTATACTGTTCAAACACAACGGTAGAAATGTTCTGATAAATCTTTCCAAACAGAAGGACATTTCCGATGTCGGCAGAAAGGGTCTTGTCGTCGGCCCGGATGAAGACTGGAATTATTTTTATTCGGGTTTGCCGGGCCTGACCAAACCCGGACTGGGCTGGGTCAAATCCTATATGTATGATTCCTTTTCGGTTTCCATTTTCTATGAAACCGATTCCAACCGAGTCACGCTCGGCATTTATAAATGGCTTCGGGCCGGATGGGCCGGCGCCAATATGGTGAAGAGCCGGCATATTCAAAACGGCCTGATTCGATATGCCAGGACTTTTGAAGAGATTATGGAATCTCCAAAGCTTCCGGATCCGATACAACTGGCCGGAATATCCCAAACATTGGGCGGGCTTTCCGATTCCGAGCTCAGACGCCGTATTGAATCGCATTATAAGATTCTTTACCAGGAGCAGCTTCAGGCGGAAAATAAATCGCTCAAAGAATTCTCAAATCTGATGGATTCGGATGACTATATCGATCATCTGAGCCGGCAGGAAATTGTGGCCATTCTGACCGTCGAATGCATGAAATCCCTGCTGGGCAAAAAAGACATGGATGAATCCGGAATTTTGATCGGACAGAGCCAATCCGTATCAATCGAAAAGAACCGGCCATAGCCCTGTTCCGTTGAATAAATCCTTGTGCATGCGAAATTCAGAAACCCACATGATGCCGGTTGTCGTCTTTGCTGGAAAATCCGACTCAGGGAAAACCACCCTGCTTGAAAAACTCATCGCAGAAATTAAAAATCGCGGTTATCGCATCGGCGTTATCAAGCATACGGCTCACGGTTTTGATATGGATCAGCCGGGTAAGGACAGCTGGCGCCATCAGAAGGCCGGCGCCGACACGGTTCTGCTGGCTGCTCCGGACAGCCTGGCCATGATCAAGAAACAAGCATCGGCGTCTCTGGATGATCTGCTTGCGTATTTCGAAGGAATGGATCTGGTCCTAGTTGAAGGATTCAAGCTGGCCGAAAAACCTAAAATAGAAATTTTGCGCGCTGCCAGTAACGCCGTTTCTTTTTGCCGGGGAGACCGGAATCTTATTGCCCTGGTTACCGATACCGACACCGATCTGGGCGTTCCGCGGTTTGACCTCGACGACATCAGCCGTCTTGCCGACTTTCTCGAAGAAAAATTTTTACAGAAATGATTTTTTGCTGCTTGGACTATATTCACAACCGCAAAAGACGCCGACAATATAGATTTTGAGTCGTCCGAGCTTCATTCAGGAATTGGCGCATGACAGAATTGGTTTTCATTCTGATTTTACTCGTTGTTTGGCTTGTGCTTCAGGTATGGATTTTACCTGGACTCGGTATTTCCACCTGACTCAAAGACGCTTGTCAGTTGACAAGCCAGACTCGGCCTGCCAAAAAATCCGGCGCATCCAAAAAACAGGGTCCGTGATTTCGAACCGATTGCGAGAGTCAACTTCAAAACAAGACGCTTTTCCAGAAAGCTCAAGCCCTTCCGGCCCGATGAGCAGCCAATGGCGATTTGATTATGCTTTTGCAAAAGTTCGGCCCATCTGATAAGCAGCACGTGCAGCAAATAACAAGATATCCGCGGCAAGACTTCCATGGCACAGATTCAAACGCTGATCCTGCTAATGCAATCGTTGAAGGCACCGCTTCAAACCTGTATGCGTTGCGGCACCTGTCAAACGCTCTGTCCGCTTTTTGCCGTCACTGGCCGTGAACAGGACGTAGCCCGCGGAAAACTGGCACTGCTTACCGGCCTGAGCCAGGAAATGTTTCGGAATCCGAAGGGTGTTTTCGATAGGCTCAACCGATGCCTCCTGTGCGGCGCTTGCGCTTGGGGGTGCCCCAGGGGGGTCGATACCCTTGAAATTTTTTTAAAAGCCCGTGCGATCATCGCCGGTTACATGGGACTGCCCTTCATTCAGAAAGCGCTGTTCAGGCTGCTTCTGGCCCGACCCGACAACTTGGATAAGGTCTTGAAATGGGTTTCTTTTCTTCAGAACCGGATGCGGTTCGGAAAAAGAGTGCTTCCAGAAAGGCCGAATCCGGATTTTTTCCCGGCGCTTCAAAATGCGCTGCGAATCCCTCTTTCCGACCGGCCATTTCATGCCCGGATTTCAGCATATTCCAATGCTTCAGAAACCTCGCCGTTTCGCGTGGCATTTTTTGTCGGGTGTCTGATCGATAAAATTTTTCCGGAAATAGCCGAAGACAGCCTCAAGGTTCTGGCGTACCACGGGATCTCGGTTCATCTTCCGAATCACCAGGGATGCTGCGGAATGCCGGCCCTGGCCGCAGGCGATCTGGTCGTTTTTGACCGCCTGATGCGCCATCATCTGAAGCAGTTTGATCCATCCGACTGGGATTATCTCGTCACCTCGTGCGCCACCTGCGCTTCGGCCATCAAAAAGTTCTGGCCCCTGATGACAAAAGACCCGGACATGAAAAAACAGGTCCTGATGATCGCCGACAAGACCATGGATATCAGCCGGTTTATCGTTCACATTCTCGGTGTTTGCCCGTCGGTGCAGATAACGGGCCAGCCGCCTTGTCGAATCACCTACCATGACCCGTGTCATTTGAAGAAATCCCTTGGAATCAGCTCCGAACCCAGATCCTTGATCCGCGCCAACCCGGCCTATGAACTTGTCGAAATGTCCCGGGCGGATGCCTGCTGCGGCTTCGGAGGGGCTTTTTATCTAAAGCACCACGGTCTGTCATCGAGCATCGGAGATGAGAAAATTGCCCATATTCTTGAAACCGGCGCTTCTGCGGCAGCTACGGGATGTCCGGCGTGCATGATACAGATCGCCGAAAAATCAGCCGCCGCCGGCCGAAGCATTCGAGTCTGCCATCCGGTTCAGATTTACGCAGAGAGTCTCTTAGCATCAAAACACTGATAGCCAATCAACTCAGGAGGGATCGGAAGATGTTTGAACCTTCAGAGCTTCAGCATAAATCTGTTTTTTCGAAAGGCCGGTTCGGGAGGTCAGAATCCTGACGGTTTCCGAAATGCTGCTGCCGGCTTCAAGCATTTCCTGAATTTCTTCCCGGATCGCTTCAATATCGGCTTTTTCGACAGGGCATCCCGAAACCAGAAGGGTGCATTCCCCTTTTACCACCGGTCTATTGCTCAGCGTTTTTGCCATGCTGGAAAGGTTTGCACGAATGATTTCTTCATGAATCTTGGTCAATTCGCGGGCAAGAACCGCATGCCGGTTCCCCATGGTCTGTATCAGTTCATCGATCAGCAAAAGGAGTCGCTGGGGGGATTCGTAAAAAATCAGGGTGCGGGAATCGGCTTTCAGTGCTTCAATCTGTTGAAGGCGCCGATTCTTTCTTTTGGACAAAAAACCGACAAAAACAAAGGCGTCCGTGGGAAGGCCTGAAGCGCTCAGCGCGGCGACCGCAGCCGATACCCCTGGAATCGGCACTACGCGGATACCGGTTTCGGCGGCTTGTCTGATCAGACGATAGCCTGGATCAGACACCGAGGGCGTGCCGGCATCGGAAACCAGGGCGATGGACAGGCCCTGTCGAAGTTGTTCAATCAAGCCGGCGGCCCGGCGCTGTTCATTATACTCGTGAAAAGACGTCAGCCGGGTTTTGATTCCGTGAAAGGAAAGCAGCCGGGCGGTATGACGGGTATCCTCGGCGGCGATCAGATCCACCTGCCGAAGTACCGCTAAAGCCCGTAAGGTGATATCCTGCATGTTTCCGATCGGCGTTGCCACCACGTACAGGATTCCCGGAGATACTCCGGAATTTTCAGGCGGGGAAATTGAAGGCATTTTGATACAGTTCGATGTGCGGGGGGCTCTGGCACAGCACGGTCGCTACGTCAAACCGCGCCCTGGCCTGGCTCTGACGGGTAGTTTTTAAATAGTAAAGGGCGGTCCTGGCGATGCGCCGCTGTTTTTCAGGAGTTATGGCCCATTTCGGATCGATGTAAGGATCGGTGAAAGGGTCGGTTTTTCTGGCTTTGACCTCGACGAATACAATCACATCCCGGTGCAGCGCGATGATGTCGATTTCTCCGAACCGGGTGCGGTAATTATGCTCAACGATTCGATATCCTTGTTTTTTCAGATATCCTGCGACCATGAGCTCGGCCTGGCTGCCGAATTGCTGGCTGGGGCTGGGCATGCTTATACTCCTGTCAGGACGCCTCTGAAACTGCGCCGGTGAATCGGGCAGATGCCGAACCGTTCGATCGCCGTTCTGTGATTCTGAGTTGGATACCCCTTGTGATGGTCAAATCCATAGTCCGGGTATTCCAGATGATAACGCATCATCAGCCTGTCCCGGGTCACCTTGGCCACGATGGAAGCGGCGGCCACGGATATGCTTCTGCTGTCTCCGGCCACGATGGTTTGCTGGGCAACGGCGCAGGGAATGGGAAAACAGCCGTCAATCAGCAGAAAATCCGGACGCGGATAAAGATTGTCAGCCGCGGCCGCCATTGAGGCAAGCGCGGCCTTCAAGATATCGGTCCGGTCAATCTCGATGGAGTCCACAATTCCGATCCCTACGGAAACAGCCTTCCTGTAAATCAGGTCGTACAGCGCTTCGCGTTTGCCAGACCTCAGCTTCTTGGAATCGGTGATTCCGGAATCACCCAGATCGTCTAGCTTCAAAATTACGGATGCGGAAACAACCGGGCCGGCCAGGGGACCCCGGCCGGCCTCGTCCACGCCGGCTACCGTTTTATAGCCGTTTGCATAGGCCTGTTTTTCAAATATCCACAGATCCGGCTGCATTTGACCAGACGCCGGGGTTATCGGTCGAGACGTTCCTTGATTCGGGCGGCCTTGCCTCTGAGCTTGCGCAGATAGTAAATTTTGGCCCGACGTACCCGGCCCTTGCTCACCAGTTCGATCTTGTCGATTGCAGGGGAATGCAGCGGAAAAATTCTTTCAACGCCCACGCCGTAGGAAACCTTTCGAACGGTAAAAGTCGCAGCGGCAAGCGCACCGCGTTTGCTGATCACAACGCCCTGAAAAGCCTGGATTCTCTCTTTTTCGCCTTCTCGAATTTTTACATGCACCTTGACGGTATCTCCCGGGGAAAAATCCGGAATATCCAGGCGCATCATTTCTCTTTCCAACTGTTTGATCGTATCCATAATCTCTTTCTCCAAAAATCTATTTGCCGTCAAGCGCGGCCGCTGTTTGTCAGTGAGGTCGGCCCCATGAGCCTGTCCAGAATAATGGCAACCGCGGATCTGACGGAAAGATGATTGTATGCCGTCGATCCGGCCACTGGTTCTAAGACATAATCGGCCTGGGCGAATACTTCTTCACATAAGCCCCATGCTGTTCCAAAAACCAGAATGTAAGGGTTTTCGGTTTGTATCATTTCCCTGAGCTCGCCATAACCCAGGCAATCCGGTTTTCTGCGCGCACAGGTCATCACCGTTCGAGGATTCAACCCGCATTGCATTCGAACATCGTCAGCAACCTGTTCCAGTGTATTCCGAATCCGAATCAGTTCCATGGCGTCTCGCCGGATGGGATTGTACGCGGCGCCGTTTCCCCGGGTCCAGTGATCGACGATATCTTCCACCAGTTCTTTCTGATCCTCGAGCGGAGTTACCACATAAAATGATTGAACTCCGTAAGTTTTGGCTGCCCGCGATATGTCGTGCAGATCCAGATTAGTCACCGCCGACGCGATGACCGTTCCGTTCTTATTGACCACCGGATAATGCATCAGCGCCACGTAGAGATTGGGTGTCGATGATTTTTTCAATATCCAGGCACCATTTTCTTAAAATTTTGATCTCCTGCATGTTGAGCTTGCGTCGTGTCAATAAATCCGGACGTTTTAAAAAGGTCCGGATCAGGGATGTTTCCTGACGCCAGCTTTCAATGGCCTGATGATTGCCGGAAAGCAGTACGTCAGGCGCCACCTCGCCCTCAAAAACCGGCGGCCGGGTATAGTGGGCATGCTCGAGCAGGCCCGAGCTGAAAGAATCTTTTTCCGCGGATTCCGCTCCGCCCAAAGCCCCGGGCAGTAAACGGGTTACCGCATCGATGATTACCATGGCGCCCAGCTCTCCGCCGGTCATCACATAATCCCCTATGGAGATCTCCTCGTCAATGCATCCATTACAAACACGCTCATCCACGCCCTCATAACGGCCGCAGACCAGAATCATGCCTTCGGTTCGGGCCAGCCGGTCGGCCTGTCTCTGATCGAAGACACGGCCCTGGGGGCTTAAAAGAACCGTGCGGGCACATGGATATTTTTCCCGGGTCCATCGGATTGCCCTTACCAGAGGTTCGGGCTTCATTACCATTCCACACCCGCCGCCATAAGGCCGATCATCCGTCGTTTTATGACGGCCTTCGGCAAACGTCCGGATATCCACCGCTTCCACTTTGATCAGTGCGCTTTCGATGCTGCGCCGGATAATCCCGTGGTTCCAGAAAGCGTCAAACATTTCCGGGAAAATGGTCAGCACCGCAAAATTCATAATCACCCGCTACAATCCCTCGGGCAAATCCACTCGAACCGTTCTGCCCTCCAGATCCACATCGACGACCACGGAAGCCAGCGCGGGAATCAGAATTTCCCTGTTTCCGTCCTTTACCACGAACACATCATTACTTCCCGTGGGAAAGATTGAATGAATCCGCCCCAGATATTCACCGCAAACAGCAAACACCGAAAGCCCGATCAGATCCACCCAGTAATAGGTGTCTTCCTCTTCAAGTTCGGGCAAACATTCTCTCTGGATCCAGATTTCGGTGCCGATCAAGTTTTGGGCTTCGTCCATGGTTTCGATTCGTTCCAGAGCCATCCGCAATATGCGCTTGTATGGTTCTGCCCATTTCACAATCCAACTTGTCCTGCCGCCCCGCGGATCAATGGTTAGAATCTCTTCTCCGGGATGAAAAACGGCAAAGGATTCCACATAAGGGCATACTTTCAGCACACCTCGGATTCCATGGGTTCCAACAATCTTTCCGACCGAAACAAAACCGGAGTCGTTCACGCTGCTATTCGATGATTTCCAGAACCGTCCGCTTTTTTACCTTTGCCGAAGCCGCGCTTAAAATGGTTCGCATGGCTCTGGCCGTTTTTCCCTGCTTTCCGATCACTTTGCCCAAATCCTCTTTTGCCACCTTAAGCTCCAGTACAGAGGTCTGATTTCCCTCCACCTCCGAAACCACTACCTGTTCAGGATTATCCACCAGCGCCTGTGCAATGTACTTGATCAGATCTTTCATAGCGAAATCTCCTTTGTTGGCTTTTGAGAATTAGGGTAAGAGGGCATCTAACTCACGCAGGATTTGCGAAAAAGCCTTGTTTTTTCAAAAGACTCTGAACGGTATCGGTCGGAGTGGCGCCTTGCTCCATCCAGTATTGCACCCGGTCGGTTTTCAGAACGACCTCAGCCGGATCCAGAAGGGGGTTGTAGGTGCCGACGTTCTCAATAAAACGCCCGTCTCTCGGCGCATCCGCATCCGTTACGACAATTCGATAAAAAGGCCGCTTTTTTGCGCCGTGCCTTGCCAATCTGATTCTTACTGCCATACTGTTCGGTTCTCCTTCAAAACGGCAACATACCGCGGCCAAAACCGCGCATGCCGCCTTTGTTGATCTTCTTTAATACCTGTAATATCTGTGTATAGTTTTTCAAAAGCCTATTTACATCTTGTACACTGGTCCCGCTGCCTTTAGCAATCCTTTTCCTGCGGCTGCCATTGATAATCGTATGCTGACGCCGCTCCTGCATTGTCATGGAGTTGATGACCGCCTCAATTCGAACCAGTTCCTTTTCATCCACCTGCAGATTTTTCATCTGTTTGATCTTCCCCATCCCCGGAATCATGCCCATCAGATCTGCCAGGGAACCCATTTTCCGGATCTGAAGCATCTGATCCTTGAAATCTTCCAGGGTGAACTGATTTTTCTTGAGCTTTTTCTCGAGATCAGCGGCCTTTTCCTCATCCACCACTGACTGGGCTCTTTCGATGATGCTCATAACATCGCCCATGCCCAGAATTCGTGATGCCATGCGATCCGGATGAAAGGCCTCCAGATCCGTGAGCTTCTCTCCCGTTCCGGCAAACTTGATGGGTTTTCCGGTGACCGACCGGATTGAAATCGCGGCCCCGCCCCTGGCATCCCCGTCCATCTTAGTCAGAATAACGCCGCCGATGTTCAGGGCATCGTCAAAGGCCTTGGCAATATTCACCGCATCTTGGCCCGTCATCGCATCTGCAACCAGCAGAATATCCGATGGCTGAACCGCATCCCGAATCCGGGAAAGTTCGCTCATCAGGTTCTCGTCGACATGGAGACGGCCGGCGGTGTCGAGAAGCAGCAGGTCGCAGCCCTGCTGCTGGGCGGACACACGGGCCTGTTGACAGATCCGGACCGGGTCCATGTCCTGAGTCGAGGCAAAAACGGGAACATCCAGCTGACCGGCCAGCTTTTTTAACTGGTCGATTGCCGCCGGTCGATAAACGTCCGCCGGAACCAGAAAAGGCTTGTGTCCCTTTTTTCTTAACAGGATGGCCAGTTTCCCGGCGGTGGTGGTTTTCCCTGAACCCTGCAACCCGACCAGCATCACTGATACGGGTTTGGCGCCCGACACATTAACGGACTCATTCTGATCGCCCATCAGGGCCGCCAGCTCATCGTGGACAATTTTTACCACCTGCTGGCCAGGAGTCAGGCTTCCCATCACCTCGCGGCCCAGCGCGCGCTGCCTGACGTCGGCAACGAACTGCTTGGTCACGCGGTAATGCACGTCTGCCTCCAGAAGCGCCATGCGCACTTCCCGAAGCCCGTCCTCGATGTTTTTTTCGGTTAACTTGCCCTGCCCCTTAAGTTTTTTAAAAACCGAGCCGAGCCTGTCCGTCAGGTTGTCAAACATATTGTATCCAGCTGATCAATTAAATTCTTGAAAATAAAATTTGTAAAATGTTATGTCAAGAAAAATCCAGAATACAGAGAAAACAGCCTCATGTCCCAAACGGAAATCAAAAACCTCAGCCGAAACCAGCTCGCGTCGCTGCTTGAGACCCGCGGCATTCAACCTTATCGCGCTGCACAGATTCTCAGATGGATCTACCTTCGCCAGACGGACAGGTTCGAGGACATGACCGATCTGAGCAGGCCGATTCGAAGCGGACTTTCGGACGAGCTGATCAGCCGGCGGCTTGAGATTTCCCGGATGGAAATTTCCATGGACGGATCCAGAAAATTTCTTTTTACCCTCGAAGACGGCAACCAGATCGAAAGCGTCCTGATTCCGGAAAAAGAACACCACACCCTTTGCATTTCCAGCCAGGTCGGCTGCGCCCAGGGATGCCGTTTCTGTCTTACCGCTCAAGGAGGCCTTATTCGGAACCTGTCTCCGCACGAAATCATATCCCAGATTCGGGACATTCAGAATCGAATGACGGATTCCGACAGGATCACCAACATTGTCGTCATGGGCATGGGAGAGCCTCTGGCCAACTACGAAAATCTCATTCAGGCGCTGAACATCATTACCGACTCTGAAGCCGGTCTGGGATTTTCCAGCCGGCGGGTTACGGTTTCAACGGCCGGTCTGGTTCCCCGCTTCTCTGATCTGGCCCGAAATACCAGCATCAACATTGCCGTATCATTAAACGCATCGGAGAACAAGACCCGCGACCGTCTGATGCCGATCAATCGAAAGTATCCCATCGAAACGCTTCTGCAGGCCTGTCGCGACTATCCGCTTCGGCCGCGCCGGCGCATCACTTTCGAGTATATTCTGATTCAGGGGGTCAACGATTCGATCGAGGATGCGTGCCGTCTGACCCGCCTGCTTCGCGGAATCAAGGCGAAAATCAATCTCATACCCTTCAATCCGCACGAGGGGAGCGAATTCAACCGGCCTGAACTCCCGGATATTCTGCGATTTCAGAAGGTTCTGACCGACGCCAATTACACGGCCATCATTCGATTCAGCAAGGGGCAGGACATTTCGGCTGCCTGCGGGCAGCTTCGCTCTGGTTGCCTGCCCGTTACGCAGACAGTGTAAGCGGCTTCATTCTGTCACGATGCATGCGTATCCTTCAGAGCATGAACTTTTTCAAAAGCGAGGGAGCAATTCCCAGAACTTTTTCGCATCTTGCCTGACCGGAATTTTCCAGCAGAACCTGCGCCGCCGAATGGTCTGAAAGCCTGCTGTATCCAATGCAAAGCGAGGCGGCCAGCAAGAGAGTTTCCGGTCTTGACGGCCCGGGAACCAGCACCACGGGGCCTGCCTGGTTTTGCAGGCGAATCAGGGCGTCTTTGAAGGAATCGCTGTATTTCACAATGGCTTCATTGTCGTTTTGGTTGCGGCCGACAATTACCTTGTCCTGGTTCTGAAGGCGATAATGGCGGCCGAACTTCAGCAGGTGCAGCTCAGACTCGCTGCATTCAGCCTGATGATCAAACAGATCCCTCAAACGCCTGGAATAGCATGGATCCGTCAGCAGGCACCCGCCGGCCGGCGCTGGATAATTCGCCACTCCGAATTCCCTGGCCAGCTGAATCTGGGGCTTGCGGGATCTTCCGGAAATGGCCAGGAGCCGATTCCGGTCGATCAGACCGGTTTGTTCGGCAATGGTTTCCTCCAGAAGCCTTGCGCTCAGGGGTCGCAGAATGCGGCCCGCATACCCGGAATGTTTCTCCACGTAGCGAAGCGAAGGTCGGGTCTGCGACATGGGGCGCTGTCCCAGGACCTCCCCGCTGAAAAGAAAATCAAATTCCTCCCGCACCATCATGTCTCCGGCCAGCCGGAACATCAGCGCATGGCAGTCCATGCACGGATTCATATTCTGACCGTATCCGCAGGGAGGCTTTCTGAGCATTTCAAGATAAATTTCCGTAATATTTCGAACCGTCAGCGGAATCCCGTGAGCTTTTGCCGCATTCCGGGATTTTTCCGAAGAAAAGAACGGCGTCTCAAAAGCGATCCACTCGACCACTATCCCCTGACGGCGGAGAACCAGCGCCGCCAGAATACTGTCAAGACCTCCGGAGCAAAGCCCCAAAGCCCGAATCTGTTTGTTTTTCAATATGCTGTCCATATTTTCCATTATTATCTGCGAAGCCGGGGTATTTACCGTAACGATCAAAGTCCAACAGGGATAAGGCCCCAGGAACGGGCGACTCAGATGAAATTCAAATTCGCGTAAGGTCGAATACTTTGTTCATTTTTCGGAACATTCCCCATCCTGAAACGGCGGTATAGCACAAAGTCGTTAAAATATATAATAATTTTGATCTGATCGGCAATAGCCCAGACAATACCGTATTTTTCCCCGGTCCTGTATGTCCATTGCCGGAAAGATTGGCGGTTTCTTCTACAGTCAATTTTCTGATGGCAACGAAAAATATAAGTTTGAGCCCATCCACGGCAATAACTAACTGTAATTTATGAAGAAAGCGCATTTTGCTGCGGACTTTCTATGCTTTCCGCAGTATAACGAAAGTCTCCAACCAATCGATATTGCTGCAAAAATAAAGAAAGGGGCCACCGCAAAATGCGCGAAAAGAGCAAAAAACAATTGCCGCCGATGAATCCGACAATCGATCATCCGCAAGCCAGGGAACTGGACAGAATCAGTTGGATTCTCGATCAGGAAACTACCATATTGGAAGAGGCCAAACAACGCCGGATCAAGGATGTATGCTTTGCCAAAAAGCGGGGACTGACTGTGGATAAAATGTGTCGCAGCCAGTGGGTTTACAATCGCCTGAGGCGATTCCGGGCCGGTGTGGAGTCGATCATCTCCTGGATAAAGCGCTGCTTCGGATTTGACCGTTGCACGTGGAGGGGTCGGCGATCGTTTGAAAGCTACGCATGGCTGTCTGTAGTGACAGCCAACCTGATTACGCTGGCCAGAGCTAAACCGGCGTAACCTGAATCTGAAAATATGAAATCGGCGTTTCAAAGGAACAGCCATGCCCTATAAATAGACAAAATTGAATATAGTTGCTCTCTGTAACCAAAATCAATATCGAACTGGACAAGTCTGACACGAACAGGTGGTATGTTTCGCAACCCAATAAACTCAAATGGCCCGTTTATGGATGGAAAGAGGTTTGTGGCAAGGCTGATTCCGGGAAATCCAGCGTATCCGGCGGACGCGCTGCATTAACCAGATCAAATTCCGTCAGAACCCGCATTTCTGCTTGACGCTGCAACGGATTTATCGATAGGAAGAAATTATATGTTTGAAACCGATATTTAAAACCCGATTCAATGCGGCTTTCTGGAAAAGACAGGACGGAAAATGTCAAATCAGATTGATCTTTATTGGGAATCGACTGCCGGGTGGGCAGCCATCGAAAGAACCATTCGCTCCACTTTACAGGAAGCGGGGGCGCCGGTTGATATCACGGATACGCTATGTGCAAAGATGAAAGATGTTTTTGAACGTTACAGCATGGCTCTGGGTTTTGATTTGTCTATTGATCTCCCTTCGGATTTAAGCCCGGAACAAAAGGACGATATCGCAGCCGAACTGGCAAACAAGATCGGCAAACTGGCTGAAAGAATTCATGCGTTCAAGAACCGGGTGCTTCTGGACCGCCTGATTCTTGAAATCGAACTCTGCGGAGCAAATCCGTAAAGAGCCGCCCAAGACATTCATTTGCGCGCCTTCATTCAACAGAATGAAGGCGCGCACGAATTTTCAGATCCTTCTTGAATAAACCGAGACGCTGCAGTTCAATTCCCGTTGTTGTATCAAAAAGCCGGAGCTGGTGAAAAAATGAGAAACCCCGTCAAAAAAACGCTTCGGTGTAATTGGTCTCCTCATGCAAACTCACGCGATCACGCACAGAAAAAATAAACCCAAAGATCTGCCCCAGGGTGGGCGACCCTGAAATCGGCTCCGCTGATCGAATTAGACGTGCTTGGATAGGGCTTTTTCACAACGCCCCGAAACGATTCTCGTGTGATGATCGGGAATATCTCCTATCAAATTGAAGTTGCGAACCTATGGACAAACCACGTTGAAATGCGGATAAAGAAAACGATTGTTGAAGCGGTCTGCCATTCATTCCTGCCGCTGATAACTCCATGTTTTGATTGTCAAAAGGAGGTCTTCCATGTTCACAGGAACCGTCAAATGGTTCAATCATAAAGCCGGCTACGGTCATATAAAAGCGGAAAACGGAGAGGACATATATGTCCACATTTCCAATGTGCTTCCCTATGATGTATTGCATATCGGTGAGGGGGACCCGGTCAGATTTGAGCTTCGATACGGCATTCAGGGCGTGGAAGCCAAAAATGTCGTCAAGGCGTCCCAAAACATGTTTCATTCGGTTTGACGCGGCTAATGTCCTGAAAATAATATTCGCCTTATTGAGTCTCTCCTTTGAATTGACCGTGTAAAAAATTTTGGCACGGATTTTTTAAACACTCAAATCAAGTTTACCGCATTTGCGTTCACGTCCCTGAACCGCTCCATACCACGGGTGCTGTTGAATCTGTTGACAAAAATACGGCAGGTTCATATTATAACCCATTTTTTGCAGGTAATTACTGAACTCGTCTGCCATATTTTATTAAAGTATTCGGGCACTTCAAGCCAAATTTTTTAAATCTTTGAAACACACGAACATAAGGCTATGCGGCGACGCGTTTGGAAAAATATAAATTTTGCGTACTGATATCGAGGAATAAATATGCTCAGAACAATGAGAAAAAACGCCGGTTCTTTTTTTATTAAAGTTCTTTTGGGTGCGATCGTGGTCGTGTTTATTTTCTGGGGTGTTGGAAGTTTCCGCTCCCAGCGTGCAGGGCGCATTGCCGTTGTAAACGGCCAGGTTATTACATTCGAAGAGTATCGGGATGCATACAATAATTTGATGGAACAGCTGAAACAGAGATTCGGCAATGCCTTGACGGAGGATATGATCAAGGCCCTTCGGGTAAAGGAGCAGGCTTTAGACCGGCTGATTGATCGGGTATTGATGAGTCAGGAGGCTGAAAAGTTAAAACTTCGTGTATCCGAGGAAGAACTGATAGCCGCCATTGGACAGATTAAAGCTTTTCAGCAGGCTGGCCAATTCGATGTTCGAACCTATCAGAAAGTTTTGAGCCTCAACAGAACGACTCCCGAGGCTTTTGAGGCAACCCAGCGCGATATGATGCTCATCGAGCGATTACAGGCCCTTATTGCAGCCCATGTCAAGGTTTCTGAGCAAGAGGTGGCAGAATGGTACAACTGGGTTCATTCGGAGGTTGATATCGACTTCGTTTTGTTTGATCCTGAAACATATGGTGGTGTCCAGTCATCTGATGAAGCATTAAAAGCCTATTTCGATGAGCATAAGGAGCAATATAAAACAGATCCGCAGATCAAAGTGAGATATTTGAGGTTTGATCCGAATACCTACAAGGGGCAGGTCAGGATCGACGAAAATGAGGCACGGAATTTTTATGAGGCCAATATTGAGACATACAAGAAAGATAAGACCGTCGAGGCCCGTCATATCCTGATAAAGGTGGATGAAAATGCGGGTTCTGAGATTTCGAAGAAGGCTCGTCAGAAGGCGATTGATGTGCTGAATCTGATTAATAAAGGGGGGGATTTCTCCAAACTTGCTCAAAAATATTCCGAGTGCCCCAGCAAGAACGATGGCGGCTATCTGGGCGCATTTAAAAGACAGGACATGGTGGAGCCTTTTTCTGAAAAGGCTTTTTCGATGAAGCCGGGTGAAATCAGTGAACCGATTCTGACGCAGTTTGGCTGGCATATAATTAAGGTCGAAAAAGTGAATGAGGCCACCGTTGTTTCCTTTGAAAAAGCGATGGAAAATATCAATCAGAAACTAATGGTTGAAAAATCCCGTGCGCTTGCCTATGATGCTGCTGAAAGCGCCTATGATGCTTCTTTTGGGGGTGATGATCTGACCCAAATCGGCAAGCTCCATAATGTTGCGGTGGAAACGACCGATTTTTTCTCCCGCGATAAAGGCCCAAACCTGAACATTAAAAATCTGGAGCGCTTCCGATCGGAAGCTTTTGCATTGGTAGACAATGCCATCAGCGAGATTCTGGATCTTGAAGACGGTTATTATCTCCTGCAGTCAATCGAAAGCAAAGATTCAATAATTCCCGAACTTGCCGAGGTTAAAGGGATGGTGGAGAACGATTTCCTCGATCAGTTGCGGGGTGAAAAAGCGAAGCTGGATGCCGAAACGCTTCTGGCTGAGATCAGGTCCGGCAAGCAGTTGGATGTTCAAAGCAGGAAGTTCAATCTGAAACCAACTCGAACGGGTTATTTCAAGCGAAACGACCCGATTCCAAATATCGGATATGAGCCGGCGGTGTCCGAAGCGGCTTTCAAGCTGACGAAAGCATCCCGATATCCTGAAACCGTTATCAAAGGCGCCAAAGGATATTTTTTGATCGCCTACAGAGATAAAAAAAATCCGGAATCTTCCCTTTTGGATAGCTTGGGAGCTCAAACGAAGGAGCAACTGCTGCAAAAAAAGGAATCCAAGATATTTTCGGACTGGCTGGCGCAACTTAAACAAAAGAGCGACATTCAAGTTGAGCGGGATTTGCTTTAACTGGGTGTTGAGCAGATAGAATCAGGCCGCCAGACAAGGCGCTCGGATATTCGATAAACCAGTATATGTCCAATACGGGGAGCATTTGCGAGAGTCGTTTAACGCCGCATGGCGTCTATAGGTACAGTATTGACAGCTTTATAGGGAGCCGTACTCTGGTTTTTGTGCATGTAGCCATAACAGGATTCATGATAGGACTTTTGTATGGAAATGTTTCAATCCCGAACAACCGGCGTTATTTATACCACCAAGAAATGTCCCGAATGTTTTGAGCCACTTGCACTGAGTGCCGTGCGTTGCACTTCATGCAAACGGAGGGTAGGTCCGATCGATAAATTTGGAATGGCCGAGAAGCCGATTGCGTGGTGGAAGTATGGTTTATGCTTTTTATCGTGGCTGGTTTTTTTTCTTTATATGTGGTGGGCTTTTTTCCGGTAAGCTGAATAATAACGTGCAGAGGATAACAGATGGCTTCCTTGAGCGCCCAGGAAAAAAGATATTTGCTTGATTTGGCCAGGCACGTGATCGCAGCGTCGCTGCATATAGCGCCGGTCGCCGAAAAACCTGAAAACATTTATCCGGGGCTTTTGGAAAAGCGCGGCGCGTTTGTAACCCTGCATAAAAAGGGTGCGCTCAGAGGCTGCATCGGAACCATTGAGCCTGTTAAGCCGCTGGTCAATTGCGTCGAGGAAAACGCCCGGAATGCGGCTTTTAAAGATCCGCGATTTGCCCCCCTTTCGGCAGAGGAATTTTCGAATATCGACATCGAAATCAGTGTCCTGTCATTGCCTGAAATATTGTCATTTGAAGATGAGAATGATTTGAAACGGCAGTTGATTCCATCGGTTCACGGTGTGATCCTGTCCAAAGGATGGAAGCGGGCGACATTTCTTCCGCAGGTTTGGAAGCAGCTGCCTGATAAGGATTTCTTTTTGCAGCAGCTTTGCTTGAAAGCAGGTCTTGAGCGTGATTGCTGGCGAAAACCCGGAGTCGAAGTGCGCGTTTATCAGGTAGAATTTTTTTCGGAGATATCCGAGGCCGCTATGAAAGAACGGCCCGCATGATGTCCCCGGCGTTTTCGGCGTGATCGGCTATGGAGCCGATGATTTCAGCAAGGCGTATCAGATAGTAAATCTCGGTTGGGTCTTTTATGTTGTGAAATATTTCGTGTTTGATCTTGTCTTCCACGATATCAGCTTCATCTTCCTGCACTTGCAGGCTTCGTATGATTTCCCGGATTGCTTTTTTTTGTTTTTGATTGCCGGTTTTGAAAAATAAAGCAGCTTCTCCCGCCATTTTGCTGAGTTCTTCGATCGGATCGATGACGGAGTCGACCAGAAGAAAAAAATCTTTTTCCAGGCTTTCCGGAATGCAGGGTTTTCCGCGGCACGATATCCAATCCAGTGCATCTTCAACAGCATCAATGACATGATCCTGTTCCTGGAGATATCGAACCAGATGATAACGGATATTTGATGGAAGCATGAACCTCTGAGGTATGCCGTCGTATAGTCGGCGCTTGATTTCATCGGCTTCGCGTTCCTGTGAAATGACCTGCTTTCGCAGGTCTTCGAACCGTTCAACCGAAACATGGGATTCAACGGCCTGCTGAAAAAACCAGACGCATTCCTTAACCTTTTCGGCATGCTCTTGAAGCCCGGTCAGGGGTGACTGCATGAATCGCGACAAAAGAGGTATGCGCATTTTTAATTCCTGTTTTGCAGAATAAAAAACCAAAAGACCCACGGAACAGATCGAAGCTTCGAGCGGCCACATACCATGAGCCCTTGGGGCAAATCAATGAAAAACAGACAATCCATATGCATTGCTTTGAGTCCTGCCGTGTTACTCATTTTTTTATAGCATGATTGCGCTGATGCCTGCCTGTTTATTTTTTATGATAAAATATTTTTAAAATACAATCGGTTATTAAGTTTGCGCTGATTCAAAACTTGCTTAAAATCCAAACAGGCCTTAAATTGATTGCCATCAATACGGCGATTTGATTGAAATTCCGGACCTGGCCGGGTTGCGTGACTGCGGATGATGGATGCAAAGGGGGCGTCTGGTGTGATGAAAAAATTCTGGATCGGTTTTTTTGTCTTTTTGAATATTCTGTCAGGTGTGTGCGTATCCGCATCCTGCCAGATCTCCTTCCGTGTCTGGCCCCATTCGGGCAGCGATCTGAAGCCTGATCCGGCTCTGGTCTTCGGGGCGATGCCCAACGGTTTTCGTTATGTCCTTATGGAAAACAACCGGCCGGAAGGCCGGGTTAGCCTTCATCTCGCCATCAATGCTGGCTCTCTGCATGAGGAGGAGCAGCAGCAGGGAATCGCTCACTTTCTGGAACACATGATGTTCTGCGGAACCACCCACTTCAAGCCGGGAGAACTGGTATCTTATTTTCAATCTCTGGGAATGCAGTTCGGGCCGGATGCCAATGCCCATACGGGATTCAACGGAACCGCCTATGATCTTTTCCTGTCCGACGGAACTTCCCAAAGCATTGAAAAGGGTCTGCTGGTTTTAAAAGATTTTGCCTGCGGTGCTTTACTGCTTGCCGAGGAAATCGACAGGGAACGCAAGGTGGTGCTGGCCGAACAGATCAGCCGTGATTCGGCGGATTATCGGACCTATGAGGCCTCGCTGAGGTTTGAGTTCGCCGATGCTCGGATCAGCCGGCGCCAGCCCATCGGCATTCGAAGTGTGATTCAGTCCGCCGGCCAATCCTTGTTGAAGGAGTTTTATAATGCCTGGTATGTGCCGGAAAATATGACACTGGTCATGGTGGGCAATTTCAAGCCTGACGTGGCGGCGTCTATGATCGAAAAAGAATTTGGGGACCTTGCCAGGCGAACTCCTCTTGAAGCGCCGAAGGAAGGCGGCTGGGTGGGACGGTTTGAACACAAGGGCATCAAGCCTTTTTACCATCATGAAAAAGAGCTCGGAAATACGACAATCAGCCTTGAGACCCTTCGGAAAATCAATTTTACTGGCGATTCCAAGTCGTTGCGCCAGGAGCTGTGGACGGCGTCGGTGGCTGACCGCATGCTGCAGAACCGGCTGGATTCGGCTGCGCGGGCGCCGGATGCTCCTTTTACCGACGCGGTCGCGGGGTCGGGCATTTATCTGAAGGAAGTCGCTTATGCGGAAGTATCGGCTCAAACAAGTCCTGAAAACTGGGAAAGAACGTTATCTCTTCTGGAAATTACCCTGCGAAGCGCTTTGACGCATGGATTTGCCGAAGCGGAACTGCAGCGGGTGAAAAAGGACATTATTTCCGAACTGGATCAGGATGTTCAAAAAGCTTCTACGCGCAGCAGCCGCGATCTGGGGCCCCGGATTATCCGGTATTTAAACAGCGGGCAGGTGCTTCAGTCTCCGGCGCAGATTCAAGCGCTTTTTGCGCCGTTTATTGAATCTCTGGACATGGAGTCCGTTATGAAGGTCTTTCGCAGGAACTGGGCCGATGATCATCTTCTGGTTCTGGTGACGGGAAACGTTGAATTGGAAGGCAAAGGCAAAACACCGGAAGATCTGATTCTTAACATATTTGAAAACAGCAGAGCCCGGAAGACGATGCCGCCCGCGCCGCCGGAATCGGCAGGATTCCCCTATTTTCCCCTTCCCCTGGAAGGAGGAGGAATTCAAAAGGCAAAAGAGATTCCAGATCTTGGCATCACGATGGTTGATTTTAAAAACGGATTCCGATTGAATCTCAAACAAACGGATTTCCAGACCGGTGAAATTCTGGCGGATTTGTCCTTCGGCCAGGGAGATGTCTCTCAACCATTGGATAAGCCGGGCCTTTCTGCTTTATCACAGCAGGTCGTCAATGAAAGCGGTTTGGGACACCTGGACAGGGATCAGTTGAACAGGTCCATGGCAGGTAAAATGACCCGACTGGAGTTTCAGGTAAGAGAGGATCGGTTTTCATTTTCAGGCCAGACCGTTCCTGGCGAGATTGAAGTTCTGTTTCAGCTTCTTTACGCGCACCTGACGGATCCAGCGTATCGGCAGCAGGCGTATGATCTGGCGATGAATCGTTTTTCCCAGGAGTACCGGGAAATGGAACGCACCGTCGAGGGGGGAATGCGCCTTTACGGGAAAAGGTTTCTGGCCGGCGGCGATCCGCGCTTCGGAATGCCTTCCTACGCCGAATTCACCCAACTTTCCCTGGAGGATGTGAGATCGTGGATCGATCCTTCTATCAGAAACGCATCGATGGAACTTTCCGTTGTGGGCGATTTTCAGAGCGAGCGGGTGATCGATCTGGCATCCCGGTATTTCGGATCACTTCCGCCAAGAGAAGACTTGGGTGAAACGAAAAAAACCTCGAATCTTCCGGTTTTTCCGTTCGGGAAGAAGTTAACGATTCAGGTTCCAACCCAGATTTTCAAAAATCTTTTGATTGTGGCCTATCCTACGGAAGATACGTGGAATATCGAAAGAACCAGATGTTTTTCGCTGCTGGCGGAAATTTTTTCGGATCGATTGCGCCAGCAGGTTCGTGAAAACATGGGAGCTGCGTATTCTCCCTTTGCATTCAACCGTTCCTTCCGGGCATATTCAGGCTACGGTCTGTTTCAGGTGATGGTGTACGCGGAACCGGAAAAAATCGATGCCATTATTTCCGAAATTCGAGGGATTGCCGAAAAACTGGCATCTGATGGGATTGAGATAGACGAGCTTGAACGCGTCAGGACCCCTGCCGTCAATCGAATTCAGGATATGGTTCGAAGAAACGAGTACTGGCTCAATTCGGTTCTTTCCGATTCCAGGCGGTATCCGCAACAAATCGACTGGAGCCGGAGCCTGGTACAAACCTATGTGTCGGTCCGACCCGAAGACCTGAATCAACTGGCCCGAACCTATTTGAATGCGCGGAAGGCAGCTGTTTTTATCGCCGGACCGGAAAGGTTTTAGAATTAACCCGTCAAAGACATCGCCCAGGTGTTGAAAAACAAGAATCAGGCCGTCAGGCAAGGCGCGCGGCGATGCGACAAGCGCAGCATATTCAAGCATATGTGAGCATTGGCGAGAGCCGTGCAACGCTGAATGGCAGCCTCAGGCGCAGTTTTTCAACACCCTGCAAGAGCCGGCTTGAACAGGGAAATACCCCGTTTATTCTTTATTTTCAGCTAAGTTTGATTCGGGATTCGAAAATTTTATCCGGCTGCACGGCACAGATTCTGCTTTGAAACCATCGGCTGCCAAACCGATGCCAAAAAAGCATTCGGGATGTGTGCATACGACCCGCCCTGTCCGGCTTTTTTCCCTTGACAAATATACCATCCAAAGATAAACGTTGACCTTTGGCAAATTTTATTCTGCTGCCTCAGCAATAGTGAAATTTGCTATTTGTTTTCTTGAATTGTCCCATGCGATTTTTGGGTAGTATTTATTCATACTCGGGAGAGCCGGTAGCGCGTAGACCGTTTTTTAAAGGATCAACCCAAGCAGTTTGCAAGAGTAGATTCGGAGGATAAAACGTATGGATGGGAAAGGGCAAGAAAGCGGACCCCGTGGAATTTTGGTCCTGTATTTTTTTATCGGGTTTACCATCAGCATCATCGTTGGATGGATTATCTTTCCTAAGCTTCTCTACTCCCAGAAAAAACAGCCGATCGATTTCAATCATGCCCTGCATGTTGAATCCGTTGCTGAGGGATGTGAAAGTTGCCATTTCTTCCGCGAAGACGGAAGCTTCTCCGGCATTCCCAAGCTGGCTCAGTGCATTGATTGCCACGAGTCGGCGATGGGGGAAAACCCCGAGGAAGCCAGGTTTGTCGAAGAGTACGTGGCAAAGGGAATAGAGGTCCCGTGGCTGAGTTATTCCCTCCAACCGGATTGTGTTTTCTTTTCTCACGCAGCCCATATCAACATGGGGAAACTGGAATGCAAGGTCTGCCATGGACCCATCGGAGAATCAGAACATTCCAGGATCTATGAAGAAAACAGGCTTACGGGATACAGCCGGGATATCTGGGGGAAAAACATCGCCGGGATCAAGCAGAATTCGTGGGATCGGATGAAGATGGATGATTGCGCCGAGTGCCATGCCGACATGGGTGGCGGAAGAAAAGATGCGTGTTTTGTCTGTCACAAGTAACTATGGCTAACCACTTTTATCCCATAAAAATGGCTTGCTGAAAAGCTTGCTTCTTTTTCAGACATGAGGGGTAGAATATGAAGATAGACAGAAGAGGTTTCTTAACACTGGGAGCTGGTGCTGCAGCAGGGATAGTCGTCACGCCATTGCCCTGGAAATTGACTGATGATCTTTCCATCTGGACCCAGAACTGGTCGTGGACTCCGGTACCCCCGGATGGAGAAAAGGCGTATGCCAAATCGATATGTTCGCTTTGCCCCGGCGGGTGCGGCATATCGGTTCGAAAGGTTGAAGACCGCGCGATCAAGATAGAGGGGATTGAGGGCCATCCCGTCAATAACGGCGGAATCTGCATCCTCGGATTGTCGGGTCTGCAGGCTTTGTATGGACCGACACGGGTAAAACAGCCGTTGATGCGATCCGGAAACCGTGGGGAAGGCCGGTGGAAGAATGTGGACTGGGAAACCGCGCTTGCCGAGATGACGAAGCGCCTGGATGAGATCCGTAAAGCCGGTCAGGCGCACACGGTGGCCTGCGTTGCCGGATCCGATCAGGGAACGGTTCCGCAGCTTCTGAAACGCTTCCTGGCGGCCTATGGTTCATCCAACTTTATCAGAACCCCCTCGATTCGGGACAGCTACGAACTGACGTTCAAGACCATGCAGGGATCGGAAGGCGCCGCCGGATTTGATCTGTTCAACTCCGATTTCATATTGAGTTTCGGCAGCGGCATTATCGAAGGATGGGGTTCGCCGGTTTACATGTTTCGGGCCAACAGCGAGCTGCGGGGCAAAGGAAAAGTCGTTCAGATTGAGCCGCGGCTTTCGAACAGCGCCGCCAAATCCGACAAGTGGGTGCCGGTCAACCCAGGAACCGAAGCGGTTCTGGCGCTGGGTCTGGCCCACGAGATTATCAAGGAATCCTTGTACAACAAGGAATTTGTTGGAAAATATGCCGTCGGTTTCGAATCTTGGGAAGACGCCAAAGGCCAGAAGCAGAAAGGTTTTAAAGACTGGGTGCTGGAAACCTACTGGCCGGCGTCTGTGGCGAATATCACCGGCGTGAAGCCGGCTGTGATTCACGAGCTGGCCGTAAGCTTCGCCAAGGCTTCAAAACCCGTGGCACTCTGCGGCCGCGGCCAGGGCAACACGCCTGTCAGCCTTTTTGAAAGCATGGCGATTCATGCACTGAACGCTCTGGTGGGCAACATCAATCAGAAGGGTGGAATCAGCGCGGTGCCCTTTGCCGATTACATCAACTGGCCGAAGGTCCCGGTCGATCCGGTGGCCGAGGCCGGGCTTCAGCAACCCAGAATCGATGGCGCCCAGAGCGACCCGTTCGCGTCCCGGTACCTTTTGAACCGCCTGGTCAGCGCCGCCGAGTCCGGAAAACCTTATCCGCTTCAGGCGCTTCTGGTATGGGAGGCGGATCCGATTTACACACTGTCTGACAGCGCAGCCGTCAAAGCAGCCTTTGACAAGATTCCGTTCGTCGTAAGCTTTTCCTCTCACATGAATGAAACCGCACAGTATGCCGACCTGATCCTGCCGGATCATTTCTATCTGGAAAGGTATCAGGATATTCCGACTCCGGTGGGAATGCCTGTTCCCAGCATCTCCTTAAGCCGTCCGGTGGTGAAACCCCAGTTTGATTCGAAATATACCGGAGATGTTTTGATTCAGGTTGCAAAGGGCCTCGGCGGAAATCCGGCTGAGGCCATGCCGTGGAAAGATTACGAGCAGTGTCTGAAAGAAACCCTGGGCGATCACTGGGACAAGCTGAACGCCAAAGGCATTCTGATGGCGGATCAATATCAGTCGCCGGCCTGGGATAAAGCCTTTAAAACCGCGTCCGGCAAGTTTGAATTCTGCGCACTGACCGTCATTGGCGAAGCCGCTTCCATCGAGGGCGATAAGGAAGCCTTTCCGCTGACGCTGATACCGTACGATTCCATGCGTCTGGCAAATGGTTTTATCGGTGATCCGCCGTTTGTCATCAAAACCGTGTCCGACAAGATTTTAAAGAAAAACGATATTTTTGTTGAGATAAATCCCGAAACCGCGAAGCAATACGGGCTGACGGACGGAAAACTCGCGGTTCTGGAAACGCCCAAGGGTTCGGCCCGTGTACGGGTGAATGTCTTTGAGGGAATTGTGCCCGGCGTAATCGCCATGCCCAGAGGCCTGGGCCACAAGGCCTATGACAAGTATCTGGCCGGCAAGGGGCTTAATGTCAATGAATTCATCGGATCGGTGGAGGATCCTGTTTCCGGTCTGGACGCAGCGTGCGGAATCAGGGCAAAGCTGACCATCGCCTAACGCATAGGATGAAGAGGTTCTGATGGAAAACGAACATGGACATCACAAAACAGGCAAGAAATACGGAATGGTCATCGATCTGGACAAGTGCACCGGATGCGGCGCGTGCATGGTGGCGTGCATGGCTGAAAACAACGTGCCCTTCAAGGTAGATGAAACCAACAAACTGGACAACATCATGTGGATGCGCGTATACCGGATCAGCAACGGAAAGCCGTTTCCGGATGCCGACATATGCTATCTCCCCAGGCCCTGCATGCACTGCGAGGCGTATCATGGGCATTCACCCTGCGTGTCCGTATGCCCGGCCACGGCCACGGATTATAACCGTGAAACCGGAATCGTCAGTCAGATATATACCCGATGCTTCGGGTGCAGGTACTGCATGGCCGCCTGCCCATATCATGCGCGATATTTCAACTGGTGGGATCCGGTCTGGCCCGAGGGAATGAAAAAATATCTGAGCCCGGACGTTTCTCCCCGCATGCGCGGCGTGGTGGAAAAATGCAGTTTCTGCTTTCACAGGTACCAGCTGGCCATGGACAAGGCATTTACCGAGGGACGCCGTGAGATAGAAGAGAGCGCGTATCAGACGGCCTGCACGCAGGCATGCCCGGCCGGCGCCATTACCTTTGGCGACCTTGACAATCCCAAGCACGCCGTTTACAAGCTGAAGCACGATCCAAGAGCATTCCGCCTTCTGGAGCGACTTGGGACCAACCCCAAGGTTTATTATGTGACCGATCGTGAGTGGGTCCGGTGGATGGCCGACAATTATCAGGACCAGGAGCGTAAAGCCAAGGGGTAGAAAGCGGCCGAGCACCCGTCAACAAGAACAATATAAGCAACCATAACTGAGGAGCACAGAATGATTGATGATTCTGCATTGATACCCAAGGGCGTAAAGAGATGTTCCTTCCGGCAATTTGCCTTGTGGATCGGAATTGCAGGCATTGTACTGTTGTGGGGCGTTTATGCCATGTTTCTTTGCTGGTTCAAGGGATTGAACCAGACCAACATGAATGATGCCTACGGATTCGCTTTGTGGATTTGGGCGGACCTGGCGGTTATCGCTTTGGGCGGCGGCGCCTTTTTCTCCGGTTTTTTAAGGTATCTTGTCGGAAAGGATGAACTGAAAAACGTTATCAATTATGCGGTGCTGATCGGTTTTATCTGCTACAGCAGCGCCCTTCTGATTCTGGCCATTGACGTCGGCCAGCCGCTGAGAGCCTGGTTCATTTTCTGGCACGCCAACGTTCATTCCATGCTGACGGAGGTGGCATTCTGTCTTTCCTGTTATTTCGCGGTATTGACCATAGAGTACATTCCGCTGATTCTGGAAAACCGTCAGATCAACAAAATTCCTTTCTTTCACAACCTTGCCCACAACATGCACGAGATCATGGCCATTTTTGCCGCCACCGGCGCCTTCCTGTCTTTTTTCCATCAAGGATCGCTGGGCGGCGTGGCCGGCGTGCTGTTCGGCCGCCCGTTTTCCTACCGTGAAGGCGTTCTGATCTGGCCGTGGGCGTTTTTCCTGTTTACCTGGTCTGCGGCAGCCTACGGTCCCTGCTTTACCATCATGATCACCAAGATCACCGAGGTGATCACCGGAAAGAAGCTGGTCAAGGACAATGTCATTGAACTTCTGGCCAAGATATCCGGATGGATGATCATCACCTATACGGTCGCAAAACTCATCGACACGATTTACTGGGCGGCCGTGACCGCTCCGTCCATGGGCTTTAATATTGATCATTTCTTCGGCACTTCCATTTACGGAATCTGGATTCTGGGCGCCGAAGTGATTCTCGGCGGAATCGCGCCGGGTCTGATTCTGATTTCCGAGAAGGGCAGAAAGAGCCAATTCGGGTTGTGGGCCGCCATTATCTTCGGCGTGATCGGCGTGAGCCTGAACCGCTGGGTAATGGTCCTTCAGACCATGGCGGTTCCCATTCTGCCGTTCGAAGACTGGTACCTGTATATTCCGAGCTGGCAGGAAGTGGCCACCACCGTGCTGCCGGTGGCATACGGCGTCATTCTGATCATGATTTCCTACCGGTATATGCCGATTTTTCCGCAGGAACCGGAACTGAATCCGATCGATTAACCGTCTGGAAAGAGGAGGATAAGCTATGTTTCCTTTTAGTTTTGAATGGGTCTGGGACATGACTCACTACGTGTTCCACGGCGGTTTGTGGTATGCGCTGTCGATCATCGGCCTGGGCATGACCTATTGCATCGGCAAGGCCATTATTGATACGATTCAGGGCAAGGGCGGCGGACATCACTAAGACCGTTGAATTCCGATGAAGAAAAAGCGTTTTTCCCTTTGGCAGGGAAAAACGCTTTTTTGTCGGTAAATAAAGGTATACAATCATACCTCGTTGAAATTAATAGACGGACGCACGAGACTTTATATGCAGGGGTCGCATGGATAAAATTGTGGTTGAAGGCGGGCGCCGGTTGCAGGGAGAGGTTCAAATCAGCGGCGCCAAAAATGCGGCGCTTCCCATGCTGGTGGCTTCTCTGCTGGCGGACGGATGGAGCACCTTTCAAAATGTTCCGGATTTAAAAGACATCGAGAGCATCAAACTGCTTCTTGAAAATCTGGGCGCAAGGGTCGAATCCGATTCGCACCAGGTTCGCATAGACGGCAGCGGCCTGTGCAACCATGAAGCGTCTTACGACCTGGTTCGGAAAATGCGCGCCTCCATTCTGGTACTCGGTCCGCTGGTCGCCCGGTTAAAAAGAGCCCGGGTATCGCTTCCCGGGGGATGCGCCATCGGGGAGCGTCCGATTAACCTGCACCTCAAGGGGCTTCAGCAGCTGGGTGCGGAAATCCGGATCGACCATGGTTACGTGGAGGCCCGAGCGGATCGCCTTCGCGGTGCCGACATATGCCTGGATATGCCGACGGTGACGGGTACCGAGAATCTGATGATGGCCTCAGTCCTTGCCGAAGGCGTGACGGTGCTTCGAAATGTGGCTCGCGAGCCCGAGGTGGTCGCGCTGGCCGACACGCTGAACCGCATGGGAGCAAACATTCATGGCGCGGGCGCCTCGGCGATGACGATTTGCGGCGTCAAGTCGCTTCATCCGGTTTCGGTTTCCGTGATTCCGGATCGCATCGAAGCGGGCACCTTTATGGTGGCGGCGGCCTTGACTCGCGGGGATGTGACGGTTTGCGGCTGCGAACCGGAGCACATGCAGGCTTTTCTGCACAAGCTTCGGCAATCCGGTGCCCGGATTGAGGAGAGCCGTTCACGGGTCCGGGTTTTCGGGCCGAAAACCATCTCCAGCGTGGATGTGAAAACACTGCCGTTCCCGGGTTTCCCCACCGACATGCAGGCCCAGTTTATGGTGCTGATGTCCATTGCCTCGGGGTTGAGCATCATTTCAGAAACCGTATTCGAAAATCGATTCATTCACGTCGGCGAACTTCGCCGTATGGGTGCGGACATTCAGATATCCGGAAATTCCGCCCTGATAAAGGGGGTTTCGATGCTTTCGGGCGCTCCGGTGATGGCCACGGATTTAAGGGCCAGCGCCTCGCTGATTCTCGCCGGACTGGTGGCACAGGGCGTGACCGAGGTCAACCGGGTTTATCATCTCGACAGGGGATACGAAAAGATCGAAGAAAAATTCGCCGCACTCGGCGCCGGCATCAAACGTGTTCCGGCTTGAGACCCTCTTTATAAGTATTCCGGTTTGATAAGGAATATTTGCAGTGGATCGGCCAATTTATTTCCGTCCGATCATTGCCCTGACGCTGGCCCAAGGTCTGGGAATTGTCATTGCCGGACGCACCGAAGGCGGTTCCCTCTGGGCTTATGCGGTTATATGCGCCTGCCTGGCTTATCTGATCTGGCGGATCAGCCGCGAAAAAGGCTCGGCGCTGGTTCCGCTCGCACTTTTCTTTTTCATCGGCTGGGTTTCCATCAAGTCCTATCTCGCTCCGATACTGCCTTCGGACCATATTTTCAACTTTCTCAGCGAACGCCCTCAAAAAATTACCGGAACCATTGAGACCGACGCCATGCCCTATGCATTTGGGGCGAGATATGATCTTCGCGTTGAAGCCGTCGGGACACAATGCGCATCCGGTAAAATCCGGCTGACGGTTCTCGGCGGGGAAAATTTTCTGAGCGCCGGCGACCGTGTGGAGTTTACGGGACGGATTCGACCGATTCGGGGGTCGATCAATCCCGGCGGATTCGACTATGCCCGGTATATGCGAATGCACCGCATCTGGGGCGCCTGTTACGTGAAGCAGGAGTCGCTGCGTATTCAGGAAAAAAGTCCGCCTTCCCGGGAGTGGAAGCAAGTTGAAAACTTTCGCCGCAACCTGGTCGAACGGATCGAAAACAGTGTATCCGGCCAGTCGGCACAGGTTCTGAAAGCATTGGTTGCCGGAGAGCGGGAAGGCATTTCCCTACCGGTTCAAGAAGCGTTCAACCGCTCCGGCGCCGCTCACGCACTTGCGGTTTCAGGGCTTCACGTGGGCATGGTTGCAGGATCGGCAATGGCATTTTTCTGCTGGGCCTTATCCTATGCACCCTGGCTGACGGAAGGCGGAAGGGTTCGAAAGGCCGCGGCTGTTCTGACATCATTTTTTGTGGTGGCTTACGGCGTTTTGACCGGCATGTCCCCGGCAACTCAGCGGGCCGTTATCATGGCGCTGGTTGTTCTGCTGGGATTTCTGGCGCAAAAAGAACACGACCTCATCAATTCGGTATTTATCGCCGCCATGCTGATTCTGATTATTTATCCTCCGGCGCTGTATTCCATTTCCTTTCAGCTTTCCTTTGCGGCCGCGATTGGAATCATAACCGGGTTTCCGATGATTGCGGCCGGTGAGAGAAAAGAAACTCGATGGATCATTCAAGCATTCAAAACTTCCATATGGGCGTCGATATTTGCCATTGGCGCCACCCTGCCGCTGGTCATGTATTATTTTAATCAGATCTCCTGGGTCGGCGTGATCAGCAATCTGCTGGTGATACCGCTTCTGGGATGCTGGGTGCTTCCTCTTGCCCTGGGCGGCGCATGGATGGAGCTTTTCAGCCCGGCTGTCTCCGGATTTTTTCTGAAATTGGCCGGATTCGGCACGGATCTGATGCTGAATATCGTTGTCTGGATCGGGTCCGTTTCCTGGGCGGCCGTAAAAACGATTACGCCGTCGTGGCTCGAGATATCCGCATATTACGGAATTACCGGTTGCGCGATGCGCTGGATTCAGCTCAAAAGGCGGACAGGGTTGAACCGGGAATCTCAAAACGACTTGCGAATTCAGGTTGTCGGCGCGGTGTGCGCGCTGGTGCTTGCGGCCGATGCCGGCTACTGGGTTTATGAGCGCTGGTTCAGCGACCGGCTGCGCGTAACGGTTTTGGATGTGGGACAGGGATCATCGACCCTGATTGAGATACCCCGCGGGTACTGCATCCTGGTGGACGGAGGCGGTGCGGACAACAGGGTGTTTGATGTCGGAGAAAAAATTGTTGCGCCCTGCCTGTGGCGGAAAAAAATTCATACAATCGATCTGATGGTTCTTTCGCATCCGGACAGCGACCATGTCAACGGGCTGGTTTTTGTTGCGAGGCATTTCAATGTCAAACAGTTGTGGACCAACGGCCAGGGCATGAATTCAAATGCCTGCCGGGAGCTGATGGATATTGTTCTTGAAAAACGCATCGAACTGCCTGCTTTTGAGACGATTCAGCGGGATATTCAGATCCATGGAACGTCCCTGAACATCCTGCATCCGCCCATGGATTTCGAGCTCCTTCGGGAGGACGATCAGGATGCCAATGACCATTCGATCGTGCTGAAACTCCGGCACGGGCAAATCTCTTTTCTGCTTCCCGGCGATATTACCCGGAAAATGGAAAAAAAACTGGTTGAGGCGGAGGGTGAAGGGCTTCGATCGCTGGTCCTGCTTTCTCCGCACCATGGAAGCGCCACGTCAAGTTCCGATTGCTTTCTCAGAAGCGTGGCGCCCGAAATTGTCATCGTCTCGGCGGGGTGGCGCAACCGTTTTGGATTTCCGCATCCGTCCGTCATGGAAAGATATCGAAGATACAACTCCCGGGTGTTTGAGACAGCCGTTCACGGTGCGGTTTATCTTGTCAGCGACGGCAGGCGGCTCGCCGTAAGACCTACCATCCGTTGATCGGACTAGGCTGCGGCGAGGTCGCTCGAAACTTTTTGGACGTAATCGGTCACGCTTTGTTGAATTCCATTCAGGTCTTCCTCTGAGAACATGAGATCCTCCAAAGCGGCTTGATGCACGGGATAAAGAGCGGCGTTCTCGCCGGTTCCGTATCCGCTGCGAATGGCGATAACATCCGCCACATGGAGAATGTATGCCAGCTTGGGCTCTTCCTGCATCTGCTCAGGGTCATGGTGGCAGCGAATGGCCAGCGTCTGGTTTTCCGGAATTTTCCAGAACCGGCACAGCTCGGCGGTCAGTTCGGCATGCTCAAAGCCCAGAATCTCTTTTTCCGCATCGAGAAAATTCTTTTTGCCTTCCTGCATCACCGCATCAAAGTCGGGTTTCTTCCGGAAAATGTACGGATCCAGAACCAGCTTGCCGGCATCATGAATCAAACCCGCGGAAAAGGCGTCATTTTCGAACTTGGGTATTCGCTTGGAAGCAATCAGCTTGGATCCGAAAGCCACTGCCAGAGAGTGCTTCCACAGGGAACCGGAATCGACTCCGTAGCCTTTCAGTTCGCGGTCCAGAAGCTTGGACGTTCCCAGAAGCAAAATGAGTTCGGCCAGGGTTTTCAGACCCAGAACCACCAAGGCCTGATGCACCGAGGTAACCTTCCCGCTCAGGCCGTAGTAGGAGGAATTGGCCATGCGAAGCACACGTGCGGCGATGGCCTGATCGGTTTCAATGATGGCGCCGATTTCCTTGAAACCGGCATTGGGTTTTGCCATCACCTCCTGTGCCTTGAGAACGATCTGAGGCATGGGGGGGAGATCTTCGACGGCGGAAAGAATTTTTTTCATCAGATCCTGATCCTGCTGGGCGGCCGGCTGTTCCGACGCGGAAGGCGCTTTGTCCGCAGAAGCCGCAGTTTCGGATTTTTCCGCCGGAAGGTAAATCCGGATCAGACTCTTGCAGGAAGGGCAGGGAAAGACGATTTCTTTTCCTCTGGGAATGCGCTCATCGGGAATCTGGTAGGTCTTGCGACACTGGCTGCAGGTAATTTTCATATATTTGATCTTTCCGTGGCGATTGTAAAGTTAAACATGCCGCACAGTCAAAATTTGAATAAGTTTAATTGAAATGCAAAAAATATCAAGATACAAAATATGCCGCAATGCGGAAGATCGCATAGGTTGAATGAAACGGAACCCGCCGGAGCGCCCGGCAAACCGCATGCGGCACAAACTCTCTGATATCATGGCCATCGCCATGCGCAGGGTTGAAAATCCATATTCGGCACTGTGCCATCTCAGAACATAACCGGCGCCCCATCATGGGGCGTCGGCGCTGGATTCCGGCATTCGAAGTCATTTGACATTTTATGCGAAATGTGTTGAAAATACTCATTTTATGAGGATTTGTCGCCCTGTTTTCCGGCAATGCATGTAATGCGGGGAGGATGCGGTTGAAAAACATACTGGTGACAGGCGGATGCGGTTTTATCGGCGCCAACTTCATTCGGTTTGCGCGCGAACGGGCGCCCCTTGTCCGAATTGTCAACCTCGACAAGCTGACCTATGCGGGCAACCCGGCCAACCTCGCCGGAATAGCAGAAGACGCCCGTTACCGGATGGTCAAGGGCGATATCTGCGACCCCGAACTGGTTGAACGCCTTTTTGTCGAGGAGCGGATCGACACGGTTGTCCATTTTGCCGCGGAATCCCATGTGGACCGCAGCATCACCGGCCCGGCCGAGTTCATCCGCACCAATATTCAGGGCACGTTTATCCTCCTGGAAGCGGCGCGCCGGGCCTGGATCGGCGGCGCGTCATTTGATTGCAACCAGGCCCGGTTTCTCCATGTCAGCACCGACGAGGTCTACGGATCCCTCGGTGAAACCGGTTTCTTCACCGAGCAGACGCCCTACGATCCACGGTCGCCCTATTCGGCCAGCAAGGCTTCATCCGACCATCTGGTCAGCGCCTACTTTCACACCTACGGCCTTCCGGTTCTGATCACCAACTGCTCCAACAACTACGGCCCGTACCAGTTTCCGGAGAAGCTGATTCCCCTGATGATTCACAATGCCCTTAACGGCAGGGAACTGCCTGTTTACGGAGACGGCGGAAACGTCCGCGACTGGCTTTATGTGCAGGACCACTGTGCCGCGATTCTAAAGGTTCTTGAGGGCGGAAGACCGGGACAGACCTACAACATCGGGGGAAACACCGAAAAGCGGAATATCGAGGTGGTTCAAACGATCTGCGATCTGCTCGATGAAAAGGCAGGACGGCTGTTTCCCCATAAGACCCGCCGTTCCCTGGTCCGATTCATCACCGACCGCCCCGGCCATGACCGCCGCTATGCGATTGATGCGGGAAAGCTCAAGGCCGAGCTGGGATGGCAGCCTTCCATGACCTTTGAGGAAGGAATTCGAAGGACCATCGACTGGTATCTCGACAACCCGGACTGGGTGGCATCGGTCGTCGACGGCTCCTACCGGGAATACTACGCGAGGCAGTATGGAGACGCGGAACCGGAGACGGCGCGCATCCGTGTCGCTCTGACCGGGGGAAAGGGGATGCTGGCTCGTATGATGCTTCAAAACAGGCCTGCCGAATGCGAGATTCATTCCTATGACCTGCCCGAATTCGACATCACCGACCGGGACCGGGTGCTGGCCACTTTCAGGGAACTCAAACCCGACATCATCATTAACTGTGCGGCCCGCACAGACGTCGACGGTTGCGAGAGCGACGCCGGCGCGGCCATGCGGGTCAACGGGAATGCTCCCGGATACCTTGCTCAAGCCGCCGTCGAGACAAACGCCCTTCTGGTGCATATCTCCACCGACTATGTATTTGACGGCGTCAAACAGATCCCCTACAGTGAGGAAGACGAACCGGCGCCCCGTTCGGTCTATGGCCGGTCCAAGCTGGCCGGTGAAAGAGCGGTCATTTCCAGCGGCCTCAGGCGGTATTTCATCGTGCGCACCAGCTGGCTGTATGGCCCCGGCGGCCGGAACTTCGTGGAATCGATTCTGCGCCTTGCCGCCGAGCGCGAAGAACTGCGGATCGTCGCCGACCAGACGGGCTCGCCGACCTATACCGGCGATCTGGCCAAGGCTGTATTCAACCTTGTCGGCCGGGCCATGGATTCTTCCCGGTCTGAAACCGGCGATCTTTACGGCATCTATCATTTTTCCAACGAGGGGGTGTGCACCTGGTTCGAATTTGCCGTTGAAATTCTCAAAAATGCCCGGAATGGAAATCTTCCGCTCAGGGTCAAAAAAGTGGTTCCCATCGCGACCAAAGACTATCCGCTGCCGGCCGAAAGACCCGCCTGGTCGGCGCTGAGCAAAGACAAATACCGCCGGGCAACCGGAGCGTCCGTCCCCGCCTGGCAGGAGAGCCTTGAGAAATATTTTCACTTGCGTGCATCGGCTGAACACGGTAAGGCGGACCGGTGAAAGTTGCGGGAACGATCATGCCTTTGTCGAAAAATGGAGTTTTCCTGTGAAGGTCCAAAAAACGGCAATTCCCGGCGTCCTCATCATCGAACCCAAGGTTTTTGGCGATGAGCGGGGTTTTTTCATGGAGAGCTTCAACCAGCGGGACTGGGAAGCGATGACCGGATTGAAAACGGTCTTTGTGCAGGACAACCATTCCGCTTCGACCCAAGGGGTTCTGCGCGGGCTGCACTATCAGCTTCCGCCCGCCGCCCAGGGGAAGCTGGTCCGCTGCGTGGTCGGCGAGATCTTTGACGTGGCGGTGGATATCCGCAAAGGCGCATCGACCTTCGGTCAATGGACAGGGGTGAATCTGTCCGCAGAAAATAAACGGCAGTTCTGGATTCCCGAGGGGTTTGCCCACGGCTTTCTGGTGCTCTCGAAAACCGCCGAGGTCCTTTATAAAACCACCGGTTATTATGCGCCGGCATGTGACCGGAGCATTATCTGGAATGATCCTGATCTCGGCGTTGTGTGGCCATACTCTGAGGCCCCCATACTGTCGGAAAAGGATCGTTCGGCCGCGCGTTTTGCTGAAGCGGAAATTTTTGAGTAATCCGAGATGAATGATTCCGTCAATCCACTGGATTTATTCCGCAGCCTCTTCCGCAATCGTCATCTGCTCTGGCAGATGACGCAACGAGAGGTCGTCGGCCGCTATCGGGGCTCGGTCCTGGGAATGTTATGGTCCTTTTTCAATCCGATTTTCATGCTGGCTATTTATACTTTTGTCTTCAGCGTTGTTTTTCAGGCCAGGTGGGGGCATAGCCATTCGGAGAGCAAAACCGAATTTGCCGTCATCCTTTTTGCCGGACTGATTGTGTTCACTCTTTTTGCCGAGGTGGTCAATCGTGCGCCCGGTCTGATTCTGGGGAATGTCAGTTATGTCAAGAAAGTGGTTTTCCCGCTGGAGATCCTTCCAGTCATCGCCGCCGGTTCTGCGCTTTTTCACACCACGATCAGCGTGATGGTGCTGCTTGCTTTTCACGGCCTTGTCAGGGGGGTCCTTCCTGTAACCGTTCTGCTGCTTCCGGTCGTCCTTTTGCCGCTGCTGATATTGATTCTGGGTTTGGCCTGGTTTTTGGCCTCCCTGGGTGTGTTCCTGCGAGACGTTGGGCAGACGATCGGCATTTTCACGACGGCGTTGCTGTTTTTGAGCCCTGTTTTTTACCCGGTCTCGGCGCTGCCCGAGGGGATCCGCCGCTATCTTTTCCTCAACCCGCTGACCTTCATCATCGAGCAGACGAGGGAAGTCCTCCTCTGGGGAAATTGTCCGGACTGGTGCGGTTTGGCGATTTCTTTATTCATCAATGCGGGATTTGCGTGGGCCGGCTTATTCTGGTTTCAGAAGACGAGGAGGGGGTTTGCCGATGTCCTCTGAAATCGCCGTGAAAGTCGAAGGCCTTTCCAAGTGTTACCAGATTTACGACAGGCCCAACGACCGTCTTAAACAATCTATTTATCCTCGTCTGCAAAGGCTTGCAGGCAAACCGCCCAAACAATATTACAGAGAATTCTGGGCGCTCAAAGATGTATCTTTCGAGGTTAAGAAAGGTGAGACCATCGGCATCATCGGCCGCAATGGATCGGGAAAATCCACGCTGCTGCAGCTTGTCTGCGGCACGTTGACGTCCACGCTCGGAAAAGTTGAGACGAACGGGCGCGTGGGGGCTCTGCTGGAGCTGGGTTCCGGTTTCAATCCCGATTTTACGGGACGTGAAAACATATACATGAACGCCTCCATCCTCGGGCTGAGCCGGGAGGAGATCGATGAAAAATTCGATGATATTGTTGCTTTTGCCGATATCGGCGATTTTATTGAGCAGCCCGTCAAAACCTACTCGAGCGGCATGGCTGTTCGACTGGCTTTTGCGGTTCAGTCCCAGGTTTCCCCGGATGTTTTGATTGTGGACGAGGCCCTGGCGGTTGGCGACGCCAAATTCCAGGCCAGGTGTTTCGACCGGCTGAGGAAGCTCAAGGACGGCGGCGCCAGTATACTGATCGTGACGCATTCCAGCGAACAGATCGTGACGCACTGCACCAGCGCAATACTGCTGGAAAACGGCAGGGTTCTGGAGACCGGACAACCTCGATTCGTTGTCAACCGTTATATGGATCTGCTGTTCGGCAAAGAAAAAAAACCGCTTGAAACCGCTTCATTGTCCACGGCATCAGCTGCTGTGAACGAGATTGCGGATCCGGGCGCCTTGTTAAACTGCACGGATGATGTGCTTTCCACCCGCCCCGGTTACAACCCGCATGAATACCGCTGGGGAGACGGGGGCGCCGCCATTCTGGATTTCATTTTGATTGCGGATGGTGAAACTTACCCTTCCGCCGTTACTTCGGGACAAAACATCGAATTGGCCATTTCAGTAAGGTTCTTGAGCCTTCTGGTGCGTCCGATCTTGGGCGTCACCATCAAAACCAAAGAGGGCGTGACTGTCTATGGCGTTAATACGGAAACTCTGGAGGTCGGGCAGTTCCAATCTTTGGGCAAGCCGGGTCAGGCGGCATATGTCGCGGCGTCCTTCTGTTGTCGCCTCGCGCCCGGCGACTATTTCATCTCGCTGGGAATCGCTACGCGGCAGGGAGAGGATATTGTACCCCACGACAGGCGTTACGATGCCATCCATTTGCAGGTGCGGCCGGCAGCGGCATTTTTTGGGTTGATTGATCTGGGTTTTGAACTGAAGGTAAAGGAAATTGTACCGTGAAATCAAAACTTTCAGAATCGGGGTATCAATTCGACACGCAGACCGGCGTCTGGCTGCGGCCAGGCTACGCCGGAATCGCCTACAGCGATGGCGAAAACGTCGAGCGCCGTATCGCCGCCATAATCGAGCGGGCGAGCGACCTAACCGTTCTGTCCGAAGAGCTGCGCCGACATTGTTCGGACTGGCCTTCTTTTTACCACCTCAGCGGGGCGCGATCCAATATCCTGCGGCCGTTTAAAGACATTTTAAAAGGCGCGGATGTGCTGGAAGTCGGTGCGGGCTGCGGCGCAATCACCCGCTATATGGGAGAGTGCGGCGCCAGAGTGCTGGCTCTGGAAGGGACTCTGCGTCGTGCGGCCATTGCAAGATCCCGCACACGGGATTTGCCTGATGTCATCGTTACAGCGGATCGATTGGATCAATTTGAATGCGGTCAAAAATTCGACGTGATCACATTGATCGGCGTACTGGAATACGCAAATCTGTTTACGTCCGGGGATGATTCCGCACTTGCCATGTTGCGGCAGGCGCGAACTGCGCTGAAGCCCGGCGGCAAATTGATTCTGGCAATTGAGAACCAGCTGGGTCTTAAATATTTTGCCGGTGCGCCGGAAGATCACCTGGGGCAGTCCATGTATGGAATAGAGGGGCGTTACGAGAAGGATCAGCCGCAGACCTGGGGGCGTAAAGTGCTTGCAGAAATGCTGATGAAGGCCGGTTTTGCGCGTTCGGAATTCATGGCGCCGTTCCCCGACTACAAGTTGCCGGTTTCCATCGTTACTGAAAGCGGTTTTTCCTGTGTGGGTTTTGATGCCGGCGCGCTGGCATGGCAAAGCGTCAAACGCGATCCCCAGCTGCCGCATATACTGGCGATGTCGCCCGAACTCGTCTGGCCGGTTCTTGCTCAGAACGAAATTGCGCTGGACCTGGCAAACTCGTTTCTTGTTGTGTCCGGAGACGCCATTGGAAAGAGACCGGATACATCCATTCTTGCCTGGCATTTCACGGGTGAGCGATCCGGGGAATTCTGCAAGGAAACCCGGTTTGTACAAACCGGCCATGGCGAAATAGAGGTTCGTTACCATTTGCTGGCCGGGGGCGATAGGCGCGTCAAGGGAAGGCTGCTGACGTTCTTCGTTCCGGAAAAAGCGGAATATGTTCAGGGCAGACCCCTGTCTCAGGAGCTGCTCCATATCGTCACCCGGAACAGTTGGCGCATGGAGGAAGTCGGCGCATTCTTCAAACGATACCTGCATGTTCTCGGCTCCCTGACCGCATCCGGCGAGGCGCCTTTATCAATTAATTCCGCCGATAGTCTCATTTCCGGCGAACATCTGGATCTGCTGCCGCAAAACATCATCGTCGGCTGGGACGGGTTGTGCAGGGTGATCGATAAGGAATGGCAATGGAACGACGACATGCCTTTAGGATGGCTGATATTTCGTTCTTTGCTCAGGCTGATACATACCGTGACGCGCTTCAGCGCTTCTGCCAGCGACTTTGTCGGCACCCCGCTGGGCTTTATCCGCGCCGCATTCAAAGCCGCCGGATTTGCCGTAACCGACGGTGAGATTGAAAGTTTCGCGAGGCTGGAGGAGGCGCTGCAATCCGAAGTTGCCCGGCGTCCGTTGAATAATGACGAATTTATTCATTGGCTGCGCACAGCTCCCCTGCCTCGATGCAATCTGAACCAGGCTTTAATCGAGCGCGACCGGCAGATTTCCGGCCTCAATCAAGTGGTTGCGGATCAGGCGAGGCACATTCGGAATGTAGAGTCGGATTGGTCGGCGCGGGGACAGCGTATTGAGGAGCTGGAGCGGGTTGCAGCGGATCAGGCGAGGCACATTCGGAATGTAGAGTCGGATTGGTCGGCGCGGGGACAGCGTATTGAGGAGCTGGAGCGGGTTGCAGCGGATCAGGCGAGGCACATTCGGAATGTAGAATCGGATTGGTCGGCGCGGGGACAGCGTATTGAGGAGCTGGAGCGGGTTGTAGCGGATCAGACCGCTCATATAAAAGATCTGCTTGTCCACATTAACAATATCGAAGCAGAGTTGACGGAATTTCGCTTGTCCTGGTACGGAAAACTGAAAGCGGCAATCCAGAAAGCGCGTCAACGCCGACAAAAATAGAGGCTTGATATGAACATTACTGTTACAAAACCTTTTCTGCCGCCCTTCGCGGAGTTCAATGCCTACCTGGAAGGCATATGGGGGCGTGAATGGCTTACGAACAATGGCCCCCTGGTCAATGAGCTTGAGTTGAAACTCAAGGATTATCTTAAGGTGGATCACCTGCTGTTTCTTTGCAACGGCACCATCGGGCTTCAAATAGCGATTCGCGCGCTGGATTTGCAGGGCGAGATCATCACCACTCCCTTCAGTTATGTTGCGACGACCTCCAGCATTGTCTGGGAGAGATGTCGGCCGATTATGGTCGATATCTGCCCGAAAACCCTGAATATCGACCCCGATAAAATCGAGCAGGCCATTACCGGCAAAACCACGGCCATACTCGCGACGCATGTATTCGGAAACCCCTGCGATGTGGATGCCATTTCCACGCTCGCGCAAAAACACGGCCTGCGCGTGATTTACGATGCGGCCCACGCGTTTGGATGCATTTACAAAAAACGCTCTCTTCTATCGTACGGCGACATTTCCGTTTGCAGCTTTCACGCGACCAAACTCTTCCACACCATTGAAGGAGGCGCCGTGATCACTCCCGATGCCGAAGTTCTGAAGCGGATGGCCTTGATGAGAAACTTCGGTCACGCTTCGCTGACGGAGTTCGACGGGCTTGGGATCAACGGCAAAAATTCCGAAATGCATGCGGCAATGGGTTTGTGCAATCTCAGGCATATTGAGAATATTATTGAGACCAGGCGCAGGCTATGCAAATACTACGCCATACAACTTGAAGGCCTTCCTCTCCGGTTCCAGGAAATTGCGCCCGATACGCAGTATAACCATGCGTACTATCCGGTGGTGTTTGAGAGCGAATCCATGATGTTGAAGGTTCTGGATCATCTGAACGTGAACAGTATTTTCCCCCGCAGATATTTCTATCCGGCTTTGTCGAATCTTCCTTATATATACGGGCAGAACGCGCCGATAGCCGAGGATGTCTCGCGCCGCATTCTCTGCCTGCCCCTGTACCACAAGCTGTCGGAAGCGGAGGTCGCCATGATTTGCCGGTTCATCAAACGGACGCTCAAATACATCTGATAGAGGGGGAACATGTCCTGGTTGTCTGTTCAACAGATCCATGAAATCGGTTTCGGTCGAGTCGGCTGCAATGTGATGATATCCGACAGCGCAAGGTTCTATAATCCGATGAACATTCGTATGGGGAACCATGTGCGCATCGATGACTTCTGCGTAATATCCGCGGGCGAAGGAGGGGTTGATATCGGCGACCATATTCACATTGCCGTATTTTCGTCGATTCAGGGCGCGGGAAGGGTTGCGCTCTCCGATTTTTGCAATCTGTCCTCAAGGGTTTCGGTTTATTCCAGCAATGATGACTATTCCGGCGACAGCATGACGAATCCGACCGTGCCGGACAGATTCAAAAACGTCAAACATGCGGACGTATTTCTTGGAAAGCATGTCATCGTCGGCAGCAACAGCGTTATTTTGCCGGGAGTCGTCATCGGCCAGGGCGCTGCAATCGGCGCCCTGAGTCTGGTGAACTCGGATTGCGACAGTTTTTGCGTTTATGCGGGCGTTCCCGCCAAAAAAATCAAAAACAGATCAAGCGGTTTGCTGAATCTGGAAAATGAGCTCAGGGGGTGCGGTGAAGGTTAACCTGTCGATTCTTCTGGTAACATTCAATCATCGGCAATACATCGGTCAGGCGCTGAATTCGCTGTTCAAACAGAGATTTGAAGGCGATGTCGAACTGGTGGTTGCCGACGACGGCTCTTCGGATCAAACGATGAACATCATCAGGTCTTACGAAGGGACCGATGACCGTTTTCATTTTAAATATCTGGACAGCGGTTCAAACCTGGGCGTCACCGGAAACTACCAACGCGGTTTTGCCGCATGTTCCGGAGAATATGTCGCGGTACTTGAAGGAGATGATTATTGGGTCAGCCCGATGAAACTTCAGCGCCAGTGCGATTTTCTGGATGCTCACTGGGAGTGCGATCTGTGTTCAGTCAATTACTATGTATATGAAGAAGAGCGCTCCCGGTTTACCCCCAGAACGGCGACCGGTTCCGGATACAGGCTTATCGGCGCCAGAGATCTGATTGCAGATAACCTGGTGGGGAATTTTTCCACCTGCATGTATCGAAAATCCGCGCTGGACGGATTGCCTCGGAAGCTCTTTGAGATTAAATCCTACGACTGGATCGTGAATATATGTGTGGCGCGCCGGAGTCTGATCGGATTCCTGGAGGCGCCGATGTCCGTTTATCGTCTGCACGCCGAGGGCATCTGGACGAAAACCTCCCTGATCGAAAAACTCAGGACCCAGCTCGATCTTATTCCGGATTACGATGCGCTGACCCAATATGTCTTTCATGAGGATTTCGATCTTTTGGCGAACCGTTTACGGCAGAGCATGGCTGCATCGCAAATCGGCAATGTCGCGGATTTCGTTTCCGGACCTGCGGGGGGCTTTTTGCCTGTTCTCTTGGACTGGATGCCGTCTGTGTTGGTGAGTGCAGCCCGCGCGATCCTGCCTCCGGCGCTCAAGCGTTTTATTGTCGGAAAGCTTCAGGGGAATCGCGCCGTATGAAACCGCCGGCGGTCTCGGTCGTTATGGCGACCTATAATCATGCCGACTTTGTTGTTCAGGCAATTGAAAGCGTTCTCAATCAGAAAGACGTGGATTTTGAGTTTCTCATCGCCGATGACGGTTCGGTAGATCACACAAGAGATGTTGTTGCCGCCATTCCTGATGAAAGAATCCGCTTTTTCCCATACAGAGAGAACCGCGGCGCATGTACGGTTACCAATGAGCTGATTCGGCGCGCATCGGGAGAATTTATTGCGATCATCAATTCCGACGACTATTGGATCGGAAGCGACAAGCTCGCATGCCAGCTGGAGGTGATGCGTGAAAATCCGGCCATCGGCGCCTGTTTCGGGCGCGTACGGTTTGTGGACAGAGAAGGGGTTTCCATCGACAAGTCGCAAATGCCGAGGGGGGGCGTTTTCGACCAGGGAAACCGTTCGCGCGGCGCCTGGCTCCGGCATTTTTTCGACCAAGGCAACTGCATCTGCCATCCGACGATGCTGATACGCAGGGCGTGTTACGATGCACTGGGCTTATACGACAACCGTCTGCGGCAATTGCCGGATTTCGACATGTGGGTGCGTCTGGTGAAACGGTATGACATTCACGTCAGCAACAGGGAAATGATCGCCTTCCGGCAATTGCCGGGAGAAAACGCCAGCAGCGCCACGTGCGTCAATTTAAGGCGCCTGATGAATGAATTTTATTTTGTTCTGCAAAGATTTTTTGACGAAATTCCGCGCGATGTATTTCTGGACGGTTTTGGAAACCTGCTGACAGCGCCCGATCCTCCGGACAACGTGCATATCGATATAGAGCAGGCCCTGCTGTACCTTGGAAAAAACCGGTGGGCCTCCCACATATACAATCTGATCGGTCTCGAAAGAATGCACTTTCTGCTGGGCAGCGAACCACACCGGCGGATCCTCATCGATCGCTACGGTATCGACGACCGCGCTTTTCACTCATTATCGGCAGAAACCGGCGTGTTCGATCTGGAAGATTCGGCGTCAAAGCTCTCTGTCATCGATGGAATATCATTAGTCGCGGAAGTCAAGCGTCGTGTCCTATTGCGCATTCCGCCGATTCTTCGCCCCTTCCTGAACCGTGTCCTGAAAAGGTTTTAACAGATTCCATGACTGCATCCGTCTACCAGATTCAATACAGCGACGAGGTTGTCGGCATGATGGATCCTTCCTTCATTGAATATGATTGCCGGCATCAACCGGAGTATGAGAGGCGGGAAATAGCCCACATGCTGAGTTTCTACGATGAAGGCGCATGGAGGCGCAGGGGTTCCGAATATTTCGGACTGGTTTCACCCAGGTTTTCCGGTAAAACCGGAATCAGCGGCAAGGCTTTCATCGATTGGGTAAACGCCAACCCGGGCTACGACGTCTACTTTGTCAACCCGTTTCCGCAACTGGTCTACTGGCATTATAACGTGTGGGAACAGGGGGAATTCTGGCACCCCGGCCTTGTCAATCTGGCAAACGCGCTTTTTGCTGCGGCCGGTCTCTCCATCCGGGTTGAAAACCTGCCGCGCAATACGTCTTCATCTCTGCTTTACTGCAATTACTGGGTCGGCAACGAGAAATTCTGGCGTGCCTATATGACTTTGGTTCGCAAACTGGTTGCCGCAATTGACGAACTGGACGCGGACAACAGAAGGAAGTTTTTTGAACAGGCGCCTCACTATGCTCCGGCAACCTATTTCCCGTTCGTATTTGAGCGCCTGGTCAGCACCTTTCTCGTTCTGCACGAAGAATTTGCCCGCCTGCCTTACACCTTTGGGCCTGAGGAAATTTTGAACCGATGCGACAACGAGATGGAGCGTTTCGTCATCCGTGAGTGGGCCGGAATGATCGACGACTGGGATGCTTCTGGTCGGAACGATGCCCAGTACAGGAAAATTTTCGCCAATCTTCAAGGCATGCTGCGGGTTTACCTGTCGGTCGAATCGCATGATTCCCGTCCGGAACCCCCAAGCGGCGGGGGGCTGATGGAGAGGCTCAAACGCATTTTGGGATTAAGATTAAGGTAAGCTCAAAGCTGAAAGGGCTCAGGATCAAGGATTACGGATTCAAGGGAGGAGCGTTGAACTCAGTCCTCATCCCTCATCCCTCAGGTTTCAGGTCTCATCCCTCAATTTCCCCTTGATCTTTGCTCGCATTTCTGTGATCGTATTTAGTTGAACTCAAAACAGGAGCCAAACTCGCATGAAAAAATTTTTTAAACAATGGCGGCCCTATATTCTCTTTGGCGCCTTGTTCAGCATGTTCATCAACATACTTCAGCTTACCTTTCCCATCTACATGCTGCAGATCTACGATCGGGTGCTTTCCAGCTACAGTCTTCCGACGCTTTACGCCATCACCTTTGCGGCCGTTCTGTCGCTGATTATCATGGCATCTCTCGAATTCCTTCGTTCGCGGCTGCTGGTGCGCTGCGGGGTTGCCATCGATCAGGTCCTCAGCCGGGATGTCCTCGACAATGTCGTCAAACAGGCGGCGCTTACCGGCGCCCAGCCCCAGCAGGCCACCCTGCGCGATGTCAACGTGCTGCGAAATTTTTTTGCCGGGAACGCCATTTTTACCCTGTTTGACATGCCCTGGACTCCCCTTTTTCTGGCCGTCATCTATTTCATACATCCGGTGCTGGGCCTGGTGGCGACCGGCGGCGCCGTTCTGCTGGTCATTTTTGCCGTCATCAACGAGCTGATCACGCGCAGGCCGCTCAATGCCGCCAACATCGTCAACGGCTTTTCGATGAAATTTGTCGATACCGCCAGCCGCAACGCTCAAGCGGTGCGCGGCATGGGCATGCTCGGCGGGGTTACCTCCCGCTGGCAGGGCTTCAACGATACTGTCACCAAACTTCAGACTCAGGCCAGCCGTCAGGCCGGATTTATTCAATCTCTGTCCAGTTGGCTGCGCCAGTCCATGCAGGTATTTATATATGGTGTCGGTGCCTGGCTGACCCTGAGGGGCGAATCCACCGCCGGCTGCATGATCGCTGCCTCCATCATCATGGGCAGGGCGCTGGCGCCGGTGCAGCAGGGCATTGCGCTCTGGAAGAACATGATCGAGGCGCGCAGCGCCTGGAAGCGTCTAGATGCGCTCTTCAGCCGGCCCGATGTTCCCGAAGCCATGGATCTGCCTGCGCCCACAGGGCAGGTAAGCGCTGAACACGTCACTTTTGCTTTGCAGAATACGGTCATTCTGCGCGACATCAATTTTGCCCTGCAGCCAGGGGAATCGCTTGGCCTCATCGGTCCCTCCGGCGCCGGAAAATCCACCCTGTGCCGGCTGCTGCTGGGCATCTGGCCGGCCAGCGGGGGCAAGGTTCGTCTGGACGGAAACGACATCTACGCCTGGGATCAGGAAAAAATCGGACCGTATCTCGGCTATCTGCCCCAGGACGTCGAGCTGTTCACCGGAACGGTGGCGGAAAACATCGCCCGCCTCGGCACGGTTGATTCTGATAAGGTCATTGCCGCCGCGAGGCAGGCCGGAGTTCACGAACTGATTCTCGGTTTTTCCGCGGGTTACGATACGCGGATCGGGGAGGGCGGCCTGATTCTTTCCGGCGGTCAGCGGCAGCGCCTGGGTCTGGCCCGCGCTCTGTACAACAACCCCAGACTGGTGATTCTGGATGAACCCAATTCCAATCTCGATGACGAAGGCGAGGCAGCCCTGGTCCGTTCCTGGGGGCATCTTAAACAGCAGAAAACTACGCTGGTTGTGGTTTCCCACAAACCGTCGCTGCTGGCGGGCATGGATAAGATCCTGATGCTCAAGAACGGGCAGCAGGTCATGTTCGGTCCCCGCGACGCGGTTTTTCAGAAACTCATGGAGGCTCAAACCCGGTTGAAGGCTGTTCAATAAGAGAAGCCGCGTTGATTATACGTAAATAAACCACTTACAATTCGGATAGATTTCGATATGGAGAAAAAAAACCAAAGCTGGTTGCATCGCCTCTTTTTCCGCAACCGCATTACCAAGGAAGACTACGCCCGAATCGAGGACGAAAATACCCCTCCGCCGGAACTTCCGATTCGATTTGCCGACAGCCGCCGGATCATCGGGTCGGGGCTGTTCATTATCCTTCTGTTTTTCGGCATTGGCGGAACCTGGGTCGCCGTGGCACAGATCACCGGAGCCGTTATTGCTTCCGGCGAGGTGCGCGTCGACACTGAGCGCAAAACCGTTCAGCATCTTGAAGGCGGCATTATCAAAGACATTCTGGTACGGAACGGCGATCATGTCGAGGCCGGCCAGCCGCTTCTGCTGCTGGACAGCTCGCGGGTCGTATCCGCCAGCGACCAGCTGCGCATTCAGATCGTCGCCGCCCAACTCGACGAGGCCCGCCTGAATGCCGAAAAAAATCTGAATACCCGTGTTTCCTGGCCGCCCAATGATCCCGAGGTTCCGTCGCATAAATACAAGGAACTGCTGGAATCAGCCCGCAAGGTCTTCTCTTCAGGCCGCGAAACGCTCGAAAACAAAATCGATCTGCTGCACAACCAGATCGATCAGATAGAGCAGCAGGATCTGAGCATCGCCGGTCGCCTCAAGGCCGAACAGCAGATCGTCGCGGCCTTGCAGGAAGAACTCGATGCCAAGCTGATTCTGTTCGAGGAGCAGTACATCGACAAAACCCGCATACTTGAACTGCGCCGGGCCATTTCCGAACATCAGGGCCTTCAGGCCCAGCTTCAAGGGAGTCAGGCCGAACTGCGAGAAAAAAAGGCTGAGTTTCAGCTGCGCGTCAGCACCCTCGAAAACGAATACCGGCAGGGGGCGATTACCCGCATGTCCGAGGTTCAGCAGCGCCTGTTCGATCTTCAGCAGCAGCTTCTGCCCCTTCTTGACGCCCGTCAGCGCCTTACCGTCTCCGCACCCGTATCCGGAGAGATTGTGGCCCTGCAGGTTCATTCCAGAGGAGGGGTCATCAGTCCGGGCCAGCCGCTCATGGACATCGTCCCGAAAGACAGCCCCCTGATCGTCGAATGCTACATCATGGTTAACGACATCACCCACCTCTTTAAGGGACAGCTGGCCGACGTCGAGCTGCTGGCCTTCAAACGACGCACCACGCCCAAAATACCCGGAGAGGTGGTTTACATCTCGGCGGACCGCATTGCGCGGAAGACCGCTTACGGCGAACAGCCGGCTTACATCGTTTATGTCGAACTCGATAAGCAGGAGCTGGCGAAAAACGACCTCTATGTTTCGCCCGGAATGCCTGCCGCCGTGTTTATCCGCACCGAACCGAGGACAGTGCTGGATTATATTCTGCAACCCCTGACGGCCAATATTGACCGAGCCCTGCGCGAGAACTGAGAGAAAGAAGCAATTCCGAGGCCTTCCGGTCCGGCCGGTTTTCAAACGGCACGAAAGGATTAAACAAACCATGATCAAAGCCCGCTTTTTTCCGATTGTTGCCTGTCTGCTTCTGACATGCATCGGGACGGCGGCCCATGCCGATCCGTTGACGCTCGAACAATGCATCGAACGCGGTCTGTCGCAGAACCCTGAAGTGAAAGCCTACACCCTGGCCATCGATGAAGCGGATCAGGAAATCAACGAGGCCAAGGGCGCCTTTCTGCCCACCCTCGGTTTTAATTACAATCTCACTCAGCTTTCCAACGGCAACAGCAACGAGACCGACAGTGATTATCTCGACCAGAACAGCGACAGTTTCAGCGTCCGGCTGACCCAGCCTCTTTTCACCGGTCTGGGCGGCGTCGCCGGACTGAAGAAAGCCCGCCAGTCCAAGCGGTTCCGACAGTACGAGCTGAAATACGTCGAGCTTAAACTCGTGCACGGGATCCGCACCAGTTTTTACGACTGGATTCACGCGCGCCAGCGTGCCGAACAGTGGCGTGAGTCGGTCCGGCGACTGGAGCAGCAGAGCGCCATCGCGGCCGCCTGGGTGGAGCAGCAGCTGGCACCGCGCCTCCGTCTGCTCGAGATCGGCGTTGAGCTTTCCAATGCCCGGCACGAGCTGATCCGGACCTGTTCCGAGGAAGCCATTGCCGAGGCCAGGCTCCGTGAATGGCTGGCCGCAGCTCCGGACGAGCCTCTGGATATCAGCGGCAGTCTGGACTGCGAAATGACCGATCTGTGCGTCAGCCTGGAGGATTGCCAGGCCCAGGCGATGGAAAAACGTCCGGAGCTCGTTCTGGCCCAGTTGAACATCGATATGACCCGGCAGGAAGCCAGATCCATTCTGGCCCGGAACCTACCCCACGCCCAGATTGACGCTTCCTGGGTCGACTTCAATCGCGATTACAATGAATTGGAATATAGCGATTTAGATCGCGATTATTACAGCGTGGGCCTCAGCCTCAGCTTCAGTCCGTTCCAGGGCGGCCGCAACCTGTCCGCCTGGCGCAGAGCCCGAATCGCCGTCGACCGGATGGCGCAGCGACTGGTCCATCAGCGGAACGCCATTATGTCCGAGGTTGAAACCGGTCTTCAGCAGCTTGCCGAAAGCCGGGCCCGCATACTGAATGCCGAGGATACGCTCAACGAAGCACGCGCTGCGTATCAGATGGCCTCCAGGTCAGCCGAACTGGGCGTCGTTTCCTTAAATGAGCTTCTTGATGCCGAACTGCGCCTGACCAACGCCGGGATCAAACTGATCAATTCGCGTTATGCCTTGTGTCAGGCCCAGGTTCAGATGGATTTCGCTCTCGGCAATTTAACGGGCGTCAATTGATCTTGCCCGAAGTTTCCATGCTTTAGCGGGAATAAAAGGTCCGGAATCTTTTGCGGGGTCGCCGTAATTACTATCCCAATATATTGTTGTAGATATCGGCAGTTAAAACAATATGCTGAGGCGCCAGGCTTTCCTCAGGGCCTGTTGCATGCGCGGCGGGTATTCGAAAAACAGGGGGGGCGACGGCCTGAGAAGCCATCTCAACAATACCGCATCTTCCTGAATGCCGTAATATCTTTGAAATTCGCTTGACAACACGATTGAAAAGCGCTTAAAAGTTCATATTGACATAATCGGATTCAGCGTTTTAAAGAAAGTCAATCTGCTCTAGCCGTCGCGCATGTGAGCATATTATCAAGGAGACAGTGATGTCGGTCAATCCAACCGTAGTTCAAATCGAAACGAAAATGTTTACTCCGGCTCTTCAGCAGGCAATGAAACAGGCCCAGGATGCCGGACACAGCTTTCGAGATGCCGTCATGGGCGCCACAAACGCCCACCTGAACATGCTGGTTGAGCTGGTTGGCACGAAAGAAGCCAAAGCGATTCTGAAAGGTCAGATAGCTTTTCTTGAAACCCAGCCGTCTGATGAATGATTTATGATTCATTTAAAAAATATCGTTGCAATCATTTCATGTTTGGTCTATTTTAACCAAAATAAGTTAACAAAGCGGTTGATCCGTCAAGGCCGGGTTGGAATTTTTCAGGTTGTCGCGCGGAATTTCAGACAGGCTTTGGCGTTTGAAATCATCGCCATGGACGCAGGCGTCAATACGCAGAGTATTTAGTACCTGAGTTTGTTCAGAAGGCAGTGTATTTTAGGTTGCCGCTCTTTTACAGTCATAGTTTGTTTAAAACCATACGGGCGCGGGCGGCGAATTGTTGCGCAGGCCGGGCGGCATGTTATTTCAGTTCAAAGCCCGGTTGAACTGGTATCGGATTTTAGAATCTCTTGCGCCTTTAAGCCGGATGCGGTTCGGTTGCGGGAACTGCCTGACGGGGAAAAGCGCCATTGAGATCGCTTTTGCGGCTTGGCGCATGGTTCGGGCCGCTTTTGCCGGCGATAAACCCCAGCCCGATTTCCTGCGCAATCATCGTGCGCACCCGCCGCATCGTAAAAAATGAGTAAAGGATTTAAGGATATTGCCAATAAAACCAAATAAAGCCGAATATTATTTCAGGGTTGCGGGCCTCAGCAGGGAGCCGTGGCAAACGGATCGGGGCCATGGAGCATAAAGGCCCGGGGGATTGCCTGATTTCTAATCTCGGCCTGATTTTTTTTGAAAGCAGGGTTGCAATTCCAGAGGAAGGATATGCGGCAACTCTGCCTTTAAAAAATCGGCCTATGTATATTTGCACAAAAATCTGAGGAAATTTGTGCGGATGTGTTGACAATTGCGGTGAGTAAGTGTTATTTGAGCAAAATGATTATTGTCAGGAAGAGAAAACAGGAAGAGAAAACAGGTTTGTCAGGATAAATCCATTCAAAAAGGAGAGAATAAAATGACTGCATTTTACGAAGGTTATTACCTGGCACAGAACCCTGATGTTGCCAAAGCGGTTAATGCCGGACTGATCGGATCCGGTTGGGAGCATTATGTAAATTGGGGAGCGGCGGAAGGCAGAAGCTACGCCGAACCGCAATATTACGATTCTTTCAATGAAGTTTACTATCTGGCCAAATACCCCGATGTCGCAAAGGCCGTCAATCTCGGCCTGATCGGGACCGGCTGGGATCATTACGTGAATTGGGGCGCCCTGGAGGGCAGAGACGGCGCCATTCCTCCGGCCGGCTATGATGATTTCAGCGAAGAATACTACCTGGCCAGGAATCCCGATGTGGCCAAGGCGGTCAATGACGGCATTATCGGCTCCGGCTGGGAGCATTATGTAAATTGGGGAGAGGCGGAAGGCAGAAGCTTTGCCGCGCCGTCAGGCTATGGCGACTTCAGTGAAATCTACTATCTGGCCAACAACCCCGACGTGGCCGCCGCTGTTCAGGACGGCTATTACGGCACCGGCTGGCAGCATTACTCGGAGATCGGACAGTCTGAAGGCAGAAGCTATGCTGCGCCGGCGGCTGTCAATGGCGCGGTGCTTCAGTCGGATGCGTTGCCGGATATACCGATTCCGCCCGCCACGGGCAATCTTTTCACCCTTTCCGAAATTGTGGTTGAAGAGGAAGGCACTTCGGATGTCATCGAGATTTACTGGGGATACACGCCCCACCAGTACGGCCCTAACGATGGGGACGACGTGAGCCGCGGCATTCCCGTCGAGGACCTGCTGAGCTTCCTCACGGCCATTACCGGCCTGGACCTCTACGAGCTGGGTCTGATCGACGACGACGGTCTCGGCCCGTTCGACAACGTGACCAGCCTGTCGTTGAGCAACCCGCTCAGTTCCACCACGGAAGGGGATGCCACGAACGCGGATGGAGGCAATGCGGACGATGAAAGCATTGCCGGCGGCGCCACGAATGTCCAACTGGTAATAAACTACGCCGACGGCACCTCGATGTCCTTCAACGCCGAGGCGTTTCTGGGCGAGCAGTACTTCTACTTCCTGCAAAACCTGCTGTTCTACACCGACGAGGACGGCCTCCTGCAGTCCCGTCTGTTTGAAAGGGTTGTCGAGGAAGGCACGAGCGACTCCGAATATCTCGAACCGATCATCCTGACTCCGGTCATAAACAACGGCGGCACCCTGGAACCCGGCTACACCTCCAACGCCGACGACACCATCGTTGCCGGACGTCTGGAGCTGCTGCACCAGGCCTACATCGACGCCGGACTGGGCTACGACATTCTGGAAATCGACGCCAAGGGCATCTACGCCCAGCCTCTGGAGCTGCTGAACATCGAGGAAATCCGTGTTCAGAACCTGCCCAATGTCTATACCACCGATGATTTTGACGAGCTCGGGGGATACGTGGGCTACTCCACCTATCCGTGGCTTTCTGAAGACTGTGACAACGGCTTTACCAACAGCTACGTTGACCTGAGCCGCGCCACCAGCATCGAGAAGCTGGTTGTGAACGAGGCATCTTATTCCAACTATAATCCTTTCGGCATCGAACTGGGAACCCTGTCCATCGTCGGCGTCCGCAACAACGCCACCCTTCGCCTCGAAGGCGGTTTTACCGAGGATGTGGTTGTATCATACGCTCAGGGCCTGACCGGCTGTCTGAATGTCGAGCTGGCGCTGGGCGCCGTTGAGAGCGACATCTACATTCTGCAGAACGCCGCGGTGCTCAACATCGATTCTCAGGGCTATGAAAACTATATGCGCGGCTTCTTTGTCGGCGGCCACGTCACCAGCTTGTTCATCACCGGAACAGGCGCTTTCGGCGTTGGCGACGACATGGCCGACAGCTTCCACATGAGCCGTCCCGTCCTTATCGACGCCAGCGAGAACACCGGCGGCATCGACATCACCATAGGCTACCACGAAGACAACATCACCGTTATCGGCACGATTGCCCGCGATGAAGTGGACGTTTATACGGATTTCGGCGACGTGACGGTCGCCGTGGACGAGGGCGCCAACGTCGTCTATGCCGAGACTTACGAAGGCAACGTGCTCGTCACCGCAGGATCTGCCAGAGACTATATCGAAGCCTATTCGGATTATGGCGACGTTACGGTTGAAGCAGGCGACGGACAGAACTACGTCGATGCGTATGCCGATGAGGGCAACGTACTCGTCACCACCGGGTCCGGCGCAGATGAAATCTACGCCGAGGCCTATTACTGGGGCAACGTCACGGTCGACGCCGGCGAGGGCAACAACTACATCTATGCCGAAACCGATGAAGACTGGGGCGACGACACCTCCGGCAACATCGAGATCACCGCGGGCGCCGGCAACGACTCCATCTATGCGGAGACCGAGGAAGGCGACATCGCGATCAACGCCGGCGGCGGAACCAACTACATCGAGGCGTGGACCTATGCATACTATGAAGGCGCCGGCAATATCGACATCACTACCGGCGCGGGCAAAGACACGATCTGGGCCGGTACGGACAATTATTATGGAAATGTGACGATCGATGCGGGCGCAGGCGACAACTGGATAGACGCCTACACCTACTATGACGATCTGTCGATTACCACCGGCGCGGGCAACGACATCATTTACGCGGAAGGCGGCGATCCGGATAATTGGTCGTGCGACGCGACAGTGACCATCGATTCAGGCGCCGGCAACGACAACATCTACGCCGAGGGTTACTCCAACAGAGTGCTGGTAACGGTCAATTCAGGCGACGGCTTGGATCAGATTCAGATCCGCGCGTACAAGTCTGTCGTAAATGCGGGCGCCGGTGACGACACTGTTGTGGTAGACGGCACGGGCGAATATTCAACGTTCACCATTGACGCCGGCTTGGGAGAGGACACGATCATCCTTAACGACGGGGTGACTGCAGGCGACGGCTCCAGCATTTCCGGCGCCGAGACGATCATCGTCTCCTCGGACAGCGACCTCACCCGCGCGACGTTGACCGGCGTTGCCACCGTGCAACTCCTGGATGATAGAGAGCTTACCTTAACTGCCGAGCAATTCAGCGCGCTTGGCGCTGGCGCCTTTATCGTTGAGGACGCGTCTTTCGGCGACGAGGCCGAGATTAACATCAAGGTCACGGAAGATTACACGCTGGGCGATGTGTCTGGCCTGGGAGAAAACATCCGGCTGACGTTCGACATTCTGAACGGCGCCAGGCTGACGCTGACGGCCGAACAACTCCACTACTATGTGGCGGAGGACGGCATCGACTCAACCGACGGCCTGAACGGTGGGGTGACGATCACCAACGCCGGTATGGATTTCGACGCCTTTGACAATGGTCCTGACTATCAGGTGGACGACGGCGGCACGCTGTCCGACACCTTTGCTACTAGCGACGACGTTATTATTCTGCGCAGCCCCGACGGATTCGACCGGCCCGAACCGGAAGACTCGATGGATATCACCGAGATCGATTCCGATGTCACTCCGGTCATCTCCGACCCGATCATTCTGGGCGACAACGTGGACAACGCGACGCTCCTCAAGATCGTCGGCGGCCAGGATATCCTCTTTGAGGACGGCGCTTACGTGGATCTGGGCGGCTACGGAGACTCCATCGACTTCTCCGAGCTCAGCGGCACGGTCACCGGCCTGACGGTCAAACATTTTGACAATATCGGCGGCGTGGAGGGCAACAGCACCGGCACGCGCATCGATGTCGAACTGACCGGCAATGTTGGCAGCTCCACGCAGGGCCTGGTTACCAGCGGCGTTGAAACCTACGTGGTAACGGCTGTTGATACAGATGACGATGGAAACATCACTGAAAACGAAACCGCCACCATCTGGCTCTGCGATGACGCTCAGGATCTGGAAGTGATCGGCCTGCAGGGCAATGGCGGCAACACCCTGATCATTGAACAAATTCCGTGGGGCCTTGTGGCGCCGACCATTCTGCTGGAAGGCGACGGCTATGCCGACTGGAACCAGGGTCTGAAGGTCGACGGCAATCCGAACGCCTCCGACATCGGAAACATCGAGTTCAATTTCTTCTATCCCGGCGCTCCGGCGGTGGTCAACATCAACAACGGCGGCGTGGAACTGGGCGTTACCTCGACAGGCGGCGAGCGCTTCTTTGATATCGGGTATATCGAAATGAGCAATGCGGCCTCCCTGACGATCAATGTGACCGAAGGCGATGCGGTGATAGAATCTATCGACAACGATATGGACCTTAAGACCCTGACGCTGACGGCCACGGAGGATCTGACCATTAGCGAGGATCTGCGGTTCCTGACCGCCATCGACGGCACCGGCGTGGTCGGTCATCTGACCCTGACCATCGATGACGACCTCTACAACGGGCCCTTTACCTTGACGGCCGGCGACGGCGGTTTGACCCTGACCCTCGACGGCTGGTACGCCCAGACGGCCGATTTCGCAGATTGCGTCATCGACGCGGGCGCGGGAATGGGAACCCTGATCATCGACGGCGATTTCGATCTCTCCGGCGCGGATCTGATCAATATCAACAGCCTGGTCCTGGAAGACGATGCGACCGTGTGGCTGTCCATGTCGCAGTCCGACGCCATCGGCGCGGCCAACATCGTTCTGGCCGAAGACGCGGACAACGCCACCCTGAATCTGTCCGGACTGGACGGCGAGCCCTTTGCGGTTGCCAACTACGCGGATGGCATCGACATCAATCTGCTTCGGCTGATCGACGCGGATGTGACTCTGCATGCGCTTACCGACCTGCACCAGATCGACGGGCTCGAGGTGGCGGAAGGCAGGACCCTCACGCTGACGGCGACGCAGTTCCAGCAGTTGGTTGCAGCAGGCTCGCTGGATTGGTATGAGACCGACGGCAATCCCGCCACGGGCGGCTTTAATGTGGTCATCACCGACCTGACCCAGGCGGCCGTGGACTACGATGAGAACGGAGACGGCGTTGCCGACGGATTCGATCTGTCCGGAATCGACGACGATGCGACCGTTGTCATCAACATGACCGAAGACGTGACGCTGACATCCGGCATGAGTTTCGGCAACTATCTGGAAAACGTCACCGTGAACATGGGCGACAACATGACCCTGACCCTGGCCGACATTCAGCAGGCCGACGGTCTGACGGTCAACGGCGGTGCCGGCAGCGTTCTGAAGTTCACCGACACCTATGCGGGCATGTTCGAGAGCATCGACGCCTCCGGCTTTAACGTCGACTACCTCATGGTGCTCAACGTCCTCATCGATGCCCGGAACATCGATCTGATGTTCTATGACCTGCCCGAGTCGGTAATCAAGTACGTCTACAACGATCTCGGCTTTGTGGGCACGGTCGATCAGATCATGACGATCGAAGAAGGCACCTCGATTCCGGGCTTTGTCGTCGTCAATCCGCCCTCCGAAGAGACCGAGCTTTCGAGTCTGACCCTGAACATGATGGGCGGCACCGAGATCGCGGGCAACCTGCGGATTTCGACCACGGCGAAGGACGATGATCTGATTCCGGCGTACCTGCGGACCCTGGTCATCAACTCCGAGGGAACGGCGGAAAACCTGATCACCGGAGAGACGGCCAACGTCATCGCCGGCGACATCACGCCGATGGGAAGCGGTTATCAGGTGGTCTACACCAGCTACAACAACAACCTGCTCGACGTTGAAATCAACGCCACGCAGGAGCTGATCGTCGAAGGCTCGATCATCTTCAACTCCAACACGGCGAGTGATGCTCCGTTCGATTCAAACTACTGGGAAGACGGCATCACGGCCAACGATCAGGATCAGGCAACGGCGACCCTGACCGTTACCGGCACGGCCGATGTCACCATCCAAGAGCTGGACGTCGATGATCCGGACATTCAGACCCTGAGCATCGCCAACGACGGAACCGGCACGTTGACCATCACCGGCGCCTCGCCCGCCATCGACGGCGAGAAGCCAGGCTCTGCCCCCGACTGCATTGAGGAGCTGCTCTTCTCCGGCACGGGCGACATCGCTCTGGGCACGGCGGACGGCGCAACCGGCATCAACGCTGAAGACATGTCGGTCATCGACGCTTCGGCTCTGTCCGGAGACCTGGACCTGGGGATCGTTGAAGACATCGATTCCGAGGACTTCGCCTTCACGTCCGGTACGGGCGTCACAAACCTGATCCTGACGGACGAGCTGGATGCGGATCCGGACGATGATCCGGGCTGGAGTTTCGACTTCACCAACGCGGCGGCCGGCAGCGTGTTCGAAGTGGACGGGGATGAGGCGGACTTTACCCAGGGCGATTTGACGATCGACCTGGGCGCCAATGCGATCATGTATATTTCCAACAGCACCGGCGTTGCGATTACCGTCGATCTGACGACCCTGGACGATGTGTCGATTACGGGAACCATAGTCCTGGATGAACTGGTTGAACTCAAATTGACGGCCGAGCAGGCCAGCGGCCTGACCATCATCGCGGATGCCGCCATCACCGACCCGGCCGACATGCCGGAGGTCAACATTGTCGATCTCAAGAACTCGGCGAACGACAACGACTATGTCTATGACTTCAGCGGCATCGCTGAGGACGTTGCCGGCACCATCACGCGGTTCACAGACGACGTGACCGTGGATGACGACACCGACCTGGGCTTCTTCTCGATCACCCTGAACGACATCGGCGGCGACAACACGACTCTGGACGGCCAGACCATCCGGTTCTGGACGGTGGACCAGGCTGAGCGCGAAATCATTGTTGTCGATTCGGGCGCTGCGTTAAGCAGCTCGACCAACGTGGTCTGGCTGTTCACCGACATCACTGCGCCGGTGGAAACCAGCGGTTATTATGACCCTACAGGAGGCATTTTGGGACGGCTGTGGGTAGCCGAAGACCTGGTCACCACCGAGGGCGGCGACGTGGAGAATCTCTTCACGACCCTGCCGTATTCGATCCTTCGGGTTGAGTTCTCCGATCTGAGCGGCGTGCTGCTCCCCTCGGCCGAGATCTCGCGAACGGTCGAGCTGGTGGCTTACGTGGATGTGTCGGCAACCGGCCTGACCTTCAGCGACACGGGCGCGGATCCGGAAGAGCATATATACAATCTGACGCTCGACCTGGGCGGCGAGGTGGCTCTGGGCAATCTGGTGCTCGACGACGTGGTCGCGGCGCCGACCACCGACCCGGCCACGGTGTCCTTCAACTTGCTGACGATCAACTCCATGCTGGTGGACGATGAAGATCACTACCTGGCGCCCGACGGATTCGTGAACGACGGCGACGGGATCAACGAGCCGGGCGAAAACCGCCTGCCCAACGGCGATATCACCGATCCGGTTTACACGGTCAACAGCATCGGCGACATCGAAGTCGGCGGTTTCTTTGCCGGCATCGATCTGACGGACATAGTGCTGAACCTGACCCAGTCCGATATGTCGGTGCAGACCATCTACTTTGATTCCGAAACGGCGGGAGACACGGCGACGATTGACATCAACGGCACCTTTGACGTGGAAATCAAGTCGCTGGACGCCTCTGATCCCGACATCGCCCTGGTGGTTGTGAACAACAACCTGGTCGGCGGAACCCTGACCTTCACCGGCGGGTCTCCGGCCTTTGACGGTGGCGACGCAACGGGCGACACCGAGATCCTGAGGATCGTCAACACGGATGCGTCCGCTGATACGACCTTCGGCAGCGCCAAGGCAGCCCCGGCCACCGGCTTTTGGGCGGGCATCTACGGCGAGGACCTGAGCCTGATCGACCTGTCCGGCCACGGAGTGATCGACCTGGGCGTCATTGCCTATGTGGACCCCGATGACTTCAGAATCAACGGCGCGGGAACGGATCTTGACGGCGATTCTGTGGTTTTCGACGGTACCGTTAACTTCACCCTGGGCGAAGCTGACGCCAACGGCCTGAAGGCACCCGAGCTGTCCGCCACCGGCGTGTGGGAGTTCATCTTCGACGGCGCTTCCGACGCCAACATGATCATCACCGAGGACGCGGTGTTCAACGCTGGCGGAACGCTGAGATTGACCAATCTCGACCTGACCTTCGAGGGCGACGTGGATCTGTCCATGCTGGTGGATGATCCGCTGACAACGGCGACCGAAGGCCTGATCTTGTCAGGCGTTACCATTTGGGTGGCGGCGGGCGATACGCTGACCCTGACCGCGGCCCAGGCCAGCGGCCTGACCGTTCAAGGCGCCGGCGAGGTCATCATTACCGGTCTGGAAGACACACCGGGTGCGGATCTGAGCGGCATCATGACCGGTATGGGCGACACCGGCACGGTTGAAGCGGAGCTGGATTCCACCGGCGACGTCACGCTGACGGCTAATTTGGGCGTGGCTCACGTTACCATCACCGGCACCGGCACTGTGGACGCAACCGGCGCTACTATCGCTCCAATTGATCGCAACGATCCGGCTACAGGCACCTTCGAGGACGACACCCTGCCTTCCTTCACAGTGGAGAGCAGCGCGACCCTGCAGCTCGCCGCAGCGGGAACTGGCCATGCAACAGGCGCGGCTGCGACCTCATGGGCACTTCCAGTTGACGGCGCGGGCACGGTTGAGGTGGGCGATCTGGCATTGAATCCCGACGCGGATCTCTCTGGCCTGACCGC
>JAXGZF010000007.1:0-407379 GCA_040771865.1 Desulfobacterales bacterium
GTACGTGCCCGGCGACAGCCTGGTAATGATGGACACCTCGAATCTGGACGACGAGGAAACGCCCGATCCGGCCGCCACGGCCATGGAGAAGAATTTCTGGCTGAGGGAGTTTCTGATCACCCGGGCACAGGGCGAGCGCAATCCGTTCGAACCCACGGAAAACATCCGGATCACGATCACGGATGAAGAGACCGAGGAGGCTTGAGCGGCAAACATTCCGATTGTTTGTAACGATTGAAAGGGAACCCGAGTCGCTCTCGTCGGCCAGGGTTCCCTTTTCTTTAACAGGGTTCTGAGGCCGCCATTCAGCGTTGCACGGCTCTCTCCAACGCTCACATATGCTTGAATATGCTGCGCTTGTCGCATCGCCGCGCGCCTTGCCTGACGACCTGATTCTTGTTTTTCAACACCCTGTTAAAGGTTGACAGTTCGTTTGGTTTAAACGATAAATCTAAAGGCTTGGGCATATACCGCAAGCGCCGGATCTTTGGAATCGCGGGATGCTTGTGAACCGGTTTTGCCCACCCGATCAAAACAAACGGAATCTTCATGGCCGATTGCCAGACAAAACCAAAAATTATCTGGGATGAGCGCGGGGCAAATCATGTCCGGACGGATTCCTGCACCATTGTCGGGTCGCGCGAAGAAATTTCCCTGCTTTTCGGCAACGAACCGGGAGGGAATTCGGGCGATGTCCGCTTTACCAATCGGGTCATTCTCAATCCCTTTACCGCAAAGCAATTGTCGTCCGTCCTGAACGGGGTGATCCGGGATTACGAAGCCGTATTTGGCCCGCTGTCGGAGACGAGTCCGCATTCGACTCAGGACGATGCGACCAGGGAGCAAAAATCATCCTTTCTTTTTCAACTGGTCAAGGAGCTGGATGTTTCCGTCGGATACGAGCGGTCTTTCAAAATCCTTGAAAGGTCTCTGCTGTCCGACCGCTTTCTGCTGGGCATCAGCAAGAAGGAAATCGAATACAAGGCCCAGGACCGGATCATCCATGCCTGCGAGCAGATGGGAATGCCGCAAAGTCTGCTGGAGATCTTCGGCCAATGCCTGGTTGAGGCCAATTACGTCCATTTCGGTTTCGAAGATGATGGCGCATCCTGCATTTACAAGGTTTATGTTGAATTCTGGGACCGCATCAAAGAGACGCTGAAAAACCCCCAGAATGCCGCCGGGCCCCACCTGCTGCACCTCGGCTTCAAGTGGAACCCCTTCGAACCGGAGAAAAAAGCCATCACGCGCTATACCTGGCACCCCTGGCTCACCGAAGTGCAGATCCTCGACAGGGTAAGGGCCATAGCCGATCCCGGCAGGCACGGCCATGTCTTTGAAGCAGCGAAGGCGCTGATAAACATTGCCGCGGCGCGCATGCCCCACCAGGATGTTCTTTACCTGGAGGTCACCGAAGCGGACAACCCCAGAAAATCGTTTGACATCAACGTATACCGGGGCGGGCTTCTGGTCGGGGAACTCTATCCCTTACTGGCCAGGCTCGGCCAGCATTATAACATTCCCTATGCCCCGTTTCACGAGCTGTACAATCAGGTCAAGACGGAAAGATTCGGCCACCTTTCAGGCGGCATCAACCGGGACGGCAAGGACTTTTGCACCGTATATTACGGTGTGGCGCCGATCCAGGAAGATCGGACTCGCCGGACCGTCTCTACCGGCTTGGGCCGGCTCCGGCATTCGGACGATCCTTTCTCGGTCGAGAAAACCGATGCCCAGGCCGGCGTTCTTCTTGAACGGGTCAGAAACCTCGGTGTGCCGTTCGGATTCGAACGTTCCTTCAAGGTTACTCAGAACATCTTTCTCCCGGATCGCTTCCTGGCCGGCTTCGAACGCAAGGAGGTGGTACAGCGGGAACGCGTTCTGGAAATCTGCCGGAACATCAACATGCCGGCCGATTTTCTGGAGCGCTTCGAGGAGAAATATTCTGCCGCAAACATCGTTCTTTTCGGCTTTGAAAGGAACGAAAAAGGCTTCATATACAAGGCCTATCTCGAGTTCATTGACAAACTTCAAACAGCAGTCGATGTGAACCCGGACGACCCCGAACCTTTTGAGATGTTTACCGGCTTCAAATGGGAGGGCGACGATCCGTCGCGCAAAGTTCAGACCCGCTATACCTGCTTTCCGTCCTATGTCTTGAAAGACATGGCCGATCAGACGGCGCGGTTTTTCCTCCCGACGACAAAGACCGAACCCGCCTCAATCGTCCACGGAATACTCGATCTGGCCTCGCACAGGGCCGGGCCGCGGGAATTTCTCTATTTCGAAGCAAACGAGGCCGGCACTGACAGATCCTCGTTTTCCATCAATCTTTACCGCGCCGGGCTGCGCATGGCGGAGGCATACCCCCTGCTGCTGGACATGACGCGTTATTACGCGATTCCGAAGGATGCATTCCACCGGGCCTATGAGGCATCCAAAACACAGATTCTGGGCAATGTTGCCGGCGGCATCGACCGGCAGGGAAGAAATTTTCTAACCTTTTATTACGCCCACAGGGGAAGTTCGAGAAAGGGGAAGCCCTGAGAAAATGAACCTGACGGCGCCACCGGACGCTCAGGCCATGATCGGCGGCAGGATCGATTTCAGCAGATACTGCGTGATTTCGATATGGTTCGGTTGCAACAACAACTGCACCATCTGCATGCTCGGAGCGGTGAAAAGCGGCCTGCCGGCGATCAGCTACGAGGGATACCGAAAGGTCGTCATCGACATCATGCGAGACGGCCGGTTCGAGAACCTGATTCTCTCGGGGGCGGAAGTGACCACCTTTGACGACTTGGATCGCTACGTGCGGTGCGCAGCGTCCCTGGGATGGTTCAAAAGAATCCAGATCCAGACCAACGGCAGGCGGTTGCGTGATCCGGAATATCTGGATCATCTGATCGATTGCGGGGTGAACGAGTTTTTTGTCAGCATTCACGGGCTCGCGGAAACCCATGACGCCGTCACCCGCGTTCCGGGATCATTCGGCGAAACCCTGGCTGGGCTGAGAAATCTTTCCGGCCGCAAGGCCAATGTCATCAGCAATACGGTTTTGACCCGGAACAATTTTTCGGAAATTCCAGGCCTGGTGCGTTTCCTCTGCGCGAAGTGCGTCAGCGAGATTCATTTATGGAACTATTTTCCCATGGAATCCACCGACAAACGGAATCTGCTGGTGCCTCTCGGGGATTTGATGAACATAGTGCCGGAACTACGGCAGATCGTTCAGGCCGCCGGCAAGCCGCTGGTGTTGAAAAGCTTTCCCCTGTGTCTGGCCGTCGAGGCGCCGGTTTACCTGGACAGTGTATTTCCGGTGACGGTGCTTCCGGATCTCTTCTGGAAACAGTTCGGGGAGTGCGGGTTCGGAAGGTGCGTGCACCGCGAGGCCGGCGCGTGCCGTACAAAGGAGTGCTGGGGCCTTTGCAGCGCCTATCTGGCAAAATACGGCGACGAAAAAACCCTGCTTCGGCCGATAACGCCGCCCCGATTCTAGCAGGATCCTGATAGAAGCCGCGTTTTTCAGGCGCCGTAAGCCCGCACAAAACTGAAAGGAACCGGAGACATGCCTTCGATCGAATACGAAAGCGCCCAAGAGACATTTTACGATTTTTGCCTGTGGCCGTACCGGCCGTCCGTTCCGTATGAGAACAAGTTCAAATCGGCCAATCTGCTGTTTCATTCCTTTGAGGTCGAAGGAATGGACGACCGGGGCGTCGACATGGTGCAGGCCATTCGGAAAGAAATCGGCCATTCCCGCACGGTATGGGGAGTCAAACGCCTTGGCGAGGATATTCGGTGGGAATTCTATTTTTATGACTATCGGAGAAAGGAAAGGGAAACCTCCGTCGGCAGAATCCTGAAAACGTGCAGACCTTTTTTCGCTTGCGATATCGGGATCAACGAGAATTTTCATTATTTCATGTTCTCCATCGACGTCGATCATGACCTCGTTACCGGTTCGAAGGACCTGGACGAAATTCATCTGTATATCGGCAACCCGGGCAGCAGTGTTTCCTCCGGGATCTGCTATTCCATGAAAAAGCGGCACACGCGTCTGGAGAACTTCTACTTCTTTTTCGACGCCCGAAATCAGTGGAAGGAAATCCTGGCAAAGCTGTCCTGTTCGGTTCATTACGATGCCGCCCGGTGGAAAGCCGAGCGCATCCTCTGGCCGGAACTTCAGGACTGCAAGATCATCGTTGTCGCCAACAAGCAGGAGAACGATGCGGTTTATTTTTCGGGCATCCATGTCGATCAGCTGATCTTTTTTCTCAAGAGAATGCACTATAACCCGGAGCTGGTGACCTTTGTAGAAACCAATCGGTTCATGCTGGACCATCTGCGCTATGACATCGGGTTCGATTACCGGATTGAGGGAAACGAGATGAAGATATTGAAAAGCGCTTATTACGGGGTGTTCTGATGATGCCGGAGAATGAGGAACACGTAGTTCTCGTCAATGCCGAAGGCGAGGATCTCATCGATGGCGACGGCCGAATCGCAACCCTGGAAAAGCTTGCCGCCCACCTTCAGGGCCGCCGCCACCGGGCGATTTCGGTCTTCATCTTCTCATCGCGCGGAGAGGTGATGCTGCAGAAGCGGGCCGCGCACAAATACCACAGCGCCGGCCTGTGGTCCAATACCTGCTGCACCCACCCGAGGCCCCACGAAATTCCGGCCGACGCGGCCCGGCGAAGGCTGCATGAGGAAATGGGCCTCAGTTGCCCGATCGAGGAGGTTTTCACCTTTTCCTATTCGGCGGATGTAGGCAGCGGGTTGATAGAAAATGAATTCGACCACGTTTTTTTCGGGTTTTGCGACGCCTCTCCGGCAGTCAATCCGGATGAGGCGGCTGACTGGAGATGGACGCCCATCGATGAGTTGCGTACTGAGCTGGTCGCTTCCCCCGATCAATACGCGCCCTGGTTGCGGTATTGTTTTCCGGCAGTTCGAAGCCATTACTACGAGCGCCGACCCGAGGCGACCCGCGACCCGGCAGGCGACGCAGGTCGGGACCCTGTCTTCGATTATCTCTGCGTGGATGATTTTCTTCAGGATATCGTCGCTGCCCGGTCCCTGGCCACGGCTCTCGAACTGGGCCTCATCGACCGAATCGGCCGCCATCCCGGCGTCACCCGTGAGGATATGAGCATCGCACTGCGGATCGATGCCAGAGGCATGGCGCTGCTGATCGGCCTGCTCAAGGACAACCGGGTCATCGAAGAAAACGACGGCCTCCGGCTCACCAGGTTGTTCGAAAAGGCCATGGCCTTCCGGGATGTTCTGGAGGCCAGGATCGCTTTCGCGCATGTTGCCCTGCCGGATTTTTCCCGTCTTTTTACGCCGCTGATCGCGTCGCCCGATCAGTTTGCCCGCCATGCGAAAATTTTTGAATTTTTCGGCTACAACCGCTGTTCCGAAAACAGCCCGACGGCCCGGGAACTGACCAGCCGCTGGATGCGGATCACCACCTCCCTGACGAAGTACGAATCCCGGGTCTGTCTGAAGCATCATGACTTTAGTCCTTATCGGCGTATAATGGACATCGGCGGAAACAGCGGTGAGTTCATGCTTCGGGTGTGCCGGAAACACCCGGATATTCACGCGACTGTTTTCGATCTTCCCCTGGTTTGCGATCTCGGAATGACCCATGTTCATCGCGAGCCGGAAGCGTCGCGGATCACGTTTGTCAAGGGCAATGCCCTGCAGGATGAATTTCCCGGCACGTACGACCTGATCTGCTTCAAATCCATGCTCCACGACTGGCCCGAAAAACAGGCGGAATATTTACTTGCCAAGGCGAGCCGTTCTCTACAGCCCGGCGGGACCCTGCTGGTTTTCGAAAGGGGCGCAATCGCGGACGAAAACCCGCCTCGGTTCTATTCCACCATCCCCCTGTGCCTGTTTTTTCGGTGTTTCCGATCTCCTGAGTGGTATGCGGGGCACTTGCGCCGGCTCGGCTTTCAGAACATCCGGATCGAGGAAATCGACATGGACATGCGGTTTTCTCTGGTAACGGGAACCGCAGCCGCATAAAACCGCATAAAAGATTGATGTTACCGAAAAAAAAGCATATAAAGAGAACGTTTACAGCTCGTTTGGATCAACTCAAACCACTTCAAAAATCCAAAAAGGAGGAATACCCATGGCAGATCAGAAAGATGAGAATGTCGATAAAACAGGGCAGGCGGCCGGCCAGCCCCGAATCGTCTGGGATGACGCCAACATGCGAAGCGTTTACTGCAATGTTTCCAATGTTGCCGGCGGTCGCGAAGAAATCGTGCTGCTTTTCGGCATGAACCAGGCCTGGCATGCGGGGCAGAAAGAGATCAAGGTCCAGCTTTCCGACCGGATCGTGATGAGTCCCTTTGCCGCCAAACGGCTGTCACTCCTTTTGAACAACGTGCTGGCGGATTATGAAAAGCGCTTCGGAAGACTGGACATTGGTGTTCCCCAGGCACCGCCATCGACCACCATCCAGTAAAATACCAGGGGGCTTCCGGGCCGGAAGCCCCTTCTTTCATCGCTTCGACAAACAATATTCTGTGATTACAGGCACGGCTCGCATATGAACCAGAACACTGCAGATCGCAACGAAACTCGTTTGCTGGAAAGTCCGGACGGATCGGCGTCGAGACCGGTATCCGACCAAGATTCTCTGTTCTGGCAACATTTTGCTCAGGCCAAGACTCCCAAGGCCTTCTGCCAGAGCTGGCTGCCCCTGCAATGCGGCATGTTGAGAAGCGTCAAGCACGCCATTGTGCTGATAGGAAACCCCGACCAAGGTCCTTACACTCCGGTCGCGGTATGGCCGGATGCCAAACTCAGCATGAGCCACCTTGCCGGAACCGCCGAACGCTCCATCCGCGAAAGACGCGGCCTGCTGGTGGACAAAAACGGCGGCCCCCCTGCCGTCAAGGGCGCTTCCGAAACCTGCCAGATTGCCTATCCCATCGAGGTGGCCGGCAAGATTCACGGCGTGGTCGTCATGGAAGTCGAAGCGCCTTTCAAACAGGACGTCCAGGCCCTGATGCGCCAGCTCCACTGGGGCGCCGCATGGCTCGAGGTTCTCATCCGGCGCAGGGAGTCGGCCCGGAACGCGGAAGAAAGCGAACGGCTTCGCAACGTCATGGACCTGACGGTCAGCATGGTGGAGCATGATCAATTCTATCCCTCCGCCATGGCCTTGGTCACCCGTCTGGCCACGGTGCTGGACTGCGACCGGGTCAGCCTGGGAGTGCTCAAGGGCAACCATGTCAAGGTCGCGGTGTTGAGCCACAGCGCGGATTTCAGCGAACAGACCAACCTCGCCCGGGCCATCGGTCTGGCCATGGACGAAGCCGTCGATCAGAAGGCCGCGATCAACTACCCTGCCGGACCCGAAGAGAGCCCCCTTTTCACGCGTGCCCACGCGGAACTTGAACGGCTGATGGGCTCCGGTTCGATTCTGACCATTCCTTTGGTGGAAAACGAGTGCATCATCGGCGCATTGACCCTTGAACGCTCCGCGCAAAAGCCTTTTGACCGACAGACGGTGGAATTCTGCCAGAGCGCGGCCGGCATTCTGGCGCCTATTCTGGAGATCAAGCGGCGGGAGGATCGCTGGCTGATCCGCAAGGCGTCCGAATCCCTGTCGATACAACTGAAACGATTTCTGGGTCCGGGATATCTGATCCGAAAGCTGGTCGCCGCCGCACTGATTGTCCTGGTCGTATTTTTCGCTCTGTTCAAGGTCGATTATCGGGTAACCGCGGACAGCGCCATCGAGGGCGAAGTCAAAAGGGCGATCGCCGCCCCGTTCAACGGCTACATCAAAGAGGCGCCCATCCGGGCCGGGGACGTGATCATGAAAGGACAGGTAATCTGCCTCCTGGATGACCGGGACCTGAAGCTGGAACGTTTCAAATGGGCCACCGAACGGGAGCAGACGACCAAACAGTACCACGAAGCCATGGCCAAGCACGATCGGCCCAACATCCAGATCACGAAGGCCAAGATCGGTCAGGCCGAGGCACAGATCGATCTGCTGGATGAACAGCTTTCACGCATCAAGATGACGGCCCCCTTCGATGCGGTGGTGATCAGCGGAGATTTGAGCCAATCGCTGGGCGCCCCGGTCGAGCGGGGCCAGGTGCTCTTCGAGGTGGCCCCTCTGGACGAGTATCGCGTGATCATCGAGGTCGACGAACGGGATATCGCCGACATTCAGGTGGGTCAGAAAAGCGAATTGATCTTTCCCTCCATTTCCGGAGAGACCTTTCCCTTTATCGTGCGGAAAATCACGCCGGTAACCATTTCCAGGGAGGGTCGCAACTATTTCCGCGTGGAAGGACAGCTCGAGAAGGCGACCGAGCGCCTGCGGCCCGGCATGGAAGGTGTGGGAAAAGTCACCGTGGATCGGCGGCGGCTGATCTGGGTGTGGAGCCACAAGGCAATCGACTGGGTACGCCTCAAACTGTGGCAATGGATGCCCTGACCGGCTGATGGCGGCAAAAAGCAAAAGATGAAGACCGAACGCCCATGACCGATTCCCTCTACAGCCCTTCCTGGTATCGTGTGGCAAGCCTGAAGCCACGCCTTCGGGGACATGTGCAGATTCATCGCCACCACTACCGCGGCGAACTCTGGTACGTGCTCCAGGATCACCTGTCCGGCCGCCTTCAGCGGTTTACGCCTATGGCCTATCAGCTCATCGGAATGATGGACGGCAAGCGGACCGTGCGGGAGATCTGGGAGCATGCCTGCGCCACGCTTCAAGCCGACGCGCCGACCCAGGAGGACATGATCCGCATCCTGAGCCAGCTCCACGCCGCCGATGCCCTGCAGTCGGACGTGGTTCCAGACACCGCCGAAATGCTGAAACGGTTCGAAAAGCAGCGCTACAAGAAGTGGAAGCAAAACCTGCGCAGCCCGTTGTTCATGCGGTTTCCCCTGCTCGATCCGGAACGGTTTCTGATCAGATTTCAATTCCTGGTACACCCCTTTTTCAGCTGGTGGGGACTGATCCTCTGGCTGGCGGTGGTAAGCGCGGGCGTCTTTCTGGTCGGCGTTCACTGGTCCGAGCTGACGCTGAACATGACCGACCGCATCCTCTCTCCCGGCAACCTGGTGGTCATGTGGTTGACCTTTCCTTTTCTCAAGGCCTTTCACGAATTCGCCCACGCCTTTGCCGTCAAGCTCAAAGGCGGCGAGGTGCACGAGATGGGGATCATGATGCTGGTGTTCACCCCCATCCCCTACGTGGATGCATCGTCCGCTTCCGGATTCCGGGAAAAGCGCAGCCGCGTGTTCGTGGGCGCGGCCGGACTGATGGTGGAAATCTTCATCGCGGCCCTGGCTGTTTTCGCCTGGGTCAACATGGAACCCGGCCCGGTCCGCTCCGTGGCCTACAACGTCATCTTCATCGCCGGCGTCTCATCGCTGTTCTTCAACGGCAACCCGCTGCTGCGCTATGATGCATACTACGTTCTGTCAGATGTCCTGGAAATTCCGAATCTCGGGACCCGAGGCATCCGATACATGCTCTATCTGATCCAGCGCTACCTTCTCGGCATCAAGCAGGCCGAACCGCCCCTTTACAGCCAAGGCGAGCGCTTCTGGTTCGCTGCATATACCATTTCTTCGACCATCTACCGGCTCTTCGTCTATGCGGCCATCATCCTCTTCGTAGCCAGCAAATTTTTCTTCATCGGCGTTCTTTTCGCCTGCGTGGGAGTGGTAAACATGTTCGCCCTGCCGGCTTACAAAGCCGTCAAATTTCTATCCACTTCGCCGATGCTGGCCCGCACCCGTCCCCGGGCGGTTCTGGTGACAGGACTGATCGTCGTCCTTGGAGCGGCCATGATCGGCATCGTTCCGGTTCCCCTGGCCACCCTGACCGAAGGCGTGATGTGGCTGCCGGAAGAAACTTTCGTACGTGCCGGAACTGATGGGTTCGTAGAACGCATCCTCGCCGAGCCGGGCAAACCGGTGAAACGCGGTGACCCGCTGGTCGAATGCTCCGACCCGCTGCTGCCGGCCCAGATCCGTCTCCTGGAGGCTCAGAAGCGCGAGATGGAAGTAGTCTACGATACGCATTTGATTTCCGACAAGGTCAAGGCCGAAATTGCCAGAGAAGAAATCGAACACATTGCCGTCAAGCTCGAAGATGCCCGGGAAAGACTGGGTGATCTGACGATCCACAGCAGCACGGACGGAATCTTCATTCTGCCGATGGCCGACGATCTGCCGTCCTCGTTTGTCCAGCGCGGCCGGTTGATCGGCTATGTGGTGAGCCGTTCCACGGTGTCCGCCCGGGTCGTGGTTTCCCAGGCAGATGTGGATCTGGTGCGGCAGCGAACCCGTCAGGTCAGCGTGCGGCTGCCGGAGCAGCTGTCGAAAATCCTGCCGGCGGAGCTGCAGCGTGAGGTTCCGGCGGCCACGGATCAGCTCCCGGGCATGGTTCTGAGCCAGGAAGGCGGGGGCAAGATCGCGACCGACCCCCGCGAGGGTTTCGGCAACAAGGCGTTTCAGAAAATCTTTCTTTTCGACATCACCCTCCCCTCCCATGCGGGTATCTATCATGTCGGCGGAAGGGTGCATGTCCGGTTTGATCACGGAATGGAGCCGATCGGTTTTCGATGGTACAGGGGGTTGCGGCAGCTGTTCCTGAAGAGGTTCAATGTATAGAGACATGACCCATCCGTGGGGGTTGGACGGCGTTTATCCCGAACGGGAGGAACGTCGCAGCTCCGGAAAGGTTCACGGCCGTTCGACCGGTCTGGAAGGCTTTCGCGCCCGCCGGCGGCGGCCTAGTCCTAAAAGCGGCCAATGGATCGTTGAGGCCGTCAAGACAGGCCAATCCACACTGAGCGATGCGACCGACGAGGAAATTCTCGAGGCGGCCCGCCAGTTGCGACCTCTGCTGAAAAAGCAGGGACTGACGCAGGAACTGGTGGGCCGGGCCTTCGGGCTGGTACGCGAAGCCTCCTGGCGGCACTTGCACATGGCGCATTTCGATGTCCAGTTGATCGGCGGATGGGCGCTGCTCAACGGCATGGTGGCGGAGATGGAAACCGGGGAAGGGAAAACCCTGGTCGCCTCCCTGCCGGCCTGTACCCTGGCGCTGGCCGGAGTGCCGGTGCACATTATTACGGTCAACGATTATCTGACCGCCCGCGATGCCGACTGGATGTCTCCTCTGTACAAGGCACTAGGGCTGACTGTGGGGACCATTGTTCACGGCAAGGACCCGGCAGCCCGGAAGGAAGCCTATCGCTGCGATATCACCTACTGCACCAACAAGGAGGTGGCTTTCGATTATCTGAGAGACCGGCTTGTGCTTTCGGACCGTCCCAGTCAGCTGCGTCTTTCGGTGGAGCGGTTGTATGGCGAGACGTCGCGCCTCTCCAGGCTGGTGATGCGCGGGCTTCACTTCGCCATCGTGGATGAGGCCGACAGCGTGCTGATTGACGAGGCCCGGACCCCTCTGATCATTTCCAGCCAGTCCGACAGCCTTTACGGCGAGAATGTCTACCGGCTGGCCATGGAGCTGGCCGGATCACTGGTCGATGGAAAGGATTTTCTGGTTTCCGAAACCGATCGCATGGTGGAGCTGACGCCGGCGGGCCGGCTCAAAATCGATGGCACAGATTGGGCCGAAGCCAGCCCCAACATCAATGAACAGCAGAAGGAGCAGCTCGTCCGTCAGAGCCTGACCGCATTGCATCTGTTCAAGCGGGACAAGCAGTACCTCGTCAAGGACGGCAAGGTTCAGATCGTCGACGAGTATACCGGACGTCTGATGGCGGACCGTTCCTGGGAGATGGGGCTTCACCAGCTCATCGAGGTCAAGGAGGGATGCGAGGTGACCCTGCCCAAGCAGACCCTGGCGCGCATCAGTTATCAGCGGTTTTTCAGCCGATACCTGGGTCTTGCCGGCATGACCGGAACCGCTCGGGAAGTGGCCGGTGAGCTCTGGTCGGTCTATCGTATGCCAGTGATCTCCATCCAGACCAACCGACCTGTCCGGCGCCGGTATCTGCCCGACCGGATCCATGCCTCGTCGGATGAAAAATGGAGAGCTGTGGTGCAGACTATTTCACGGGAGCATGCCGAGGGCCGGCCGGTGCTCGTGGGAACCCGGTCCGTCGAAGCCTCCGAGCATCTGAGCGGCCTTCTGGAACAGGAAAATCTGCCCCACAAGGTGCTCAATGCCCGGCAGGACAAGGAGGAAGCGGAAATCATCGCCATGGCCGGAAATGTGGGACGGATCACCGTGGCCACCAACATGGCCGGACGGGGGACGGATATCCGCCTGAGCGAGGGTGTTACGGACCTGGGCGGGCTCTTTGTCATCGCCACCGAACGCCATGAAGCCCAGCGGATTGATCGACAGCTCTTCGGCCGCTGCGGCCGGCAGGGAGATCCCGGCGCCTGCGTCGCCATGGTTTCTCTCGATGACGAGCTGGCCACCGTGCATGCCAAGGGAGTGCCCAGGTGGATCGGTATCCTGGCGGCCAAAACCGGCATCGAATTCCTGTCGAGATGGGCGGGCGCCCTGGTATTCTGGTACGCACAACAATCGGCGCAGCGCCAGTACGCGCGCATACGTCGCAACCTGCTGAAAATGGATGACCGGATCGGCGAGTCCCTCGCCTTTTCGGGTCGACCCGAGTGACGGAGTTAAATGATGTTCAAGCGCATGACAACCCTATTACAAGCCGCGATTTTCCTGTTGATGCTTCTTGGCGGGGCCGCCGGATTTGCGTCAGCCGACAGTTCCGAGCCCGAGTTCGACGGGCTCATCGAACCATACCGGGTGGCGGAAGTGGGCAGTGAGGTGCCCGGCATCCTCGACAGCGTCAAGGTCGAACGCGGCGACATGGTCAAAGCGGGCCAGGTGGTGGCGACGCTGCGCTCGGGCGTCGAGGCGGCCAATCTGGAGCTGGCCAAAGCCCGGGCGGAAATGGATGCCAATGTCCAGTTGAAGCGTTCGGCTCTGGAATTTGCGAAAAGAAACAGCCAGCGCATGAAAGAACTGTATGATGCCAAGGCCCTGGCCTTTCAAAAATGGGACGAGGTGGAAACCCAGCGGATCATGGCTGAAAAGGAACTGACGGTTGCCCTGGAACAGAAACAGCTCTTCGAGCTGGAACACCGACAGGCCGATGAACTGCTTAGACGCAAGACGATTCAGAGCCCGTTAACAGGCGTGGTTATGGAGCGCTACCTTTTCAAGGGGGAGTATGTTGAAAACAATCCGATCCTCAAGATCGCTCAGATCAATCCGTTAAACGTAGAAGTGGTGATGCCGGTTTCACAGATCGGCAGAATCAAAATCGGCACAAAAGCCACGGTAAAGCCCGAAGACCCCTTGGGCGGGACGCGTCAGGCGGTCGTCACCATCGTGGACAAGGTGATGGACGCGGCCAGCGGCACCTTCGGAGTGCGTCTGGAAATCCCCAATCCAATGCATGAAATTCCGCCAGGCTTGAAATGCAGGGTGCTTTTCCAAAAACCCTGATTCCACCCTGCCCCGGTCCTCCGGCGCCTGGAGGAAAATTGATCATTATGAAGCCATCAAGCAGAGGAAATCGAAAATGAGCCCTAAAACAGCCCTTATGCTGATCATCACCGCTGTTTGGCTGCCCCTGATCGTTCCACCTCAGGAGGCTGCGGCCACGGAGACGCATGAGCCACAAATCTACACCCTGGAAGCAACCATCGCCGAAGCTCTGAAAAACAACTGGGACCTCAAGGCCCTGGAAGAAAAATTAACCCAGGCCCAGGAGGTGAAAAAACAGGCCAGAGCTGATTTCCTGCCCCGTTTAAAGACCAGTTACTCCTATACCGGACTCGATGAGCCCTCCAATTACGAATCGAGCTATGGCGGAAACATCGCCGTCAGCTCCAGAGAGAGTTTCCAGTGGCGCAGCACCGTAACACAGCCGATTTTTGCGGGATTCGGTCTGATCAGCGCCTATCGACTCGCCGAACTGGGCATCGACCAGTCTGAAATGCAAATCGAGTTGAACAAGCTGGATCTCGCCCTGAAGGTCAAGGAAGCCTATTTCGGTGTGCTGGTCATGGATAAAACCGTCGAGGTGGCCCTGAAAGAAGTCGAATCTCTCGCCTCCAATGCCGAGGTGACCCGAAGCTACTACAATGCCGGGGTGGTGCCGGTCAACGATCTGCTCAAGGCGGAGATGGAGCTTGCCGACGCCCAGCAAAAACTGGTCCAGGCCCGAAACCAGGCGGCTCTGGCCCGCTCTGCCCTCAACATCATCCTGGCCCGCCCGGTCAACGCGGCGGTCGATCTCGAGGATATCCTGGTGTATACCACCGAGACGGCTGTCTTCGAAGACAGCATCGGTATTGCCCTGAAAAACCGGCCGGAAATCCGGCTCATCGACATCGATCTTCAGCGCGCCGAGCAGAAGATCAGGCTAACCAGGCGCGGATACTATCCGGAGGTCAACCTGGCGTATGACTACATCAAAGAGGGTGACTCGGCCGACGTGTCCGGAAGCCTATATCATGACGAAAAACGGTGGCAACTCGCGGTGGCCGCTTCCTGGACCTTGTGGGAATGGGGTAAAACCCACTTTGCCGTAAGGCAGGAAGAAAGCGCTCGTGAAGAGCTCATCAAGACCCGCAAGGCCATTGAAGACAACGTTCGGCTGGATGTGCGGGAAGCCTTGCTGTACATTTCAACCGCCGAACAGAACATCCCCACCACCGAGAAGGCCGTGTTGCAGGGTGAGGAGAACCTGAGAGTCACCCAGGAAGGCTACCGTGCCCAGGTCAATACCGTCTCCGACGTGTTGGATGCCCAAGCCTTGCTGACCCAGGCCAGAGTCAACTATTACAAGGCCATGTACACGCACAGCCTGGCCAAAGCCCAGCTGTCGCGGGCCATGGGAACCTATTGAACAAGAGGTGTTGCAGTGAGCATGATCCGGTTCAGCCTTCAGGGGCTGAATTGAAATGATTCCGCCGATATCCTGATTTCGCCCCGTCAGATGAAGCCTGGAGCGTCAGTTTTATCTCATCACGAACGCCTGTTTCCTGTCCAAGGCCCCCCAAACAAACAACCTGTATGAAGCTATAAAGACGATGGAACCAAATCCTTGACAGGATGGTCTCGGCTATGGTTAATTTTGCTTCATGTCCAAAGCCCAGATCGCCTGCAACCAGCGCGGAAGGACGAATTGAAATTCGAATGACCGTTGCACACGAACAAGAGGAACCCTTGAAAAACAACATCCCCTTGAATGAACTCCAATCCCGCTGGCAGCGATGCCGCACTCTGCTTTGCCAATGCATGCCCGATGCCGGGGGCCTTCTGGTCTTCTCGCGGCTGAACATATACTATTTTACCGGAACCTTCGGAAACGGCATCCTCTGGCTGCCGACGGAAGGCCGGCCGATCTTTTTCTGCCGCAAGGCTCTGGAGCGGGCCAGACTGGAATCCCCGCTGGAAATAATTCTGCCTTTCCGGTCGTATGCCGACATTCTGAAAACCTTTCAGGGCAAGGGCGCTCCTATGCCGCCGATTGTCGCCGCCGAAATGAACGGACTTTCATGGGCACTGGGAGAAGCGCTGACCAAACAGTTCTCAAACCACCGGTTTGTTCCCGTGGACGGCGTCATCGCCAAGGTACGTTCAAGAAAATCCGAATGGGAGCTCGAAAAAATGCGTTACGCCGGAAGCCGTCACGCAAAATGTCTGCAAGAGCTCCTTCCGAAGGTCCTGAAGGTCAACATGACGGAAAGGCAGGTGGGACTGGCCCTCTGGCGAATTCTTCTCGAAGAGGGGCATCAGGGGCTTCTGCGGATGGAAAACTACGGGGAAGAGGTTTTTTTCGGACATATCTCCGCCGGAGACAGCGGCAACTACCCCAGTGTTTTCAACGGACCCCTGGGGCTGAGAGGTGAGCATCCGGCGGTTCCTCACATGGGCTCGAGTGCAAAAATCTGGAAAAAGGAAGAGCCCCTGGCATGCGACGTCGGATTCATGTTTGAAGGATATCAGACCGACAAGACCCAAATTTACTGGTCGGGGAATGCGGAAAGCATTCCAGCAAAAGTCCGCGCGGCGCATGACTTCTGCATCGAGATACAGGAATGGGTCCGCGCCAATCTTAAACCTGGCGCCCTGCCGAGCGAGCTGGCCGCTCATTGTTTCACTCAGGCAAAATCAGAAGGATGGTCCGAGGGGTTTATGGCCCTTGGAGACAACAAGGTACGGTTTATCGGCCATGGAATCGGTCTTGCGATTGACGAATACCCCGTTCTGACAAAGGGTTTTGACGAACCTCTCGAAGAGGGAGGGGTCATGGCCGTCGAACCCAAAATCGGCATACCGGGCCTTGGCATGGTCGGCGTTGAAAACACCTTCGAAATTACGCAAAACGGCGGCAGAAGCCTGACCGGCGAAGCCTACGACATCATCTGCATTCCCGGATAGGATGGGTCAAACATAATTTTTTTTCGTCTTCGCTGAACTCCGCTGCTGAGACGCCTGCCCATCTATGCCTGGTTCACCAAGCGGAACGCAGCGGGAATGCAAACACATCAAATTCACATGGCGGAAAGAATTCCGAACTCTGGAACCGGCTGCTGTTCCGGGATTATCTGATTGAGCACCCGGATGTCGCCGGGGAATACCGGGCTTTGAAATTCAATTTGGCAAGTCGTTATCCAGGTGATAGAATCGCTTACACAAGAGGCAAAACAGAATTCATAACGCATCTGACCCGAACGGCCAAAGCGTATTATGATGCAGGATCTCGGCACGTCACTCAGTAGCGGTGGAAACCTGTTCTCAGGATGAAAAATCAAGGGCTGGTTTCGCTGTTCGAATCGCAGAAATACACTGAATCAAAATCAGGAAGGAGAAAGCCATGCAGGAATGGATACCCAAAGATCTGATCGCCAAGCTCTGGGAATTGCTCACGGTATTCGGACTTAAAATCATCGCCGCCATCGTCATATTTATTGTCGGGCGATGGGTGGCGAAATTCCTTTGCAGTATGACCAGAAAACTAATGACCAGGGGCAATGTAGATGCGACCCTGGTGTCCTTTGTCGGCAACCTCATTTACGTCGCCCTGCTGGCATTTGTCATCATCGCGGCACTGGGGCAGCTAGGGATTCAGACCACCTCGTTTATCGCCATTCTGGGCGCCGCCGGTCTGGCTGTCGGTCTGGCGCTGCAGGGATCTCTGGCCAACTTTGCCGCGGGCGTGCTGATGATCATCTTCCGGCCCTTCAAGGTGGGGGATTTCATTGAAGGCGGCGGCGTTGCCGGCACGGTCGAGGAAATTCAAATCTTCACCACCCAGCTCATGACGCCGGACAACAAAACCATTATCATTCCCAACGCAAAGATGACGGAAGGAAACATCACCAATTATTCAAGCAAGGGAACCCGGCGGGTCGATCTGACTTTCGGCATCGGGTACGGCGACGACATCGACAGGGCCAGAAACCTCATCAGCGATGAACTGTCAAAAGATCAGCGGATTCTCGCGGATCCGGCCCCCCAGATCGTGGTTACGGAGCTGGCTGAGAGCAGCGTGAATTTCGCAGTCCGGCCGTGGGTGATTTCCGCGGATTACTGGGGCGTGTACAGTGATCTGACCGAAAACATCAAAAAGCGTTTCGACGTCGAGGGAATCACGATTCCGTTTCCCCAGAGAGATATTCATGTGTACGAGCACAAGTCATAATGCAGGCCCGTAAACGGCACCCAGACAACCCCGGCGACGGAAATCCGATCATCGAGCCTTATTTTTTCGAGCGCCTACTGCCAGGGCATCACAATGGATTCAAAATCCGCTGATCCAGGAACCGGCAATCACAGCCGCGGTCATCGCGCCGCAAACCGCCTGATATGCCGGGTTCCGGGCATATCGCCCCCATAGAGCGTTCAGAACGCCAAGCCCTATTCCCGCGAGAAAACCCCAGAAATGCGCCATAATGTCTGTAAAGGGGCCGGAACCGAGCATTCCCAGAAGGGCGAGGCCTCCTCCAAGGGACAGCCAGGCGCCGGCACGTTTGGTATGCCGCCTGAATTTATCATGGAACTGGTATCCGGTCAGAATGCCGATAGAGCCGAAAACGGCCGTGGAAGCGCCGATGGAGACATGACCGGTTTGATGCATCATCGCGTTGATCAGGTTTCCGGCGGCTCCGGAAATCAGAATCATCAGACAGCCGGCACCCCATCCGAAGAGGCTGCAGATCGCGGTCCCAAACAGGGCGATTCCGATGACATTGCCCGCCAAATGCGCGATATCCGCATGCAGCAACAGGGCCGTCACTGCTCTGTAATACTCGCCGCTCACGATTCTGGATGCCGATGACCCGTATGCATCCAAATAGATGCGGCCATCGCCTCCCCGAACGATAAAGGTGTGGACGGCGGCCAGTCCCGCCGCCGCCCAGACGCCCGCAAATGTCTTCCGAAATTCAGGAATATACGCTTCGTTCTGAGGCGATTCCGGATTTTCCGAAATATAGGCCGAAACGGCTTTCGAGGCTCTTTCCAGATCCTCGTCATCTACCTGAATGCTCCATCCCGACTCCGTTTTCTCCAGGCGGTAATGAATTCGGGATGCGGCAAGAACCGCGACATAAATATTCGCCTGCACCCCTTTCAGCCCCTGAAACAGCGTCATCATGGAATAGATCCTCGTCATGCGGGTTGGCGTCCGGCCTTCAAATGAGCCTCAGGCTCCCTCATCGCGCTGATTCATGAGATAACACGACCCCCGATATACCCGCAACCGATATTCGTCGCGTTTGCACGTATCTGTAACGCGGCAAAAAAATCCAGCCCGCCATTTTATTCCGGCCTTTTAAAAACCTGGCAGCGACTTCTACCGCTTTTCCGCGGATTCAGGATAAACAATGGCTTTCAATAACCTGATATTTATTGTAGCATAACATGTTCGATTTTGTGAGATGCCTTATCAGTTCTCGATCCATGCACTGTTGATTGAGCGGCTGACGGTTTTATTAATGAAACAGTGCGGAATCAGAGAAAGGTTTTACAATGAATATTTACGTCGGCAATCTTGCCTTTACGGTAACTGAAGAAGAGTTAAAAACCCTGTTTTCGGAATTCGGTGAAATTGAAAGCGTCAAGGTGATTACGGACAGGTATACCGGACAGAATAAAGGCTTCGGTTTTGTTGAAATGCCGAGCAATTCGGAAGCGGACAAGGCGATCAAGGCATTGAATGGAAAGTTCATCAACGGCAGGAATATCAAGGTGAATCCTGCCGATTCGGGCGGAAAACGCCAGAAAACCAAAAAAAGATACTAGACGGTCAAATGCCTGCGAACTTCCCGAGACATTGACAGCCTGAAAAAACCGGCCGCCATTCGTAGTAGTTTCAATCAATTTTCCGTAAACGGCGGCCTTTTTTAAAATTAACAGCATCTGCAAAAGCCTGTGAATTTCCCTTCAAACCGACATTCAGACAAAAAATGGCGCATGCGGCTGCATGAAGTCATATTTGAGGCCGACACACCAGCCGGAAAAGCTTTTGATATTGTCCTGATCTGGGCAATCCTTTTAAGCGTTGCCGCCGTCATGCTGGAAAGCGTTCACAGCATTCGAAATCTTTATGGCGATGCGCTTTACGCCATTGAATGGTTCTTCACCGTCCTTTTTACCATCGAATACATCCTCCGGCTGATCAGCGTGAAACGGCCGACCCGATATGCCGCCAGCTTCTTTGGAATTATCGACCTGCTGGCGATCTTGCCGACCTATGCCAGCATTCTGGTGCCCGGCAGTCAGTCCCTGCTGACGATCCGCATCCTGCGCCTGCTTCGAATCTTCAGGGTTTTCAAACTCACTGCATATCTGAACGAAGCAAAAGCACTCACCAGCGCCTTACGGGCCAGCCGGCGGAAAATCGGCGTTTTTCTTTCGGCCGTTTTAAGCATTGCGGTAATAATCGGGGCATGCATGTACGTCATCGAGGGGGAAAAGAACGGGTTCACCGACATACCGACCAGTATATACTGGGCTATCGTAACGCTGACCACAGTCGGATATGGAGACCTGTCACCCCAAACCCCTCTGGGGAAAACTCTTGCGTCGGTTTTAATGATTATAGGCTACGCCATTATCGCAGTTCCAACGGGAATCGTTTCGGTCGAGCTTTCCAAAACCTCCTCAAAATCGGTATCCACTCAGGCATGTCCGCAATGCGGGGCCGAAGGCCACGATGCCGATGCGCAAAACTGCAAGTACTGCGGCGCTCACCTGTAGCGGCTTCGGAAAAAGTCAGGATTTCGAAGGACATCTTGTTCCAGTCGATATACCCTTTTCCGTCATGTCACGAAACAGGTCTCGGAGGTCCGCATGCTTTTATCTCTTGCCGACAGCGCCTGAATCGTATAAATTAACAGAAATTTTCCTCACCGGTTTCAGTAAATATGCCGCAATCAACTTATTATCTGATCGCCGAACAGCACCCAAAACCACCCGAGAATCTGCCCGAGGTACTCAAGGAACTGTCGGAAAAGCATCAGCTTGATTCCTATAACTGCCGTCAGCGCCTGACCGGTCAGGGTCTGTCCCTTCTGACTCAAGGAGAGCGGGAAAGGCTGGAAGAAATTTCCCGTATTCTCAAGGGCGCCGGGTATCCCCACTGGCTGGTAGCACCCACCAATCCAAAATTCGAACCCGACCGAATGCTGAACCTGCAGATCAGCGAAGAGCGGATCGTCTTCGGCAGCCGGAACCGGGAGGTCGTTTTTGACAGGGGAGCAACCATCCTGGCGGTTCTGGCCGAGATGTCCGGAGAACTGGCTGAAAAAAACTTAAGGCAGCTGCTGTCCAGTAGGGCCTATCGAGGGGTGGATAACATCCGTCCTCTGAATGAAAACGACATTCGAAAAACCATACTGGAAGGCAAACCGGTTCTCGACCTTTATCTGCTCGACAGCCGGCTCCATATCCGGAATGCCGTACGGATTTTTCCAGGAAGGTTCGATCCCAAAGGCCTTGGAGAACGGGCTGCGGTCGTCGGCAGACAGAATCTGGAAACCATTCTCAAGCTGGCGGAGGAGTATGCCGGAACGTTTAAAATGTTCACCGATTTCGGGCTGGTCAACCTGCCCGGCTGCTCACTGAACCGGGACGATCCGGACAATGCTGAGATGCAGCGAAAGAACCTGATCAGCCTGACCCGTTACGGCTGGCTGATGGCGGATGTGCTGAGAGCCGGGCCGATGATTCCGCAACGCCGGGAAAATGAAAATCTGAGCAGTGCCGTTGCGGCGGCCCTGCTGATGCAGAATCCGGCCCTGGCCGCAGATGAAGCCATCGCACAGGTTCTGCCCGCGGCAGGCGGAATTGCCGACGAGATCGAAGCGGCGGCTGAAAAAGGCAGGAAAACCGGCGGCGCATATCCTGACAGAGCCGATCCGGGACTGCCTCCCCCGCCACCAGCTCAGACCTTATCGCCGTGGAGCCGGCCGGGTTTGTGGATGATTGCGGCAGGCGCCTTCATTTTTCTGGGAATGGGCTTGCTGCAAAACGCAGACAGAAAGGCGATTCTGGACAAGGCGGCATATCATGCCTTTGCGTCCGGCGCCATTCCCGTTCTCATCGCCGTCCTGTCCCTCTGGTACGGTTTTTATCTGCTTCGAATGAAACGGAAGATAGAAAATACGCCGACCAGCAGAATTCGTTCCGTTGCCATGGGAATGGTCGAGGTAAAAGGAAAGGCGATTCGCAAATACGCCCTGGTTTCCCCCATGACGCAGACCCCCTGCGTTTTTTACCGCCTGACTCGATACCGCCGGGACAAGAACAACCGTTGGGCGGTCAGCAGCGCACGCAGCAGCGACAACGTTCCTTTTTTACTGGATGACGGAACCGGCCGAATTGAAATCAATCCGGCCGGATGCCGGATCGCAGCCGGAACAAAACAGGAGGGCATACCCGGGCAGGTGGGGCTGATGCGGCTTCAGATGAATAACCACAGCGATGAGAAATGGGTCGAGGAAATCATCGTTGAGGGAACCCTGCTCTATGTTCTGGGCTATGCCTCGGCAAAGCCGCCCGAAGGCCCGAGTTTCAGCGAGAAGAAAATCGAGGCCCTGCGGGAGTTGAAACGAAATCCAAAACATCTGAACCAGTTTGATGCCGACGCCGACGGCAAGATCAGTGAAGACGAATGGGATGCGGCCCGGGCCGCGGTCGAGGAAAGCGTGATGCATGAAATGCTCGAAAACCATCAGCAGCGAAAGAAGCAGGAAGAGCATATCGTCATCGGCAGGGAAAAAGGCTTTCCGCTGATCATTGCCGAAACCCATTCGGAAGAACGCCTGACCGCCCGGTATCTTTACAGCAGCATTCCGCTGTTTCTGATCGCCATTTCGGCCGCCGGCTGGGCGATCTACGCTTTACTGACGTATTTTCAATGAGACAGGACGGCACCGTAAAAAGTTACGGAGCGATCACGGCTTTTTGAAAAGCAACCGACTGCGAGGAGAAAACACATGACTGCCTGGATCACGCTTGGAATTATTCTGCTGATACTGCTTGCACTGATTTTTTACATCATCGTCATCTACAACGGGTTCATCGCGCTTAAAAACAACATCGATCAGAATTGGGGCAACATCGACGTCCTGCTCAAGCAGCGTTTCGATGAACTGCCGAAACTCATCAAGGTCTGCGAAGGATACATGCAGCACGAGCAGAAAACCCTGGAAGCCGTTGTCAAGGCTCGTTCCATGGTCAACTCTGCGCGCAGCGACGAGCAGAGAATGCGGGCACAGAACGCGCTGACCGACACGTTGAAATCCCTGTTCATGGTTGTGGAACGCTATCCGGACCTCAAGGCGGATGCCGCTTTCAGGCAGCTCGGCAACCGGATCAGTGAAATCGAAGACCAGATCGCCGACCGCCGCGAGCTCTTCAATGCATCGGTCACCATCTACAACACCCGGCTCGAACAATTTCCGGATGTGCTGGTCGCCAGGGCCTTCAACTTCGACCGTCGCACCCTCTGGGAAATCGAACCGGAACATCGCCGGGATGTTGAGGTCAGTTTCGAGCACAGCATAAAGTGATCCCATCGCGAGCTTCCGGCGGCAACGACAGGAAGAATAAAGAAGATGGCTTGGATTAAGCTATTCCAGCCTTTAACAGGCTGTTGAAAAATAAGCATCGGGTCGTCAGGCAAAGTGCACGGCGATCCGGCAAGCGCAGTAAGTCCTGAAGCCCGAGAGCGCAGCAAGGGTCCAGAAAGAGAAATTCATGAATCAGCAGGATCTGAGCAGAAAAATCAAAAAACTGGAAGATGATTTGGAATTTTTTCAAGGTGAAAGCAGCCGATTGAAAACGGAATTTGTGATGGAAACCAGCCCATCCAAACGGTTCATGATCAATAATGATAGCAAAAAAGCCGAATTTAATATCCGTGCTATCACGGAAACACTGGGTATCCTTAAAGGCAAGATAAGAGAATCGGAGGAGGAAGAGATGGACGGCCGAAAATCAATTAAGATCTTTATTAGCCATGCAGAAGCTGATGCGCAAATTGCAGAATTGCTTGTTAATCTTCTCCTGTCTTCGCTATCCGTGGTCGATGATGAAATCCGTTGTACGTCAGTTTCGGGTCATCAGTTGCCTTTTGGAAATATATCTCAGATATTAAAAGATGACCTCCGACTAAGTCCAATAATAACCGCCTTAATAACAGAAACCAGCTTGGCTTCAAAGTGGATGATGTTTGAACTTGGTGCCGCGTGGGCTCTCAATAAAACAGTAATTCCAATTATCGCACCGAACCTTACTCACAAAGATCTGCCTGGACCTTTGGGCGCTGACTCCTGCATTCAGATCTGTAATCCTGATGCTCCCAGCAGAATCAGAGATGCATTGAAACAAATATCACTTGAACTGAAAGTCGAAGAAAAGACTGGGGGAAAGTCGCAATCTAATCTCGATAGATTCTTGTCAGGATGCCATGCAAACTCAAAACAGAACAGATCCTCGGATCAAGGGCATGCAAATCTCGTACACCAATTAATTAATATTATTAAAAAAATGAGGGGGTTGGGAACTAAACCTACACCACGGAAAATCGCCAAAAAGTTGGACGTTGATCCTGAAATAGTTTTGGCACATTTGAGGCGCATGCATGACGATCTGCTTGTAACCTATTTCACATCAGAAGGGTTTAGCATGGATAGCGAGCTTATATTGGGAGAAAAAAGCTTCAGTACAGATTTTCTCGAATAATCAGGAAGGTGAACAAAACCACAATAAAGAGAATGTCAGACCAAGTTCTCTGGCGCGCTTTCGGCAACCTGTGAGAGCCGTTATGTCGCCTAAACATAGAAGAAAATAATTGAATAGAATCCACACAGGGCGATGAAGATGCCTCGATAGAAAACAGCACTCATGACCTCATCACAACCCAGTAACCCCGCATCAACGTCTTCTGCCATGGGCGCCTATCGCAAGTTGCCGGGAGGCATCTGGGCGCTTGGATTCGTCTCGATGTTCATGGACGTCTCATCCGAGCTGGTTCACAGCCTTCTGCCGATATTCATGGCCTCGGTGCTCGGCGCCTCAATGGTCACGGTCGGAATCATCGAAGGTTTTGCCGAGGGTGCGGCCGCCATCACGAAGGTGTTTTCGGGCGCAATCAGCGATTATTTCAGAAAGCGCAAACTTCTCACCGTGACCGGTTACGCGCTGGGCGCCATGACCAAGCCGGTGTTTCCTCTTGCGACAACGATTGAGTGGGTATTCGGAGCACGCTTTGTCGATCGCATCGGCAAAGGCATTCGAGGCGCGCCGCGTGACGCGCTGGTCGCCGATATCGCACCGCCGCAGCTTCGGGGCGCGGCCTACGGTTTGCGCCAGTCGCTCGATTCGGTCGGAGCCTTTGTCGGGCCGCTGCTCGCCATCGTTTTCATGATCCGGCTTTCGAACGACATCAAAGCCGTGTTGTGGGTCGGGGTCATACCGGCATTCCTTGCCGTGTTGCTGCTGATCGTAGCGGTGCGCGAACCCGAGTCCCCGGCACATGCCGCCGGTCCCGGAAATCACCTGACTCCGGCTGATGCCAGACGTCTGTCCCTTCGGTACTGGCTTGTCGTCGCGCTTGGAGCCGTCTTTACCCTCGCTCGTTTCAGCGAGGCGTTTCTGATTCTCCGCGCCCGGGATGTCGGGCTTGCCGTCGGCTACGTACCCGCAATCATGATTGTGATGAATCTTGTCTATTCCATATTTGCGTACCCGGCGGGCGCGGCAGCCGACCGCCTTTCGGCGCGAACGCTTCTGCTGTTCGGCCTCGGAATACTGGTCCTCTCCGACCTTGTGCTGGCAACAGCCGCATCTCCCTGGCCCGCATTTCTGGGGGCCGCATTCTGGGGCCTGCACATGGCCTTCACCCAGGGATTGCTCTCGAAACTGGTTGCCGATACCGCGCCTGACGATCTTCGCGGTACGGCCTTCGGGATTTTTAATCTGGTCAGCGGCGGCGCGCTGCTGCTGGCAAGCGTTATTGCAGGGTCATTGTGGAGCGCGTTCGGCGCCTCGGCTACGTTTATGGCCGGCGCATCGTTCGCGGCTCTCGCGGCAACGGGGCTGCTCTTTTACCGGCCCAGAGCGCAGGCCTCCGGACACAGAGCAGGCACTTGATCAAGGCCGCGCGGCAAGGCGTTTCACTCAGTCATCTTCTCCGGCCTTTTCTAAAATACTCGAGTAAATTGCCGTTCCGATAAACGCCAAGCCCAGTGAGCCGGTCATCCACTCCGGAAGTACAACCCGGTAGAGTTTAACCATCATCATGATGCCCAGCGCCATAATGGCCCAGTGTGCGCCGTGCTCAAGATAACGATACTTTGCCAGCGTCCCTGTTCGCAAGAGGTACAAGGTGAGCGAGCGGACCCAGACAGCGCCGGCCCCCAGACCGGCAATAATCAGCAGCACGCTCGACGTAATGGCAAATGCGCCGATCACGCCATCAAAGCTGAAGCTGGCGTCCAGCACTTCCAGGTACATAAAGGATGAAAATGCGGCCCAGCCGGTTTTTTGCGTAATTACATGCCTGTCCTTTTCAAACATCGAGCCGAACAGTTCCAGACCCACATGCAGCGCTATGCCCAGCACGCTCGCAACCAGTACCGTCGACCGGTATGCGCGATCCACCGTCAAAAAGAGCACAATAGCCGTCAGCATCATGATAAACACCTTAAGGTGTTCGAATCGCCCGGCCATTGACATGCTCTTTTCCAGTCCGCTGATCCAGTGCGTATGTTTTTCGCGGTCCATGAAATAACTCATGCCGATCATCACCAGGAACGCACCGCCGAACGCATCAATCATGGGCGACGCGCGGTGCAGCACTTCGCCATATTTTTCCGGCTCGTTCAAGGCGAGCTGCATGACTTCCGTAAAGCTGATTTCAGCCGCCAGCATCACAATCAAAACGGGTAAAATAAACCGCACCACAAACACGGCGATAAAGATGCCGACGGTCAAAAAGATTGTTTGCCACAGCGGCGACATATCCGCCAGGACCTTGCTGTTGACTACGGCGTTATCGAAGCTGAATGTCACCTCAAGGACCACTAAAATTAAAAACAGCCACAAACCGGCGATACCGTCACAGTAGCCAACAATGCCTGCCAGGGCTATCGTCAACAGCGTAGAGAACCAAAAGATTCGGAGAGGATGATGGGGATGTGAAATGTTATTCAACATAATTCTGTAACCATCTATGCGCTTGCGGGTTTTCATGGCAGATCTGCAACCGTGTGAACCCTTCGATGGAAAGAAGCTGCCGAACGTTCATACGTTCCCCCATCTTTTTGATGGGATGATACCATGTTCACTGATTCTATTCATACCGCCCTTCCTGGGGCCGATAATAGTACAGGGGAACGCCCCCGCAAGTCAATGGAAAATGAGCGCAATGATGTTGGACAGCTGCCGGCATGTCCTTGACCATCAAAACAACTTGAACGATTTCCTGTTTCCGCTATCTGAAAGTGACGCCGATTACGAAAACGATCCGGATAGAATATTTCAAAAAGGCGGCCGGAAAACCCGTGCAAATCCCCGGGGTCTTTTCTGTTACGGATGTTCAGGTGAGTTGTACAAGTCAATAACCTTTCGGACAGTCTGTCCTTTCGGGTGCCGGGACCTCACCCAGCAACCTCTCCAAAGGATTCGGCGCGAATTCGAATCCGTTGGCAAAAACCTGACTGGTAAAAAATGCGGATTTAACGGGTTGATGAAAAACCGGTTTCCATGTAAAAGAGTTTTCATTATGGAAAATGTATCCGAAGCAAAATCCGGCATCGAGCAGGCGGCCGAAGACCTCTTCAATTTCGCCGTGGACCGTGAAGACGTCAAGGTCCTGATGGCCAACCTTCATAAGGCAGCAGACATCCGGCGCAACTCAGTTGAGTACGAGCTGCAGATCCTGAAAATCATCAGCGTGGGATGGGCCATATCCTTCTACCTGGACAACCGCCCGGAAAAGGATCGGCTCGCCGCTTGCTACTGGCGGGCGATTGAGGCGTTTTCGAAGAACCTGTCCGAAACATCCGGGCTGATCGTCGGCCATCCGATTGATTATTTCCAGATTCTCAAGGAACGCCTGGCAACGTATGTGAATTCCCTTCAACAAGAACCTGAGGCGCCGGAGCCGGCGGTTGTCATCGGCCCCGAATTTGCGCTCGCCTGCGGTAATCGGGATGACGTCTTCACGGTAATGACCGGGTCCAGAATGTTCATCTCCGCCATAGGCAGCGTGAAGCAGTACCTTGAGGCCCTCGGGTTGAAACAGGCCGGCGTTCAGTAGCGGCAGCACCGCGGTTCGACCGCCGTACTTCAACCTGGCCGTTTTACTCCCAGCCTGTCCCGTTGTGACGGTACAACCGGATTCGGCCGGTTAAAATCACCGTTATCACCCGCTGCAGATTCGCGCGATCATCGTAGGGTTCAATCACGGGCTTGAAATATACGCTGCCCCATTTGTTGACCAGCCCCGTCGGTTTAAAGGAAAACCGCCTGGGATTGCCGGTGAAAGTCACCGCGCTGCTGATCGGATCACCGTTCGGACTCGTTGCAGAGACATAACCGTATCCGATGCCGGAATATTCCTGCGGAATCGAAACGGACTTAACGCACGGATCTCCTTCATCCAGACCGTTGCCGGAGACGTCTTGATAGATGGCGTACCCGTTGTTTCCCGTATCAAAGCAGATCATGTAATCGCATCTTTCGGAGATGGCCCGCATCCTGGCCACCTGCATGTCTGAAAACAGATTTCTGGCCGCAGCGTTGACCCGATAGGTGACCATCCAGTACCGGTACGAAGGTATTGCGAAAACTGCGATTATGCCTAAAATCCCAAGAACGACCCAAATTTCCACCATGGAAAATCCCGTCTCTTTTTTCATTATTTCACCTGTTTTCAATAGCTTGAATAAACATGAAAGCCGGTTCCGTAAAATGAACGCGCAATGGGTTTTCGTGCGGACGGGGGTCCTTTTTGCAACAGGAAACGCATCGCCGTTGTCACGCAACGCAATCCGGCAACACCCATCAGTTACGGGAAGATCTTTTGAAATTCAGTGCTGTTCTGGCAAGTAATAACGAGCTGTTGAAAATCGGCGTCTAAGGCCGCCGGGAGCGTTGCGCGGCTATCGCCGATTTCTTGTTTCAACAGCCTGGCTGGCAGGGAAGGAGCTTCCTGCATCTTTTCATGATGCATCAGGCATAGCATTTTCATAAAATGATTGCCAGTTTTTTGCGAAAAGAATGCGAAAAATATTTTACAGGGAGGGGCCGAAAATTCCGGTCAGGGTCAATACAATCTCCCCGACTTATCCATTCCGCAGGTATTTAACCGCGTTTTGAAAAATCCGTATGCCGGCGGTCGGTTCGGAAGCAAGGTCCCTGGGTTGCTGCCGCCTTTTCTGAAGGGTCCAGTCCGGATGGTTGGTCCAGTTGTTGTAAGCCTCCGGATGGGGCATCAGTCCGAAAACGCGCCCTGTCGAATCGCAGATGCCGGCGATATCGCGAATCGATCCGTTGGGATTGAACGGAAATTCGCCTTGAGCCGGCGAGCCATCTTTCGAAGCATAGCGCAGCACCACCTGGTTGTTTTTTTCCAGCCGGTCCAGCACCAGATGATCCGCGTAAAATTTTCCTTCGCCATGCCGGATCGGCAGTTCAAAGGAATCCAGGCCCCGGGTAAAAATGCACGGGGTGCCGGCATAGACTTTCAGCCGGACCCAGTCGTTTCTGAAATTGCCGCAGTCATTGTTCACCAGAGCGACGGAGCGGGTTTGATAGTCATGGTCGAATCCGGGCAGCAGGCCGAGATTGACAAGGGTCTGAAATCCGTTGCAGATTCCCAGCACCAGATTCCCTTTTTCGATAAATTCCAGAATATCCCCGCCGATATTGGTTTTCAGGCGAACGGCCTGAATCACTCCGGCCCCATGATCGTCGCCCCAGCTGAAGCCGCCGCCGAACACGAGAATTCGAAAATCAGCCAGCCGCGCCTTGCGATCGATCAGGTCGTTGATATGTACCCGGATAGCGGAAGCACCGGCCAGTTCCAGGGCATAAGCGGTTTCATGATCGCAATTCAGTCCGTATCCCGTCAGAACCAGGGCACTAATCTTGCTCATATCAGATCTCCAAAGGGGCGTTTCCAGGCTGCTTTCAGATCATCGACCGCAACCCTGAAAAGAACCTGCCGGTTCAGTCCGCAAATCTCCAGATCGGCTTTTTCGGTAACCTGACCGATGCGCGCGCAGGGAAGGCCTTCAAACAGCTTCTCAAAAGCTTCAGCGGACTCGGGAGGAATCGTCACGATAAGCCGGCCCGCAGATTCGGAAAACAGGATCCTGTCCTCCCGGTTCACGCCCTCCACCGGAACCCGGCTCAAGTCGGCGGCAATGCCCAGGTTGCCTCCCATGGCCGTCATGGCAAGGTGTACACCCAGCCCGCCCCGGTAAACCCCGTGAATCGAGGCAACAAGCTGTTTTTCAACGGCCAGATTCAACGCACGGTAAAGCCGCTTGAAGGGCTCGGGAAATACCTGCGGCACACGGGCGCCCAGGTAGCCCAGATGCTCGTAGTACTCGGAAGCGCCGAGCTCATCGCGGGTGATGCCCAGAATATAGACCCGGTCGCCGACCGCCTTGCAATCCATGGTCACGCACAGGGAAATATCCTCAATCACCCCTGTGGCCGAAAACTGAAGCGTCGGAGGCGCGGAAACCTTGTGCGTCTCTCCGTACCGGCCTTCCAGATAACCGTCCACGTACATGCTGTCTTTGCCGGAGAGCAGTGGAATGCCGTAATCCAGGCAAAGGTCTCGAAGCGCGTTGCAGGAACGGACCAGCTGGGCGGCTTTGAATTTCCCGTCCGGATTTTCCGTGGGGTGGTACTGTATATTAGGCCAGCAGAAATTATCCACCCCTCCGATGTGCTTCAAACTGCCGCCGACGGCGATCAGGCGGCGAACAGCCTCGTCGATGGTGCAGCTGGTCATGTGATAGGCGTCTATTGCCGAATAGGCGGGAAGCAGCGCCTGAGAAAATGCAAGGCCTTTCATGGAATCCAGAACGGGCCGTATGACCGCGGCATCGCTGTTGCAATCCCGGTCAACGCCCACAAGAGGTTTAATGACGCTGGTACCCTGCACCTCATGGTCGTACTGACGGATGATCCACTCCCTGGAGCATATATTGGGACGAGCCATCATATCGCACAGCAGCGCGGCATAATCGACGGGCGCTTTCAAGGCCGGCTCGACCAGTCCGCGCATCGCGGGCGGCAGCCAGTGGGCCTCGAACTCCCACTGGGGAAAGCCGGCTGTAACCAGGTCCAGATTCACATAAGCGCAGGTCTTCCCCTCGTAGGTGATATGAAGCTTTCCGGAATTCGTATACCGGCCGATCACCGTGCTTTCCACGGCATGTTTTCGAGACAGTTCCATGAACCGGTCCAGATCTTTTGCATCCACGGCCACCGTCATGCGTTCCTGGGACTCGGAAATCCAGATCTCCCACTGATCCAGGCCCTCGTATTTGAGAGGAACCTTTTCAAGCGAAATCTCGCACCCGTTGCTGAAACGCGCGGACTCTCCGATGGACGACGAAAGCCCGCCGCCGCCGTTATCCGTGATGAAACGGATCAGCCCCTCGTCCCTGGCCTCGATGAGAAAATCGTGCATCTTCTTCTGAGTGTAAGGGTCACCGATCTGAACATGACCGGCCGGCGTGTGTTCCGAAAACACCTCCGAGGAGGCGGTCACGCCGTGAATGCCGTCCTTGCCCACCCGGCCGCCGCACATGATCACCAGCTGGCCGGGCTCGGTCCGCTTCTGCTCGGCCGGTTTTCCCTTCACAAAGGCCGGCATGATGCCCAGGGCGGTGACAAAAACCAGGCATTTCCCCATGTACCCGGAATGGAAATACACCTGCCCGAAGGGTGTAGGAATTCCGCTTTTATTGCCTCCGTCCCGGACCCCCTCGATCACGCCGTCCAGCAGGCGGCGGGGGTGCAGTCTGGGCTTGAGCGGCCCGTCGTAATCGCGCAGTCCGGTGCAGAACCCATAGCTTCCCATGATGAGTTTCGATCCCAGACCGGTTCCCATCGGATCGCGGTACACACCGACAATGCCCGTGATGGCACCGCCGTAGGCCTCCATGTTGGAGGGGGAATTATGGGTCTCTCCGGTGATCACGTAGTAATGCCCCTCGTCAAAACGGCCGGCACCGGCATTGTCCCAGAGAACGGAAACGACCCAGTCTTTTTTTTGCTGAAGCGCCAGGGTCGGTTCCTTGATGCAGGTCTTGAAGAGATTGTCCGCCACCTCGGTGTGGCCGGTTTCCAGATCCCTGTAATAAAACCGCCCCTGAAAGGTGTTGTGGTTGCAATGATCGCTTCTGGCCTGGGAGATGTATTCGAGTTCCACATCGGTGGGATCACCGAGCCCCACCTTTTTCCGCTCGGCCAGAACCTTCGGATCGAGAAAATAGGCCCGTATGACGGGAATGTCGTTTGGGTTCAGGGCCAGATTTCTTTCGTCGCTGATCTTCTGTAAAATTTCGTTGGTGGCAATCGGCAGAGAGGCGATCGTGGGCCGGTGATTCAGGACCACCCTGGGCAGGATAATGCCGACGCCGTTTCGAGGGTCCCAGGTGTTTCTGGAGAATATCTTCCACTGCTGAATAATGTCGTTGGCCAGAAGCGACCCCGCGATCTTCTCCATGGCCTTCAGGTCCAGCTCTTTTCCTTTCAGACAATAGCGTTTGGAAGTATAGACGGCTTCATCCGGCGCCAGACGGATGCCCAGAATGTCTTCAATGGCCTCCCGGGCCGTTGCGCCCGCGTTATCCTTGACTCCGGGCCGCAAACCGATCCAGATCACCCAGTCGGAATCCACCGGCAGTGGGTCATAGGAAGATATCTGCGTGACGGGATTGGTAAAAACCTCGCGGCGAATGACCTCCAGCTGATCGAAAGACAGGGACGCATCGATGGTCACCACGCGAATGGTCCGCACCTCCGACAATTCGATGCCGAAATAGGCTTTCGCCTTTTGCCGAACGCTCTGTCCCTCGGCATCATGCAGATCCGGTTTTATCGTAATCTCAAGTCTGTACGGCATGGCATCTCACAAACCCAATCCGGCAGCGGCGCCCATAAAAAGCCCTGGCTGCTACCAGTTAAAAACCAGGCGGGCAATATCATTGTACATCACATAAACCATCAGCAAAATCAACAGGGCAATGCCGATCTGCTGCGCTATTTCTCTTGCCCGCATATTGACCGGACGGCCGGTGACCGCTTCGACCAGGAAGAAAAGCATATGACCGCCGTCAAGGACGGGAACGGGTAGAAAATTCAGCACCCCCAAGTTGACGCTGAGCAGCGCGATAAAAAACATCAGATTGGCAAAGCCCTGCCTGGCATGCTCTCCGGCCATCTCGGCGATCATGATCGGCCCCCCGATGGTCTTGGAAGACAGGGTGCCCTGTACGATCTTGACGATGCTCAACAGGGTCAGTTTGGTAATCTGGTATGTCTGAACCAGGCTTTCGGATAAGGCCTGAACAGGATTCAGATCCCGGGAGAATGTGTCGCCGGAGGCCCCGATTCCGATCACATAGCGCTCAACATCTTCTCCGAAAAGATTTTTCGTTGTCTGAATTTCCGGCGTTACCGTCAGGTCCAGCGTTTTGTCGCCTCTTTGAATCCTGAGATTCAGCGGCTTTCCCTGGCTTTCGGTAATCAGTCTGGCCATCTGCTCCCAGCTTTGAATCTCGTTGTCGTCGATGACCGTAACCAGGTCGCCCTTGCTGATGCCGGACCGGTCCGCAGGACTGTCTTTCAGGACCTCGCCGATCGAGGGCTTCACCACGAAGGATCCGTAGATCAGAAAAAGAAAGAAGAACAGGACAACGGCCAGCAGGAAATTAAACAGCGGACCGGCAGCCACAATCCCCATGCGCTTTAAAACATGCTTGTGGGTAAAAGAGAGCTGCAGGTTTTCGGGTGTAATCGGCGCGTCGGGCTCCTCACCCACCATCTTGACGTATCCGCCCAGCGGAATCGCGGAAACCCGGTAGTCGGTAATACCGATCTTTTTCCCGAAAATTTTGGGCCCGAACCCTAAGGAAAAACGCTCCACCCCCACGCCGAAAAGTCTGGCGAAAAGAAAATGGCCCAACTCGTGGACAAAAATCAGAACACCCAACACAATGATAAATGCAAAGATACTGGTACCCATAATTGTTTACCGTTTTTCACCGGACTTAGGCGGTTTTGCTTCAAGTATGATGCTTTGAGCCTGATTTCTGGCCCATGCATCCGCATGCAGGATATCGGAAAGCTCCGGCTGCGGGACCACCGAATGATCCGACAGGGTCCGGCGGATCACGGCGGCGATATCGCAGAATCCGATGCGCTCATTCAAAAACGCCTCCACGGCCGTCTCATTGGCGGCATTTAAAACCGCCGGCAGCGTTCCGCCCATATCGCAGGCTTCAAAGGCAAGCTTCAGGCAGGGAAATTTTTCCAGATTCGGCGATTGAAAGGTCAACACCATGCCGGCAAGGTCCGGCAAGGGCATGCCCACCGGAAGACGCCGGGGATAGGACAGCGCATAGGCAATGGCGGCCGTCATATCCGGAACGCCCATCTGGGCGATCATCGATCCGTCCCGATAAGAAACCATGGAGTGCACAATGCTCTGCGGATGAATCACCACCTTGATCCGGTTCCGGGGTATGGCAAACAGGTGTCTGGCCTCGATAACCTCCAGGCCCTTGTTCATCATGGTCGCCGAATCGATGGAAATTTTTTTACCCATCCGCCAGGTCGGATGATTCAGGGCATCGGCTACCGTAACATCCTTAAAGGTTTCCAGAGGCCGATTCAGAAAAGGCCCTCCCGAAGCGGTCAGGTGAATTCCGCTCAGATCCTTGCGCCGATGGCCTTTGAGGCATTGAAAAATCGCGCTGTGCTCGCTGTCTATCGGAAGGATTCGAACACCTTTTTCCGCTGCACGCCGCATCACGATCTCTCCGGCCATCACCAGAGTTTCTTTGTTGGCAAGGGCGATATCCTTTCCGGCTTCAATGGCGGTCAGCGTCGGTATCAGCCCGGCAGCCCCGACCATGGCGCCGACCACCATGTCCACCGGCTCGCATACGACGGCCGCACGGTACCCTGCCTCACCGAAGAGAATTTTGACGCGGCTTTCAGGAACCAGTTTTCGAAGTTTTTCGGCGCCCTGCGCGTCATAGGTCACCGCGACCTGCGGATCATAAACCTGAATCTGGCGGGCCAGAAGCTGCAGGTTGTGTGCGGCGGCCAGAGCCGTCACCAAGAATTGATCACGAAACCTGTCGACAATTTTCAGCGTCTTGCAGCCGATCGTGCCGGTGGAGCCCAGTATGGCCAGGTATTTTTTCATCAGCAGCCGGTTTTCATCCTGCAAGGGATTGAAGCATATAAGCCGCGGCAGCAGCAAAAAGCAGCGCATCGATCCGGTCCAGAAGTCCGCCGTGGCCCGGCAGAAGCCTTCCGGAATCCTTGACTCCAGCGGTGCGCTTGAGAACGGACTCAAAAAGGTCCCCCACTTGTCCGGCAATTCCGATGCACAGTATACCCGCGAGCGCCGCGTCCCATGCCAGATCCGGCAGAAGCAGAACCTTGAAAACGCTGCCGATGGCCAGGTTGGCGCCAAATCCGCCTGCAGCGCCCTCGACCGTCTTGTTAGGACTGACGGACGGGCACAGTTTGCGCCGGCCCCAGCGGGTGCCCGCGTAAAATGCGCCGACATCGCCGGCAAACACCACAGCCAGCAGGAAAAATAGCCAGTAAATCCCCCGAGGATGATTGCGCATCAACACCAGAAAGGACAAAAAAAGGCCGACATAAAACACTCCGGCAAGCTGCTTCATCGCCTGAGGCACGACGGCAACGTGAGATCGAAAAACAAGGACGGCAACAAAACCCGTACCGATGAAATTCAGGGCCAGAGCGCCGATCACCCATTGCAGAACATTGCTCCAGGCCGCCGCGATCAGCACAAGACCGCCCGCAACTCCCCAGATGCGTATCAAAAGGCTCGGCGCCGGTTCCGAAGACGGGAAGACCATGCGGTAATATTCAAAAAGGGAGAAAATATAAACGAGGGCGATCAATACGGCGAACAGCAGCGGATCTGTCTCAAGTATCAGCCATATCAGAAGGGGAAGTGCGACAAGGCTCGTTATCCAGCGTTGCATGTGCATGGTAAAACCGCCATTCTGCATCATTGGATGCGAAAATTGGTGAACACCCGAAACAAAATCAGATCGAACGGCGGCTATACCTTTCCGAACCTGCGTTCCCGGTGTTGAAAATCCTTGAGTATGGAAACGAACTCGGCTGCGCCGAAATCCGGCCACAGCGTGTCCGTTACCACGATTTCCGAGTAGGCCATCTGCCACAACAGAAAATTGCTGATCCGCATCTCGCCGCTGGTTCGAATCATCAGGTCCGGATCAGGAATACCCCGCGTATACAGGTGATCGTGAACGATCTCGGAAGAGATCTCCTCGGGAAGAAGCTTTCCCTCCCTGACCTCCCGGGCGATTTCCTGAACCGCCTTCACGATTTCAGACCGCCCCCCGTAGCTCAGGGCCAGATTCAGCAGCATGCCCGTGCAGTGTTCGGTGGCGCGTGCAACGTCCCTGAGCGTATCTTGAATCTCATTCGGCAGCCGCTCCACCTGACCGATGGCATTGAGTCGAATGTTATTGGAGAGCATTTCCTGCTTTTCGCTGGCCAGAAACTTTTTCAAAAGGTTCATCAACGCCGTGACTTCGGATTTCGGACGCTGCCAGTTTTCAGTTGAAAACGCGTAGAGCGTCAAAACCGGAATACCGATCCTGCGGCAGGTACGCACGATTTCCCGAACCACGTCCGCCCCTTTTTCATGGCCTCGGATCCGGTTGAGAAGGCGTTTTTTCGCCCAGCGGCCGTTTCCATCCATGATAACGGCCACATGGCGGGGCAGTTTGTCGGGCTCAAGATCCCTGAAATCCGATGGCGTCGCCTTAGAATTCAAGAATCTCTTTCTCTTTGCGTTTATAGATGTCGTCGATCTTCCTGATGTGTTCGTCGGTGATTTTCTGAACCTGTTCCTGGGCCTTGAAAGCCTCGTCTTCGGCCACATCGCCGTCTTTTTTGAGGCCTTTGATCAATTCGTTGCAGTCCCGCCGGACATTCCGGACAGCCACCTTGTATTCCTCGCAGGTCTTGTTCACCACCTTGACCAGTTCCTTGCGGCGCTCCTGCGTGAGCGGCGGAATGGCGATGCGGATAATCTTGCCGTCGTTGGCCGGAGTCAGCCCCAGATCGGATTTCAGGACAGCCTTTTCAATCTCCTTGATTGCCGAGGCGTCCCATGGCTGAACCGTGATCAACCGGCTTTCAGGCACCGACAGCGATGCGACCTGATTCAGGGGCGTCGGCGTTCCGTAATAATCCACCCGAATGCCGTCCAGAAGCGAAAGCGAGGCTCTTCCGGTGCGGACCCTTTTCAGCTCGTTGTTCAGTGCATCGATGCTTTTTGCCATTTTGTCTCTGGCTTCCTGATAGATCGATTCAATCATGGCTTTTTCCCGTCAATTAGGAATTGTGTCAACAAACGACTCATTCATCGGCATGAACAAGCCGGGTTCCGACCAACTGACCGCAAACCGCTTTTCGAATATTGCCTTTGGGCTTGAGGTTCAATACCGCCACTGGAAGCTGATTGTCCATCGCCAAAGATATGGCCGTCATGTCCATCACGTTTAAACGGCGCTCCAGCGCCTCGCGATAGGTAATTTTCCGGATAAACACGGCATCGGAGTTTTTCATTGGATCCGAGTCGTAAATGCCGTCGACCTTTGTGGCCTTCAGAAGGATCTCCGCCCGGACTTCCTGGGCTCGAAGCACCGCCGCCGTGTCGGTTGTGAAATACGGGTTGCCGGTGCCGGCGGCAAAAATCACCACCCGTCCTTTTTCCAGGTGCCGAACGGCTCTACGCAGAATAAAAGGCTCTGCCACCGCGTGCATGGCAATGGCCGACTGAACACGGGTGGGAATGCCCTTCCCTTCTAGGGCGGCCTGAAGCGCAAGGCTGTTGATCACCGTGGCCAGCATTCCCATATGATCGGCCGGAACCCGTTCCATGCCAAAGGAAGCGGCGGCAATACCCCTGAAGATATTGCCGCCGCCAACTACGAGCGCTATCTGAGTTCCCAGCTCGACAACGGATTCCACCTCATCGGCGACATACCGGATCATGTCCGCGCTGATCCCGGAACTCTGGTCCCCCATAAGGGCTTCGCCGCTGAGCTTCAGCAGAATCCTTGCATACCGGGAAGTGTCCACGGATCACTCTCCGATCTGAAACCGGACAAACCGCTTGATGACAATGTTTTCCCCGGTTTTGCCGATCACCTCATTGAGAATGTCGCTGATGGTTACATTGGGATCCCGCACATAGGGCTGGGTCAGCAGGCAGCTGTCCTTGAAGAATTTGGCCAGCTTCCCCTCAGCGATCTTTTCCGCCATGTTGGCCGGTTTGCCCATTTCCAGAACCTGGGCCCGGTAGATTTCCATTTCCCGGTTGATGAGTTCCGGAGAAATGTCTTCCTTGGCAATTCCCAGCGGATTGGAGGCCGCAATGTGCATGGCGATGTTTTTGACAAATTCCTTGAAATCATCCGTCTTGGCCACAAAATCGGTCTCGCAGTTGACCTCCACCAGGACGCCGATCTTGCCGCCCATATGAATATACGATTGAATCACGCCCTGACTCATGGATCTTCCAGCCCGCTTCTGGGCGGTGGCCAAGCCTTTCTTTCTCAGAAAATCCACGGCCTTTTCCATGTCGCCATCGCTCTGCGCCAGCGCCTGCTTGCAATCCATCATGCCCGCTCCGGTTTTTTCCCGAAGATCTTTAACCATTCCTGCACTGATCGTCGCCATACCTTATCTCCTGTTTATTCTTCCGCGATGCTTTCCGAGGGTTCAGCCGCCTGATCCTGTGCTGCGGCATCGGCACTGGTTCTGCGAATAATTTCAACAACCGGTCCTTGCGAACCATCGGCAATCACCTTTCTTTCACCGGGCCTGAGGTCTTCGTGCCCTGCGGCCGCCGTCTCATCCTCCTGGGCCTTGTCGCGTTCGGCCTGCTGTTTCTCGGCCAGAAGCTCTCTTCCCTCGATGCAGGCGTCGGCAATTCTTGAGGTAATCAACCGGATGGCCCGGATGGCGTCATCGTTTCCGGGAATCGGGTAATCGACCTCATCGGGGTCACAGTTGGTATCCACGACCGCAACGATGGGAATGTTCAAACGGCGTCCCTCGCGAACGGCAATCGCCTCGTTTTTCGGATCAATGACAAACAGGGCGCCGGGAAGGTTGTTCATCGGGCGGATGCCCCCCAGGTTCGCGTCCAGCTTCAACCTTTCCTTTTCCAGTTTCAGGCGTTCCTTCTTGGGGAAAAGATTGATGGAGCCGTCGATCTGAATATTATTGAGATAGTTGAGACGGTCGATACTCTTTTTGATCGTCTGGAAATTGGTCAGCATACCGCCCAGCCACCGGTTGTGCACATAGTGCATCTCGCACCGGTTGGCCTCTTCGTAGATGGCATCTTGGGCCTGCTTCTTGGTGCCGACAAACAGAACGGATTTTCCGTTTGCCACGGTATCCACCACAAAATCATACACCGTCTTGAACATGCGGACGGTCTTTTGAAGATCGATGATGTAGATGCCGTTTCTCGCCCCGAATATATAGGGCTTCATCTTGGGATTCCAGCGTTTGGTCTGATGACCGAAATGAACTCCCGCCTCAAGGAGTTCCTTCATCGTGAGGTAGGCCATTTTTTTCTCCTTTTCTTAGGTTTTTTCCTCCGCCTTCTTCTCCCCTGCTTCCGACTTTAAAAAAAGCACCTGAAAGCAGGTCCGAAGACGTGCGTTATATCTAAATTTGCTTTTTTTAGCAGATCGTTTTTCGATCCGCAAGATTTTTTTCAAAATCCGCTGCAGAGAAGGTTTTGACCATTTCCAGAATCCGGTCATGTCCGCCGTAGTCTTTGATGAAACGGACGCCTTCGTATCGCCCGGACCGGCATGCCAGGTTTTCAACGGTCTCCCTCTGGTCCCAGCCGATTTCCATGAGCAGCACGCCGCCCGGCTTCATGTACCGGTGCGCCTGCGAGATGATGATTGAGACGGCATCAAGTCCGTCCGGACCGCCATCGAGCGCTCCTGCGGGCTCGTATTGAAAGATTTCTGGCGCCAGGGTCTGAATAATGTGCGTCGGTATATACGGCGGGTTAGACACAATCATATCGAACTGTTCAAGCGGCCTGAACGGTTCAAACCATCTGCCGCAAAGAAAAGAGACCGAGTCTTCCAGCCCGTGTCTCCGCGCGTTTTCCGCAGCCACGGCCAAAGCGGCCATGCTGGCGTCCGAGGCAAACAGGCGCTCTCCAGAGAGTTCCGATGCCAGTGCCAGAATGATGGCCCCTGAACCGGTTCCAAGGTCCAGAATATTACGCGGCCCGGCTGATTTCCGGACGCCGAGAATTTCGAGAGCCCTCTCCACCAGGCATTCGGTTTCAGGTCGCGGAATCAGAACGTCCCCGCTCACCCGAAGATTCAGGGACCAGAAACTCTTTTCACCGATAATGTAAGCCACCGGCTCCCGGCGCAGCCTTCGCTGAACCAGTGCATCGAAGCGCCGCAGCTCGTCAGCGGAAAGGATTTGATCATGGCGCAGATACAGATCGATCCGCTCCATGTTCATTATATGAGACAGCAGTATTTCCGCCGAGGCAGTGGGATTTTCGATCTGGTGGGATTTAAAATACGAAGACGCCCATTTCAGCAGTTCAAGGATGGTCCGCCGTTCGGTGTGATTTTGCCGGTTCCGCATTCTGCAACGCCTGACTTTGATAGAAGGTGATCAGCTCATCGATGATGGCATCGATATCCCCCTGCAAAATGCTCTCCAGCCTGTAAAGGGTCAACCCGATGCGATGATCGGTTACGCGGCCCTGGGGAAAATTATAGGTACGGATCCGCCCGCTTCGATCGCCCGTGCCGACCTGGATTTTGCGTTCCTGAGACCGCTTCTCCTGCTGTTCCTGAACCATATGATCCAGAAGCCGCGAACGCAGAACTTTCATCGCCTTGACCCGGTTTTTGATCTGCGATTTTTCATCCTGGCAGGTCACCACCAGACCGGTGGGCAGATGGGTGATGCGCACCGCCGAATCCGTGGTGTTCACATGCTGCCCGCCGGGTCCTGTCGAACGGTACACATCCACCTTGAGCTCGCCCGGGTCGATGTGAAGTTCGATCTCCTCGGCCTCAGGCAGAACGGCTACCGTTACCGCAGAGGTATGAATCCGGCCCTGGGTTTCTGTCGTTGGGACACGCTGAACCCGGTGAATGCCGCTTTCATACTTCAAACGGCTGTAAACCCCGCGGCCCTGGACCATCGCGATCACTTCCTTGACCCCCCCCACGCCGGCTGGATGGAGGCTCATGATCTCAACCTTCCAGCCCCTGTTTTCCGCATACCGGCTGTACATCTTAAACAGATCGGCAGCAAAGAGGCCTGCTTCATCTCCGCCGGTTCCGGCACGGATTTCCAGAAGCACGTTTTTCTCGTCATTCGGATCTCTGGGCATGAGGAGCTTTCTCAGCTGGACTTCGAGATCCTTCTTTTTCCGAGTCAAGGCTTCCACTTCCGTACGCGCCAGATTTTTGATGGCCGGATCTGAATCATCAAGCAGCTGGGCGCTGTCATCCAGGTCCCGAAGGATCTGCTGATAGGCGCGAAAGGTCTCAACCACAGGGCTGAGTTCGGAATGTTCCCGAACGCACTTCTGGTAGACTTCCCGATTCTGAACGGTTTCGGGATTGCTCAACCGCCGTTCGAGTTCGAGAAACCGTTCTTCAACTCCCTTGAGTCTACCAAACATGTTTGCTTATCTTCCACCCCCGCCGCCTGACGTCAGAATATACCGTGCCTGAGGACAGGCCCTGCCCCATTTTTCAGACCGTATTGGCTGCGGGAAATAACCCGGCAATTATTTTTCGGCCTGAGCGTTGTTGAATTTTTCATATTTGCGACGGAACCGCTCGATGCGGCCCGCCGTATCGATGAGCTTCTGCTTTCCGGTAAAAAAAGGATGGCAACTGGAACAAATTTCCACGCTGATATCCGCCTTGGTGGAACCCACCTTGAGTTCATTGCCGCAGGCGCAACGAATCGTTGCCTCGTAACATTCCGGATGAATATCTTTTTTCATTTTTTGATCGCTCCTGTTTTATGCATTCATGGAATTCAAAAAGTCTTTATTGTTTTTTGTCCCGCTGATCTTTTCAAGCAAAAATTCTAAACTGTCAACCGGATTTAATGTGGCGAGCAGTTTTCGAAGAATCCAGACCCGGTTCAATGTCTCGGAATTCAGAAGCAGCTCTTCTTTGCGCGTGCCGGATTTCTTGATGTCAATGGCCGGAAAAATGCGCTTGTCGGCAAGCCTGCGATCCAGATGAATCTCCATATTTCCCGTTCCCTTGAATTCTTCAAAAATAACCTCATCCATCCGGCTTCCGGTGTCCACAAGGGCTGTGGCGATAATCGTCAGACTCCCGCCGTCCTCGATATTCCGGGCCGCTCCGAAAAATCGTTTGGGTCGCTGCAATGCGTTGGAGTCCACACCTCCGGAAAGAATCTTTCCGCTGGGGGGCATCACCGAGTTGTAAGCCCGGGCCAGACGGGTAATGCTGTCCAGAAGAATAATCACGTTCTTTTTGTGTTCAACCAGCCGTTTGGCTTTTTCGATCACCATCTCGGCCACCTGAACATGCCGCTCGGCAGGTTCATCAAAAGTCGAACTGATCACCTCTCCCCGGACTGAACGTTCCATGTCCGTCACTTCCTCCGGCCTCTCATCGATCAGCAGCACAAAAAGCATCGCATCCTTGTGATTGATCGAAATGCTGTTGGCAATCTGCTGCAGGAGCATGGTCTTGCCGGAGCGGGGCGGTGAAACGATCAGTCCTCGCTGCCCGAATCCGATGGGGGTCAGCAGGTCCATGATGCGCGTGGAATAATTTTCAGGATCATGTTCCAGCTGGATTTTTACCTGGGGATAAAGCGGCGTGAGATTGTCGAAAAGAATCTTTTCCCGCGCGACCTCGGGATCCTCATAATTGACGGCCTCGACTTTAAGCAGCGCGAAATATCGCTCCGTCTCTTTGGGCTGACGGATCTGACCAGAGACCGTATCGCCGGTTCTCAGGTTAAACCGGCGTATCTGCGAGGGGGACACGTAAATATCATCGGGCCCAGGAAGATAATTATAATCGGGGGCTCTGAGGAATCCAAACCCGTCCGGCAATATTTCCAGGGTGCCCTCCCCGTAAATCATGCCGTCCTTTTCCATCTGGGCTTGAAGCAAAGCGAAAATCAGCTCCTGTTTGCGCATGCCCGCAGCACCATCGATCTGGAACTGCCTGGCCAGGCGCGTCAGTTCGCTGATCTTTTTTTCTTTGAGTTCGACGATATTCATTCCAAACTTACCCTTCCAACCAATTTATTTTATTCCCTGACGGCCTTCAAACGGCCGCATTTAATTCAGACCTGAAGGTCGCCCCTGCAGGCTCATTGCGGAAAGCACCGAAATAATCAAAAAAGCCCGCCAATGCACAAACTGATCGTCCCGGCAACCTTGACGTGAACACCGGGATGGAGAACCACCGAAGTTTATATATCTAAGACCCCGCTTGTCACAAAATTCAACTATTGCGCACCCTGACCGGTAATCTTCGGATATGACTCTGATTCGATTTTCTGGGAAAATGCGTGCATGTGATTTACACAAGGAGAGTCAAAACAGATGCCCCTCCGGCAGGCGGGTGTTGAGCCTTTATTGATTCCTTTAACCAGTTGAGGTGCTTATACGATGAGCATTTTACGCCTGTCAAGCGCTTTCGGTTGTTTTTGTTTTTTTTTGACAAAACTTTTTATACATTTCATCCACGGCCCGGATCAAATCCTCGATCGAGCCGTTGTTTTCAATTAAAAACATGGCCTTACGGCGCTTCTGGGCATCCGGCATCTGAGTGTCTGCCAAGGCCCGGGCCTGATCAAGGGAGATATGGTCCCGGGCCGCCAGCCGCTGAAGCTGGGCCTCGGACGAAACGCTGACAACGATGACCCCGTCGAACCGGCTCTCCAGCCCCAGCTCAAACAGCAGAGGAACCTCAACAACGATCATTTCCTTTCCCGCCGCCTCGGCCTGTACCATACGCGCCTGCATGAGCCGGATGATTTCCGGATGAACAATGCCGTTTAAAACACTTCTGGCGCTCTCGTCCGAAACGATCTTCCGGCGAAGCCGTCCTCGGTCCAGCGTGCCGTCAGCGCAAGTCACGGATTTGCCGAAATATGCGATAATATTTCGATAGGCGTAAGAACCTGGGGCAACCACCTCGCGGGCCAGTTCGTCGCAGTCGATCACAGCGGCCCCCAGCTCCCTGAACCGTTTGCATACCAGACTCTTGCCAGAGCCGGCGCCGCCCGTGACTGCAATCCTGATTGCGGAATCGTTCATCAATCTAACCATCCCTTTATTATATATTATGGAACCGCGCCGTTTCAGAGGACCTGAGGATAATAACGGCCCATATTTTCCGAGCCGTTCATGGACGCACGATCGGGAAAATGATATAGTGAACCCTGACTTGCGTGTCAAGGCGATAAAAACACGGAGATTCGATGCATCCGTTTTTTTCAGAAATTCTGCCGGCGGAGTCCGGCATCTATATTGTCGGCGGATCGGTTCGGGATCTGCTGCTCGGCCGATGCCCCGTGGACTGTGATATCGTCGTTGATGGCGATCCCATGATCCTTGCCCGAAAACTTGCCACCAAAACTTCAGGTCATGTCGTCCAGATCGGCGCGCCTGGAAAGCGAATCACCCGGGTGACGGCCGGAAGCGCGGTCTTCGAAATCGCACCGGTCGCCGGGCAAAACATCGAGGCCGATCTGCTCAGAAGAGACTTCACCATCAATGCCTTGGCCTATGAAACGTCCTCCAATCAAATTATCGATCCGACGGAAGGGCGAAAGGATCTGGCTGAAAAAACCGTGCGCATGGTCAGCGAACACGCGTTTATGGAAGATCCGGTCCGGCTGATTCGGACATTTCGCATTGCGGCGGTCCTGAATTTTAAGATCGATCCCCAAACCCTGAATGCGGTCAAAAGTCATGCAAAACGGATGATCGCATCTCCCGGAGAACGCATTCGACCGGAACTGCTCAAAATTCTTGAAACTGCAAATTCCTGTCCTTACCTGCTTCAGATGGCCGACACCGGCCTGCTGCAGACGGTTTTCCCCGAGATGGAACCCATGATGGAATGCAGCCAGAACCATCGACACATCCATAACGTCTTCCATCACACCATAGATGCGTATCGCAAGCTGGAGGACCTTTTCAACCATCCCGAATCTCTGATCCCGCCGGAACTGATTGATACGGCCCTTCAGCAGGTTGACCGGCCCCTGCTCAAACTCGCCATTCTGCTTCATGACATTGGAAAGCCCTGTACGCGGACGGTGGACTCGAAAGGAACGATTCATTTTTACGGCCACGAAAAGGCCGGCTCCGTTCTGTTCAAAAAAATCGCCCGAAGATTAACCCTCTCCAATAAAGAGGCCGATTACATCAACCGGATCATTGAAAATCACCTTCGTCCCCTGCACCTGTTTACCGCCTCCCGGCGTCAGCCGCTTTCCCGGCGCAGCCGGGTGCGGTTTTTCATGAGATGTAAGGACCTCTGTCCGGCCCTTCTGGTCCATGCGGTGGCCGATTCCCGCGCAAAAACCATTCCGGACGCCTCCCGGCCCTTCGCTGAGTTTGCCGCCGGACTGTTGAATGATTTTTTCCTTCAATTCATGCCTGAATCCGAGAAACCGCCCCTGATTACCGGCCGCGACCTGATTCAGGAACTGGGTCTGACACCCTCGCCCTTGTTTAAAAAGATTCTGCTCGCCGTCGAAGAAGCGCGGCTGGTTCAAAGAAGCCTGACCCGCGAACAGGCCATGCAGGTGGCCAAAAACCTGTCAAACGGGATCTCCGAGCCATATTGACAACCTGTGGGAATTATTCTAAAGAGGCCTTGATGCCGCGTTCAACCCGGCAAATCTTCAAATCAATTCGAAGACGGGTCATGCGGGTATCGCAATTCACCGTCAGGGACCGTGTTTTGCATCATTCGGCACACCATCTTTGAAGGCATTTGAAATCACAGAAAGGAAAACGGCAGATGAACATCCTGTTTTTCGGCCCCAACGGCAGCGGCAAGGGAACCCAGGGCGCTATTCTGAAGGACAAATACAGCATTCCCCACATCGAATCCGGCGCCATTTTCCGTGAAAATATCGTGAACGGCACCGCCTTGGGCGCCAGCGCCAAACAATTCATCGACCGCGGCGAACTGGTCCCCGACAGCATCACGATTCCCATGATTCTCGACCGGCTTCAGGAAAATGACTGCAAAAAGGGATGGCTTCTGGACGGTTTTCCAAGAAATCGAAACCAGGCAATCGAGCTTCACAAGGCTCTGATTCAAGCAGGCATCAGAATCGACATCGTGGTGGAGATTTTCCTGGACCGGGAAATCGCCAAAAACCGGATCATGGGAAGAAGATTGTGCGTCAACGACGCCAATCATCCGAACAACATCTTCATAGACGCCATCAAGCCGGCCGGTGACAAATGCCGGGTATGCGGCGGAAACCTGAAAACACGTTCGGACGATCAGGATGAATCGGCCATCAACAAACGCCATGACATCTATTACGACGCCAAAGAGGGAACGCTTGCGGCCGCCTGTTATTTTAAGGACATCGCGCAGAAGGACGGAGGCATTCAATACATCACGCTTGACGGCCGACCCGGCGTCAAGGAGGTGACTGAAAACCTGATCGCCCGGTTATGATTCCGGAATTTTTGAATAAATTATGGACGGGATTTCTGGGTTCCAGTTCCCTTCGCGCTCAGATTTCTTCGGGACAGGTCAATTGGCAATACCGTTGAACACCGAATTGCCGAAACCAAATTATTTGCTTGCAAAACCTTGATTTCTTGTTTATAAAATTTGAATCTATTGATTTGAATTCGAGATTGAATACCCATTGGAAATATTCAAATCCGCAGTATTTTCAATGGAATGAAAGGGGCGAAGATTATTGAAGGCGATTGAAGTCAGAGTGTATGATAACGACCTTGAAAAGGCCATGCGGATTTTGAAAAAGAAAATTCAAAACGACGGGCTGTTTAAGCGGCTGAAGCTTAAAAAAAGCTATGAAAAACCGAGCGAATTCAAACGCAGAAAACAGCGCGAGGCCTTGAGAAGACAAAGAATTGCCGCTTCAAGACGGTACCGAATGCGATAAGGATTCAACAATCCAGCCATCAACCCGGCAATTGAGATATTGCCGGGTTTTTTATATCCATGCAAAGCGCTTACGAAACCTGTTTGAACAAGCTGTTCGGTTTAAGAAGGTTCGGCATCAAACCGGGACTTGCCAGAATCCGTGAAATGCTCGCGCATATCGGAAACCCCCAGCAGGCGTTCTCCTGCATCCATGTGGCCGGCACCAACGGCAAAGGCTCGATCGCCTCGGCCCTGGCCCGAATCCTTTACGAGGCCGGATACAGGGTCGGCCTGTACACCTCTCCGCACCTGATCCGCTTCAACGAGCGGATTCAAGTCAACGGAGAACCGGTATCCGACGACACGGTTCTTGAAGCCTTCAGAGCGGTTTCCGGCAGTGCGCCGCCGCAGGCCACCTTTTTCGAATACGCAACGGCCATGGCCTTTTACGTCTTCTCGCAAAGCCGCGTTCAATGGGCCGTCGTTGAAACCGGCCTCGGAGGGCGGCTGGATGCCACCAACATTCTGTCTCCGGCGCTCTGCATCATCTCCAACATCGCCATGGAACATCAGGCCTATCTGGGGCGAACCATTTCACAGATCGCCTCGGAAAAAGCCGGCATCATCAAGGCGCGCACCACCGTGATCACCGGCGCCAGACAGGCGGCGGCGATCCGCGTCATGGAAAATGCAGCCGCCGAAAAATCCGCGCCGTTTTACCGGTTCGGCCGCGACTTCCGGGTCAGAAGAAAAAATGGCGGCCGCTTTACCTATCTGGGCATTCAAACCGTCTGGCCGGACATGCAAACCTCACTGATCGGAGAGCATCAGGTGGACAATGCTGCGGTTACTCTGGCCGCCTGCGAGGTTCTGACCCTGAACGGCACCGGACTGGACATCACGTGCATTCGAAAGGGCCTTTCCGAAAACATCTGGCCCGGGCGCCTGGAAATGGTTTCGAACCGGCCGATGGTGATCCTGGACGGGGCCCACAATCTGTCGGCTTCCAGAAAACTGGCCCGGTATCTGTCCACCGCTCAGGCCGGAAAAAACATCACCCTGGTCATCGGCATTCTGAACGACAAGCCTTATGCGGCCATGCTCCGCAACCTGCTTCCCCTGTGCCGCAAGGTCATTCTCACCCGGCCGGTCATCGACCGGGCACTGGATACTGAAAAACTGCATCAGGTTGTCAGGAATTATCCGGTTGAGGCGTCCGTCATTCCGGATGTGGCCAAGGCCGTGCAAACCGCGATCAGTACCGCCGAATTATCGGACGTCGTATGCATCGCCGGGTCGCTTTACGTGGTGGGAGAAGCCAGGGCTTATTTTCTGGGCTGCCGGGATCGCATTCGGCCGGTATGAATTTCAATCGATGTCTTCGGTAAGCGTCTCGCCGATCGCGAAGGTCAGATGCCTGAGATCGGCTTCATCGATGACGTAGGGCGGCATCACATAAATCAGCTTTCCAAACGGCCGGATCCAGACCCCTTTTTCCACAAAGCGCTTCTGAATCTTTGCCATGTTCACCGGCCGGGTCCGCTCCACGACGCCGATGCCCCCCAGCACGCGAACATCCAATACCCCAGGCAGTTTCGCACAGGGCGCCAGTTCCGAGCTCAGCTGCGCTTCGATGCGCCGGATGCGATCCTCCCAAGGCGTGGACAGCAGCAGCTCAATGCTGGCCACCGCCACCGCGCACGCCAGGGGATTCGCCATAAAGGTCGGGCCGTGCATCAATTCGGGATTTTCCCCGGATGAAATACCCTCGCTGACCCTTTCGGTCGCCAGCACGGCGGCCAGGGTCATGTAGCCGCCGGTGAGCGCTTTTCCAACGCACATGATATCCGGGCATACGCCCGCATGCCCGCAGGCGAATATGGCGCCGGTCCGCCCGAAACCGGTGGCGATCTCATCTAAAATCAGCAGTACATCATACCGGTCGCAGAGCTCGCGGACCCGGCGCAGGTACTGCGGGTGGTAAAACCGCATGCCGCCCGCCCCCTGAACAACGGGTTCCAGAACAGCCGCGGCAATCTCCCCGTGATGTGTCGAAATAATGCGCTCGAAGCTTTCAATGTCCTTTTCATCCCATGGATCATGAAACCGGCAGGCCGGCGCATCGGCAAAATAATGCTGCTGCAATACCTTGCCAAACATGCTGTGCATGCCGGTGACGGGGTCACAAACGGCCATGGCGCCGAAGGTGTCCCCATGATACCCGCAGCGGATAGTTAGAAGCCTGTGTTTTTCAGGTCTGCCCGTCGCATGCCAGTACTGAACGGCCATCTTGATGGCCACTTCGACGGCCACGGATCCGGAATCGCAGAAAAAGACCTTCTGCAGGGCCGAAGGCGTCAGGTCGACCAGAAGGGAAGCCAGGGCGATTGACGGCTCATGAGTCAACCCGCCGAACATGACATGGGCCATCCGCTCGATCTGACGGCATGCGGCCGCATTTAAGCGGGGATGATTGTACCCGTGAATAACGGACCACCAGGAGGCCATGCCGTCGATGAGCTGCCGCCCGTCGGCAAGAGTGAGGCGCACCCCGTTTGCGCCCGTGACCGGATACACCGGAAGCGGATGGTTCATCGAGGTATAGGGGTGCCAGATGTGCTGGCGGTCGAAGTTCAGAAGACGGCTTTCAAAAGTTGTATTCATATTTTCGGCGTTTATCCTTGATCCGGCGTTGTGAGCTGGTGAACGATCTGCCGGCAATATTCAGGCGGGTTTGAAAAATCATCGATCCTGTAAATCACGCCGCTGACCCGGATTCCTGAAAATTTCTCCACAGCCTCGATGTTTTCCCGAACCATATCGTTGGGCGTCGGGCTTTGAGATGCATCCACAAACACGATTGCCGGGGTTCTGATTCCGTGCTGTTGCAAAATCTTCAGAGACAAGAGGGTATGGTTGATGGTCCCCAGTCCTGCCCGGGCCACCAGAACCGGTCTGGCGTCGGTAGCGGCCACGATATCGATCATCAGGACGGTCTCGGTAATTGGAACCATCAGGCCGCCAGCGGCCTCGATCACGACCGGCGCATATTCCAGGCGCTTTCCGGCCAGAAAGGCTTGCGGCAGGCCGATATCGATGGATTGCTGCGCGTTTCTCGCGGCAAAGAACGGCGCCTTGGGTTCTGAAAAGCAATAGAGGACCGATTCAGCCGGATCCCCGCCGCGCAGGGCATCGACATGAGAATAGACAAACCGCGCATCGCTGTCCGCATCATACGGGGTCTCGCAACCGGTCTGAAAAGGCTTCAGATAAAACGGCCGCAATCCCTGATCATAGAAATGCCGCATCAGCAGCAGCGACACCACGCTCTTTCCCACGCCGGTATCGGTGCCGATCACAAAAAAATCATCAACCTGATTTCTCGATCTCTCCATATACCCTCTTTATTGTTTCAACAAAGAAGTTGACGTCCTGCTCGGTATGCTCGGCGCACAGACCAATGCGCAAAATGGCCCGGTTGAGCGGAACGGTCGGAAACCTTGCGGGAAAGGCGAAAATCCCGTTTTCCATCAGTCTGCGCGAAACCTCGACCGCCCTGTCCTCCGGGCCGATCTGAAGTGCCAGAATATGCGCATCGCCCTGCACGGAAAAACCTTCGCGCACAAGGCTCTCCTTCATCAGCCGGCCCGCGTCGAACAATTGTCGTCTTCTGTCGTCGGCCTGCTCGATCATTTCCAGAAGATCCAGCGCGGTTGCCGCATGCGCCGGGGGCAGGGACGTGGTGTAGATCAAAGGAGAGGCGAAATTCAGCAGATATTCTTTCAGATAGCCGGGCAACAGGACAAAGGCCCCGAAAAGCCCCAGGGCCTTGCCGAAGGTTCCCACCGCCGCATCGGCCGCAGGCCTTGCGATCCCCTTCCCTTTTTCTCCGATGGCGCCGAAAGCATGGGCCTCGTCAACGATGCAGAAAAATCCGAAGCGTTTCTTCAGCTCGCAGCAGGCGCCAACGTCGAGCAGATCTCCGTCCATGCTGAACAGGGACTCGGTGACCACTGCCGCCTGATCCAGGCCGAGAGCTTCCAGCCGCTTTTTCAGATGATCCATGGAACCGTGCCGGTATCCGTAAAAATCGGCACCGCTGGCAGCAATGCCCTTCACGCTGCTGGCGTGAATATGCTTGTCGAATATGATCCGGTCCCCAGGCTGAAACAGCGTGGATAAAACCCCGTAGTTGGTCTGATATCCGCTGGGGAAAAATACCGCGTCCTCATAGCCGAAATACCGGGCATATTCGCGTTCGGCCCGGCCGATCAGGGAATAATTGGCCGAAACCAGCCGGGAGGAGGAAGACGAGGCTCCGTATTTCATGACGTTTCGGGCAAGGGACCTTCGCAGCTGGAGGGAGGTGCTCAGGCTCAGGTAGTCGTTGGAAGAAAAATTCAGTACCTTCCGGTCGCCGAGAAACACGTACCGGCCTTCCCTGCGGGTTATCTGCGGGGGGTTGCGGTACAGGCCTGCCTGGCGCTGGCTCGTCAGCTGGCGGGCGAACCGTTTTTCAAACATGAAAAAACCTCCTGGTAATGATATTTCAGTATTTCTTCCCGAAAGGCCCGATCATACGGAACCACGGCAAAAATGCATTCCGCTTCCAGCAAACGCCGACCGTTTTGTTCGGCAGAAAGCGCACAGGTAAAAGCGCTCTCGCTCCGACCCGTCAGATTCCCATGAATCAGCAAAGACCCGTTCAACACGTCCGTTCGGGGCAGGACGCATCGGTTGACTTTCAACAAAAAGGCGTGTCTCTCAAATGCGCACAGATACCGGACATGCAGTGCGCCCAGTTGCGCCATGGCCTCGAGGCCCAGAAAAACCGGCGCGTTGGAAAAAGCCCGAATGCCTTCAATGGCGCCGGCATCAACCCGAAGTAACCGGTCAACCAGCAGAAAGCGCTTCAATCCCGTTCGAATCGTCATGTCCATCTGCATATCAACAGCGCGGCGTTCTGACCGCCGAATCCGAAGTTTTCGATCATCATGGTTTGCGGCGCATCCTGAATCGGGTTTCGAACCCAATTGACCCCCGAATGGCAGGGCGATTTCAGGTTTCGGACCGGCGGAAGCCAGCCCTCCTGCATGCAGAAAAGACAGACCGCCGTTTCCAGTGCCCCGCAGGCGGCTGAAAGATGCCCGAACCAGGACTTCAGGGCGATCACCTTTGGCCTCGCTCCATAAACGCGATCGATCAGACCGGCCTCCATCTCGTCGTTGAGCCGGGTACCGGTGCCATGGGCCGACACCGCATCCACCTGATCCGGCGTCACACCGGCCTCCTTCAAGGCAGCGCGCACCGCCGCCTCAGCCTGTATGCCATCCGGATGCGGAGCGGTCATATTGTATCCGTCCATTGAATTCCCGTATCCGCACACCTCGCCCAGAATTGTTGCGCCTCTTTTCCGGGCATGTTCCAGGGATTCGAGCAGCAGAAACGCCCCGCCTTCTCCGGGCACAAATCCTTCCCGCCGGCAATCAAAGGGCGCGTAGGCGGTTTCCGGATTTGCGTTTGCCGTCAAAAGCGCGCCGGCTTTCCGGTAAGCCAGAATTCCGCCGGCGCTCAGGCGCGAATCTCCGCCTCCGGCAAAAGCCATGTCCAGATAACCGTTCCGGATCCTGCGGAACGCCTCGCCGATGGCCTGAAGCGATGCGCTGCAGGCGGTACTGATCGTGAGGTTTTCCCCGTGAATGCCGGCCAGGGAGGCCAGAACGCAGGAAGGGGTATTGGGCAGAAACCTGAGAATCCAGAGCGCCTGAAGCGCGTCCTCGTCGATCCTTCCGGAGCTGATTTCCGGACATTCCCCGCCGATATCCAGATTGGGACCGGTTCCGACAAACAGACCCGCCTGATCCAGCATGGCCGAATCCAGACCGGAATTTCGAACGGCTTCCATGGCCGCGGCCACGCAGAACTGGGCGCCCCGGCTCAGATAGCGGATATTCTTGAACCGGCCGAGAAATTGCCGGACATCAAAGTCGCGAACCGGGCATGCCAGGACCCTCTCATCGACTAGGCTGGGCACAAGGTTGACCCGGTCATTTCTCAGATGATTTATGATCCGTTCGGGCTCGTGACCCAAAGACGAGATCACTCCGACCGAGGTGATGACGACGCTTCGGGACATCTGGACAGAATGCCGCCTTTCCTTTGAACGGGTTTCTGGTTTGCTTTCTTTGAATGTGATTGACAAACCGGTCGACAGATGTCGGGCTGTCAGATTTTCCAATAGATTTCAGATACTTTCTTACGATCCACAGCCGGCGGGTTTTCGTCTGCAAAGCCCACCGAAGCAAAGCACCGAATCTGAATTTCCTCAAGGCCCAGAATCTTTCCGGCATCCGGCATAAAAACCAGCGGGGCCGTCAGAATGCACGTGCCCAGCCCTAGGGACTGGGCCTTCAGAATAAAGCCTTTCAGCGAAAGTCCGGTTGAAATGTCCATGTCCGCGGCGCTGCGGTCGTCTTTTTCAATGAGTCCGGCCTCGACCAGGCTGTCGGCAAAACCCGCATGCGGCGCCACGCCCACGGCAAAAAGCGCCGGGGCTTCAAACATGAAATCCGCAAACCGCCAGTAGACCTTGATCCGCGTTTTCAGACGCTTTGACAGGCCCCTTTCTTCCCAAACCGTCAGCAATCTTTGAAGCCGGTCGGCCATGGCCTGCTCAAGCGCGTCCCGCATCGAAGCCGAAACAATCCGGACAAAACGCACCGGCTGACTGTTGGAAGGCGAAGGCGCCATGGCCGCGCAGGCGATCATCTCCTCGATCCAGGCCTCGGGCGGCATATCGGGCCGATATTTTCGAATGCTTCTTCTCTGGCGGACCAGCTGATCCAGGGAAACCATCGCGTCACCGGGTCTGATATGCTACAAAACCGGCCAGGTCCTTGACCTTGAGCACCGGTCCGGAATCCAGGTCCGACAGTATTTCCTGGACCCGGTCCGGCGTTAAAAACGGAAACCTTTCCATCAGGCAGGGTGCCTTTGCCTGCCCCTTATCCTCGGCCTCGATCAGATACGGCCGCAGGTTTCTCAAAAAAATATCGTTTTCGCTCACCTTGATGTTGAAAACGGCATTCAGCGATACGGCGATCTCCAGCATATCGATGGATTCGACGTTCAGATCGCGGATCAGATACGTTTCCGACTCGATGTCGGATGCATCGACGTCCAGAATGTCGGCAAGCACCGCATTGATCTTTTCCAAAACGCCCATGTCTCACCTCGCATAAATCATTTGCCGGCCGTCAGGCCGCCGTCCATGACGATCTGGGTTGCATTGAATCCCCGGGCGACGTCGGACAGAAAGAAAACAACGCTTCGGGCAACCTCTGTTTCAGTCAGCGCCCTTTGAATCGGAACCCTGTCCAGCGCCTCTTTTCGGCGGCTTTGCAGATACCTTCGACCCCGGCCCGCGTCGATGTACCCGGGCCTGAGGGTCAGCGTCGTAATCCCCCGGCCTCCCAGTTCCAGCCCCAGGTTCCGGTAAAGGGCCTCGGAAGCCAGTTTGGCGGCCGCATAAAATCCCTGACCGGCGTTCGCTCTTTCCGCCGCCGCCGATGAGATGAAAATCAGCCGGCCGCTTCTTTTTCTCAGAAAGACTTGGGCGGCGCGTTTGAGCATCTCCGCCCGGCTGGAAATATTTCGCAGAAAATAGGGTCGAAATTCTTCTTCCTCAACCGAGGCGACCAGACCTTCCAGATCTCCCTGGGCCAGATCCACCAGAAAGTCCAGGTCTTCCCTTAAATGCGCGAACAGCAGATCCGTGGACACGGCGTCGGCAAAATCAAAGCGGACCGCCTCCCATCGACCGGGAAAAGGTTCCAGCGCCTTTTCGATCCGCTCCCTTCCGGCCCCGGTTCGAAAGGTTAATATTGGGTACAGCGCCTCTTGAATCATCTCCTTTGCCAGACAGATGCCAAGATCGCAGCTTCCCCCGACAATCAGGGCCCTTTGTCCCGAAAATGTCAGCTGCATGCCCTTAAGATTCCTGTCGCCAGCGCCTGGCTGCCGTCACTCAGTTCGCACCGGAGCACTTCCGTAGATCCATGAATGCTGTATGGGTAAGACCCGGGCGCCACAAACCTTCTGAACCTGAATTTTTCCGCCGCCTTCGGCCGCGGCATGCCATGCTGCCTGAGAACCTCCAGAAAGGCGTGCAGAATCAGGCTGCCCGGAACCACGGGTTTTCCCGGAAAATGGTCCTGATAGATCGGATCAGCCGGGTCAAAAAAGAACCGGCCTTCCAGGTGAATGGATGCTTCAGGCTCCATCGCGGGTCAGCCCCATCTGCCGGATCATGTCGGTGTCCTGTTCGGGTTTCCGGCCCGCCGTGGTCAGGTAGTTTCCCAGCATCAGCCCGTTGGCGCCGGCCATGAACACCCAGGACTGGTAATCCTGAAGGGTGACCTCCCGGCCCCCGCAGATGGTGATGTCTTTCCCGGGGTTGACGAACCGGAAAAGGGCGATGGACTTCAAAGCCTCGAACGGTTCCATCAGGGGTCTGTCTCCAAGGCGGGTGCCGGGAATCGGATTGAGAAAGTTCAGCGGAATACAGTCCACATCCAGTTCTTTGAGGGTAAAGGCCAGTTCCACCCGCTGGTCCCAGGACTCGCCCAGACCCAGAATCCCGCCGGAGCACACCTTGAGGCCCCCGGCCCTGGCCAGTTTGACGCACTGGATATCCTCCTCGTATGCATGGGTGGTGCAGATCCGGTCGAAATAGCTTCGGGCCGTCTCCAGGTTGTGATGGTAGGTGGTCACCCCGTTTTCGACCAGCTTTCTGGCCATCGGCAGGGTCAGCATGCCCAGGGACCCGCAGATTTCAAGCCCGGTCTGCTCCCGAATCGCCCGGGCCGACCGGCATACCCGGTCCATCTCCTGGTCGTTGAGCATGTAACCGCTGGTGACCATCGAAAATTTCCGCGCGCCCGCCGCGTGCATTTCAAGGGCATAACGGAGAATCTCTTCTTCGCTTAAAAACGGATAGACGCCGACCCCGGTGTTATGATGGGAGGACTGGGCGCAGAACGCGCAATCCTGGGAACATCGGCCCGACTTGGCGTTGATGATCGCGCAGGTGAAAACCCGGTCTTTTTTAAATTGCCTGCGGATCCTGTCCGCGCACACGATCAGATCAATCGCGTCCTTTCCGGAAAGTTCGGCCAGCTGACAGGCTTCCTGATAAGATACGCTGCCGGTTGGATCTTTCAACAGCCTTTCAGTTATGCTAAGTACCCATGAATGAAACATGATCTCTCCTTCATTGAAAGACCTTCGCACCTGCGGGACAGCGACGGAATTTCAGGTACGCAAAGGGCAAATGAACCAGATTGCCCCTAAATTGTCAACCTGTTTTTGCTTTATGGTTTACAATAGGATGGGTTTGCCGGAGCTTTCGATATGACCACTAAGGATAAAGTTTTGATTTACCTGAAAGAAAATGATGGGAAATGGGTCTCGGGCGAGCTGTTGAGCGGCCGGCTTCAAATCAGCAGGGCCGCAATCAGCAAGCAGGTACGCAAATTAAAGGAAGACGGGTATCGAATCGAAACATCCACCAAGAAAGGATACCGGCTACAGGAGCGCCGGGATCTGCTGCTGCCTCAGGAAATTCAGGAAGGCCTGGGCACCCGGATTTTCGGGAAAAAGCAGCTGGTCTGTCTGAAAGAAACCGATTCGACCAATATGCAGGCCAAGATTCTGGCCGCAGCTCATGCGCCCGAGGGAACCCTGGTAATGGCCGAGACTCAGACCCTGGGACGGGGAAGGAAGCAAAGAGACTGGTTCGCTCCGGCCGAAGACGGGATCTATGCATCGCTGATTTTACGACCGGTCATCGCGCCGGACCAGGCTTCGTGCATCACGCTGACAACGGCCGTGGCCGTCGCCGAAGCCCTGATATCCGTCACCGGTCTGGCCGTTCAGATCAAATGGCCCAACGACATTCTGATCCACGGAAAAAAAGCGGCCGGCATTCTCACCGAGATCAGCACGGAAATGGATACGATCGATCATGTCATCGTGGGGCTGGGCATCAACGTCAATACGGCAAAGAACACATTTCCCGCAGAACTCCGGGATAAGGCCACCTCGATCTTCATCGAAACCGGCCGCCGGTTTTCCAGAACCGAAATTCTGAAAGCCTGCCTGGAGCATTTCGAGCGTGATTACCGGCTGCTGCAAAAGACGGGGTTTGCTGAAATCCTCAACCGGTGGAAGGCGCTGAGCAACCTGATCGGAAAGCGCATCGTGATTCAAACGATCAAGGATAAATACGCCGGCCGCGTGACGGACATCGATTCGGACGGGGCCCTGCTTCTGAAAGATTCACAGGGAACAATTCACCGAATCGTCTCGGGAGATCTTTCGTTTGTGTGACAGAGGCTCAGACGGTGATTTTCCAGCACCGGTGAATCATTTTCTTCTTGCTGACGTAATCCTCCGGAATGGTGGCCGAGGTAATTTCCTTGGCCTCGGCTATTTTCAAACCGTCAAAACGCGGGACAAAGCGCTGATGGTTGGTCGAAAAAAAGATCACGGCGCCGTCTCTCATCACCTTCAGAACAGCTTTCAGCAGCGCGGGGTGATCCCTCAGAATGTCGAAATCCTGATTCCGAACCCGGGTGGTGGAATAAGACGGAGGATCTACAACGGACAGGTCAAAGGTCTGATTCCAGCGCTCCGCCTTGGCCAGAAAATCCATGGAATGGGAATGAACCAGTTTGTTTCCTTTCTCGGGAATCTGGTTCAACTCCATGTTTTCCCGCATCCAGCGGATCGCAGTTTCGGACCGGTCGACCGAAACCGTCGAGCGCGCCCCGCCTTTGGCCGCGTAGCAGGTGAAGGACCCGGTGTAGCAGTAAAGATTCAGAAAATCCTTTCCTTCGGCCAGTTCCCGGACCATCTGCCGGGTGTTTCGGTGGTCGGAGAAAAGCCCGGTATCGATGTAGTCGCAGAGATTGACGTAAAACCTCAGATCCCTTTCGGATACGATCATCCTGTGACCGGTGGCATCGAGCCGTTCGTAGCGGTCCTCGTCCTGTTTGCCCGCGCGCCGGACTTTCAGGTGAATATTTTCGGCGGGAAGTTCAAAAGCAGACGCAATGGCCTGGCCCATCATGGGCAGCCATTCGGGCGTGGATTGAAGCCGGGCGTATTCGGCAATGACCAGATGGCCGGCGTACCAGTCGACAACGGCCCGAATCTCGGGAATGTCCCAGTCGTAAAGCCGGAATACCTCGATGTTCTGCCGGGCAAAACGCTTTCGAAGGTGATGATAACGTTTGAGTGCCCGGTTTGCCAGCATCTCGGCCTGTTCCCGGTATTTTGCCGGCTGTTTTAAGTCCTCCATTTACATCAAGCTCCTGTCGGCCTCAAAGATAGGGCAATTCATCTTCATTAACGCCCCCAGCGACGTCCATCGGTCGGAACAGGCGACTCTCTCCCGCCCTGTCCCGCCGGATCATCCATGCGCTCCGATCTCGACCGTTCAGGCTGCGCGGATCTGGACGGAGCTACACGCTCCGGTCTTGACGCTTCAGGCTGCGACGGCCTGACAGGCGCCATCCGCTCCGATCTCGGTTGCACGGGCTGCGCGGGCCTCGCAGGTTCCACACGTTCCGGTCTTACCTGCTGGGTCTGCGCCGGTCTGGCTGGTTCAACACGATCCGGCCTTGACGCTTCAGGCTGCGACGGCCTGACAGGCGCCATCCGCTCCGATCTCGGTTGCGCGGGCTGCGCGGGCCTGGCCGGTTCCACCCGTTCCGGTCTTACCTGCTGGGTCTGCACCGGTCTGGCTGGTTCAACACGATCCGGCCTTGACGCTTCAGGCGGCGACGGCCTGACAGGCGCCATCCGCTCCGATCTCGGTTGCACGGGTTGTACCGGCATAGCCGGTGTCACGCGCCCAGGACTCGCCTGCCGAGGCTGCGAGGGTCTGGACGGTTCAATACGCTCCGATCTCGGTTGCGCGGGTTGTGCCGGCATAGCCGGTGTCACGCGCTCAGGTCTCGGCTGTTCAGGCTGGACAGGCCTCGCCGGTTCCACACGATCCGAATCGGGCCGGATTCTCTCCGCAGACGGTCCACCGCTCCTGATCTCCCGCTGCTGAAGTTTTATTTCCGATTTCGGCCGATTCACCTCATCGGTCGGCACAATATAATTCGTGCTCCTGGGCGGCTGGATCCTCGCCTCGCGGTTGAAACTGCCCTGCCTGATATTCTTCGCCTGTTCCTGAACCGTGGCGGCGTTCTCTCTCCTGCCGGGCTGAAACATTGTCTGATTGTGCTCGATTCGGCGAAGCACAGTGTTGTGGGGCTTTTCTCTGACCTCGACGTTGGTGAAGTTGTGCCGCTGCCTGATCGTCGTGTAATTGTTGATCACGGTATTATTGACGACCGGCGCTCCACGGAAGTTGTTGATGATGGCGGGGCGGCTCATGTGGACCCGAACATCCCTGTAGTTGTTCACGCGGCAGAAATGATTCTGGTTAATCAGGACGGCATGGTTCGCATAAGCATAATTCCGAATACTGATATGATGCGGAATGTCCCGGCCGGTGATGACCACCGCATGACGGCCTCCCCAGTGGCGGTGGCTGTAGTAAATCTCGTGCGGCGCCAGAGGCACCCATCCCACGTAAAGACCGCTGTAAATCCATGAAACCCTTCCCGGGCACCAGAAATAACCGATGTCGAGAAGCGGAAGGCCCACATGCAGGCTGACCACGGGCGGGGCCCAGTACCAGTAGTTCCTTGCGTACACCCAGTTGCCGTAATGGTGGGTGAGATATCCGAAAGGTTCGGCCGGAATCCAGCACTGATCTCCATACCAGTAGGTCCAGCGGCCCACGGTAAACGGAGACCATCCTGCGACCACCGTGGTTGGACGCCAGAACCAGCGCGGCTGGCCCTCATAAATGACGCTTTCCCATACTCCGTTCTCCTCAAGGGCATACGCCTCGTCCCAGAGGTTGCGCGGCAGATACTCAACCGAGCGCCCTCTCACCGCGGTCTTTGACTCCCAGAAACTATCACGGGCGCTGTTCCACCGGTCCCAGTCGGGATCAACGCCGCCATCGCCCGAAGATACCTGAATCTGATCCGCCAGAATTGACGGAGCGCCCTTCGAAATCTCGTACCGGGCACTGGTTGTCCTGTGAACGAAACTCACCTTTCCTTTCACCGCAACCACTTCGACGGAATTTTCGCCCACGTAAAAATCGAAGACCGCCCCGGAACCGGCCAGAACATACCCGAAGGGACATGTCGCCTTGATCACCGTATCGGCGCCTTTATTATAGAAACGGGCCATACCCGAGGCCACGTCTATTTCGGAAAGGTCCGCCTCCAGAGCGATGACCTGAATCTGAGTGCTGTTTCCAACCCGAATCCAGGTTCCGTTTGGAACGATCAGCTCTCCCATCGTCCCTGTGCCTGAAAAGAGCGCATCCCCCGTCCCGAAAGGAGCGTCCCTGACCACGGCCACCCAGTCGTTCACATCGGGAACGTAACGGAGAAGGTCGCCTTCGATCTGATAAACACGGCCCACCACAACACCCGGCGCGTCCGCCGCCGAGGATGGCGGAATCGCTGCCGCAGCCGCGGCAAACAAATATGCCAGCAACCCGATCATCCATGTGGTTTTTTTCATCCGCGTCACCTGCTTTCTGACCGCCTGTCGTTTCGAACCACAGCGCAATTCTATTTTACGGTCTCTCTTATATGCTCGTATGGCGGTTCATGTTTTTAAGATGTGAATATCGCCCATCTGCATTCCCGGAAAAAACCACGCGCCGCATTTCAACGCGCACAGCACAGCCTGGAATCAGACGCGGGCTGAACCCGGAATTCCGTTTCCGATGATCCGGCACGGTTTGGGTTTTTCGGTAACAAATCATACGTTTAAATTAAGACTGCAGATAAAAAATAGCAAGAGCAGGAGAAGAAAGGAGATATCCCCCCTCATGAACGTCAAAATATTGGCAGCCATTCCTTCGACAGCGTTGTCAAGACGAAGTTTTTGACGACCACATGAAAGCAATCCAAGCCCTGATCATAAAAGAGCAGTTGAGCAAGGCCAAAGAAAAGGATCGGCAAGGATATGGCATCTCGTACAAACCTTGCGCCTGCGCATCATGGCAAAAGATATCGCATTGACAGCCTTCGCATGGTTAATTTCTGGAGAAATGAAATGAAGTGGCACCGATATTGCTGAATTAACAGTTGTTGATTTTTCTGAATGCAGCCAGCAGCAAATGCTGTGTCCAGCGTCTTTTGTTCATGCCTGACAATAAATGGGTTTGTTGACTTTCACAGAGGAGGTGAAATTAATTTTCATGAAAGTCGTTATATTTGCAGGTGGTATTGGGACTCGTATTTCAGAGGAGTCTTGTCTTAAACCAAAGCCCATGATTGAAATCGGCGAAAAGCCCATCCTGTGGCACCTCATGAAAATCTTTGAAGCGCAGGGCTTCAATGATTTCATTATCTGCGTCGGCTATAAAAGTTTCATGATCAAGGAATACTTCCTTAATTATTACGTTTATAATTCGGATGTCACCGTCAATCTTCTGACAAACAGCTTCGAGGTTCACCGGTCCAACACGGAAAAATTCCGCGTCACGCTTGTGGACACAGGGGTGAAAACCCAAACTGCGGGCCGTCTAAAGCGTGCTCAACATTACATCGGCAATGAGGAATTCATGTTGACCTATGGCGACGGGCTCGCCAACGTTAACCTGAGGGAGCTGATCGCCTACCATCATGAACACGGGAAAATCGCCACCGTCACTGCCGTTCAGCCGGCCGGACGCTTTGGCCTCCTTGGCATCGAAGATGATGCGCTTGTATCAAATTTTAAAGAAAAACCGATGGGGGACGGCGGCTGGATCAACGGCGGTTTCTTTGTTTTGAAACCGGATATATTCGACTATCTGCCGGAAAATTCCGACAGCCTTATGTGGGAGGATGACCCGCTGGAGAAACTGTCCCAAGATAATCAGTTGATGGCTTATAAACATCACGGGTTCTGGCAATGCATGGACGCCATGCGTGATAAACAAATCCTCGAACATCTCTGGAACTCTGGACTGGCAAAATGGAAGATCTGGGAATAACCATCGGATAGACTATGTTTGAGAACATTTATCAAAAAAAGAAAGTTCTTATTACAGGGCACACAGGATTCAAAGGATCCTGGCTAGCCCTGTGGCTTTCACAAATGGGTGCAACGATTACCGGGTATTCCCTGCAACCGCCAACCAACCCCAACCATTTTCAACTACTCGACCTCAAGATCAACTCCGTAACTGGCGATCTTCGCGATGCGGATAGGCTCAAAAAGGTCTTCAGGGAACAACAGCCGGAGATTGTATTTCATCTGGCCGCACAAGCTATTGTGAGACTTTCCTATAAAGACCCGATGGCAACCTTGACCAGCAACATCATGGGAACTGTCAATGTGCTTGAAGCGTCCCGATCCTGCAGAACGGTGCGCGCCATTGTCAATGTAACGAGCGATAAATGTTATGAAAACCATGAATGGCCCTGGGGGTACCGGGAAATCGATCCCTTGGGCGGATACGACCCATACAGCGCCTCGAAAGGTTGTGCAGAACTGGTTACAAGTTGCTGGCGCAACTCATTTTTTAATCCAAAAGATTATGGCAACACCCACCGGACGCTTATGGTCAGCGCCCGCGCCGGCAATGTCATCGGCGGAGGCGACTGGGCGTCCGACCGTCTGATTCCGGACGTCATACGCGCCGTCCATCGGAATCAAAAGGTCAAGATTCGCGATCCGCAGGCTACCCGCCCTTGGCAGCACGTCCTTGAACCCTTAAGCGGGTATTTACTCCTCGGCCAAAAACTTCTGGAAGGACGAAAAGAATTTTCCGAAGCCTGGAACTTCGGGCCTTCCGATGAAGAATACTTTTCGGTCAGCGAGATTGTCGATCAGATGAAAAAGGTTTGGCCAAAAATTGATTACGAAATAAATCAAACACCCGATCAGCCTCATGAAGCAGGCCTGCTCAGACTCGACTGCTCCAAAGCCCGGACAAAATTAAAATGGATGCCGGTCTGGACAGGCAGCAACGCCGTTGAGAAGACCGCTCAATGGTATAGAGCTTATTATGAATCCAACAGCATCCAAAGTATTAAAAATCTCAAGTGTTATATTGCCGATGCGCAAAGCAAACATATCGCGTGGGCTGAAACATGAAATTCACGGAAATCCAACTCAAGGGCGCCTTTGTCATCACGCCTGATCTCCTTGAAGACGAGCGGGGTTTCTTTGCCCGCACGTTTTGCCGCCGTGAATTTGAAAAACAGGGGCTGAATCCCAATCTGGTTCAATGCAACATCTCCTTTAACAAAGCAAAAGGAACTCTGCGCGGGATGCACTATCAAATCCATCCGTATGCCGAAGTCAAACTGGTCCGCTGCTCGGCGGGTGTAGTTTACGATGTCATAATCGACCTGCGCTTGGGATCGCCGACATTTATGCAGTGGTCGGCATTGGAGTTGTCGGCAGAAAACCACAAATTGCTTTACATTCCTGAAGGTTTCGCCCACGGGTTCCAGACACTCGCAGATAACACCGAACTGATCTATCAGCACTCCACATTTCACAGCCCAGGACACGAAAAAGGCATACGATTCGATGATCCGGCTCTGAACATTGCATGGCCGTTGCCCGTCAGCATGATTTCTCCAAAGGATCAACACTATTCTCTAATTAACTGTGCCTTCAAGGGAATGAATACATGAACTGCCGTTTCTGCGGGGGAAAATTGACCCACCAGTTTCTTGACTTGGGAACTGCGCCGCCTTCAAATGCCTATCTCAGCCATGAGGACCTGCGCAAGCCGGAGTTGCATTTCCCCCTGAGATTGCTTGTATGCCATCGCTGCTGGCTGGTGCAGACGGAAGATTACGCGCGGGCCGAAGCACTCTTTCATCCTGAGTATGCTTACTTTTCATCGACATCCACGAGCTGGCTTGATCATGCTGCCCAATACAGCGCCATGATCTGCAACCGACTTCAGCTCGGAAGGAAAAGCTTTGTCATTGAAATCGCCTCGAATGACGGTTACCTGCTGAAAAACTTTGTCGCACGAAATATTCCCTGTCTGGGTATCGAACCGACGGACAGCACGGCCGACGCAGCGGAAAAAATCGGTATTAAAGTTTTGCGTAAATTTTTTAGTTCAGCGCTTGCGCGACAACTCAGCAACGAGGGAAAACAGGCCGACCTGATCATCGGTAACAACGTCTATGCCCACGTCCCGGATATCAAAGACTTCACGGCCGGCCTGAAAACAGCGCTCAAGCCGGGAGGAACGATTACCCTTGAATTTCCCCATCTCCTGTGCCTGATTGAACACACTCAATTTGATACCATCTACCATGAGCACTATTCCTATCTTTCACTGTACACAGTCAACCACATCTTTGAGGCCGCAGGATTGAGGATTTTTAACGCCGAAGAACTGCCCACCCACGGCGGCAGTCTGCGCATCTATGGATGTCATGCCGAGGATAACCGCCGTCATGGAAGCGCTGTTACAAAGATTCTTGCCGAAGAAAAACATGGTGGGCTGCAAAATCTCGCGATCTACGATGCATTTCAGCAACGAGCCGACAAGGTAAAAAACAATCTGCTTGCCTTTCTGATTAAAAAGAAGCGACATGGCAAAAAAGTTGCCGCTTACGGGGCCGCCGCCAAAGGAAACACCCTGCTCAACTACGCGGGCATAAAACCGGATCTGATTTCCTATGTATGCGATGCTTCGCCCTCCAAACAGGGAAAATTCATGCCCGGCAGCCGCATTCCCATTCATCCGCCGGAAATGATCCGGAAGAAGCGACCTGAACTTGTGCTGATTCTGCCATGGAACATCTCAAACGAGATCATGGAGCAGCTTCATTATATCCGTGAATGGGGAGGCTGTTTTGTTGCAGCTGTGCCCGAATTGGAGATTTTCAAATGACGACGCGCAAAATCTTTAGTCCAAAATCGCCTTCATCATGAATCAACGAAATTATATGATCATTTATTCCTTTTTAACTGTTAGGCCCTAAAGGAGTCTTTGTATGAGCCTCTTTCCAACTCATCTGCAAATCGAAGTTGTAGCCGGTCTTTGTTCTGCTGACTGCATCATGTGCAACATCAAAGCGATTCAAGATAAAGGCATACTGGACATGAAGTCTTATCGTGCGATTTTGGACAAGTTTGCCAGTCATACGAACAGGCTGAAATTTCTCACTCTGCACTGCCGGGGTGAACCGTTGCTTGACAATTCATTGCCCCAAAAAGTTGGAATTGCCAGAGATCTTGGATTTCCAAGCATTGGTTTCGCCACCAACGCCACTCATCTGAATAAGGCAATGGCTAAAGCGCTTCTTCAGAACGGTCTGAATACGATCATTGTTTCCATTGACGGCATCAGAAAAGAAACACACGAAAAGATCCGGCGTGGCGTTAACTATGATCAGGTCTTGGGCAACGTACTCGATTTCATCAAGTTGCGAAATGAAAATTACAACGCAAAGGTAATCATGCGCATGATTCGCCAGAAAGAGAATCAGAACGAGTGGAATGAATACAGGGAATTCTGGCAAAGCCGTCTGAATCCCGAATACGGCGATCAGGTCAGCGTCTTCGATATCCATAATTGGGGTGGGAGGGAAGATTCAAATGCGGTTGAACGGGCAACGAGGTTTAAAAGGCTTCAAAAGCTTTCACAAAAAACAAAAATGATCTGCCATGATCTTGAAGAAAGAATGGTTGTTTATTGGAATGGAGACATCGGCTTATGCAGTGGAGAGGAACATGCCTCTCACAATTTGGGCAATATATTTCGAGACAAACCCGAAACGATATTCAATGGACCTGTCTATACCGAATATAGACGACTTATGAGGGATGGGCGACTTGCCGAAATTGACTATTGCAAAAATTGCCAGGTCATACTTTCAAGAATGGAAAGGCAGTATCTTGGCGTATAGACCATGCAGCAATAAAATCAATGGCAACCTGAACATATCCTGAGATCGAAGAAACCAAAACCGGCATAAAATGACAGATAACAGCAACCGCATCCACTATGCTAAACCGTCCATCACCGAACTGGAAGTGCGTTACGCCACAGATGCCGCTGCCAACGGATGGGGGAATCGATGTTACGAATATATCTTTCAATTTGAAGATGCCTTCCGGGAGCATTTGGGTGTCAAGCACGCCATTGCCACATCCAGTTGTACCGGCGCCCTTCATATGGGCCTTACTGCTTTGGGCGTTGGACCGGGCGACGAAGTCATCATGGCCGACACGAATTGGATCGCGACAGCCGCTCCGATCACTTATTTGGGCGCCAAACCTGTTTTTGTGGATATTCTGCCCGATACATGGTGCATCGATCCGAAGTTGGCGGAAGAAGCCGTCACAAGCCGCACGAAAGCCATCATCGCGGTCCATCTTTATGGAAATCTTTGCGAGATGAATGAACTTCTGGCAATTGGCGAGCGGCATGGCGTTCCAGTCATTGAAGACGCGGCCGAGGCCATCGGATCAGTTTATTTCGGTAAACGCGCCGGGAGTATGGGCCGTTTCGGAACCTTTTCCTTCCATGGGACCAAGACCGTCACGACCGGAGAAGGAGGCATGTTTGTCACACAGGACGACACACTTTATGAACGGGTCCTGACCTTGAGCAACCATGGACGAAATCGAAATCAAACCAGACAATTCTGGCCGGATATCATCGGATTTAAATACAAAATGTCGAATATTCAGGCAGCGATCGGTTGCGCTCAAATGGATCGAATCGAAGAAATGATTGCACGAAAACGAGAAATATTTGAAACCTATTCGCATGAATTAATGAAACAGCCCTGTATATCCATGAATCCCCAAAAACCAGGAACCACGAACGGATACTGGATGCCCACAGCGGTTTTAACTCCGGAAACGGGAGTGACGCGTGAAAAACTACAAGCTGCGTTTTCATCGGAAGACATAGACGCTCGAGTATTCTTCTGGCCTCTGAGTTCACTGCCTCCTTTTGAACCGAGGTTTTCAAACAAAATGGCCTACGATCTGCCGGGGCGAAGCATCAACCTGCCGAGCTATCACGATTTGACGAAGGATCAAATAACGAAGGTCTGCAGCGTATTGATGTCGACTCTTTTCAAAGAGGAGCGCGAATGAAAAAACGCGTCGTCATTTCACAGTCCATGTATTTTCCCTGGGTGGGGCTTTTCGAGCAGATCCGTTTGGCGGATACCTTTGTTCACTACGACGATGTGCAGCTGTCACGCGGATTTTATAACCGGGTACAGGTAAAGACAGATCATGGCAGCCGCTGGATTACTGTGCCGCTTCGCGACCATCATCAAGGCCGCCGTATCGATGAAACAATAATTGACAATCGAGTGAATTGGAGACAGCGCCACCGCGACGTGCTCGATCAGGCCTATCGCGAGGCGCCATTCCGCGACGATATGCTGACCATCATCGATAAGGTGTTCTCTCTTCCTTCGCATACTCTTTCAGACATCGCACGCGCATCGATTCTGGAATTGGCGGATTATTTTTCATTGACAACGGCTTGCGCCTTTATTGATTCCAAAGCGCTGGACATTGAGGGCAAGGGCAGCCAGCGAATACTCGACATCGTCCAGTTTCTTGATGGAAAAATCTATATTACCGGCCACGGAGCCCGTAATTACCTTGATCATGAGCTATTCGAAAAACGAGGCGTTTCCGTTCAATATATGAAGTATGAGTTCATGCCCTACCCGCAATTGCATGGTGCATTCACTCCATATGTAACGGCTTTAGATCTCGTGGCAAACTGCGGAAGAGAAGGTGGAAGGGTCATCCTGTCCGGAACAGTGGGATGGCGAGAGTTCATGCAAAAACCTGTTTTCGATTGAAGATCGGCCCATACTCTAAACCGTTTATCCGATCCAGGGAGCTGATCATGAAGCAAATGACCCCTTACGAAAGATTTAAAAATGAATGCCGCTTAGAGATCGAAGCGATGGGAAGCGACAGGTCGCTGTATCAGAAGTCGCAGGATTGGCGCAATGCCGCGCGTCAATACAAATATTCCTACCATTTTGAATGGCTGGGCAGACCTATTATTCAATATCCGCAGGACATTATCGCCATGCAGGAACTGGTTTGGACGGTTAAACCTGATTTGATTATCGAAACCGGCATTGCCCACGGAGGTTCGCTTGTCATGTTCGCTTCCTTGCTCGCCCTGCTGGATATCAGCGAGTCGATGGAATCCGGCACGAGTTTCGATCCCAGACGATCCTGTCGCAAAGCACTGGGCATTGATATAGAGATCCGGCCGCATAACCGTGCAGCCATTGAAGCGCACCCGTTATTTCCGCGAATCATGATGATTGAAGGATCCAGTATCGATTCCAAGATCATTTCACAGGTATATTCTATTGCTGAGCAATACAAGCGGGTCATGGTTTCACTGGACAGTAACCACTCTCACGATCATGTGATAGCAGAACTGGAAGCCTATGCGCCGCTGGTGTCTCCAGGCAGTTACTGTATTGTTTTTGACACCATCATCGAGGATATGCCGGAAAATCTGTTTCAGGATCGGCCTTGGGGTAAAGGCAACAACCCCAAAACCGCAGCTCGGGAATACCTAAAAAGGCTCAAAAGCGAAGGCCGCAAGGATATCCAAGGAAATCCCATGTCGTACGAGATTGACAAGGACATCGAACACAAGCTGATGATCACTGTTGCGCCTGATGGGTACCTGCGAAGGGCGTCATGATAATCACTCGAACAACGATGAAGAGAACAATATGCGATTTTCCGTGTGTGTTATAGAACCGGAAGGTTACAAATACACCCATTTTCTCTACGATATCTGCAAATACATATGCTACGGCATCGAGTCGGCGGGATATGATTGCTGCATACTGAGAAACAAACTGACCGCCGATCGGACGAATATCATCGTAGGCGCCCATAACCAGCGCGACCCCGCTCTTGTTGAAGCGGCTATGCAGGCAGGCAAGTACATACTGTTCCAATCGGAGATTATCACGGACAATTTGATTAACAATCAACCTGCTCAAAAATCTTTTGCCGACGTCTATCTGCCCCTCATGCAACAGGCTCAGGCGGTCTGGACAACCGTTGAATCCAATATCGACGCCTTAAAAAAATGGAATGTGGAAGCGGATCCGATATTTTGGGGCTACCATCCCTTGATGGAAGAAATTCATCACAAAAGCAATAAGGACATTGACTTTCTTTTTTGCGGATCAATCACTCCTCATCGGAAGAAGTTGCTTGAACAGCTCATCGCGAGGGGAGGCAGGGTTGTCGTCATGTTCGACGATGCCGCCATGTTCCGCAACGACCTGATTGCCCGAACGCGAGTAAACCTCGCGCCGAATCAGGGACCGGGCATGAACCATTTCGGCGGTGTCCGAGTGATGTACCTCATCGGCAACAGATCGATTGTTGTAGTCGAGCGATGCCACGACCAGGCCATGTTCGAGCATTGCTTTCCATGGGCCGAGACGGAACGCTGGGTGGATCTGTGCATGGAAACGCTCCGGCGTCCGGATTTAAATCAGATTACCGAAGAATACTACGAAAAAGCAAAAAGCATCCGCATGGTCGATTTTCTGACACCCCTTCTGGACAAGTTTCTCTCCGGATGCGCATCGCATGCGCCCGCCGGCAAAGCCGCCCATGCCGGCCCGCTGAGCGCTCAACAGAACGCGGCGTTGAATGAAAACCACCCGTCGCCGCACTTCAAGGAAAAACCCGTTCCCGGCCTGGTCTCCATCGTCATTTTCACGCATAACCGCCTGGATCAGACGAAAAAATGCGTCAAGAGCATTTTCAGGCATACGCCGGAAACGCATGAGATTGTTTTTGTGGACAACGGTTCGACCGACGGAACCGTCAAATGGCTTCAAGGGCAGATCCGGAAAAACAAAAACTGCTTTCTGATCGAGAACAGTACAAATGTCGGGCAGGTCAAAGGACGCAACCAGGGCATGGAGGCGTCCCGGGGCGAGTTCATCGTGCTTTTGAATAATGACGTCGCGGTGGCCCAGGGCTGGCTTTCCGCCATGCTGGACTGCTTGAACCGCGCACCGGACGCCGGCATCGTGGGGCCGACGGCCAATCATGCCGGAGGCATTCAGAAGGTGACGGACCCGTCTTACCGGTCCGTCGAATATCTCGATTCATACGCGTCAAGGTTTCAAGAGCAATTCCGTCATCGTCGGATTCTGCTAAGAAAGATCGACGGATTCTGCATGCTTTTCAGGCGGGCACTGGTCGAGCGGATCGGCATGCCGGACGAACAATTCGAATCAGGCGGTTTCGAGGATGATGATTATTGTCTCAGATCCGCCCTGGCAGGGTTTCGCACCTATATTGCCGGAGATGTCTTTATCCACCGGTTTGAAAGCGAAATCTCCGCCCGGTCCGCTTCAGCTGGAAAAAATATCTTCGAACAAAAATGGACGCTAAGCACTCGCAGCGCCGAGGGCAAGCGTCTGTCCGCGCTGAAAGCGACGGAACTGGCCGATGCGCTTTGTCAGCATGGAAAACCGGATAAGGCGATCGAAGTCCTCATCGACTGCATTAAAATCGCGCCGGATGCGGCCGAAATTTACGAAAGCCTGACCCGGATCTTTATCGAATCCAAACGGTTTTCGGAGGCTCGGGAGGTGATCGCGTCCATGCCGGAGGAGGCGAAGGACGGCCTCAGGGGCCTCGAACTGGCCGGTTACGCAAAAGAAGGCCTGGGACTCGACGATGAGGCAGCCGAATATGCGGACCGCATGCTGGCCATGGATGATGCGTCCGCGCCGGCGCTCAACCTGCGGGGCATCCTGGCGTATAAACAAGGCGACCGGAAAGCGGCGGAAAGCTGGTTTCGAAAGGCGACGGACGCCGATCCCGGCTACGGCGAGGCATGGACCAATCTCGGCGTTCTCGAGTGGAGCGGAGAACGCCGAGATGCGGCGGTTTCGAATCTGAGACGGGGATTTGCCCTGGCGCCGGCCGTTCCGGATCACGGTTCGCTTTATTATGCCGCCATAACGGCTCTGAACCGTTTCGACGAGGCGGAAAACGAGCTGCGCCATGCGAGAAGCATCTGTTCGGGCAACAAGGATATCGCGTTTCTACTCATCGAGGCCCTGATTCGGCAAAACAAGTTGGACGCCGCCATGCCGGAAATTGAGGACGCCATCACCGCTTTCGGTCTGGACGAGGGCATGCTCGAAGCGGCGCTGTCGGTTCGGGAACGCCTGGGACCCCGCCGGATCGACAATCGCCAGGGAAAAAAAGGAACGCTGTCCCTGTGCATGATCGTCAAAAATGAAGAAAAGAATCTGGCCAGATGCCTTCGAAGCGTACGCGGGGTCGTCGATGAGATGATTGTCGTCGATACGGGTTCCAGCGACAAAACCATGGATATCGCGCGGATATTCGGCGCCTTGGTTTTCGAGTTCCCCTGGACCGGCGATTTTTCCGAAGCCCGCAATCAATCCCTTGCCCACGCCGAGGGAGATTGGATTCTGGTCCTGGATGCCGATGAGGTCATTGCCGCCCGCGATTATGACGAGCTGAAAACCCTGGCCCGGAAAAAGCCGTCGTCGCCTGTCGCCTATTCCATTATTACCAGAAATTACACAAGCAACGTCAGCGTCATCGGCTGGACGCGGAACAACGGAGAATTTCCCGAAGAAGCGGGTGCCGGGTGGGTCAAAAGCTTCAAGGTTCGCCTGTTTCCGCGAAGAAAAGATGTCTTCTTCGCCAATGCGGTTCACGAGATCGTGGAGGATTCCCTGAACAAGGCCAGGATTCCCATTCGCCGCAGCAATATTCTTGTTCATCACTACGGCAAACTGGATATGGAGCGCGAGGCCCAAAAAGGCCTAGATTATTATACCCTGGGGAAAATGAAGTATGAAAGCGATCCGACAAACGTAAAATATATCAACGAACTGGCAAAGCAGGCCCATCTGCTTCACAAATACGAGGAAGCCGCTGAATTGTGGCTGAAACTCCTCTCGCTGATAGGAACTGATCCCCGTTCGCCGGGCTACAGGGAAATCGCCCAGATATCATACGGCGAACCGTTGCCGGAAATCTATATTCAGCTCGCCTCGGCGTATCTGATGATGGATCGCTATGATGCGGCGCTTGAAGCGGCAACCAGGGCCATGTCGTCCAGAACGAAGCTCAAGGAATGCGTCCATATCTACGCGCACTGCGAAATCATCGTCGGCGCCCCGGACAAGGCGTTGCGCGCGCTGGAAGAGCTGCTTGCAGACATGCCGGACTACCTTCCGGCATTGTTTTTGACGACCGTCATTTTCTGCCTGAAAGGAAAAACGGAAGAAATGCGGGAGCGTCTGCAGCTGCTGCTGCAAAAAAGGCTTCAAATCACGCCGCTCTTAAACGATATCGCTTCCCAACTTCATTCGCACGGAAAGAGAAACGAAGCCTTGCTCATCCTTAATGCAACGGTTGAAAACAAATTGAGCGACGAGGAAACCGGCAGACTGATCGAGTCAATCGCATGACTCAAGCGCCCATTAAGGATGTTGTGCCGGAATTACGCGAAGGCCTGCGGCCAGGTTCAGGTTGATGTCGATCAGAATCCTGAGCTTTTCCGGCGCCGGATGCGCCATGATCTGAATGATTCGGTTGTCGATGAAAATGCTCAGCGTCAAAAGATTCCTGCAAACCTCTCAAGGGGCAGCGGGTTGTTGTCTCTGGCCAGTTCGGACTGCAAAACGCTCCAGACCGGCTGGCTGTTTCTCAGGGTCTCGGCCAGAACGGCATCTCGATCAGGAGCATCCCAGTTTTCCGGCAGTCGGAGAGGATCAGCGCGCTGCGGCTTCGATTTCCCTTCCGGATATTCTGGATTTCTGATCACGGTAATTTTTCGGGCAGCGCCGCGGATCGCGCGTTCTTGCACAGTGCCTGCCGCAGCTTGGGCAATACCTCTGGTTCAGACGATGCCTATGGCCTGTTCTACAAAAAAGGTAATTGTCTGGTTGATTTTTTGCCGGTTGAAGGGCGGTCCTGTTCGTGGTCAAAAGACGGACCTCTTTTTTCCGGAAGTTCATGATATGTCGTTGAGAGTCATTTTTTTGCCCTTTCTGGGATGCTTTTCCGGCAATTCTTGCCCCGTTTCACTGATGACATAAGTAATCATCCGGTTGCGGCATTTACTCCGCCGGGCTGCCGCGAAGCCCCGCGGCCAGATTCAGGTTGATGTCGATCAGAACCTTGAGCTTTTCAGGAGCGGGCTGCGCCATGATCTGAATGATTCGGCTGTCGATGAAAACGCTCAGCGTCAAAAGATTCCTGCGAACCTCAAGGGGCAGCGGGTTGTCGTCCCTGGCCAGTTCGGACTGCAGAATGCTCCAGACCATCTGGTTGGTTCTCAGGGCGTCGGCCAGTTTTTCCTTATGCCCGACAAAGTCCCAGGTTTTCCGGCAGTCCTGCAGCATCAGCGCGCAGCGTGTTAAAGCGGCGGCTTCGATTTCTCTTCCGGACATGTTGGTATTCTGAGCTGTTCTGTAAGCTTCAAGTTGCGCTGCGTACATGGTTGATAATCTCCCGTTCATATTCAATCAGTTTTTTCGTCAGTTTCAGTGCCTGATAATACCGGTCATTGAGAATGTATTCGCCGATCTCGTGCAGTATCGGCCTGGTGCTGGGCGCCGCTTCGACCACATCCCCGACCAGTTTCCAGAATGTTTTGTGATGGTCCGGCAGATTTTTATTGTCGACGTACATCAGCTGAATGGCGAAATAAATCTTCCTGCAAGGGGTGTCGGCCGCCTCCAGGCTCAGGATGTCCTTTTCCCGCAGGATCGGCACGTCATTTTCGACGATAAAAACACTTTTTGCATCGCCGTTGGTAATGACCGCCCCGCCAAGAATGAATTTTTCATAAGGCTTCAGCGTGATCTTGAGCGACATACACCCTCGCCTGTGATTTCTTTAAAATCAGACTTTCAAATCCAGAACACTGCCCGGATGAGCCGTCGGGTCCGCATCCGGCGCATGGTTTTGAATCGACTCGTCTTTTTTGTGCGCGGCAGCCTGCTGCCGTTCGGCAACCGCTTCCCTGCCGGCCGCATTGTCCATTTTCTGCGTTTCCGTGAAGTCGGACGATTCGTTGTCCGGCTTTGCCTGGATCATGACGGAAAAAATCTCCTGCGTATTTCCCAGCGGGAAAAAGGGAGGAAAGCTGGTTTCAAGCCAACTGGCCTGTTTTTTAGGCGAAGCGTCGGGCAAGGGCGTTGCCTGAGCCGAATTCATTCCGGATACGGAGGAATCGCTTTCTGCGCATGCAGCTCCTTTTCCGGCGCCAGATCTTGTCTCAGCAGTCCGGAACAAGCCCTGATTCATTTGAAAATTGTGAATATTCATAATGCGCCCCCGTTACTGGCGGCCAAGGCGGGGGAGTTCTTCCCCCGCCTTATCTGTTTCCTGACTTCTTGTTACGAGAACAGTTGCAGTACCGACTGAGCCGCCTGGGCCGAGAGGCTCAGGGCGGTGGTGGCCAGAGACTGACGGGTCTGCAGCATCAGCATGTTGGCGCCTTCCTCGTTGGTATCGGCCAGGGTCAGCTTGTCCGAACCCTCGGTCAGCGTGTTGATCATATTCGTCGAAAATTCCTGACGGACGGTGATGATGCTCAGGTTGCCGGACAAACCGGATGCATTCTGGCTCAAGGTGTCCAGGGCCGTATCCAGCAGATCCAGATCCGCATCGATGTCGCCGCCTGCCGTCCATGTCGCTTCAGTAATGCCCAGACCGCCCGCCGAGGCGTCAAATCCCTTCACATCCATCGTGCTGCCTTCAAACTTGACAGTCATGGTGACGTCGGTCAGAAGATTTTTGCCCTTGTACCCGGAGTCACCCGCCAGCGCGGTGATCTGGGTCCGCATTTCATTGTACTGGGTCTGAAGCGCGGTCATTTCCGCGGATGGAACCGCTTTAAACGTTACGTTGACTACATTTGCATCAGTTACCGTTGCCGTATTGACCCAGGTGGTGTCCGCCAGAAGGTCCGCCTGCAAAGCGGCGGCGGCGGCGGTTTTGGATGCAGCGGCGGTATCGCCCGCTCCGGTTCCCGTATACGTGGTTTCGTTGGAATTGGTGATGGTCCAGGTTTCCGAGTGCTGGGTGTCGATGGCTTCGGCATAGCCGGTGGCGCTTCCGGACAAATCGGCCAATGCGACATCAGCATTGGACTTGGAAATGATCACATCGCCGCTAACCACCGCGGCCGAGTATCCGAGGCCGGTCAGGGTGGTATTCGCATTGATGTCTGCGGCCAGATCGGCGACGGTGCCGTCCCATTCACCAGTGGTTTTGGTAAACGTTTCTCCGGCGATGACCACATCTTCATCATCAGCAACCACTCCAAATGTGATGGACGCGGTCGAATAGGCCGTCACTTGCACAGTCGCCGCTCCATTCGTAATCGTATCGGGCGTTGTGGGGCCTTCGGCGCTCAGGGCGGACTGCGCGATACCTTTGGCCTGTTCGATCATGGTGGTGATGGCCGTGATGCCCTTGTCGGCGGCGGTGATCGTCTGGATGGCCTGGCCCATGGCATCTTTCAAACTGTCAATTTTGGACGCGCGTGAGGTCAGGTTCTGAGACGCGAAGTACGATACCGGATTGTCGATGGCCGTGTTGACCTTCTTGCCCGTGGCAAGTCTGCCCTGCGTGCGGTTCAAAAGGCTAACCGTGTTTTGAAGGCTCAAAAGGTTGGACCGCATTCCGGAGGTTAAGGAAATGTCGTTGATTGCCATAATGTTTTCTCCTTTTCTAGGTTGTGTTTCCGACAGTTCTTGTCGGGGTTTTGGTTCTGCCTGTTAAGTTTCCTGTTTTTGTCCGGCCGGACTTTTTTCTTTTTTGCGTTTTGACGCGATTGTCATCCGCATTTGAACCTGTTATCGGAAATTCCGGCGCAAAACTTTAGCGCTCCGGAAAAATTATTCGCAAAATATTCAAATCAAGCGGATTGCTGCTTTATAATAAAGTTTCTTCCATCAACTGCCGATAACTACATCAGACAGATGCTTCATACGGGAGACATACATGGACCTGAGCGTATCCACAGACGCAATAAACACCTTATTTACTTCAACATCCGCCAACTCCCAGGAAAAACTGGACTCTCTGGCCGGAACCATTCTGGGGCAGGGAATCGATTATTTTCAGGACGGAAAATACGAGCTGGCCGTCCAGGCCTTCAAAAGGTCGGCCGCGCTTTCGCCGTTCTCCGACAATAGCGCCAAGGCCTACGATTATATCGGCAAGGCTTTTCTCAAGCTGGACAAAACCGAAGAGGCGATCAAAACCTACAAGGAGGCCATTCGGATTTATCCGACGGACGACTCGTTCCATCTGGCTCTGGGCGACATCTACCTGCAGGAAGATATGCCGGAGGAAGCTGCCGAGGCATACGAAACAGCGGTCAGAATGAATCCGAACGACGCCGAGAGCCAGTATTCTCTGGGACAGTGCTACCTCAAAACCGGCGAACTGGATAAAGCCAACGAACGTTTTGCCCAGGTTGTGCGGATCAGCCCCGCCAATGCCTCGGGATACTACGGTCTCGGCCAGGCGGCCCGGGCGTCCGGCGATCTGAACGGGGCGGTCTCTTTGTTAAACAAGGCCGTCCGCGTCAACAAGGATTTTGAACTCGCCTATCTCGAACTGGGGTATGCTTGGGCCGATATGGGAGATTTCAACAGGGCCGAAGACCAGCTGGCGGTTCTGAAGCACAACGATTCCGGTTACCAAACGGATCTCGAGAATTATATTACTCAGATCACACAGCCGAGAATGACCGCGGCTTTAAGTTTTGACGGATTCAACACCACGCTGGGTCCGAATACCCCGGTATCTCGGCTGAGCTCCAGCCTGACCGATGCGAACGCGTCCAAACTCTTTTCGATGACCGTCACGTTTTCCAAGGATATGGACCCGGCCTCCGTCGTCAGCGCCAAAAACTGGACGATATCCCGGGCCACGATTCAAAACAACGGCGGCGTGTATAATTACGGACTGCCGCCGTCGTCTGCGGAAGCCTCTATTTCCAATAACCCCGCCTATGTTTTATTCGATGATGAAACCAACATGGCGACCGTTTATTTCCGTATTTCCCAGAACGAAGACGCCGACGCCACGATGGATCCCAATCATATCGTCTTTAAATTCTCCGGCGTTGACGCCTACGGAAAGGCCATGGACCCGTCCGCCGACGAATACAGCGGCTTTTCCAGAATCGCATGAATTGAAAAGGCTTCACGGATGCGGGCCGGAACCCCGGGGAAGCGCTTGATCGGGTCCGGCGGAACAGCGGTTTATTGAAGGAAGTTGATCAGGGAATATTCCTTGATCTGCGAACTGACCGAATAGGCGGCCTGCAGGGCGATCTCCGTCATATAATACTCCGCGGCGACCCTGGCCATGTCCGCATCCTGAATATCGGAGATTCGGGTGCTGACCCGGGTTTCAAGCACGGAGAGATGATTTTCCGCCAGCTCCATGCGCCCGACGATCGCGCCGGTTCTGGAGACGCCCAACTGCACCTGTTCGCGGGCACTGGCCAGAATGTCGGCCTGGGCCTGAATCCCGGCGGTATCGTTGTTTTCGAGCGCCGTTTTCAAATCGTAAACCGCCTGAAACACGTCGACATTCCCGTTGCCGGCGACGAACACCGATTCTCCGGTGATGTTATAGGCCAGCGCCATGCCGGCATCCGCATTGACGAGCAGGCGCTGATCGTCACCGTTGTAAACCACCGGCGGATCGCCTCCGGTTTCGGCAAAGGGCGGCGCATCGGAATTTGAGCCGGCAAACACATACCGGCCGCGCAGACTGGCGTTGGCGGTATCGATCAGTTCCTTCAGGATGTTGTCCAGCTGCATGACGGCCGCCTCCCTTTCGCCGTCCGTGGCGGACCCGTCGCTGTGGGAGTCGGCGATTTGGCAGGCCTCGGAAAGCAGGGTCCCGGCATACTCCAGATTGACGCAGGAAAAATCGACCCAGGGCCGGATCAGTTCCAGGTTGCGCTGATACTGGGCGTTGCGCTCAATGAATGCCTGAAGTTTTTCCAGGGAAACGGCGCCCTGGGGATCATCGGATATCTGGTTGATGTTTTGCCCCGTGGTCAGGGTTTCCAAGACCTGAGCGCTCTGGTTGCGCACCGTGGCCAGATTGCTGCTCATGCCGTAGAATCGATGGTTTTCCGTCGCTCGAAATATCATATGCTGTTTCCTATTGACCGAGGTTCATCAGAACATCGAGCATCTCGTTGACCGCCTGGGTGAGTCTGGCCGCGGCGTTGTAACCCAGTTGAAATTTCATCAGCTGAATCATTTCCTCATCGAGGGAAACTCCGGAAACCGAATCCCGCCAGGTTATCAGCTGGTCCATGACGAGATTCTGACGGTCGACGGCGGAACCGGCATTGTTCAGATCCAGGGCGACCTGTCCGATCATGGCCGCGTAAGAATCCCCCAGGGTCGCCCCGTTGATCAGGGCGTCTTCATTGATGGCCGCGATGACGCGCGCGTTTTCGCCGTCGCCTCCGCCGGCGGTCGATGAAGCGGCAATCCGGTCGATATCGGCGGCAATGGCGGCATTGACCGCCAGCGTGGCGGCATCGGTTGCCGGGTCGAAAAAGTTTTCTCCGGCAAGACCGTCCGCATCATATCCCGAGCTGTGCTGCGTGTTGACCGCATCGGCCAGGGTTGAGGCCAGGGTGTTGAGCCGGTCAAGGTATCCGGGAATCACCTCATCGCGGATTTCCAGCAACGCGCCTATCCGTCCGTTGGAAATGCTGCCGGTCACAGCAGTTCCCGAACTTCCCGAGATGACAATGTCCGAAAAAAATCCGTTGGCGGGATCGCTTTGCAGGCTCAACTCGCGGCTGGCGACTCCTTCCACCAGGGTCTGACCGGATCCCATGTACACATTGAGCGAGCCATCCGTATTTTCGAACCAGCTGATATCCATATACCCGGCCAGTTCGTTGATCAGCTCGTCCCGCTGATCGCGCAGCGGATTGACGCTGAGGTTCTGCACATCGGCGGCCTCGATCTGGCTGTTGAGCTGGGCAATGCCGGAGAGAATCCCGTTCACGCTGCTGACGGCGTCGGATATGCCGGCTTCCGCCTCATCTCTGGCCAGAATCAGAGAAGATGCGGCTTCATGAAACGAAACGGTCAGCCGTTCGGAAGCGTCCAGAAGATTTTCCCGTTCAAGCTGGCCGTCCGGATTGAGCGACAGATCATCCCACGCGTTCCAGAAGCTGTTCATGGCATCGCCCAGAGCGCCGGATGAATCGTTGAAAATGACCTGAACCCCTTCCAGGGCGTTCTTGCGGGCTTCGGCGTAACCCACGTTCTGCTGCTGAACGGTGATCCGGTCGGCCAGAAACTGATCGTAGGCCCGCTGAATTCCGGTCACCTCAACGCCGAGCCGGACATATCCGGACGAGGCGTCCGCCGACCCCACGGCGCTCAAGATCGTCTGCTGACGGGAATAACCGGTCGTATTGACGTTGGCGATGTTGGCGCCGGTCACATTGATGGCCGTCTGCTGACTCAACAGGGCATTGCCGGCGACATTCAAAAGGCTGCTGATGGACATGGAGTCATCCTTTCCGGTTGATGAACCTTCCGTTTAAACTATCGACCGCCACCCGGCCGGTCCGCTGATAAACCGGACTCGGCGACATGAGTCTGGCAAGAAAGTCCAGGGAGTTGTTGACGTGATGCATAGACGCATCGATCAGGCCCCGATTCTCCTCGTTGATCCGGCCGACCTGGCCGGCCAGGTTCGCGAGCGTCTCCCGGCGATCCTTCAGTGCCCTGCGCTGGTCCTCTTCCAGAAATTGCGCCAGAATCGAAAAATTGATTTTTTCCTCATCATAATTCAACAGCCTTGCAATCTTCTTGACGATTCCGGTTCGGGCCTCCTCGATCATCCGGGTCTTGAGCACGATGGTCTCTTTCCTCGCGTTGCTCTGCTGCAAAGATGCCAACGACGGCCGGGTCAGAATGCTTCGCTCCCCCGTGACGGCGGTCAAAAGTTCCCGGTATATCTCGATCTCCTTTTCAAGAACCGCGAGCAGGGAACCGCACAGCGATGGAATCGCGTGATCCACATTCGGAATGATGTCAAAACCGATCTCCTGTCTGATCATTTATCACCTCGATGCAGCATGAAGGAGGCGTGCAGGGGGTTCGCAGGCGCGCCGGGCAGACGCGCCTGCGATCTCGGGGGCGGGGAAAATCTGCGGAAATTCAGATCGTGACAGCTTAAGCAAAAATATCCAGCAACGAGTCTTTCACCATCTTTTCGGCAATTTTTTCACCGCTGACGCTGTAACTTCCCTCATCTATCCGACGCTTCAAATCCTGAACCTTTTCGTTCCTCACGTCGGAGAGATCCGCCAACGCCTTGCGTATCTGCTGCACATCTTTTGCCGTAGTGGAAAGGTCGACTCTCTCGGCCGGAGCACCGGCCGTTCCTCCGGCCGTTTTTTCAGAATCCGGTTTCACGTTCTCGGTTCTCTGATATTGCATAACGGCCTGAGACTGCATGTCTTTGATGTTAGAAATTTTCATTTTTCACCTCTTGGCTGTTCCTAACACCACTATCGGCATTCTGTCCATGAAACTTTAACGATATTATTGAAAAAAACTCTATTTTTCGCCTTCCCCGCCCATCTGCCGGTAAAGTATCTTTTTAAGCCCGAGCCCCTCGCCTTTTTGCGAAATCTGCTCGGCCAGTTTCTGATCCATCAGCATGGTAAAAGTGTCTTCCTTTTTAAACAGGCCGCCGTCGGGAACCGTTGCGCGCATGGATTTAAATAAATAGTAGGCAAGAACGGATTCAAAATCCGCGCAGGCTTTTTTCAGATCCGCTGAATCCGCAGCCTTTTCCGGAACGGGTTTGATTGCATCGCCGGCAGCCGGGAATTGAATGCCATCCATAACCTTTTCCTCTCTTTTGTCCGCAATCAGATGACCCTGAGTTCCGCCTGAAGCGCTCCGGCCGCCTTGATGGTCTGCAGAATCGTGATCAGATCCCGGGGTGTAACGCCGATCGCGTTAAGCGCCTGAACGACCTCCTGAATCGTTACGCCCTTGGGGACCACCATCAGCTGCCTGTTTTCCTCCGATACGCCGATGGTCGTATCCTGGGTCACCACGGTCTGCCCTCCGGGCGCGACGATCGTGCCGGAATCCCTGTCCTTGTATGGAACGCCTCCTTCAGGAGGCGCGGGAGCAAAGGGCGCGGGCTGGGACACCATGGATTCTTCCTTGATCTGAATGCTCAGATTGCCGTGCGCGATGGCCACGGTGGATATGCGGACGTTCTCGCCCATCACCACGGTTCCGGTTTTTTCGTTCAGAACCACAACCGCCTGGGCGTCGACCGGCACATCCAGGTTTTCGACAATCGATATCAGTTCGGTCAGGCTTCCGGAAAATCCGTCTTTCAGATTCACCTGCACCGAACAGGAGTCCACAAGACGAACCTCGACTTGTCCCGAAACCCGGCCGACGACTTCGGCCAGGCGGCGGGCGGTTGTGAAATCGGGCTGCATCAGGTTGATGGTCACGCTCCGGTTTTTCTCGAAATCAAAGGAGAGCGCCCTTTCCACCATGGCGCCGTTGGCGATTCTCCCGACGCTGGTGTGGTTCTTGGACGCGCTGGCGCCGGCGCCGCCCGCGGAATAGCCGCCGAGAATGATCGGTCCCTGAGCCACGGCGTAAATATTGCCATCCGCGCCACGAAGCGGGGTCATCAAAAGCGTGCCGCCCTGAAGACTGGTGGCATCGCCGATGGAAGACACCATCACGTCGAGCTTGGAACCGATCTTGGCAAAAGGCGGCAGAACGGCCGTGATCATGACCGCGGCGCTGTTGTCCGCCTTGAGGTTTTTATTGTCCTTCATCGCCAGTCCCTGGGCGCTGAGCATGTTGGAAAGAGACTCCCGGGTAAAACCGTTTTTGACGTCATCACCGGTACCGGCCAGGCCCACCACAAGCCCGTAACCGACCAGCTGATTGTCCCGGACTCCGCCGATGGTGGCGATATCCTTCACTCTTGCCGCATATCCGGTGGAAACCGCCGCAATCCATGCAATGAAGACAAGGATGCCGATAATCCTGATCTTTGTATTCACGATGCTTCCTTTCCTTCTCTCATGATCCGATTGCTAGAATGGCCAGGCCCAGTCCGCTACTCGAGTCAGCCATCCCGGACGCATCTTCTCGTTGATCACGCCGTTTCCCGTGTAGACGATTCTGGCATCGGCAATGTACTGGGATTCAACGAGGTTGTCGGCGGTGATATCTTCGGGACGGATGACGCCCGTGATGACGATGTACTGGGTTTCGGCGTTCACGGTCAGCTGACGCCGCCCCTCGATGGCCAGGTTTCCGTTTTCAAGCACCTGCGTGACGCGGGCGGTGATCTGGGCCTGCAGGCTTCCATCCCGGCTGGTTTTTCCCGTGCCTTTCATGGAGTTTTCCGAGGTGCCTCCGATTCCGATCTTCCCGCCCATGTTGGCATTGCTTTTAATAATCGACGTATCCAGGCCCAGCAGGCTGGTGATGCTGGCATCCGTGCTCGCGCTTCTGCTGGTGTTGACGCTGGCGTTGTTGCCGCCGCTGGAGGACTCATGCACGATGATGGTGACAATATCATTCACGTTTCGCGCCCTGCGGTCGACGAACAGCATGTTGAATCTGTTTTCCCCCGGCCAGATCGATCCGGGCGCCGTTTCGGTTTTTGCCTGAATGGCCTGCGGCAAAACCGGCTCATTCCGAACCTCCTGAACCGTCGGGCCGGCGCAGCCGATCCCTGTCAACATGATTGCCAGGACCCACCATGCACACCATCTCATCGCCCTTGTTTTCATGCCGTTTCCTTATTCAATTCAGAATTTCAGCAGGGTGGTGGAGTCGTTCACCACCCTGGCGTGTACCATCTTATTGGAAGCCATGTTGCGCACACGGATGGTTTGCCCGACAGCACCGTCCTCCTCGGAAACCCCCATCGCCATGACGCTCATGGGTCCGTTTTTCAGAACGATTTTCACAATCTTGCCCCGCTTGACCATGATCGCATCCCTGAGCATCCTGCGTTTGATCTCCGTGTTGGGCCGGACGGTTACGGCCATCTGTTTGCCCGTCACCTCCGATAAATCCGTTGCCGTATCCAGGGGTATTCGCTGCACCCATTTCCGAACCATGCTGACATCATTGGCAGCAATTTTCGTGCCTCTCTGAATGCTGCGGTTGCTCACCACCATGTTTCGAAGCACCTCCAGGCTGACGCGGACGGTTTTCTCGGCCAGAAGGGCGCCATCGCTGGAAAACCGGATGACAAAGGAAGCGTCGCCGATGAACCGGTTGTTGCGGTTGGTCTGAACATGGTAGGAATATTTTTCCGCATCCAGGGTCAAATCGGTCAGACGGGATAGAAACACCAACCGGACCGTTTCCCTGGGCCAGGGCATATTTTCGTGAATATAGTCCTCAATGATACCGCGAATCCGATCGGCCGAAACCCGGCTTTTCCCAGCTTCCTGAGCGCACGGCGCCACTTCAGCCAGGACCGGCGCGACCAGAACCATGCTCAATAAGACCCCTGCAATCTGAAAGAATCTTCTCACGCGCTACCTCTTCAAATTGTTGACGATCTCAAGCATGCTGTCCGCCGTCTGAATGGCCTTGGAATTGATCTCGTAGGCCCGCTGGCCCGCGATCATCTTCACCATCTCGTCAATCACGTTGACGTTGGACATCTCCAGAAAATGCTGGGAGAGCGTTCCCATGCCGTTTTCACCGGGGTTTCCGACAGTCGGATCTCCGGACGCATCGGTTTCTTGAAAAAGATTGCGCCCCAGGCTGATCAGACCCGCCGGATTGATGAACTTGGCCAGTTCGATGCGTCCGGTGGCCAGGGATGTTCCCTGAGCGTCCGTAGCCGACCAGGTGCCGCCGCTGTCTATGGTGAACGTGACGGATTCATCGGACAGCGTGATTTCCGGAATCAAACGCAGCCCTTCTGAATTGCAGACATAGCCTTCTGAATCGATTTTGAAGTTCCCCGCCCGGGTGTAAACCGTTTCGCCGTTGTCATCGAGCTGAAAGAATCCGTCTCCCTCTATGGCCCAGTCAAGGGCATTGCCGGTCTGTTCGTAATCGCCCTGGGTAAACACCTTCTGCGTGGCCACGGTTTTCACTCCCATGCCGATCTCAATGCCGACGGGAAGCTGGTTGCCCTCGGAAGTTTCGGAACCCGGCTGAACCATCAGCTGATACATCAGGTCCATGAAGTTGGCTCGGGACTTCTTGAAACCGACGGTACTCACGTTGGCCAGATTGTTGGCCACAACATCCTGGTCCACCTGCTGGGCATTCATTCCGGTTGCGGCTATCCATAAAGACCTTATCATCGATCTACCTCCTAATATAATTTTCCAACACGGCTGGTGGAAAGTTCATCCTGATCGGCCATGGTGCGAATCACCTTCTGGTACGCTTCAAATGTGCGCTGAATATCGATCATCATGACCATTTCCTTGACGGCGTTGACATTGGAAAGTTCCAGTGATCCGGATTTCACCTGGGGATTTTCCACCGGCGTTTCGCCGGCGTTTCCCGGGTCCGTAAAAAGACCGGATCCTTTTCGCTGCAGCAACTGCGGGAACTCAAAGCGGACGATTCGAAGGCGTCCCGCCTCGTCGCCGTCCGAGATCACACGGCCCTGGTCGTCGATGGAAATCCGGTCTCCTTCGACCTGAATGGGGCCGGAAGCGCCGAGTACCTTGTCCCCGGCTGCCGTAACCAGATACCCGTTCTCATCCAAAGCGAAATTGCCCTGACGAGTGTAGGCCAGACCGCCCTGACCGGTTTCCACCACGAAAAAGCCGTCATCCTTGAGAGCTGCATCCAGTGGATTGCCCGTTTCCTGCAGCATGCCGGGCGCAAAATTCACCGCCATCTGACCAGACTCCGGCGCCAGACCGTCGTTCTGGCTCTCACGGGCAAAATTCAGATATTCGGCCTTGAATCCCGGCGTATTCGCGTTGGCCAGATTGTTGGTCACATGATCGAGCCGGCTCATGGTTCTGGAACAGGCATCTGCAACGTCGTTAACCTGATACGGCATAAATGACTCCTGTGCTGAAAGTTTTGCCTCAATAATTTGCAATCGACGTGCCAGGGGATGAGAACATGGGGTTCCGAAGATCAGAGTAATTCATATCCATCCATTATGACTGATTTTTTAGCAATTCGAAGGATGAATATTTTCTAAAAAATCTTTGGGATCCATCCGGCTGCCTTCATTGGAGCTAACGGAACGGGAAAAATTTTCCTGTCCGGCAGACAGCCGGGGCAATTCAACGGCAGCCGTTTTATCTCAAGCGTCGTCCGAAGGACGCTGCCGGTTGAGACGATAAATAAAGGCAAGAATTTCGGCCACGGCCCGGTAAAGTTCAACGGGAATGCGTTCGTCAATATCCAGACGGCAGAGAATCTGAACCAGACCAGCATCGCTTTGAATGGGAATATCGTGTTTTCGGGCCGTCTCGATAATCTTTTCGGCGATCAGCCCTCTGCCCTTGGCCGTCAGGCGGGGCGCGACATCCTTGGCGGCATCATATTCGATGGCGGCGGCCATGATTTTTTCTTTTTTCATCACTGTCTCCCGGTTGCAGATTCAGACAAAGAGATTCACCGCATCGCTTTCGAAAGCAGACAGCCGGGCCAGATGTTCGGTTCTGCGGCGGGAAATGTCGGGTTCACAAACGCAGACCAACTGATCGACTTTTAGCCCCAGCGTTTTCAAGGCTTCGTTCAGCTGCTCCAGATTCCCGGCGATATAGGCCCGGACCTCCGGATTCAGGCACCGGATGCTGCAGCCGACCTGCGCGTCCCTGAACCTGGCCTCGATCATCAAATCGCCCAGGGCGTCCATATTCAGAAACATCGCCACAGTACAGGATTCGGTCGAACGCTCCGCATCCTTTGACCGCTCCTGGTGAAAAAACACATCAGCCATGGAAAGACCGGAAGACAGAAGCAGGGGCAGCTGAAACATGAGGACATCATCCCGGGATTGAAGCAGGGTATTGACCAGCTGATGGGTTTCAAGCGACTGAAGACCGTCTTTCGCAAAAGCGCTCAGCCGGATAGCCGCATCGGATGCCGGCTGTTCTGAATTCCCTGGCTGAAGCTGCTCAGCGATTTTGGCCAGCAGGCCCTTGAGGTTTCCTCTCCACATCTCGGAACCCGCCACAGGCTGCTGCATTGAATGTTTCAGCAGCCGGTTTTCCAGGTCCAGGCCCAGGGTCGAAACGAACTTTTTGAGAAAAAGGGGATCGCGTACCGTCTCGTCGGACAGGATCAGCGAGTTGAGTAGCCGGGACATTTCCTGCAGACAGCTGCGAACCCCTTCGGAAAGCGCGCTGTCGCCCTGTGCGGAAAGCATCTTCCCTGCCTGATCGAACAGCCGCAAAAGCTTGTCCGGGTCGGAGAGAAAGGCCCGCAATCCCTGGTTCATCCGCTGGCTTTCCGAAGCCTCGCTTCCAATCAAGCGCAGGAGAATCTCAGGCTGTGTCCGCGCCACCTGAACGCGCAGTTTCTGTCCCAGAGACAGGGGAATGGAGGAAGAAGCGATCATCTGCTGATTCTGCATCGTGATCAGAACCCTGTTTTCAGACAGGATTTCGGCGACCCGGGCTTCCAGAATATCGCCGATAGACAAAATCGAAGGTTTCTGGCCGGCGTTAATGCCAGAAGCGAAATTTTGAGGAAAGACGGATTCAGGAAGGATATAAATGGAAGACATCAGGGATTTTCATCTTTGGCCCGCCCGAGACCGATCACCAGGGCAACCTCGCCTTCGGCCAGGCCGGTGCGTCCGGCAATTTCCCCGGCGCTCAATCCCTCGCGGGCCATCTGAATCACCGTCTGATATTTGTCTTCGAAGGGACGCTCCTCGATTCGGGAAATTCCTGCATCGAGCTTTTCCGAGCAGGCACGGGAGGTTTCGATCAGAGACTGGAGTCTTTTTTCACGCTCATCCAGACCATAGGCCAGTTCCTTGAACATTCTCCGGCCTTCGGACAGAGCATCGACAAACCGGGCGCCGGTCTGCTGGGAGTCTTCAATCAGCCTTCTGAATTCGAGCATCTGCTCCTGGTCCATGCCGCTCCTTGAGGCAGAGACGTCTTTTTTGAAGCGCCAGAGCAGATAGATGATCACCGCGCACAGCAGTATGTCGGCCGCAATCTGAAATCCGATCAACACCTGAATATTCATTTCAGACCCTTATGTTGATTCTTCCGAACTCTTTTTCATCATCCTGGCCCGAGTCCTCATCAACGACATCCTCGGAATGCCGGGCCTGTTTCCGCTTCCGCTCCTGCCTGTCTTTTTCCGTTTGCAGCCGGATCTGCTCGTTCTCCACGGATTGACCGACCTTTTCCTTTTGTTCCTGTCTTTCTTTGTTCAGTTCAGCTGCAAAATACTTCTGCTGCATGTCCGAATGTTGCTGCTGAACCTGCTGCACTCTTTCGGCGGCATTGGACTGCAGAATGACCTGCTGCATGTCAACGGATCTTAACATGTTTACACCTCCTGATGCCCTGCGTCCCGAGCGCCCCCGTTCTCTTTGTTTTCACCGGCCTGCCAGGGTTTCCAAAACACAGATCGTCAAATTCAGGAGAAATCTTTAATCTGACGCACCTCACTGACCGTCGCGAAAGGGAATGGCAATTTCATACTGGTTGCCGTCGACGGTCGGTTCGATCCGGAATACGGCCCGACAGGCATGAAAAGCCATCAGAGAATAGAAAAGGCCTTTGAGCGCATCGTCAAGCCCTTCCGAACCGGCCCCGTTTTCCAGAGCCGATGCCAGCCGCCGGGCCTGATCGCCGCTCAGCGGGGTCCCCGTATCGCGAATTCTCATGCGGACATGCCGGTCATCCGATAAGGTTGCGATACCCAGCTCCTTTAACGGCCGGCCTTTCATCACCCCCATGCAATGCCGGATCAGGCCCCAGAGGCCCATGGAAAATTCGGCGTGGCTTCCGGTCACATCCGGGAGTTCTTCCTGCAGCTCAAGGTGTTTTTGCACCTCATGCTTGAAATCCAGGTAAAAATTAAAAAAACGCATCTCCGACTGAACCAGCCTTGAAAGCTGAACGGCCTGGGGTCCGTGCGCGTCAATGCCGTAAAATTTGTTGGCCACATCCTTGAACATGCCAAAGAAATTATCCGACTCGCTGCCGATGGCATGAATATCATTTGAAATCTTGTCGCAGTTTTCCTTGATCTCACTGGCGACCGCCGGATGGCGTTCCTTGATTCTTCTGACGGTTTCATCGAATCGGCGCTGCAGCAACTTGGAACGCCCCATGATTCCGTTGAGCGGATTGGCAAAATTATGAAGAATGCCGGGCATGAGTTCGGTCAAAAAAGTGGACGAAAAGTCCTTTTCCAATATCTGATATGTATCCGACTTGTCTGTTTTCATTTCATTCCTCTACGTTTTTTCAGAAGTCATCCATCCGCTTCCCATGGGCGCCAGATCCGCCGGCAGCTCGACAACAAACAGGCTGCCGTCTTCGGGCCGGCTTTCAACCCAGATGCGCCCTTTGTGCTGTTCCGCGGCCAGTTTGCAGAAGGCAAGGCCGATGCCGACGGAGCCTCCGTAGGCCTTGTAAAGATTTTTGTCCGATTGTCCGGCCCCCGAACCGCGGTAAAGGTCGAATACGGCCTGCTGGTGTGATTTCGGAATTCCGACGCCGTTGTCCTTTACCCAGATCTGAATCCGCGGTTGATTCTCGAATTCACAAGCCCCCAAAATGATCCGGCCGCCTTCCGGAGTATGGGCAATTGCATTAAAAAGAAGATTATATATCATTCTGTGCACCAGATCGATATCCAGCGCCACGATTCGATCGAATTCGCAATCGATATCCAGTTGAATTTCCTTTTGATTAGCGGAAATTTCAACTTTTTTTTTCATTTCCTGCAAAAATGTCCGAACATCGACCATGCTCAGATTCAGTTCCAGGTTCTGGCTTTCCATTTTGCCGATCTGAAGCAGATTCTGAATCATTGAAAAAAGTTCCTGGCAGCCCTGAAGCGCCGTATGGACGATATCCTGCTGCACTCGGTGCAACCGTTTCATGAGCAGCAGATCGAGATTGGCCATAATCGTTCCCAGAGGACCTTTCAGATCATGAATGAGCATGCGAATCATGGTCTCCCGGGCCAAGCGGTCCTCCTGAAGAGATGAAATGATTTCATCTCTTTGTTGAATCTGATTCACAACTTCTTGATTTTCCATGGATACGTTCATCATGCCCTTCAGGTTCGTCCTGGAGACGCAGGCTCCGGCCGGATCTGGACTACATCAGAAGAAAATTCGTCAAATACACCTCATCGACTACGCCCGGACCCAACGTCCGCCTCATCTCTTTGAAAATAGCCGTCTTCAGATGCTGAAATCCCATCGGATCGACCAGCCTCGCATAAGAGATCCCCTGAATGACGCGATAGATGGCGATTCTTAAATCAGATCTCGCTTCGAGGCGTCCGGGATCCTCGCGGTCGGCAACAACCAGCCTGACATCGCACGCCAGTATGCGGACCCGGCCCTGATCATCTTTTAGATCCACATAAAATCCGTGCAAATCCGCCATGGCTTCAGGAATCTGCGCTCCCGGCCCCGCCTGATTTCTATGGAATTGCCGGACCCAATCCGGGCACTTGAGAACAAACCAGAAAATCGAAACCATCAGAATAAGGCTCGCAACCGATCCGGAAACGATCCAGAATTTCGGAATTCGCTTTTTCTTCAAAACCGCCGGCTCAGGCGCGAGTGCTGATTCGTCTTCCAACCCGGCAGCTTTCGGCTCCGGAATATTCAACGGCTCCGAAGACTCGATGTTCAGAATATCCAGACTTGCTTTTTTTACCATCTTTGCCATGCGTTCAGCCTCTTACGAATCCGAATCAAAGATGATCTCAAGAATCTGGCGGGCTTCACGGAACTCGGGATACAACTCCAGCGCCTTTTCAAAACACGGAACGGCACTGTCCTTCATTCCCCCTTCCAGATAGGCCCTGCCGAGATTGTAATGCAGGTGCTCATCTTCCGGATCGATGCCAAGCGCCTTCTGGTAGGCTTCAATGGCTTCGGAACACTTCCCCTGCTTTCGGTAGGCGATTCCCAGCCGGTTGTATACATGAACGTTTTCGGGATTGATCTTCAGGGAAGCCTCAAACATTTCAGCGGCCTCGTCATCCATACCATTTTCCAGCAACACCTCGGCGATATTCTGCCGAACAACCGGGTTGCCCGGCTCGGCCTTGACAGCGGCATCAAAGGCCTTTCGAGCGTCCTTGACATCCCCCGCTGCCAGCATCGCCTTGCCCATGAGCGTCTGGCGGTTCGCATTCTTCGGACTCACCCGGACTCCTTCCTGAAGAGTCCGCATGAGCTTTTCGTTGTCCCCTTTTTTCGCATAAATCCGGGTCAGCCCGTCGTAAGCGCGGGTAAACCGGGGTTCACACAAAATCGCTTTTTTGTAGGCTTTCTCGGAGTCTTCCAGCATTCCCCGCTGAAAATAAATATCCCCGAACTCATTCAGAATTCTTGGATTTCTCGGGTTCATGTTCATGGCGGTCTTCAGATCTTCCATGGCCTTGTTGTACTCTCCGGCAGCGGCCCGCACCCTGGCGGATCGTATCAGAACATCCACCGGAGAAGGATTTTTTTTGCGTACCAGGACCCGATCGATCTTTTCTCCGAGAGTCTGCGCAATAAAAGGTTTGATGATATATGCATCGACTTCGGTTTCCGCGGCCTCGGCGATCGTCTCCTCAGCCACCTCGGCCGTCACGATGATAAAAGGAATATCCGCAAAGCGATCATTGGCTCTGGCCTTTCGAAGCACCTCGATGCCGCTGAGCCCCGGCATGTTCCAGTCCAGAATCGCCAGATCCACCTTGTTGAGTTGAAGCTTCTCCCAGGTGATCAGTCCATTGGGCGCTTCGATGGTATTATGATAGCCGAGCTCGGCAAGCATGGCCCGAAGGGTTTGCCGCATGCTCATCATGTCGTCGGCAATCAGTACCCGGATTTTTCCCTTCTCTCGAATTTGTTCCAGAAAACGCATCGAATCCTTACCCGCTTCGTCACAGGCACTCGAAGCCGTTCGAATACCTTCCCGTGATGATCATCTTCTTAATTTGCTTCCCGAAGAACACTTCTGAGATGCAGAACCGCCTTGGAGTGCAGCTGGCAAACCCGCGATTCTGTCAAATTCAGCACCTTTCCGACCTCCTTCATGGTCAGTTCCTCATAATAATACAGAGACAACACGAGTCTCTGCTTTTCCGGCAGCGCATCAATCGCCTCCTTGAGCCTTTCCCGCGTCTGCGTGCTGAGCAGGGCGGCAAGGGGGTTGCCGGACTCGACGGTTTCCATGAAATCGGACGGCTTGTGGTTTTCAAGATATCCGGGCGGCAGATCCTCTCTGCTGACCAGGCTCACTCCTTTGGCTTCATCCAGCAGCTTGAAGTACTCTTCCAGGGAAATGCCCATATGCCTGGAGACCTCATCGTCCTCCGGTGATCTTCCCAGCTCGCGTTGAAGTTCATCGAAAGCCCTGGCAAGACGCTGGTTTTTGTTTCGTGCAGACCTGGGAAGCCAATCCCGGATTCTGAGTTCATCAAGCACCGCCCCTCGAATGCGGAACCGCGCAAAGGTCTCAAACTGAACATCGCGGTTTCCATCGAATTTTTCCAGCGCCGACATCAGTCCGATAATGCCTGCCTGAATCAAGTCCTCCTGATCAATCACATGGTCCGGAAGTTTTCTCCATATTCTCGCCACGATATATTTGACCAGGGGCGCATATTTGAGAATCTGTTCGTTTCGTGTCTGGTTATTCACGGCCGGTTGTCAGAATGTTGTTCCGGAAAAACTGAAGCGCCCCGTCGACATGCACTTCGGGTTTTTCGCGGTAAAGAGTTTCGGCAATGTCATGCAGGCACCTTGTCGCAGGCGCCGCCGGATACAATTCCGCGATGGGTTTCTGAAACTGAACCGCTTCGTGCAGCTTGGCGTCATAGATCACATGCCCCAGATAATCGAGGGTCAGATTCAGGAAATGATCCGTTGCGTGATTCAGACGCTCGTAGACTTCCCTGGCCTGAACGACGCTTTTAACCATATTGACCAGCAGCCGGAAACGCTTCTTGGCATGCCGCTGATACAAAATTTTGATCAACGCATAGGCATCGGTCAGCGAGGTGGGTTCGGAGGTGACCACCACAATGATCTCCTCGGCGGCCAGGTTGAAATACATGACGTTCCGCGAAATACCGGCCGCCGTATCCATCAGCACAAAATCAAGCGGCTCCTTGAGCGCGTTCAACTCATCGAGCAGGGTAAGCTTCTGGCCGCGCGTCAGGTCGGCCATCTCCCCGATGCCGGAAGAAGCAGGCAGCACCAAAATGCCTCCCGGCCCCCTGACCATGACCTCTTCCAGCATTTTTTCGCCCGTTAATACATGATACAGATTATACATGGGCGTCAGGCCCAATATGATGTCAATATTCGCCAGACCGGTATCTGCATCCAGGACCATGGTTTTTTTGCGCTTCCTGGACAGGATGTACGCGAGGTTTGCCGTGATATTGGTTTTTCCGACGCCTCCCTTTCCGCTGGTAATCGAAATGACACGGCTCGAATGGCTGACGGCATCGGACGATGCCGCACGCCCCGGAGAAAAGGCTGTTGAATCCGCCATGCCACTTTCTTCATTTCGAACCCGTTTGATTTCTCTGAGCGATGCTGCCTGATCCATGGACATACGATATCTGCCTTATACCAAGTGAGCGTTTCAGAGGGGTTGCGCCCCCTGAGTCCGGTTTACGATAAAATCCATTCTGCAAGTCTGTCCGGCGTGGAGACCTCAATATCCTGCGGCACATTCTGCCCGGTGGTCACATACAGAACCGGTTTTTTAGCCTGATCCAGCACGTCGTAGATAAAACCAAAACGGGTGCATTCATCCGTCTTGGTCAAGATAATATTGCGGTAATCCAGAACCTCGTACCGGACCGCGGCATCCAGAAGATGATCACGGCTGGATGACAGACTCAGCAGTAGACTGGTCTCCATTTCGGCTTCAGATCCCAGCGTATCTTTGAGCTTTGTTAAAGCGTCCTGATCTTTACGGCTCCGACCCGGCGTATCGACCAGAATCACGTCCTTATCCGAGAACTGCTGAACGCTGCGGCTGAAGAGTTCCTTTTCGGACGCCACCGCAAGCGGAACGCCGATGATATCCGTATAAACCCGCAATTGTTCAGCGGCGGCGATTCGATAGGTATCTGTGGTAATCACCCCAACCCGGTTTTTCTTTTCCAGCGCGTAATGCGCGGCCAGTTTGGCCAGGGTTGTCGTTTTCCCCGCACCGGTTGGCCCCGCAAAAACCTTGATACGCGAGGAGCCTGCCTGAGAGCGGCTCGCCGCAAATCGTTCGGCGATCATGGCTGAAAAATGACGGATCGTCGCCTCATAATCCAAGGTGTCCTGTTTGGGCAGATGGAATTTGAAAGATTCGACCAAACGACATGCCCGGGACCTGGAAACCCCGTTGGCGATCAGTCTGCAATAGATCTGAGATAAGAAACCGGCGTCTTTATGCCGCATGCCCATCACATCGAACAGAGCTCCCATATCCTGCTTGAGTTCGGCGAATTCTCTAACATGAGGTTTTTCATTCTGAATCTGGCGAACCAGGGTCTTCAGCTCCTGAATCTCCTGATGAACCTTTTGAAGAGCTTCGGTTTTCGCCTTTCCGACCGGTTCGCGGCAGGCATCGATGTCTGCGCAGACCTGCTCTTCCTGAATATCCCTGGCAGCGACCACCTCCACCCGTGAGGATCCGGGCCCCTTCAAACGCTTTGATGAAAGCACCACCGCATCCGGCCCCATTTCCTTCTTGATTCTGGCCATGGCCTCCTGGATACTGTTTGATTCGTATCTCCTGATCTGCATGTTACAGCTCCACCATTCCCAGAGAGCGGATGTTTACCTCCCGGGCGATTTCGTTGTGGGAAAGCACCACCAGATTGGGATAAAATTTCTCCAGCAGCTTTCTCAGATGGATACGGACATTTGGAGAACACAGCACAACCGGCGGCAACCCCTGGGTCGAAAAGTGCGTCATCAACGGCTGAAGTTTTCGAACAAGACCCTGAACCATATTGGGATCCGGCGATACAAAAGATTCGAATTCCGTATGGTGGACCGATTCACTGATCCGGCTTTCAATGTCCGGTGAAATCACCGCCACGTGCACATCGCCATCAGGCGCCTGATGCTGGCGGGTGATCGTGCGCGACAGCGCCTGCCGGACATATCCGGTAAGAATATCGACATTCTTTGTAATCGGCAGATAGTCTGCAAGCGTTTCCAGAATCGTCAACAGATCCCGAATCGCAACCCGTTCCCGCAGCAGACGGTGCAGCACCTTCTGCAGGGTTCCCAGGGGAACGAGTTTTGGAACCAGTTCCGCAATCACCTTGGGATGCGTGGCCGACAGGTTGTCGATCAGCGATTGAACCTCCTGACGCCCCAGCAATTCATCGGAATGCGATTTGACCAGTTCCGTCAAATGGGTGGTTATAACCGTCGCCGCATCGACCACCACGATGCCCTGGGCCTGAGCCGCCTCCTTCTCCTTCTCGGGAATCCATACCGCCGGAAGACCGAATGCCGGTTCCCGGGTCGTCACGCCCTTGAGCTTGAAATCCGAATCATTCGAAGCGATTGCCAGATAATGTCCGGGCATCAACTCGCCGGTCGTGATCTCGATGCCTTTAAGAAAGACCGAATAGGCATTCGGACGCAGCTTGAGGTTGTCCCGAATATGAATGGCAGGCATCACAAACCCCATCTCCTGGGCCAGCTGTTTTCTAAGCATCTTGACCCGGGTGAGAAGCTCCCCGCCCTGTTCGGCGTCCACCAGAGAAATCAATCCATAACCCACCTCCAGCCCCAGAGAATCCAGCGGCGTCAGCATCTCTTCGGCAGGCGCTTCCGAAACAGCCGGCGCCTCCTCAATATCCTCCGGTTCCGGCTGGGTTCTGAAAAGCTTAAAGGCCAGACCGCCGGCCAGAGCAGCCACCAGAATAAAGGACAGCTTGGGCATTCCCGGAATCAGGGCAAAGGAAAACAGCATGAGCGATGCAGTAGCGACCGCCTTGGGATGCATGAATAGCTGTTTTTTAAAGGCAAGGCCGAGGTCCGACGAGGTGGTGGTCCGGGTGACGAGAATGCCTGCAGCCGTTGAAACGATCAGGGCCGGCACCTGGCTGACCAGACCATCGCCTACGGTGAGCAGGGTGAAGTTCCGCGCGGCATCGGCCACCTCCATGCCCTGCTGGAGAACGCCGACCACTAGTCCGCCGATGATATTGATCATCACAATAATGATGCCGGCAACCGCATCGCCCCGGACAAACTTGCTGGCACCGTCCATGGCGCCGTAAAAATTGGCTTCCTGCTCTATCTCCTGACGACGCTGCCTGGCGCCGATTTCAGTGATCAGTCCGGTGTTCAGATCCGCGTCGATGCTCATCTGTTTTCCGGGCATGGCGTCCAGAGTGAACCGGGCGGACACCTCGGCCACGCGCGTGGCGCCCTTGGTGATGACGACAAAATTAATCAGAACCAGCACGAGGAAAACGATGAGACCGACCACAAAGTTCCCTCCCACCACAAAGGTTCCGAAGGCCATGATGACCTTACCGGCCGCGCCCGCACCTTCGTTTCCGTGAAGCAGAATCAGCCGGGTGGAGGCGACGTTGAGGGAAAGCCTTAACAGGGTTGAGGTCAGCAGGATCGAGGGAAATACCGAAAAATCCAGCGGTTTGAGCACATACATGCTCATGAGCAGAATGATGATCGACAAGGTAAGATTAAATGACAGCAGCAGATCCAGAACGATGGTGGGCAGCGGAACCATCATCACGATCAGCACGCCGATCACGCCGACGCCCATGATCAGGGTGCTGTTCTGCGTGATCTGCAATAGCATGCTGTTTTGCGTGATAGACGATTCCGCCATGAAAGCACCTATTTCATCCTTTTCTCAGGTTTTAACCCGTACACATAGGCCAGAATTTCGGCCACGGCCTTATAGAGATTTTCAGGAACCACCTGGTCGACATCAACCATTTTATACAATACCTGTGCCAAAGGCTTGTTTTCAATGACCGGAATTTGGTGCGCCTTCGATATCTCTTTAATTTTTTCTGCAATAAATCCGGCGCCCTTGGCCACAACCACCGGAGCGATCATTTTTTCAGAATCATATCGAAGCGCTACGGCCAGATGGGTCGGGTTGGTGATCACAACATCGGCCTTGGGCACATTGGCCATCATGCGTTTTCTGGCCATTTCACGCTGCTGCCGTTTGATGCGGCCCTTGATGATCGGATCACCCTCGGTGTGCTTGTATTCGTCCCGGATATCCTTTTTGGACATTCGAAGGCTCTTTTCGTGCTCCCAGCGCTGATATGCGTAATCCAGAATCGCGAGCATGATCAGTACGATACAGGCCAGTCCCATGATCCGGTATGAGGTCCTGCCGATGTATGCCAGAATTCCGGACACGCTTTGATCCATCAGCGTGGGTAAAACAATGATCTCTTTTCTGACGGTGAGGTAGGCCACGATGCCGACAATGCTCATTTTCAGAATGTTCTTGAACAGTTCGACCAGGGATTTGAGAGAGAAAAGCCTTTGAAAACCTTGAATGGGATCGATTTTTGATAGTTTTGGCTGAATGGGTTCTGCTGAAAAAAGAATTCCGACCTGAATGACGTTGGACAGCAGGCCGATCGCCAGCACCGTCAGAAACAACGGAATCATCAATATCACCATCTTGAATGCAAGACTGGCGATCAGACGGTGCATGGCCCGAATATTCAGGTCCTGTTGCGCCGACTCCATGAAAATCCAGCGGATCACTTCCTGCATCTGATTCATCATGCCGGAGGCGTTGAAATAAAAATAAATCAGACATGCGGCCAGAATAGCGGCCGATGAAACCTCGCGGCTCTTGGCCACCTGGCCCTTTTCGCGGGATTCCTCCCGGCGCTTGGGCGTCGCCTGTTCTGTGCGTTCCTGGTCTTTATCGTTCTCAGCCATAATACGGATGCCGATCTATTTTCTGGCAAAAGCGTCAACAATCCGACAATTCGGTATTTCACATCAGCTTGATCAGCCAGGAAACCTGTGAATTGAGTCCCAGAATCAGCTTCTCAAACATTTTGACCATAAAGGGAATCATCAGTCCAAAGGCGATGAGGCCGATGCCAATCTGCAGGGGAAAGCCGACAATGAAAATATTCATCTGAGGAACGGTTCTCGCAATAATGCCCAACCCGACGTTGGTGAAAAACAGCACGGCAATAATCGGGGCGCTGAGTTTCAGAGCAATCACAAACATATCCCTGGACAACTGAAAAACCCCATCCATCAGAGCTCCTGAAAACTGGAATCCGAAGGCCGGCAGCACGCGGTAGCCTTCGGCGATCGCCGTGATAAAAAAATGATGGCCGTTGATGGTCAGAAAAATCAGAATTGCAAGCAGATACTGGATCTGAGCGATAATGGACACCTGAGCGCTGGAAATCGGATCGATCACGTTGACGATGGCAAACCCCATCTGAAAACCCACAAACTGGCCGGCAATCTGAATGCCGGCAAAAATCAGTCTGGCGGCAAATCCGATCATAACCCCGATCAGAACCTCGCCGGCCATCTTGAGGGCCAGATCCAACAGGGCCGGATCCGGAATGTGTGCGACGGAAACGACAGGCGCAATCATGAAGGCGATTATGAGAGACAGGCCCGCCTTGATGCGCAACGGCGTCGCATTGTCGCCGATCACGGGCATCATGGCCATCATGGCGCCGGTGCGCAAGAATACCAGTATAAAGGTCTGGGCGAGTTCCGGCGTAACCAGCGGCAGGTTCATCGAATATACATCGGAAGATTGGATATCAGGTTCTTGGTGAAAGTCAGAAGCAGATTCAGCATCCACGGAAGGGCCACCAGCAGGGCAAGCATGACGGCCAGAATCTTGGGCACGAACACCAGGGTCATTTCCTGAATCTGGGTAACGGCCTGAAAAATGCTGACCGCGATGCCGACCGCCAGCCCCACGAGCAGCGCCGGCGCCGATATCAGCAGAGTGACTTTCAGGGCCTGACCCATGATTCCCATCACCATGTCAACGCTCATCCTTGTCTTTCCTCCTCTTAGGTGAAACTTTTAACCAGGGATTCGACGATCAGATACCAGCCGTCGACCAGTACAAAGAGCATGAGCTTGAAGGGCAGGCTGATCATGACGGGCGGCAGCATCATCATGCCCATGGACAGCAGAATGCTGGAAACCACCATGTCAATAATCAGAAAGGGCAGATAGATCATGAAGCCCATTTGAAACGCCGTCTTGAGTTCGCTGATGGCAAAGGCCGGAATCAGAGTGGACATGCCGATATCGTCAGGCTTTTCGGGGCGATCGGCTCTGGAAATCTTGACGAACAGGGAAATGTCCCGCTCGCGGGTCTGTTTGAGCATGAAACCCCGGATCGGACCAATCGCCTTCTCCAGGGCCTGCTCGCCGCTGATCCGATCCTCGTAGAAAGGAGTCAGGGCATCGGTGTGCACTTTCTGCCAGGTGGGCATCATCACGAAAAAAGTCAGAAAAAGAGACAGACCGATAATGATCTGATTCGGCGGCATCTGCTGCGTGCCGATGGCCTGGCGGACCAGGGACAGCACCACCACGATCCGCGTAAACGAGGTGAGCATCAGCAGAATCGCCGGCGCCAGGGACAGAACCGTCAGTACGAAAAGCAGCTGGATGGCGGTTGAAACGTTTCCCGTTTCGTCGGCGCCGCCAATGGTCAAGCTCAAACCCGGAAATGCCATTGTTTGCGCATCCGCCCGGAATGCGATCAAAATTCCGGCGACCGCCGCCAGAATGGCGCCCCGGGTCAGCAAATCAATGCGCAGTCGCGGTATCATGGTTCCCGCTCACGGGTCTGAGTTGAATGCCCGTCATTCAGACCGCCTTGAGAACCCCTGAAAAGATCCATCATGCCGGCAAATTTCTTTTCGCTTTGCCCCGGAATTTTCCCCTCAATCCCGGACTCCGGAAAGGAAGCCAGCAAGGACATCTGATGATTGGAGATTCCGACCGCCAGAATCTGATCGAGCACATGGACCAGCACGATGACGTTCTTCGGCCCCAGATACCGGCTGGCCAGAATCCGCATCAGGGATCCGTCGTCGACCCCGCCCAACCGGCGTCCCGAAACCTTTCGAAACAGATACAGGATGCCGGCCATCGCCCCGAGCACAATGATCAGCGCGGAAACCATTTTGACAAAAGAAGGGAAAAGCTCCATTTCCATTGGACCGCCTCCGGTTAACGCAGCTTGTTGACCCGTTCGGCTGGAGAAACGATATCCGTGAGCCGGATGCCGAATTTTTCATTGATCACCACCACCTCGCCCCGGGCGATGAGCCTCTGGTTGATATAGATATCCATGGGCTCGCCCGCCAGCTTGCTCAGTTCGATCACGCTGCCCTGGCCCAGCTGAAGCAGTTCGCTGATCAGCATTCGGCTTCGGCCCAGCTCAACGGTCAGCGTCAGGGGAATATCCAGAATGAAATCCAGCCCCATGTCAGGCCCTGGCTTGGCGGCATTGGTAATTTCCGTAAATTTTGCCTCGCTGATCTCGGTTTTCGGGACCTTGGTTCTGGACAGCTCCATCTCTTCCTTCACATCGTCCCATCCGATATTTTCATCATCCGCCTTTACGGCTTCTTCAGCCGGTCCGGAAGATTCTATGCCCTTAAGAAGCTCATCCACCTCACTCTGTTTCATGTTCCTGCACCTCTTGTCCCCGAATGATTTCAGAAATCTGAACCGCCTGATTCCCCTTGTAGACTCCCAGATACCCTTTATATTTCATCACGCCTTCGACAGCGACGTTGACCGGATCGGTGAAGTATTGCTCCAGCTGAATGACGTCTCCGGCCTTCAGGTTGACAACATCTCCGGTCTTCAGATGGGCGTGTCCCAATTCAACGGACAGATTGATCTGAGATTTCATCAGATTCATTTTAAAACGTTTCATCCACTCCTTGTCTACCTCGATCTGTTCGCTCTGGAAGCCGGCCTGAAGCTTTTCACGAATGGGTTCCAGAGCCGAATACGGAATGCATATCGTCATCATTCCGGAGGTATATTCTACCTCGATTTCAAAGTTGACCACCACCACCACGTCGGTGGGCGGAACAATCTGGGCGAACTGCGGATTGACCTCGGATCTTTGATAGACGGCCTTGATTTCCATCAGCGGCTTCCAGGCTCTTTCCAGATCCGCAAGGGCGCTGATCACCACTCTTTTGATGAGATTGTTTTCAATGGCCGTAAATTCACGGCCTTCCACCTTGAAGGCCTCCTTTCCGGAACCCCCGAAAAGGATGTCGACCAGAGCGAAAATAATCTTGGATTCCACGACAAAGATCGCGTTTCCGCGCATGGGCTCGAGTTTGAGCAGATGCATGCTCGTCGGCACGGGAAGCGTTTTGAGAAATTCCCCGAATTTGATCATATCCGTGGAAATAGCGCTGACCGTAGCCACCTTCCGCAGCAGGGCCGACAGGGTGGTGCGAAACATTCGGGCGAATTTCTCGTTGGTCATTTCCAGGGTCGGCATCCGTCCGCGGATGATCCGGTCCTGGCTGGTCAGATCATAGGCGACCACCCCTGAAGCATCTTGAACGATCTCCGGCTCGGTTTCAATTTCCCCGCCTGAAATCCCCCTCAAGAGGGCATCCACTTCTTCCTGGGACAAAATGTTCGACATGGGCTACGATCCTGATGTCATCGCCGTCTGAAAACCCGGCTGACCGTTCTGCATGCATTCATGATCCTACTGAATGACAAACTCCGTAAAATAAACCTTGAGAATCTCCCCATCCGTCAGATAGCTGTTCAACCGCATGGCGATCTCTTCCCGAAGGCGCTGTTTGCCGCTGACATCCATCAAATCCTTGTAGCTTTTTGAGGAAAGCAGATCCAGAATGTTGTCCCTGAGTTTGGGCTTCATCAGGTTGAGCGTTTCGGTAGTTTTGGCATTCGAGGCTTCCAGCTGGATCACCGCCTTGAGGTATCGCTCGCCATTGTTGCCCATCAGGTTGACGACAAAAGGATCCATCGGCCACAGAACTGGCGCGACCGGGACTTCGGATGTTTTCTCGGCTCCGGAAAGGGCCGCACCGCCTTTCTTGAAATAATACTTTCCGCCGAAAAATCCCCCCGCCAGCAGGGCTGAGGACAAAAGCACGATCACGATCAGCTTGAGAAAAGACCGCTTCTTTTTGGGGGCCGCTTCCTGAGATGGTTCTTTTTTTTCTTCTGCCATGGATTCTTCTCCGTTTAGGGACCTGGTATATTTTCACCGCCGGTCGGCTCGGACAACGGTTGAATTTTGTGAGACAGCAGTACGATCTCCACCCGGCGGTTCAGGGCGCGTTTCGATTCATCGGAATTGGGAACCGCCGGTTTGCAGTCCGCATATCCCGCGGCTGAGAGACGTTCGGGCGTCACGCCGCCTTTCATTAAAAATTTCACAACGGTGACCGCCCGTGCCGTGGAAAGCTCCCAGTTGGATGCATAGCCGGAACGAATGGGCCTGTCGTCGGTGTGGCCTTCCACGCGGATATCCCCATCCGTGGATCTGAGAATGTTGCAGAGCGCCTCAAGGGTCAAAGAATCATTGACCGCAAGTTCGGCGGATCCGGACTCAAACATCAGTGCCTCATCCAGAATAACGGACAATCTTCCGTCGACCATTCGGGCCGATATGCCGGGCAGCCGGTTCATGGAGCCGATCAACTCAAGTCCCGTTGTCTTTGCGGACCGAGGTTTCGAACCGTTCAGCGCATCGCGCATCCGCTGCCGTTCAATGTCCGGATCCGCGATCGACCTTAATATGGGTTCGAAAACCATGCTCACCGTCTCCCGCGTCTCAAGCGTAGCGCCGAAAGTATCGGCCACTGCGGCAGAGGCCTGTCGAACGCGATTCATGTCCAGACTGGACATGGACAGAATGAGTACAAAAAAAGTCAGAACCAGCGTCATCATGTCGTTGAAAGTCAGCAGCCATCTGTGATGATTCATTTCACTTCCGCGGTTCATCGGTCTGATCCTTCTTGTTCGAAGCGGGCCTCTTTGAATCGATTCCGAAATGGATTTCCACACGCCGGTTCGCCGCACGCCCCTCGGCCATGGCATTATCCGCTACCGGCCGATAAGGGCCAAATCCCACGGCCGAAAGACGATGGGCGTCCATTCCGGCCTTTTCAAGAAAATACCGCAGCACGTTTACCGCCCGTGCAGTCGAAAGATCCCAGTTGGATGCGAACAAATCGGTATGAATGGGAAGCGAATCGGTATGGCCCTGCACCTCCACGGTAAAAGCCCATTTTTTCGCCATCGCCCCGATGGCATTCAAATAAGGGTGTATATCTGAATGGATCAAGGCCTGACCCGGGTCAAACAGCATTCGGTTTTGCATAACCGCCTTAAATCCACCGGCGGTCCGGGTCAGCTGAACCTCCCGGTCCACACCGTGCTTCCTGGACAGCCGGCGCATATCCTCCATGGCGCTGGAAATCAGGACTCCCTTGCCGCTGGCGTCGTATCCGAATCCGGTTTTCAGAACGGCCATCTTTTCGGCATCGGACCTTGAATAAGCCGCCAGCATGGCGAACAGCGACACCAGAATCAATGCCATGGACGCGTAAACCATCTCCCATTGGGACAATCTTGATATGCGGTCTGCATTCTGTTTCAATTAAACACCGATTGCCGCTGGCTGGGTGGAACAAAAGAGTGCAGTTTCTGCTCCACCACCCGGGGATTGTCGCCCGCCTGAATGGACAGGATCCCGTCAATCATCAATTTTTTGATCATCACTTCCCGATCGCTTCGGTTTCTGAGTTTTCCGGCAATGGGCAGAAAAACGAGATTTGCCAGAATAACGCCATAGAATGTCGTCACGAGCGCAATGGCCATGGATGGTCCGATGGCGCGCGGGTCATCGATCTGCATGAGCATCTGCACCAGTCCGATCAGGGTTCCGATCATACCCATGGCCGGAGCGAAACTTCCCATGGTTGCAAAGATCTCGGCGCCAAGACGGTGGCGGCGTTCCAGGCAGTCGATCTCTGTTTCCAGAATACCGGAAACGGCGCCGGGTTCCATGCCGTCGACCATCAACTCCACAGCCTTGGAGAGAAAAGAATCCTCAATGCCCGGCATCTCGTTCTGAAGGGCCAGGATTCCTTTGCGTCTGGAGAATCGGGACAATTCCACGAGTTTTCGAATCACGTCGGCGACTTTCTGTTCCCGCTGAAAAAATACCTGCTTGGCTACCTTGACGACGCCGAAAATATCGGAAATCGGATAATTGATCAGCGTTGCACCCAGAGTGCCTCCCAAAACGATCATCATGGCAGGTCCGTTGATAAACCAGGAAAGCCCCCCGCCCGAAGCCATGGCCGCGATGACCAGACTGAACCCCCCCAATATGCCGATGATGGTTGCCAGATCCACGAAGTTTTCGCTTTATCGTTTGTCAAATTTAAAAAGGCACTCCGAAAGGAGATGCATTCCATGCCAACATATGCAGCAAATAGCATACCAATTCATCCGCCTTTTTCGTCCAGGATTATGCCTTTAGTTTTAATTGGTTATAAGGATGTGTAAAAATAATGTCGCAAAAGTGGCTGGTCCCGGGATTTTTTTGACAAAAAAGCCAAATATTTGACGATAAAATCCCGGCGGCCGATTAAAATCAAAATACCGCATTTCAGAAATGCGGGAACCGGCGAGACCCAGCAGGATATTGCTGTTGAGTCGAAAAGAACAGATCAAAAGCGGGAGTTTTATTTGGGGCGGAGTTTTCAAACCCCGCCCCTGAATCTTTTACCGTTTGATGTTCATCAGTTCGGTGAGCATCTCGTCAGCAGTGGTGATCACGCGGGAGTTGGCCTGGTAAACGCGCTGGGCGCTGATCATTTTGATGAACTCCCGGGCCATGTCCGTATTGGATACTTCCAGGGCATTGGATTGCAGAGAACCGAGTCCACTGCTGCCGGGCTCAGCCAGAATCGGTCCGCCGGATTCTGAGGTTTCCACAAAATAACTGCCCTCTTTCTGCAATCCGGAGGGATCGAGAAAATCCGCCAGAAGAATCTGCGCCATGTTCCGGGATACCCCGTTTGTAAAATATCCGACAACCGTACCGTTGCTGGATACATTCAGGGAATCGAGGCCTCCGGGAGGATATCCGTCGTTGCTCGCATAATTGACCCGCGAGGACATGGCGTAGCCGGTGATGGCGGGCGCATTGTCCGTCAGATTCCAGGTCAGGCCGGTCAGGGGACTGCCGGCATCGGCGAAACTGAAGATCACATCCAGAGGTTCCACTACAGGATCTGCTGTGAGGTCTCCATTCACCAGCTGACCGTCTGCCGTAAAGACCAAGCTGCCCAGACCGGAAGCATCCAGAGTGGCGGGGTAAATAGTACCGTCCGCAGCTTCCAGCTCCGCGGAAATATCCCAGGTATCCGAAGCCGTTTTTTCAAAAGCGATATTCAGACTCGCGCTGGAACCGGAAGGACCGTAAACGGTCTGGCTGGTGCTGAAGATCTCTCCGATTTCGGTATCCGCATTAAGATTCATTCCCAGATTGAAGGACGAGGTGATTTTGGGCTGGGAACTCGAAGCCAGGAGGTTAATATCGCTGACGCCCGGAATCAAGTTGCCAGTGCTGTCATACATCAGTCCCTGCACCCGGTATCCGTTCATATCGCAGAGGTATCCGTCCTTATTGAGGTTAAAAGCGCCGGCACGGGTATAATAAGTGGCGCCGTCAACGTTTTTCACGATAAAAAAACCCTGGCCGTCGATGGCCAGATCCGTCGAATTACTGGTGGTTTCAAAAGAACCCTGATCAAACTGAGTGTTTACGGCCGCCACGCCAACCCCCTGCCCCACCTGCATATTCCCGGTGGTGCCGGCAACGCTCCGGCTCAACAGACTCGCGAAATAGGTATCACCGGCCTTGAAGCCGACGGTATTGGCATTGGCCAGATTATCGCCAACGACTTCCAGCTGCTTGGCGCTGGCGGTAAGGCCCGTAGTTCCGATCCATAATGCACTGGACATATGAATTACCTCCTGTGGTTGTTTAAAATCGAATTGATTCAGCCTCGTTTGAACGAAGGCTTATTGCCTGATTGCGTGAACGCTTTCCATCGAAATCTGTTCTCCGTTGACCGTCAGCCAGATGGTATCGCCGGAAAACTCAATTCCGGTTACCGGCCCGGTCAGGATGCCCTGAACATCAACGGGACAGTCCTCCCCATCCTTGGCAAAAACCTGAAAACTGTAAACTCCTGAGACCGCATCGCCGGCATCCCAGACAAGCGTCTGAACTCCTTGATTCTGGGGACCCGGAGACAGTTCAGCCACCTGTTGACCTGCTTCGTCAAAAATGCCGACCGAAATGTCTTGCGCATCAGCCAGCAATTCGTAGCTGATCTCGGCTGAATTTCCCGTCAGGACAAAGCTGTTGCCGCCCTCTGCAACTACCTGTTTGCCGATAAGACCGACAGCCTGAGCATTGTACATGCCCTGCTGATAGGCACTCAACTTCTCCACGCCGGCGTTGACGTTATACAGCTGCTCCAGGCTGGAAAACTGGGCCAGCTGAGTTGTAAACTCCATGCTGTCCATGGGATTGAGCGGGTCCTGGTTTTTCAGCTGGGCGACCAGCAATGTGAGAAATTCATCACGGCCCATGCTTTTCGTCTGGTTTGATGAATTCGTTGCCGTGGATTGGCTGGATACGGTTTGTATACCGAGCATGGCGTCTCCTTTGAACCAAAACCTCAGGCAAATATGCTGATGCCTGAATCATCGGTTATTTGAATGGTTTGTCTTGAAATTTTGGGGCTAGTTTCGCCGCCAAGGCTTTGTCTGCTCTCCGAATCCCCTCTGCTTCCTCTGTCCGTAAAAGCATTTCCTTCAAAAGATCTCGGGTCAGAGTCGGAAAAGCAAAGCACGTCATAGCTGTCCACCTGAATCCCCTGGGTCAGGAAGGCGCCTTTGATCTGATCCGCATGCGATTGAAGGGCCTGCTGAACCTCGGCCCTGGCAGTCACCATAACGACTTCCACCTTTTGATTCAAAAGGCGAACATCCATATCGACGGTTCCCAGATCCGGCGGATTCAATACCAGCTTGATCCGCCCGGAGCCCTGGCTGAAAATCTGTTGCGAATTGGCCAGCACCTGATCAACGATCTGCTGGGAACGAAGTATTGAAAATTCCGGGCTCAGGACCTGGGCCTGATTCTGAACCGCTACGGCAAAAGGTTTTTCTGCGTTTGCCGCAGGGTTGGAAATCTTCCCGAAAATATCGGAATAATCGGAACCATTTTGCCCTGAAGCATCTTCGAAACGCTGAGGCATTGAATCCGAACGCCCCCCCTCCACGGCAGCGACTTGAGCCCGCGGATTTTCAATAATATTTTTTATAGCTTGCAGGTTTGTTTGAGAAAAAGTCTCTCGGTCTTTCTCTGTCTCCTGCTTCAGAGACACGGTCTGCCTATCTTCAACGTCAATCTGAGAATCTTTGCTGAGATCGAAAAGCGCCGCATCTGGTTCATCGGACAAATTCTCGCCTTGGACTCCGGGCTGCTGAGGTCTCATTGCTTGTAATATTTGACCAACCGCCAGATGCATTCCATGGAATTTATCAATACTGGGCCGGTCCGCTTCCACGACTCGAACCGTCTGAGACTCCGAAGCAACCCGCCGCGACTGATCCTCGTTCAATAATGCGTTACCGTCCGGCAAAACTCCAGAGTCGCCCTCAAAACTTGCGTTCAGCATTGTTTCGACTGCCGGGGATTTTATGCTCGAAAGTTTGCTGCGGGCTTGACTGGAAGCGCCTGCGACATCAACTCGAACCTGTGAAAGCAACTCGCCTTGCCTGCCGAATATATGTCTGTCATCAACCCTGCCCTGTAAAATTTGAGACTCCGAAGCAACCCGCCGCAACTGATCCTCGTTCAATAATGCATTACCGTCCGGCAAAACTCCAGAGTCGCCCTCAAAACTTGCGTTCAGCATTGTTTCGACTGCCGGGGATTTTATGTTCGAAAGTATGCTGCGGGCTTGACTGGAAGCGCCTGCGACATCGACTCGAACCTGTGAAAGCAACTCGCCTTGCCTGTCGGAATAATTATCCCCGTCAATATCGCCCGGCCACGTCTGTTTGCGGTTCTGAATAGCAGATTCCATATATTGACGAATCAGCTCATGATCCCGAGTCTGCTGCGGGATTTGCCCCAGGGCCAGTCCGGCCGCCGCATATTCTTCGAATACCTCAAACTCGACGTCTTCAGCCGCTTCGTCGGCCGAACCTTTGGCGAACGAAATCCCGCCCTCCGCTTCAGGCACATTCCCGCTTGCGCGTTCAGCTTCTACGGCTGATTCTGATTCTTCGACAGCGGCATCGGCAGATGGATCTGAATCCTGAGCGGTCCGGGTATTGTCAAAAATATTTGCAAAGCTTGCATCTCGGCCCGATCCGGCACCATCTGGCTCCTGACTGCGGGTTCCGGCTCCGGCTATCTGCCCCTTGATCCCCTGGCCGGCAGCAAGATTGGTACTCATCATCACGACATTCATTTAATCCTCCTGTTTGCGCCCTTATTGAGCAAACCGCGTGCCAAAGAATGCCAATTAGTTTTTATTAATAATTACAACATATTAGTTGGATTATAAATTTCATCTATTGAAATGCCTCGGAAAATATTTCCTGCGGCGGCTCGGAGGCTGGAAAAAAATACCCGCCGGGGTTTTACCGGCGGGTCGGAAAAAGACAAAAGGGGGAGTATCTAGTTGGCATGGTTCTGATTACGGGTGATTTCGCGGGTAATCTCAACGGCCTTCTGAGGACTGATGTATCCCCAGATCGCTCCTGCCTTATCCCGCTTCATGTTCATGGAGATGCCCGCCGCCGTCGGTATGTCAAGTTTTTCGAGCATGGAACCGGCCTTGGCAGGCGGCGTGGATTCATACACCTTGGCCAGCTTCTTGAATTCTTCGTTCTCAATGGCTTTTCGACTTTCAATCAGAACTGATAAACGCTTTTCGGCCGCTCCCAGAGCGTTCAGTTTTTCCTCAATCTGGCCCTTCAGGGAAGCCAGACGTTCCTCTTCGGTCTTGAGAAATTCTTCCCTGGCATCAAGCGTCTTTTTCCGCTCTTCAATAAGACTTTCGAAATTCTTTTCATCTGGCAGCGAAAGGGTATCTGTCTGAAAGACGGGCGGTGTCTTCGAGGATTCGGCTCTGGCCTGAGATACGGAAAAAATCGATTCCGCATCCATATGGATCCCCTGATTCATCAGGCCCGCCAGGAATATCTTGGCCGCAAACACCATCACCACCAGGAGTTGAAATCCCAAAATGGCCTTCTTCATAAGTCCCTCCTCAGGTATCTGGATATCGCTGTTTCATCCATCTGCCTCTGTTCGGCTTTGTTGTGTTCCGCAATGTATTCCTGCAATTTACGGGCCTTTAAAGCTTCCATGACTTTTCGATCCTTGACCGCGGCCAGCAGGGCTTCGCGCTTTAAAGATACTCTTTCGGTCGACTGTCGCACCACGTTCTCCTGATCGGTCTCTCTTGCCTGCACCTGCCGAATATAATCCATGAAGAGAGCGATTTCATCGGCCTTCAGGCCGTCTTTCCGCATGTCTCTGAGTTGCCCGATCAGGGAGACCTTGTGTTCCCGAATTCGGGCAAGCTGCTGCTGTTCCTTTTCGAGATTGCGCTTTTCGTCGGAGAACTCCGTCAAAGCCTTTTCTTCGGCGGCTTTCCGGCAGTTCATCACGGATTCCAGTCGAAAAACAAACATCGTTTATCCCGTCTGCGCAAAAAGCGCCTGCATATCCCGCTTCGTCTGCGGAAAATCAATCTGTTCATCGATTCCCTGCCTCAGAAAGCCATTGACCGGATTTATCATTCGAATCGCATCATCAATCTCCGGGTTGCTCCCTTCGATATACGCCCCGATGTTGATCAGATCTTCGGCCTTTTTATAAGTGGATACGATTTGTTGAATCCTGGCGGCCATCTGCCGGTGTTCCGGTCCCACCAGATCGACCATCACCCGGCTGACGCTCTGCATGATATCGATGGCCGGATAATGACTCTTGCTGGCCAGATCTCTGGAAAGCGCAATATGACCATCGAGAATCGAGCGCGCTGCATCCGCCACCGGCTCGTTGAAATCATCGCCCTCCACCAGAATGGTATAAAGGCCGGTAATGCTTCCGCCTTTTTCAAGACTTCCGCTTCTTTCAAGCAATTTGGGAAGCAGGCTGAAAACCGACGGCGTATAACCCTTGGTCGTAGGAGGTTCTCCCACGGAAAGCCCGATTTCCCGCTGTGCCATGGCAAAGCGGGTCAAGGAGTCCACCATGAGCAGCACATCGGCACCCTGATCCCGGAAATACTCGCCAATAGCGGTCGCCACATAGGCGGCGCGCATTCGAATCAGCGGATGCATGTCCGACGCAGCCACTACCACCACCGATCGCTTTAAACCGTCCTTTCCGAGATTTTTTTCAAGAAATTCACGGACCTCCCGGCCTCTTTCCCCGATCAGGCCGATTACGTTAACATCGGCCCGTGTATGTTTGGCAATGGATCCGAGCAGTACGCTCTTGCCGACGCCGGAACCTGCGAAAATCCCCATCCTTTGTCCCTTTCCGCAGGTCAGGACCCCGTTGATCGCCCGAATGCCCAGATCCATGGGTTCCGAAATGCGACCGCGCTGAAGCGGGTTGATCGGATCGGCATAAATCGGATATTCTTCGGCGCACTCCATAATCCCCCGGCTGTCGATGGGAACGCCCAGCCCGTCGATCACCCGGCCCAGAAGCGCCGGTCCTACACGAATGCCCGCCTGCCGCCCCAGAGACATGATCCGGCAGCCGGGCCCCAAACCGTGCATGCCTTCCAGAGGCATCAGCAGCACCTTCCCGTTTTTAAAACCGACCACCTCGGCATTGAAAGCCGTCTGACCGCCGGCAGGATAGATGCTGCAGAGTTCACCGATCGATGCGGCCGGTCCGTGACCCTCAACCACGAGACCGACGATCTCGCTGACCTTTCCATTGACCCGGATGGGATCCAGACAGCTCAAGGTCCTGTGATATGTGTCGAAATCAATCCGCATATTTCAGCAATTGTGCCGATCGGGTTGAGCTGCCTGAAGGGACGCAGCAAGTTCTTCAATCTGACGGTCCAGACGGGCATCCACCTCGCCGAACCGGGTTTCGATCACCGCACCGCCCTGTTGAATGCCGCTGTCTTCTTCAAAAACCACATTTTTGACGCCATCAACGCTTTGCAGAAAATCTTCCTTGATCATCATGATCTGACGGAAATCCGCGGGATTCAGACGAATCTTCATCCCGTCCCTGTCGGCCACATGCCTGATGGCCTGTCGGATCACGTCCATAACGATTCCGGAATCAACAGCCGCTTCCCGGTGAATGATCTTTTTGGCAATCGCCAAGACCAGATGAAGCATCTCGGTTTCAGCATGATCCAGGACCTGCTGTTTGAGAGCGGACAACTGCGAAATCAGACCGGACATGGTTTCTGTTGTTTTACGCAGGGCGGACTTCTGAAGTTCCTGGCCTTTTTGCACACCTGCCGAAAACCCCTGATCGTAAGACTGTTTTTTGATGGCTTCAATATCGGGTTGAACCTGCGGCTTGCCGGATTGTTCACCCGATTGTGCCTGATCGGCGGATGCAGAGGACTTTGCTGGCGAAGAAACCATCTTCACGCTGTCGGATTTGATGACCCGGCTATACGAACTCATCCTCGCCGCCTCCTCTGGACAGGACGATTCGCCCTTCGGCTTCCAGTTTCTTGGTAACATCGAGAATGATACGCTGGCTGGCTTCCACTTCGGACAGGCGAACCGGGGGCATCAGCTCGATATCTTCCTTCAGAATCTCGGCCCCGCGCTTGGACATGTTTTTATAAATTTTCCCCCGCATTTCAGGATCCACCACTTTCAACGACCGGGCCAGATCTTCGCTGCCAACCTCCCGCAAGACCTCCTGCAGGCTCTTGTCGTCGAGATTCAGAACATCCTCAAAGGTAAACATCAGATTGCGAAGTTGAGCGGCCAGCTCCGGATCACCTTCCTCAAGTGCGGCCATAATGGCGCTTTCGCTGGATCTGCCGATCTTGTTGAGTATCTCCGCCATCGCCTCCACGCCGCCGAGCTGTTGTTCGCCGGTGATTCCGACCGTGATCTCGGTCTCCAGCGTCTTGGCAACCTCTTCGATCAGGTCCTGAGGAACGCTCTTCAGGGTCGACATCCTGCGCGCAATCTCGTACTGCATGGCCGGTGAAAAATTTTCCAGCATCTCGGCGGCCTGATCCGCCTTTAAATGGGCCAGAATCAAAGCGATGGTCTGCGGATGCTCGGTCCGGGTAAAATCCATCAACACCTTCGGATCCACATCGCGCAGCTTTTCCAGAATCGGGTTTTCGAAACTCCTATGTGCGTGTACGTCGCTGAGAATCTCCCCGGCCTGCTTCTCACCCAGTGCCTTGAGCATGATGTTCTTCGAGGCGTTGACGGACACGGCAATGGTTCCGCCATTGGCAGCGGCCAGAGCGCAAAACTCCTTGGCGACCGAATCCAGTGTTTCCGAGGGAATGCAGGAGATCCGGCTCATGCACTTGCCCAGACGCCGAATCTCGGAAGGCATCATGTTCTTCATGACCGCTGCGGCAGTTTCTTCTTCCAGCGATAAAATCAAAATGGCGGCTTTTTCTTCATTTGTCATACGGCTGTTTTTTCCATATAGCGGCAAACGGGTTCAGCGGGTCGGTTTCAAATCAGAATCAATTAAAAAACATATGATATTTTTTATTTCAACCAGTTACGCAGAAGTTCGGCAAACTTTTTGGAATCCGCTGCGGCCAGTTGCCGGGTCAGTTCGATTTCATTCTTGGGTCCCTGGACATTGGCGCCGGCAGGGAATTCAGCAAGTTGCGGCAACGCAGGTTCTCCGGCCAGCTGGGGGGGGCGAATCTCGGAAACAGCTTCGGTTGAAAGGCCACGAATCAAAGGCCGGACCACGAACAGGAAAACAAGAGCAGCAATCGCCAGAATCACAACAAACTTAATCAGCGGCAGGAACTCAGCAAGCTTGTCCCTCCAGGTTTCGCCAACAAAACCATCCTCTCCGTCAACCTTCTGAAACGGCATGCTTGTCACAGTGATCTGATCCCCGCGATCCGCATTGAAGCCCGTGCTCTTTCGCACCAGATCTTCGATGGCATCGAGTTCCTGCTTGGATCGAGGCTGATAATCCTCTGTACCGTCGTCCTTTTTGCCGTACAGCCCGTCTACCAGAACAGCGATGCTCAGCGTCTGTATCTCGCCGACAGGCAGAACCGTCTTGTTGACGACCCGGTTAATTTCGTAATTGATGATCTCGTTTGCCTTTTCATGTCCGGCGGCATTTTCCTCTCCGGCCGATATGTCTGCAGGGGAACCTGACAATGTCTTTTCTGTCTGGCGCTGTATGCTCCGAATCACGGGCTCCTCGGGATCATATTTTTCTTCCGTCTGCTCGGTCATGCGAAAGTCCAGTTCCGCAGACACCCTGACCACTGCCTTGCCGGCACCCACGACATTTTCGAGCATGCTCTGAATCCGGGTAGCCATGTCTTTTTCGATGCCTCGCTGATACTGAACCTGAGAGCTGGTCATCTTGGTCAGCCGGGACTGTCCGCCGCTGTCGGATAAAACATTGCCGCGGTTGTCCAGAAGCATGACATTTTCCGGATCAAGTCCTTCAACTCCAGCAGCCACCAGATGCGTTATGCCTTCAACCTGAGAAGGATTCAGGCTCTTTCCGGGTTTGATTTTGACGGTAACCGATGCGGTGGGTTTTTTTTGTTCCTCTATAAAAAGGGATTCCCTGGGAATTACAATGTGAACCCGACTCTGCAGAATTTCATCCAGCCCGTTGATGGTCCGGGCCAATTCCCCCTGAAGCGCGCGGCGGTAATTGAGCTGCTGCTCAAATTCAGTAGCGCCCAGTGTTTTTGAGTCGAAAATCTCAAATCCTACCCCGCCGCCCTGGGGAAGACCTTCAGCGGCCATTTCCAGACGCAGTTCGGAAATCTTGTCCGAAGGAACCGATACGGCATCGCCGGCGGCGGATATTTTATAGGAAATTTTTCTTTCCTTGATTTTGGTCAGAATCTGCGCCGCGTCTTCATTGGAAAGGTTCGAGAACAGGACCCGGAAATCAGCCTGATGGGTAAAATGAATCAAAGCCACGATCGTCACCGCAGTCAGCACTGCGGTCACGGCAAGAGACAATTTCCTTGCCGGCGTCAGCGATTCAAAAGTCTTCCACAGCCTTGACAAAAAATTCACGTTAAAACCTCTGTCTTATATTGAAGGGTATGCTTATACCTGCATACGCATCACTTCGTTGTAAGCTTCCAGAATCTTGTTTCTTACCTGCATCATGGCCCTGAAGGATAGATCCGCCTTTTCCAGGGCGATCATGGCCTCATGAATGCTTCCGGCGTTTTCAATCTGGACCTTGGAGATTGCATCGTCCGCGTCGGCCTGCATATCATTGACACCCTTGAGCATGTCCTTGAGAACGGCGCCGAAAGATTTTTCTCCGGTCTGCTGCTGCGCAGCCGGTTTTGGGGCGGTTGCTGAAGGCGGTATCAGATCCCCACGAATCAACATATCTGCCATACGCTCAATCCTCCGCTTGCCTGCATTATCTGAAATCTGCCATGTACATTTTCATGTTCCGTTGTACACTCATGGAACTTATTTATTTGCCGATCTCCAGGGCCTTGAGCGCCATGCTCTTGGTGGCGTCAAAGGCGGTCACGCACGCCTCGTAAGCACGGCTGACGACGATCATGTCCGCCATTTCCTGAACCGTGTTGACATTGGGCATCTGGACATATCCCTCCGCATCGGCATCCGGATGCACCGGATCATGGACCCTTTTAAAATCCCCGCTGTCTTCGACGATTTTCGAAACCTTCACGCCACGCACAGCATCATCCAGCGCACCACCGAAGTCGGCCTTGACCTTATCGGCTGCCAGAACAGCGATTTTCCGCCGATACGGTCCGCCTTCAACGGTCTGGGTGGTATGAACATTGGCCAAATTACTGGCCACCACATCCATTCGAATGCGCTGAACCGACAAACCCGAAGAACAGATGTCAAATGATTTTGAAAAATCCATATGTTACCGCCCTTTATTTTATTTAGCGTCCTGAAGCAGGTTGGAAATTTTTCGGAATTTCCGGGCCAGCATTTCCACCGTCATGTTGTACATCAGATGATTCTCAGCCAGTCGGACCATCTCCGTGTCCACATCGGTTTTTTCCCTGGAATGCACGACTTCGAATTCTCCGAGTCCGGCATCCTGACGCGGCAAATGCCTGGGATCGGTTTTTGAAAGCTCCACCTGACGGTTTCCGAAACCGGCCTGGTCGAGCATTGAATCGAATTTCAGATCCACAGGCCGATAATCCGGAGAATCGATATTGGCAATGTTGCTTGAGATCAGTTGATGGCGCTGGTCACGGTATTCGAGCAGATTGGCCAGCATATCGAAGGTTTTCCCGAACAGCGCTTTCATATTGCTTTCACCCTCCTTCACCTGCCATTACTTATGCAAAATATGTTCCAGCAATAAGGATCAGTCCCGCGTATCCGCCAGTTCCTGATCACCGTACTCGTTGAGCTTGTTTCTCATGGTCCGGACACTGATGCCCAGAATTTTCGAAGCCTGAGTTTTATTGCCATGGACCCGGCTCAGGGTTTCATAAATCAGGTTTTTTTCCATATCTCGCAATGTGTTTCCGGTTTCCGCACACTGCTCAGCAATGTCCGGGTCGGCATTTTTTTCCGGCCGAGAATTCTCCAGAAACAGATGCCCGCAAAGAATCTCATTCTGGTCGCAGATCAGGACTGCCCGTTCCATGGCATTTTCCAGTTCCCGAACATTGCCCGGCCATGGGTATGCGTTCAACGCCGCCAGCGCATTGTCGGAAAGCCTCAAGGGCGGCTTCTCGTTGATCCGGCTGTATTTTTTGATAAAATATTCGGAAAGCAGGACGATATCCTCGATTCTGTCTCTGAGCGGTGGAATTTTGACAGGAATGACATTGAGCCGGTAATACAGATCTCCCCGGAAAGTTTTTTCATCAATGGCCTTGAGCAGATCCACATTGGTGGTGGCAATGATGCGGACATCCACCGGCACAGGATTTCTACCGCCGAGACGATCCACCTCGGATTCCTGAATGACCCGAAGCAGCTTGGCCTGAAGCTGAATATCCATCTCGCCCACCTCGTCAAGCAGCAGCGTACCTCCGTCGGCCAGCTCGAACTTGCCCGGCTTGCTTTTCATCGCCCCCGTAAAAGCGCCTTTTTCATAACCGAACATCTCGCTTTCCAGAAGATTGTGAGGAATGGCGGCGCAGTTCACCGCCACAAAGGGCATGTTTCTGCGGTTGCTGTGCCGGTAAAGGAAGCGGGCAAAAAATTCCTTGCCGGTTCCGCTTTCCCCCTGAATCAGCACGCTGGACTTGCTTTTGGCCACGGTTTTAAGAATATCCAGGATGGATAGAATCCGGCGGTTCCGGGTGATGATCTCAAAATCCGGTCCGACCCGTTCTTCCGAAGCTTCCGAATCGTCTCCGCGCTCATGCGGCCGGGCATTGAGAACATTTTTAACCACGCACTCCAGATCATCCAGGGAAAAGGGTTTCATGATGAAATCCGCCGCCCCCTCTTTCATTGCCTCCACGGCGGTATTGACGGTTCCGTAGGCGGTAATCACGACGACCGGTGTCCCGAAGGATATCCGCTTCACGCCGCGCAATACATCCATGCCGCTCATCTTGGGCATGCGCATATCGGTGATGACCGCATCAAAGGTGTTTTCCCGGAACCGGTTCAGGCCTTCCGCACCGTTTTCCGCGGTTTCCACCGCATATCCGCAGCTTTCCAGAGACTCTGACAGGGCCGTTCTCATGGAAAGATCATCATCCACGATCAACAGTTTCTTCATCTTGCATCACCTCGGTCTTTCCCGAATGTCTGAGTTGCATTTTCCTTCAACGCGTCGAACAGCGGCAGAAAAACGCTGAAAACCGCCCCTCCATGCACGCTGTTTTCAACGTGGATGACGCCTTGATGCAAATCGATAATATTGTGAGCGATCGCCAGGCCCAGGCCGGACCCTTTCTCCTTGGTGCTGAAAAAGGGATCAAAGATTCGGGTGAGATTTTCCTTCGGAATCCCGCATCCGGTGTCGGAAAAACGTATCTCCACGGCCGGTGAACCGCTGTCGAAATATCCCTCCCGTCGATGGGTTTCAATCTGAAGATGTCCGCCGTCGGGCATGGCCTGAAAAGCGTTGAGAATCAGATTGAGAAACACCTGCTTCAGCATTTCTGCGTCCGCGTTCACATGCGGACTGAGGATGTCGGCATAGGAAACGCTCAGTTCCATCAAATCGACATCCACGACCTGCCGTGAGAACGCCAGTATTTCTTCGAGTACGGCGTGAATGTCGACCCTTCGCGGCATGGGATTCAAATTGCGGGTGAACATCAGCAGGTTGGAAATCCTGTTGTCTACATTTTTGACCGAAGTGATGATCCGGGCGGCGTGCTGTTTTTCCTTTTCATTTCCGGAAGTTTTCAGAATCAGGGAAGCAAAAAGTTCGATGCTGCCCAGAGGGTTTCGAATCTCATGGGCGATATTCGCGGCCATTTCCCCCATGGCCGCCATCTTCTCGGATCTCTTGGCCATGTTTTCAAGTTTTTCCATTCGGGTAATATCCCTGAACACATACACCGTTCCGATCACCCTGCCGTTTCGGTCCTTGACCGGTGATCCTGACACTTCCAGAATATTTTCTCCGGACAGCAGCTTGCGCCCGACCGCGCTTTTGAAAAACTCAAGACGAAAAACCGGCTCCCATTGATCTTTCGGCGTATCGGCAAACAAAGCGCTCAAATGACAATTCGCAAGCGATTCATGCCGGATTCGGAAGAATTCTTCCGCACATGGGTTTACGGTCCTGATGCGACCGTCAAGATCCGTGACCACCACGCCGGAAGTCAGACTTTCCAGGATGTTCTCCAGATAGTTTTTCATATCTTCCTTGTCCGCAATGGTCTTCTCGAGTTCGTGGTTTTTGGCCTCCAGCTCCTGGTTGAGACATTCGAACTTATTCTCCAGGCTGCTGTAAGCCTCCTGAAGTCTGAGGGTCGCCTGGTTGAATTCTTCAAAAGACTTTTGCAGAAAATCAAGATCCATGATCGCAACCGATCGCTTGTTTAAGGTTATTTGAATCCGCCCGCATTTCGTTCCCTGAAATGCCGGTCTTGCCGCATCAAAGGGACCGGACGTCTGCGTTTACTCCAGATGCTGCTGGTTCGTCTCGCGCCAGCTGCTTTCTTCAATCCACCGCTGGGCAGCCTGGGCCCAGAATGCATCGGTCTGCCGAAGTTCGGTCAGACGTTTTTCTGCGGCAAACTTGTCGTTCATCTGCAAAAGCCCGATAATCAACTGGTGCAGGGTCCATGCCCTGTCTGTGGCATCCGAATACACCAGGGCTTTTTCAAAAAACGCAACCCCATCATCATAGCGCTTCTGAAGATAGCAACACTGGCCAAGCCCCACATAGGCCTCCACCCATTGACTGCGAGGCGTATCATCTTCCCGCATAAAGCGTTCCACGATCTTTCGATACGCCCCGAAGGATGCATCGATTTTTCCGGCATGCCGCAACGCCGCAGCGTACTGAAGACAGACCCGGTTTTCCGGTGCTTTGCTATCGTCATTCAAGGCCTCACCATAGAAGTCGGCCGCCTCGCGGTAACGTTTCAGGTCGTACAGAATATCGGCGGCAAGAATCTTCGCTTCACGCATCTGCCCTGCCGTCAGCCCGACGGGATCGGCGATGAGTGCAAGAAGACCTTCCGAGGCCTCCTGCTTACGCCCAACTTCGGCATCAGCCCGGGCTTCGCCCAGTGCAACAGGACCGCTGCAGCTTTTGTTCCGGCAAATGCCCCGAAGTTCCGAGTAAATTGTATTTGCAGCCTGCGGCAGGCCTATGTTGTTCAGACTGGTTCCCAGCATCAGGCCGGTATCTACATCCTGTTCATCGAAATGGATCAGGCCCCGGCCATAAGTTTTTAAATAAAGATCTGCAACGGCCAGATCCTTCCCCTCCTGAAAAAGCAGCGGAACAAGCGTCTGCACGACCGTTTTAAGATGATACCGGCTTTCCTCCTCATGCGGACCTGATGGAAATCTTTCCAGAAGTTCGCTGTAAGCATCGACGCATCGTGCCAATTTTCCTGTATTTCTCAGGGTATCGGCCTTTTTGGCCATCAGCACGGCTGTCTGCTCGCCAACACGACTTTTCGCGATCAGATGATCATAAGTACCCACAGGATCCAGGTACACATCAGCACCGGCAAACCCGAACACGCGCATCCCCGGGTTGAGCATCCCCATATCGGCCAGAAGACGGGCCGCCTGATCCGCAGTTTCCGGATATGTTTTCTGGACAAGACCGAACATTGCAAAAGCGCCTTGCAGACGGCCGGAGTCCTGAAGAATCCTTCCCAGAGTACAAAGGGTATCAGAAATACGTGCATCGTCCGGATGCATGCTTGCAGCCAGAGAAAAGACATGGGCCGCATCGGCGTACCGGCGGTTTTGATCGTGGTGCTTCCCCATGTTCAAAAGAAGCTCCAGATCAATATCCCCATAGTCGGGCCACCGCTGCATGGCCTCACGGTATCGGTTTTCCGCATTGACCGCTTGGCGGAGCTGATAGTAGCTGTCGGCAATGAGAAACGCGGCCGTTTTGGCGTGAATATCGTCTGGATACAGACGCTGCCAGCTCTTCAGCTGATCGATGGCCTGATCAAACCGGCCTGTTTTGTGAAGCATTTCACCAATTTTAAAGCCCGCTTCGGCGGCATAGACCGTATCTGGAAAGTCGACGATCAAAAGCCGGTATGCCTCAAGGGCCTCATAATAAAATTTAAGGTTTTCAAAACTTTTGCCCAGGCGGTAAAATCCGTCGGCGTTTTGAGGTCGATCGGGATATTCCAGCAGAATTTTTTTATATCGCTCGGTGGCGATCAGAAAGTAGGAGTTTCCCTTCTGCGGTGCTAGGAAATAATAGCAATCGGCAAGACAGCGGGAAATTCGCTCGTTCCGATGGCTGTTATCGGACGGACTGGATTCCATGGCGGTCAATATTTCCAGCGCGCCTTGATAGTTTGAAGATTCAAACGCCTTGAGCGCCTCTTCAAACATAGTATCTGTCGACAAACCCGAATTGCCGGCCGCAGGCCCGATATCCGGGTTTGTTTTTCGAGAATCAGGCTGGCCGGTATTCGACGTGTTTTCAACGGGCACCTTATTCATTTCAGCATTGTCCAAGGCCGGCGGGTTCAAACTTTCCGCATCGTCGACATCCGGCGGCTGAACCTGCAGCGGGTTTGTTTTCTGAATTCCGGAATCCGACCGATCAGGTTCCTTTTGCCCGGAATCCGGCGATTTTTCGGCAGGCGCCCTGTTCGGTTCTACAGGGTCTGAGACCGGCGGGCTCGAACTTTCCGCATCGCCGAGATCCGGCGGCTGAACCTGTAGCGGATTTGTTTCCTGAATTCCGGATTCCGGAAACGCAGGCTCTGAAGCCGAAACCTTCTCCGGCTTCACAACGGCTTGAGGCTGAACCGGTTTGCTTTCACGTGCAGGAGCGTCAAATTTTTGAATCGAATAATAGCTCAGCACGGCTTTGCTTTTCAGCTCCTCTCCGTGTTGATGGGCCTCGGACTTTTCGGCAAACCGGCCGATATAAACCCGGTACCAGGTCCCTTTTCCGGGAACCTCCGATTGATGGTAAAACGCCTCCTGTCCCATGGCTTGAAACCGGTTGACATCGGATACAGCGCCGCTTTTACGCTGATAAGAAGTCGCATGAATCGAGTAAAACCGCTCCTGATCCGACGAAAGCACCCGGGCGGGACAAATGAACTCCGATGCAAGGATCAGCAGAATTCCGCAGACTCTTATCAGCCATTTCCTTTGGTATTCAGGCATATTCAAAATTATTCTCCGGACAGGATCATCTCGTGCGACGGAACTGCAATCCCTCAAAGCAATTTGCATACCATCAACACTATCTTGCATGATTTCAGAATGATCGTTATTAGACTCGGCATTTTGCGGGCAGCTGCCATCCGGTTTCTGCCAGGCGGACCGATTGGCAGTCAATATATTGACATAAAAGTCGCATAGCTCCGCCAACAGAGACGGCCGGAAACCTGGCTGAAGGCAAAAGGGAGCTGCTGAACAGCGGATTTGAGAAAATGATTTTTTTGTCCGGCCATGGCATTCACCTTGCAAACAAAGATACAGAAGGCCACGGTCTTCCCATATTCAGTGTTCAGACATCCATCAATTTTCAGAAGCGGAGGAAAGGTTTTTGAATTCAAATCCGGCAGTTTTTGTCAACAAACGCGGATACTCCAGGGTTGAAGCCTATATTCCACTGGGCGTACGCCGGATATCCGACGAGGAGCAGACCCGCCTGCGGTCAAGAATATCTGGACAGACAATTCTGGGACGTTTTGCCTCGCTGCCTGAAATAGACAATCAGATACTGGCCGAATGGCTGCAGATGATCAGTGCCAAGCTCGATGCCGTCATTCGCTTGATGACCGTGCAGCGCGAGGGGTTTGACATCCTGCCCTTCTGCCATGTCAATATCAGCGGTGGAGGAATTCAGTTTCCCAGTAAAACGCCTTTTTGCGTCAACGATATTCTGGAATTGAAAATGATTCTGCCCATGCATCAGCCATTAGCCCTGTATGCGTATGCAAAGGTGGTAAATGTTGATTCCAGACAGGATACTTCAATCCTGTCCGGTGAGTTCGTCATGATGGACGATATGATCCGCGACGAGTTGATCCGTTTCGTTTTTGAGCGGGAACGCGAGATCCTCAGAGAAAAAAGGGGGTAACCAAAGCCCATGTTTGCGCTCGTCGGAATGGGAATAGTGGCGACTGCCATTATCAGTGGGTATATTATGGAACATGGCAATCTTTCCGTGCTGTTCCAGCCAGCGGAATTCGTAATTATCTTCGGAGCGGCCATCGGCGGATTTCTCATCGCAACTCCCATGAAAACCGTCAAATTCGTTATATCGTCCGTGATTCGAATGTTTACCCACAGTTCTTTCGCCAAACAGGATTACATGGACGTGTTGATGCTTTTAAACGGCGTCTTTTACAAGATTCGACAGCAGGGCCTGGTGTCCGTTGAAACCGATGTGGACGAGCCCGATCAGAGCCCGCTCTTTCAGAATTATCCCAAGGTATTGAAAAATCATCGGGCCATCGCCCTGATTACCGACACAATTCGAACGGTCATGACCACCACCATCGCCCCGCATGAGCTGGAAGCTTTGATCGACAGCGAGCTGGAAGCCCATCATGAAGAGCTTCTGACGCCGTCGTCGGCGGTCAATTTCGTAGCCGACTGCCTTCCGGGCCTGGGCATCGTCGCGGCCGTTCTCGGAGTGGTCCTCACCATGGGCAAGATCAGCGAACCTCCGGAGGTCCTCGGGCACAGCATTGGCGCCGCCCTGGTGGGAACCTTTCTGGGCGTGCTCTCCTGCTATGGATTTGTCGGGCCGGTCGGCAAGAATCTTGAACACATGGCCGCGGAAGACCTTCAGTTTCTGACGGTCATCAAGATGGCCCTGCTGTCATTTATCGGCGGGGCAGCGCCAAAGGTGGCGGTGGAATTCGGACGCCGGGTCATTCCGGCCGAGGTCAAACCTGCCTTCACGGAACTGGAACAGGCCCTCAGGACGACAAAAAGCTGATGGACGATCATTCCCAGCAACCGATTATCATCAAAAAAGTCAAAAGAGGCGGCCACGGCGGGCATCACGGCGGTTCATGGAAGGTGGCTTACGCGGACTTCGTAACCGCGATGATGGCGTTCTTTCTCCTGATGTGGCTGCTGTCCATGACCTCACCGGAGCAGAAAGCGCAGCTGTCCAACTACTTTACCAATTTTAGTGTCTTTCAAAGCTCCGGTGTTTCATCCATAAAAAAGCCCGCCGATATTTTTGACCAGCCCGTAGAGGGAGTACGCATGCTGATACGAAATCCGGGAGAATCGGAAGAGGGCATGAGCTCGGAAAAACTGGTCAAAAAGCTCAAACGGGCCGTGGCTGAAAAGCTGGAAGCCATTCAGGATCAGATACTGATTGACATCGTTGAAGGCGGGGTAAGGGTGCAGATCGTGGACGCGGAAGGGCATATGATGTTTTCACTGGGAAGCGCTGAACCCACCGAAGAAGCGAAAAAAATCCTTCAACTGGTCTCTGAAAACATCAAGGGCCTGAACAACCGGATCGCCATCGAAGGGCATACGGACGCCGCTCCATTTGCCGGCGGACAGATGACCAACTGGGAGCTGTCCACAGCCCGGGCCTCGGCCGCACGCAGGGAACTGGAAAGAAACGGACTGGTTTCGGAAAGAATCGCCCGGGTGGTCGGATATGCAGACCAGGAACTCTATGTCAAAACCGACCCGAGAGATCCAAAAAACCGTCGCATCAGCATCATTCTGATACAACCCAATACCGCGGAAACGAATTTGCTTGAAAATCAACCCAGACAGACATCCACCACAAAAGATCCGTAATCCGTCTCAAAAGGAATAATGATGCTCGGACCGCCCAAGACATGGCGGATTGTGTGGTCTTTTCCGGCCACCACGGTTGGAATGGCGGCCACGACGTTAAGTCCTTGGGATTCCAAACACTTTCGGGACGACCCGGAAACCATGTTGGTGATCTCTCCTACCGCATCCCGAACATCGCCGTTGACTTCCTTGATATCCTCTCCGAGCATGTTGGAAACGACCTTGATGATGCAGCCGGCTGAAAAACTCAGCGCCAGGGATCCTTTTGCATCACCGGTAAGGCCGATGATCGCCGACACATCCCCCTGCGCCACATTTTCCTTTTTCAGATAGGGTTTCCCTGGCCTCGGCTCAATGAATGCCATGGTTTTGAGTACATCGATCGTGCCGTCAATAAAAGCATTGATAAATCTGACATCCATAATGGTCCCCGCAAGGTTGGTTAAATTTTTTCCATGATCTTCTGAATTTTTTCATTCAGGACCTCGGCGGTAAACGGCTTGACGATGTAATTGCTGACGCCCGCCTTGACTGCCGCCACAACGTTCTCCTGCAGCGCTTCGGCGGTCACCATCAAAAACGGCGTTTTGCTCAGATCGGCATCGGCGCGGACCGCTTTCAGAAGTTCCAGCCCGCTCATGTTGGGCATGTTCCAGTCGGATATGACAAAATCAACCTTCTGTCCTTTCAAAACCTTCAATGCGGAAACCCCGTCCTCGGCTTCAACAATGTTTTCATAACCGGACTGTTTCAGAAGATTTCGCAACACCTTGCGCATGGTACCAAAGTCATCCACCACCAAAATTTTTATATTCTTGTCCATCTTATCCCCCAAGCTGCGTATCAGTTCAAGAAACCTCGGATGGAGAGGTTATGAAAATTTCTTTATCACATTACGCGCATCCGCAAACAATATTTTGATGCATCCAACTCTTTTTCGAGCACTCCGGATTTTGTTCAAACCGTTTTGAATCATCAGGCCTCGCTGAGTTCGAAAATCCCCTCGGGATCGAGAATCAACCCAATCTGGCCGTCTCCCATGATCGCCCCGCCGGAAACCCCTCGAAGATTCTTCAGACGCTCCCCGAGATTCTTGATCACCACCTCGGTTTTTCCGATAATCTCGTCGACCATCATGCATTTGGACTGACTTTCTCCGTCCACCACCAGCACAATGGCCTCCCATGGAACCATCCGCTCCGGCCGGATGTTGAAAAGCTCGTACAATCGTACTAGCGGCATCAGGCGCCCCATGACATTGATGATCTCTCCCTTTCCGACGACGTTGGCATAGGCGCTCTCCTGAGGCCGAAACGCCTGGCGTATGGCGGAGGTCGGCAGAATATATCTTTCCGGTCCGATCTTGACGATCATTCCATCGATAATAGCCATGGTCAACGGAAAACTCGTCACCAGGGTTGTGCCTTTCCCCGGAGCGCTTTCAATTTCGATCTTGCCCCTTAACTTTTCAACGGCCTGTTTGACCACGTCCATGCCCACGCCCCGGCCGGATACATCGGTGATCTTCTCGGCCGTGGACAGGCCGGGCATTAGGATCAGCCGGAACACATCCTGATCCGACATTCCCTCATCATTTTCAATGAGGCCGTTTTTAATGGCTTTATTCAGAATTTTTGTCCGGTCCAGCCCCTTTCCGTCATCAACGATCTCAATGACGACATTGCCGCCCCGGTGATAGGCTTTGAGCTGGATCAACCCCTTTTCCGGTTTGCCTTGTTTAATACGCTCGGCAGCGGGTTCGATTCCGTGGTCCACGGAATTTCGAATCATATGCACCAGAGGGTTGTAGATTTCATCCACCATGTTGCGGTCGATTTCCGTTTCCTCGCCTTCCATTTCCACGGCGATCTGCTTGCCCGTACTTTTGGCAAGGTCTCTGACCAGGCGCGACATTCTCTGAAAGGTCTGCTTGATGGGAACCATTCTCAGCCCGGTGGAAAGCCGCTGCAGACCCGAGGTGATTCGGAAGAACTGGGCGATGTCCCGCGTCAGATTGCGGTCGACGGTCAGCTGGTTCTTGATGTCCTGCTGAATCATCGACTGGGTGATCACCAGTTCGCCCACCATGTCGATCATATCATCAAGTTTCTGCGTGTCCACCCGAATCGTCGAAGTATCCGTAATCTGGGCTGTCTGCTTTCGAAGAGCCTGGGAAACCTGTCTGGGCGTAACCTTGCCCTCGCCGATCAGAGCCTCGCCCAGCTTTTTGGGAGGATCGCCCTTGGCGGCCTTCAAGCCTTGTTCAAGAATTTCGGGCGTAATCGCCCCATCATCAATAAGAATCTCGCCAAGCTTTTTCCCGGTCGGCAGATCATTCTGACGAACCTTGTTAATGCGCGCCATCAGAGCCTTGATATCAAGATCCAGGGCCTGCGCCGGCGAACCGGCCAATCGATCCTTCAACTGGCCGATCAGCATCTTCAACGCATCGGCGCCGTCCAGAACCACGTCAATGACCGGCGGCGTAACCTGAAGCTGATCGTTCCGGGCGTCATCCAGAAGGTTTTCCAGATTATGCGCCAGATCGCGGATGGTTTCCAGATTCAGAAAGCTCGCAACTCCCTTCATCGAATGAAATGGACGGAATATGGTATTGATATAGTCCTTATTGCCCGGCTCCTGCTCCAGGTTCAGGATATTGACCTCAATTTCCTCTATATATTCGAGGCCTTCGGAAATAAAATCTTTCAAGAGGGACTCATCCTGAATTTCGGCCTCCTGCGGCGGCGAAACCGGCTGGTCTGACTTTGAATCCGAGCTTTGAAGAGCTTCCGGCGGGGACTGATCCCCAACCTGAGAGCCTTCGACAGAAATCGGCGCACCTGAAATCGCGGAAGCCGCCTCCAGAAAATCCTGAATGCTTCCGGTATATTCACCGGAATTCTGAAAACTGTCGGCAATCCGCTGCATCAGGGAAATTCCGCTTTCGATCTGTTTAAACGCATCTTCCTTGGAATCGACGGCATCGAGAATAAATTTTTCCAGAATATGCCCCATTGCCCGGGCCGTCTGAATCAGAAGTGGAATATCAAAATTCTGCGCCTCCTGAGTCACCTCGTCAAGCTGGTTGAGAAATTTTCCGGAAGTGGGAATATCCAGTTTCTGGCCGTCGAGAAACAAAAAATCCGACGCCATTCCATTGAGTTTGTTGATCAAGGAATCAATTTGCATAATTAAACCATCCTGACTATTTCGGATGCGATCTGGTTCAAAGGTACCACCTTGTCCGCCGCACCCATTTTTATAGCCTCTTTGGGCATGCCGAAAACCACGCAGGACGCTTCGTCCTGAGCGATGGTTCTCGCCCCCGTTTTCTTCATTTCCAGCAGTCCTTCTGCGCCATCGGCGCCCATTCCGGTCAGAATGACGCCGATCGCGTTGGCGCCGGCATTTTTTGCCGTCGATTTAAAGAGAATATCCACCGCCGGCCGCTGATGATGAACCATGGGCCCGGTTTTTATTTCAACGTAATACCGGGCGCCGCTGCGTCTTAAAATCATGTGAAAATTTCCCGGAGCGATCAGCGCCGTACCGTTGGTAACCGAATCATTGTCTCTGGCCTCTTTGACAGTGATCTGACAAAGTGAATTGAGCCGCTCGGCAAACGCCGTGGTAAAGCTGGCGGGCATATGCTGAACGACCACAATACCCGGAGAATTGGGGGGCATTCGGGTCAGAACCACTTTCAGCGCCTCGGTGCCGCCCGTTGAAGCCCCGATGGCGATCACCTGGTTGGTGGTCTGAGCCAGGGCCTTGATCGACTCGACTCGTTCGGTTTCGATGTTTTCCCGCACCGGAGACCGGTTGATTCTGGCCCGGGAAGCCCCCCGAATCTTTTCAGCCAGCTGGGCGCTCATATCTCCTACGGAATAGGCGCTTCCCGGCTTTGCAATGACATCAACCGCTCCCAGATCCATGGCCTCCAGCGTCAACTTGCCGCCTTTGGGGGTCAGAGAACTGACGATAATGACCGGCATGGGATGAAACTTCATGAGTTTCTTCAAAAACGTTAGTCCGTCCATTCGGGGCATCTCGATGTCCAGGGTAATCACATCGGGCTTCAAAAAAACGATCTTGTCCCTGGCGGCAAAAGGATCCGGCGCCGTTCCGACCACCTGAATGTCGGGATATCGGGAAAGCTCCTCGCTGAACACCTTGCGAACGATTGCGGAATCATCAACAATCAGGACCTTGATCTGTTTCACTACGAATCCTCTCCATAGATATTCGAACCCGGCATTTGCATTGAGCTAACGTCCATCTTGAACATAAGGATACCAGTCTCCCTTGCGAAGGGTGTTGACCTTGTACACGATCGCCTCGTTTTTCAAGGTATTATAGACAATCTTTCTTCCCATGGTACCGCCCACGTCCTCGGATATGGTTCGAATCCGGTTTTTGTTTAAGACCGATCTGGCTACGGCTATGTTTTCCCGAGCGACTTTCATGCATGCAGCCGAACTGTCGGATGCGCCCCCAAAAATCTGTGCGTACATATCCTTGTTGCGACTTCCTTCCTGTTGAAACATCCGGATCATGTGCTCAAGCGCCGCGTTGCCGTATTGAGATGTGGCTTTTTCAGACTCCGAAAAGCGCGGATACAAGTAATTCGCCATGCCGCCGCATTGATTTCTGCTGTCCCAGAAAGATACCGCCACACAGGATCCCAGAACCGTGGATATTAGATGCGGCGTGCGGGTCAGAAAAATATAGCCGGGCATCAAAAAATATTCAGCCAGCTGAATATTGCTTTCGCTCATTTCACGGCGTCTTCTTCCTGAAAAGTCAAAATACAGGAAAATCCCTCGCCATCCGACTCAAAACCCGCTGCAATCGAACAATCTGAATCCGGTACCGTCTGAATCTGCCCGGTTTTTTTTGACAGCTGAGGCAGGCCCAGATCAAATACCCGATCGGCGTCAAATTTTCGCAGAAAATTGCCGCAAATCATATTGGCGGACTCCTTGAGGCAATCCTCCACAATCACCGGGTTGATTTCATCCGGTTCCAGATTAAGCATGTTCATCGCCATGGTCCGGGCAAAATTTTCGGGGAAAAAGAATTGCATCTGACCGTCTCGAGGCCCCCTGAATGAAATCTGCGCGGCCATATCATAATGTCCGCCGATCTGGACCTGTTCCAGAAAAATGTAGAACATTTTTTCAAACACCTCAAAAATCGAGGTCACCCACACCTGTTTCGTCCTGTCCATAGGCTCCGTCTTTACTCATTCCCAGAACCTCGTAAAGCGTGCTTCGAAGTTCTTCGGGTTGAAAGGGTTTTTTGATAAATCCTTTGGCGCCGTGGCTCAAAGCCTCCTGCATCCGCTCGTCGCTGCCTTCGGTCGTAATGATGATCACGGGAATTTCCTTATACAGATCATCGGCCTGCATGGCTTTTAGCAGCTCCAGTCCGTTGACTTCGGGCATATTGATGTCGGAAATGATCACATCCACCCAGTTTTTCTTGAGTATTTCCAGCGCTTCTCTTCCGTTGGACGCCTCATAGCAATGATCCATTTTAAATCCTGAAATCGTAGCAATCTTTTTGATTACCGCCCGCATGGCACCGGAATCATCAACGATCATGATGTTGCAAGACATATTAACCTCTCGGGTTGCCGGTAATTTTATTCAATATTTACAAGTCCTCTGGCGGCCTCTAATTGATCTGTCAACTCGACAATGCTTTCTTCGACATCCCGCATTCGAAGATTAAACTTCTCAATGACCTCGCCGAGTCCCCGGTAGGCCAGGCCGTCCTCTCCGACCCCGATTCCCGTCATCAGACAGATTTGGTCGGAAAGATAAACCAGCCAGGGAATGGTCTTGTTTTCCTTTTCCAGCAGATCGGGCCGGTGATGAAAAGCGATGGCCTCCATGATGTCTTCCGGAAATTTCCAATGTTCGGCAATGCGCCGCCCCGCCTCGGCGTGATTGATTCCAATGAGTTGCTCCTCGGCTTCCAGGAAAGAACGCCCGTGATGGATGACCAGTTCCATGACTTTCTGAAAAGATTCGCCGACGAACTCTCCCATGACCAGTTTTCCAACATCGTGCAGCAGGGCCGCCGTATATAATTGAGGATTTCTGCGCCGATACAGTTTCTGAAACAGGATTTGCGACATCAGGGCAACCGCCACGGAATGCTCCCAGAGCTGAATCCCGGTCGGCACATATCCCTTGACCGGCCCGTGGTAAAATTTTGAAATTCCCGCGGTTCGGACCGCACGGATGATGTTTTCCTGTCCCAGATAGGTTACGGCGTCCATGATGGAACGAATGGGCTGCCTGACGCCAAAATAAGCCGAGTTGCTCATCTTGAGGATCTGAGCCGCGATGGCCTGATCCAGTTCGATCACCCGCGCGAGTTGGGCGGCCGAATAGTCCCCGGAACTGATCAGTTCTTCGACCTTCCTCACAGTCGCCGGAAAAGCCGGAATCCTTTCAATGGTTTGAAGGATCTTATCAAGCATCACAACTCCCTTGCCATGCCTTGAGCGCTTTTAACCGTGCACCGGCCGTCTGCAATGCCAAGACTGACGGTGCGGTTGAAGTTTTGTCCAGTATCTTCTTTGTCGATAAATACATTGTTCTTCCAGAAAATTTTTCGAACTGCGGTAATATTTTTCTGCCCGATCCGAAAAAAATTAGTATCGTTCAGAATGCTGGCGCCTCCGGCGATTTTAACAATCATCCTCTTTTTTTCAGCGCCCAGCTGATAGCAGGCTTTGAACAAAAGCGGAATGCCCGTATCGGCGAACATGCACGGATTCTCTCTGGCCTTGTCCGCATCCAGGGCAGCATTGGGCAGCATAAAATGCAGCATGCCGCCCACCCGGACATGGGGATCATATACGACAACCGCGATGCATGACCCCAGCGCGTAAGTAATGAGAACGTCAGAAGAATTTTGAGACGCTTTAAAGTCTGAAATGCCAACCACAATCGTCGCCATAAATCTATTTCCGATAAACGCTGGGCTCTATGTATTTGAAGTGATGGTTTAATCCTGTCAGGCTCTCCGAGTGTCCCACAAAAAAATATCCTCCATCCCGCAAGCAGTTGTAAAACCGGTTGACCAGGGCGCCCTGGGTCTGTTTATCGAAATAAATCATCACATTGCGGCAGAAGATAATGTCAAAAACAAAATCACGCGAAGGATCTTCCATTAGATTGAAGCGCGAAAACCGGACCATGCTCTGTATCCCGCGCTTTACCCGGCAATATCCAGCCCAGTCGCCTGTGCCTTTTTGAAAATATTTTTTCACCAAAGGGGAAGGCACGTTCTCCAGCCGCTCTTTCGCATAAATCCCCTCCATTGCAGTCTTCAACACGCGGGTGGATATATCCGTTGCGGCGATGCGGACATCCATGCCGCCTTCCGAAAAACACTCCCTGGCGGTGATGGCCAGCGTATAAGGCTCCTCTCCGGTGGAGCACCCGGCACTCCATATTTTCAACTGCGAGGGCGGCTGGGCGCTTGTTTTGATGGCTGAAAAAATGCTGCTCAGCTTTTTGAAGTGTTTGTCTTCTCTGAAGAAATAGGTCAGGTTGGTTGAAAGGGAGTCGATCATGCTGATCAGTTCGTCGGTGCCTTCTTCCGTAGTAACATACCGAAAATAATCGGAGAAAGAATCAAAACTCCCTTCTCTGAGCCGCTTGCTGAGCCGGGCCTTGACCAGTTCCTTTTTACCGGCGTGAAGGTTAATGCCGCACTGTTCATAAACCAGTCGGCTGATCTTTTCAAAATCTCTGTCACGAAGATCGACTGTCGTCATATCCGCCTCTGAAAATCAATTATGTCCGGCCTCCATGAGAAAGGCCTACGTCATAAAAATGGCAGCGCCGAAATTTCGACAACACCGATGCCGTCATCAAATTCACCGGTCAATCGCATTTATGCCGCAAGGCTTTCGAGTTCTTCCTTGCTCAACACCAGATCGATATCCAGCAGAATTTTAATCGCATTATTGATTTTCGCCATGCCCAGAATGTACTGGGTGTTCAGCTTCACACCGAATGTGGGAGTATCTTCGATGTCCGAGCTCTTGATGTTCAATACCTCGGAAACGGAATCCACCACAATTCCCATCATCACCGACGCGGCATCGCCGACGGTTTCGACCACCACAATACACGTCCGGTCGGTATAATCCATGGCTTCCATGCTGAATTTTCGCCTCAAATCCACCACCGGAATCACCTTGCCGCGCAGGTTGATTACGCCTTTGACAAACTCAGGCGTCTGTGGCACCGAGGTAATCGGCATCATGCCGATAATTTCCTTAACCTTCAGAATACTGATTCCATATTCTTCTTCGGCAAGCGAAAAGGTCAGATATTTGCCTTCTCTGACAGCCTGTTTCTGCTTAACTTCAACTTGGGCATTTGCGGCATCTTGCGCCATAAATTTTTCCTCCTGTTGGCCACTTTCTAAGACATGCTGATTTCGGAACTTTTCGACACCCTGTCGCACTTATTGCATTATCGGTTAATATTCAACAGTCATCACCCGTTTTTTTCACACGTTTTCAGGCAGATGGTTCACCACTCAAAAACCGGCCATAAAAACGTCCATTCATTGTCCTGCCGATTTTGACCGAAAAATATGCAAACCATATGCCTTGATTTTAAAAATGCGAAAAAAATTCTAGACCATCATCGTTCGTTGCTGGCAGCGGCGTTGAATGATTTCAGACCATGGCCGTTTCCAGAAAAAATCGATCTGGAAATCCGTTCTGAATTACGTCATTTTTTTGACAAATTTGGGTTTTATAGATTGAACTTTCTGCAAATTTATCTTATAAAGCAATACAATTTGAATTGTATCATGCCGGATCGATTCAGAAGGAATTGTATGAAAGCAAAAATACTGATTGCGGAAGACAACGCCCTGAGCCGTGAAAACCTCAGCGAACTGCTGTCCTCTGCCGGATATGACGTCAAGGCTGTTGAGGACGGCCGCCAGGCCATGGATGCATATGTAGAAGACGCATACGACATGGTGATTACGGATCTGAAAATGCCCCATGTGGACGGCCTGACGCTTCTGAAATTCCTGAAAGAAATCAACCCGGATAATATTGTCATCATGGTCACCGGCTACGGAACCGTCGACACGGCGGTAAATGCCATGAAGCTGGGTGCTTTTGATTTCATTGTCAAACCCATCAAGGAAGACCTTGTTGAGCTGACCGTCGAACGGGCACTGGCCTATGCCCGCCTGAAAAAAGAAAACATCACCCTCAAGGATCATCTGAAGGAAAAATACGATTTCGGGAAAATGATCGGTTACAGCGATTCGATGAAACAAGTTTTTGACACCATCGAAAAGGTATCCCGATCCGACAGCACGGTAATCATATTCGGAGAAAGCGGAACCGGCAAGGAACTCGTCGCCAGAGCCATCCACTTCAACAGCGATCGCAAGAACAATCCCATGGTTCCCGTCAACTGCGGCGCCATTCCCGAAGATCTGCTGGAAAGTGAACTGTTCGGACATGAAAAAGGCGCTTTCACCGGCGCTATCCGCAATCGACTGGGACGTTTTGAACTCGCCCAGGGAGGAACGATCTTTCTGGATGAAATCGGCGATATGAGCCCCTCTCTTCAGGTCAAACTCCTTCGCGTACTTCAGGAAAAACAGTTCGAACGCATCGGGGGCGTCAAAACCATTCACGCGGATGTCAGAATCATCGCCGCAACCAATCAGAATCTTGAAAAAGCCGTGCAGGAAAACCGCTTTCGGGAGGATTTGTATTACCGGATCAATGTAATTCCCATCAATCTGCCTCCCCTGCGAAAACGCGGTCCGGACATCGCCATTCTGGCCAACCATTTCATCAGAAAATTCAGCCAGGCAAAGGGAAAGCAGATAACCAAAATCTCACCAGAGGTCATCAACTGCTTTATGCGCTATTCATGGCCAGGAAACGTCAGAGAACTTGAAAATCTAATGGAAATGCTGGTCGTCATGAAAGAGGGCACCGAAGTGGTGCTATCGGATATTCCCGAAAAAATCCGGCAGCATCAGAAAGAAGAAACATCTATTCAAAACTTTGCATTCTCTGAATATGGCATATCCCTGAACGACATGGTCTCTGATTTTGAAAGAAACCTGATTTTACAAGCCCTTGAAAAAAGCGGGGGAATCAAAAACAAGGCGGCCAAGCTGTTGAACCTGAACCGAACCACTCTGGTCGAAAAACTCAAGCGTCTCAACATTTCAAGCATCCCCCGCAGCTCGCGCAGGGCAAAGGACAGATAAGGGGCTCCCGGGATTGGGCCGGCAGAAACTCATCATGTTTTTGACCCGTCTGAAATCATCAGCCTTCAATAGGTCCTAACAGGGTGTTGAAAAACAAGAATCAGGCCGTCAGGCAAGGCGCGCGGCGATTCGACAAGCGCAGCATATTCAAGCATATGTGAGCATTGGCGAGGGCCGCGCAACGCTGAACGGCTGCCTCAGACGCAGTTTTTCAACAGCCTGCTAAAGAATCAGTTCGGGGCCTGAATACTTGCGAAAAAGCGCTGCTTCGAATCCTTCACGGCACTGCCTGACGGCGAGAGGAAGCAATTCCAGAATATCCTGAGCGGTCATGCCGTCCGCGCCCTTTTCCAAGGCAGCCAGATCACCGGCCGCGCCATGGATGAAAACGCCCTGGCGAACGGCATTGGAAAGCGGCAGGCCCATGGTGAACATCGCAGCAATCGTTCCGGCAAGTACGTCGCCTGAACCCGCCGTAGCCATTCCGCTATTTCCGCTCAGATTGATAAATACCCGTTGATCGGGAGTCCCGACGAGGGAATGCGCGCCCTTCAACACGACAATCGCATTGAGCTTTTCCGCCGTTTCCTGCAGAATTTCCACCGGCCGGTCCAGAATTTGCGAAGCGGCAATACCGGTCAGCCGTGCCATCTCTCCCAGGTGAGGCGTCAAAACGGTCTGCGCCTTTCTTTTGGAAACTACCGGCAGATGACTGCAAACCGCCGTAATCCCGTCTCCGTCCAGCAGGAGAGGCCGTGAAATTTCCGCGGCCAGACGGCGCGTCAGTTCCTGAGTTTCCAGATTCAGAGAAAGCCCAGGTCCCAGAACGACCATGTCCATTTTTTCGGCAATTTCCAGAAGTGCAGGCACATTCTCCAGCGAAATGCTGCCCGAAGAAGTCTGATTTTGGGGAATAAAGACAATCTCGCTGCCCTTGCTGGCCACAAAAGGAATCACGTCGGCCGGAGCGGCCAATCGGGAATACCCGCCGCCGGCTTTCAAAAACGAGAGGGCCGAAAAATACGGCGCGCCGTAATACCCGGACGCACCGGCAATAAACAGCACATCTCCGAAGGTTCCCTTATGCCCCCAGGCATTTCGCGGCGGCAGCGCCGGAGGTTCATTTATAGCGACCATCAGGTCATCTGCATCGAACAACTGTCGGGGAAAAGAGATATGGGTTGCGTACAGTTCTCCGCCATGGGCGTATCCAGGATACAGCAGATTTCCCAGTTTTGGCAGCCCGAATGTGACCGTATAATCGGCCTGAACGGCTGTACCCAGAACCTTCCCGTTATCTCCGCTCACTCCGGAAGCAATATCCAGGCTCAGCACCCTCCTGCCGCTGCCGTTGATCCGGTCAATCACCTCGGCATAGACCCCGGAAACCTCCCGAACCAGACCGGTTCCGAAAATTGCGTCCACAATTCCGTCGCACGAAAAGAGGTCGGATTCAACCTGATCCGCCGAGTCAACTTGCACAATCTCCAGAGGAATGCGTCGAATGATTTCCAGATTGGCTTTGGCAGCCCCCTGAAATTTATCAGGGTTCCCGATGATAAACACCCTGGCATGTCCGCCCCTGGAGTGTATCTTTCGCGCCACTACAAAGCCGTCTCCGCCGTTGTTGCCGATGCCGCAAAAGACGGCAAAACGTTTTCCGCTGATGCCGATCTTTTCGCTGAGCACATGAAAAGCGGCAAGACCCGCATTTTCCATCAATACGGTCTCGACAATTCCGAATCGTTCCACCGCGGTCTGGTCCATCTGCCTCATCTGTTCAACACTGCAAACCTTCATAATTTTCCTCATTGGGTTTTTGCGGTGCAAATTATTCTGATTGGCATTTGCAAAATGCCGTCCATCCGAATCCGGCGCATTCTTCGCGTCATTTTTTAAGCTGGAAACCGCATCAACGACGAATTGATGAAATCTCAACCCCACAAAACCGGATCATCATCGAAATGATCAGCCACCGTGCGACCGATGGCATCCATTTGCGCCAAGTCTTCCGGCGCCAGCTTTATATCCGCTGCACGGGCGTTTTCCTCGGCTTGAACGGCGTCTCGGGCACCCGCGATCGCGCAGGTTCCGGGTTGCGCGCATACCCAGGCCAACGCCAGCTGCCCGACGCTGACGCCGTACTGCTGAGCCAAGGGCCTGAGCCGGCTCAAGGCATCCTGCACACGCCTGAAATGCTCCGGCTGCATCAGCCGGTTGCGGCGGCGATGATCTTTTCTGGCAAAACGATGGTCCTGACCGAACTTTCCGGTCAGCAACCCCTGGGCCATCGGCGAATAGGCCAGTATGGAGATTTCTTTGCCTCTGCAAAAAGGGGCCGCATCCCTTTCCACATGCCGCCAGAACAAGGAATACGGAGGCTGAAGGCTTTCGATGGGGCCGAAGCAAAGGGCTTCCCGCAGCTGACTTTCCGAAAAATTGGAAACCCCGACAGCGCGGATCTTTCCCTGGCGTTTCAGATCGTTCAAGGCCCGCATGGTTTCCTCGACAGGAACCGACCGGCTTCCCCAGGAGCCCGCCGGCCAGTGGATCTGATAAAGATCGATATAATCTGTCTTTAAATTATTGAGAGACCGATGACAGGCTTCAATTATCTGATCGAAGGCCAGATGATGGCAGTGGACCTTGGTGGCGATCACCAGTCTGGAGCGCAGATGTCCCACCGCACTGGCGATCATCCGTTCGGAATGACCGTCGCCATAAGCTTCCGCCGTATCAATCGTCGTGACGCCGGCATCGACGGCCGCCTGAATCGCACGAAGGGTCTGTGAATCCTCGATTCCGGCCCACATGCTCTTCCCGGCCTGCCAGGTCCCCAGAATGACGGCTGAAATCTCGATACCGGTCTTGCCGAGCATGGCGTATTTCATATAATATTTTCTCCGGTGTTTTGATGCTCGATTTTACTTTCTAAGGCCTTGAGGCCTGCGAGGTCAAGCCAAAAGGATATCATTCAAAGACGTCGGCATTGAAATCGGCTTGTTAATGTCGCTATAATGACGCCGAAAAATTCAAACCGGAAATCAGAAAAGGATCATGCCAATGGAGCGAAAACCGATCATCGGCGTCATGGGCGGCGGACAGGCCGGCAGTGATGCGCTGAATCAGAGCTATCTGTTGGGAAGCCTCATCGCCAGGCAGGGCTGGATTCTGCTGAACGGCGGCAGAAATACAGGCGTCATGGACGCTTCGGCCAAGGGCGCACGGGACCATGGCGGACTGACCATCGGCATTCTGCCGGATAGTGACCGGAGCAGAGTTTCGGATCATATTCTGATTCCCATTGTCACCGGAATGGGAAGCGCTCGAAACGCCATCAATGTACTATCGAGCGACGTGGTGGTGGCATGCCCCGGCGGGCCGGGCACCCTGTCTGAAATCGCTCTGGCCTTGAAAGCCGCCAAGCCCGTCATTCTGTTTCATTTTGATGCAGGTACTCTGCCGGACCGATTCGAGAAAACCGGACTGGTGCATCGTGCTGACACCGCGGAACAGGTTATTGAAATCATTCAAATGCTTCGAACACAGGCCATCTTTTGCCGATAACAAAATTCAACCGCAACTATACGCTGTGCAATTCTTCTTGACGCCAGTGCCGCAGAATTGCCCCTGCCAGAACCAGATCCTCGGGAGTCGTGATTTTGATATTGAACCGACTTCCTGGAATCACCATCACGGGCTTTCCCATGCGCTCCACCAGAAAAGCGTCGTCCGTTCCCGTCACCCCGTCGGACCGGGCCTTTTCATGGGCGGACCGGATCAGGTCGCAGCGAAAAACCTGAGGCGTCTGGGCCAGCCAGATCGGTTCCCGAGAAAGGGTGTGAACGATTCGTCCGGATGCATCGACCTGTTTGAGCGAATCATGAGCGGGAATGCCAAGAATGCAGGCCCCCATGGCTTTTGCCCCATGGATGCAGGCGATAATCTGCGCAGAGCTGACAAAAGGCCTGACCCCGTCATGTATGGCCACGATGCCCTCATCCGTCCCAATCGCTCTAAGCCCGTTGTATACCGAATCCTGACGCCGCGGACCGCCGGCGACATGAAGAACGGGCTTTTTAAGCCCAAGGGAAGACGACAGTGAGGGGCCGTAAACCTCAACGTCGTTCTGAGGTACGACCCAGACCAGTTGATCGATGCGCGGACAGGCATCGAAGACTCTGAGAGTATGCGCCACTATTGGCAGACCATCCAAAGGAATATACTGTTTGGGGCGGGAATCCTTCATTCGGACGCCGCTGCCGCCGGCAACGATCAGGGCTGTGATCATAAAAGCAACACAATCGCATGATGCAAGGATGGAAACGAGAAACGGCCCGGTCCGATCAGCGCAGGTAGCCAAGTTCCTGAGGCAGCGGAACGCCCTTTCCCATGGTGTCTTCTCCATAATTGACCCGGGCTAGAATCTGAAGGTCGTTCAATGCACGGGCATCACCCTCGAAAACCACTTCGGTAATTTTTTCTTTCTGAATCTTGCCGCCGGCCCATTGAATGTCCAGAACGCTTCCGGCATCAAAACGGTCAGGACCGATGCAAAGCTCCACCTGGCCGCCGTAATGCTGGACAATCTTGGCAACCAGCAGACTCGGCCTGCAGTGAAATCCCAGATTCATCGGAATTCCTACCCGAAGGGTTCGGCGTTCGATGTTTTCGTTCAGCACGTTGCGGGCCAGTTCATTGCCGGTCGCCAGAAAATAACAGACATAATACAGACCGTAATTCACGGTAAAATCCATCAGCTTTCTCGGGTCGATCAGGGCGGACAGCTTCTGCTGAACCTCTTTATAAATATTTTTATAGCCGGCTTCATGCAGATGCCTTTCATAAAAATGCAGCATTCTGCCGATCATCTGCAGAAGGTGGAAAATCAACGAAATATTGCTTCTAAGCTGCTTGAGCCTGCGGTTTCCGAACCGGGACCCGCCGTAAATGACATAGGTATCAAAAGATGACTGGAGATTGTGCACCATCACCTCATAGCGCATGATCTCCACCTCGTTGACTTTTTCCGGAACCAGGGCCTCCATTTCCGCCTCATCAAAAGGACGGTACAACCCCAGTTGTTCGAAGCTTCTTGAAATGCTCAAAAATTCACTGGCAACTTTGACGATGTGCTTTTTCTGCTGATCCCGGTCCTCATCATCAATATCGGATTCCAGTATCTCATCGGTTCTGACGCTCGGAAAATCCAAGGGAGTGAAATCTTTCGAAGGAAAAGGGATTCCCAGGCGCCGGGCCTCGTCAAGAATCACCGGCGCCATGTTGATCAGGCACTGGGTCAGAAAACCGATATTGGCTTCCCCTTGCTGTCTGAATTCTTCATCCTCAGGCAAATCATAAGACATCAGGCGATTGGCGATATGTCTCTGGGAATAGCCGGCGATACTCAAATGCCGAACCGCTGCGCTCAACTCCCGGTAGAAATACCAGTTTTTATTGTTTTTGGCGCCGTGAAAATCCAGAAAATCTTCAAGTAGTTGAGAAGAAGCAATCAGCGTGGAATAAAGCTTCTTGGTAAAATACCGGGAAGAGCGCTCAATGCGGCAAAGATAACTGCAGCATTTGAGATAATCATAGGAAAAAATTCTAAGATTCTCAAAAAAAAGCCCCGTCATGAATCACTCCGGTCATCTCCTTCACCTATACTATCGACTCCTGAGTTTTTAAAATCGTCTGATCGAGCTTTTCCCTCAGATTTGCCGGCAACCCCTCGATGTCCACATTTAAAAACCCGCGCACAATAGTTGAAATCGCGGCCTCCTCGTCCAGGCCCCGGGCCATCAGGTATTCGATTTCGTCCCGATTGATTCGACCTACCGCCGCCTCATGGGACATTTCGACATCCGGAACATGGCCTTCCAGCTCCGGAACCGCCTTCATCAAGCCGTCGTTGAGAATCAAGCCCTTGCACTCCAGGTGGGCCTTGACGCCTGCCACCTTGCCGACCAGATCGCCGCGGGCGATAATCGTGCCTCCGGAGGTAACGGACCTGGAAATAATTTCGGCCCGGGTTTCAGGCGCGCTGAGCACCACCCGCGATCCTACGTCCAGATGAGCGCCCTTGCCGGCTACCAGTACGCTGTTGTATCTGGCTACAGCGCCCCGGCCGTTCAGGTAGGTCGTGGGAAACATCTGCAGAGAACCCACGGGTCCGAGGGAGATATAATTCGATATGATCACGCCTCCCTCTTCAACGTGGGTGACGGTTCTGGGGCGCACATTGACCTGCTCTCCCCAGTCGTGAATCATGGTGAAAATCAGCTTGGCGCCCTTTTGAACGAAGAATTCGGAAACCCCTACATGCAGACCGGAAACCAGATGCGGCGATGTGGCGCAGCCGGTGATGATGTGCAGGGTAGATCCGGGCTCGGCGATGACGATATTGTGAACGGACTGGGCAAAACCTTCCTTGGCGATGTACAGGCAGGCCTGAACCGGGGTTTCGACGATCACGCCGGCGCGGGAACGGATAAAATAGCCTTCATGGGCGGACCTGGACGCCAGCGAGGTGAATTTATCGGTCTCTGGGGAAACGCTTTTCCACATATAATCGGAGAGCCATTCGTATTTTTCCCGCGCCTGGGATATTCCCATAACCTCAACGCCCTCGGAGCAACTCTGGCAATGCACAACCGATTTGTCCATCTGAATGAAGGTGGCGGATCGTCCGCTTTTCCGGGTGTCCACACCAACATCCAGAAACTGTCTGGCGTCGGTTTCATCTATCGCCGTCAATTCTTCAACGTACTGATGGGTTTCGGCATCCGTCTGATAATTTTCAAGATTGACGTCTTTGGTCCGATCTATATCGTGCATTTGACACACTCCTCATACCCGTACTCCCGAATCCATTTCAGAATCTCTCTGGCATTTCTCGAACACCGCACCCTGCCGTTATAAAGCACATGGCCTTTATCCGCGGTAATATAGTCCAGAATATGGCCCGTATGGGTAATCACCAGAGCCGACTTGGCGCTGCTGGCAATCACGTCCTTGTGGGGCAATACGGTCGGCTGGCTGAGTCCTCTGCCCAACAGGGCGTTAATGGTCTCTCCCAGGAGCACAATGCTTTCCAGATCCACTCCGGACTCTGGCTCATCAAGCAGAACGAGGTCGGGCTGCTGCGCCATCAACTGAAGCAATTCGGAACGCTTGATTTCGCCACCGGAAAAATTATGGTTCACATCGCGATCCAAAAAGTTCTTGAAGTTCAATCTCTCGGAAAGCGCTTCGACATCGACCTCACGGCCTCTGGCGCAGATTTCGACTATGGAACGGGTCTTCAGACCGTTGATGGTGGGCGGACGCTGAAAGGAAATCCCCACTCCCAGACGCGCACGTTCGTAAATGGGCATCCGGGTGATATCTTCGCCTTTGAAAACAATACGGCCCCGTGTAACGACGTATCCTCCAAACCCCATGATCGTCATCAAAAGCGAGGTCTTTCCACTTCCGTTGGGCCCAAAAAGAATATGGGTTTCTCCCTTCGGAATCTGCATATTGACGTTTTTAAGTATCGGTTTTCCTCCGACCTCAACAGCAAGTTCCTCAATCAACAGCATAAGCGCTTCCTCAAAAAATTATATTGGCAAATTCCTCTTTCTGGATGATTAAACGGCCGAAGCAGACCGTAAGCCGAATTCTGTTCCTGATACAGGTTGCCCCGCATCAGGCGACGATCATTCATCTTGGAATGACGGTTGCCCGTCATTTCTTGCGACCTACCCGGAAGCTCGGACGGGCCATCCTCAATCGCTTCTCTATTTGGTCTTGCACCGGGTGGGGTTTACCTAGCTTTTCCGGTCGCCCGGAAAACTGGTGCGCTCTTACCGCACCGTTTCACCCTTACCCCGCAAAATGCGGGGCGGTTTGCTCTCTGTTGCACTTTCCTTCACGTTGCCGCGACTCCACGTTATGGAGCACCCTGCCCTGCGGTGTTCGGACTTTCCTCGAAATCCCCTAAAAGAATTCCGCGATCGTCTGGTCTGCTCCGACCGTAATCATATAATATGCATCCTGTCCGGAATGTCGATCCGATCTGAATTCAGGATTGGTCCCAGTAAAGCAGTCTTTCGCAATGCGGGCAAAATTTCAGGCTGTCGCATCTCTGAAGTTCGTTGTACATCTGCGGGGGAATATTCATATGGCATCCATAACACACCGAGCGTTTAACGGGTGCAATAAAGATCACGCCGACATCTTCCCTCAGCCTCAATATCTTTTTCATCAGATCCGGCGCAATCCTGTTGGAAACCTCGTGCCGCGATTCCTCCAGCCTGTCCATTTTCTTTCTGGAACCTTCGATTTCGGCTTCAATCAGCCTGCTTTGCGCGTCCAGCTTGCGCTTGAGATCTTCATATTCCCGTTTCTTATCAGCCAGAGCTCCTTCACCGGCCTCGATCCTGCCAAGAAGAGCGATCATTTCGTCTTCGATCAGGGAATTTTTGGATTTGATATCTTCGATTTCCTTTAAAAGGGCCTGATACTCCCGATTGTTCTTTATCGAGAACAGTTTTGCCTCGCTTTTCTTGACATGATCCAGATTGTTCTGGACTTCGGATTCACAATTCCGGTACAATTTTTTTAAATCCATCAGCCCGGATTTTTCCGATTCTACCTCGCGTTCAAACGCTTCCGAACTTTCTTTAAGTTCCCGAATTCTTTCCGGAGCGCTCTCAATCACCCGACGCGTTTGGCTGATCTGAATTTCAATCTCCTGCAGCTTGACCATATTATCAATGGCGGATTTCATTCTCTGCTCCCGGATAGACTTCGAGCGTCATCTCTCCAATTCATTTTCAATTTATAGCACCTCAAAAGGATCCCTTTCAAGACCGCAGGCTTTGACCGAAACCTTGAATCCCTGCCCGGCAAGCAGCGAACCGAGGCGCTCTGCAAGCACCTCGACGATCAGGTGTTCGGAGCCAAAATGACCTATATCGATCAAGGCCCTTTTCTCGCTTTCAATGTTTCGGGCATCATGGTAGCGCAGATCTCCGCTGACATAGACCTCGGCATTCGAGGCCAGGAAATCGTTCAGCAGACCTGAACCGCTTCCGGAACAAACCGCCACCCGGCGAACCATCAGTTCCGGGTTTCCGGAATACCGGACCATTGGAAGATTCAATTTTTTCTTAATCAAAGACGTAAAAGCCGCCAGTGGCATCGGACAGGGAAGATCGCCGATCCGGCCAAGTCCCTGAACTTCTTTATCCGGCGGTATGCACTCATCTCCGTCAACATGCAAAGCCTTGCGGCAGGTCAAACCGATTCGATCGCACAAAACATCGTTGACGCCTCCGGCCGCCTTGTCCAGGTTGGTGTGAGCCGCAAAAACAGAGATCCGATGAACGGCCGCGGTTTGTATTGCGGCGCCGATGGGCGAACAGAAGTCAACGGAATGAATCGGATGAAAAATCAGAGGATGATGGGTGACAATCAGGTCAACCTGGTTGAGAGCTGCGGCGTCAACGATTGAGGGGTGAGGATCCAGGGCAACCCAGACAGTATTTACCGGCCACTGCCGATGGCCGACCTGCAGACCGACATTATCCCAATCCTCCGATAGACTGGAAGGGCAGATTGCCTCCATGGCCCGGATAACGTCGGTCACTTTTGCGCTCATGCCCGCGCCGCGTTTTGATTCCATCTCAAATGACTGAACCCTCTTGTACGTTCAACTGCTGCGCTTTTCAAACTTAAATTTCCTCAAGCATCCAGCCTGCATGCCGGCATGGGTTTGCACTCTCAAAACCCGGCAGTGTATCCGCACATTTCAAAAATAAAAAGGGCGCGCTATCAGCCACGCCCTAAATTTCCCCCATGGGCTCAGCACGAAAGCGCAGGCGGCTTTGCGCTTTTGCACCTATCGTGGAAAAACAGTGGGCCCACCTGGGTTCGAACCAGGGACCGACCGGTTATGAGCCGGTGGCTCTTCCAGCTGAGCTATGGGCCCGCAAGTTCATGCAACCAGAACCTATCTAACGATAGAATGTTGTTTTGTCAAGCATTAGCTCTCGATAAAACTTTTCAATTTGCGGCTGCGCGTGGGATGCCGCAACTTACGGAGCGCTTTGGCTTCAATCTGACGGATCCGTTCGCGTGTAACCGCAAAATCCTGTCCAACTTCCTCAAGGGTATGATCGGCCTTTTCTCCGATTCCAAAACGCATGCGAAGCACTTTTTCCTCACGCGGCGTCAGGGTAGCCAGTACCTTGCGGGTCTGTTCCGCCAGATTCAGGCTGACGGCGGCTTCAGATGGCAGCATGAATTTCTTGTCTTCAATGAAGTCGCCCAGATGGCTGTCTTCCTCCTCGCCAATCGGTGTTTCAAGAGAAATCGGCTCCCGCGCGATTTTCAAGACCTTGCGGACTTTCTCCAGAGGAATCTCCATTTTTTCGGCGATTTCTTCAGGAGTCGGTTCCCTGCCCATTTCCTGAACCAGATACCTTGAAGTGCGGATCAGTTTATTGATGGTTTCAATCATGTGAACCGGAATTCGTATGGTACGCGCCTGATCAGCGATCGCCCGGGTGATGGCCTGCCGAATCCACCAGGTTGCATAGGTGCTGAATTTGTAACCCCGCCTGTACTCAAACTTGTCGACCGCCTTCATCAGACCGATGTTTCCTTCCTGAATCAGGTCGAGAAACTGCAATCCCCGGTTGGTGTATTTCTTAGCAATGCTCACCACCAGCCTGAGATTGGCCTTGATAAGTTCTGATTTTGCAATCTTGGCTTCACGCCTGCCGTCATCCACCGCCGACATCACGCGTTTGAGCGATCTGCAGCGCGACTTGACCAGACACTCCCGGGTCTCAATTGCATTCTGAATGTCGTTCAGATCTTTAAAAATGAGCTCAATTTCCCTGGGCTGCAAACCGGATCGGCAAAGGGCCCAGTTGGTAAACGCAGTCCTGTTTCGAAACAGTTCCTTAAAATCGCCGACCGGCGCATTGAAGGCCTCGGCACACATGGCGATCATCTTGTTGAAACTGTCAAACCAGTCAATCTGACATCGAATGATTTTCTCAATTCTGTCGATGATACCGCTCTCCAAACGCCATTCCTTGAGCAGATCGAACATCTTATGATTGCGCCTGGTGATGCATCGCCGAACCCGGCGTTGCTCTCCGGCATCCAATTCCTCCGAAAAAAGCTTTTCCCGGAAGACCTTGTTTTCCTCGTCAATCTGCCGTATGGCATCAATCGTGCTCAGAAACTTTTCAAGCTGAACGACTTCGTCCACATAGGCATCCCCCTCGTCAATATCCCGCAATACATGCTTGGGCCGGACTGTTTTGTCTTGAATGCGAGTTCCCAGATCTAAGACGCATGCAACCCCCGTGGTCGTATCCAGAAGCGCCCTTAAAACCTCCTGCTCTCCGGCTTCGATCTGTTTGGCAATTTCCACCTCTCCTTCCCTGCTCAGCAGCGTAACCATTCCCATCTCACGCAGATACATCTTGACCGGATCGGTAACAGCGCCAAAATCGCTCAGGGACTCATCCTCAAGTTGACTCTTCTTAACCTTGACCTCTCGATCCCGGTCGAAGACTTTATTGCCATTAACAATTTCGATATCCACCTCATCGAATATCATCAGGGTTTCATCGACCTGATCAACTGCGAGCATCTCTTCGGGAAGCGCCTGATTAATCTCTTCATAAGTCAGATATCCCTGCCTTTTTCCCTTTGAAATCAAATCATTGATGGCATTCTGCCCGGTCGTGTCGATATTCTGAGTTTTAGGAGATGTTTTTTTTGTCATATAAGTATGTCCTCCTGCGCATAGAATCCAGAGAGCCTAAGATCGCTCCCTGGCCTGAGTTTGCCTTTCGCGCAACAATTCGATCAGCAGGTCCTGATTATTTTCTGCTTCGGCCGCCTTGATTCTCTGTAGCAGAGTGTCCTTTTCCCGTTGAACGCTGATTTCGAACTGGTATATGAGATTCAAGCACCCTTCCCGGTTCCAGGACTGTTCATCCATGGCCAGCGAAGCAGCCATACGGCGCTGTTCGTCGTTTTCCATCCGCTGCATCAGATCATGTACGGATATCGCCTCTCCCCGCTCTTGATCCAATATAATTTTTCCGATACTCATCAGCATAGCATTCTGAAACTTATCAACAAGTCGACGAGCTCTGACCTCCGGTAAAATTTCGGGGAACTGAAGCATCATCGCGACAAGCTGCCGTTCGAATCGGTGGAATCTTGTTGTCCCGTTCCTGCAGCCCGGGACCGTGGATCGTTCATTCAATACATTTCGCGACCTTGAATCGACTATTTCTTTATCCTTAAACCGTAAAACGGTTCTGACTTTTTCCAGAACCGCTTTTTCCTCAACCCCGATGCGATCGGCCAGGCTTCGGACATAGAGACTGCGGGCCACCGGATCACCAACGGATGCCAGCAACCGACTGATCTGCGAGATAATCCTCAATTTCCCCTCTACGGACAAGCCGTGTTGTTTGATGGAGGTTTCCATGAGAAAGTTCATGGGATCCATCGCATTTTGAGCGATTTTTTCAAACGCGTCGGACCCGAACTTCATTAAAAAAGAATCCGGATCTTCCCCCGAGGGAAGCACCAGAATGCGGCCCTGAATCTCTTCTTTCCGAAAGGTTTCAACCGTGCGAAGAGCGGCCTTGATGCCTGCCTGATCCGAGTCGTAGACCAGAACAAATCTGCTGGCATAACCCTTGAGCATATGCACATGATCCGGAGTTAAAGCCGTGCCCAGCGTCGCTACGGCATTCTCAATTCCATGGCAATACATCGATATCAGGTCAAAATACCCTTCAACAATGTATACGACATCGGTTTCGCGGCATCTGAGTTTTGAATGATTCAACCCGTAGAGGATCCGGCTTTTGCTGTACAAAGCGGTTTCAGGCGAGTTGAGATACTTGGGCAAACTGTCGTCCATGACGCGTCCGCCGAATCCAACCAATCTGCCGCCGGCATCCATGATCGGAAACATGATCCGGTTTCGAAAACGATCATAATAACCGGGTTTGTCCTTTCGGGCGATCGCCAGACCTGCCGTTGCCAATAAATCCGGAAACACTCCCTGCTTCGACATGAAACTAAGCAATCCGTCCCAACTGTCCGGCGCATATCCGACGCCAAACCTTTGAAGCACATCTTCCCGCATTTCCCTTTTTTTTAAATACGCTCTCGCCAAGCGGCCTTGGGCGACGTCCAGCAGACAGTGCCGAAAAAAATCCATCGCCCGACGGTTGATCGACAACAAGGCCTCCTGCCGCTTCATTCGGGATTTCATCTCCGGCGGCATCTTTTCCATGGAGACTTCAATACCGCAACGGCTGGCCAACTGCCGGACCGCCTCCGGAAAAGAAATGGCATGATACTTCATGACAAAACTGAACACATTGCCGCCTTCTCCACATCCGAAGCAGTGAAACATCTGTTTATCCGGACTCACCGTAAAGGAGGGAGTTTTGTCGGAATGAAACGGACAGAGGCCCACATAGTTGCGTCCGGTCTTGTTCAGCATCACCACCTCGGATATGATCCCGACGATATCTGAAGCATTTTTAACGGCTGACACGGTTTCTTCTGGGATGAACATGGTAAAGGCTACCCCCAGATGTCATTCATTTGGCAAGCCGGACAATGTTGGAAGGCACCCGCATCGTAAAAGTACCCGGGCGGCTCTTGCGGTGAAGGACAATAAATTCGATGACCACCCCAACGCAATCAAAACATCGGTCAAAAGCCGAATCAATTTCATTATATTAATATAATTTCGAATCTTATCAGGTCAAGACGGGCCCGATGGAAACCCAAAGAAAAAACCCCTTCAGCCCGCGGTGCTTCGTGTCAGTTCAATGGCCTGTTTGAGGTCCAGAGTCCCGGCATAAAGGGCCTTTCCTGCAATTGCACCCACAACACCGTCAGGTTCAAGTTTAATCAGGTCAATAATATCCTGAATGCTTGCAATCCCCCCCGATGCCACTACCGGAATGGCTACGGCCTGCGCAAGGCGCCGGGTTTCTTCGAGATTGGGTCCGGTCTGCATGCCGTCGCGATGAATATCGGTAAAATTAATGGCCGCCACGCCGCAGTCCTCAAAACTTCTGGCCAGATCCACCGCGGAAATCCGCGTATCATGCGTCCACCCATTAATCGAAACATAACCGTTCCGGGCGTCGATTCCCACAACGATACGCCCTGAATACGCCTTGCAGGCATCTTGCACGAGCTGAGGATTGCGAATGGCTTCGGTTCCGATTATCACCCGGTTCACCCCAAGCGACAGATATGTTTCGATCGTGTCCATGGTGCGGATTCCGCCGCCGACTTGAATCGGCACGTTTACGGATTGAAGAATTTGTTTAATGGCATTCATGTTGCGCGGATTCTTCGATACTGCTCCGTCCAGATCCACGACATGAATGATTTCAGCCCCTTCCCGAGCCCACCGCATGGCCATGGCCGAAGGATCGTTGGAAAAGACCGTTTCTGCATCCATACGGCCTTGAAGCAGTCTGACGCATCGACCTTCTTTAATATCAACAGCTGGAATAATGATCATTTTTTCGGAAATGATTTGAGCACATCTTCGATACCAAGAGCAGCCATCTGATCAGCGGTCATCCACTGCCCCCCGCCCTTTAGAAATGTGCTGATTTTGAGCGCATTGTCTGATAACGCGCGCTGGGTTTCATCGAAACGTCCGGTCCAGACGATACGGCCGTCCGAAACCTGAAGCAGATGTATGTCAAATGCCACCGATGCCGGTGAATCCACTGAATACGCGACTCCGACACGATCCTGATACCGGTAAAGATGACCGATCAGAACAGCGTCCGCCTCCATATGCCTTCCTATTTCCAAGAGCATCTCCCGATCGGAACGCCCCTTTGCTTCGGCAGCGATCAAATCCGGAAAGCTTTCAAGAACCTGTTCGGGGGCAAGGAGGTCGTAGCCGAATCCTTCGGACATTGTATTAAAGAGCTTTTCAGAAAGCGGACCTTCAACGCCGTCCGGAATTACGCCCGCCGCAAAAATATCGCCGCATAACGGGCATCGAATATTGCCTTCATGCCCATAAATCGCCGTCAGATCCTTAAACGGCATGACCAGTATTTTATTTATATCTTCTAGTGGTTGAGTTTGAGTTAATGACCTCATGCCAGTACAGCCGGCAAGCAGAAACAACCCCGCCATAATCACTATCACGATACGTTCGGAAAGATATTTACGCTTCAGCATACTCTCCTCAGATTATCCGATATCTGGAAGGAAAAGAGCCTATCGTCTTCAACAGACTACAGGGTTCCTTTGGTGGAACGAACGTCGATGATCCGTGCATCTATCGATACGGCCTCATCCAGAGCCCGGCCAAACGCCTTGAAAACGGACTCCAGAATATGGTGTTCGTTTTCGCCGTAAAGACCGTTTATGTGAAGGTTCATTCCACCTCGAACGGCAAATGCGCGAAAAAACTCATTGGCCAGGAACCGATCAAAGCCGGCTGATATTTGGATCGCAGGAGGAAGACGATACACAAGGAAGGGACGCTTGGACAAATCCAGGGCAACCGAGGTCAGGGCGTCATCCATGGGAGTTGCCGCGAAACCGAAACGCCGGATTCCTTTTCTGGAGCCCAGGGCCTTGTCCAGCGCATCGCCCATAACAAGCCCCACATCTTCAACCGTGTGATGAAAATCCACCTCGATATCCCCTTCGGCGACGAGCTTCAGATCAAAGAAACCATGCACGGCAAAAAGACGCAGCATATGATCGAAAAAAGGAATGCCTGTCGATATATCATGGCTGCCAACGCCATCCAGCTTCAGCAGCGCACGGATTTGGGTTTCACCCGTTTTTCGCTCAACCTCGGCAAAACGTTCTTTCATGATTGACCCCTGAGATGTAACCAGGCTTCCTGAAAGGGACTTTCACCTCTATCCGTAAAAAAATCAACTATGTATTTCAATTGATCGGATTGGATACAGGCGAGTTCAGCTGTTCTTGAATCTTAAAAACCGAAAACCGCTTCGATTCTCCCGCCCTGTAAATAGCCAACCATATCCAATCTTCTTCAAAGGACACGCACGTCGACTACTTGATTTTCAATCAGCGTCAAAGCGACGTCAATCGGCCAAGCGAGTATCTTCTCCCGCGGTTTTCCAAAAAATGGTGGAGATGAGGGGGATCGAACCCCTGGCCTCGGCGTTGCGAACGCCGCGCTCTCCCAGCTGAGCTACATCCCCACTATCAACAAACATCAAGATTGGCTATCATACAATAACACGCCGGTCAATAAATATTTGCCAATCGCGGGGTAAATATCCGGTTCCGCCGCTTATCGAATGCAAAGATCTTTTTCCATGCGCTCGATACGGTTTCGAATCTAGAATTTGAATTCATTGACTTTTTCGATTAAATCCTGATACAGATTCAATAACGGTTCCAAATTACCAGCCTTATTCAAGGAGTTTGCCGTGAAACAGAAAGATTTTCAAATACCCAATATCACCTGCAATCACTGCATCAGAGCCATTCAGGACGAATTGACACAAATCAAAGGCGTGGTATCCGTTTCCGGAAACCCTCAAGATCGCCGGATTTTTGTGGTCTGGTCCACGCCGGCTTCAGAAGAGGAAATCCGTCGGGTCCTTTCGGAAATGAATTACCCCGCCCAAAATTGAAACTCAGTAAAAACAGATTCAGAGAAACGGTCCATGGAAGAGATTCGCCTGCCAGTTGTCGGGATGACTTGCGCCAACTGTGCAATGAACATCGAAAGACGGCTGAAAAAAATCGACGGCATCGCCGAGACTGATGTCAGTTTTGCCACCGAAAACGCCCGTGTGCGTTTCGATCCTCGAATACTGTCCCTGGCGCAAATCGTCAACGCCATTGAAGACAGCGGGTATTCTGTGCCCCTGTCCCGGACGGAACTTGCGATTATAGGAATGAGCTGCGTCAATTGCGCCGGCAACATCGAAAGATTTCTGATACGAAAAGTGCCTGGAATCGTTCGAGCGTCGGTAAATTTTGCCGCGGAAAAGCTTGTTGTCACCTATGTTCCCGGAACCTGCGACGGCAAAGATATCATCGATGCGGTCGCCAAAGCCGGCTACCAGGCGGTTGCGCCTTCTGAAAGCGAGGAAGAGGCCGATACGGAAAGTGTGGCCAGGCAAAAGGAGGTCAGAGACCAGACTCAAAAATTTATCGTCGGCGCCGCCTTCGCGCTTCCCCTGTTTCTCCTGAGCATGAGCCGGGACTTTGGCATTATCGGCGCCTGGAGCCACGCCCCGTGGATGAACGGATTCTTCTGGGTTTTGGCAACGCCGGTTCAGTTTTATACCGGCTGGGATTTTTACCGGGGAGCAATGGTCAGCCTTCGCAATAAAACCGCCAATATGGATGTGCTGGTGGCCATGGGCTCTTCGGTCGCCTATTTTTTTTCCCTGGTTGTTCTGTTTTTCCCGACCCTCAGCGAGCATGTCTATTTTGAAACCTCTGCCGTCATCATCACCTTGATCAAGCTCGGCAAAATGCTTGAATCCCGGGCCAAGGGCAGAACCGGCAGCGCCATCCGCAAACTCATGGGGCTTCGACCCAGGCATGCCGCAATTCTTAAAGATGGCCGTGAAGAGCTGATTCCCATCTCCCAGGTTCGGGTATCGGACATTGTCCTGGTTCGTCCGGGCGAACGCATTCCGGTCGACGGAACCGTGCTGGAGGGAGAATCCACGGTAAATGAGTCCATGTTGACGGGAGAACCCCTTCCCGTGGATAAACATCCCGGAGATCCGCTGACCGGAGGCACCATCAATGAACACGGTTTTCTGAAATTCCGGGCCGACCGGGTGGGAAAGCAGACCGCTCTGGCCCAGATCATACGGCTGGTGGAATCCGCCCAGGCAAGCAAAGCCCCCATTCAGGCCATGGCGGACCGCGTCGCTTCGGTTTTTGTTCCAGCCGTCATTCTGACTGCACTGCTGTCCTTCGTTCTGTGGTGGTCGTTTTCCGGCACCTTTACAACCGCGACAATCCGCCTGGTCGCCGTCCTGGTCATCGCCTGCCCCTGCGCCATCGGTCTGGCCACTCCCACAGCGATCATCGCCGGAACCGGAAAAGGAGCCGAATCCGGAATTTTGTTCAAAACCGGAGAAGCGCTGGAAACCGCCGCAAAAATCACCGCCGTCGTACTTGACAAGACCGGCACATTAACCATCGGAAAACCGGAAGTCAGCGACGCACTGCCTCTGACGCCGAATTGTGACAACGAAATGGATTTGCTGAAAATAGCGGCCAGCGCGGAAAAGGGTTCCGAGCATCCCCTTGGAAAAGCCCTTGTCAGGGAAGCTGAAAACCGGGGGATCGTGCTTTCCGCGCCGACCGGCTTCAAGGCCTTCGGGGGTCAAGGAATTTCGGCCATCGTCAACGGCGAACAAATTGAGGTGGGAAAACCCGAATGGATCCGTCAGAACGGAGTCGATACCGCCTCTGCCGGCCCTGCAATCCGAGACCTTCAAAACGCAGGAAAATCCGTCATGGCCGTTTCCCGCGAAGGGATGCTCTGCGGACTGATCGCGCTGTCGGACACCCTGAGAGCCGAAGCCGCCGAAACCATCAGCCGGCTTCGGGAACACGGTCTTCGAGTGATCATGCTCACGGGAGACACCCGGCAAACGGCCGAGGCGGTATCAGGCCAGATTCATATCGATACCTTTGTCGCCGAGGTGCCTCCCGAAGAAAAAGCTTCCGCGATCGCCCGTTTTCAGAAGGAAGGGTACAAAACGGCCATGGTCGGCGACGGCATCAACGACGCGCCGGCACTTGCACAGGCCGATCTGGGTATTGCCATCGGAACGGGAACGGATGTCGCCATTGAGACCGGGGATGTCATCTTGTCCTCAGGCAATCTTCTGGGCATTGTGCGGGCCGTTTCACTGAGCCGTTCCACCATGCGCACGGTGCGGCAGAATCTGTTCTGGGCGTTGTTTTACAACACGATCCTGATTCCTGTAGCAGCAGGAATTCTGAATCCGTTTGATTCCCTGCCGCACTTTCTGCGTCAGCTGCACCCGATTCTGGCCGCAGGCGCCATGGCTTTAAGCAGCATATCCGTGGTTTCCAACAGTTTGCGTCTCTCTCGCATTCGACTGGATTGAAAAATCCAGCAGCATTCTTGTTTGTCAGGCAGGCAGGATGTTTTGAAGAAGGTCCGAAATGCCGTCTCGAAGCCGCTCGATTGCTTCCAGGATTTGCACGGATCTTTGTTCAAGATCACAAAGCGCCGTAATTGTCTTTCTTTTATCATCGCTTTTTCGCCCGATCTGATCGACCAGTTCGGCCAGATCCTTGTCAATTACCTGAAATCGTTCAAAAAGCGTTTCGTACAGATTCTCGGCAACCGCATCGATGAGTTTGTAAAGGTATTGAAATTTGAGATTTTCCCTGTAGTCGGTCAGATTGGCTTCAAGGGATCGTTCAGTATCCCGCTTGAGCCGAACCATACCATCCTTGAGCGCCATCACCTCGCGCTGCTGGCGGGTGACCGCTTTTTTTCTCAGCACCCTTTTGATTGCCGTGAACAGCGTATAAAAACCGAGCCGAAAAAACGCCTCGCTTCTGATCTTTGCCGAATATCTTAAAACGGCCGTGGCGGGGGGGAGTTGAAGTCCTGAAAGTTCCTTGATCATTTCGATATTTCTGAGCCTGTTGCCAGAAACACTGGCAATGCCTGGAATTGAAAAACTTTGAAGGGTGCGGTTGTATTCGTCCAGGGCGTCATTGAGCATGTTCTCGTATGGCCCTGAAATTGCTCCAACGGCCTGCACGATTTCCTTCTCGAGCCTACGGACATGACCAGCCACCCTTGGGTTGAAATGTTCGACCATGAAGGCATCCAGGGACTGACGAAATTCATGGAAGGCCAGGCACATGGCGCCAGAAAAGCCGGCTGCATTCAAATTCTTTTCATGATTTTTTTCCGGAATCGAAAAACCCCGAATAAAGTCAACGATGTCTTTGGCCGCCAGCCCGCTCCTGAAGTCAAAAAACCGGTCCAGAGCTTGTTTCTGCTCCTGCCGGATCTGTTGTACAGCCCCTTCCAGAGTGCTTTTCAGCATGGACCTGATCTGCTGCATCCATTTCTGATGAATGCGGATTTTGTCCACAAGCTCCATGGCGCTTTTCGTGTCCCGCCCGATAACGTCCCGGCACATGCCAACCTGGTGATGGAATCCCGCAGCAATGATTCGGAGTCTCTCCAAGTGGTTCTTGAGCAGTAGAGCATATCGTTCTCCGGCGATTTTCCGGTCAAACGCCTCGGTAAAAAGGGTGGTCTGACGGTTTGAAAATTCCACCAGATCCTTTTCCCCCTCCCACTGTTCCAAGCGGGCCTGATCCTTTTTGGAAAGCAATGGCTGTACCGAACGAAACAGGTTGTAAAGAGCGGAAAGGGAAAATATTTGCGGTTGATCGCAGACCAGGCACAGGGACTCTTGAATCTTGCCGATCAGAACAATAAGATCCTCCAGAGATTCATGCTCGCTCACGTCGCAGTTGATCACAAAAACGATATTCTCCAGAATCCCCATCTCCCGGATCATGGAAAGCAGCTTGAAATCAGCCTGTCGCAGACCGGTGCGGCTGCTGATCACATAGACCAGGAAATGCGCGCGGAGCAGATAATCCTGAACCCTGGCAAGATGCAGCGGATTGGGAGAGTCGCTGCCCTGGCAATCAGCGATCTCAATTCCAAAATCCCAATCGTTGTCGATCTCAAGCAGCATGTCTTCCAGATAAACGGCCAGGTCATCGTCTCCGGCGAACTTTCTGTGCTCGACAAAGCCTTTGGCATCATATTCATGCACCTCCCTGTCGGGTCCGACCAGGGAGCAAACGCGATCATATCCTTTCAAATAATGGATCGGCAAAGCGGAGGCCGGATGCCTGAGCCCGTTCGCAACCAACATATCCGTGTCCAGACCCGAAAGGATCTCGGACAATTTTGCCCGATCCGCGCTGCGGCGGATATCAAAATCCGCCGCTTCCTTGTCCGGGGGCAGCAAAGCCATGGCTTTCTGAATGTCGGCGTTGATCTGGTCCCATGCTTTAAAATAAAGTTTCGCCGAAAGCCGATCGCCTCTTCGAATTCGGGTGACCACCGCCGTCACGATGCCGGCGCCTCTTTTAAGATAATCACCGTTTAGCATCGAGTTGATAAAGGTGCTTTTCCCCGACTTCACCGCCCCCACAACAGCGATTCGAATTATGTCTCCATGTATCTCTCCGCCGAGACGGCCGCAGGTGTTTCTCCACGTCGAAAACACCTGATCGTCCGATACAAACAAGGATGAAGCCTTATCGAGAAGACCCGCCAGATCTTCACTGATCTGAAGGAGTTTTTGCTTTTTTTCCTGATAAATTTTCATATTTCTTCGGCTCGAATATGACGGTTCAATTTTCCATATGCGCTGCGTCAACCTGATAAAAACGATCACAGACATGCAGGCGAACCGACCTTCCTGCCGAAAAGGCCACCGCCATACGAAGGGTTTTCTAAAGATTCATCTCCTTAAAATCAGAAAGTACCCTACAACGCCTTGAGCTTGTTTGTCAAAACTTTACTTTACTCGCAACGGCATCAGAACACCGAATCCATCCGCAGTCTATCCAATTATCTCTGCTGATACTCCGACCGTCGGTTTACCTCCAAATACAAGCCAGACTGCTCTCTGTACAAAGAGTTGTCGGCAGGATACTCATCTTACTGAGCGCGGAATCTACTTACTAACCTAATCACTTGTAAAATCTGTGATTTTATGATAGCTTTCCTTAAAATGACTGCTATATCGGCAAGACGGCTTTGGAACAAGCCTTTATCTTAAGCGGAAAGCGTGGAAACGGCTTCTTTGGAGGGGAAATTACATTCATGTCGGAAAAGAATCCCGAATGTCCGCTTTATAATCCTCTAAACTGCAAGGAATACTATAACCCCAAGCTCTGTGCTTTTGTCCGCGAGGACAGAACCTGCCTCAAGAAAAAAAAGCCCAAACCCAAACCAGCGGAAGATACGTCCGACTGAACTTTCAGGCATGACCGGCCGTATCGGAAAGCAGTACCGGATCAATTCCCATTTTTTTAACCGACGCTTCCCATTTCTGGTCCGTTTTGGCATTAAAAAGGATATCTTCGTCGATCGGACAGGTGAGCCAGGCATTGCTGCGAATTTCTTCTTCCAGCTGGCCTGCTCCCCATCCGGCGCATCCCAGAGCGATCATGAAAGTTTGCGGGCCACTTCCCATAGCCAGGGATTCAATAATATCCCGGGTGTTGCTCAACGCCAGCGAAGGCGTGATCATCAGCGTTCCGCGCCATTCAAAGGGCGGGCCGTGCAGTATGAATATTTCATGGGAATGAACCGGTCCTCCCATATAGACAGGGGACGAGCCCGCCTGGTCAACCGGCTCAAGGTTCAGCTCTGCAAAAATATCCCTTGCCAGAATTCGGGGCACAATACGATTGATCACAATTCCCAGGGCGCCTTCGGATGTATGCTCGCACATACAGGTAACCGATCGATAAAAATTCGGGTCTGAAAGCCCTGGCATGGCAATCAGAAACTGCCCTTTAAGACGGGAATTTCCGGAAAATTCCATTTCAACCCCCAAGCAATCCGTTTACCGGAAACAAATTCTCTCATCCCCTTGCATCCGCCGTGTTCGACCCGTCGAAGAATCGCCAGGCCTGATACAGGGGACGGTGGTCAGCTTATCCCTGCATCATGACATTTCGAACACTCGACACCGGCCGCAATACGTTCATCACGTCAAAGAGGTACTGTGAATCCGGATACTTGTCAAGCATCCAGTGCCGCAAATGGAATCATTACGGTAAAATCCGGTTACGGCGTTCGCCTTCGCAAAATCGAGCTGATCGAAGCGGGGCATCCATTGCCGGATAACGCGGGACAAAAAGGAGCGGAATCGATTCTGCGCATCGCGCAAAAAGCTTCGGAAAGGGATCTGATCTTCTGACTGATTTCAGGCGGAAGCTCGACCCTGATGCCGCTGCCCGCTCCGGGCATCCGTCTTTCCGACAAGCGGAAAACCTCCGAAATTCTGATAGCCTGCGGCACAACGATTCGCGAAATCAATGCGATTCGAAAACACATCTCGGCAATCAAGGGTGGACAACTGGCCCGGATTGCGGCGCCAGCGACTCTGATCAGCCTGATTTTATCCGATGTGGTGGGCGATAATATGGATGTTATTGCCTCAGGCCCCCCGACGCCCGATCCGTCCACCTTTACCGACTGTCTGCACATAATTGAAAAATACGCCATAGCCTCCCTGCTGCATGAAGCAGTATTACATCACATCAGAAACGGCGCAGCGGGCGCCAAACCGGAAACCCCAAAGCACGGAGAATCTTTTTTCAAGAACATCTTCAACCAGATCAACGGCAGCAATACCCGGGCTCTGCGTGCGCCGAAGCCAGAGCCAGAGTTCTCGGCTATAATTCGCTGACGCTCTCTTCCATGTTCGAAGGAGACGCCCGCGAGGTTGCCCGGTTTCACGCAGCCATTGCCCGAGAAACGCTTCACACCGGCCAGCCCGTATCTCCACATCAGCCTGCATTCTTTCCGGCGGCAAAACCACCGTGAAAGTTTGCGGCCATGGGCTTGGCGGACGGAATCAGGAATTTGCTCTCACATTTTCCATGGAAATTCAGGGGAAGGATCGGATCGTGTGTCTCAGTTCAGGCGCGAACGGCGACGACGGACCAACCGATGCCGCGGGCGCTTTTGTCGACAGTCGAACCATGAAACTCGCACGCGCTGCCGGCTTGGATGCGAAGCATTTTCTTGCACAAAATGATTCGTACCGTTTTTTTAAAAGGATCGGCGACCTGTTCATCACCGGCCCCCCGCAGACCAATTTAATGGGTCTTCGAATACTGCTGATCATCCGGAGTTTAAGGCTTAACGGCAAGGTTTAGAACTGTCCATAGCTGTGAAGCCCGGGCAGCAGGTTGACGCCGAAATAGGTAAACAGAACAGCGGCAAAACCGAGAACCGACAACCAGGCGATCCGTTTTCCGGACCACCCCCGCATCATCCGGGCGTGAAGCAAAACAGCATAGACAAACCAGGTGATCAGAGACCAGGTTTCCTTGGGATCCCAGGACCAGTAGCTTCCCCAGGCTGAATTGGCCCATACCGAGCCGGTGATGATCCCGATGGAAAGAAACAGAAATCCGAACATCACCAGTTGATAGGTCAGCTCGTCCAGCATCTCGTTATCGGGCAGATGGCCCAGAATGCCGTCTTTGTCGCCGCGGGTCCTGATCAGATACATGATGCTGACGCCGAAGGCGATGGCAAAGGCCGCGTAGCCCAGAAAACAGGTCATCACATGAACGGTGAGCCAGTTGCTCTTCAAGGCCGGAATCAGGGGTTGAATCTTGTCGCTGATATTCGGGGACATCGACGCATAGGCCATGGCCAGAAAGGCCAGGGGAGCAGCAAAAGCGCCGATCGTCCGGTTCCGGTATCGATGCTCGAGGACCAGATAAATCAGCGCGATGGTCCATGCAAAAAACACCAGGGACTCGTAGAGGTTGGAAAGGGGAGCATGTCCGTAACCCATGCGATAGGACTCCACCCAGCGCAGACCAATGCCGGCCGTGTTGCCCACAACCCCGGCCAGCGTAACCCAGGTTGCAATCTTTCCGAGAAAGGCCTTTCTGAAAACCCATGCGGCGATATACAGGACGGCCGCTGCGCCGTATATGAATGTGACGATGGACAAGACGTTCGAACTGGTCATAAAAATATCCTCATCTGTAGAATTGACGCGCAAATAAATCAGCTGCGTCCTGAAACGCCTAGGCGCTTTTTCCCAACTCCCCGGCTATTTTTTTCAGCCGCTTCTGCATGCCGATCCGGTTCTTGGTGGCCGTGCCGGAAACCAGAACCCGGATTTTTCTGTCACTTCCGGCAATCTCGACAAAAAGGCGCTGGTGAGACATGAAAAACGTGATGAAACACCCGATAATCATCACGATAAAGCCCGCGTAAACCAAAGGAACGCCCGGATCTCCGGTGATCTGAAGGCCCGTGTAATACACCGGTTTGAATTCTTTCACGGAAACGGACCAGGCCCCTTTTCTCATTTTGTCGAACGAAGGGTACTGCACCGGCATCAGAATCGTTTCCGCCCTTCCCTGGGCATCGGTCAGAATCCCCATGAAGGTTTGTCCCAGATTCATGTTCCGGAAATGATAATGGTCCTGAAATCCTTTCAGCACAAAACTGCCGCCGCCTTCCGGAAGCTCAAGGGGGCTTCCGATGGCAGCTTTCTTCTCATAATTTTCTCCGCTCTCTCTGCTGACAAGCTCCAGAACCACCTCCCTGGGAGGCATGGTCCCGTAGCTTGCCTGAAACACATTGATTCCCTTGTAGCGCATGGGATCATTGACGATGATGTCCCTGTTCAGAACCGGTTTGTCCTGCTCTATGACCGTCAGGCGGGAGCGATACTCCTTTGGCGCCCCTGTATCGTAAAAACTGACATTGAAGTCATCGCATCGAATCTGGAACGGAAGCTGATGCGTCTTTCCGGAGTTACGAAGCCGGACACTGTCGACGGTTTCTCCCACAGGAATGTTCGCCGAACCGTCGAAGCCGAAAATCGATCCGATCAACCCGCCGCAGAGAAGCAGCACCACGCTGAGATGCACCGTGTAAACCCCCAGACGGGTCCAGCGCCCCCTTTCGGCCGTGATGCGAAAGCCGTTCTCGATTTCCTCGACCTTATGGAAAGCAAATCCTTTGCGGGTTGCCTTCTCGGCGCCGTCTTTCAGGGTCGGCAGTGCGGCGGCCGTTGAAAAGCGGATCGCGTCATGATTGTTTCGAAACTGTTCCGGATTAAACCGGGGGTTTCGCGTGAAAACGACTTTCCAAGTGGCGGAAAGCCGCTCGATGGAGCATACCACGATATTGACGGTCAACATCACAAGCAGCAGCCGGAACCACCAGCTGTGATACATGTCGAACATGCCGGCCGCATTGAACAGCCGGTAAAAAGTCTCGCCGTATTCCTGAAAATACGCCGCCGGATCGGCATTCTGGGGGATCAGCGTTCCGACAATGGAAGTGGCCGCCAGAACCGATAGTAAAAATATGGTCAGCCGAACGGAAGCAAAAAACTTCCAGATCCGCTTGGCAAAAGAATCTTCGGAAACCGATTTGTTCATCATGGATCCTTTCATCAGGTCGTCAGATTGAGTCTAATCTTTTAGCAAACTTGCACCCGGGTTGCAATAAGGATGCGAGTTCCGAAGCGCACGGATCTTCATCATTCACAAACTTTCAAATGTTCTGCGAATACGCTGAGGAGCGCATTTTAACAACAGACGAGTCCTGCCCATAGGTTGCACCTTGACTTTCAGCGCCCCGCTTCATATAGGAGGGTTCCTGCCGGCAGTCGAAGCCGGACACCGCAGTGATGCAAAACCATTCGATCGGTATTGATGCTGATTCAAAAGGAGCATGCATGAATCCTTTTTACATGGAAATAATCGCCGCCGAGCTGACCATCAGCCCCTCGCAGGCGCAGGCGGTTGCAACGCTTCTGGAAGCGCAGGCCACCATTCCCTTTATCGCCAGATACCGCAAAGAGGCCACCGGAAGCCTGGACGAGGTGGCGGTCGGCGCGATCCGGGACCGGCTCGAACAACTTCAGGAACTCGACGCCCGCAAGCAAGCGGTGCTGAAATCCCTGGAGCAGAACGGTCATCTGACCGACGTACTGAAGCAAAGTGTCGCAGCCGCCGGGACCCTGGCCGAGGTGGAGGATATCTACCTGCCCTATCGACCGAAACGCCGCACCCGGGCCGGCATTGCCAGAGAAAAAGGACTGGAGCCCCTGGCCCTTTCTATTTTTGCGCAAACCGGCATGGATCTTCAATCCGAAGCCCTCACTTACCTGGATTCCGAAAAAGGCGTGCTTTCCGTTGAAGATGCGCTTTCCGGCGCTCGGGATATCATGGCCGAAATGATCAACGAAAACGCCGAAGCAAGGTCCCGAATGCGGGAGCTTTTTTTCGCCCGAGCCGTTTTTTCCAGCCGGGTGGCTGCGGGCAAGGAAGCTGAAGGCGTCAAATTCAAGGACTACTTCGATTGGGCCGAGCCGGTCTGCGATGCGCCTTCCCACCGTATTCTGGCCATGCGCCGCGGCGAAAACGAAGATATTCTGAACCTGAGCATCGCTCCGCCCGAAGCCGATGCACTGGTTCTTCTGGAGTCGATCTTTGTCAGCGGCAACGGGCCGGATTCCGAACAGGTCCGATCCGCGGCCGCAGACGCTTACAAGCGCCTTCTGTCCCGATCCATGGAAACCGAAATCCGGCTGGGGCTCAAGGAACGGGCCGATGCCGAGGCCATTCGAATCTTTGCCGAAAACCTGCGGCAGCTGCTGCTGGCGCCGCCCCTCGGGGCCCGCCGCGTCATGGGAATCGATCCGGGATTTCGAACCGGATGCAAGGTGGTCTGCCTGAACCGTGAAGGCAAATTCCTGCATCACGAGACCGTCTATCCCCATCAGTCCGAAAAAGCCGCGCAGCAGGCCGCTGACACCATACGCAAACTCTGCCGTGACTTTGAGATCGAAGCTGTTGCGGTGGGAAACGGAACCGCCGGCCGGGAAACCGAAGCCTTCATTCGAGGCCTGAACCTGGAATCACTCATGGCGGTGGTGATGGTCAACGAAAGCGGCGCTTCAATATACTCTGCCTCCGAGGCGGCCCGGAAGGAATTCCCGGATCTGGATCTGACCATCCGGGGGGCGATCTCCATCGGGCGGCGCCTGATGGATCCGCTGGCGGAACTGGTCAAAATCGACCCCAAGTCCATCGGCGTGGGCCAGTACCAGCATGATGTGGATCAAAGCGCCTTGCGCCGAAGCCTGGACGATACGGTGGTCAGCTGCGTCAACGCCGTGGGCGTGGATCTGAACCGCGCCAGTGTTCAGCTGCTCACCTACGTGTCCGGCCTGGGACCCCAGCTTGCCGGAAACATCGTGGCCTTTCGGGATGAAAACGGGGCGTTCGACTGCCGGCAGTCCCTGAAAAAGGTGCCCCGGCTCGGACCCAAAGCCTTTGAGCAGTGCGCCGGTTTTTTAAGAATCCGCAACGGCCGGAACCCGCTGGACGCCAGCGCCGTCCATCCGGAAAGCTATCCGGTCGTGGAAAAGATGGCGGCGGATTTGAACTGCACGGTTTCGGATCTGATGAAAGACGCATCTCTGAGAAGCGCCATCGATATCACCCGATATGTATCTGATGCGGTGGGGCTTCCCACCCTTCAGGACATTATGTCGGAACTGGCAAAACCGGGTCGGGACCCGCGGAAAGATTTTGAGACCGTTCGTTTCGCCCATGGAATCGAAACCATTCAGGATCTGAAACCGGGCATGAAACTTTCCGGAATCGTGACCAATGTCACGGCCTTCGGCGCCTTTGTCGATATCGGCGTCCACCAGGACGGGCTGGTGCATGTCAGCCAACTGGCCGACCGGTTCGTCAAGGACCCGTCCCAGGTGGTCAAGGTGCAGCAGAAGGTCCGGGTAACGGTTCTGGAAGTGGATCTGGATCGAAAGCGGATCTCACTTTCCATGCGGTCGCTGCCGGAAAAGGCCAAGGCTTCTTCAAAACCGTCATCTTCAAAAACGCAGCCGCAAAAGCGACTCAAGCAGGAAAAAACCGAACCCCGGCCCTTCAACAACCCATTCGCCGACCTGCTTCGAAAATAGGCATCCCCTCTTCCGCCGGACGCGGCTTTGAAAACGGCAACCATCCGGCGCTTGCGGCTGCTTTTGATTTTTGTTATACGGAAACATTATGCGAGCCGTCGTTCAAAGGGTCACTCAGAGCAGCGTCAGCGTCAGCGGTCAGGTCGTCGGCCGGATCGGTCCGGGTCTTCTGGTGCTTCTGGGCGTTGCCCGGCGGGACACGGAGAAGGATGCGGATTTTCTGGCGGAAAAAATCATCCACCTTCGCATTTTTGAAGACGAGGACGGCAAGATGAACCGGTCCCTGGCCGATATTCACGGGCAGATGCTGGTGGTATCCCAGTTTACCCTTCTGGGCGATTGCCGCAAAGGCCGTAGGCCGTCCTTTGCGCAAGCCGCTCCGCCCGATATGGCCGAATCGCTTTACCGGTATTTTGTGGACCGGATCCGTGAAAAGCGGATCTCTGTGCAGACCGGCCGGTTCCGGGCCATGATGGAGGTTTCGCTGGTCAACGACGGCCCGGTCACCTTTATCGTCGAAAGCACAGCATAGCCCATCCCGTAACAAATGGTTGAGAAATTCAGATGATCTGTCATTCGCCGATCCCTTTTAGAGGCATCCAGTCTATGACGCATCGAATTCATGTCCTGACGGCACTGTTTTTTTTCAGCATGCTGCCGATGTCTCTTTTCCCCATGACAGCTTCAGGTGCGGACCTTGCCAGCCGGATCGGGGCAAGAGACGCGGTCTGCATTCAGGCCCCCGACGGCCGGATGATATTTTCCAAGAACGCCGATGTTCCGCTTGTACCCGCATCGATTCTGAAAATTCTGACCTCCCTGGCTGCCATCGACGCTCTGGGACCGGAGTTTCGTTTTAAAACGGACTTTTACCTGGATGCCGAAACCAATCTCTGGATCAAGGGATATGGGGATCCGCTGCTGGTATCCGAAACCGTGGAGAAAATCGCAAAATTCCTGTCCGGCCGCATTCCGTCTTATCGAAACCTCTATCTGGATGATGCTTTTTTTGAATCGGCCCTGGTCATTCCAGGCGTCGGAAATTCCCTGGAGCCTTTTGACGCGCCCAACGGCGCACTTTGCGTCAATTTCAACACAATCAACTTCAAGCGCACATCGACGGGCGCTTATGTCAGCGCAGAGCCCCAGACCCCGATGCTGCCCTGGGTGCTTCCACGGGTCCGGAAATCGGGACTTCGGGAAGGGAGAATCCCGCTTCCGACACGGACCCATGACGCGACCCGGTACGCCGGCGAGCTGTTTGCCTTTTTTTTGGCCCGGAACGGCGTGACCGCCTCCGGCCGGATTGGACCCAAATCGCCTGTACCCGAAGATGCCCGGCTGGTTTATACCCATCAGTCGCCCCTGGCCCTGACCGGATTGACGGCCCAGCTCATGGAGTTTTCCAACAATTTCATCGCCAACCAGCTGATTCTTGCGGCCGGCGCCGAGGCCTTCGGGCCCCCGGCCAGTCTGGTAAAAGGAATCCGGCTTCTGAAAAGTTATGCTCAGGAAAGGCTGGGCATTCTGAATCTGCCGGTGAGCGAGGGGTCGGGAATATCGAGAAATAACCGGATTTCCGCCCGGCAAATGCTGAAAATTCTTGCGGCATTTTCACCGCATTACCATCTGATGCGGCAGAAAAACGGCATGTATTTTAAAACCGGAACCCTGAAGGACGTTCAAACCCGGGCCGGCTATATTCCGGATGAAGGGGGAAGGCTTTACGCTTTTGTCGCGATGGTCAACACGCCGTCAAAATCCGTGGATCCGATCCTGGAAGGCGTGCGCACCCTGATTCAATCCCACCGGCGCACTTCAGGAAGCGTAGGTTGGATCCAAACCGCTGGTGATTAGCGCGTATGCGCTGTGGTTGTGAATGGATTCGAAGTTTTCGGCGCTCACCGAAAACCAGGTGATGTTCCTGTCCTCCGAAAGCTTTGCGGCAACGTCCCGGACGATATCCTCGACAAACTTGGGGTTTGCAAACGCTTTTTCCGTCACATATTTTTCATCCACCCGCTTGAGCACCGAGTAGACGTCGCAGGAAGCCGCCTTCTCCGCCATATCGATCATGTCCTCGATCCATAAGAACTTCTTGAAACGGGTGGCCACACGCACCATGCCCCGCTGGTTGTGGGCGCCCGTTGCGCTGATTTCCTTGGAACACGGACATACCGATGAAATCGGCACCGTGACCTCGGCGATCAGATCGGTCTTTCCGTTCGGATCACTTGAACCGATGATGCGGCAGGCATAGTCCATCAGGCCGGGGGAACGGCTTACCGGCGCCTGTTTCTCGATAAAATAGGGAAAGGCCACCTCGATATGAGCCGAGGCTGCGTTCAGGAGAGACTTCATCTGCCGCAGAACCGCCGAGATGCTCTTCAGGGAAACATCGGACCCCAGGGCGGCATGAAGCATTTCAACAAACCGGCTCATGTGGGTCCCCTTGAATTCGTGGGGCAGATCCACATACATGCTGACCGTGGCAACCGTGTGTTGGAACCCCTTTTTCCGGTCCAGCACGGTGATCGGATACCGCAGTCCCTTGATTCCCACCTTGTTGATGGGAATATTGCGGTCATCGTACTGACTCTGTACGTCTTTCATAAACAATCCAATGAATGCGTTCCGCGCCGGCATCAATCCAGCAGACACCCTGTCATGGGTCGGCTCATCGAACGGAAGATATTCCCCTTGACCTTGCGGTTTTCCCGGTACAGGCGGTTCAGCATGTCCTTGATCCCGCTTCTCCTGGAATGATGCGCCGAAGGGCAGGGATTGACATACTCCGGAAACTCTTTTTCACGGACAAAGCGCCGGATCACATCCTCATCGACAAAGGCCAGGGGTCGAATCACGGTAAAACGCCCGTCAAAAAAACGCTGACTGGGACGCATGGTGCTGATCTCACCCGCATAGAACATGTTGATAAAAAGCGTTTCGATGATATCGTCCTTGTGATGGCCCAGCGCCAGCTTGCGGCATTCCAGCTGGGCCGAGACCTCGAAAAGACGCTTTCTTCTCAGGCGGGAACACAGAAAGCAGGGATTTTCACGGTTCTCGTCGCTGTGGGCCCGCAGGCCGCAATCGGTATGCTCCACGCGAAGCGAAAATCCCATGTCGCCGCAAAATTTCTGCAACTCATCGCTGAATCCGCCTTCAAAACCCGGATCGATATGGATGGGAAAAAGTTCGTATGCAACGGGCGCCCGGGATCGGCGTTCCTGCAAGGCCCAGAGCAGTGCGAGACTGTCCTTTCCGCCGGAAACGCCGACGGCGATACGGTCGCCGTCGGCAATCATCTCATACCGGTGAACGGCCTTGCCCAGCGCCCGGTTCAGCGCCCTGTATGTGCCGCTTGAAGGGTTCAAAGATCATTCAGAAGGCGGCGCCGGCTTTTCCTGCCGAATCACGACCTTTCCGGCCGCGATTTCCCGCAGGGACACCACGATATCCTCGTTCTTGGGAGATGCGACCAGATACTCGGCCCCTTCGCGTATCTGCCGGACCCGTTTGGCCGCCGTGTGAATCAGGATGAACCTGTTGGGAATCCGTTTCAAACAGTCTTCTACGGTTATTCGTGCCACAACAAACCTCCGTTGCAATGCCTGCCACGGCGCATTCGGGCCATGGGGATTGATCGCTTCTTATAAAATATCCACGAGTTCATACTGGCGGATTCCTCCCGGCGCCTTGAGAATCAGGGTTTCCCCGGTCTTCTTGCCGACGATGGCTCTTCCCAGGGGAGATGTCACCGAAATGCGCCCTTTTTCGATATTCGACTCATCCGGACCGACAAGCTGATATTGAACCGTTTCTCCGGTATCGATATTTTCAAGAAGCACTAAAGAACCGAAAACAGCCCGGTCCTTGGACAGATTGTCGGTATCGATGATGTCCGCCGAAGCCAGCTTGAACTCGAGTTCGCACATGCGACCTTCGATGAAGCCCTGCCGGTTCTTTGCGGCTTCGAATTCAGCGTTTTCTGATAGATCGCCATGTGCCCTGGCTTCTTCAATGGCCCGAATAACCTGCGGGCGCTCATTGGCTTTGAGATATTCCAGTTCCCTTTTCAGCGCTTCATACCCCTGCCGGGTGATGGGTGTGCGTTCCAAAACGGTGCTCCTGGTTCAGGTTTTTGAATAAACGGTTATAAATATTTGTCCGACAGAATCTCGGCGATCTGAACAGCGTTGGTGGCCGCTCCCTTTCGGATATTGTCCGCCACCACCCAGAGGTTGATGCCGTTGGGTATTGAAAAATCCTTGCGAATGCGCCCGACATAGGTCAGATCCTGACCGGCGGCCTCAATCGGCATCGGATAACGTTTTTTCAGCGGATCATCCACCACCTTCACGCCGGGCGCCTTTTCAAGCAGACGCCGGACCGCCTCGACGGATACAGGCCGAACGGTTTCCACGTTCACTGATTCCGAATGCCCGTAAAACACGGGTACTCGAACCGTAGTGGCCGTGACCCCGATGGTCTCGTCTTCCAGAATTTTCCGGGTTTCGTTGACCATCTTGATTTCTTCCTTGGTGTATCCATCTTCCAGAAACACATCGATTTGAGGTAAACAGTTAAAGGCGATTTGATAGGGATAAACCTTGTTCTCATATTTTGAAAAATTCATCATGGCCCGGGTCTGGTCGAACAGTTCATCCACCGCCTTTTTACCGGTACCGGAAACCGCCTGATAGGTCGATACCACGACGCGCCGGATTCCGAACTCCTGATGAATGGGTTTCAGGGCCACAACCATCTGTATGGTTGAACAGTTCGGGTTGGCGATGATGCCTTTTTGCGTATAGCCGGCCACCGCATGGGGATTGACCTCCGGCACCACGAGGGGAACCTCGGGATCCATGCGCCAGGCGCTGGAATTGTCTACCACCACGCAGCCCCACTTCGCGGCAATCGGAGAAAATTGCGTGCTGATCGTTCCGCCCGCCGAAAAAATCGCGATATCCATTCCCTTGAAGGATGTATCGGTCAATTCCTCGACCGCTATCGTATCGCCCCGGAAGTGCAATTTTTTACCGGCCGAACGTCCGCTTGCCAGAAATTTTGCCGACTTGACCGGGAAATTGCGTTCTTCCAGGCATGCAATCATCTGGTTGCCCACTGCACCGGTCGCCCCAACCACGGCCACGTTGAATTTTTTATTGCTCAAAGCGCCTTCTCCTTATCAGACTGATCATGTCTCCGCGTAAACGAAAACAAAACGTTTTACCTCGACCCAGGTAAAACGTTTTGTTTTCGGCACACGCTATCATGTTTGCCGAAAAACGGCAAATCATTTTTCGTGCTCCGTTTTCTCCGAATGCAACCTGTTTGACGAATTACAGGCGCCTTCTGAAAGAAAGAGACTTTCCTGAAATCCGGAAAGCCGACCCGCGTATCAGGATTCCGGGAGACGCCCGAGAATCGAGGTGCCTGCCTGAACCTTTTCTCCGACTCGAACATTGAGCCGGGCATCCGGCGGCAGATAGACGTCCAAACGCGATCCGAAGCAGATCATTCCGAAGCGCTGACCCCGTTGCGGCGCATCTCCGATGCGAAGGCCGCAGATGATGCGCCGGGCAATCAGGCCGGCGATCTGAACCACGGTGTACCTCGTTCCGCCGGCGGTCTTCATGAAAACCGCGTTGCGCTCGTTGTCCGAGGACGCCTTGTCCAGATTGGCGGAAACAAATCGGCCAGGAAAATAGCGGATATCCTCGACCACGCCTTCATGGGGAATGCGGTTGACATGCACGTTGAAGACCGTCATGAAAATGCTGACCTTGATGCATCGGCCTTGATAATAAGGACTCTGGGCGATCTCTCCGGCCTCGACGATCTTGCCGTCCGCGGGAGAAACCACCGCCCCGGCTTTGGTGGGAATGACGCGATCCGGATCTCTGAAAAAGCAGCAGATTCCGAATGCGGCCGCCAGGCCGATCAGGGATAAAATCTCCCAGCCCAGCAAGGCAAAAACCGCCGTCGCAAAGGCGGCGGCCCCGATATATGCATATCCGGGCCTGGCTATGGGAAAGGCCGTCTGGCTTGGCGGATCGGTCCAGGAAAATCGGCTCATCGGTTCCATCCTCTCTGAATTCAATCAAATCAACGGCATTCGAATTGCCCGCAAGCTGGTTGTGAATATCAGAACCCCCCGCAGGCTGTCAATGGTGCTGAAGGCCGTGCTTTCGTTTCATTTCGGCCTCGGATTTGCGGATATAACGGGGTTCGAAACAGGCCAGATCATCCGCATCGCCGGCGCAAAACCGGTCATGGGCCAGCATGGCCACAGTGGCCGCGCGTATCGCATTATCGGTCACCGTCGCCATACGAAGGTTTTCGCCCAGAGAACGGCCGATCTCATCGGCATAGGCAACGGCGCCGTCGCCGATCAGCAGACAGGGTTCATGAATATCGGAAACCGCCGCGAGCGGAGCGCACACCCTTTCGGGACCCAGTTTTTGAATTTTCCCCTTGACATACCGGAACTTCGCCTCGTAGACCTCTCCCTTGCGGGCGTCCAGCAAAGCGCAGATGAGGCCGGGAAAATACGAGGCCTGAAAGGCCAGCGCATCCAGGCTCGACACGCCGACCAGGGGTTTTTCCATGGACAGAGCCAGTGCCTTGATCGTGCTGATTCCGATTCGAAGACCGGTAAAACTTCCCGGACCCCTGGAGACGGCAAATCCGTCGACATCCGTAATCGCAACTCCGGAAATGCGCAGAATCTGATCGATCATGATCATCAGGTGTGTGGCATGGGTCCGTCCATTGCCCAGGCTCCATTCGGCCACCAGTGCCCTGTCTTCCATCAGAGCCGCGCTGCAGGTCCTGGAAGCCGTATCCAGCGCCAGAATTCGCATAAGGTTCAATCTCGATCGACGGTCAGTTTTTCTGCGCGCCGCTTTCCGGACTCGCGTTTTCTTCCGTGCCGCGGTCCGAGGCATCCTGCTTTTTTCTCTTTCGAGGCCGGAGTTTTTCGCCCTCGACAGCCTCTTCCAGAGAGATGCCAAGCACCTCGTCCATGTTTTTGACCCGCACAAAGCGGATCTTGCGCTTGACGTTTGCAGGAATTTCCGAAAGGTCCCGCTTGTTTTTTTCCGGAATGATAATAGTGGTGATCCCCGCTCTCAGAGCGCCCAATGCCTTTTCCTTGAGTCCTCCGATGGGCAGCACCCTTCCGCGAAGCGTGATTTCCCCGGTCATGGCCACATCCTTGTTCACGGGCCTGTGGGTGATGGCCGATATCAGGGCCGCGGCCATGGCGATTCCGGCCGAGGGTCCGTCCTTGGGAATGGCCCCGGCCGGCACATGAATATGAACGTCCAGGTTTTCCAGATAGTTTTCCTCCACGCCGAAATCCTTCAGGTGAGAACGCGCATAGCTTAAGGCAGCGCGGGCGGATTCCTGCATCACCTCGCCGATCTGTCCGGTCAGAATCAGCTCGCCCTTGCCGGACAGCAGGGTCGCCTCCACGTAGAGGACCTCGCCGCCGACCTGGGTCCAGGCCAGTCCGGTGGAAAGGCCGATCTGACTCTCTTCCTTGTCCATTTCCGGATAATACTGGGGAATTCCCAGGTATTTCTCCAGATTGCTTCGAGTGATGGAAAAAATCCCCTTGTCCCCTTCGGCCACCCTGCGCGCCACCTTCCGGCAGATCTTTCCGATCTCCCGCTCCAGGTTTCTCAGACCCGCCTCGGAGGTATATTCGTTGATGATCTGCGTCAGAACCCCGTCGCTGATATGAAGCATCCTGGGCTTCAAGCCGTGCTCCTTGATCTGACGGGGAATCAGAAAGGTTTTGGCGATCTCGCGTTTTTCCTCCAGGGCATACCCGGAAAGATTCAGCACCTCCATGCGGTCCAGAAGGGCCGAGGGAATCGTATCCGTGACATTGGCCGTCAGAATGAACATCACGTCCGAAAGGTCGAAGGCGAGATTCAGATAATGATCGCTGAAAGAGTCGTTCTGCTCGGGATCCAGAGCCTCCAGAAGCGCCGATGACGGATCTCCCCGGAAATCCGCGCCGAGCTTGTCGATCTCGTCCATCATGAAGACCGGATTCCGGGTGCCGCACTGCTTCAGCCCCTGAAGAATGCGGCCGGGCAGTGCGCCGATATACGTGCGGCGATGACCCCGGATCTCCGCCTCGTCATGAACCCCGCCCAGAGAGATGCGGACGAATTTCCGGTTCATGGCGCGGGCAATGGCCTGACCCAGGGAAGTTTTTCCCACGCCCGGAGGACCGGCAAAGCAAAGAATCTGCCCCTTCATTCTGGGATTAAGCTTTCGAACGCTGAGGTACTCCAGTATCCGGTCCTTTATCTTTTGAAGGCCGTAGTGCTCCTTGTCGAGAATCTCCTTGGCCTTGGGAATATCGATGACGTCTCGGCTGGACTTGCTCCAAGGCATCTCGACCAGCCAGTCCAGATAGGTGCGCACCACCGAGGACTCGGCGGAATCCGGATGCATCTGCTCGAGTCGTCGAAGCTGCTTTCCGGCCTCCTCCTCGGCGTATTTGGGCATCCTGGCCCGTTTGATCTTTTTTTTGTACTCCTCGACTTCCTGCGCCTTTTCATCCAGTTCGCCCAGCTCCCGGTGAATGGCCCGCATCTGCTCCCGCAGGAAATAATCCCGCTGGCTCTTGGAGATCTCATCCTTGACGTTGGACTGGATTTTGGCCTGCATGGAGGACAGTTCCACCTCCCGCGACAGCAGGTCGTTGACCTTTCTCAGGCGCTCCACCGGATCCGTCATCTCCAGAATCAGCTGGGAATCCTCGATCTTCAGCTTCATGTTGGACACCACGAGATCGGCGAGTTTGCCGGGATCATCGATGTTTTCCAGAATCGAACCCACATCGATGCTCAGCTCTCCGCGCAGGGCCAGAATCTTCTGGGAATGCTCCCGGACATTGCGCATCAGGGCCTCGATTTCAAGGTTCATCTCCGGAATCGGCTCATCCTGAATCAACTCGACGCGGACCCGGTAAACGCTCTTTTTTCTCACGTAGGAGAGGATTTTGGCCTTGGTGATTCCCTGAACCAGGACCTTGACGCGCCCGTCGGGCAATTTGAACATTCTGAGAATTCGGCTCACCGTGCCCACGGTAAAAATTTCCTCGGCCTGCGGGCTTTCCGTGGCAGGATCCTTCTGGGTGGCCACCATCAGATAGCGGTCCTTGGTTACGGCCTCTTCCACGGCCCGAATCGATTTGTCCCTGCCGACAAAAAGCGGAAGCAGCATATCGGTAAAGATCACCACATCCCGGACCGGCAGCAGGGGCAGGGTTGTGGGAATATCAAGGTCGGTTTCCTGTTCTTCGATGATGCTGATCAGATCATCTCTGTCTGTTTCTGCCATTTTTTCTCCTGTTCCGATAAGATGCCTTCCCGGCAGTAAAAAAACCTGTCCGCCGGGAAAAGTACTCAATTAAGATAAGATATATTTTAAATTCCGCAATATCAATCTTGATTTTTTTCCTTGCACCGCCCTAATATGCAAAATCAGCTGAACTTTCATAAACGATAAAAGCAGGACTGGGGCATGCCGGAAGCACTTTGGGTCGGATTCATATTTATCACGGGTTTGTGTCTGGGAAGCTTTCTGAATGTATGCATCTGGCGCATCCCCACCTCTCAATCCATTGTCTTTCCAGGATCCATGTGCCCCTCATGCAAGCACCCGATTAAATTTCACGACAATATTCCGGTAATCAGTTTTCTGATTCTCAGGGGCCGGTGCCGCGCATGCGGAGCGCCGATCTCCGTCAGATATCCGCTGGTGGAACTGGCGACCGGGAGCCTGGCGCTCTGCGCATATTTCAAATTCGGCATCAGCCTCGAGGCGCTGATCGTCTTTGGCTTTATCTGCATGCTGCTGGTGGTCGCCCTGATCGACTTCGACCATCGAATCATTCCGGACATCATCTCGCTTCCGGCCATTCCGGTCGGATTGATCGCCTCTTTTTTTCTCGGCTCGCTGTCCTGGACAGACTCCCTGCTGGGCATCCTGTCCGGCGGCGGCATACTTCTGGCCGTCGCCTGGGTTTATTACCGGATCACCGGCAAGGAAGGCATGGGCGGAGGCGACGTCAAGCTGCTGGCCGCCATCGGCGCGTTCACCGGCTGGCAGGGCGTCATTTTTACCGTTTTTGTCTCATCGCTTGTCGGCAGCATCAGCGGATTCATTCTCATGGCCCGCAGCGGAAAAACCATGAAAATGGCCATTCCCTTCGGTCCGTTTCTCTCCCTCGGAGCGATCATCTATCTTTTCTGGGGGCAGGAACTGGTTCGCTGGTATTTTTCTCTTTTTTCCTGACGACAGCGGGCCGATGCCAATTCGAAAAATGAGCCCGCGCTCAAAGCATCTACCCCGGCCGTCACCAGCGAACCGTGTCTTTTTACCGTCCGTTGCCGAATCATTCCACAGCGCATTCGGCAGGAGAACTGTATGCGGCTTGCCGTCATCTCGGACATTCACGGCAACATGGAGGCCCTTGAGCAGGTTCTGGCCGACATCGACCGCTCCGGCGTTGATGAAACCGTGTGCCTGGGGGATATGATCGGATACGGGCCGGATCCGCGAGCCGTAATCGGACGCGTTCAAAAGCGGGAAATTCCCTGCGTGGCCGGCAATCATGAGCTTGCCGTTAATGACCCGGCATGCATGCTCGAAATGAATCTTTACGCCCGGATTTCTCTGGAATTCACCCGCGGCATGCTTTGCGAGAAGGACCTGGACTTCATCAGGCGGCTGCCGTCCTTTCTGGTTCTGCACGAATGCCGTTTTGTTCACGGATTTCCCCCGGACAGCTCCATTGAGTATCTTTCACGGATTCCGCGGAACCGCATGCGGCAGATCATGGGCCGGATGACCGAAAACATCTGTTTTGTCGGCCACACCCATCTGCTGGGCCTGGTCGAATTCGACGGAACCGCCCTGAAACGCACCGGATTCAACGGCAACCCCCTTTTTCTGAAGCGAAACCTGCGTTATATCGTCAACGCGGGCAGTGTCGGCCAGCCCCGGGATCCGGACAAACGCGCCAAATACGTGATATGGGATACGAAAACGAAAACGGTAGAGCCCCGTTATGTCGACTACGACCGTCGAAAAACGGCCGGAAAGATCCGCGACGCCGGTCTTCCGGAGATCCATGCACATCTTCTCCTCTAGAATTTAAAAGAGCCGAGAAAGGAAACCGTTCATGAAATTCACCCTTCCCCGATACTTCCCTCCGGACTTCAGCGGCAGGATCCTTGCCGCAGTCCCGCCGGCCCGGTTTGAAACCGTGACGCAGGCCGGAGTGGCGCCGAAGGGATATCATGCCACCTCGATCTTTCCCGAATATTTTCAGGTCGAGAAAGGACGCTGGATACTGGCCGAAAACTCCCGCATGGACTGCGCGGCGGTGCTGGAAAGTGATCGGTCCATTTCGGTTAAGGAACTGCGCCGTCTTGAAATCGGCGACCGGGTCGCCTGCGGCCGCAAGGAAAACGGAGAAGAAGGAATACTGGTTCATGCGCGGGCCTTTGAACTTCGGGAGAATTGGAGCGACAAGTTCGTGTTCCGATCCCACCTGACCCGGGAGACCTCCTTTTCGATTGATTACGACGAACTGTACGCCCTGCTGGATCATGAGCGCGACCACGGATTCACCCTCTGGGTCCTGGGACCGGCCGTGGTGTTTGACCAGGACGCCAGAAAGGCGTTCGTCCGCCTGATTCAGCGCGGATATGCGCAGGGGCTTCTTGCGGGGAACGCCTTGGCCACGCACGATCTGGAGGGAGCTCTTTACGGAACCGCCCTGGGTCAGGAGATCTACTCCAAAAAACGCGCGGCCCTGGGCCATTACAATCACCTGGACACCCTGAACCGCATCCGGGGTCTGGGTTCGATTGAATCGGCCGTTTCCTCCGGCCTGATTCAGGACGGAATCATGCACGCGGTCATTGAAAACCGGATACCTTATGTGCTGGCCGGATCCATCCGGGACGACGGCCCGCTTCCCGAGGTGATCGCCGATGTCTGCAAGGCTCAGGACCGGATGCGCGATCTGGCGCAAAAAGCCACCACGGTCATCGCCCTGGCCACCCAGCTGCATGCGATCGCCACGGGCAACATGGTTCCGTGCTACCATGTCGAACCCGACGGCCGGGTGCGGCCCGTGTATTTTTATGTGGTGGACATGTCGGAGTTCGCTGTCAGCAAGCTCGCGGACCGGGGATCGCTGACCGTGCGTTCGATTCTGACCAATGTGCAGGATTTTGTCGTCACCGTGGAGCGGGGGCTTCGGCGCGACCCGTGATCCGGGTTCCGGCGGACCCCAGAACCGCTGCCTCGATCCGGTCCAGGGAGGCAATGACGGCGCGTTTTCCCCCGAAGCGGATAAATTCCACGGCCGCCTCGATCTTGGGCCCCATCGAGCCTTGCGGAAACTGTCCCTGCTGCAGGAATTGTTCGGCCTGATCCAGACTGAGTTCGGACAGAAACCGCTCCGAAGGCTTTCCGTAATCCAGGGCAACGGCCGGGACGTCTGTGGCCATCACAAAAATCTCCACTCCCACCTCCCGGGCCAGCCTGGCGCTGGCCAGGTCCTTGTCGATCACCGCATTCACCCCGCAGAAAGAACGGCCCTCCCGGATCACAGGAATTCCGCCGCCGCCGCAGCAGATCACGATAAAGTCCATCTCGATCAGGGCTCGAATCTCGGCTTTTTCCACGATGGTTTTCGGCCGGGGCGAGACCACCACGCGCCGGAACCCGCCGTGAATCTTTCGGACCGGATAGGGAAGACCCTGAGCCTCGTTTTCGGTCAATACCGGGCCAATGGGCTTGGAAGGGTTTAAAAACGCCGGGTCATTTTCATCCACCACGACATAGCTGATCAGGCTGACGATTTTTTGGTCCGAGATTCCCAGACCCATGAGCTCGCTGTCCAGGGTCGATTCGATCATATAACCGATCTGGCCCTGGGTCTGGGCCACCAGAATCTCCAGGGGCAGCCGGCCTGCCCCGGCGCAGCGCTCCTCCTTGAGCAGCAGGTCTCCGACCTGAGGGCCGTTTCCATGCGTGATAATGATGTGATAGGTCGAGGAGAGCCGGGCGATCTGCCGCATCGGCACTCTCAGATTTTCAAGCTGCTCGCCGATGGTTCCGGTCTGTCCTTTCCGAATCAGGGCGTTTCCGCCTAGAGCGACGAGCAGAATGGGTTTCGTCAGGTTTTGCGACCTCATATGACAAACTCTTAAAGAAGATGGGGTCCGTAAAAGTCAAAAATACGGAGAAATGCAGCGCAACACAGAAATTGGACTTTTTACGAAGCCGTCATTTTTTCAGGTTTTCCATTCGCCGCAGCAGCGTCTCTTCCAGCGTGGGAAGGCCATGGTCCTTGTATTCGTAAAACACCCGCAGGCTGGGCTTGTTCAAAGACACGATGCGGGTGAGCTGAATGGGTGTTGCAAAAAGCACCAGATCGCAGTCCGCGGCATTGATGGTGTTCTCAAGATCCTCTATCTGCCGGCGGGAATAGCCCGTAGCCGGCAGCACCGTGTCGATATGGGGATAGTTGCGCAGGGTTTCCTGAATCGATCCCACGGCATAGGGCCTTGGATCGACCAACTGGGCGGCGCCGTACAGATCGGCGGCGATGGCCCCGGCGCCGAATGCCATTTCGCCATGGGTCAGGGTCGGCCCGTCTTCCACCACCAGAACCCGCTTTCCGCGGATCAATTCGGGCTGGCTGACCAGAACGGATGATTCGGCCAGCACGATGTCCGCGCGCGGCGCAAAGGTTTCGATGTTGCGCTTCACCATTTCGACCTTGTGCGGCGGGGCCGTGTCCACCTTGTTGATCACGGCGATATCGGCCATCAGCATGTTGGTTTCCCCCGGATAATACCGGCGTTCATGCCCGGCCCGGTGCGGATCGAACAGAACAATATGCACATCGGGATAAAAAAACGGAGTGTCGTTGTTGCCCCCGTCCCAGACGATCACATCCGCCTCGGCTTCGGCGGCTCCGAGTATTTTTTCGTAGTCCACGCCCGCGTACACCACGATGCCTTGATCCACCAGGGGCTCGTATTCCTCGCGCTCCTCGATGGTGCATCGGTGGACTTCAAAATCTCTGTAGTCTGAAAATCTCTGAATTACCTGGGTTTTCAGATCCCCGTATGGCATGGGATGGCGAACGACGACCACCTGCTTTCCTTGAGCGCGCATGACCTCACAGACCCTGCGGGTGGTCGGCGATTTTCCGCAGCCGGTGCGGACCGCGCACACAGCAATCACCGGTTTGAAGGATCGGAGCATGGTATAGGTGGCGCCCATGAGAATGAAATCCGCCCCTTCGGCCATGGAGATGGACGCCTTGTGCATGACTTCCTCGTGGGGTACGTCGCTGTAGGAAAAGACCACGAGATCCACGGCATGTTTCCGGATCAGACCGGCCAAGTCACTTTCAGGATAAATGGGAATTCCTTCGGGATAGTCGGCGCCGGCCAGTTCGGGCGGATACAGCCGGCCGGCGATGTCCGGAATCTGCGCGGCGGTGAAGGCCGCGACCCGGTATCGGGCATTGCCCTTGAAGTACACGTTGAAGTTGTGAAAATCCCGGCCCGCAGCCCCCATGATGATCACGTTTTCAACCATGCCCGCACTCCGAAATCCTAATCGCCCTTATTTGAAGAATCCTGCATTTTGATATGGTATCTCAATCCGCAGGATTCGGCAATGCCTGCGCATCAGAGACCTTGCCTGGATCAGGTTTCAGCCGGGTTCATCCCGAGAATATGGGAAACCGCCTCCGCTGCGGCACGCAATCCGAAAATGGCCGGCATATGACAGATACTGCCGATCGGGGCGCGGGAACGCCCTGTGTCCCAAGGTTCCCAATCCTCATCCGGAACCGGCAGCCTGTTCAGGGCGGACTCCGTGGAAAATACGCAACGAATGCCCGTACGGACGCCGAACCGCTGAAGTTTTTTTCGAACGATACGGGCCAGCGGGCACACGCGGGTCCTGGAAAGATCCGCGACCATCACGGTCGACGGGTCCAGGCGCGCGGCCGCCCCCATGCAGGAGATCACGGCAAGGTTCATGGATACGGCCTCTCTGAGCAGATCCACCTTGGAGGCCACCACGTCTATGGCGTCGATAATCACATCGGGCCGGCAGGAAAGCTCGTCGTGCACATTGTCGCCGTCGACAAACACATGACGGACCTCAACACGGCATTGAGGATTGATATCCAGGACCCGGCGACGGGCGACCTCGGTCTTGGCCATTCCGATGGTGGATTCCAGGGCAAAAAGCTGGCGGTTGAGATTGCTCGGGGAAACCAGATCAAAATCCACCAGCGTCAGACGGCCGACCGCGCTTCGGGCCAGGGCCTCCACCGCATAGGAACCTACGGCGCCGAGACCGAAGATTGCCGCATGCGACCCGGCCAGGACGGCGGTTCGCTCGGTTCCGATCAGCTGCTCCAAACGTGCAAAACGTCTCATGGGTTCTCCGTCCATCCTTTTATCAGATTTCCGAATAGATGAAGGGAATTGGAAAAGGTCAGTTCCGCGGTTTTTCGCATATCCGCTCCGCGGATCTCGGCAAGGGTCTCCAGAACCCGGCCGAGATGCACCGGTTCGTTGAAATCCGCCTCAAGGCCATAGGGAATCATATCCGGGCTGTCGGTTTCGATCAGCAGACGTTGAGGCGAAACGATTGCCGCAGCGGATTTGGCCCGCTTGTTTCCCGGACGCGTCAGGGCCGCGCCAAAAGACAGGCAGGCGCCCAGCTTCTCCAGTTCCCCGGCCAGGTCCGCTGATCCGCTGAAAGCGTGTATCAGGCCACCGTCGGGCAATCCGCCCTCCTGCCCCAAAATATCGATCAACACGCCCCAGGCTTTCCGGCAGTGAATGGAAACCGGCCGATGGTATCTGCGGGCGATGCGAAGCTGGACGACCAGAGCTGCATTTTGAAGTTCGCGGGTCTGCGGGTCAAGGGCGTAATCCAGCCCGATTTCCCCCACACCGCAGGCATGAGCGCCGATGCCGGCCTCCAGCCGCTCCTGCCAGCCTGTTTTGCACTGGTGAACATGCCAGGGATGCACGCCGAGAGAAGGCAGCACGCCGGAATGCATTCGAGACAATTCGATCACGCCGTCCCAGTCTTGCTCACAGGTCGCGCAGCACATCATCCAGAGAATTCCGGCTTCCTGGGCGCGGCGGATCACCTCGGAAGCCCGATTCAGAATTCTTGGATCCTGTAGATGCGCATGAACATCGAAGAGTTTCATGAATGCGTATCCTCTGTTGTAAAGAGCCTCGCAACGCTGGAGGGCGGCCTTTCGCGCAGTTTTTCAGTTGCCTGACATCTGAACCGGCCACAATAAAATGTCAAGGGCTATTTGAAGCGGATGGGGCCTGCGTGCAAACGGAAAAAAGAAGCAACACCGGCGTCAGCCATCACCGGCAGGCTTTCTGAGGCTTATCCGCTTGAAAGTCCGTTCCCGTGATGCTTTACATTCAAGCCTGGCGATGATAAGAGTCTGCCGACAGCGACATGCAAACAGGCGGACTCATGGCAGACCCTTCAAATCATCGCGCGATCATATGCACGCAGTGCCGGAAACTGATCGGCGCCGACGAACCGCGGTGCCCCTTCTGCGGGGCTTCCCAGTCCCCCTTTCAGCGCCGGATACGATCGATGATGCTGAGGCTTTCGGACGAGCAGGCCGCCATTCGGGCCATTATCTACCTCAATATCACCATGTATATCATCAGCCTTTTACTGAATCCGAGATCCGTCGGCATTTCGCTGAATCCCCTGACCACCCTGTCCCCTTCCAACGGAAGCCTGCTGCTTCTGGGCGCCACCGGAACCATACCCATCGATGAGCTGAACCGGTGGTGGTCCCTGGTATCGGCCAACTACCTGCACGGCGGCCTTCTGCATATTTTCTTCAACATGGCGGCCCTGAGTCAGGTCGGCCCGCTGATCGCCCGGGAATACGGGACATGGCGGATGATCAGCATTTACACCCTCAGCGGCGTTGCGGGATTTGCCGTCTCCTACCTGGCCGGAGTCAATTTTACCATCGGCGCATCAGCTGCCCTGTGCGGCCTGCTCGGCGCGGCGCTGTATTTTGGAAAAAGCGTCAAAGGCCCTTACGGCCGTGCCGTCTACCGGCAGATCGGCGGATGGGTTGTCGGGTTGGCGATTTTCGGACTCATCGTTCCGGGAATCAACAACTGGGCGCACGGCGGCGGGCTGGTCGCCGGCATTCTGATCGGATGGTTTTCGGGTTTTGCGGATACCAAACGGCAGACGATTTTCCATCGGGCGCTGGCCGCCGTCTGCGTTGCGGCCACGATCATCGTTTTGGCAGGGGCCACAGGTTCCGCGCTGTATTACCTTCTTCGCGGATAATCCGCAGACGGCGGCAGGCCTGAATTCCTGAACCGCTGCACGCATAAACACTTTCCGGCGAAACCGCCATCGTGTATAAAGGAATGATGATGCGTGAAAAGACCTCCCGAATGGCAAATTTTTTAAAAACCGACATCCGGAACCTGAGACTCGATGCGTTTCTGCCTCCGAAAGGCCGTCCCGGGCTTGCATGGCTTGGAATCCTGCTGGTTTCGGTGCGCAAATTCATTCAGGATGCCAGTCCGCTCAGGGCTTCGGCCCTGACGTTTTACACCGTCCTTTCCGTGGTGCCCATCATGGCCATGGCATTCGGCATTGCCAAAGGATTCGGGGCCGCCAAACTTCTGGAAAAACAGATTCTTGAAAACTTTCCGGCCCCTGAAGCCGTGTTGCTCCGCATTCTGGAGTTTGCCAACAACATGCTTGAAAACACCCGGGGCGACGCCATCGCCGGCATCGGCATCGTCGTGCTTTTCTGGACGGTGATCAAGGTGATGAGCCACATCGAACGTTCGCTCAATGCCATCTGGCAGGTCGAAAAACCCAGAAGCTTTCTCCGGAAATTCAGCGATTACCTTTCCATCATCCTGGTCAGCCCGGTGCTGATCATTCTGTCCGGAAGCGCGACCGTGTTCATCACCACCCGGCTGCAGGACATTTCCGACAAGGTGGCCCTGATCGGATATTTTACGCCGGCGATCTTTTTCAGCTTCAAACTGATCCCCTACGTCCTGATCTGGATCGTTTTCACCCTCATCTACACGATCATGCCCAACACCCGGGTGCGCTTGAAATCGGCTCTGCTCGCCGCCGTCGTCGCCGGAACGCTTTACCAGCTGCTTCAGTGGGGTTATATCAAATTTCAGGTGGGCGTTGCCCAGTACAACGCCATTTACGGAAGCTTTGCCGCCCTTCCCCTTTTCCTGGTCTGGCTTCAGCTCAGCTGGAGCATCGTCCTTTTCGGCGCGCAGATCTCCTATGTTCACCAGAACATGGACGCGCTGGACCCGTACCCGGATTACCGGGAACTGAGCCCGCGCCTGAAAAAACTGCTCTGTCTGAGCATCGCCCGCATGCTGGTGCAAAAATTTGAAAAGGGGGAACCGCCTTCTACCCTCGCGCAGGTTTCCAAAGCCCTTGAAATACACCCTCGCCTCGCGCAGCAGCTTCTGGACGACATGTGCCGGGCCGGAATTCTCAGCCGGGTGCATATCGAATCAACCGACACGGAAGGATATCAGCCGGCTCTGGATATCCATGGAATCTCCATTTCCAGGGTGATCGGCGCGCTGGAACGAAACGGCCTGAACGCCCTGCCGGAAGGACGAATGCCGGATGTTCCGTTTCTGTCGGAAAAAATGGAACCGCTTGATAAAATTGTGGAAAATTCGCAGGACAATCTGCTTTTAAAAGATATCTGAACCGGCACAAGGCTGTCGGAGACAAGGAAAACAATGAAAATCTTTACTTTAAAATTGATCCCCGGAGACGGCATCGGCAAGGAAGTGATGTCTGCGGCCCGAAAGGTGCTGGGCCGGATCGAACGGCTCGGCGGCGACCTGCGCTTCGAACTTCAGGAACTGGACTGGGGCTGCCAATACTATCTTCGCCGCGGGCGCATGATGCCCGAAGACGGACTGAGCATCCTGTCGGACTGCGACTGCATTCTGCTGGGTGCCATCGGCTTTCCGGGCGTTCCGGACCATATTTCTCTCCGGGGCCTTCTGCTGCCGATCCGGCAGGGATTCGACCAGTACGTCAACCTTCGGCCGATCCGGTTTTTTGAAGGCCTGAACTCTCCCCTGAAGCTGTCCGACAGCAAGGACATCGATTTTGTCGTGATTCGCGAAAACTCCGAGGGCGAATACTGCGGCGCCGGCAGAATCGAGTACAAAAGCACGCCGGATGAAACAGCCGTCCAGGAAGCGCGGTTTTCCCTGAAAGGAACCGAGCGCATCATCCGCTATGCCTTCGAATACGCAAAGAACCATCAGCTTCCGAGCCTGATCAGCGCGACCAAATCCAATGCCCTGAACTACTCCATGGTGTTCTGGGACAGCATATTCGAGCGGATCAGGACCCAGTATCCGACCGTCGAGGCGCAAAGCATTCATGTCGACGCCCTGGCCGGCCTGTTCATCCTCAATCCGAAAAAACTGAAGGTGGTGGTGGCCAGCAATCTGTTCGGAGACATTCTCACGGACCTGGGATCGGCCATGCTGGGAAGCATCGGCATCTCTCCTTCGGCCAATCTGAATCCCGAGAAGAAATATCCCAGCATGTTCGAACCCATCCACGGCTCGGCCCCGGACATCGCCGGAAAGGGCATCGCCAACCCGATCGGCATGATCTGGTCGATCATTCTGATGCTCCAGCATCTGGGCCTCGACCGGATCTCCGAAATGCTCACACAAGCCATGGCCCAAGTGATTTGCGAAAAAAAGGTCCGTACACCGGACATGGGAGGAAACCAAGGGACAGATCAGGTCGTCGACGCCGTGTGCGGAAAGCTCACAAAAATTTGGGGATAAAAAAGGAAACCAATGCGCTTGCAGGAACGCATTTCGCTGAATCCGGAGATCTGGAGCATCGAAAAAGTGTTTTCACCTCATCAAAAACGTTTTGGCGGTCGAGGATTGCAGCAACTCCGAAGTAAATAGAACTCCCGCCCATAATTCAAGGTCATCCAAAGGACTCGAAACCCCTGCCCGCCTTGCTGAAGAACATGGGTACAGATCATGATGGTGAGATGAACTGCAAGATGGGTCAAAAATGATTCAATCTTTTTCTCATCGTCTGCAAGATCATCCCGCGATTTCATATTGTGAAAATGAACGAATTTCCTTATCCATGCGCAATAAGACCTTTCCGTATGGATTGAATAATGCCTCAACCGCATGACATCCCGCACCTCATCCAATAATTTCCTATCTGTTGTTGACATATCGCATAAAATAAGATTTTAAGAATTGAAGATTCGATGCATCGCGGAATTATAAAATAGCAATAACAATCGATTTTTGACCAATCAATGGTTGGCTTGTCCTGTTAATCACAGCTGGGGAGTCGATGGTGATTGTTTATGTTCTAATAGTCGGTGCTATTGTGGGCGCCCTGTTGTTTTTCAGATCTCGAAAACAGGGCAAAAGGTCGCCTGTCCTCCGAGAGAAACTTCTATCAGAAAGGAGTATTGGCGGAGTCGTCAAGATGCAAGTGGTAGAACAACTGATCGACACCAATCAGGTGAGACAGCTAAATGCTGTGAAACTTCTTGCCAAGATAGGCAAACCGCAAACATTAGAACAGAATTTAATAACAAGAGATCCGACGGGTTTCATATACTTTGCGACGTTCTACGATGCCAGAATTCGATATGGCGAAACGAAACCGGAATATGTTAGGGAAGAAGATCACTATAGACGCCGCTATGAGGAAGCGCATTCGTATGGACTGGCTCTTAGAGGAAATGAAATACCCACTTTAGACATTCTCCGGTTTTTGCGACTGAGAAAGGAGCTAAATCAACTTTCGGACAGGAGTTTCACTCGTATCAAAGACGCAGTTGAGTATCTATCGCAGTTGCCTGATATTGATCAGCGTCTAGACCAATTCACGCCAAGAAAGAACTATTTCCAGCTCAAAAACATCAATCTTGATATGGCGTACCTGAACCGCCAATGGGAAATCATTGATAAGACTTGACACTTCAAGAGAAGCAGCCAACAACCGCTCCAACTCGACCGGATAAAGCACCGGCGGGTTAAGCGCGCGTTAGGCTATTGCTCCTCGTTCGCTCGCGCAGGTTTAAAAATGAAAGTTAATCAATGAATATCGACGACTGGATAAAAATTCACAAAACGAATTTCGGCAGCAGTTTTGAGGAGATGTTCGTCATCAAAGTGCTGGCCAAGGTCAACGACATCGACCTGAACACGGTCAGCACTCAGTATCAGTTCAAGGATCTAGACGGTAAAAACCGGTATTGCGACTTTGTCATCCAAGAGGGTTCAATAAAAATCGCGATCGAGATTGATGGCTACGACAAGCGAAACACCGGCCAAGGAATGAGCCACGATGATTTTGTTGACTGGCAACGAAGACAGGCTGCTCTTACGGCATACGGCTGGCATGTGCTTCGCTTTGCCAACAGAGATGTAAGTAACGAGCCGAGTCGTTGTAAACGCTACATCGAACTACTATTGAGAGACCAGCGTAACAAAAGCCTGCATCAAGCCAGCATAGAAGAGGATATTGAACGCTTGAGTTATCGGCTGAAGATTGCCCAGAGCGGAGCCGGCGCTGCAGAACAGGCCGGCAAATTGCAACAAGAAATTAGTATTCTGAAAAAACAACTTAAACTTGCGCAAGACGCCAAGCCACTCACTTCCAGCGATAAAAACGAGCTGGAGAAGATGGTGGCCAGATTGGAACAAGAAAAACAGGAGCTAAAGGTCACGCACGACAAAATAAAAGAAGAAAAAGAACATCTAACGGCCTCCAACACACAACTGGAAAGCCAGAAACAGGTTTTGGGTGGAGAAAACAATACAATGAAAACGACAATTTGGGCGTTTGCGACCATAATCAGTATTTTGATTTTGGCGGGTGTCTATGTATTCAGTGGCGCCAACAATGTACAGCAAGCCAATCCTAAAAGCGCGCAGACGATTACGCCAATTGACGTCAATACCTCTACACCCAAGGCGCAAATACAGGCATCTCAGCCAGCGCCTCAAGTGACTCAGCAGGTTTATTCCCAAGCACTAAATCAAGCCGCGTCAACATCCGCGCCATCATGCGATTCTTCCATCGATTGGCGTCTGGCTAAAAATTATGTGGGCCAGCGCGTTGCCGTGCGCGGCACTGTAGCGGAATACCGCTATCTGGTGAACGGGAAGGGCAGACCCACCTGGATTAGTCTCGGCGCAAAATATCCTGTCGAGAATCGGCTATCGGTGGTAGTTTGGGGTGATGATCGCAGTAAATTTGGTCGCGCACTTTCGGAAAATCTGGTCAACCGCCAAATCTGCGTCACCGGCGTGATCAAATTGTATGACGGCACTCCACAAATCACCCTGAAATGGCCGCAGAATTTGGTGTTTTAGTAGCGATTGTTGCGCTATGACTTTTTAAGTTATTAAATCATTTATTTATATGTTGTCTCGCCGTACGGGTCAAAATGCACAAGATACAAGACCAAATGTGGTAGGGCAGATGAGTGAATTAATAAATGAATTCCCAGGCAAAGACATCCGAAACAGATAAAAGGAAGTATAGTTTATTAGATAAAAACGGAGCTCAAATTTAGATGGTCTTGTTTCGCTATCAATGAATTGATAGATACATGTTTAATCATCAAAAACTCGAATGGAGGCTTGTTATGAACTTGTTCCAAAAAGCTGGACTGGTTTCATTAATGATCTTATTATCAATAGCCATTTGTCCATTTCTATCTTATGCCGACTCGCTTAAAGATGCTTATAAGGCTCTAAAAAAAATCGAGATGCAGGCGGAATCAGGACCTGACAGGAGAACTTATCGGGACTTGGTCGTTGATGCCAAGACAGAGATTGAATTGTTACCTGAAACGGGTGACATAACCTGCATATCACATTTAAAAAGGGCCTCGTATGCTTATGAAATAATAAATGAAATTTGGCAATCTATGCAGGTGAGCCGAGCAACAAACATTAGTGCTGGGTGTGTGCCTGTAGCTAAATATGATGCGTGGCTGAAAGAATTTCCGGCCTTACTTACTTGGAAATGGGGTAAAACAGGTGTTGGTGTTGATCCAACAAACGAAGCGAAATCTCCATCTTTTGACTGCTGTATAATAGATATGATAAGTTTTGAAATGGCTTGTGCACCTTGCCTTTTCAATGAAGCAAGTTTAGAGCTGAACCTCGCGAAACAGTGTCTCAAGAATAGACTGGAATAGCATCACTAAAATAGTGTGTAGAAACTGGGTATGAATGTGAGATGGACAAGGAAGACGAGTGGACAGAAGTTCAAGATTCAGGGGAACTTACCTTCGCCAGTATTCAGAGCCTATGAGCATCAGCAGTATTCGGCTGACTTCGCGGAACGCGGACATATTCGATTGGGCTCTTTGCTTTCATACAGGAATATAGAAAATCTTGGGCGTCGAGACACTTCCGAAGGTGAGCCAAAGCTCCGGATTCCGTCCGATGTAACAACGATTTTCCTGGAAAACAAGACTCTGAAACGCATCGGTGAATCTGTTGCCCCGGGCTATCTCAACTATTCCGGTTCTTTCCACAATCCTCTATACGCCTTTTGTGTCGCAGATTCCACGGTCCATCATGATCACCTTCGAAGGCAGTTCGGATGCCATATAGTTGAGATTTTCAACACGACTGCCTTCCTTGTAGAATTTAAGAATTCACTTAGCAGACTTCAACTTCCTGATCGTGAAGTATTGTTTGTGGATAGTTGCTCAGTCCGATATGATAAGGGTGAAATTGGGGAGTACCCAACGGACGATCATGATCGGATATACTATACACAAAAACCACCAGATTTTGCGTCAGATTGCGAATGGAGGGTAGTTATAGCCCTGGCAGGTCCGCTCAAGGAAGCACCTAAAGAGCTATTCCTCGACCTTGCGAATCCGAAACTATTCTGCCGACAGATGTCCATTTATCAAAACCCTGCACCAACTGCGCAAACAGCAAGCGCCAATGGGGTTTTGCCTTGACAGGCATCTTGGGGACTTTAATTATCTAAATAACTTGAACGATTCCCCTGTCTGAGGTATTTGAAAACCTATGCCAAGATCAGCCGGATTTGATGCGCCCGGGATTCTGCACCACGTGATAATCCGGGGAATTGAACGCCAGGACATTTTCCGAAATAAAGCGGACAAGGAAGATTTTGTCGACCGGTTGTCTAAGCTTGTCCCCGAAACCCCGCACTTTACTTAATATCATCTTATCAGGGCAAATTGACCTGATAATCAATGGTTATGCATAGTAAATAATTATGAAGTGTGACAATCCAAGGATATTTGTAGATACGGCAATTATAAGATACGCGGCAAGTGTAAAACTTGTTCAATCTGCCAAATTGGAAGAAGGAACCATTACTTCGAAAAATGGAGAAAGCAGAGGTGCAACGTTTCTTGTCTACAAAAATGAAGTTAAAGAACCAAATAAATCCGACATAAGTCTTGAAAGAGAAATATCTGCCATAAGAAAAATTGCAGAATTAGCCCTTAACGGAAAAATAGGTCTCTTTTATTCGCATGAAGTAAATTTAGAATTGTTGTTTCAGCCAGAAGTTGATTTGGCATTTGGAAGAATGATGGGAGCACCTTGTCACATTGTTCATTCTCCGCTTCTGAAAATGACACCGGAAAACTTTAACGAGAGTGATGAGTCTGAATTTCCATTTAAGTTTTGGGGAAGCGACACAGCTAATGATGATAGTAATGTTTATGAAAAGATAAAGAATGAATTTTTTAGGCTTCCAGTTGGCTGCTTCCATTCAAGACTAAAATTTAAATCCGGTATTATTGGGCTTCGGGAAACTCATGGGTTAAACGTAAATGCATCGAGATTCATGTTCCCATTTCTTGAGTTAATTGACAACATAAGGTTTAAGGAAATATTAAAGATACTTAATGTTGGTTCTGTTCGTGATGAAAAGAAGAGAAATAATCTTTACATAGACGCTTATCACTTATGGTCCGCAGAGGAGTCAAAATGTGAATATTTTCTTACAACAGATGGACCTTTGCTTAATCAGTTCAAGGGTAGTGTCACTGAAGCTATTAACCCGACCAATTTGCTGGCTTTGTTAATGAACCGAGTATGAATAAATACAGTAAAGCTCATAACACGGCGCTAAACCCGGCCACCCAAAGTGCTGACGCACTTTGGGTGGCCGGGTTAGCTGAGCGTTATACGGGGGAAAGACTCACGCATGAAATGGGAACTGAAGGAACTCGAAGATGCTGTTCGTGACGTCCACGGTGACCAGTACGCGGACGCAATCCACGAACCCCTTCAATCGTTTAGCTGGAAGAGCGATATGGCCAACTTCCACGCATGTGAAGCCGAACAAATCCTCAAAGAGGCTATCGTCGCTACGCCAAAAATCAACGATCACGACCCACCTGCGATCTCCACTGCCAAGGCAGTGATGTTGGCTGCGGCACCTGGTGACGCCGGGCAACACTTGCGTTTAGCACGATTCAAAGCAGAAGCTCATATAATCGCCTCTGCGCAAGCTCTGCATTCACTGAGCGATATTTTTTGCCACGTCGTCTACTGGGCATATCAACTGGACAGTGTGCCAAATGCTCTGGCAACAAATCGTCTGAATCTGCATTCTACGCTCCGTACACTAAACACCTTGCCGCAATACGGCACTACAGCATCGTTGATTCAGGCCGTTGTCGACGCGCCAGAGTTCATATATCTCGCTGCGTATGTAAATACCACAAAGCACAGAAGCCTCGTTCGCGCGTCAATGTCTGCTTCGTTCGTCCCGAAAGAGCGTGGCGGAATGCGGATCAAGGAATTTGTTTATATCGATCCAGTTGGCAACCAGCACTGTTTTAGTAGAAAGTGGGCTTATGATTTTTTGTTTCCGGAAAACCAATCAATACGGCTCAAGCTTGTGGCTGCGGGCAACTCTTTAAACGACCACTTCAGATAGAGTCGCATAACTTTGCAATGAATCGGACGGCGCAACCACGTGTTCTTTTCAGATCCGTGGTGAAAAATTAGAGTCCGTGGCAGCCTCGCGCCGCCGGTTATCGCCACGTTGCATTGGGAGGCTACAGAATGATTTGGCTTTTTATAGCGATAATTACAGCGGTGATCATTTATTTCATTTTGAGAAAGAGAAAAAGTTACCAAGCAGGCCAAGCAGGCCAAGCAGACCTCACAATCCTGCCTGAGCGGTTCGTTGTGTTTGACCTTGAAACCACTGGTTTGAAGCCAGAGTCTCATGAAATCATTGAAATCGGAGCTATTCGCGTAAATCGGGACTCTGATAACCACGATACATTCCAAGCATTGGTTAAGCCCACCAAGAAAATCCCGAAGAAAATTACCGAAATCACGGGCATTACCCAAGATATGGTTGAGAAGGACGGTGATCCCTTGGAAATACTTCTGCCCCAATTTCTAGAGTTTGTCGGCGACCTTCCGCTCGTATCCTATAATGCTGAATTTGATATGGCGTTTTTAACAGCCGCAATGAAAAAAACACAAGTCGGCAAACAGATCAACAATCGTGTTTCATGTGCATTAAAGATGGCACGTCGAGCTTGGCCTGGCCTAAAAAGCTATCGCTTGTCTGATCTTGCAAAAATTGGCAACTTGTCTGATGAGGATACTCACCGTGCGCTTGGTGACTGCAAACGTACGATAATTGTTTATACAGCGGCCGCAGCCGAGCTGAAAAGTGCAAGATAGATAGATGAATACTAACAATTGGTACGCATTCACGGGGTTGAGTAGCGATTCCAACTGCTTGAAATCGCAAAGCGTGAATCTTGGGGACATCCTATATCCTCTCTGTCAACACAATTTTTAAAAATAAAAAAGGAATTAAAATTCAATAAGATATAAATTGACGCGATTTTTGGGCGCACTTCTCCTGTTGTTTTCTGGCGATGATTCGACGAGTCTCTCGTAAAAAGGAACCCTGCGCCTGATCGTTACGTTTATCCGGCATATTCCCTGATGGCAGCGGAATCGCCCATCATCCCTTATCCAGGCTACAAGGTTCAACGAGAGGCCCGAATATGACTACCTCTCTATCAAGATATGCGAAAAATTTTTATAATTTATCCCGACACCTCGGAATTTACCAGACCGTATCCGTGCTCGCTGTGCAAAGACCGGTCAAGCCCCATGAGTTCCCTGGATTCATCAATTCTAAACCCAACGCTTTTTTCCACGACAAAGTAGATGACAAAAGTCCCAGTTGCCGCGAGGGCGATGGTCGCCCCCATTCCGGCGAGTTGAATTCCGAGCTGATTCCAGGATGACCAGGAGCCTCCCGCGGCCAGGGCGGCCTTGGCCATCCAGCTGTCGCGGATAAAAAAGCTCAGCAAAAGCACGCCAAGGCCGCTGCCCACGGCATGAATACCAAAGCAGTCCAGGCTGTCGTCGTAGCCGAGCCGCATTTTCATGCGAAGCGCATAAAAGCAAACCACGGAAGACAGGGCGCCGAGCGTAATCGCGCCGACAGGCTGCACCACGCCGGCTGCGGGTGTAATGACGACCAGGCCGGCCAGAATTCCCGAAACAAGACCCAGCGAGGTGGCCTTTTTAAAGATGATCGCTTCAATGATCAACCAGGTCAGAGCGCCGCTGGCGGCCGAAACCTGGGTCATGGTCAGGGCCCTGGCGGTTTCCAGTCCGCTTTGCACCGTCGATCCGGCGTTGAATCCGAACCAGCCGACCCATAAAAGTCCGGCGCCCATCAGCGTCATGACCAGATTGTTCGGAGACATGGCGGTTTTCGGATACCCCCTTCTCGCACCCAGCAGAATGGCAACCACCAGGGCGCTGACGCCGGCGGACACATGAATTACCAGGCCGCCGGCCAGATCAATAACGCCGGCAGCCCCCGCGTTGAAAAGCCATCCGTCCGGCGCCCAGACCCAGTGGCACAGCGGGCAGTAGACCAGCAAAAACCACAGCGAAATAAAAAAGATGTAGCCGCGGAAATAGACCCGTTCGGCCAGCGCGCCGCTGATCAGCGCGGGAGTGATGATGGCGAATTTCCCTTGAAACATGGCAAGAACATACTCGGGAACGATGCCTGAAATCGCATCGTCGATTCCTTTGAGAAAAAAGTAATCGCTGTTCCAGCCCACCCACCCGCCGAGAATGCTCCGGCCGAACGTCAGGGAATATCCGCACACCACCCATAGCACCCCGATCACGGCCATGGATGCAAAACTGTGCATCATGGTGCCCAGCACGTTCTTGGTCCTGACCAGACCGCCGTAAAACATGGCCAGGCCCGGAACCATGAGAAGCACCAGGGCGGTTGACGTAAGCATCCAGCAGGTGGTTCCGGTATCCACGGCGTTCTCGCCGGCCCAGACGATTTGCGGGGTGAATATTGATAAAAAAGCTCCAAGTTTAACAGCTGCCGCCGCTGGCCTCATGCCATACCTCCCGAGTCAGTTTCGTTTTTTTGAATACTGATGTGAAATTATTCTAGTATAGCAACCGACGTGCCATCGGCCATATCGTTCCATAAACCATTATTTTAACGATACTTTAGCATCAAACGACCCGTATCGTTCCCATGCAGAACCAGACAATTTTGTAGTTGAACACCCCGCTTTTTTACATTTTTGAATTTACAGACAGCCGTTGTGACAATTTTACAATTTGAATTTTGGCAAATTTTGTATTCAAACCCGGACCACCTGAAAAGACAAACGGCCACTGCGGTTGCAATGGCCGTTTGCGGAATTGATTTCTTTTTCAAGACAGTTTTGGGTTCTTACCAGCTTATGGTAACGCTGTTTGAGCACCTTGATGTACCGGATTCACATACCTGGTAGGTAACCGTACCTGTTTTGCCAAGCGGGCCGTCGGTGTATGACCCGTCGTTATCCGTTGTGACAAGCGGGCTGCCGTTGCAGTAAACGTCGACATTTTCTGAGTTCGCTCCGCTCCAGCTCAAATCGGCATATCTTAAGTTTTTAACCTTTCGAAGAACCACGCTCAGTTTAATCTCATTCCCACTGACGCCGGCAACCGTGATGGTAATGCTGTCGCTGCCGGCAAGGCCGCCGGAATCGGTTCCCGAAGCGGTGATAACGTGCGTACCGTCGCTGAGCACTGCGCCGAAGGAGCCGCCTGTGCCGATTTGACCGTCCAGATCGGATATCCAGACCAGGCTGCCGGTCAGGGTTCCGTCTTCGCTGTCAGAAGCCGATCCGGCAAAGGAAATGCTTTCGCCCGTCTCGAAAGAAGCACCCTCGGTTGGGCTGGTGATGACGACAGCGGGTGGATTATTTGCCGTTCCGCCCATAGGGATCAAAGTGGGGGCAAAGGCGCTCACATCGAGCAGCCTTTCCTCTGTTCCATCTCCGGAATCATCTGTCCAATTCAGGTTGCCGGCATTGATAACCTGATGGTACAGTGAGAAAACGTCCGCCGCATTTTGGGGCTTATTAGCGCTTGCCAGCAACGCCAGCGCGCCGGCTGCGTGAGGGCTGGCCATGGATGTACCGCTGATGGTCCCATACCCCCCTTTCTCTATCGGATAGGTTGACAGGATGCAGACGCCGGGTGCGGCGATGTCAACGGCCGCGCCCCAGTTGCTGAAATCGGCCAGGGTGTCATCTTGGTCGGTACGGCAGGTCGGCGCAGCGCCGCCCCCTGGCAGGCCATTAAAATCCGCCAGAGCGCTGACGGTCAGGACATTGTCGAAAGCGGACGGGCTGAAATACAAAGCATCAGCATCGGAATTTCCGGCGGCCACGGCAAAGGCCACCCCCTTATTGACAGCGCCCTGAATGGCATCGTACTCGGCCTGGTTAAAGCCGCTGCCGCCCAAGCTCATATTGGCCACTTCGATCTTATCGGCATTTGCGGCCACCCAGTCGATACCGGCAACAATCCAGGAGCTATACCCGCTGCCATTTTGATCCAGGACTTTTACCGCCCAGAGGCGCGCACCCGGGGCAACGCCCACCACGCCGAAATCATTGTCAATCGCGCCAATGGTCCCCGCCACATGAGTGCCGTGATAATGGTCGTCATCTCCTCCGGATACGCATTTAGTTCTGATCGGATTACCGGTGCAGGTCACGCCGCCGACCACGTTCAGATCGGGGTGCTGAAAATCCACGCCCGTGTCGATAACGGCCACGCCGACGTCAACCCGGAAATTATCGGCGCCGTCCATACCGATGTTTGGGTTGGCGTCGGCGAAAATGCGCTGAATGCCGGTGGGAACGGTCTGTTCAAATGCATACCTCAAATCATCGGTCGCCACGTACTTGACCTTGGGATTCCGCTTCAGGCCGGCAACCGCCTGTGCAGGCACACGGATGGAAAAACCCTTCAGCGCGTGTTCGTAAATGAAGCCGACTTGCCCCCCGGCCTGCCCGGCGATTTCGCTGGCCGCCGCTGCGGGAGATTCTACACTCTCGTGGAGAACGACGATGTAGCGTTCCTGTTCAGAGGGTGCCGCCGTCGCTGCCAAGGTTACGCTCAACAGCAGCGCCAAGACAACAAATAGGGTCCGTGAAATGCGTTTCATGCCGTTACCTCCTTTGGTAGAACCAAGACGTTCTTTCAAACCACTCGAAAACAAAAAGATATTCGGAATTTCAAATGGATGCTGAGCAAAAATAAAACCAAAAAATTAAAAGAGCTTTTCTTTTTCCGTTTGGAAAAACAGAATGTTATCAGGATTTTTAATAAAAATACGCCAAATATTTGTTTTTTTCAATATGATAAACGGAAGGGATGCCCCGAATGAAGTGTTCCGAAGGGCTTCCAATAAAAAGGCCGCTTGATTGGATAGTGGATTGAGAATCAAAAGACGTGACACAGAACTTTGAATACTCCCGGTTTTGCTGGCTCAGCTTTCAATTCCATTGACAGGCAAAACCGGTTTCCAATAATTCTGAGGTCGGTCGTCAATAGCGGACACCAAAGCCTTCATGCTGCACATCGTTCTTTGAAATATTTTTTCTCATAAGCGGCAGGTGAAAGGTACCCAAGTCTTTTCTGAAGCCTTTGGCGATTGTAAAAGATCTCTATGTATTCCGAAAAGTTTTGTCCCAGAAGATTCCCGGCAACCGGAAGCGAATGGTTTGAATTCGTTGTGACTTTGAATTTTTTCGTCTGCTTGCATCTCAAGCCCAGTTTTTGGCGTAGCCGTTTGATCTTATGGACGCCAACATAAATGCCATGTTCCGCAAAATCGGCTTGCAGACGCTCGGGGCCATAGGTCTCCCGGTTTCTCCTGTGAGCCGCTTTGATTTCGATCTCGAGCCGTGCTTCCTCTTTCCGGCGTGGTGATTCCGGCTGTCTCAGCCAGGCATAGAATCCGCTTGGTGAAACCTCCAGAGTCCGGCAGAGACGAGGTACGGAATGCTCTGATCGAAGTTGCTGCTGTATTACCGCGTACTGGGCAGCGACTCCCTGGCAAAGTACGCGGCGGCTTTTTTTAAGATGTCGCGCTCCTGTTTTACCCACGCCAACTCTCTTTTGACGCGGGCAAGCTCTTCCTCGACATCTGTTAAGGGACGTTGATTGCCTCCAATAGCATCAAGCTTCCCGGCATTGAAAGCGCTCACCCAGTTTTCAAGGGTTGATTTCGGCAAGGAAAGTCGATGGGATGCTTCGTAGGCAGATATGCCCCCTTCGACAACCATCTTTACCGCCTCGATACGAAATTCTCTTGAATATCGGCTAATTGTTCTTTTTGTCATGTTGACACCTCCGTTTATTGGGATTTAAACATTGGTGTCCGTTTTTTCAACTTACCTCATTCCGAACGTTCGAACTTTCTATGGAATCAATGCGTTTTACATAAGACTCCCAGAAATGAACCGGTCCCGGAACCCGTTGGGCTCTTTGGTGCAGCCAGCCCAATGTGAGTACGAGCAGCATCAAAAAAGCATGAAACGAAAACAGAAAAAAAAGCGCTGCCAACACTGTTGGGGACACTCCTTGAAGATCGAATACAAAGACCGGGCCAGCCGCAGCGCTCAATGCCCACAGCAATGCGCTCATCACGCACCCAATGGATGCAGCAATCATCAGGCGCACCATGATCACATCCTTGAATACCGATATCGTACTCAGTCCGTGAAGAACAAGTGCCGTAAAGTTCATTTTGGAAAATCCGGTTAAACGGTTAGCACGATGCGTCGGTATTCTGACCACGGGCAATCCCGATTTTTTTATGCAGCCGGAAAGGCTGTTCCATAGGTCCGGAAAGCAGACCAGTCGATCCAGCTGGCAGTCGGGTATGTGGCAAAAATTGCCGAAGCGGATTATCATTCCCGTGAGCATAAAAAACAGGAAGCAATAGAACTGGTAACAGAGACGAAATGTCAAGCCCTCAGACCGGCTGACTCTGTCTGCCGTGATAATAACCCCGGCGCGGCTTCGGCCAGCGGCATAAAGATCGTTGAGTTCATCAGGAGAATCCTCGCCGTCGCTGTCCATGACAAAAACCGATGAAAAACACTGTCTGCTCTGGGCATAGGCCAAACCAACGGCTATGGCGCGCTGATGCCCCTGATTGCATACCAGATGGATGATCTGCAATTCCTGGATATGCATGCGGTCACCCATGATTTCTTCGGGTTCCGGTATCGTTTCCTGTGAACCGTCGTCCACCAACACAAGGCTGACCTGACTATTCCACCGGGCAATCACCTGGTCGATTCTCGGAACAAGCACGGCGGCGGACCGCCAATCGTTGTATATGGGCATGATAATGCAAAGTTTTTCCATATATGCCTTTTCCTCGCAATTCCGGTCTTCTCAATTTCCGGGCGGCAAAATCAGCATCCAGAACTCGAGAGGTGCCAGATCGCCTCTGCAGGCCGGAGCAAGCTTGATCGATCCTTTGTCGATCACAACGTCCGGATTGAACGGTACCATCTTATATGCATCTTCCCGGCTGCGTCCGATAATCACGGCGCCTTTTTTTTGAATATCTGAGGGCGAAATCCAGGGCGCCTTTTTCGGATCTGCGCCAATAAACACCGATGCCCGGTGCGGCGCATAATAAGCGATATTCCCCGCAATCCAATAAGATCCGACTATAATCTCCGGAGGTTGTTCATAATGTTCATGCCATTTTTCGGTTACACTCATGGCAAGAGCCTGGCCTGGAAAGTGAATGCGTTTGGCGCGATGGGTAAAAGAAGGGCCGATTTCAGACAGCCCCCAGTACACCATAAGGGAGAGAAAAAAGAAAACGCCAAACACCATGGCGAAACTCCGCAGCCGGATCGTAGACAGCCTGTTTCTCAATAAATAGACCAAGGCGATACCGGAAATTAAAAAAAGAGGCGTTGCCCACATGGAACGAATTTTCCAACCAAAAACCGCCGATACCGCAGCCATGAAAAGGGGCGGACCCAGACTGACAAACAAAAGAAAAACACCGGCCTCGTCCGATGAATGGACCTTCTCTGCAGGGTCGTGGCGTTCCTTCCGCAAGGTCCACAGCATGATCAGCGGCGGAACGAGAATCAGCGCCTGAGTGACCAGAAAACGGAACGGGTAGAAAATATGGTTTAAGATGGAACGGGAGCCCGGGTCGGCCATTTCCATCGCGTATGCAATCGTGGGGAAGTTATTCTGAACTGACCAATACAGATGCGGCGAGGCAACAATTAGCGCAATCAGCGCTCCCAGCCAGGGACCGGGTGTTCTCAGCGCCGAGCGAAACGTTTTGACGGTAAAAAGCATGATAACGATAGACGCCGCCAGAAACAGGAAAACGTATTTGGACAAAAACCCCAAACCGATGCAGGCACCGGCCAGGGCCCAAGAGACAGTGGATCGGCGGGTCAGCCCATGCCAGGTTAAAAGAATGGTCATGGCCCAGAAAGGAAGTTGAGCCACATTTACATTAAACTCAGGGCTGGTGAAGTTGTGATAGTAAATGCCCTCAAGCAAAAGAACGGAGATCAGCGCCAGCTTCGGACTGAAAAAATCCTTCGCCAGACGCCATATTGCCCAGAAAGCCGTCACGACACAGATTTGGCTCAACAGGTACATGGCCCAATCCCCCCGGCCTGATAAAATGGCGGTTATCTCAAGAAACCATGGTTTTATGGGAGGATGCTTGTAATAGCCGAACTGCCATTCATGGCCCCAAGCGAGCCCCTCGATTACATCAACGGGAAGATTCGGATTAACCAGGGCGGGCAGCAGGGTCCAGCAAGCGGCGTGGAATGTCAAAAACAGTAAGAAGATTGCTTCCGGTTTGTTTCTTATTAGCATCGCCGTCTTCATATCGTCGGTTGTATGCGATTCGATCGGCAAAACAACTATTATTAAGTAAGTGCCTATATAAAGAAGGATTTCGTGTGTCAAGTCTAAATGATGGGGGGCTTGGAGACGTTGCGTAAACAAGGCTAATCTGTAAAAGTCAATAACCTTCCGGACAGTTCATCCTCTCGGGCTGCCGGAAATCGGCAACAATCTTGAAATCTTTCCCAAAAAATACATCATCCTTACCCACTGGGAGTCCAAAAAGGCTCATGAGGATTCTCACGCGCTGCTGGAATTTTTCGAACGTTACAACAGCGTGCCGAAATATTTGACGCAGATGCCGTACGAAGAATTCTACGATATTCTCAAGCAGCCGATCCTGAAAAGGATTTATCGTGTAGGAATCATTGACAAATATATCGTTTTGCGCTATGGAATTAGCAAGAAGCTGATAGGGTGCCCCTTAGTTTCCCGCGATTTTCGCTATGAAACCCAAAAGAACGCCTCAAAAAGACCGGCAAAGGGATCTTTTCAGGCCGGAGCTTTCAACCATCATCGATCCCGGTCACGCACTCGTCAAGCTGGCGGGCGCGGTGGACTGGGATCGGCTGGACGAACTTTTCGGCAAAGCCTACAGTCCTGATGAGGGGCGCCCCGGCATCAACACCCGTTTGATGGTTTCCCTTCACTATCTGAAGTACGCCCACGATCTCAGCGATGAGGATGTAGTGGTCCGGTGGGTGGAAAATCCCTACTGGCAGTATCTGAGCGGCATGAAGTACTTTGAGCATGAACCGCCGATCAATCCTTCCAGCATGAGCCGGTGGCGGACTCGAATCGGCGAGCCCGGCGCCGAAACTCTCGTAAAGGAGACTCAGGCAATCGGGGCACTGGTAAAAAAGTAGCTGATTATTTGTGTGAATGACTACAGTTGGATCAGCCGCTAATGCCTGATTTCAATTTCCGGGCTTTCGATTTGCACGGGCATGCCTGTCCACTCAACCCCGCAGAAACCGGCCCGGATGGCATAGCGGCCCGGAGTTAGTGTTTTCGGCAATCTCCATCGAATGGCGGCCATCTGTTCAATATTGTCGAACTGTATGCAAGAATCTTTTTCGGGTAGGGCAAAATGGGGTTTAAAGTTCAGAATCGTATTGCCTGCACTGTTTCCATCCTGTCGAACCAGGGAGAATTCAGGAATCACCCCGATGGGAAAGGCCGTCATCCGTATGAACCTGAGCATAACCGTCATCCCCGGCTGGTAGACATCATAATCCGTCACCAGCCCGATGAGCTTGTTGTCATCCGAAATACCCGTGCCCACGCCCGATGTGTTTTCATCCCATGATCGCGCCGGCCCCACATCCAGATGCACCGTTTTTCCGTGATAATATCCCGCCCCGCCGAACCCCAGCGCCTTGACGGCGTCCCAAAGTGTTTCCGGGTGAACGCCCTCCATGATCAGATCCGCAGCCATTCCGTACTGATGAAGGCTGGCTTTGGCGGCAAGCCCTCCCCTGTTGCGCAGACCGGTGTTATATTCTGGATTCCGATATCCGGAAGTGATGGTGACCAGGGCATCCGGTTTAAGGCGATCCTGTAAAAAATCGATAAATTCAAGCAGCCGCAGGGAAAGGTGGATATTGGGCGTATGATCCGGGGCGTCGAAAACCCGGCAAATCTTTCCAAGGGCCGATTCATCATAGTTTCCCGGTCCCAGGCGGTATATTCCGGAAAAGGACTTCCCGTTTTTTTCACTGTACAGGCGGAGGCGTCCATCGCCGCTGTAAAAATATCGGTTCATATCCAAGGCATCTGCCCGGGCAAACATGGCGGGCGTCAAAAAGCTGATCCAAAGCAAGGTGAACACAGAATAAGTCAACGATTGAATTCGAAAACTGCGCATATTTTGATTGATACCATTTTTCTGACCGTTTTCCAGCGATATTTTTTTTCCTTGTTTATATCTGCGTCACACGAAGCTTGACAGAATTCACGCGCTAGGGACTTAAACCTCATAAGTTCCTCACCCATACCGGCGGACACCACCCGCTGGCGGCGATCTCGTTTCCTTCGACCATAATTTGATTTTTCGAGCCATATATGCTATGTTTTGATTTTAATGGATATTTTAATCCATACTTCTGAAGATGAGCCAAAATGGCCATTCTTGGTTCGGATCGACCAATATATATTTAATAATCAAGAAGTTGATCACATTGTCGTACAAGATTCTTTCCGAACGTACATTAATTTTATGACGGAGAGATCTTTGATTCTTTCAGTAGGCGAAATTCTTTTCGATGTGTTTCCGGAGTACAAACGTCCCGGAGGAGCGCCTTTTAATTTCTTTTACCACATCTTCCGGCTGGGTCTGAACGCGGTCTTTCTGAGCCGGATCGGCGCGGATGAAAACGGCGCCGAACTTTTGGATTTTCTTTCCAAAAGACAGGTTTCAACCGAGTATATTCAGACAGATCCGGACCGCCCTACCGGCTGGGTTCAGGTCGAACTGAATTCTAACGGGATTCCGGATTTTACGATCATTCAAAACGTTGCTTATGATTATCTGCGATACGATTCCGCAATCGACGCGCTGCTGCCTGAAATCGATCTGGTTTATTTTGGAACCCTGATTCAGCGGGCCGGCGGCGCTGCAACGATCCGGGAAATTCTGGAACGCAAACCCGCTTCCGCCCGCTCCCTTTACGACATGAATCTTCGGCCCGACTGCTTCAGTCCCGACATTATCCATCAATCCCTTCAAGTCTGCGACATTCTCAAGGTCAACGAAGACGAACTGGCATTTGCCATGGAAATGTATTCGCTGTCCGGCCCGGACGATTTGGGGGTGGATTTTCTCATGCATCATTTCGGCATTCAATGGGTCTGCGTCACTCGGGGAGATAATGGCAGCACACTTTTCACGCCAAACGGCAGATGGGACGCGCCGGCAGATGAAGACCCGCAGCCCATAGACACCGTTGGCGCGGGCGACGCCTATGCATCGATGCTGGCAGTCGGCTATCTTCTGAACTGGCGACCGGAAACCGTTGTTCGACGCGCGTCCGAACTGGCTGGCGCCATATGTCGGACTTTCGGCGCCATTCCCGAAAACAGCGCTTTTTACAACCCCTATCTAAAATGGATCGCGGAGGAACCTGATGGAAAATAGGCTCTATATCCAGGTATTCAGCGTTCACGGTCTTTTACGCTACCAGGGGATGGAACTTGGAAAGGATGCGGACACCGGCGGGCAGATCAAATACGTTATAGAAATGGCCGAAGCGTTGAGCCGGCAAAAGGAAGTCGGGCAAGTGGATCTGTTTACCCGGCTTGTGGCAGACAAGCGCGTTTCACAGGACTATGCCGTAGCCGTGGAGCCGATCTCCGACAAGTTCCGCATTGTCCGAATTCAATGCGGCGGCAGACAATACATTCGCAAAGAGCTGCTCTGGCCGCACCTGGACGAGTTCATCGACAAGACCATCAAATTCATGAAAAAGGAAAAAACCTATCCGGACCTCGTCCACGGCCATTACGCCGACGCCGGTTACATCTGCATGCAGCTTTCCGAATACTTCGGCGTTCCCTTTGTTTTCACCGGCCATTCCCTGGGAAAGCCCAAGGAGCAGAAGCTGCTTTCAGATGGCATGAGCCCGGCCGATATTGATAAGCGATACCATATTCAGGAGCGAATATTTCATGAGGAAGAAATCATCAAGCATGCCGACATGATCGTCACCAGCACCGGGCAGGAGATCGAAAAACAATACGGCATGTACGCCAACCGGAACCTGGCCCGCTACGAAGTCATTCCACCAGGAATCGATCTGGACAGATTCTATCCCTTTTATCACGACATGATGCCTGAAATTCCGACCGGCGAGGCCAAAATTCGGGCCCGGGCCTCAATCATGGAAGAGCTCAACCGTTTTTTCCTCCATCCGGACAAGCCTTTGATTCTGAGCATCTGCCGGCCGGATAAAAAGAAAAACATCGCAGGGCTGATCGAAGCCTACGGCCGGGATCTCGAGCTTCAGGCCATGGCCAATCTGGCGATATTTGCCGGTCTACGCAAAAACATCTCTGAAATGCAGGAAAACGAAAAGGCCGTACTGACCGAGATGCTGCTTCTCATGGACAAGCACGACCTGTACGGAAAGATGGCGATTCCCAAAAAGCACGATTTCACCTACGAGGTTCCGGAACTGTATCGAATCGCCGCAAGAAAAAAAGGCGTATTCGTAAACGTTGCCATGACCGAGCCTTTCGGCCTGACGCTGATCGAGGCATCGGCAAGCGGCGTTCCAATCGTGGCCACCCATGACGGCGGTCCCCGGGACATTCTGAAAAACTGCCGCAACGGCATTCTGGTGGATCCAACCGACTGCACGGTCATCAGCCGGGCGATTCGAACCATTCTTTCGAACAACGAGAAATGGAAGCAGTTTTCCGTCAATGGCATCAACTGCGTGAAAACCATTTACGCCTGGAACAAGCACTGCCGCACTTATCTTAAAAAAATCCGGCCGCACCTCAGCGGCGCCGGAACGGACGGATTTAAAAGATCCGCACAGAACCCGGTCGGCAATCGCCTCGCCCGCTTAAAACGCCTTCTGGTCACAGACATCGACAACACCCTGATAGGAGATCAAAACGCCCTGGAACGGTTCATGGAATTCATGAAATCCAATATCGACCAGGTCGGCTTTGCCGTCGCCACCGGAAGAACCGTGGATTCCGCACTCAGAGTTCTGGAACAACACGGGGTTTTTCTTCCCGACATCGTCATCTCTTCCGTGGGCGCGGAAATTTATTATGCTGGAAAGTCATTTGCCGACCGGGGCTGGCAGACCCATATTGCCAAAAACTGGAATCGGAAGAAAATCAAAAGTATATTGGATGCGCTGGACTTTTTGACCTATCAGGAAGCAGACACACAGCGGGAATTTAAGATCAGCTATTATATGGATGCAGGAAAAGACCGCCTGGCTCAAATCCACGATCTGATGACCCGCAACCGTTGCTATTATAACCTGATTTACTCCCATGGACAGTTTCTCGACATCCTGCCCCACCGTGCATCCAAAGGAAAGGCAATACGATATCTGAGCTACAAATGGAGCATTGATCTGAACAACATTCTGGTATGCGGGGATTCAGGCAACGATACGGAAATGCTCAGCGGCGGTACGCTGGGCGTGATTGTCGCCAACTACGCCGAAGAACTCGAAGCGCTGCGCGGGCGAAGAAGCATCTACTTCTCGCCTCGGGCCTATGCAGACGGCATTCTGGACGGAATACAGAAATACCGAATAATGGAAAGCAGGAACCGGTCATTCGAACAGGACTGACCGTTCGAACCGAGTGTCGCTTTCTTGCTGAGAACCTCAGAACAAAAAGGCGTGATCATTGGAAAATTTTTTGAACGACCTGATCGACCCCAAGGAACACAAGGATTTTAAAAATTTTGCATTTGCCCTTCGGACACTGAAAAACCAGTACCTGTTGCGAAACGATATCCTGCTGGAGTTTGATGCCTTTTGCCGGGAGCACAAAAAATCCCAATCATTCCGGCGGAATTCATCGACAGCGAATTTTTTCAAAAAGGTTCCGGAGCTTCTGGTTACAGAAGACTCGTTTTTGATCGTTTTCCGGTACGCCATCGCCAAATATCGATTCTTTCGGCTGGACACAGATGCCGGTTACATGGAACCGCTTTCCGTGGAAGACTATCTGGCGGCCAAGGACCTTACCGCAGGCAAAAATATGGAAACCAGCGCCGGGCTTCAAATCGATTTCCTGCCATTTTACGATTATTTTCCCGAGATACGGGACAGCAAAACCCTTGGAAACGGCATTCGCTTTCTGAACAAACATCTCTCCAGCAGCCTGTTTCAAAACCCGGAAATATGGACCCGAAAGCTCTTTGAGTTTATCAAGCTTCACAAGCTCAACGGCCAGCCTCTGCTGATCAACGGGGACATTTTGTTTCAAACCGAAGCGTTTTTAACCGAAATGAGAAAAGTGATCCGTCAACTCAAGCCTTTGGATCCGAAAACGCCGTACGCAAAACTCAAACCGGGTTTGAAAAAGCGCGGATTTGAAGCAGGCTGGGGCGTCGATGCGGGTCGAATGCTTGACACGCTTCAGCTCTTGAACGACCTTTTCAACGAACCCGACGACGCCCTGCTGGAAGAATTCATCTCTCGCATTCCCATGATTCATAAGGTCGCCGTCATCTCTCCTCACGGCTGGTTCGGGCAGGAAAACGTGCTTGGTCGGCCTGATACCGGCGGTCAGGTGATCTACATTCTGGACCAGGTACGGGCACTGGAAAACCACCTGGCTGAGGTGCACAAGCTGGCCGGTGTCGAGACAAACCCCATGATCCTTGTCGTCACAAGGCTGATTCCCGAAGCCGACGGCACCGCCTGCGACCAGAGTATGGAAAAAATATTCAAAACCCGAAACTGCTGGATCGCGAGAGTACCCTTTAGAGACCCGGAAGAGAAAATAGTCAGCAACTGGATTTCCCGTTTCAAGATATGGCCGTATCTGGACCGGTTCGCCCGTGACGCGCAAAGCCGTATTCTCAGTGAATTTCAGGGTAGGCCGGATCTGATTCTCGGCAACTATTCGGACGGCAACCTGGTGGCCGCCCTTCTATCCAGCCGGCTGATGGTGATTCAATGCAGCATTGCCCATGCGCTTGAAAAAACCAAATATCTGTTTTCCGATCTTTACTGGGAAAGGATGGAAAAAGACTATCACTTTTCTCTGCAATTTACCGCTGACTTGATCGCGATGAACAAGTCCGACTTCATCATGACCAGCACCTACCAGGAAATCGCCGGAACCGAAACCGAAATCGGCCAGTACGAATCCTATCAGTTTTTCACGCTGCCGGACCTGTATCACGTCATAAACGGCGTGCACCTCTTCAGCCCGAGGTTCAACGTAGTGCCGCCGGGGGTGGATGAAACCAACTATTTTCCATTTTATCAGACCGCGACACGGGTTCCCGATAAAACCCGTCACTGGGAAGACCGCCTGTTTTCGAGTACGAATGACGATATTTTCGGTTTTCTGAAAGATCCTGAAAAACCGCCGATCTTTACAATGTCCCGCCTGGATCGCATCAAGAACCTTACCGGACTGGTAGAGGCATTCGGGCAGAACGAAACCCTGCGGAAAAACTGCAACCTGATTTTGGCCGGCGGAACCACAAGCCTTGAAAAATCGGCCGACGCCGAAGAACAGAATGTTATCCGCAAGATCCGCGCATTGGCTTTAAAGTACGAGCTTGACGGATCGATCCGCTGGCTGCCGAGCATCAACAAGCCGGACACCGGAGAAGTGTACCGGATTATGGCAGATCGAAGGGGCGTGTTTGTCCAGCCGGCGCTTTTTGAGGCCTTCGGACTGACGGTTCTGGAAGCAATGGCTTCGGGCCTGCCCACCTTCGCCACCCGCTTCGGAGGCCCGTCTGAAATCATCGAAGACGGCAAAAGCGGATTTCTGATCAATACCAGTCGGCCGCCTCTAATCGCCGAGGTGATTGAACAATTCATTGAGAGCTGCAAAAGCGACGAACTCCTCTGGCAAGCCATATCAGAAGGCGGCATTCAAAGGGTTCAGGAACGATTTACCTGGAAGATTCACTGCCAGCGCCTGCTCAGCCTGACAAAGCTTTACGGATTCTGGCGTTATTCGGTCTCAGGTCAAGCCCGCATCAAGATGGACTGCTACACGGATATGATGTATCATTTGCTGTTCAAAAACCGTGCTGAACAGATTTTGCATGATTCCAGCAATAGAAGGAATTAAAATCCGTTCATTGAACAGAGCTTCCGGCCGAAAGTGAACGTTTGAAGTTAAAGCGGCGCAGGCTGGAACGTTCAAAAGACAGGAGGAATCATGAAAAGGAAAAACGTGGTTTGCTGATTTATCTGCTTCGAAAACCGGGCGACTCTCCAATCATGAAATCGGCAATCCGAAGCGTAACAGCCAATCAACGACAGAATGATGGTTGATTCAAAGCCTAAAGATCAGTATGAATTGCCTGATTCACAATCCAGGGTTTGAACACAGGCCCCGCCATTTGCATGGAAGCCGTCATGAAACATAAATTTCCGCTGCACATTCATCTTTCGACGCTGTTCATCGTCATCACGCTGATTATCAGCAGCAGCATTGCCATGGTCGGCTACAAGATGTCCCATGACATGCTGGAATCCTCGGCGGCTGATCTGACAAAGCGAATCAGCCGGGAGATCGTCGGCGAAATTCGGAGCATCATCGCACCCGCCAATACCACGGTCGAACTGCTGAGCCATGACCCGATCACCGGCGCTGTTGATTTCCAGACGCGCCGGAAGCGTCTCCAGGTCATGCAGGAGGTCCTGAATGACGCGCTCGGCATGACCTCCGTCTTCATCGGCTATGAGTCCGGGGATTTTTTCTTTCTGCGCCGAATCCGCAACGAGGAAGAACGCATCACGTTCCAGGCCCCCGAAAATGCCCGATATATCCTTCAGAGCATATCAAAGGATAGGGGGCGGGCCCGGGGTGAATACACCTATCTGAGCAGCAGACTGGAAATTCTGCGCAAGGACGATCGGCCGGATTACGCCGCAGGCTTCGACCCCAGGACAAGGCCCTGGTACCAACGCGGCATCACCTCGGTCTGGATTGTGACGACCCCGCCCTATCTTTTCTTTTCCAACCGCAAGGTAGGGCTCACCATCGCCAAACGTGCACAGAATGGAAAGAGCGTGGTTGCTGTGGACATCCTTTTGGAAACCCTCGGCGCCCTGTTGAAACTCCAAAAAATCACCCCATCCAGCCAGCTGGTGCTGGTCGACGCCAAAGGCATGGTGATCGCGCATGAAGATCTGGAACGGCTCGTCACGGTTCCCGAAGATCCCGATACCAGCCCCAGCCTGAAGCATCTCGATGATTTCGGCATCTCCGCGATGTCGGGACTGGCCGATTCAATTCCGGAAGCGAACCGCAGGTCGAATCTCTTCAGATCGGTGAAAGCGGACGGCAAAGGCTGGCGGGTCTCCATTCAGCAAATCCTGCTCGAAGGCACGGAACCGCTGTACCTGATCATGGCCGTCCCCGATGAGGAGCTGTTTGCCACCGCTCTGAAACTCCGCTCCACCTCAATCGCCATTACCCTTTTGATCATCATTCTGTCCATCCCGGTCATCTGGATGATTTCCAAGGCGATTTCCCGCTCCCTGCGGCTCCTCTCCCGTGAAGCCGAAACCATTCGCCGCTTTGAATTCGACCAGCCGATCAAACTGAGTTCCGTCATTACCGAAGTGAATTCCCTCGCGGAGACAATGGATCTCATGAAGGGCACCATTCGCAAATTCATGGATATTACCCATTCCGTGGCGGCGGAAGAAAACTTTGAGTATCTGCTGTCCAAACTTCTGCACGAAACCCTGTTTGCCGGCAGTGCGCAGGCGGGCGTGCTTTACCTGGCTGATAATACCTCATTAAAGCCCTGTGCCGCGCTCACCCTTGATGGCAAACACCGATTTCCGGATCTTCCCGTTTTGCCCCTGAGCGTATTACCCGAAATCATAGGCAGGGCACTGGAAAAGCGACAGGCACTGAACGGGCGGCTAACACAGGAAGAAATCTCGGCATCCGGGCTTGAGTCTATGATTCGCGGGGTCGAAGCCCCCTGCTCGGTTGTCGTTCCGCTCTTCAATCGCCGGCATGAATTGCTGGGGTTGATGCTGCTTCAGCGCCGAACAGCCATTGATGAAGCTCAACTCGCATTTATTACCGCCCTTTCCGCCTCGGCCAGCAGTTCTCTGGAAGCACGGGAACTGATCCGCGACCAGAAGATTTTGTTCGAGTCCTTTATTCGGGTAATTGCCAGCGCGATTGATGCCAAGAGCTCCTATACGGGCGGCCACAGCACCCGGGTCTCTGAACTCACCCGAATGCTGGCGCGGGCGGCCTGTCAGGACTCCAGCGGCCCCTATAGGGATTTTCAGCTGGACGAAAATGATTGGGAGGCGGTGCATATTGCATCCTGGCTGCATGACTGCGGCAAGATCACGACACCTGAATATGTGATCGACAAGGCCACCAAGCTGGAAACCATCTACGACCGCATTCACGAAATCCGCATGCGGTTTGAAGTGCTCAAGCGGGACGCCGAAATTGCCTGCCTCAAGGACATAGCTGCGGGGAAACCCGAAGCCGAGACTCGTGGGCAACTGATGGAAGAACTCAAACAGCTGGATATGGACTTTGCCTTTGTGGCCGGTTGCAACGAGGGGGCTGAATTCATGGCGCCGGAGAATGCGGCGCGCATCAAAACCATGGCTGCCCGCCGATGGGTACGCACCCTGGATGACTCGATAGGAATCTCCCAAGAGGAAAAACAGCGCAAGTCCCGCGGTCCCGCGATTCCTCCACCCGTTGAAGAACCTTTGCTGGCGGACAAACCGGAGCATCTGTTTGAACGGCCGTCCCGGAAAGCCATGTTCCAGGACAACGAGCTGGGTATCCGGATGAAGGCGCCGGAACTGCTGTACAACAAGGGAGAAATTCACAATCTGTCGGTATGCCGGGGCACCCTCTCCAATGAGGAGCGTTACAAGATCAATGAACACGTCATACAGACTATCGCCATGCTCTCCGGCTTGCCTTTTCCGAAACATCTGCGGCAGGTTCCCGAGATCGCCGGAGGGCATCATGAAAAGATGGACGGCACCGGCTACCCAAAACGGCTGAAAAAGGAGGACATGAGCCTTGTGGCTCGCATGATGGCCGTGGCCGACATCTTCGAGGCCCTGACCGCCGTAGACCGCCCGTACAAGAAGGTGAAGACCCTGTCGGAGGCCATCGAACTCATGTCGCTCATGAAGACGAACCAGCACATCGACCCGGACATCTTCGATCTTTTCCTGCGGTCCGGCATATACAGGGAATACGCCGAACGTTTCATGAAACCCGAACAGATCGACGAGGTCGACATTCGGCGATATATCGTTCCTGAAACCGCCTGATATCGAAGGAATACCGTGTTTGAGCACCTTCCGCCCACAAACAAGGATCCAAGTATCTTGAAACTGCCTGTTTCCTTTATCAGAGCTGACCTGATGGCAGGCCTGTTCCTGGTGTTCAGCAGCCTCGAAGCCGCCGGCGACACCATCAAAATCGGTATTCTGCATTCCCTCTCCGGAACCATGGAGATTTCCGAAAAGGCCCTGAATACGGACCCTGAAAGCAGCCCCCTGGAACTACTATCTGCCTGGCAATGAAACAAAAAAGGATGAACCCAACGACCGGAAATAAATGCATACACTATATTGATATTTCAGGAGGATATATGTTTGGAAACAAATCAGGCAATGGATACATAGAAGTTTTGAATGGAATTAAAATAAAAACCCTTAATTATGGCCAGGATACGCTGATGACGGAATTCTTGCTCAAAAAGAATGCAATACTCCCGGAGCATGCTCATGTTAATGAACAAACAGGCTATTTGGTAAAAGGGAGAATGAGATTGTTCATTGATGGATCTTCAAGAATTATGAATCCGGGAGACAGCTGGAATATTCCTTCAAATGCAAAACACAAAGCGGAAGTCATTGAAGACTCCGTAGCGATCGAGGTGTTCAGTCCAGGTCGAAATGACTACATGAAATATGTTTACGACGAGGATATCATGGAATAAGGCAAAGATCTTCGCGCATTTTGAGGCGCCAGAAAGCGCCATCTCCTGTGCCTTGAGAGGATAAACCACCTTGGAGGTCATGTATTTTTTACGTGCGGAGCGGACGAATCACCTGCCGTAATATTGTCGAAACCATTTCACAAAAGCTTGAATTCCGGTTTCCAGCGGCGTATTGGGTCTGAACCCCACATCCTGCATCAGATCATCCACATCCGCGTAGGTCGCCACGACATCGCCGGGCTGAAGATCGCAGAACTCCTTTTGCGCCCTGGTTCCAAGAACAGACTCCAGAATCGCGATAAACTCGGTCAGCTCCACAGGCTGATTGTTTCCGATGTTGTAAATGCGGTAAGGTGCGCTGGAAGTTCCCGGATCCGGATGATCGCCACTCCACCGGCTGTTTGGCTGCGCAGGTCGATGCAGGACCCTGAATACTCCCTCGACGATGTCGTCGATATAGGTAAAATCTCTGCGCATCTTTCCGTGGTTGTAAACCTGGATCGGTTTGCCCTCCAGAATGGCCCGCGTAAAAATAAAAAGCGCCATATCGGGCCGACCCCAGGGGCCGTAAACCGTAAAAAACCGCAACCCCGTGCACGGAAGTTTGAACAGATGGCTGTAGGTATGCGCCATAAGTTCATTGGACTTCTTGGTCGCGGCATACAGGGAAACCGGATGATCGACATTGTGATGCACGGAAAACGGCATCAGGGTATTGGCGCCGTATACCGAACTGGAGGATGCGAAAACCAGGTGCCTGATTCGATGGTGTCGACAGCACTCGAGTATGTTGGCAAATCCGACCAGGTTGGAACTCACATACGCCTGTGGAACCTCGAGGGAATATCGGACTCCGGCCTGAGCTGCGAGGTTGACGACAGCGTCAAATCCGTTTCCGTCAAAAAGGTCTTCAAGTTCCCGGCGCTCTGCAAGATCGATCCGTTCAAAGGAAAATGCCGGGTTGTCAAGCAGTTGCTTAAGGCGCGCCTTTTTCAACTCCACATCGTAATAGGGGGTCAAATTGTCAATGCCGGTTACCCGGCATCCATGCCTCAGCAATCTGGCTGCAAGATGAAAACCGATAAATCCGGCTGCGCCGGTTACCAGAACATGTTCAAATTTTTCAACCATTCGGCAACATCCTTAAAGAGAGAAGCAAAAAAAAGGGACCCGGCTTTTACGCCAAGTCCCTTAGAATTCAATACCTTTATTGCAACAAATCAGCTGTTCTTATTCGCTTTACTCTTCAGCTTTTTGAGGAGAATCCGCCTCTTCTGCAACGGACTTGGTTTTTGTTTTCGCAGAATCAGCCGCCGCAGATTTCTTTTCCTTCTTCTTGGCTGCAGATTTTCCTTTATACTTTTCAGCACCGATCAATTCAATCAGCGAAACAGGTGCCGCATCTCCCGGACGCGTACCTATCTTGACGATACGTGTGTATCCGCCGGCTCTGTCGCCGTAGCGTTCCTTGGCCTGGTCAAACAGCCGGTAAACAACGCCGGGTTCCCGAACGATGGACATTGCCTGGCGCCGTGCGTGAAGATCCCCGCGCTTGGCAAGCGTAATGAGATGATCCGCCCATCGACGCAGTTCGCGGGCTTTGATATTGGTAGTCTGAATACGATCATATTTAAACAAAGAGGTCACCATGTTTCGAAACATGGCGTTTCTGTGGCTGCTTGTTCTACTGAGCTTTATACCGGCTTTGCAATGTCTCATAATTTACCTACTCTCCTTCTTCATCATCAGGAACTTCCGCCTCCGGGGGCTCGAATCCGTCCAGTTTCATCCCAAGTGAAAGCCCCATATCTGACAAAACTTCCTTTATCTCGTTCAGGGATTTACGTCCGAAGTTTTTGGTCTTGAGCATTTCGGATTCCGTCTTGCTTACCAACTGCCAGATCTGAACGATATTCGCATTTTTCAGACAATTAGCACTTCGAACGGAAAGCTCAAGTTCTTCGACGCTTCGATAAAGATTATCATTGAACTCAAAAATTTTTTCTTCTTCGGTTTTTTCGGGTTCGGGCTCGGAATCTTCATCAAAGTTTATAAATATGGCCAACTGCTCCTTGAGAATTTTGGCCGCGTATGCAACTGAATCTTCGGGGGCTACGCTGCCGTCCGTCCACACTTCAAACGTCAGCTTGTCATAATCAGTCCGTTGACCGACCCGGGCATTGCCAACAACATAATTGACCTTTTTGATAGGAGTAAACACAGCATCAATGGGAATAACACCCACCAGTGCATCCTCATCCTTATTGGCTTCGGCAAGAGAGTATCCCTTACCAACCTTAACGGTCATGGCCATGTTTAATGAAGCTTCGGGAGAGGTAATCGTTGCGATATGGTGATCGGGATTCAACACGGTAATTTTCCCTGGATCACATATAATATCGCCCGCAGTAACCTCGCCCTCACCTTTTTTTTCAATCCGGATACTCTTGGGCTGAATATCGGAAACCTTGAACCGGACTTCCTTCAGGTTGAGTATAATTTCAGAAACATCCTCAAACACGCCGGAAACAACGCTGAACTCATGCATCACATCGTCAAACTTTACGGAAACAATGGCGGCACCATACAGGGATGACAGAATAATCCTGCGCAGTGCATTTCCGATTGTTATGCCGAAGCCTCTCTCAAGGGGCTCGCAAACAAATTTCCCGTAATTTGGTTTGCTGCTTATTTGAACCTTGGCTGGCCTGATCATATCTTGCCAGTTCATGTACATAAGCTCATTAAATGCCATTAGTTTCACTCCAGAATTTATGGTATTCAAATGGAGGATCAAACTTTTGGGAAACAAATATCACAGAACGCTGCGGTCTATTTGCATCTGCTTATTTATCACCGCCGACAACAAGATATAATTGTTACTTCGAATAAAGCTCGACAATGAGCTGTTCTTGCATGGGAGTAGTCAGATCTTCTCGAACAGGATTACTTTTCACAATTCCCTTATAACTTTCTTTTTGCAGCTCAAGCCACTGCGGCACTCCACGGCGATCTACGGCAGCCAAGGCATCAGTAATGGCCTGGACATTCCGGCTGCGTTCCTTCAATTCAATTACGTCGCCGATACTGAGCAGATAGGATGGAATGCTGACCTTCTTGCCATTGACCGTAAAGTGGTTGTGGCGGGCAAATATTCTGGCCTGAGTTCGAGAGTTTGCCAGTCCTAGCCGATAAATTACATTGTCAAGCCGCCTTTCAAGCAATACCAACAGGTTGGTTCCGGTAATGCCCTTCTGCCGATCCGCTTTCTTAAAACATAGCCTGAACTGTTTTTCTGAAAGGCCGTACATTCTCTTGACTTTCTGCTTTTCACGAAGCTGGACTCCGTAATCGGACACCTTGCCGCGACGCCGCTGACCATGCTGTCCGGGTGCATAACTGCGCCGATCGAAAGCACATTTATCGGAATAGCACCGGTCTCCCTTCAAAAACAGTTTCATATTTTCCCGTCGGCATATTCTGCATACCGATCCAATATATCTTGCCAAGTCTTCCTCCTTTAAGTCGTTATATCCTCAGGAACGCTTCTCGTAAATTACCCGTGATCATACCCTTCGTTTTTTGGGAGGGCGGCAACCGTTATGAGGGATAGGGGTTACATCTTTAATGGTAATCACATTAAACCCTGAAGATTGCAAAGCGCGTATTGCGGATTCCCGCCCGGCGCCTGGGCCCTTGACAAACACTTCGACATTTTTCATGCCGTTTTCCATCGCTTTTTTGGCGGCATCGCTGGCGGTAAGCTGCGCAGCAAAGGGGGTGCTTTTACGAGACCCTTTAAAACCCTGCACACCGGAACTAGACCATGCGATTACATTTCCGGTCGGATCGGTTATGGTAACAATCGTATTGTTGAAAGTCGACTGTATATGTACGACTCCATTTAAAATATTTCGTTTTTCCTTCTTTTTTATCCGCGTCTTTTTCGGCATGTTTTCAAGTCCCTATCTTCAAGGATTTACTATTTCTTTGCTGCGCCTTTTTTCTTGACAGCTGAACGCCTGGGCCCCTTTCGCGTACGTGCGTTGGTTTTGGTATGCTGCCCACGCACAGGAAGAGATTTTCTGTGTCGAAGCCCCCTGTACGATCCCAAATCCATCAGGCGCTTGATGTTCATGGAAACGATAGTTCGCAACTCGCCTTCAACCTTGAACTCATTGTCGATCATCTTACGGATGTTGTTTACCTGTGCTTCAGTCAAGTCATCGGTCTTGATATCAAAATCAATGTTCAATTCATTAAGAATCCGTTGCGATGTGGATTGTCCGATGCCATATATATAGGTGAGAGCTATCTCTATCCGCTTTTTCCTCGGTAAATCGACGCCTGCAATTCTAGCCAAAGTATTCTCCTCCTATCCCTGCCGCTGTTTATGACGCTTGTTTTCACAGATGACTCTCAAAACTCCTTTTCTGCGAATAAGCTTGCATTTGCTGCATATCTTTTTTACTGAAGCCCTTACTTTCATTCAGACAACTCCTTTTATCGATCCATCCGATTTTATTACTTCGACCGATAGATTATTCTTCCACGAGTCAAATCATACGGTGATATCTCGACTGTTACAACATCACCGGGAAGTATTTTAATAAAATGCATACGCATCTTTCCGGAAATGTGTGCCAGAATCTGATGTTTATTCTCAAGCTCCACTTTAAACATGGCATTCGGCAAAGTTTCAACCACTTTGCCTTGCACTTTGATCGCTTCCTCTTTAGCCATTCATCAAAACCCCGCACTCAGCATGCCCTGTGGGTCGAATTTATCTTTCGAGTATCGCGTAATTCCGTCCATATTGGTTAGGAATCAATTATGGTTTTACCTTCGTGCTCGTATCCGGGCGCCTTTTTTGAGAAAGCCGTCATAATGCCGGGTTAATAAATGCGATTCGATCTGGGATATGGTGTCAATGGCAACGCCGACAACAATAAGCAGTGCGGTTCCTCCAAAATAAAAAGGAACATTGAATTGCTGAACCAGGATCGAAGGCAAAACACAAATGGCTGACACATAACATGCTCCACCTAAAGTAATGCGCGTCAGAACCTTATCAATATAATCGGCCGTCCGTTTACCCGGACGAATTCCCGGAATGAACCCACCGTATTTTTTCATATTGTCGGCGACATCCGCCGGATTGAATGTCACAGCCGTATAAAAATAACAGAAAAAGAAAATAAAACCAACATACAAAATCTCGTAAAAGAAATTGCCTGGCATCATGGCTGCGGCAACTTTCTGCATCCATTCAAAACTCATAAAACTGGCCAGAGTGGCAGGAAACATAATGATTGATGAAGCGAAAATCGGTGGAATAACTCCGGAAGTATTGATCTTCAACGGCAGGTGAGTACTTTGACCACCGTACATCTTGCGACCGACAACCCTTTTGGCATATTGAACCGGTATTCTTCGTTGGCCCTGCTCAGCGAAAATAATAACTCCGACGACAACCAGCATCAATATCAAAATAATCAGCAGCACAAATGCACTCATCTCTCCGGTCGACAACAGTCGGAAAGAATTTCCGGTCGCCGTAGGAATTCTTGCGACGATACCTGCAAAAATAATCAATGAAATACCGTTTCCTATCCCTCTTTCAGTAATCTGCTCTCCCAGCCACATAATAAAAGCCGTTCCCGATGTTAAAGTCAGAACGGTCATTAATCGAAATCCCCAGCCGGGTGAAATAACGATCGGCGCGCCGCCCGGAGATGTCATGCTTTCGAGACCGACGCTGATCGCAAATCCCTGAATAATGCTCAGTAACACGGTACCATATCTGGTATATTGAGTTATCTTTTTGCGTCCCTGTTCCCCCTCCTTGGACAGCCGTTCAAGATGCGGAATAACGACAGTTAATAACTGAAGAATAATTGAGGCGCTGATATATGGCATGATTCCAAGCGCAAAAACTGACAGACGCTCGAGAGCGCCACCTGAAAACATATCAAATAGACCGAGCAGAGTTCCTTTCGCACGAGCAAAAAAAGAGGCCAGCGCCACCGCATCAATTCCCGGTGTCGGCACATGTACTCCGATTCTGTAGACCGCCAGCATAAGTAAAGTAAAGACAATTCTCCGCTTAAGCTCGGGAATCTTGAATATATTCTGGAACCCGCCATTCGCCATTTATATTGCCTCTATTTGTCCACCGACAGCTTGAACCTTATCAATCGCGGATTTGCTAACAGCGTCCACCTTGATCGTCAGCGGAAGGGCCAGTTCTCCTTTTCCAAGAAGTTTGATCCCATCATAACGGCCCTTGACCAGCCCCAGCCGAACCAGCGCGGCCTCATCCACTATCGAACCGCTTTTAAACCTAGCCAGATCGGAAATATTGATCAATGCAAGTGTTTTCTTGAAAATATTAGTAAATCCACGTTTTGGAAGCCGACGATGAATTGGCATCTGGCCGCCTTCAAATCCGGGTCTTACGCCTCCGCCGGAACGGCTGTTGTGGCCTTTAGACCCTCGGCAAGCTGTCTTGCCGTGTCCGCTGCCAACTCCGCGGCCAATTCTTTTTCGGTTCTTACGTGAACCCGGCTCAGGCGATAATTCATTTAACTTCATCTCAACACTCCTCAGCCTTAACGAGATGCGACACTTTATTAATCATGCCACGCACGGCAGGCGTATCAATTAATTCAACAGTTCGATTGACCTTCGTCAATCCCAACCCGCGCAACACCTTTCGATGTTTTTCAGGCCTTCCGATCATGCTTTTTAGAAGCGTTACCTTAACAGCACCAGACATTTAATTTTCCTCGCTAAAGTTCCTCAACGCTTTTTCCTCTTCGTGCGGCGACCTGCTCTCTGCTTTGCAACAACTTCAGGCCTTCAATGGTAGCCTTGACCACATTATGAGGGTTGTTGGTTCCAATGCATTTCGTCAGAATGTTTTGCACTCCTACGGCTTCGAGCACAGCTCGCACAGCGCCACCCGCAATTACTCCGGTACCTTGAGAAGCGGGTTTCAACAATACCCTGCCCGCACCGAACTTGCCGACAACGGCAAAAGGAACCGTGCCTTCCTGTAATGGAACACAAACCATATTTTTTCTAGCCTTGTCGACACCTTTCCGAATTGCCTCCGGGACCTCTCCAGCTTTTCCAAGCCCGAAACCTACGCTGCCCTTTCCATCACCTACCACCACTATAGCACTGAAACTAAAGCGGCGACCGCCCTTAACGACCTTGGCCACACGGCTTATATGAACGACCTTGTCTATTAATTCATTTTCATCTGTCGCTTTTTGATACAAGGAAATGCCTCCTTAATTTTAGAAATCCAAACCCCCTTCACGTGCACCGTCGGAAACAGCCTTGACACGCCCATGATACAGAAAGCCGTTTCGGTCAAATACCACTTTTTTAATTCCAGACTCCATCGCTCGCTGGGCAACCAGTTTTCCGACGCAAATCGACATGGCGATTTTACTTTCGAGTTTGGGTTGTTCCTTGATCACTTTTTCCAAACTGGAAGCCGATGCCAGGGTCCTGCCGGTAATATCATCAATAATCTGCGCGTATATATGCCGGGCACTTCTGAAAACACTTAGGCGCGGTCTTTCCTGAGTGCCGCTCATCTTCACTCTGATTCTGACTTTTCTTTTTAATCTAGCTGCTTGCCTCTGGTTTTTAAAACCCATAATTCTTATCCTTTTATCGCGAGTCGAAGTATTGTATCACATCGCGCTAAAATAAAATCACAAAGTACTTACTTGGTTCCGGTTTTGCCGGCCTTCCGCTGAATGTGTTCTTCAGCGTATTTAATCCCTTTACCCTTGTATGGTTCCGGAGGTCTCAGTCGACGAATGGCCGCAGCGGTCTGGCCAAGCAGTTCCTTATCTATTCCAGACAGTTTGACCAGATTTCGATCAATGGAAGCCGAGACTCCACTTGGAATTTTAAAATCAATGGAATGTGAATATCCCAAATTGAACAAAATGCTGTCGCCCTTCAACTCAGCGCGGTATCCAATGCCGTTAATCTCCAGCACTCGTTCGTAGCCCTCGCTCACGCCCTTAACCATATTATTGATAAGATTTCGGGTCATTCCCTGAAACGCATCAGTAACTCTGTCCGGCTTAAGCGCAACAACCTTGAGTTCTTTATCTTCGATAACCAAGTCTACGGATGGATGAATGATGCGCTGAAGCTCTCCTTTGACACCTTTTACCGTCAGGGATCGATCTGAATAACTGACCTTGGTCTTATCTGGAATTGTAATCGGTTTCTTGCCTACACGCGACATGTTATGCTCCTCATCTGCTACCAGATTTTGCAGAGAACCTCGCCCCCGATATTGTCTTTTCTTGCCTGGCTGTCGGTCAGAATTCCCTTGGACGTCGAAAGGACGGAAACTCCAAGATTATTGAAAACCGGCTGGATATCCTTGGCTTTACTATAGACACGCCGACTGGGCTTACTGACCCGCTCAATTCCGAAGATCGCATGGGTTCGTCCCTGCACATACTTCAAATAAATTCGCAATATGCCCTGCTTATCATCTTTGATGAATTTGTAGTTCTTAATAAAACCCTCATTTTTCAGAACTCTGGCCAAATCCACCTTGATTTTGGATCCGGGAATATCTACGCTGCTGAACTTCGCCTTTCCGGCGTTTCGTATGCGGGTTAGCATATCGGCAATCGGATCGGTAATCGTCATTGCTTTCTCCGTCAAAAAAATTCAAATTTAATTATATTTTTAAAAACTTACCAGCTGGATTTTATAACGCCCGGAAGTTTTCCTTCTGAAGCAAGCTTCCTGAAGCAAATACGACATATCCCAAATTTTCTCATATATGCTCTGGGCCGACCGCAAATGGGGCACCGATTATACGATCGAACCTGAAATTTTGGTTTACTCATTGCCTTATTTCTAAGCGCTGTCTTTGCCAAAATCTTCCTCCTTAATTCCTGAAAGGCATTCCAAGAAGCTTGAGCAGTTCTTTTCCCTCGGCATCCGTATTTGCAGTCGTCACAACAGTAACATTAAGCCCTTTGATCTGGTCAATTTTATCATACTCAATTTCAGGAAATATGATGTGCTCTTTAATCCCCAGCGAATAATTCCCCCGTCCATCAAACGATTTTCCCGAAATACCTTTAAAATCCCGTACACGCGGTAGAGCAACATTCATCAATTTATTTAGAAAATCAAGCATTTTCCCTCGACGAAGCGTCACCATGCAACCGATCGGCATACCTTCGCGCAGCTTGAATGCAGCAATGGATTTTTTTGCTCGCGTTACAACGGGTTTTTGACCGGCAATCAACGAGAGCTCTTCGGCAGCGGAATCCAACAGCTTAATATTCTGAATCGCATCACCCAAGCCCATATTCAGTACAATTTTTTCCAGTTTAGGAATCTGCATCTTGTTGGTGTACTTAAATTTTTCCACCAGCTTGGGCACAACTTCGTTTTCGTAATACTGTTTTAAATCAGACATTCCATTCCTCCGGCAATCCAGCCTAAGCGTCAATAATCTCGCTGCATTTTCGACAGACTCGAACTTTTTTACCATCATCCAGCGTCTTGAATTGAATTCGAATCGGAGCCAGGCACTTATTGCACACCAGCATGACGTTGGACCAGTGAATTGGCGCCGGACCTTCAATTATTCCGCCCTGGCGATTCTTAACATTGGGTCTGGTATGCCGCTTGATGATATTGATATTTTCAACCAATACGCGGTTTTTTTTCTGAAATACCTTTATAACCTTGCTGATCTTGCCCTTGTCTTTACCAGCAAGAATTTTAACTTTATCATCCTTTTTTATAAGGCATCTTTTTTCAATCATTGGCCATTCTCCACAAGGCACGAAACGTCTAAATGACTTCCGGTGCCAGCGAAACAATTTTCATAAACCGCTTGGCCCGAAGCTCTCTTGCGACAGGACCAAAAATACGTGTTCCAATCGGCTCGCGGCTCTGATTAATCACCACTGCTGAATTGTCGTCAAATCGAATATAGGAGCCGTCAGGCCTTCGAATTTCCTTTTTGGTACGAACCACGACCGCCTTAAGAATATCGCCTTTTTTCACCTTGGCATTGGGTATGGCTTCCTTGACACTGACAACAATAATATCTCCGATATCAGCGTATCTTCGCCTGGAACCTCCCAACACCTTGATGCAGTAGAGCACCTTTGCTCCGGAATTATCCGCCGCCGTCAACCTTGTCTCTGCCTGGATCATTGCTCTATCTTTCCTTTAAAATCTGACCGCTTTTTCAACTATCTTACTGATCCGCCAGCGCTTTGTCCGGCTGAGAGGCCGCGACTCGCTGATCAATACCTTGTCACCGATCTGGCAAGCTTTTTTCTCATCGTGCGCGGCAAATTTAGCCCGCCGCCTGATGTATTTTTGATAGAGCGGATGCCTCACCAATCGTTCAACCAGCACAACGACTGTTTTGTCCATTTTATCGCTGATCACGGTTCCAACAACTTGCCTTTTCATTCCTCTGTTTTTCATGGCCGCCAACTATTCTTTATCGGTTTTGTGTAATTCAAATTCTCTGATAACCGTCTTCAACCGCGCGATGTCATGCCTGGTTTCGACAAGCTTCCTGTTATTTTCTAATTGGCCCGTGCCATGTTGAAATCGCAGGTTAAACAATGACTCTTTTAATTCCTTAAGTTTCGCGAGTCGCTCATCAGCACTCAAACCTCGGATTTCAGTCATTTTCATGACAACTCGCTCCTCTCAACAAAACGGGTTTTTATCGGCAGTTTATGAGAAGCTAGCGTGAGCGCCTCTTTAGCTAATTCCCTGGAAACGCCCTGCATCTCATACAGTATTCTTCCTGGCTTTACGATGGCAACCCATCCTTCAGGGGCCCCTTTACCCTTCCCCATTCGGACTTCAGCAGGTTTTTTGGTAAAAGGCTTATCAGGAAATATACGTATCCACATCTTGCCGCCCCTTTTTACATGTCGGGTCATCGCAATACGGGCGGCTTCGATCTGCTTAGATGAAATGGCGCCGCATTCCGCAGCCTGAAGTCCGAATTCGCCAAAATTCAGAGTACTCCCCCGAAGAGCGACTCCTTTCATCCTTCCCTTTTGTTGCTTTCTAAACTTAACTTTTTTTGGACTCAGCATGCGCTATATCTCCTCATTCGGTTGCTATCTGCCGACTTCAACCTCATCCTGCTTTAATATTTCACCCTTAAATATAAATACTTTAACGCCGATAGCGCCGTATGTGGTGCGTGCTTCCGTAAATCCGTAATCAATGTCTGCTCGAAGTGTATGCAGCGGCACTCTGCCCTCGCGATACCACTCAGTTCTGGCCATTTCAGCGCCAGCAAGCCGCCCCGCACAAATAATCTTGACACCCTGAGCTCCAAATCTCATGGCAGAGGTTACACCGCGTTTCATGGCCCTCCGGAATGCCACGCGCCGCTCAATCTGCATGGCAACATTTTCGGCCAGAAGCTGAGCATCGATTTCCGGTTTGCGTACTTCCTGAATATCAATCATCACTTCATGCGAAGTCAGTTTTTCGAGGTCTTTCTTCAGCAAAGCAATTTCAGCGCCTTTTTTCCCGATCACGATTCCCGGCCTGGCCGTAAAAATGCGGAGCCTGACACGCTTGCTCGATCTTTCGATTTCGATTCGCGATAAACCGGCATGCTGAAGCTTTTGCTTTATAAACTTCCGGATTTTAAAATCTTCCAAAATATAATCGGAATACTTTTTACCAGCATACCAGTGCGACTCCCACGTCTTGACGATGCGTAACCTCAACCCGATCGGATTTACTTTTTGACCCAAGCGCTTACCTCCTTGTTTACATCGACCCTTCGGCTAATATAACTGTAATATGAGAAGTTCTTTTTAAAATCCGGGCACCTCTACCTCTCGCGCGGGGTCGGAATCTTTTCAACATAGACCCCTGGTCAACGAATATATTGCGAACAATTAAGGAATCGATATCGATATCCGGCTTTTGATCGGCATTTGCCACAGCGGAACGCATGACCTTCTCAACAATTCCGGCTGACTTTTGCGGCATGAACTTCAGCGCGTTGAGCGCCGACTCCACAGATCTGCCCTTCACGGCGCCGACAAGCGCTCGGACCTTCTGAGGAGAAATACGCGCATATCGCAATACTGCTTTAACCTCGAGTTCAGACATTCCTTTTCTCCACCTTACTTCTTCAATTTGGATTTTTTATCACCTGCGTGGCCATAGAAAGTCCGTGTCGGTGAAAATTCACCCAACTTATGACCCACCATGTTTTCAGTGACAAAAACAGGGATAAATTTTTTGCCGTTATGAACAGCGAGTGTAATTCCGACCATCTCAGGCACTATTGTCGATCGCCGTGACCATGTCTTGATGACCTTACTGCTTCGCACATCCTGGGATGAAGTCAACTTAAGAAGCAGTTTCGGCTCAATATAAGGACCCTTTTTTAATGATCGTGGCATATTTTCTCCTGATATCGTTTATAATATGTCGCTCTAGCGACAATTCACTGGCTTTTCCCGCGATTATTTGCGGCGTTTAATTATGTACTGATTGCTCTTTTTGTTTTTCCGCGTCCGATACCCTTTTGAAGGGACCCCCCAGGGACTGCAAGGATGACGGCCTCCGGAAGAGCGCCCTTCACCGCCACCCATCGGGTGGTCAACAGGATTCATCGCAACGCCACGGACCTTGGGTCGCCGGCCCAGCCATCTTTTACGGCCCGCTTTGCCCAAGGAGACATTCTCATGCGTAACATTCCCAAGCTGGCCCACGGTGGCCTTGCATTCAAGCAAAATCATGCGAACTTCACCCGAGGGAAGCTTGATTAGCGCATATCGATCTTCCTTCGCCATCAGTTGTGCAAAGGCACCCGCGCTTCTTACGATCTGCCCGCCCCTTCCGATTCGAAGCTCGATATTGTGAATATGCGTACCCAAGGGGATATTCCTCAGTGGAAGCGCATTACCCGGTTTTATATCCGCTTCAGGTCCGCAGATAATTGTGTCGTTGACCTTTAAATTCAGCGGCGCAAGAATGTAGCGCTTCTCCCCGTCAATGTAATGCAGCAATGCGATTCGAGCTGATCGATTCGGATCATATTCGATGGTTGCAACCCTTGCCGGTATGCCGATCTTATCGCGCTTGAAATCAATCATTCGGTACTGTCTGCGGCTTCCGCCGCCTCTGTGCCTGCAGGTGATTCTGCCGTTCGAATTCCGGCCGCCATTCTTTTTAACAACTTTCAACAGACTTTTCTCGGGCGTCGCACAGGTAATTTCCTCAAATGTAGAATAATCCTGGAATCGGCGACCTGGTGATGTCGGTTTAACTTTTTTAACTGCCATGTTGTACTCCCAGCTTAGATTCCTTCGAAGAAATCAATTCTTTCACCCGGCATTAATGTCACAATCGCTTTTTTATAATCCCGGCGTTTTCCCAAAATCCGACCGCGTCGCTTAATCTTGCCTTTCAACTGCATGGTACGGACTCCGGCAACCTTCACTTTAAAAATATTTTCAATCGCCTTTTTGATTTCAACCCGATTTGCCTGACGACCCACCTCAAAAGTGACCTGATTGGAACTCTCTTTCTGTACGTTGGTCTTTTCAGTTATCAGAGGCCGTTTGATTATATCGTACTGAATCATGAGAGCAACCTCCCCTCAATCTGCTTGATCGAAGGCTCAAGCAGGATCAGGTTCTCGTACTTTAAGATGTCATATACGTTCAGACCCTCGGACCGCATGATTTTGACATTCTGAACATTCCGTGACGAAAGATTCAACTTTTCATCCGCAGCATCCGTGACAATCAGTGCGTTTTTGACCTTTAGTGACTTGACAATCTTGACAAAATCCTTGGTTTTAATTTGATCAAGCTCAATCTTGTTCATCACCAAAAGGCTATTGGTCTGAAACTTTGAACTCAATGCCATTTTAAGGGCCAGCTTTCTGACTTTTTTTGGCATTTTGTAGGCGTATGATCTCGGATCAGGGCCAAAGATGACTCCCCCGCCTCTGAGCAAAGGCGATTTAATATCACCCTTTCGGGCTCTGCCGGTACCTTTCTGGCGATATAGTTTCCGCGTGCTTCCGCTGACATCGGATCGCCTTTTTACAGAGGCTGAACCCGCTCGCCGGGCCGCCAACTGCATCGTCACAACCCCGTGAAGCACACTTGCCTTGACCGGCACGTTAAATATGGAATCTGAAAGGTCAATTTCAGAAACCCTATCTCCTGAGCTATTAAGTACTTCGATGACAGCCATATTTTCCTCACTGCAAGCTAAAAGCCTTGGCCTGAATAGCTTGTTATCGCTATGTGAACCGGGCTCGATTCCTTTATCGTATATTCTTATGAATCAGGACAAAGCCCAAACGGGATCCTGGAATCGCACCCTTTAACAAAATCAGGTTATCCTCCGGGCGGACACCGACTACTTCCAAATTCTTGACCGTTTTGCGGGTATTGCCATATTGACCAGGCATTTTTTTGCCCTTAAGGATTCTTGATGGCCATGCACTGCAGCCAACGGATCCGGGTATTCTATGACAATGACCGCCATGAGTTTTACTGCCGCCATGAAAGCCGTGCCGCCGAATAACACCCGAGAACCCCCTGCCCTTGGTGGTTCCACTGACGTCCACCCGTTCTCCAACCTTAAATATTTCTGAGGTGATAACCTGCCCCAAGCTGTATCCATCCAAATTTTCAACGCCGAATTCCCGCAAAAATTCGAAACAGGCATTTCCGCTTTTTTTGAAATGGCCTCGCATCGGTTTATTGACTCTCGATTCTTTTTTTTCGCCGAAACCAAGTTGCAAGGAATCATAGCCGTCTGTGGCAATTGTTTTGATCTGAGTCACAACACACGGTCCGGTCTTTACAACAGTTACCGGGATATATTTCCCGTCCGCAGTAAAAATACCGGCCATCCCCAGTTTTTTGCCTATCAATCCTCTACTCATCGCAAGCTATCCCTATAGTTTTATTTCAACATCCACTCCCGGAGAAAGGTCCAGCTTCATCAACGCGTCCACCGTCTGCTGCGTCGGCTCAAGAATATCCAGCAAACGTTTGTGGGTTCGAATTTCAAACTGTTCTCGAGACTTTTTGTCGATATGAGGAGAACGCAGCACACAGAATTTATTGATCCGCGTCGGAAGCGGAATGGGGCCAATCACCTTTGCGCCCGTCTTTTTTGCTGTATCATAAATATCCGAAGCCGACTGATCCAGGAGCTTATGGTCGTAAGCTTTAAGCCTGATCCTGATTTTGGAATTCATTATCATTGCTGATTCCCCATTATTGAATAATTTCGCTGACCACGCCGGCGCCGACAGTTCGGCCGCCCTCACGGATCGCAAATCTGAGCTCTTTTTCCATCGCTATCGGTGTGATCAGCTCCACGCTGATCGTCACATTGTCTCCCGGCATGATCATCTCTACGCCCTCCGGCAACGACAACACACCTGTCACATCCGTCGTCCGAAAATAAAACTGAGGCCGGTATCCATTGAAAAACGGCGTATGACGCCCGCCTTCCTCTTTGCTCAAAATGTACACCTCGGCCTTGAACTTCGTATGCGGCGTTATCGAACCCGGCTTCGATACTACCTGACCACGCTCCACTTCCTCCCGCTTGGTCCCCCGAAGCAACAATCCTACATTGTCTCCCGCCTGCCCCACATCCAGCAGTTTGCGGAACATCTCCACTCCCGTGCATACCGTCTTGAACGTCGGCCGAATACCTACAATCTCAACTTCCTCACCCACCTTCACCTGGCCTCGCTCTACACGGCCCGTCACCACAGTACCACGCCCAGAAATGCTGAATACATCCTCTACAGGCATCAAAAAAGGCTTGTCAATCTCGCGCTGCGGCTCAGGAATAAACGTGTCTATCGCATCCATCAACTCAAATATGCATTTCGCCTCCGCACTGTTCGGATCGTCACTCTCCAGCGCCTTCAACGCACTCCCTCGAATGATCGGCGTCTCGTCCCCGGGAAACTCATACTTGTCCAAAAGCTCCCGAAGCTCCAACTCCACCAGCTCGATCAGTTCCTCGTCGTCCACCATGTCGCACTTGTTCAAAAATACCACTATCCGGGGCACACCCACCTGCCGAGCCAGCAATATGTGCTCACGCGTCTGCGGCATCGGTCCGTCGTCAGCACCTACCACCAGTATCGCTCCATCCATCTGCGCCGCACCCGTGATCATGTTCTTGATATAGTCCGCATGACCCGGACAGTCCACATGGGCATAATGACGCTTCTCCGTCTGATACTCCACATGCGCCGTCGCTATCGTGATCCCCCGCGCCTTCTCCTCCGGCGCCTTGTCTATCTGATCAAACGGCACAAAATCCGCCAACCCCTTCAATCCCATATGCTTCGTGATCGCCGCTGTCAACGTCGTCTTTCCATGGTCTATATGACCTATCGTACCCACATTCACGTGCGGCTTCGTTCGCTCAAATTTCTCCTTCGCCATCTCGTCCTCCCCTGCAAAGCGGGCAACCTTTTGTTGCACCCCAAATCAAAATCTAATCCATTACCAACGGAAATGCGCAAACGCCTTGTTCGCTTCGGCCATCTTGTGAGTATCTTCCTTCTTCTTGACCGATGCACCCCTGTTCTCAATGGCATCCAGCAACTCAGCGGCCAGCTTTCGAGCCATACCCTGTTCGGAACGACCTCTGGCATATCCGATGATCCATCGAATTGCCAATGCCGTTCTTCGGGAAGACCTAATTTCGGTTGGCACCTGATAGGTTGAGCCTCCAACCCGACGGGACTTCACCTCTATGATTGGCCGTACATTGTCAACCGCCGATTCAAAAACCTTCAGCGGGTGCTCCTTGGTTTTATCGCCAATGATATCCAGCGCTCTGTAAACCATCGCTTCCGCTGTACTTCTCTTGCCGTCATTCATGATGCAACTGATAAACTTGGCCAGCAGCTTGCTGTTATATTTCGAATCGGGGATTATTGTCCGCTCAGGAACTTCTCTTCTTCTCGGCATACGCTATACACCCTATTTACTTGTTCATAACCATGGCTATTTCGGCTTCTTCGCGCCATACTTCGATCGTCCTTGTTTTCGATCCTCAACCCCAAGGGCATCCAATGTACCTCGAACGATATGATATCGAACACCCGGCAAGTCTTTGACTCGTCCGCCACGGACCAGAACCACGGAATGCTCCTGAAGATTATGGCCGATACCTGGTATATACGCCGTAACTTCGATACCGGTAGTCAGACGAACCCTAGCGACTTTACGCAAAGCCGAATTTGGCTTTTTGGGCGTCGACGTATAGACACGCGTACAAACCCCCCGCTTTTGAGGGCCCCCTTTCAGCGCAGGCGTACTGTTCTTTTTAATGGTTCGTTTTCTACCCAGTCGTACAAGCTGATTAATAGTCGGCATGTGTTTCCCTCAATCCTTCTCCACTTCATTCATTTGGTATCTCTGCAAAAAGACTTCGTTTAGTAAACAGATCCGCATGAATTGTCAAGCCTTTTATTTTAAATGGGCGGGTTTTTGCCGGCCCGTTGAAAAACGTCGCATCAGATTCTTCTATCGGGTTTCAATCTCAATGTCTCCGTATGTTGCCACGCCGGTTCCGGCTGGAATCAACCGACCCATAATCACATTTTCCTTCAAACCCCGCAGATAATCCTTGGCGGCAGCAATGCTTGCATCGGTCAGAACCTTGGTTGTTTCTTGAAACGATGCGGCTGAAATAAAACTGTCCGTGCTCAACGACGCCTTGGTGATGCCGAGAATCAGAGGCTCGGCCTGGGCGGGGTTTTCGCCTTTCTCGATAATTGCCGCGTTGGCCTCTTCAAATACTGCGCGGTCAACCTGTTCTTCTGCAATAAAGTCCGTATCACCGGCATCGGTCACCTTGACCCTTCGCATCATTTGCCGGACGATCACCTCAATATGTTTATCGTTAATGCGAACACCCTGCAACCGGTAAACCTCCTGAACCTCGTTGACCAGGTATCGGGCCAGAGCAACCTCCCCCTTGATCGACAAAATATCCTGTGGATTAGCCGCACCCCCGACCAACATTTCGCCGGCCCGAACGTAATCACCCTCATACACATTGATATGCTTTCCTCGAGGAATCAGATACTCACGTTTATCCCCGACATCAACAGGTGATACGATCACCTTTTGCTTGCCCTTCTTGGTCCCTTTCGAAATCGCAACATACCCGTCGATCTCACTTAGTGTCGCGGTCTCCTTAGGCTTGCGAACCTCGAATAGTTCCACAACTCTGGGCAAGCCGCCCGTGATGTCTTTGGTCTTGGTGGTTGCTCTCGGCAGCTTGGCCAAAACATCCCCCGCCTTGACATAAAAACCTTCTTCAACCATCAAAATCGCATCGACCGGAAGTGGATACCGGGCAAGGCCCGAACCGCCTGGCAGCTTTGCCGTCTTGCCTTCCTTGTCCTTAATGGAAATGCGGGGCCGTTCCTCACCTGTTTTGGATTCCATAACCATGCGACTGGATTTGCCGGTCACAGAGTCCACCTTTTCCTGAAGGGTCTTTCCCAGAACGATATCGCCGAACTTTACGGCGCCGTCGATCTCAGAGATAATCGGCGTAGTAAACGGGTCCCAGGTCGCCATCAGATCGCCGGCTTTCACCTGCTGGCCATCGGCGACATGCAGGTGGGCGCCATAAATGACCGGGCACTTCTCGCGTTCGCGTCCGCTCTCCCCAATGATGGCAAACTCACCGCCCCGGCGGTTCATTACAATTCGCAGGCCCGATGAATTTTGAACAACCTGTAACTCTCCGTATTGAACGGTTCCATCCACCCGGGCCCGAATATCGGCCTGTTCCACCCGACGGCTCGCCGTTCCACCGATGTGAAAGGTTCTCATGGTCAACTGGGTGCCCGGTTCTCCGATCGACTGTGCAGCCAGAATACCGACAGCCTGGCCCAGTTCAACCGGACCGCCGTGCGACAAATCCCGGCCGTAACACTTCGCACACACCCCGTAACGGGATCTACAGGCCAGAACTGACCGAATCTTTACGCTGGTCAAACCGGATTTGTCGATTTTTTTCACCAGCGATTCATCGATTTCCTGCCCACTTCTCACGATAATCTCGTCGGTAAAGGTATCATGAATGTCTTCGGCGGCCACCCGCCCCAGAATGCGTTCTCCAAGACGCTGAATAACCTCGCCGCCTTCCATCAGGGACTCGATCTCCACGCCCTGATGTGTTCCACAATCGATTTCCGAAATTACGCTGTCCTGAGCCACATCGGCCAAACGCCGGGTCAGATAACCCGAGTTGGCTGTTTTCAGAGCGGTATCGGCCAAACCCTTTCGAGCGCCATGAGTGGAAATAAAATACTGAAGCACCGAAAGGCCTTCCCGGAAATTCGCCGTAATCGGGGTCTCGATGATCTCCCCTGAGGGTTTGGCCATCAATCCGCGCATACCGGCAAGCTGCCGCATCTGGTCCTTGCTGCCACGCGCCCCTGAATCCGCCATCATGTAAATGGGGTTGAACCCTTCGGCCGTATCTTTGATCTGGGTTCCCGCGGCCTTTTTCATGGCATCCATCATCTCATTTGCCACATCGTCGGTAGCCTTGGCCCAGATATCAACGACCTTATTGTATTTCTCACCCTGGGTGATCAAACCCTCGGCATATTGACGGCCGATCTCCACCACCTGTTCTTCAGCCTTGCTTAAAATATCCCATTTTGTGGCAGGAATGATCATCGCATCAATTGAGATGGACAATCCGCCATGCGTTGCATACTGGTATCCGATGTCCTTGAGACGGTCGGACAGAATCACCGTGGCCTTTGCCCCGAGATTCCGATAGGTATAATCAATCAGATCACGGATGCTCTTTTTCTCCATCACATGATTAATAAGCTCAAAGGAAATTCCAGGCCGCTTATCAATAATCTGAAAGATATGGTAGGCATGTTCGGAATAGACGATATCGCTGATCTGACCGATCTCAAGGGCAAATATGGTTTCTGAAACCGCGGGGGAAACAGTAAACACCCGCTCAAAGTCATCGGCTCGAATCAATCCAATATGACCATCGTAATTCTTATCCGGACTTTCTGAATACTGTCGAACCATTTCAATGAAATCCGATCCGCCGGAAATCCGATCCATGATGCTTCTGGCAAGCTCTTTGTCCGACACCATGACATGACGCATCACCATCACGCTCTCAGTCGGAATGACCTCCCACAACAGAATACGCCCAACCGTAGTTTCAACCCGTTCGTTGTTCATCCGCACCACGATCCTGGCGTGCATGTCCACGGCTCCCGAATCATAGGCCATGCGGACCTCTTCGGGATTGGAGAACATCTTGCCTTCGCCTTTCGCCCCGGACACATCGCGCGTCATGTAATAAATACCCAGTACTATGTCCTGGGTGGGAACGATGATTGGACTGCCGTTGGCCGGAGACAAAATATTGTTGCTCGAAAGCATCAGCACACGCGCTTCGATCTGTGATTCAACGGAAAGCGGAACATGTACGGCCATCTGGTCGCCGTCAAAGTCGGCATTAAAAGCCGTACATACGAGAGGATGCAGCTGAATCGCCTTGCCCTCAATCAATATGGGTTCAAATGCCTGAATTCCCAGACGGTGCAGCGTTGGCGCACGGTTGAGCATCACAGGATACTCTTTGACCACCTCGTCCAGCGTATCCCAGACCACCGGCGTCTCGCGCTCGACCAGCTTCTTGGCGCTCTTTACAGTCGAAACCTCTCCTTTTTGTTCCAGACGGTAATAGATAAAAGGTTTGAACAATTCAAGCGCCATTTTCTTGGGAAGACCGCACTGATGAAGCCGCAGATTCGGACCGACCGTGATGACAGTACGGCCGGAGTAATCCACCCGCTTGCCGAGCAGATTCTGCCGGAACCGTCCCTGTTTCCCCTTGAGCGTATCACTGAGGGATTTGAGAGGACGTTTGTTGGTTCCCGTAATGACTCGACCGTGTCTTCCATTATCAAAAAGAACGTCAACAGCTTCCTGAAGCATGCGCTTTTCATTGCGAACAATGATATCCGGCGCCTTTAAATCCATCAATCTTTTTAAGCGATTATTACGGTTGATCACCCGCCTGTAAAGATCATTCAGATCCGATGTCGCAAAACGACCGCCTTCCAATGGCACAAGGGGACGCAGGTCTGGGGGCAGAACCGGAATGACGTCCATGATCATCCACACCGGATCTACGCCGGATTTTCGGAATGCATCTACAATTTTCAACCGTTTGGCCAGTTTTTTCCTTTTGGCATCAGACCCTGTTGAACGGATTTCCTCACGAAGCTCCTTGTATAAAGCATCCAGATCAATGTTCTCCAGCAGCTTCTTGATGGCGTTGGCCCCGATGTCCGCCTCAAACTTCGATCCATGAAGTTCCAGAGCTTCCTGATATTTATCGTCCGAAAGAAGCTGGCATTTACCCAGACCGGTATCCTTTGGATCGGTGACGATGTAGCTGTCAAAATAGAGAACTTTTTCCAGATTTTTCAGCGTCAGATCAAGCAGATTGCCGATTTTGCTGGGCAGACTCTTCAGAAACCAGATATGAGCGACAGGCGTAGCCAGCTCGATATGCCCCATGCGTTCACGCCGCACCTTGGATTGAATCACCTCCACACCGCATTTTTCACAGATGACCCCGCGGTGCTTCATTCGTTTGTATTTACCGCAATTGCATTCATAATCCTTGGTGGGGCCGAATATCTTGGCGCAGAACAACCCGTCCCGCTCAGGCTTAAACGTTCGATAATTTATGGTTTCAGGCTTTTTGATCTCGCCATGCGACCACTGACGAATCTGCTCCGATGATGCCAGTGCTATTTGGACAGAGGAATAGCGTCGAGGATCCGTTGGTTTGGCGAAAAAATCGTATAGAGTTTCCAAATCGTTCTCCTTATTCTTTCCCTTCAATCAGGTTGATGTCCAGACCCAGACTTTGCAGTTCCTTGGTCAGAACTCTGAAGGATTCGGGCAAACCCGGTTCCAGAACATTTTGCCCTTTTACGATCTTTTCATACATACGCGTTCTTCCGACCATGTCATCCGACTTGACCGTTAAGAACTCCTGCAAGGCATGCGCCGCTCCATAGGCTTCCATAGCCCATACCTCCATTTCACCCAGCCGCTGACCACCGAACTGGGCTTTTCCGCCGAGGGGCTGTTGTGTTACCAGCGAATACGGACCGATAGAACGCGCATGAATCTTGTCATCGACCAGATGATGAAGCTTCAACATGTACATGGAGCCCACGGTGATCTTCTCCTTGAAGGGTTCACCACTGCGCCCGTCGTACAATGTAACCTGACCCGTTGGGGGCAATCCAGCCTCTTCAAGAAGCGCCTTGATTTCCTCTTCTTTGGCTCCGTCAAATACGGGTGTCGCCATATGAACGCCATCCCTGTATTTCGCGGCGAATGCGCATAACTCGGCATCATCAAGGCCATCAATTTCCAGCCGAACCTGCTCGTCAGTAAAAACACGTTTGAGTTTGGCCTTGAGTTCGCTCAAACACTGTTGCTCCAGCAGGGCATTAATTTGCCGACCAAGGCCCTTTGCCGCATATCCCAGGTGAATTTCCAGAACCTGCCCCACGTTCATTCGGGAGGGAACTCCCAAGGGGTTTAAAACCATATCTACGGGCGTTCCGTCTTCAAAATAGGGGAGATCTTCAATGGGCAGAATTCTTGAGACAACGCCCTTGTTCCCGTGACGGCCAGCCATCTTATCACCGACAGACAACTTTCGTTTCATGGCCACATAAACCTTGACCATCTTGATCACACCCGGCGGAAGATCATCGCCCTTTTCGTACCGGCTTACGTATTGCTCAAACTCCCCGCGATACTGCTCGCACTGGCCGCGGTAAATCTCGACCAGGCCATTGAGTCGCTCAGTTAATTCAGGATCTTTTAACAGCATATTTTCAAACTGATCCGCAGGAATGTTAAAGATAGCTTCTTTATTAATTACAGCGCCTTTGGCCAGATACAGTTTTTTGCCTTTTTTTATAGGTGAAAGGCAGATTTGACCGGCCAGCAGCGAAGCTGTCTGCTCCCGAAGGACGGTTTCCAGCACCTGAAGCTTATCCTCAAGATTTCTCTCGAGAACGAGGATCTCCTGATCTTCGATCCATCTAGTCCGGTCGTCCTTTTCAACTCCTCGACGGGAAAAGACCCTTGCATCAATGACAATACCCTCAATACCCGGGGGAACCCGAAGGGAGGTATCCTTGACATCGCCTGCTTTCTCACCGAAAATTGCTCTCAGCAGTTTTTCCTCGGGCGACAGCTGAGTCTCGCCCTTTGGCGTGATCTTGCCCACGAGTATATCTCCCGGAACAACCTCGGCCCCCAGACAAATAATGCCGCTGTCATCCAGGTTTTTTAATGCCTCGTCGCCGACATTGGGAATATCGCGGGTGATTTCCTCCTTGCCGAGCTTGGTGTCCCGGGCCACCACCTCAAATTCCTCGATATGAATCGATGTATAAATCCCGTCCTGCACCAGCCGTTCACTGACCAGGATGGAATCCTCAAAATTATATCCGCCCCATGGCATGAAAGCAACTGTGACATTTTTGCCCAAGGCCAACTCCCCCTGATTCGTTGCCGGGCCATCGGCCAGAATGTCTCCGGGTTTGACCTTCTGACCTTTCACGACAATAGGTCTCTGATTAAAGGTGGTATTTTGATTGGATCGAATAAATTTTGAAAAATTAAAAACCGACACTCGATTTTCAGGGTCATCATGCTTCAGCACGATTCTCGAGGCGTCCACAGCCACGACCTCGCCTTTTCTGCTAGCCACTATAGAAACACCGGAATCTTTTGCAACGACGCCTTCCATGCCTGTCCCGACCAGAGGCGCTTCATTCATAAGCAGAGGAACGGCCTGACGCTGCATATTTGAACCCATCAGAGCCCGGTTGGCATCGTCATTTTCCAGAAATGGAATCAGGGATGCGGAAACGCTCACCAGCTGATTGGGGGAAACATCCATGAGCTTGATATCTTCTTTTTTGACCATCATGAATTCACCGGCAACGCGGGATGTCACCATGGAATTGAGATAGCAGTTGTTTTCATCCACTGGCGCATTCGCCTGGGCGATTGGATATTCCTTTTCCTCAAACGCGCTGAGGAATCGAACCTGATTGGTCACCGCAGTATCCCGAACGACGCGGTACGGAGTCTCTATAAATCCATAAGCATTCACCTGCGCGTAGGTGCTCAGTGAAACAATGAGGCCGATGTTGGGGCCTTCCGGAGTTTCGATCGGGCATATGCGGCCATAATGCGAAGGGTGTACGTCCCGTACTTCAAAGCCAGCGCGTTCACGCGTCAGCCCTCCCGGCCCCAGAGCGCTCAGACGGCGCTTATGGGTGGTCTCGGAAAGCGGATTGGTCTGATCCATAAACTGACTCAACTGGCTGGTTCCGAAAAACTCTTTGACAACCGCGGAAACCGGTTTGGGATTTACCAAGTCATGCGGCATCAATGAATCAACTTCCTGCAGGCTCATTCTTTCCTTTATCGCCCGCTCCATGCGGACCAAGCCGATGCGGTACTGGTTTTCGAGCAACTCGCCGACGGCTCTAACCCGACGGTTTCCCAGATGATCAATGTCATCGATCTGTCCCTGCGTATCACGTAATTCCACGAGCGTCTTCGTGGTGAGCAGAATGTCTTCCTTGCGCAGGGTTGTCACGCTGACAGGAGTTTGAATTCCAAGGCGCAGATTAATTTTCAACCGCCCGACCCCGGAAAGGTCGTAATAAGCAGATTTGAAAAACAGATGGTCGACAAATTCCTGAGCCACTTCAGGCGTTGCAGGATTGCCGGGTCGCAACCTGCGATAAATTTCAAGCAATGCTTCTTCCTTGCTCTCCACCTTGTCCAGGGCAAGAGTCTTGCGAATGGAATCGCTGATGGACATACCGTCGATAAAAAGCAGGTCAAATTCCGAAATCCCGCAGGCAGCCAATTTCGACAGGGACGTTTCATCAACCAGATCATTCGCCTTCGCAATCAGTTCTCCGCTCTGGGGATCCTCGATGTCATAAGCAAAAACTCGATTTAATACATCTTCCTCGTTGATCGGAACCCACTCAAGATTGGATGCCTTCAGTTGACGAATGGAACGCTGAGTAAACATCCGTCCCTTTTTAACAACGATTTCACCGGTAAGGGGATCGGCAATATCAAAGCTGGCTTTTTGGCCTTTTAAAAAAGTTTCGTTGAATTTCTTAAAATACTCATTTTTGTTAGCGCGGATTCCCTCAGCCTGATAAAAATAAGACAGAAGATCCTGGGTCGTAAACCCAAATGCTTTGAACAGAAGCGTTACCGGAAATTTTCGACGCCGATCGATACGGATATAAACCACGTCCTTTGGATCGATTTCCATATCGATCCATGATCCTCTGACCGGAATAATTCTTGAGGTATAGATGACCTTGCCGCTCGAATGTGTACGCCCTTTGTCGTGATCGAAAAATACGCCCGAAGAACGGTGAAGCTGGCTTACGACAACCCGCTCTGTGCCGTTTATTATAAAGGTTCCCTTGTCGGTCATCAGGGGAATAGTGCCGAAATATATTTCCTGCTCCTTGATGTCGCGAATATTGGAAATGCCGGATTCCTTATCCACATCGTAAACCACCAGCCTGACGGTGATGCGGATAGGCAGCTCATAGGTCATACCGCGGTGTATGCACTCGGCCACATTGTGTTTGACCTCGCCGAAACGGTAAGACACGAATTCAAGCGATGCGCTTCCAGTAAAATCCTTGATCGGGAATACGGATTTAAATACCGCCTGCAGACCGATATCTTCACGCTTTTCAGGCAAAACATCAATCTGCAGAAATCGACGGTAAGATTCGCGTTGCACCCCTATCAGATCAGGAATCTCAACGATTTTTCTGATCTTGCTAAAATTCTTTCTTACACGCCTGTTTGCCAAAGACATTTCCGACATGGCATCTCCATATTGAAAAAAAGAATCGGGAAATGGGACGGGTACCTTGAGGGCACCAATCCCATTTCCGTATTTTGCCTATCGAGCATCAGACCGACATCACGTCGCCACATCGATCTGAAAAAAGCTTCACCGAAATAATTATGCTACACTTTCGATGGCTTACTTTAATTCTACCTGTGCACCCGCTTCTTCAAGCTGCGCTTTGAATTTTGCGGCTTCTTCTTTTGCTATACCTTCTTTTACGGGTTTCGGCAGTGAGTCAACCAGGTCTTTAGCATCTTTAAGCCCCAAGCCGGTAATAGCCCGCACCTCTTTAATCACCTGAATCTTCTTGTCTCCGGCTGAAACCAGAATCACGTCAAATTCGGTTTTTTCCTCGGCCGCAGTTGCACCGCCGCCTGCATCGACCGGAGCGGCCGCCATCATCGCCATCGGCGCCGCAGCGGAAACGCCAAACTTTTCTTCCAATTCCTTAACCAGTTCCGAAAGTTCAAGAACCGTCATATTTGCTATAAAATCAATTACATCTTGTTTTGTAATACCCGCCATTTTTTATACCTCCAAAAATTTTATGGCAATAACGCTAAAAATTTAACGCAAGCAAAGTCTACGCGGCGTCTTTCTGGTCGCGTATTGCCTGCAAGACATTGATCATCTGCCGAATGATCTGACTGAGCAACTGGACAAAACCAGCAGGTACGGCGTTCATAGCGCCCAGTACCTGTCCCAGAAGCACCTCTCTCGGCGGCAAAGCGGACAGCGCATTAAGCGCATCAAGATTCAGTAACCTTCCACTCAACGCGCCCACTTTGATTTCAAGCTTGGGATTGCTTTTTGCGAATTCGACGAGCACCTTGGCAGGAGAAACCGGATCATCGTAACTCAGCGCGACGGCGCTCGGTCCTTTAAAGTAATCTTGAATTACCGAAACATCGGTATCTTTCGATGCCAGTACAAGGAGCGTATTTTTAACCACCTTGTATTCTACCTTGGCATCCCGGAGCTTTCTGCGCAAGGAGCTCACATCTTCCACATTGAGTCCCTTATAATCAGTAATGATTACGATCTTGGACTTTTCAAATTTCTGATGCAGTTCCTCAACAATCTGCTTCTTTTCATCTAATCTCACGACTTATCAACACCTCCTTCCTTTGATCGAAAACTAACGGAGGCAGCAACTATACCAAAACCAATCTGTCTCGGTAGGCCGGCCTTGCCGATTAAACACAATAGTGAACCTAGGGTCTTTGACAGCATATATGCGAAAGGCGTTTAATGCCGAATGCGCATAAAATCTGATCGATCGCCTTTTGGATTTATAATATTCAATTTGTGATCAATTACTTGATAAGATCCTTTACCACGGCCGTATCAATCTTGACGCCAGGGCCCATGGTCGTTGAAATGGCTATCCCTTTCAGATAGATCCCTTTGCTGGATGAGGGCTTGAGACGCATAATCATTTCAAGAAATGCGGTCATATTCTGAACAATCTTTTCAACCCCGAATGAAACCTTTCCCATCGGCGCATGAACAATTCCCGCTTTTTCAACGCGAAAATCTATTTTACCGGCCTTCAACTCCTTGACCGCTTTGGCAACGTCAAAGGTCACCGTTCCTGTCTTGGCATTGGGCATCAGTCCCCTCGGGCCGAGCAGCTTGCCGATCTTGCCGACGGTGCCCATCATATCGGGTGTTGCAATCGCCTTGTCGAAACCAAACCAGCCACCCTTTATTTTTTCGACAAGGTCTTCGTTTCCGACAAAATCCGCGTTTGCCTCAAGGGCCTCCTTCTCTTTTTCACCTTTTGCAAAAACCAGAACCTTCACTTCCTTGCCAAGTCCGTGCGGAAGGACCACCGTCCCACGAACCATCTGATCGGCATGTCTTGGATCCACACCAAGACGCACGGCAACATCAACGGTTTCGTCAAACTTTGCGTAGGATGCATTAAGCGCCTGATGCACTGCACCTGAAAAATCCGCTTGGAGCCCCGCATTGATCGCTTTCCTGGCTTCTATGTATTTTTTACCCTGCTTCGGCATTTTACCTGTTCACTCCTTTTCCTTTAGGCGACCTCTATCCCCATGCTTCTCGCAGTCCCAGCCACAATTTTGCAAGCCGATTCCAAATCGTTGGCATTCAGGTCGGCCATTTTTAATTTGGCGATGTCCTCCACTTGTTGCCGCGACACAGTACCAACTTTTTCACGCTTGGGATCGGCAGCGCCTTTTGCAATCTTGGCCGCCTTTTTCAAAAGCACCGCTGCAGGCGGTGTTTTGGTTATGAAGGTAAAGGTTCTATCTTGGTACACTGTAATCACAACTGGAATAATCATGCCTTCTTCGTTGGCCGTTCGGGCATTGAATGCCTTACAAAAATCCATTATGTTAACGCCGTGTTGTCCGAGTGCCGGACCAATCGGAGGAGACGGATTGGCTTTTCCGGCCTGGACCTGAAGTTTGATCTGTGCAATAACCTTTTTTGCCATTTTCTCTTTGCTCCTGATACTCTATAACTTTGTCACCTGTACGAAATCCAACTCAACCGGCGTTGAACGGCCGAAAATACTTACAAGAACCCTGATTTTGCCTTTTTCAGCATTAACCTCATCGACCGTGCCGTTAAAATTGGTAAAGGGCCCGTCAATAACACGAATTTCATCTCCGGGTTCAAAATAATACTTCGGCTTGGGCTTTAACTTACCGTCCTCCATCCTGCTGAGAATCTTTTGAGCCTCTTCATCGGTCAAAGGCGTCGGTTTTTCTCTTCCGCCGAGAAACCCGCTGACCTTTGCTGTATCATTCACTATATGCCACGTTTCGTCGTCAAGCTCCATGCGCACCAAAATATAGCCCGGATAAAATTTGCGCGTTGATGTTCTGCGCTTTCCTTTAACAAGCTCAACAATCTGTTCGGTCGGGACTACAACCTCACCGAATTTTTCGGGATGAAGCGAGGAGGAGATCCTTTCTTCCAATGAGAGCTTAACCTTGCTTTCGAATCCAGAATACACATGGACGATGTACCATTTAAGCGCCACTTGTTACTTCTCCATTGTCATTGAAGCACAACGCGGATCAAACTTGACAAACCAATATCAACCGCTCCCAGAAAAAACGATATAATCAGCACAAGAATCAAAACAACGACTGTGGAACCGACGGTCTGTTTACGAGTAGGCCAAGTTACCTTTTTCAACTCCACCTTGACTTCTCGTAAAAACTGTATGGACTTAGCCAAAAAGCCGGTATTGAGTTTCGCCAGCAGAGGCTTCGAATTCTTTGCTACCTGGGGTTGCGAAAAAGCTTTTTTGGGTACGAGCTCTCTTTCGGTTTTAACTTCCAGCACCCCATTGGATGACACAGGTTTTTGTTCATCAGAGGAAACCGGTTGAGAATCCGTGGATTTTTTTTTGGCTTTATCGTTCGGTTTTTTTCTGATTAGCCTTCCCATTTTGCTCCTAAATTGTGAAAGCCCAAAGCTCAAACTATTTCGGATATTCCAATATACCCTCTTTGTTTAAGCTATGAGCCTCACCCTATTCGTTGGCAGGCCAGGAGGGATTTGAACCCCCAACACCCGGATTTGGAGTCCGATGCTCTACCGTTAGAGCTACTGGCCTGTATCTTAGCTGAACCAGCTTTCAGGGCCAATCTCTTCAGCAACCCGATTACTTGGTTTCCTTATGAGGAGTGTGCTTTCTGCAGAACCTGCAGTACTTGCTTAACTCCATTTTTTCCGGCGTTGTTCTTTTATTTTTAGTCGTTGTATAGTTTTTTCTTTTGCATTCTGAGCATGCAAGGGTCACAATCACTCTCACCAGATTACTCCTTCACCGCTATGCAATAATTTCGCTGACCACGCCGGCGCCGACAGTTCGGCCGCCCTCACGGATCGCAAATCTGAGCTCTTTTTCCATCGCTATCGGTGTGATCAGCTCCACGCTGATCGTCACATTGTCTCCCGGCATGATCATCTCTACGCCCTCCGGCAACGACAACACACCTGTCACATCCGTCGTCCGAAAATAAAACTGAGGCCGGTATCCATTGAAAAACGGCGTATGACGCCCGCCTTCCTCTTTGCTCAAAATGTACACCTCGGCCTTGAACTTCGTATGCGGCGTTATCGAACCCGGCTTCGATACTACCTGACCACGCTCCACTTCCTCCCGCTTGGTCCCCCGAAGCAACAATCCTACATTGTCTCCCGCCTGCCCCACATCCAGCAGTTTGCGGAACATCTCCACTCCCGTGCATACCGTCTTGAACGTCGGCCGAATACCTACAATCTCAACTTCCTCACCCACCTTCACCTGGCCTCGCTCTACACGGCCCGTCACCACAGTACCACGCCCAGAAATGCTGAATACATCCTCTACAGGCATCAAAAAAGGCTTGTCAATCTCGCGCTGCGGCTCAGGAATAAACGTGTCTATCGCATCCATCAACTCAAATATGCATTTCGCCTCCGCACTGTTCGGATCGTCACTCTCCAGCGCCTTCAACGCACTCCCTCGAATGATCGGCGTCTCGTCCCCGGGAAACTCATACTTGTCCAAAAGCTCCCGAAGCTCCAACTCCACCAGCTCGATCAGTTCCTCGTCGTCCACCATGTCGCACTTGTTCAAAAATACCACTATCCGGGGCACACCCACCTGCCGAGCCAGCAATATGTGCTCACGCGTCTGCGGCATCGGTCCGTCGTCAGCACCTACCACCAGTATCGCTCCATCCATCTGCGCCGCACCCGTGATCATGTTCTTGATATAGTCCGCATGACCCGGACAGTCCACATGGGCATAATGACGCTTCTCCGTCTGATACTCCACATGCGCCGTCGCTATCGTGATCCCCCGCGCCTTCTCCTCCGGCGCCTTGTCTATCTGATCAAACGGCACAAAATCCGCCAACCCCTTCAATCCCATATGCTTCGTGATCGCCGCTGTCAACGTCGTCTTTCCATGGTCTATATGACCTATCGTACCCACATTCACGTGCGGCTTCGTTCGCTCAAATTTCTCCTTCGCCATCTCGTCCTCCCCTGCTTTTTTTGGAATTACAGTGAGAAAATCCTAATACTCACGCGCCAACGCCTGGAAAATCTAAACTTTTGGAGCCCACGACCGGAATCGAACCGGTGAACCTCTTCCTTACCAAGGAAGCGCTCTACCGTCTGAGCTACGTGGGCCTTATTTTATTCGAAAATCCGCGAAGGCCTTTTCAGCGCATCTGTTTGATCATCTGGAGCGGGAGACGAGACTCGAACTCGCGACGTCCAGCTTGGAAGGCTGGAGCTCTACCAACTGAGCTACTCCCGCTGATTTAATAATTTCAATTATCACCCGCAGGTCCTGCCAGCGACAATTTCTCCCCAAGTGCGCCATGCGCCGTAAGAGTTATGCAGGAAGCCATGTAGTCCTTTCGATTTGGGCGGCAAACCCAGAAATCTCCTACACCTGCTTACAATGAGGATGGTGGTGGGGGGAGGATTCGAACCTCCGAAGGCATCGCCGACAGATTTACAGTCTGTTCCCTTTGGCCGCTCGGGAACCCCACCATAAAAATTATTTTCCCTGTTATGGAGCCAGCGGAGGGACTCGAACCCCCGACCCACTGATTACAAATCAGTAGCTCTACCTGCTGAGCTACGCTGGCTCGGGCACGACACCAACCGCAAAACGCCTCCATACACCGTCAATAAAGTTCAGTTATTTACCCATATCGCCCAGAAAACTCAACCACGATAATAGTTAATTAACGTCGATTATCCAGAAATATTGGCATTAAATTAATATATTTCTTCCATAGGATTTGATTCTTGCCTATAATCATAGATAAACGAACTCATCCGTGCAAGGCGGTCTCAAAAACCAGATTCAAAGTCCGTGTAATTTCAAATGTTTTTAGCCTAATCTTCATTGATCTAAAAATCAACACCTTTCTCTTCATGCAAGACGGTGACGTACGCGTCCGCGATGGTGCCGGATTTCACATGACTCAACTTTCGGTTTTAAGCTGTGGCGGCCGACAGGTTGTTCTTTGACAAGCCGACGCATTGCAGAGCATTTTCCATGAATGCGTCGAAAAAGGCTGTTACGCATTTACGGAGTTGAGCGGCGATTTCAACTTCTTGAAACCGCAAAGAATCTTATCAATTCGTAACCAACCGAAATAATCGCGGTAAACCTATATTTTTATTTTTCGATAGAGTCCATCCGCGGCAATAACTAACTGTAATTTATAAATAAAGCGCATTTTGTGGTGGACTTTCCATTCTTTTTGCAGTATGATGAAAGCGTCCAACCAATCGAAATTGCTGCAAAAAAGAAATGGGCCGCCGTAAAATGCGAGAAAAAAGTCAAAAACAATTGACGCTGATGAATCCGGCTGTCGATCATCCGCAAGCCAGGGAACTGGAAAGCATCAGTTGGATTCTCGATCAGGAAGCCGACATAGTGGACATGGTTCATCAAGATCTTTGTCAGGGTCGTCCGAAGGCGACCGGCGCCTGTGGGATGAGCGCGGAGCAGGTTCTGAGAGCGGCTATTGTCAAGCGGATGTTTGGGCTCAGTTACGAGCTTCTTCTTCCCTTTCATCTGGCTGATTCGAACTCGTTGCAGCGGTTTTGCCGCATCGGCATTGCCGGCAGGCGTTTCAAGAAATCCGCCCTTGCCAAAAACATCAAGCGCATTTCTCCTCAGGCCTGGGAGCGGATTAATCGGATCTTGACGGTTCTCGGCAAAGAAGAAAACATCAAAAGAGGAAGCATCGTGCTCTCCACCGGCCGCCATGCGAATGCGTCAAAAATCTTCTTGACCTTGAAACCGACTTCAAATAATAAAGTTTTCATGTAGGGCAGCCCGAACCAGGGCTTGAACAGGGAAGACGGTGAAAATCCGTCGCGGACCCGCCGCTGTAACCGGGGACGAAAGCTGCAAAATGTCACTGTTCCGAAAAGGAACGGGAAGGCGCAGCCGGTAGGATGATCCGGAAGCCAGAAGACCTGCCCTCAGACATATATCCGCTAAGGCCCCGCGGAAACGGGTCTGCGTGGAAATGTTCACGGATTAAAAACGGAATCCCGAACCTTCAAAAGAAGGTTCGGGATTTTTTTTGGTCTTGCCCTCGCTGAAAGACTGACAAAGGAAATTCAGGCATGTCGCGAAAAGGAAACCCCAGCGCAGCGGTTTCAAAAAAACGGACTCCGTCCCTGATGTTTCAGGGGACCGCTTCCAATGCGGGCAAAAGCATTCTCACGGCCGCCTTGTGCCGCATCCTGCTTCAGGACGGACTGCGACCTGCGCCGTTTAAGGCCCAGAATATGTCCCTGAACTCGTGCGTCACGAAGGACGGCGGAGAAATCGGCCGGGCTCAGGCAGTCCAGGCCCAGGCCTGCCGGCTGGACCCGGATGTGCGCATGAACCCGGTGCTGCTCAAGCCTCATTCGGACATCGGCGCCCAGGTGATTGTCCGCGGAAAGGCTGTGCGGCACATGACAGTGGGCGAATATATCGCCTTCAAATCCGAGGCCTTTGATGCGGTCAGGCAATGCTATGACTCGATAGCCGATGAATTCGACGCCGTGATTCTGGAAGGCGCGGGAAGCCCGGCCGAAATCAATCTCAAGCACCACGACATCGTCAACATGGCCATGGCCCGGCATGCCAGGTCCCCGGTGCTGATCGCCGGCGACATCGACCGGGGCGGCGTGTACGCCGCCTTTGTCGGAACCATGGAAATACTCGATCCGTGGGAGCGCGAACTGACGGCCGGATTTGTGATCAACCGGTTCCGCGGGGATTCTGGCCTGCTGGAACCGGCCAACGACTATATCCTACGAAAAACCGGAAGACCCGTTCTGGGCGTCGTGCCCTATCTTCAGAATTTAGGACTTCCCGAAGAGGATTCGGTGAGTTTCAAGCAAAGAGCCGACCGGGTTTCGAAAAATGATTCAAGTGTTGAAATCGCCGTCATCGACCTTCCCCATATCTCCAATTTTACGGATTTCGACGCCTTTGAAATCGAGGACGACGTACGCGTGTCCATCATCCGCAAGGCCGGGGATCTGAAAAATCCGGCGGCGGTGATTCTGCCGGGAAGCAAGAATGTCGCCGGAGACCTGGCCTATCTTGAAAGCAGCGGCATTGCCGGCGGGATTCGAAACCTCGCCAATCAGGGCCGCGCACGGATCATAGGCATCTGCGGCGGGTTTCAGATGATCGGAGAACGGATTTTCGACCCCCGCGGGGTTGAATCCACCGTTCCAACCCGAGCCCTGGGGCTGATCTCCCTGCGAACCGCCATGGAGCCTGAAAAGATCCTGGCCCGGACCTCCGGGGTTCACGTCCGGTCCGGAGATCCGGTTGGCGGCTATGAGATTCATCACGGCCGAACTCAGGCCCGGAATCTTTGCCCGATCATGAAAAAGGACGACGGAAAGCCCTTGGCTTTCGGCCTCGAAGATGAACGCATCTGGGGAACCTATCTTCACGGCGTTTTCGACGCGGATGCCTTTCGCCGGCACTTCATCGACGTGCTGCGACGGGACCGGGACCTTGACCCGGTCGGAGAAATCCGCGCCCGCTACGACATCGATGCGGCCCTGGACCGCCTGGCCGACACGGTGAGAAGCCATCTGAATATGAACGCGGTTTACCGGATCATGGGAATATAAATGCCGGACTCCCTGCCGATCGTCTGCCCAAGAATCGTGATTTCCGCAGCCCACAGCGGGGCCGGCAAGACCTCACTGACAGCGGCCCTGACCGCCGCGCTGCGCCGAAAAGGGCTTCGAGTTCAGACCTACAAGACGGGACCGGATTTTCTGGACCCATCCTATCTGAGCCGAATCTCCGGACGGCCCTGCTACAACCTCGACGGATGGATGATGGGAAAAGATCATGTGATGCGGCTTTTCGCCTGCACCTCGGCAAATGCCGACATCGCGGTCATCGAGGGGGTAATGGGACTTTTTGACGGAAGTGATCCCGTGTCCCTGGACGGCAGCACAGCCCAGATCGCCCGGTGGCTTTGTGCACCGGTGGTTCTGGTCGCCGGAGTCCACGGCATGGCCCGAAGCCTGGCCGCCCTGGTCAAGGGTTTTGCAGAATTTGAACCTGGAGTATCCGTGATTGGCGTGATCGCCGACCACTGCGGCTCGAAGCGCCATCAAAAGCACTTGGCCGAAGCCTTGCGCGCCGCCGGAGGACCGGAACTTTTCGGCGCGGTTAAACGCGGGACCCTTCCGGAATTTTCCAGCCGTCACCTGGGTCTGGTGACCGCCGATGATTCCATTCTCAACGCGTCAGCCGTCAAGGCCCTGGCCGATATTGCGGACCGGGACATGGATCTTCAATCCATTTTAAACTGCGCCCGCCGGGCGCCGGCACTCTTACCCCCACCTACCCCCCCGCCGGCGCCCGGCTCTCCGGTTCGCCTTGCCGTGGCCGATGACGCAGCCTTTCATTTTTACTATGCCGATTTGTTTGACGCTCTTTCCGAGCACGGATGCCAAACGGTGCGCTTTTCGCCCATTCAGGATTCCCGCCTTCCCGACGACGTGGACGGACTTTACCTGGGCGGCGGATATCCCGAGGTGCATGCCGATGCCCTTTCGGCCAATTGCGCGATGATTCGGTCCATACGGGATTTTGCCGCCGGCGGCCGCCCCGCCCATGCCGAATGCGGCGGGCTGATGTATCTGAGCCGGACATTCAGTCTTCGAACGGCCGGAACCATGAATTTCTGGGCATCTTTCCCGTATGGAAGCGGATGCTCAAAAAGCGAAAGGCTCTGGGCTACGTTCAACGGCCGCCCCTCAAAACGTGAGGTTCAAACCCGAGACAAACCGGATTCCATCGTCGGGGTAGCCGTAGTGAGCCTCGAAGTCGGCATCGAAAAGGTTCTCGATGTGGACGAACCACTCGGCGGCCAGGACTTTGATCTTGAAGGGTTTGACGGCCTTGAGGTCCATGGTTGCATAGGCGTCGATCCGCTGATCCTTGCGGTTTTCGGATTCGCTGTACTGATCGGAAACATACCGCGCCGTCGTTTCCAGGCGGACGGCGGAATTCTTCAGCGTATAGAGGAGTGAAAGCTTGAGTTTTACCGCAGGCGTGTAGGGCAGTTCCTTCCCGGTCTCACACACTTCCGAGTCCTGAACGATGGCGTTGAGATCCACGGTCAGTCCGTTTTCCAGCAGACGCTTGAAGGTCGCCTCCATGCCGTGACGCCAGGACCGATCCGCGTTGACCGGCTGGTAGACCCGGTCGGCGCCGCGCTGGTAAACGATGGGATCCCGAATATCGGACCGGAAAAACGAAACCTGAACCAGATGGTCCTTGTCCTTCCGGTATTCGATTCCGGCGTCACAGGACCAGATCCTTTCCTCATCGAGGTCGGGATTGCCCCGCACCTGATCGATGCTGCCGTGGCTGGGCTGGTAAAGCTGTCCGAAGGTCGGCGTTTTCACCGAGTACCCGGCATTGATCCTGGCCAGCCAGTGCGCGGCCAAACCGTAACTCAGCCCGCCGGAAAAACCCGGGCTGAAATCGAAATCGCTGGTTTGATCCCCGCGCATGCCGACCGTCGCGGAAAGGGCATTCCAGCGCCGGTCCGCCTGGGCGCCGAGTCCCGCCGCAACCCGGCGGTGAAAACCGGACAGGGTGTGGTCCACCTCGTCGGTTTCAAAAATCCCGTTAAGACGAACCGACCACAGGTCGTTTTCATCGTTCCAGCAGCGCTCTCCCTTGATTCCCCATTTCATATCGTCCAGCGTGGAGGTGAATCCGGACTGGGATTCGTCCTTCAGGTCGATCGTGTCTCCGTACAGGTTCAAGGCGTATTCGCCGTTGTCTTCCAGAAATCCGCTCATGCGGCCGTCCAGGGAGGCCTGCCGGTAGGTCTGGCGGGCATCGGGAGTTGGATTGTCCAAGGGTCCCGCAGATCCGTGTTTCGATGCATAAAACCGGCCGTCGAGTACGATCCGCTGTGCTTCGGACCTTTCCCGGTCCCAGTGAAGCGAAGCGCTGCCCGTGTTCCTGTCGCTGTTGGCGCGCTTGCCATCCGCATGGGAACCGCCTGCCGAAGCCATGAACATGTCTGAATCATATTTCAGCTGATGGCTCACACTGCCCTCGACAACGCCATAAGAACCGCCGGCAAGGCGTATCTTGCTTGAACGGTTTTTTTCTTTTTCCCCCCTGTCCCGGGTAGTAATGCTGACGGCCCCGTCGCTGGCCCCTGGTCCCAGCCATACCGGAACCGGCGGTTTGAACACCGTGATGGATTGGACCATATCGATGGGAATGGCGGACAGATCCACCCCGCCGTACTGATTGGTGTTCAGTGGCCTGCCGTTGAGCAGCACAAGTACCCCGCCGGAGTTTCCCGACCCGCGGATGGAGATGCGCGAACCGATTCCGGAACCTTTCTTCACATCCACCCCGTCCATGGCGTTCAAGGCTTCTTCCACGCTGAGCATGTTGCGACTCAGAATCTCCTTTTGTCCCATGACCGACACCTGATTGGGATAATTTTCCACGTACGCTTCGATTCTTTCAGCCGTAACCGATATGGTCTCCAGAACCACAGGTTCAGCCGAATGGGCGTGGGCCTGCTGACCGTAAACAAGGGCATGCGGCATCAGCAGGAAAAACAGGGCCGGCACGACTGCCGGCAAACAACACAGACGCATGCGCCGATTCGCCAAGTTCTTTCTCTTTCCGGAAAAAGAATGTTTCATGATATTCATATCTTTCGTCATTCGCTCTTTTCCGCATCAGCCAGATGGATGGAAACCCCGGTAAAAATGGCGTTCAGGGCCATGGCAAGCGGCTTTGGCATGTCATCGTCCGTAAAATGGGAGTTTATGGCCTCCACCGGCATGCCGGCGATTCGGCCGGCCGCATCCAGACACCAGGATTCAAACAGAGCCAGGTCGTTGACCGTTTCCCGTCCGGCGCCGTCGCTCAGGGCCATGGCCGCTTCCAGAAAACCCGCGATGGCGGGGTCCAGCAGGGTCTGCTCCACCTGTCCTGCAAAAGCGTCTTTTTCTCCAAAACAGTCGCAGCCGGAATCGGAGACCAGCTGAAAAATGCTTAATTGACGGTCGGCGAGCCGCTGAAAGATGTCCCTTTTTCCGATTATCCCGTTTTGCCTGAATATCGCTTCCCGGACTGCGGCATATGCGGCCCGGGCGATCAGCTCGCCCATCTTGCAGTGCCCCCCGGCATTGTCGATGGGCAGACCGTCCCCCTGAACCACGATGATGTTGTCCGTTCCGGTTCCGGTGGCCGCGGCGGTCAGGGGCAGACAGGTGCTGCGGATGTCCAGATCCTGAAGGGCGGCGGTTTTGCCCTCAGTGGCCGAGATAATGGCCCGGGTCAGGGCCCGGGGAGTCAGGCGCATGTTGGTGAGAAAAATCATGTTGATGGTTCCCGGCTCGTAGTAACTCCCGGTATCCGTTCCCATGCGGACCGCGTTGCCGCGCACTCCGGCGGTAACCAGGGCGTAAACCGCCATCTCCCTGAAGGTCTCCTTTTGAATGACCAGGTTGTCCATATCCGCGCCGGTAAACAGAAACGCGGCGGTTTTTTCATCCCGGCCGATCGCGGGATAAATCTCGTTTCGAAGCTCCTGAAGGCTTCTGGCGTGGTTCAGCGCCCAGCAGGGCGGCGGCGAATAGTGGTTGCCCACGGTCAGTATGCCGTCCCTTTGCCCCTCCAGGGTGGAAACCACGGTGCGGGGGGATTTAAAATCGACGATTAGGCTCTTGTTTTCGAAATCGTGAATCACGCTGGCAACGACGGCGGCTTCCCGAACAAACTCCAGGTCAACGGAAAGGGGCCGGACGCCGGTTACTCGGCGGGGCAGCAGTTCCAGGCCGGCATCGGAAAATTCCTCGGTGTAGATCAGGGAGGCGAACCAGGAAACGAAATAGCCCAGATGGCTGGCGGCCCGGCAGGTGAGATCGCAGGGAAACATGTAAATCCGCTGCCGTTTCACGGCATCCACGGATTTCCACCCCTCCTGAGAGAAAAAGGATTCGGCAGCTTTCCGGTCCCCGCCGCATCCGTAGAGAATCTGCGGATTGAAGCGCACCCATTCATCCCGAGTCACCGACACAACGGCGCCGGGTTTTCCGAAATCCGGCGGAATGCCCCCGGCGGCCTGAATCATCTCATTCTGAAACGAATCGCTTCCCGGCGTCATCATCGTGTCCCGTCCCATGAGGCGCATCACCCGCTTGCGCTTCTCCGCCGGAATGTTTTCCACCTTTCGGGCGACAAAGTCCAGCTGACGCCGGTTATTCTCCACCAGTTCATCGGCCGCGGCTTTCCTGTCAAACAACGCGCCCATCATCTGAATATGGTGAAATGCATCGCTCATCTTCCGTGTTTCCATCACCAGCGCCGGAACTCTGCCCAGCCTGGCGATGAGTTCCGAATGGACCGATGAAGCGATCACCAGGTCGGGCTTCAGGGCCAGAATCCGGTCCGCCGAGGGTGAAAAAAACCCGCCGACGATGGTCTTGCCGCCGGCACCGGGAATGCCGTCGCTGTGAAGGGTGATGCCGGCCAGGGCCTCTTCGGCACCGATGGCAAAAATGATTTCCGTGGCCGAAGGCATCAGAGAAACCACCTGCCGGGGCGGGGCATTCAGATGAACTTGATTTCCAAAGTCATCGACGATCTCAATAGGCCCCGCCCATACGGCCGAGCAGAAGCTGATCCAGGCAACCAGAACCCATTTCCATAATTTTCCGCAGTTCAATTGGTTTTTCATCTCTGTTCGCTTTCTTTTTCGTCGTAAATGACAACTATGAAACCATCTTCTATCCGGTTGCCTATTGTCTCATCACGAAAAGGCCTCCTTGTAAAAAAGATTACAGTTTGTCTGTCCGGAGAAATAAAAATCCCCGGACCGATGGTGATTTCGATCCGGGGATGTCCCTTTTTTATCCTTGGAATCTGAGCAGCGCGCTTCCGTCCACGAAACATACGCTCTACATTTCAGGCAGGTCTTCTGACTCACGGTTCGTCCTACCGGCCGCGCCTTCCCGACAGCAAACATCGTCAGTGGCGTTGTTACGGCTTTCGTCCCCGATTACAGCAGCGGGCCTGTCCCCGATTTTCACGGAGTTCCCTATTAAGCTCAACCGAGCGCCTGAATGTGAAAATGGATTTTTAATCAATTTCTCCGCCGATGTCAAGTCAAATGGAAAATAAATTTTCCTTCGCAGAGCTCATAAGAGGAAACATTCGCAAAATCTGCTGAACTGGTCTGAAAAACTGGACAGAACACAAGCGGTAAAGCTGCTTTGCAGCGAAGGCCGGAAGGGTATGCCTGCGTGCGACACACACAGGCAGGCATTCCGGGCAGCGAGGGAACAGGGGAGAGAAACAACCGGCGATTCGATGGAATAATCTGATTATTTCAAAATCTTGAGAATTCTTCTAAATCGTTCTCCCTCGGCCGTCTTGAGCAGCTCGAACAGAGCGGTTTCCACACTCGTCAAACTGGCGCCAGCATCTCTCATTTTCTGCAAACCGATTTTCTTGTTCTCCATATTTCTTGAAGAGACACCATCGGTAACAACATGAACCTCATACCCGAGATCCAACAGATCCGCTGCTGTCTGATAGACGCAGACGTGCGCCTCAATTCCGGCAATCAAAACCTGTTTTCGATTCAGCGCATTCAGAGCCTTCACAAAGCGGTTGTTCCGGCAGCTGCTGAAGCTGATCTTGCTGATAGGCTGAATATTGAATAAGATGCCTGCAATTTCAGGAATGGTGGGTCCCAGGCCTTCGGGGTTCTGCTCAACCCAGAGGATCGGAATGTCCAGAACCTGAATCCCCTTGATCAGCTTTTGAACGTTCTCGAACAGAAGTCCTTTCTCGTGCATCGAATGCGCTAGATTGCCTTGAATGTCGACAATCAGCAGGACGACGTTTTCGATATTGAGCATGATGCACCCCCTTATGTGACGCTCTCGAATATATTCTCAGCCATCCGGCGGTTCTCGTGGGCCTTTTCTTCATTTCAGAATCCATTGGTGAACCAGTGCCGCGCACATCCATACGCCAAAACTGGACGCAAGAACAAAAGGCAGCGGAATATGCTTCTTGAAGCACACGAAAGCCGCCAGAAAAAAAAAGCGTGGTTGGCAGCATTCCCCAGATAGCGCCCTTGGTAAACTCCTGCATGATCTTGGGATCACCCTTGTTTTCCAGATACATCCAGACAAGGACGAGTGCGCCTGTAAGCGGCATGACGCCGATAAGCCCGGCTGTGGCGGGGAGTTTCTTCCCGATGGCCGTGGCGGCCAGAATGATCGCCAGACTGACCACAATTTTGATCAGAATCTGCATTGCTTTCCTTCCTTTTCATCAACAGGGCGCGCCATCAGCAATTGAGCGCAGAAAAACGGCCGACCGGCTCGGCGGCCCGTCAGCCGTTCGACTTCACCACTTTAACCGCTACAAACGCGCCCTTGCCAAATCCATTCAAAATTACTTCCGGCGCCTCTCCGGAAATCACGGTCTGTCTGAACTCCAAATCTGCAAAGCCGGCATCCGTGAGATATTTGAAAACCTCCTGTGCGGAAAAAAAGCGGGCATCCTTGTAAAAAACGCTCGTCTTGCGCCGGTTGTCATACTGTATCACCAATTCGCTTTCTCTGTCTATAAATCCCACAATGATGAATCCGCCAGGTTTGAGAACCCGGAACGCTTCTGTGAAGGATTTGAGAACATCGTCCACAAAGCAGATAGTCGTCACCATCAGCACAAGGTCGAACTCGGAATCGAAAAACGGCAGATTTTCCGCCACGCCTCGAAAAACTCGAATACCCCGTTTTTCGGCTTTAGCAGCCATTTTCTCGGATGGTTCCACGCCGAACTGAATTCCCAGAGGCGCGGCAAATCTGCCCGAGCCAACGCCCACTTCCAGGCCTTTGACTGCCGAAGAAGAAATCAGCTGGCGAATCGCCTCCAGCTCAGCAAGATAAACATCGCTGTTTGTTTCGAACCAGTCATCCTATCCGTCGCCGTTCTTATTGAACGGATCTGTTTTCGGCATACAATACCTCACTTCAACCCGGTCGCTTTCAACGACCCCGCTTCTTATCCCCGGAAAGCGCACGAATCGCCTGTTCCAGCGCCCGGTTGAATTCTTCCGGACGGTCCATCATCAGGAAATGATCCGCTCCCTTGAGAACAATGGCATCAAAAGAAACCATGTGTCGCCGGTTTGCCTCGTAATTGATCGGCCATAGATCTCCGTTCACACTAATGACCGGAACGCGGATTTGATCAAATATTCCGGCCGCTTCTCCCGTGAGGTACTGCCGCATCATCTCGTTCATCGCACTCAAGGCAACAGCCGGAGGGGCAGCTGAAATATCCGAGAGTATCCATTCGCGGAGCTGCGGTTCGGTTTTGGGCGAAATCATCTCCGTGATGAACTGCCGGCTTCCTGCCTGAAAGTCATTTTCAAGCGGGGCAATCATGTTTCTCAGCTCTTCCCGCGTCAGCGGATATTCAACGTTTTCCAGCGTGTCTACGCCGATCACACCCAGGATGCGATCCGGCATGAGCCGGACGGCCTCAGCGATCACCGAACCACCCATGGAATGCCCTATCAGAATCACGCTTCGGCTGCCTGTCGCTTCCGTAACGGCGCGCACATCCTCTCCGAAAGCCGACATCGTGTATTGCGAACGCGTCACGCCGGAGTGGCCATGGCCCGCCAGGTCAAGAACGACAACGCAATGCTTTTTTGAAAAATACGGCGTCTGGGCGCACCAGTAGCGGGAATCGCAGCTCCAGCCATGCACGAACACAAGCGTCGGCTCTCCGGAACCATGGATTTCATACGAAATCGGAGTGCCGTCCTTGGACAGGACCACACGAGGCCACTCTGTCTGCGCCTGTATCGCTCCACAGGTCAAAATCAGTAGCATCAGACAACCGGCAAGGCTTGCCAGATATTTCACAACCGATCTGCAGCCAAGCCCGCCGTCATTCAGAACGATATTGTTTTTAACCTTCATGATCCGGATCCTCTTTCCTCGGGATATGGAACCTCCAGTTGTCGGCATACCTGCGATAGAATACCGAGCATGATTTTGATGCCCTCGTGCTCGTCCTTTAACTGTTGCGTCGCTTTCAAATCTGTTTTCCTTCCTGAGTTCAAATTAAGGTCATAACATCAATTCCCGCCGTAAAACTCGATCCAGTTCGTATCGGCCTTTTTGATGTTGCCGGGAATATCCTCGCTCCATTTTTCATATGCCGTTCTGTTGCAATTCAGGTAAAGCTTCCCGTCAACGATCTTCCACAATTCGGGATCGGTATAAGCCTTACGCGCCTCCGTCATCGCCCAGGCACAATAACCGTCATATTGCGGGGCATATTTCTCCGGACTGGCCGTAAACAGGTCCCGGTTCTCTTCGGTTAAGAAATGCCAGGTCATGCCATGCCACTGAAAGGCAAATGACTCGCTGCCTTTTATTGCTTTGCCGTCCTTGAAATATGCGACGGTATCGTACCCTTTTATGGCCAAATAAACTATCGGCGGCTTTTCGGCAGCGATACCACCAGATCCGGTCATTATGAACAGTACAAACAAGAAACCTGTTAAAATCGCGCCGATTGTTTTCCGTGATTTCATAGACCTCTTCCTCCGTGTTTATTACGACTTCAAATGTAAAATCACAGGCCGTCCCGATTCTTCAGACAGGCAAAAGTGTTTATAACGGGAAAACATCCTGGGTTTAGGATCATGCAGAAACCGCTCATTGCTGTAGTAAATCAGAGTAAACCATGGCCTGGATTTTCCTGTCAATGTTGATGAACCTGTAAAAGTCGGAATTACCCGAAAAAATATAGCCCGAGTTCACCGAAGAAAGATTGAATGATATTCGACGGCATTTCGGCGTGGGTGATTCAGGGTAAGCGTTCGCGGGGTTGATATAGTAAAGATCACGTCAGCCAGCTTAAGTCGGGCGATTGTTCCTTGAAACAGGCTTTCAGGCAAGGGGAAGGTAGCCTGCGCCGGCAGTCGGCAGGTCTGCCGGAAGCTCAAAAGCCGCTCCACCCGGCGATTGCCTTTATCGCTCTGGGAGCCGTTGGAACGCTTGCGCGACAATACGGCAAAATGCAACGCCCGTAACGATCATGACCTCGCTCGGATCCAGAAACTGTTGACGATGCCCCGCGTGCCCCTTCTGACCGCCGCGGCGGCGCCTGGACTTTTTCGACCCCCGCTCCGGCCGATGAAAGGGAGGGTCCGAAGAAGGAGGCTTGCTGGAGTTTTGCGAGTTCTGATTCAACCGGCTCTCCAGCTGCTCGATTCGCCTGATCAACTGTGCCACCGTGGCCTCCAGTTGCTCGACGCGCTGCTCCAGCATCTCCACATACCGGCGCACCGGCTCGGGCGTGGCCAACCAGTCAGACTCGCTAAATGGACGCTTGATAGCCATGTCTGATGGCGTAGCATAGTAAAATAAAAAATCTAGGTTTCTGCAATTATTTCAGTTGCTTACAAATAGATAAAATTCTATGCGATTTCAAGAAGTTGGAATCGCCGCTCAACCCTGTGAATTCGTACGATCTCTTTATTTCTCCCAGAGATCCCGAACCCACCGGGTCGGCCGTACGTAGTGGTGAATTTTTTTACCTCGATAACCGTATGCTGCCTCATCCGGATCAGGCCTACCGTGAAACACAACGATGCGCGCATCGAACGGCTGACGGGCTTCAACCAAGTAGTTGAGCGGAAAAATCGGTCGACAGTGTTCCTTGAAACTGATGGCCCAATGTTTTGGCCAAAAAACCATCTTCGGGCGGATACAGTGTGTCAAATAAGTTTGCGGCGGGTGGAAAGTGGAAAGCGCCCAATCCTTCTCCCGAAGAAATTGTTCATAAACGAAGGCACATTCATTCGCGACAAAACGAAATACAGATGAGTTGCCGACCGGTGGTCCTTTAGGGAATAGTTTGCGGCGCAAAGTCACCCAGTCGCGGATAATGGGAATTTTTCCCGGTTCGAACCCAAAGAAATCGTCAAGGCTTCCGGTTATCAGAATATCCAAATCCAGAAACAGACATGGGCCTTTAATTGGCAGGTTTTTTTGAAACAGGCAAAGCTTTCGCCATCCCGTGTAAAGTGCTGGAGGATCTATATCGATTTCCGGAATTGGAAACGGCAAAATGCCTTCCGCTAAGCCCTTGTCATCATCCGTAAAACATATAAACCTGAATGGCAGAGACAGGTTGCGCGAGACTGCGGCAAAAAGCTTGTTAACATATTCAACCCCGTAACGAGTCCCCCATTTCAAAGTGACCACATTCACCGGTTCTGAAGAATCTTTAGATATCTCGTTCATGGCCGACCGTCTAACACAGAGCATTTTTAGCTGTCAAGAAATTACAACCTGCCTCCGCAGGAAACAACACGCACCCGGTTGATCAATCTCCCGCATCGGCGAATCAGTTTCCTTCTGGAAAAAAACGGAATGTAGGAAGAAATCGGGATGAGTTCATAATTGTTAAACCGCCCCTTTACATCGGTAACAGTTGGACGATACATTCCTTTTGGCAAGATTTGGATAAGGATATTGAATGCGTTTAAATCGAAAAGCTGAACATTCTTTTCAATGATCTTTTGGCATAATTGCTCCAGCGCCTCTAAAATTGCATTAAGATCGTACCCCTCCGGTTCCTTCAGGACTTTATCAAGCCTTGAGGAAATTCTGCCGTCAAAATCTCGGATACAGTCGAAAACAAGCCCCCTTCCCCTGCTGGTTTCCACAAAACCGTAACATTCTGGAATATAATCGAGATAACCGTATCGCTTCCGGAGGTGACGGTAATGCCGCCACTCCTGCCAATTGGCATCCCCTTTCCAGAAAACCGGCGCTACCCGAACGATTTTTATAACCTTGTCAGGATTCCCCGGATAAAGGTAGCATTCCCGAGTCGCACTCCGCGCTATGGGTTCCTGATCCTGCAAGTTAATCATCTGTCATCTATATATGAAGCTCAAGCTATCGGCAACCCCGATTTTTCGGCACAAATCGAAGAATGTCTCAAGATCCGGTTGATAGACCGGCTGATTCAGCTGACAGTCGGGTATGTGGAAAAATTGCCAAAACAACCGGTTGCATGGGGTTGAATTGCAAGAACACCCATTTTAAGAAAAGAGGTATACGAGGAAGGGTTTTGTGTTAAGAGAGCAATATTCGATCTATTAAATCGACGACTTCAAGTTATCCAAACCCACAATATCTGTCCGCGTGTCTTCTGACCACCCCGCTATGCAACCTCGAAAAGCCATTATTCGTCAATCATTCGAACATCGGCGGATTACCCCTTTTTTGACAAGCCCTGTCTGCCGCCGCCCACGGCGGATTAACACAACGCAGCAGCCGATCTTGATGTAGAGAAAGGGGCTGAATCGGCTTGAATTATTATATAAAAAAGATGGTCATATTGCTGTAATATCTTGACAAGACATCTTTTTTTTGATTTATCGAAGCAAATAATTCAAAAGACTTACCCCCTATAACCTTGTTTTAACTGAAGGAGATATGTCTTGAAAATGAACCTCCGATTTTTATTAATCATATTAATAATCTTCATCTTTACAGGATGCGCAACATCGCAGACGCAGAAAAATCAAATCGCTTCCAAGTCCTCCAAACTATCCGCTACGAATCCAACAACAATCCAACAACAATCCAAACCCGTCATTTCAGCCTCGAACTCAAAGGTGAGCTTGCAGACGCCATCAGAGGATTCCACAGATATTATTGAAGAAACCGGCACCCAATCGGACCCGGATAATAACAAAGACTCTCTTTTGAGCAATTACGGCCAGGCACAGCTTGACGAGGCCTTGGACCACTGTCAGGCATCTCAGGAATTCTGGCAGAAAGGTGAGTTGGACAGCGCTCTGGAAGAGTTGGATCAGGCTTATGCCTTGATTTTAAATGTGGATGCGGAATCCGATTCGGAGCTCGCCCAGCAGAAGGAAGATCTGCGTTTTCTGGTCTCCAAGAGAATTCTTGAAATTTACGCATCCCGAAATAATGTGGTCACCGGAAATTCCAACGCCATTCCGATAACGCTCAACAATCACGTACAGGCTGAAATACAAAGTTTTACCGCCGGGAATGAAAAAAACTTCTTTGGCAACGCCTACAAGCGTTCCGGAAAATACCGGCCTCAAATCGTTGCCGAACTTGAAGAGGCGGGTCTTCCCACAGAACTTTCCTGGTTGCCGCTGATTGAAAGCGGTTACAACGTGGTCGCCCTTTCCCCGGCAAGGGCTCTCGGCCTCTGGCAGTTCATTCCTTCAACCGGTTACAAATTCGGTTTAAAGCGTGATCTTCACATTGACGAACGCATGGACTCTTTCAAATCCACCCAGGCGGCCATCGCCTATCTCAAGGAACTACATCAGATGTTCGGCGACTGGACGACGGTTCTGGCGGCTTACAACTGCGGAGAAGGAAGAGTGATGAGGACTATTCGAAATCAGAACATCAACTATCTGGATGATTTCTGGGATCTGTACGACAAACTTCCTGCCGAGACGGCCCGTTATGTCCCCAGATTTCTGGCGACGCTGCATATCGTAAAAAATCCGAAAAAATACGGCCTTGACTCCATTGAGCTGGATTGTCCGATAGAATTTGAAACCGTTGAGATCTCAAAGCAGTTACACCTGCGGGATATCGCCAGAAGCATCAACGCCGATGAAAGTATTCTCAAGGATTTGAATCCGGAGCTCAGACAAGGCATTCTCCCGCCTGAATCGTATACCCTTAAAGTTCCCACAGGAACCGGCTCAATACTGACGGCGTCTCTTGACTCCATTCAGGTATGCTCGCTTCCACAGACTCAAGCGCAACGTTCGATCCAGGAACTGAAATACCACAAAATCAAATCTGGCGAGAGTTTGTCGTCCATCGCCAGAAAATACAATGTCAGTCTTGAACAAATTGCCCGTGCAAACCGGATCAAGAGCAACAAGCGCATCGTTGCCGGGCAGTCAATTAAGATTCCCGTGCACGCCTCCACATCCAACGCATCCAAGAATCCAGTTCCACGAAAGCAATTCCTGCGGCACGTCGTAAAACGAGGCGACTCTTTGTGGAATATTGCCAACCGGTATGGAACCACTACACAGAAAATCCAGAAATCAAACAGGCTGTCCGGAACCAGTCTTTATGTCGGGCAGGTACTCACCATACCCACGGCCGATGATGCCGGCTCCACTCAGAATTTCGCTAAAAAGACATACAAGGTCAAAAACGGAGATACCCCGTTCACCATCGCGCAGAAAAACAATATGTCGCTGGACCGGTTTCTTCAAATCAACCGGCTGACACCGAAAAGCAAAATTTTTCCAGGACAGAAATTCAGCGTCGAATAAACCTTGGGCCCCCGTAGCTCAGTGGATAGAGCAATGGATTCCTAATCCATGTGCCGCAGGTCCGATTCCTGCCGGGGGCACCACAGCTGATTAGCGTCATGATTCCCCGGCCAACATGACTCCTTTCGGCTTTCGTCAACCCGGCCGGCCGTCCAAACCGTCATCCGCGGTTGCTAAAAAGTCCAAAAAAGCATATATCAAAACACTGCGTCATGTGCGTCAGTCCGGGCTTCTTGCCCTTTTCTTTTAACAGGCTATCGGAAGGCATCAAAGATGAAAGGTATTGTTCTGGCCGGAGGATCCGGAACCCGCTTATATCCGATTACCCGCGTAATCAGCAAACAACTTCTGCCCATATATGACAAACCCATGATTTATTTTCCGCTCTCCGTTCTGATGCTGGCGGGCATTAAAGACATTCTTGTCATCTCCACCCCGCACGACCTGCCCCTTTTCCAAAAGCTTCTCGGAGACGGTTCCCAGTGGGGCATATCCTTTCGCTACGCACAGCAGCCGAGACCTGAAGGGCTTGCCCAAGCGTTCATTATCGGCCGGAATTTTGTCGGAGCCGACAACGTCTGCATGATTCTGGGCGATAACATATTTTACGGTCAAGGTCTGACCCGACAGCTTCAACTTGCCCGGTCCAGAAAATCGGGGGCAACCATTTTTGCTTACTGGGTCAAGGATCCGCAACGATACGGAGTAGTAGAGTTCGATCAGGCGGGAAAACCCTTCAGTATCGTGGAAAAACCACAAAACCCTCGTTCCAATTATGCGGTAACCGGCTTGTATTTTTACGATAACTCCATTCTGGACACGGTTAAGCACCTCAGGCCATCCGCGCGCGGAGAGCTCGAGATTTCGGACGTCAACACCATCTATCTTCAATCTGGCCGGCTTCATGTTGAAATGCTGGGCCGCGGAATTGCATGGCTGGATACAGGCACCCATGAAACCCTCATTCAGGCATCCAATTTCATTGAAACCATAGAAAACCGACAGGGGCTTAAGGTGGCCTGTTTGGAAGAAATCGCCTATCGCATGGGGTACATCGACGCAGGCCAGGTGGAAAAGCTGGCCGAACCGCTGATGCAGAACTGCTACGGCCAGTACTTAATGGACATGCTGAAGCGCGATAAATAAATGTATCCCGGGCAAGCGGCTGCCTGGGCCAAGCCGCGGTTACATGGAGGAGCGTGGCGCGGCAATCGGGCTTTTTGCACTCGTGATCCAGTTTAGCAGGACGCCCGTTCCGAATGAATCCAACGGCGCTTAATCGATCGTTTTTCATTCGCCGATTCTGAACTCATGCAAGAAAAAGAAAACAAAATCGAACTTCTGGCACCGGCCGGCAACCTTGAAAAGCTGGAAATCGCCGTTGCTTTCGGCGCCGACGCCGTATATCTTGGCGGAAAAGATTTCAGTCTGAGAAATTTTTCGGGGAATTTCACCCCCGAAGAGCTGCGGCGGGCTGTCAAATTCGCCCACCATAGCGGTGTAAAGGTCTATGTGGCCTGCAACATTTATCCTCGAAACCATGAACTGGGGCCGATTGCCGCATTCCTGGAAGCCTTGGGTGAGATCGGGCCTGACGCAGTGATTGCCGCAGACCCGGGCATCATCGAAGAGGCGCGGAAACGCGTTCCGGGTATTCCTTTGCACCTGAGCACTCAGGCCAATGTGACCAGCGTCGGCAGCGCCCTGTTCTGGAAACGTCAGGGCATCGACCGGATCAATGCCGCCCGGGAGTTATCCATAAATGAAATCCGGGAACTGGTTCAAAAAACGTCAATGCCGATCGAGGCCTTTGTCCACGGCGCCATGTGCATCGCCTATTCAGGCCGTTGCCTTTTAAGCAGTTTTCTGACCGCTCGCGACGGAAACCGCGGAATGTGCAGCCAGCCATGCCGCTGGAAATACACGGTTATGGAAGAAACCAGACCCGGCCAGTATTATCCCTTCATGCAGGATGAGCGGGGCAGCTATATTTTCAATTCCAGAGACCTTTGCATGATCGAGCACCTTCCCGAACTGATTCAAACCGGTATCTGTGCCCTTAAAATCGAAGGGCGTATGAAGGGAATCCATTACGTCGCAACCACCGTCAAAGCCTACCGGGAAGCCATCGATGCATACCATGAAAGTCCCGATGCTTATCAGACGCGTCCGCAGTGGATCGAAGAACTCGGCAAGGTTACCGAACGTGGACATTGCACCGGCTTTTACCTGAAAGATTCGGAACAGACCCGGCCGAATTACGGTCCGCCAGCGCCCTGGGCCCATACGCGGTTCGCGGGAAAGGTGATCGAGCCGATTTCCGAAGACAGGGTTGCGGTTTTTGTCCGTAACAAAATCATCAGGGGCGATACGATCGAAATTCTTTCGCCCAAAGGACCGGTCCGGCGCGATCGGATTCTGGAAATTCTCAACGATCAGGGATGTCCCATATCACATGCACAACCCAACACACAGGCTGTTATCAGGTTAACGGGCCCATGCGGGGCCAACGATCTTTTTCGAACAATCCATGACAAGGGAGATGGCGAATGAAAGGATACGTTCAGATTTATACGGGAGACGGAAAAGGAAAAACCACGGCGGCTCTGGGGCTGTCGATCCGCGCCGCTGGCGCCGGGCTGAAAGTGTTCATCGCCCAGTTTCTGAAAATGGGCGATTACAGTGAAATAAAGGCCCTGAGAAAATTTTCAGACCTGATCACCGTGGAACAGTTCGGCCGGGGCAAATTTGTCAAGGGCCAGCCGTCCCCGGATGAAATCGAAGCTGCCCGGAAAGGTCTGGAACGCATCAAGGCGGTGGTCGCCGCCGGACAGCATGATCTCGTAATCATGGAAGAGGGAAACGTAGCGGTGATGTGCGGTCTTTTTCCCGTGGAAGCCCTGCTGGAGATCATTGACGCAAAACCGGACCATATGGAACTGGTCATTACCGGACGCGGTGCCGACCCCAGGGTAATAGAAAGGGCGGATCTGGTCACGGAAATGAAAGAAATCAAACACTACTACCAGAAAGGGGTTCAGGCCCGCATAGGCATCGAAAAGTAATTTCCCTAAAAGCCGTTTCCATAATTATCAGGATAATCTGGGTGTTCTGTCGGGGTGAAATTGGAAACGGCACCCCGGGAGCACTGGGAAACCGGAAACCGGTGCCAGAGCGAAGCTGCCCATCCGGCCTGCGTCCATGGAAAAGCGGCAGACCCAAGTCACCGGTATTCCAATCCGATGATAGGGAACCGCTTTTCTATGAATAAATCACATTGATGGCCAGCGGAGGATACTTCCACACACTTGGTTTTGGCAGAATGCACTGGGTGCCGACGCTCAGCCAGTTAAGGTCCGGTTTGAGCTCCCGCAGTTTGCCGTCGTCCGGCGGGCGCGCCTGATTGGTGAGAGCATAAGCCGCCTGGAAAATGCACACAGTGTCGTTTTTCCCGTGAGCAACGGCATAATTCCTGTTGAAGGTTCGAAGCTCCATGTTGTGGCTTTTGACGAACTGCCGGACCTCCTCATCGGTGAATTTCATGAGAATGGTCTTTGAAACTCCTCTTTCCGAGATGCGAATCAGGGCTCTCGCTTCACTGCTGCCCACGTACACCGTGGTGATACAGGGGACCCGCCGGAGATACTGAGCCGCCACAATGGCCGCGGTTCTTCTTCCACCCGCCATCACCGGCAGCCCGTAATATTCAAAGAACTTTTTCTGAATATCCTCGGCATATTTGTCGCCCTTTTCATAGATATCCTTGGAAATGTACCGGAGGCTTCGCGCCAGATCCTCCGCTGCATCAGCGATCGGCCAGTCGATTCTAACGTGGAAATGAGACAGGCGGTATCGATCCCTGACCCGGCTGGCCGGGTCCCGCTGAATAAGTAGGGCGTAATCAATCGGTAGCAAGTTCTTCAAGAAATTAGAAAAATGCACCGAATCAAGGTATTTCTGATTTCTCTCGTAGTTTTCCACAATGGACAGGGATTCGGAAACCAGAAGATTGCTCTTGGTGGTTTTATTGACATCAAAAAAACGAATGTATTTTTTGTGAATCGCGGGAATAATGTCTTCAACGAAGACCACCAGAAAGGTATTCTGCGGTTCGTATTCCTGATCCGGTATGCGGGCTCTGGGTTTAAGCTCCCGTTTTTCAACAAAGGGATAGGGAATGTTTTTCTGGACAAAATTCTGGTATGAATCGATCATCGCGTATTGAATGATGAATTGATCCAGATCGTCTCTCAGAAGCTCGTAATAGGATCGCCTCAGTCGATTGGCCTGACTGATCTCCTCTCTGACGCACCAGTAAGCCACTATCGCCCCCCTCGGCGTTGAATGAATCTCCGAATGAAAAGGCCTTCCCGCATGGTTTGAGAAAATCCGCAAGTTTCGATTATCAATAACATCAATCAGCGCAAGCGTCAACGGCTGGGGAATTCAGCTTCCATTCATTTTTTCAAGCCAGGCGTAAAGTTGTTCCCGGCAACGATAGGCCCAGAAAGCCAGGAAAAGGCATGCCGCCACAACCAGCGCAAACCACGCATACATCTTATCGAAGAATAACGCTCCCTGAAGGCTGAGCAGCAGGGTCCCCGGAATACGCCCGAAAGCGGCCATAATCAGAAACACTTTCGTTGACATGGCGCTGATGCCCAGAAAATAACACAGATAATCCTTTGGAAATCCCGGAAAAAGGAAAAGCATAAAAAGCGCGATGGCTCCCTGGCGTTTGACCAGCCGGTCCATTTTCTCAAGCTGAGCGGATGGAATCAGCTTTCGGATATAACGCTTCCCTAAAAACCGACCGATCACGAAATTCAGCCAGGAACCGATTGCAAGGCCGATGCTGGAGTATAATAGCCCCGGAAGAACGCCGAAAAGGTATCCGCCGATAAGGCCGCTGGCCTCGCCGGGAATGGGCGCCAGCAGTACCTGCGATATCTGCACCCCGATAAATGCCAAGGGAGCGTTAACGCCAAAGGAGCTGATGAAGCTGGTAATTTTATCGCGGTCTGAAAAGAGCTGATACGCTCCTGCCAGACTGCTCCAAAGCGGATCACGGAACCAGTAGATGCCAAAAAATATCGTCCCGGCCACGATGGCGGCCGGGACAAGAATTCGAACAGGCGGGCGGGGAAAAACCATCCGCAGATTATCCTTTCTCACGCTCATCGGCTTTTTCAAGCGCGACAACTCCTGGAAGCGATTTTCCCTCCAGAAGTTCCAGAAATGCCCCGCCGCCGGTTGAGATATAGGTGATCCGGTCCGTTTGTCCGGACTTGTGAACCGCTACATCCGTGTCCCCCCCGCCGACAATGGAAAGGGCGTAGCTGTCGGCCACCGCATGCACCATCTCCATCGTTCCCCGGCTGAAAGCATCCATTTCAAAGACGCCCATCGGTCCGTTCCAGATGATGGTCTTCGCATCCCCGAGCACTTCCCGATACAGCGTAATCGTTGCCGGTCCGATATCCAGAGCCATCCAGTCTTTCGGAATCTCATGAACCGGCACGATCCGGATGTCCGCTTTGGGATCCAGCCGGTCAGCGACCACCGCATCCACGGGAAGATAGAACCGGATTCCTTTTTGATCGGCCTTTTGTATGATAGTTTTGGCCACATCCACCAGTTCTTCCTCGATTATGGACTTTCCGACCTCGCAGCCTGCGCTTTTTAAAAAGGTATTGGCCATGGCGCCGCCGATGATGAACTTATCCACATGTTCAAGCATGTTTTCCAGAGCCGCCAGTTTGCTGGAAACCTTGGCGCCGCCCACGATGGCCACCAGCGGCCGGCTGGGATCGGCCATCGCTCTCTTGAAGTATTTTATCTCACTGTGCAGCAGAAAACCGGCCGCGGACACAGGCGCAAAGCGGGTGATTGCTTCCACCGACGCATGGGCGCGGTGAGACACGGCAAAGGCGTCATTGACGTAAACATCGCAGAGTTCGGCCAGCTGCCGGGCAAACTTTTCATCGTTTGCCTGTTCTTCGGGATGGAAGCGAAGATTCTCCAGCAGAACCACCTCGCCAGCCTTCATAGCGTCCACCATCTGTTTCACCTGCGGCCCGACGCAGTCCGGCGCCATTTTAACCTCTTTTCCTAGCAACCGCCCCAGACGCTTGGCCGCCGGAGCCAGACGCATCGCAGGTACCAGCTTGCCCTTGGGTCTTCCCAGATGAGATGCGATGATCAGCTTGGCGTTATGGTCCAGAGCATATTGAAGCGACGGCAGAACCGCGCGGATTCTCGAGTCATCGCGAATGTTCTGATTTTCATCCAAAGGCACATTAAAATCCACGCGAAAAAGAACTCTTTTCCCGGAAATCGAGACGTCTCTGATTGTCTTCATGGGGGTCGCTCCTTTCATTTACGAATGCGTGAGGTGTCCTTAAGCTTTTTGTAAATTTCCTTCTTTTCGGACCATCTTTGAAAAAAACCGATTCTGCCGGACGCGTAAGCGCTGTCTATGCGTTCCTCTCGAAGGTTCAAAGCGCCGCCTTTGGACATGGCAAATCTCAGGCATTCGGTTTTGAGTTCACATGCCATACAGTTCTTCGGTACGCTTCGCAATCCGCTTTCGGTCAGGGGAAAAACGCAATCCAGTTTTCCGAAACAGGAAGGTTTTTCAGAATTTTCGCCGTTCATGGGATCTTGTCTTTCGATGGTTCCGCCGCGCCGGGATGCTGTTCGTATTCTAGGTGTATCTTGCGGATCATTCCCTGATCGGCAAAGCTGAAATATCTGTTGTTTCCGATAATAATATGTTCATGTACCATGATGTCCATGACCCGGCAGGCAAAAATCAACTGGCGGGTGACGGCGATATCCTCGGCCGAAGGCGCCGGGTCACCGGATGGATGATTGTGAACGCATATGATGGCCGCCGCGTGATGATCCAGAGCGGTTTGAACCACCTCCCGGGGATATACGCAACTGGCTGTCAGCGTGCCTTCAAAAAGGACTTTTGCCGCAATCACCTGGTTTTTGGCATTGAGAAACAGAACCTTGAAACATTCCCGCTTTCGATCGCGAAGTCTGAGATACAGATAATCAAACAGCTGCCGGGAATTGCCGACAATCGGATTCTGGCCCAAAAGCCGGTGTTCCAGGTACCTGTCCGCAACCGCCTTGATCAGCTTGATGCCAAGCACATTCTTTGCGCCGATGCCATCGACCGCCATAAGTGCTTCGCCGGCGGCTTCCAGTGCCGCCGGAAGCGTCTGAAACTTCTCCATAACCGCCTTAGCAGCAGCTTTACAGTCTTTGCGAGGGGTTGCAAGAGTCAACAGCAGTTCGATCACCTCATAATCGTGAAAACCGTCCAGGCCGGCGCGAAGAAACCTTTGCCGAAGACGGTCGCGATGTCCCTCGCAGGAATGGGTGCGGGAGTTTTCCATAGTGCGATGGTTTGTCCTATGATGCATCGACGACAGGAGCGACAGCCGTTTTCTTACTGATCATCGAGCTCCTGTTTCAGATCCCGGGTCATCAGGCGAAACAGGGCTTCGCCCGGAGAAAGATTCTCATAAAGAATATGGTAAATCTCCTGGGAAATCGGCATTTCCACATCCATTTTACGGGAAAGATTATATACTGATTTGGCGGTCTTGACGCCCTCGGCCACCATTCGCATCTCGGAGAGAATGTCTTTTAACTTTCTTCCTTCGCCGATTTTTTTCCCCAGGGTATAGTTCCGGCTCAACTCGCCGGTGCAGGTGAGGATCAGGTCCCCCACGCCGGCCAAGCCGACAAAGGTCCGGGGGTTGGCGCCGAGCTTGATCCCCAGACGCCGGATTTCCGTGAGTCCGCGGGTAATCAGGGCAGCGCGGGTATTGAGTCCAAGCTTCAATCCATCGATGATTCCTGAGGCAATGGCAATCACGTTTTTCACGGCTCCGCCGAGTTCCACGCCGATCATATCGTCATTGGTGTAAACTCTGAAATAAGGGGTTGCAAAAATCCGCTGCACCCAACCGGCCATTTCAATATCCCTGGCCGCCACGGTAACCACCGACGGTACCTGCCTGGCCACCTCACGGGCAAAGGTCGGGCCGGAAAGCACCGCCAGATTTTGATCCGATCGATCCGGAAGATTCTCCTGTATCACCCCGGACATGGTGAGAAACGTCTGGTTTTCAATTCCCTTCGATGCAGATACAATCACGGTCCGCCCGGACACATGAGGAGCGATCTTCCGAGCGACATCTCTCATAAAGTGTGAAGGAACGACCAGCACCAGCAGGTCTTTTTCCCGAATCACCTTCACCAGATCATTGGAAGGCATCAGGTTTTTCGAAAGCGTCACGCCGGGGAGAAACACCTGATTTTCCCTCAACTCCAGAATCTGCCGGCAGACCTCCTCCTCGTACACCCACAGATCAACTTGAAATCCTTTTAAAGCCAGCACATTGGCCAGCGCCGTGCCCCAGCTTCCTGCGCCGACCACGGCGATTTTGACCGCATCCATAGCCAGATCCTGTTTTATTGATTCATCGCTCGCGTTTTCCCGGCGGTCTTGTTCGAGGGAATTCGAATTCATCCGTCCTCATTCTCCGAAAGCATCGCCGCGCCGACAACCCTTTCGTCGGCTTCGATCTCGATAAGCTTGACCCCCTGGGTATTCCGGCTGATCACGGAAATACCGCTGACCGGCATGCGAATCAGCTTGCCGGAGTCGGTAACCAGCATCAGGTCGTTGTTTTCGTCCGCGAGCAGTATGGTTACCACCTGACCATTGCGCTCGCCGGTCTTGATTGTGATCACCCCCTTGCCACCGCGCTTTTGAACCGGATACTCGTCAATCGCGGTTCGCTTTCCATATCCTCGTTCAGTGGCGGCAAACAGAGTCTGGCCATAACTCAAGACCTCCATACCCACCAGACGGTCTCCCTTTCCAAGAATCATGCCCCGCACGCCGCGGGCCGTTCGGCTCGACGGCCGTATGTCCGCCTCGTGGAACCGGATGGATTTTCCCTGGGCCGATCCCAGAAACACGTTTCTTGCGCCGTCAGAAATTCTGGCCGCAATCAGTTCGTCGTCCTCATCCAGATTCAGGGCGATAATCCCTCCGGTACGGGGACGGCTGAAGGCCATCAGATCAGTTTTTTTCACCACGCCCTGCCGGGTCGCCATGACCACATAATACCCCAGATCAAAGGACGGCACAGCCAGAATCGTAGTGACCCGCTCGTCTGACGCGAGATCCAGCAGATTGACCAGGGCCTTTCCCCGACTGGTCCGGCCGGCCTGGGGGATATCGTAGACCTTGCACCAGTAGACCTTTCCCTTGCTGGTGAAAAACATAAACGTATGATGGGTGGAAGCCACAAAAAGCTGCTCGACAAAATCTTCATCCCTAGTGATCATGGCGGTTTTGCCGCGTCCCCCCCGGCGTTGGCTCTGATACACGGTAATCGGGGTCCGCTTGATGTAGCCGCTGTTTGAAACCGTCACCACCATGTCTTCCTCAACGATCATGTCCTCAATGGTGATTTCCTTGGTGTCCCTTACGATCTCCGTACGGCGCGGCTCGCCGAAATCTCCTTGAATCTCCGAAAGTTCCTCCTTGATCAGATCGAGAACGAGACGTTCGCTGGCAAGGATCTCACGGTACCGGGCAATATCCTGAAGAACCGCTTCGTATTCCTGCAGAATTTTTTCCCGCTCCAGACCGGTCAACCGCTGCAGACGCATATCCAGAATCGCCTGGGCCTGAATCGGACTCAGGTCGAATGCTCCGATCAATTGTTCCTTGGCTTCAACCGGTGTTTTGGATGCTCGGATCATGGCGACAACCTCATCCAGATGATCCAGAGCGATTTTCAAACCCTGCAAAATATGAGCGCGCTCTTCGGCCTTGCGCAGATCATAACGGGTACGGCGGACAATGATCTCCTTGCGGTGCAGAATGAAAAATTCGATCAGTTCCTTTAGGTTCAGCACCTGAGGACGATTGTTGACAACGGCCAGAAAAATGATGCCGAAACTGGTTTCCAGCTGTGTGTGCTTGTAAAGCTGATTGATCACTACCTCGGACATCTGTTCTTTTTTCAGCCCGATGGCAATGCGCATGCCCTCCCGGTCGGACTCGTCGCGCACATAGCGGATTCCTTCGATCTGTTTATTCTTTACCAGTTCGGCGATCTTTTCAATCACTCTTGCCTTGTTGACCTGATAGGGAATTTCCGTGACTACAACGGTTTCGCTGCCCGTGCGCTTGTCGATTTCAACCATCATTCGTGCGCGGACACGGATGATTCCGCGGCCGGTCTGATAGGCTTCCGAAATTCCCTGAACCCCGTAAATTATCCCGCCCGTGGGAAAGTCCGGCCCGGGTATGATCTCCATCAATTGAGAGCGGTCTATTCCCGGGCAATCTATAACCGCCTTGATGCCCTCGATAATCTCGAAAAGATTGTGCGGCGGAATGTTGGTGGCCATTCCAACGGCGATTCCGGATGATCCGTTGACCAGCAGGGAAGGAATTCTCGAAGGCAGCACCGCGGGCTCGACCAGGGATTCATCATAGTTGGGAATAAAATCAACCGTCTCCTTCTCAAGGTCATCAAGCATGTGGTGGGCCAGCCTTGTCATGCGAACCTCGGTGTAACGCATGGCTGCCGGCGGATCTCCGTCAATTGACCCGAAGTTTCCCTGACCGTCCACCAGGGGATAACGCATGGAAAAGTCCTGCGCCATCCGCACGATCGTGTCGTAAACCGCGCTGTCTCCATGCGGATGGTACTTGCCGATCACGTCGCCGACGATTCGGGCGGATTTCTTGTAGGGCTTGTTCCAGTCGTTTTTCAATTCGCCCATGGCATAAAGAATGCGCCTGTGAACCGGTTTGAGGCCATCCCGAACATCGGGCAGGGCCCTTCCAATGATCACGCTCATGGCATAATCGAGATACGATTTTTTCATCTCGTTCTCTATGCTGATCTCGGCAGGTTTATCTGGCAGTATCATACAGTTCCCCAATACGAATTTTGGTTTAAGCGGTTATTACCCGCGTTTCGTCGCCTGTCCCGTGATGCACGAAATCCGGCGGCGCCCGAATGATCAAAATTAAGCTAATTTGACGGGTTTCATCAAGGCTAAAGTTGATGCGCACGGAAAAAGGTCTTGCTTTCCCGGTTGAAATGTTCCGCGGAAAGCGCAACAGATCGGTTCGTCTCAACAGACAGTTGTCTTCGTTTACTCATTCCGGCCCGGCGTCCGACTGAGCCCGTTCCTGATAACTTGAATGGTATATGTCGGTCAGGGTTAAAAACCCGGTTACAACCAAGGGGCCGTAAATAATCCCCAGAATGCCGAAAAGTTTCAGACCGCCGATAATGGCGATAAAAACCAGCAGGGTGTGCATCTTGACCTGGGATCCCACCAGTTTGGGTTTAAAAAGATATTCAATGCCGGCCGACAGCAGAATATAAAAAACGACAAAAAATATTCCTGCCGCAATCCGTCCGGTTAAAAACAGATACACAGCCGCAGGAACAAACACCGCCCCGACTCCGACAATGGGCAGAAACGCCAGCAAGCCCATGATCACTCCCCACATGAAGGGAGACTGGATTCCGAACAAGGCGAACACCACTCCGCCGGCGACCCCCTGAATCAGGCCGGCGACACCGTTTCCGATCAGAATGGCGCCGGCCATCTCCTTGAATTTCTGAATCAGCTTCTCGTCCTGCTGTCTGGGCAGAGGAGAAAGGTCGACGATAAAAGAAATCAGACGCTGGCCGTCGATCAGCAGAAAATAGATGATCAGCAGCATGAAGAAGAAATTTATGACGAACTTCAATGTATTGGACGCGATCACGCGCGCCTGTTCATAGATGAACAAACCGACAAATTTCCCAAGTTCCGAAATGAGCCGGTTGAGTTCTTCACCGGAAATCTCGATATCGATGTTGCTCAGAATCAGGTTGGTTCTTTCCAGTATCCGGCTGTTTTGAAGCAATATCTTGAGTTGGTCGCTGATCACCGCATCTCTGCCCATCAGGTAAAGCTGGTAAGCTTCTTTGGACAGAATGCCGACAAAAAAAACGATCGGAATAAAGAGTATGATGAAAATCAGCAGGCAGGTGATCATGGAGGCTGCGGGGGGGTTGATTTTGTCCTCGATCTTGATGAAATTATAAACCGGAGTAAAGATCCCGGTAAGGACGGCCGCCAGAATGACAATGGATATAAACGGCCAGATCAGCCAACTCATCAGAAAAATCGAGGTAATAAACAGCATAAGAAAAAACCATAACTTTATATTCTGAGAATGTTTTTCACTCATACTGTCTCCTGCCGGCGTTCCGAGCCATATACCGGCCGTCTCTCCGACTGTGCAAAGGCATTTTACCGGTCCGGAACGCCGCTGCCACCCCGTGGGACGGCATCCTGCCGTACAATGAAAACCGGAAGCTTCGCCAAAACATGCACGGCACTGCCATCCACAGAGGACCGAACAGTGCCGCTGCCATAAATAACTATCGGAATGAAACTGAAAAAAGGGGTGCTATCGGCTGAGAAAAACGCCGGCTGCCGTTAAGAGCAGCAGTTCATAAATGGTCACCGGGGTATAGCTGCCAAAAATCGCATAAACAATACCGCCGCCGATGATGGCCGGCACGCCGCAAAAAACCAAAATCCCTAATTTCCGGCTGATATTCATGATGATCTCCTGTGTTTTAGAAAATTTAAATTCTCCCGCCGAAAGTTTATCAAGCGATGCAATCCCGGCTTCCACCCGGGCCGTTGATGAAAGACCCCTTGTGCTGTAAAGAAAAGATTCTTATCACAGGTATCCACCGAAAGTCAACGGCAAGACGATCGATATATAAAAAAGCCCCTGGCGTCCCGGGCCTCATTCTCCGTTATATATACACGCCGATGTATCGGTTTCCCAGACAACGATTTCACACAGCAGGGAAAGCCTGGGCTTTATCTTCCTCCACAACCACCGGCAGATATTTTCCGCGGTCGGATTTTCGAGTCCTGGAATCTCATTGAGAAAGGTATGATCCAGCTCATCGATAACGGGCTGAACAATCCTTTTGAAATCTCCGAAATCCATCAGCCACTTCTGCCGCTCTTCGACCGGTCCTTCCAGAAGAATTTCCACCTTGTAGGTATGGCCGTGCAGGGTCGCGCACTTGTGTTCCGCTTCCAGACCGGGCAACTTATGAGCCGCATCGAACATAAAAATCTTTTTTAATTTTACTTTCATAAACTCCTGTCGAACCGGTTTGACTCCAGGGATTTTCTAATCACGAGATCTTTTACACGTCAACGGCTTCCGGAAAACGCCGGTCTCCTATTTCACGCCGATATGCTTATGCAATTGAATGTTCAGACGGACCGGCCGGGCATCCTCGACAATCCACTCAGCCAGCCGACCCGCATCCAGTTTGCCGTGAACGGTTTGAAACACGACATTCACCCGTTTTTCCAGATTATAAGCGTCGATGATCCGCCGGCTGTATTCATAATCATGCCGGCCTTCCACCACGAACTTGACGTCGTCGGTTCTTTTCAGAATTTCAAAATTGCTGAAAAGACATTTCCGGTGTTCCCCAGAAGATGGAAGCTTGCAATCCATTGAAATGTGCACCTGGGGATGGACATTCTCAATGCCGACACTGCCGTTGGTTTCCAAAATCATTTTTTTGCCGCAATCCCTTACGATCTCATTGATCAGGTCCGGCAAGCCCGGCTGAAGCAGCGGCTCGCCGCCGGTAAAGAGCACCAATTCCTGCCTGGATGCCTTCACCTTTTCATACAACTGTCGATGGGAAAAAAAATACGCGGGCTCATAAGCATAGGCGGTATCGCACCAGGTACACCGTAAATTGCATCCCGCAAACCGGACGAATAAAGCGGGAAATCCCGACAGCGTGGATTCTCCGACAATGGATTCAAAGGTTTCCGACATTGAAAACAATGGCGACGGCATGGCGATCCTGCAACCTTTTTTCATCTATGCGATGAATGCTTCAAAACTCTGTACACCGAAACGTTCGAGGAACACAAGAACGACCTCAACGACTTCGGACAAAAGACTTCCTGAAAGACGCATGGAACCCGTCAGGAAACAGCGGGCAACTGATGCCAGTCGGTGGTATAAGCAGGGGACCTTTGCCTGAACACGGTTTTCCATCCGGAAGCGGGATCAAGGCCGACTGCGGCGCATCTCAGAGTTCCTTCGCCCATGCGGGCATTGATCCGGTCCAGAGTCTCCATGATCCGGCCGGCGCGCACCCGGTTTCTGGCGTCAAACAGAGTGCCTTGAATCATGCGCTTCGGTCCCAGGTCCTTAAGAAGAACGCCCGCCCTTTTATACCCGCATCCCTCGCGGTAAACAGACTGAAGGGCCTGGCGGGCATAAAAAATGAGCTCGAAGGCATCGCTGGTGGCCACCGGAAGCACGGCGGTATGTGAGTTAAAATAAAAACGCTGCTTTTCGAAACGGCTGGTCGACACAAACACCGTCAGTGCGCCGGAAACGCAATCCTGGCGGCGCAGTTTGGCGGCGCCGTTCGATGCAAAGGTTGCCACCGCCTGCTCCAGATTCGAAAGCTCCCTGACCGGATGCCTGAACGAGCGGGAAACGACGATGCTTTTTCTGGGCGGAGGACAGGTTTCAACGCAATAACGGGAAACACCCCTAAGCTCCTCGATCAGGCGCACGCCCGACACCCCCATTCGGCCCCGAATAAAGGACTGTTCCGCGTCCCGAAGCAGGCGGGCATTGACGATGCCGTGCTGCTGCAAAAATTTTGCATAGCGGCGCCCGACCCCCCACACATCCGCCACCGCAGTCATCTCCAGGGCCCTGTCCAGATGGGAAGACCCGGCCAGATTCAAAACCCCGCCCGCCTTCGGCGACTTTTTGGCCAGGCGGTTGGCGATCTTGGCCAAGGTCTTGGTTTCACCGATCCCCACGGACACCGGAATGCCGGTCCATTTTCCGACGGTGCGCTGGATGGCCCGGGCGTACCGGTCCGGATCGCACCGGCGCAGATGCGACAAATCCAGAAAGGCCTCGTCGATGGAATAAACCTCCATGTCCGGGGAAAACCGGGAAAGGGTCTGCATCACTCTGCGGGACATATCGCCGTACAGAGCGTAGTTGGATGAAAAGACCCGTACGCCGTGCATTTCAAGCAGGCCAGATATCTTGAAAACCGGCGCTCCCATCGCGATGCCCAGGGCCTTGGCCTCGTTGGAACGGGCTACCACGCAGCCGTCGTTGTTGGACAGCACCACCACGGGCCTGCCCTCAAGCGAAGGATCGAACACGCGCTCGCAGGAAACGTAGAAGTTGTTGCAGTCCACCAGGGCGAATATGCAGGACGGCTTTCCGGATTTCATCTGATTCAACACTCCGCTGTTTCACCGTTCAACCGCGTTGAACAAAGCGATCTGTCTTTAACAACAGACTGTCGAAAAACAAGAACCATGCCGCCGGACAAGGCGCACGACGATGCGAAAAACGTAGCGCCCAAGTATTCGTTAGTATTGGTAAAATTCGGGCAACGCCGCATGGCGGCCTTAAGCGCTGTTTTTTCAACAGCCTGTCAAAGGGAATGAATCACGTTCGTGACCACGCCCCATACCTGAAAGTCCATTCCGACCTCAATTTGAATCGGCGGGTAATCGTCGTTTTCAGGAGCCAGAAAGATGCGGCCGTCTGTCATGCGAATGCGTTTGACCGTCAGATCCCCGTTGACCACGGCAATCACCACCTTCCGGTCGACCGGTTCAAGGGCTCGGTCCACGATCAGAATGTCGCCGGGATGGATGCCCGCCTTGATCATGGAATTTCCCGTTGCCCTGACAAAAAAGGTCGCGGCGGAATGCTTGATCAGGTGACGGTTCAGATCCAGCGAGCCTTCTATATAGTCTTCCGCAGGCGACGGAAAGCCGGCCGCGACCGGCGCCATGAAAATCGGACGCTCGCAGACGATCGACACATCGGGATAATAAACTTCTACGGAGGCAGGTATTTGCATTATCTCTTCCTAAAAAGTATGAAGCCAGCACACAACCCGGAGACCGCCGGAACCCTTATTCTCACCGTCCGGTCCGGCCAAATCAACCGGACTTTCCCTTTGACCTTAAGGCCTTACGGGAATCTCCGGAATACATTTCGAGCCATGCGGCAGAAAACTCCGAAAACCGTTTTTCCTCGACGGCGCAGCGAATGTCCCGCATCAGGTCCTGATAGAAGGCGACATTATGAATGGTGGCAAGGGTTTCCGCCAGCGGATCACGGGCAAAGAACAGGTAGCGCAGCACCATTCTGGAATAGGTCCGGCAGGTATAGCAGCCGCAACGGGTGTCCACCGGATACCGGTCCTTGTAAAAGGTCTTGTCCATGATCCGCATTTTCCCCGTGCGGGTGAACAAGGTGCCATATCTGGCATAGCGGGTGGGAATCACGCAGTCAAACATGTCCATCCCCCGCTGCACCGACGTCAGAATATCCTCCGGAAGCCCGACGCCCATCAGGTACCGGGGCCGGTCGAACGGCAGCAGGGGCGAGGTGAAGCTTACGATTTGCTTTAAAAGCTCCAGCCCCTCTCCCACGCTGACCCCGCCGATGGCAAACCCGTCGAAATCAACGGCGGTTATCGCTTCTGCACTTCTGCGGCGCAGCTCGGGATAGACGCCGCCCTGAACAATGCCGAACAGAAACTGATGCTCCTGCAAAGCGGCCTTCCGGCACCGTTGCGCCCACCGGGTGGTGCGATCCACGGCCTGCCGCATGTATTCCGGGGTTGTGGGAAATTCCACGCACTCGTCAAACGCCATGACGATATCCGCGCCCAGTTCCCGCTGAATCTCCATGGATCGTTCCGGGCTGAGAAACAGGGGCTTTTCTTCATCCTCGTACGAAAAGCTCACCCCTTCATCGGTGATGGTCCTGTTGGGAAGCGAAAAGACCTGAAAGCCGCCGGAATCGGTCAGAATGGTCTGATCCCATCCCATGAACCGGTGCAGCCCTCCCGAACGCCTCACCGTGGCCAGACGCTCTCCCAGGGACAGATGATAGGTATTGGCCAGCAGCACCTGAGCGCCGGTCTCCGCAATGTCCCGGGGCGTCGTGGACCGGACGAACCCGGCCGTTCCCACCGGCATGAATGCCGGCGTCTGAACCGTTCCGTGACGCGTTGTGAATTCACCCCGTCTCGCCCCGCAGGGATCGACGGCATGCAGCCTGAAGCAAATATTCCCCATTCCAGTTCCATTGAACATGGTTTTTTTCGATACACGAAAATCAAACCCGATTCCCTGCAAAACGGTTTATCATATTCCGCCCGAATAATCGAAAAAAATATCCCCCCTGTTCCGGACAAATCCGGACAGGTCCCGTATTGTCAAACCATGCCGATAAAACCCGTTATCAAGACCTCCGGATGCATCTGTTTGAAAAAAAAGGGAGAAAACCGGCATCTTACCGGTTTTCTCCCCGTTTTTGACAGTGTATCGGTATTATGCTTTATCCGCGATCACCGCATGGGCGGCGGCCAGACGGGCCACGGGCACACGGTACGGCGAACAGCTCACATAGTTCAAACCGACCTTGTGGAAAAACGCGATGCTCTGGGGATCGCCGCCGTGTTCGCCGCACACGCCGATTTCAAGCTCCGGCCGGGTCTTACGGCCCTTTTCCACGGCCATGGCAACCAGCTGCCCGACGCCTTCGGCATCGATGCTGCGGAAAGGATTGTGATCGATCAGCTTCCTGTCCACATAGCTGATGAGAAATTTCCTTTCCGAATCGTCCCGGCTCAGTCCGAAGGTCATCTGGGTCAGGTCGTTGGTTCCCAGGCTGAAGAACTGGGCCGTCTCAGCGATCTGGTCCGCAGTCAGAGCGGCGCGTGGAATCTCGATCATGGTGCCGAACTTGTATGCAACCTGGCAGTTCTTATCCTTCATCACGGTTTCGGCGACCTCCTCAAGAAGGGTTTGAATCTCTTTGAGTTCGTTGACATGGCAGGTCAGGGGAATCATGATCTCGGGATGAACCTTCACGCCGTCTCGGGTCGCATCGCAGGCCGCCTCCAGAATGGCGCGCACCTGCATGATGTTAAGACCCGGCCGCATGATGCCCAGACGGCATCCGCGCATGCCCATCATCGGGTTGGATTCGCTGAGGTTCTTGACGATGGAAAACAGGTTTCTCTTTTTCTCGTAGTCTCCGTCGGTCTTGTTTTCGCATTCCAGCCGGGTGATTTCCACCAGCAGGTCTTCCTTGGAGGGCAGGAATTCGTGCAGCGGCGGGTCCAGCAGCCGGATGATCACCGGAAGCCCGTCCATGGCCTTGAAGATTCCGTAAAAATCATCGCGCTGAAGCGGGAGAAGGACATCGTTCAGAACGCGCTGGAAATCCTCCTCGTGCTCAGCCAGAATCGCCTCCTGAAATTTTTCCGTCCGGCTGCCCATGAACATGTGCTCGGTCCGGCACAGCCCGATCCCCCGGGCGCCGAATTTTCTCGCAAGAATTGCCTGATCGGGCTGGTCCGCATTGGTCCAGACCTGCAGCCGGCTGATCTCGTCGGCCCACTCTAGAATGGTCCTGAGTTCGGTGTCCTTATCCACCGACGGCGCCACGGTGGGAATGGCCGAGTCGTACACATCGCCGGTGCTGCCGGCCAGGGAGATATAATCGCCCTCCTTGATCACCCGGGTTCCCACGGTAAACCGCCGGTTTTTCAGGTCGATTCGAATGGCCTCGCATCCGGCGACACAGGGGATTCCAAGCTGCCGGGCCACCACGGCCGCATGGCTGGTCCGTCCGCCGTGCTGGGTCAGAACGCCCCTGGCAGCCAGCATGCCGTGCAGATCGTCGGGCGTGGTTTCCGGCCGCACCAGAATGACGTCCTCTCCCATTTTCTTGGCCATTCTTTCCGCCGTATCCGCGTCAAAATACACCTTGCCGACAGCGGCGCCCGGCGAGGCGTTCAGTCCCTTGGCGATGATCGTGGCCTTTTTCTTTGCCTCGGGATCGAAACGCGGGTGCAGCAGAAATTCGATCTGTTCGGGCAGAATGCGGGAAACGGCTTCTTCCTTGGAGATCAGCCCCTCGGCGACCATGCCCACGGCGATCTTGACCTCTGCGGCCGCCGTTCGCTTCCCGTTCCGGGTCTGAAGCATCCAGAGTTTTTTGTTTTCAATGGTGAACTCGATATCCTGCATATTCCGGTAGTGGTTCTCCAGAATGCCGGCGATCTTCATCAGCTCATTCCACGCCTCAGGAAGCTCCTCACGCATGTGATGGACCTCCATGGGGGTTCTGGAACCGGACACCACGTCTTCTCCCTGGGCGTTCTGAAGGTATTCTCCGTAAAAATCCTTTTCACCGGTGGCGGGATTCCGGGTAAATGCCACGCCGGAGCCCGAATCCCAGCCCACATTTCCGAAAACCATGGTGACGATGTTGACGGCGGTTCCCAGTTTGTGGGAGATGCCCGTGGCGTTCCGGTAGTCCACGGCCCGCTTCTTGGTCCAGGACCGGAACACCGCCTCAATGGCCAGCTTAAGCTGCACGAAGGGATCCTGCGGAAACTCGGTTCCGGATTCGGTTTTCACGATCGCCTTGAATTCTTCAACCGCCTTCTGCCATCCGGCGGCGGATATGTCCGGATCCACGGCAACCCCTTCCGATTTTTTCACCGCTTCGATGACGTCTTCAAAAAGGAACCCGTCCAGTTCCAGCACCACCTTGCCGAACATCTGAATCAGACGGCGATAGGCGTCCCATGCAAAGCGATCGCCGGCCTTTCGGGCCAGAAAACTCACCGACTGGTCGTTGAGGCCCAGGTTCAGGACCGTGTCCATCATGCCGGGCATGGAAAATTTGCTTCCGGATCGCACCGAAACCAGCAGAGGATTCTGGGAGTCGCCGAATTTGCGTCCCATTTTTTCACCCAGATGGTCCATGGACGTCAGCACCTGTTCCCACATGCCTTCAGGGAAGACATTTCCCTTGTTCAGATAAGCGAGACAGGCCTCGGTGGTCACAGTAAATCCGGCCGGCACGGGCAGGCCGATATTGGTCATCTCAGCCAGATTGGCGCCTTTTCCACCGAGAAGATCGCGCATACCGGCATTTCCTTCTTCAAACAGATACACCCATTTCATTGTCATGGTTCCTCCATTTGTTGTCAAAATCGGTCAAATTGCTAACCGGAGAAATAATCCCTTTTGAAAGTCATTGCCAGGATCGCGGCATCAAAAAAAAACGGCCCGCCGCCTCGGCAAGCGAATCTTTGATATTTCAGCGGAAAAAGGCAAAAACAGCCGCATTTCGAAAACCGGCCGGCCCCGAATAATCGGAATTCTGTTCAAACAGGGGCTGGGGTTTCCGATAATGTTTTAATATGCGATAGCTTCATGAGACATGTCAATGAGAAAATAGGAATCCGCCGATATATTCTATAAATATAGATAACTCTTTGAAATAAAAGCAGATTAGTGCTTCAAAAGCCATCGGTCAACGGCGTCCGCAACCCCGCCGTGATTGTTGGACGCCACGGCCGGAAACCGCGCCTTGAGGTCATCCGGGGCATTGTCCACGACCATGCCGGCGCCGGCCCAGTTCAGCATGTCCAGGTCATTGTAATCGTTTCCGATGCCCAGCGTTTGATCCGCAGAAATGTTGAGAAAATCAGCCAGCCAGGCCGCGGCCAGTCCTTTGGAAACCTGCGAAGGGAATATTTCGATCCAGGTGGACCGTCCGTCCAAGGGCGAGGTGGTCCGAATCACGTTGAGCCCTTCGAGCTTTCGGCGGATGCGGGACAGAACCGAAATGTCGGCGTCCGGCAATATGGCGAGCAACTGGGCGGCGTTTCCGAAATCGCCGGCCCCGTCCAGAGGACGGCAATAAGCGCTGTAAAGGGCGAGACGCCGGTCAAAGTCGGCGTTGGGCCGCCCCGTGAAATGATAGGCAAACCCGTGATTGTCGGGAATCGGATCATGGGCCATGAAATCCAGCCCGAACCCTTTCAAGGTCTGAATGGCAGCCGCAACCCAGGATGCCTCCATATTGATTTGACGAAGGATTTTACCGTCCGGGCAGTCCAGTACACCGCCGCCTGTTGAAAAAATCAGAAAATCAATGGGCAGGGCAAAATCGATCGCCCTGTAAAATGAGTGCAGGGAACGCCCCGTGGCAATGACCCGGACGAATCCGAGTTGCCCCGCGTTTTCGAGCGCTTCCAGATCCACGTCGGAAAAGCCTCCGCCGGTCCGCATCAGGGTGCCGTCCAGGTCGGTGACGATCAATCCGGCAAATTTTCGATAACTGCGCTGCATGATGTCGGAAGGCCTTTCAAAAACAGTCAGAGTCTGAGGACACTCGGCAAGGGCCTTTGGAAACCCCCTGCAATCATCTTACAGATCAAAGGGCGTCAGACTCTCGCATCCGGTTTCGGTCACCAGAACCGTCTGCTCGAACTGGGCGGAAAGCGATCCGTCCTGGGTCACGGCCGTCCAGTTGTCGTCAAGAATGGTCAGATAGCGTTTACCCAGATTGATCATTGGTTCGATGGTGAACACCATGCCCGGAATCAGACGGATCCCGTCGCCCCGCCGGCCGTAATGGGGAATCTGGGGGGGCTCGTGAAAATCGAATCCGACGCCGTGCCCGACGAATTCCCTGACCACCGAGCATCCCTGCCCCTCGGCGTATTGCTGAATGGCCCATCCGATATCGCCGATCGTATTGCCGGGCCGCACCATAAAGATGCCTTCCTTCAGGCACAAGCGGGCCGTTTCAACGATTTTCCGGGCCTTCTCTCCGGGCGTTCCCACATAGTAGGTCTTGTTGGCATCGGCATAATAACCATTTAATATCGGCGTAACGTCCACGTTGACAATGTCGCCGTCGCTAAGCGTCCTCGATCCGGGAATTCCGTGGCAGATCACCTCGTTGACCGATACGCACACGCTTTTGGGAAACCCCTGGTATTTGAGCGGCGCCGGAACCGCGCCGTTTTTGATGGTAAATTCATGCACCAGATCGTTGATCTCGTCCGTCGTCATTCCCACCCGTATTCTGGATTCGACCATATCCAGTGTGTCGACGGCCAGACGCCCGGCTTTTCTGATCTGCTCGACATCCTGGGGAGTCTTGAACCGAATCTTGTATTTTTTCCGGTATGATTTTCGAATATCCTCCGGGTCCGGCGCGGTCTTGCCGAAACAGCATTTCTTGAATTTCAGACCGCTGCCGCAGGGACAGGGATCATTTCTCCCGGTCTTGTTCTTTTTACCATTAAACATCTCAATGTCCGTTATTTTTTGGGTTGAGCCCGTTGCTGTTTGAATCCCTTCTTGAAGCTGAGATTGTAGAAAAACCCTTTCGAATGTGTCAAGCAGTTGTTTCTCCTCCCTCCTCGACCGGCGGCTTTTTTTGCTTTTTCAGACTCCGCCACCGATCCAGACGCTGTTTGACGATCTTCTCATATCCCCTTTCCGTGGGGTGATAAAAGATTTTCCCGGCCAGAGCCTCGGGCAGATAATCCTGGGGCACATAGGCTTCCTCAAAATCATGGGCGTACTGGTAATCCCTGCCGTAGCCGAGATCCTTCATCAACCGGGTGGGCGCGTTTCGAATATGCAGGGGAACGGGAAGGGAACCGCCGGTTTCGGCGGCCTTTCTGGCCCTCCCGTAGGCCGTATAGATGCTGTTGCTCTTGGGGGCGGTGGCCAGGTAAACGGCCGCCTGGGCCAGGGCAAGGTCGCCTTCGGGCGATCCGATAAACCGGAAGGCCTCCATGGCGTTGAGGGCCACTGTCAGGGCGTGGGGATCCGCGTTTCCCACGTCTTCTGAGGCGAAACGCACCATTCTTCTGGCGATGTACAGCGGATCTTCTCCCGCAGCCAGCATGCGCGCCAGCCAGTACAGGGCCGCATCCGGATCACTGCCCCGCAGGCTTTTGTGCAGGGCTGAAATCACATTGTAATGCGCTTCGCCGGATTTGTCGTACAAAAGCGAGCGTTTCTGAAGAGCGTTTTCAATATCCGCAAGAACGATGCGCCGGGTTTTTTCACCGGATGCCTCGTTTTTGCGCAATTCAACGGCTGCAGCAACGATCTCCAGGCCGTTCAGGGCTGCCCGCACATCCCCGTCGGAAAGGGCGATCAGATGGTTCATCGCCTCGGGTTCAATGGTCAGGCCGCTTTTGCCGAGACCGTTTTCCGTATCTTCCAGGGCGCGGGTCAGAATCGCGGCCATGTCCTCGAATGAAAGCGGTTCCAGCACGATCGTGCGGCAGCGGGACATCAGGGCCGGTATCACCTCAAACGAGGGATTTTCCGTGGTGGCGCCGATCAGCGTGATCAGGCCGCTTTCCACATGGGGCAGAAAAGCGTCCTGCTGAGCCTTGTTAAACCGGTGAATCTCGTCGACAAACAAAATAGTATTCTTGAGCTCCAGACGCCGGCGATTCCGGGCCTCGGCGATTACGGCGCGAATCTCCTTGACTCCGGAGAGCACCGCCGAAAACTCAACAAAATGCGAACGGGTTTCCGAAGCGACAATCTTGGCCAGGGTGGTCTTGCCGCATCCCGGCGGACCCCAGAGTATCATGGAAAAGACGCGATCCGCCTCGATGGCTTCGCGCAGCATGCTTTCCGGCCCGAGGATATGCCTTTGCCCGACAAAATCCTTGAAGCTTCGGGGGCGCATGCGGTCGGCCAGCGGCCTGCCTGCTCCCGCCCGTTTCGCCTGATAGTCAAAAATATCCATGGCTTATCCGTCCCGATACGTTCGGCCGAACGGTTATTTATTCAAGGATCCGACCCGTTTTCGAAAGATCATTCGAATCGGCGTCTTGTCCAGACCCAGGCTTTCCCGAATTCGGTTGGTCAGATACCGCTGATAGGAGAAATGAACCGCCTCGGGATAGTTGACAAAAAACACAAAGGTCGGCGGTTTGACCGAAATCTGGGAGCAGTAGTAGAATTTGATCCGCCTGCCCTGATGCAGGGAAGGCTCATTTTCGGCCACCGCGTTTACCAGAACCCTGTTCGCCTGGCCGGTGCCGATCCGGCTGGAATATTGCGCATACACCTCGTCGATCATCTGAAAGATCTTTCGCACCCGGAACCCGGTCAGGGCCGACACGGTCATGACCGGCGCATAATTCAGAAACCTGGTCCGCTCCCGGACCTGATCATGATACTTCCGGGCAGCCTTGCGGTCCCGTTCGCCGATGAGGTCCCATTTGTTGATCAGCAGGATGCAGCCGCACCCCCGCTCATGGGCATATCCGGCGATGGCGACGTCCTGTTCCGTAATGCCGTCCTGAGCGTCGAGCACGATCAGGGCCACATCGCAGCGGTCCAGGCTTTTCAGGGCCTTGATGATGGAAAACTTTTCCAGTTTCTCGGACACCCTGGCCTTTCGTCGAATGCCGGCAGTATCCACGAGCAGATAGGTTCTGCGGTTGAACTCATAAGCCGTATCCACGCTGTCGCGGGTGGTTCCGGCGACCTCGCTGACCACCAGGCGATCCTGGCCCAGAATGCGGTTGATCAGAGAGGATTTCCCCACATTGGGCCGACCCACCACGGCCACGCGGATGCTTTCGACGGCCGGCGCCTCCTCCTCCGACTGGGGAAACGCCGCAATCAGGGCGTCCAGAAGATCCGGCACCCCGTAACCGTGCTCGGCGGAAATTCCAAAGATCGGCTCGATGCCGAAGGCGTAAAAATCAAAGACATTCCCTTCATGGGACTCGCTGTCGATCTTGTTCACCACGAAGAAAACCGGCTTTTCCACCATGCGCAGAATGTCAATCAGCTCACGATCATAGGGAGACACCCCGGTCCTACCGTCCAGCATCATGACAACGCCATCGGCCTCCTCAATAGCCTGCCGGACCTGATGGCGAATTTGGGCCGAAAAGGCGTCCGCCTCATCGGCGATAAATCCTCCGGTATCCACCAGGGTGAAAGAAACCCCGTTCCACTGGGCGTCCTTATAGTGGCGGTCACGGGTAACGCCGGGCAGATCATCCACCAGGGCATCGCGGCTTCGCGTGACCCGATTGAAAAATGTGGACTTTCCTACGTTCGGACGGCCAACAACTGCGACAATGGGTTTCATGATATCGATTTCTTTTATAATTTTATCATAAAAACAATTCGATATACCGTCACCCGAATCATTTGTCAAACAGCGGGCAAAGGCTGCATCAGTCAACAGCGAGAAGAGACGGTCTCGACACGGAAATCTGCGAAAATCGGTCTGAGACCCCAACGCCTTGAGTAACGGTGCCAATCTCCTTACCTTGCCCGCCCCAGCATTTCCGGGGAAAAGAATTGAACGTCAACCGGGCAGAGCTTTCATGAACTTAAACCTGGACCAACGAAGGAAGATAAGTAAGATATTTCCAAAATTTAAAAATTTAATGGAATTTATTAAATTTAATATGTATAAATCGCTTTTAAAGAATTCTAAAAAATAAACCGATATTATTCCTAAACCAAAGAACGTATTGACGCCTTTAATTGTGAGAGCGACCAAATGATTGAAAGATTGCGGATCCGATTCGGTCAAATGGGTATTTTCCCAAAACTTATGGTAAGTTTTCTTTTCCTATCCATTGTGCCTCTGGTCATTCTTGGCTACTTTGCCAACAAAAACCTCTATGATACGGGGATCCAGGCCGTTCATGAAGCCGAGGAAATGGGGAAACAGGATCTGAAGGCAGCTGAAGAAATCGGCAGAACATCTATCGACGACAGCGTTTATGCGCTGGATAAGAAATCAACTGAGGCGATCGAATTGAGAACCGTCGAGCTTGCCGAGAGGATAGCCGACTTTTTGCATGAGAGGGACAAAGATATGCTCATCGTCTCTTCTCTCCCGCCTGATCCTGAGAACTATCGATACTTCTATTCAGCCTCAAAACGGGATGTGGTAATCACCGAAACGGTCTCTGTGGAACAGGAAGACCGCCCAGCATTGCCCCTACAATCAAGAAATCCTGAAAACAAGACGGAATGGAGGCACAGACCTCCGCAGCAATTCAAAAAGCTATCAAAGCCATTGTACAAAGAGATTGCCTTTGTTGATCTCAACGGCATGGAAAGGATTAAAATCACCGATGGCAAGGTGTCGGAAAATCTCCTGGATGTCAGCAGGAAAGAAAACACCTATTGCCGCGTGGAAGACTACTTCACCCACTTGAAAAATCTTAAGAGAGGCGAAATCTACGTCTCGGAGGTAATTGGCGAATATGTTCCCGGATGGCTCTCAATAACCCCCGAAGGCATAAAAGTAAAACAGGAAAGCGCATACGCGGGAAAAGAAAACCCCCTTGGAAAAAAATTTGAGGGGATTATCCGGTGGGCAGCACCTGTGTACGACCACGGCCGCAAGACAGGATACGCAACCATGGCCCTGGATCACGCCCATGTGATGGAGTTTACCGATCACGTGATTCCCACCGAAGAGCGCTTTACCGTCTACTCTGATGGCGGATCCGGCAACTATGCCTTTATTTGGGACCACCGCGATCGATGTATCGCCCATGCCCGCGATTTTTTTATCTGTGGATATGATCCCTCGACAGGACAAGAGATACCCGGTTGGGTGAGCCAAAACACCTATGATGAGTATAGAAAAAGCGGGTTGCCATTAGAAACATTTATACGCGAACTTCCATCATTCCGGGATTTCACCCAGAAAAAGCCGGCCTGTAAAGAACAGATAAAATCGGGACGCATCCCTCTGGATTGCAGGGTGCTCGATAACGCACCCCAATGTCAGGGCTGGCACGAGGGCACGGAAGATGGAGGGTCCGGGTCGTTCCTGATCTTATGGAGCGGCCTCTGGAAACTGACGACGTATGCGACAATCCCCTACTATACCGGCATGTACGGAAAGTCAAAGAGAGGTTTCGGGTACGTTACGATCGGAGCAAATGTCGACGACTTTCACAAAGACGCCAATATCACAAAAGACAGAATAGAAGAGGCTATTGCCCGAGAAGGGCATGCCATCATAGCCGCAAACAGCACCACAAGGGACCTCATCCGGAAGAGCGCCGTTCACAACCGCGAGGTGATTACCATCATTTCGGCATTAGCCGTCCTGGCAGTCATCAGCGCCTCATTGATCATAAGTCTCCATATTACAAAACCCCTGAAACGGCTGACGGATGGGGCCATCGCTATGAGGAACGGAAACTACGATCAACATATTGAGGCAACCTCGAAGGATGAAATCGGTCAACTCGCCCACTCGTTCAATGAAATGGCAAAGGCTGTCTCAGAAGTGGACAAAATGAAATCAAATTTTGTTACGATCGCCTCCCATGAACTGAGAACGCCGATCCAGGCCATGCTGCTCGGTGTATCGGGCATACTGGGAGGATTTTCCGGAAAGATCAATGACGAAGTGCGAGAGGATCTGGAGCTCGCGAAAATCGGCATCGAGCGCCTGATGCGTCTGGTGTCCAATTTGCTGGATCTGTCCAGGATCGAATCCCGAAAGGCGGTACTGAACAAGGCTGAAACAGAGGTTCATGAGATCGTGGACCGGGCTGTCGCGGAAGTTCTTGATCTGGCAAATGCCCACCGGCACACCATCGTCAAGCAAATCCCGCCGGATATCGGACAAATCCGAGTTGACAAAGACCGAATGATTCAGGTGATCATTAACTGCCTCAGCAACTCCATCAAATACTCCCCCGACGGGGGAACCATCATCATCAAAGGCGAGCGAAAAAAAGGAGAAATGGCATTCTTGATCGCGGACAATGGATATGGCATCCCATCATGGGCCCAGAAAGAAATATTCAAGAAATTTTTCCAGGCAGACAGCATCATGTCCCAGAAAGTCGGTGGAAGTGGTCTGGGGCTGACGATCACGAAAGAAATCGTTGAAAACCATGGCGGAAGCATAAACTGTGAGAGCCCCGTCCCCGCGGAAGATTTTCCCGAACTGCCCTTAGGCGGCGACCGGAAGGGGGCGGTCTTTACCATCCTTCTGCCCACATGATCTCCCTAGTGTAGGCGAGCGAAAGGAGCTTGTTTATGGAAAGTTTAAAGATTCTGGTCGTGGACGATGAGGCGCCCATCTCATCCTATCTGCAACGGAAGTTGACCAAACAAGGCTATATGGTTTATGCGGCCGACAATGGAGAAGAAGCACTCCAGCAGGCCTTCTTGCACCTTCCCGATATCGTCCTTCTTGACGTCAAGCTGCCGAAACTTAATGGAATCGAGGTATGCAAAAGGCTCAAATCGGATGACCGGACAAAAAATACTCACATCATCATGCTGTCGGCAAAAGCTCAATCCGATGAGATTCAACAGGGTCTGGACGCCGGCGCCGACAGATACCTGTGCAAGCCCGTGGGCTTCCCGGAAATTTTCCAGGAGATATGTCGAATACACGACAAGACAGATGCCGTGGAAAATGGCCGTTCTTAGGAGACATCTCATGGATCATACCAACCCTCAACTCGACGAACAACAACGACGGATCCTCCAGGAGTATATTTTCAATCTCGAAGACGTCCAAGAACAGGCTGAGGAACTAGCCGTCGCCAACGCAAAGCTGAGACAATCTGAAAATATCCTCATGGCCGTTCTCGACAGCACCACCCACGGTATATGCCTCGTGAAAAACCGCGCTTTTATTTGGTGTAACAGGGCATTGACGGACATACTCGGATGGAAACAGGAAGAATTGATCGGCGCGGAAACAAGCATCTTGTATCCGGATGGCGAGGAGCGCACGGCAATCGAAGGGACTATTAAAACCCACGAAAAAGGATTGTTTGCCTATGAACACGATTTTCTCCACAAGAGAGGCCATCGCGTACCCTGCCTCCTGACCGGACGCCCACAAGACAAAAATGACCCATCCAAGGGATACGTCCTCTCAATCACCGATTTCACCAATCTCAAGCGCGCGCAGGAAGCGTTGAGGAAAGCCTACCGAGAGCTGGAAAAGCACGCCGATGAACTCCTGAACGCGAACAGGCAATTGGACTGGGAAATAAAGGAAAGAAAAGAAACTGAGAAAAAGCTGAATCAGTATCGGAATCACCTGGAAGATTTGGTTAGGGAGCGAACCGCGGAGTTAAAACGAACGAACGATCAGCTTCAGCGGGAAATAACGGAAAGGAAGCAAAAGGAAGAGACCCTGGCATATCTTGAAAAATTGAAATCATCCATACTGAGCGGCATCTCTCACGCCGTCCTGGGTCTGGAAGATCGTAAGATCATCTTTGCCAACGACGCCGTTGAAGCCATTTTCGGATGGAAACCTGAAGAATTGACAGGCAAGGAAACCCGAATACTTTACGCGACAGACGATGAATTCATACGGCTCAACCGGATATACACTATTCTCCAGCTACAGGAGCGGCACAGTGAAGAGGTGATATGCCGCCACAAAGACGGCAGGGAGATCATCTGTAAACTCATTATTTCAAGAATCGGATGCAGTTTGACCAACAAGCACATTGTTGCCGTCTACGATGATATATCGAAACGAAAAAAGCTCGAAGAACAACTGCTTCAGTCTCAAAAGATGGAAGCCGTCGGTTCCCTTGCAGGGGGTATTGCTCACGATATCAACAACATACTAATGGGTATTCAGGGATATGCATCTCTTGCGCTGCACGATCTGGGCAGCTCGCATCCTCATCACAAAGCCTTTGCGAGCATTGAAGAACTCGTGAGGAGCGGAGCCAGTCTCACCAAACAACTCCTTGGCTTCGCCCAAAAAGGCAAATACGAGGTCAAGCCATTGAATATCAACGAAGTCGTCGAAAAGACTTCGTCCATGTTCGGTCGCACCAAAAAGGAGATCACCATTCTCACGGAATACGACAGCAAGCCATCCGTGATTGAAGCGGATCAGGGACAGATCGAGCAGGTGCTCATCAATCTCTTTGTTAACGCCTGGCATGCCATGCCGGGCGGAGGAACGCTGCATCTCAAAACCCAAAGAACCCTTGTGGATGATCATGCGGCAAAAATTCATTCCCTAGCACCCGGCGCTTTCATCAGATTGTCGGTGACCGATACGGGCGTAGGGATGGACGGCAAAACACGGGAAAGAATTTTTGAGCCTTTTTTTACCACCAAGGAGATGGGGCGTGGTACCGGCCTCGGGCTTGCATCCGCATATGGCATTATCAAAAACCACGGAGGCTTCATAGAGGTAGAGAGCAAAAAGGGGTATGGGAGTACGTTTCATGTCTACCTTCCTGCATCGGACAAAGAGGTAGAAGAGGATACGATTCCCGCAGCAAATATTCTCAATGGCAAGGAAACGATTCTGGTCGTGGATGATGAACCTTTTATTCTCGATGTAAGCCAAGAAATGCTCAAGACTCTGGGATATCGCGTAATAGCAGCGAGCAACGGCAAGGAGGCCCTGAGCATATATGCCGACCAAAAGGACTCCATTGCTTTGGTCATCCTTGACATCATCATGCCGGGCATGGGCGGCCAGGAAACCTTTGCGTGTCTGAAAATGATCGATGAGAACGTAAAAGCGATCGTTTCGAGTGGTTACAGCCGGCAGGGACAGGCAGAAAGTTTATTGGCGCAAGGCTGCAAAGGCTTCTTACAGAAGCCGTTCAGAATGAATACACTTTCTCAGACAATACGACAAATTCTCGACGCATGACGGATCGTCACCTCATGTGCGGCGGCCGATGGACCCATACCGGCCAAACCACTTTAAAAAACTTCAGACCCCCTTTCCCTCTCTCCCGGTCGCCATCGGCGGAATATGGCGGATTGCACAATGGTCCGGCCGATCTAATGGCGGATATGGGAAGAGAAAACATCCTCCTCTATCCACCGGAGTAAAGGGAATCCCGTTTCACGGGGCGTCCTTGTAGGGGAGATCCCGGATCACACCGGGCAAAGGCGAATTGCAAAATGAATCCAGATCGACAGGATGGCGGGATGCGGAAATTGATCAAAATCGTCTTGGCCGTGAAACGATCTGGAACGTGGACGCTTCTTTTCCCAGAATTTTGATGTTCTGTTGGCTACAGCTTCTTCGCAACAACCGCAAATTCCCTGCTTGCCCGCGTGAACGGAGCACCGGCAACATCCGAATAAAAATCTTCGACAGCAAAACCACTGAGCTTAAACTCTTTTTCCAATTCCTCCGGGCTGAAATGCTGAAACCAGTTATAGAACGTTCGCGTGCGGGCTTCCTCTACAAGCGTGTATTGATCCAGAACCACTTTTTCGTTTTCATACTTGAACGTGTTCAGAAAACCATAATACCTGTTCGGCGACCAGAAACCATTGAGAAGGCTGGCTTCAAATAATGCCCTCTCTTCCCGCTCGTCGAAGGCGGCCAGCGAATATACATCGAGGAGAACGAAGCCGCCGGGCTCCAGAAACGCATGAAACCGGGTCAGCATCTTTCTCCGCTGGGCCGGGCTGAGGGCCGAAAAATCGCACATGATCATCATGATGAGGTGAAAGCGGTCATCCGTATCAAAGTCCAGATAGTTCTGCATGACGTATTGAATGGAAAGTCCTTCCCTGGCCGCAGCTTCACGTGCATATCGAATCGAGCGCTCCGAAAAGTCTATTCCGGTCACTTCCGCATGCCTGCGAGCCAGTCTCAGGGCGTATAATCCCGGACCGCAGCCGAAGTCGGCGATCTTCTTTCCGGCGCCGATATTGAAGCGGGCGGTTATCCAGTCTACAGACCGGTCGATAAAAGCGGCATTTCGAGATGAGATATCGGTTTTGCCATCCAGATGAAATTCAAGCATCCGCTTCGATGTATGCGCATCCGTCCACAAGTCGTAAGCCGTATAAAATTCGAAGGGTTTGGGACGCGCATTGATTTTCTCCAACTGTTCAAACATCAGTATCTCCCGTTCAATCGGAGCATGAAATGCCTGTTTGCTTTTGCCCATCGTTCAAAAATCTCCGCTGAGGCCTCGTGGCAATTCAGAATGCGCCATGCGCCCTGCCTCGTTTTTCATTCCAGATGCGCTTCGGCCATCTGAATAGCGAGATCCTTATCCCTTGTAATCAGCTTCCACCTCATTTTCGATGAATGAATACCGGCCGCCTTGTCCTGACCGCTGCAATAATACCAGTGTCCGAAGCGTTCGACCTTGGAAAATGGATGATTGCGCGTACAGAACATCCCGCAGGGTTTGATCTCCTTAAAAAAAACAATTTCATCGGGGACTGAATCATAATACAGGTCTTCAGGCAATTCGATTCGCGACACATCCAGGTGCTTCGCTTCCTTTTCATCCAGCCAGTCTGAAATTGTCATTTCATCTTTTTCTTCTTTTTCCATGGGTTCTTTTCTCCTTCAGAAAGCGCTGTGCATGAGGCACCTTGAAATGCACAACGCGGTTTTAAGGTTGGATATCCCCCTCGGACCCAAATGTTTTATTTCTCGCAGACATAGATGGACAAGAAACCTGTGCCGCCTTTCTTGAGAATCCTCAATCCACTTCGGGCGATCATGCCTTCAAGTATCCAATCCAGCGTCGAGAATTCCGCCTTGATGTGCCGTATGGTCTGTTGGGCCGCTTCGTCGCTGGCTCGCGACCGGACCTCGTGGATCGCCTCCTTGAAAAAGGCGTTGTAATCATCAATTCTTGAGGGGAATACAACATCGCGAAGATACAGCCTTCCGCCTGGGCGAAGGCCGTCGGCAACGGATGCGAGGGCTCTCGACTTCCAGAAATCCGGCAGGTGGTGCAGCGCCAGTTGACTCACGACGCCATCCACAGGATGGACCGGTCGAAAGCCGGATAAGAATCCGCCCGTTTCAAACGTAACATTTTTAACATGGCGCCGTTCCGCTTTTTGACGGGCGTATTCCAGCATGGCTGGCGAAACGTCGGCGGCATAAACATGCTTTACGGCGGACGCAAGTGCGAGGGCGCATTCTCCCGTGCCGGCGCCGATCTCCCAGACAGTTGAATCCTTCGAAAGCGACAGGGCCTTTTTGATGTCTTTCACCTCGGCGCCCACATCGCGCAGCTTCATCATTCGTTCATCGTAAACACGGACCTCTTTCAGTTCCCGATAATCCGTACCGATCTGTATCGTTTCATCATATTGCCACGGATAGCTCATGCAGCCGTTCCTCTGCCGGACGCATTTTTCAGCGGCGTCGGCATTAAATGTTTCTGCTGTCATATGCCCAGTTGAGCAATGCCTGGCGCTGCTTTGACCGGCAACCGATGTCTTCCGGCCTGCAGTGTTTCTTTATCTGAGCGATATGCCGCTTCATACCTTTCCATCGTTTTATCTGACGTGCATCGTCCGGGCATCTTCTTCCCATGTAATACCTGCAATACCATTGAAACCAGCCTCTGGGATCTTCGTGATAAATCCATCCCTTTTCCCACCATACGGATAAGGGCTGAGAAGCATTGACTTTAAAGTAATTTAATTCAGGGTCGTGGCGTTCATGGCAAAGCTTTGCATTGATGAACCAGCACTCAGGAAACTCATTTCGGCAATCCGTCATGTATTTTCCGCCGAAAACACCCATCTCCAGCATCTGCCTTGGCGTTAATTCAGGCAGGAATTCCGGATCGAAGTTCATTCCGACAGGCTCAGAAAGGTAATAAAAATAGTTCTTCTGCATGAGATCGTTTACGATTATTTTTCGTCTCTTCATCATATTTCCGCCAAAGGAAAATCAGAAATCCGAATCGGATTGTATTTCGCTTTCCTGGAAGTCGCTTCTGGGTATCGAAAGGTATTCTTTAAGCTGCATTCAGAGGGTCATTTTTCAATTAATCAAATTTGTTTAATACATTAGCTTAGCCCGACCCTCTGCGATGATAGTTCGTCTGTGATTCAAACCAGCCTCGCTCCACCATCAATGACTGTCACGCTGCCTGTTATATAGGGGCTTGTCATAAGATGGAGAAATACCATCGCTATGTCTTTTGCGGAGGCAAGTCTTTTGACCGGAAATTGGCGGGCGTATTCGTGAACCTCCTTTGGTTTTGGTTCTACAAAGCCAGGGCTGACGACATTTACCCTTAAGGGAGCAAGCTCCACAGCTAACGAGCGGCACAGGGTCTCTATGGCGCTATTAACGGCGGCCATGGTTGAAGCTCCTTTATATATCTTTTCTCCGGCAATCCCGCTCGTAAGCGTTATGCTCCCGTCTTGCTTAATATGGGTCCGGGCAGCTCGAACCAGACGGTATGAACCCCAGAACTTCACATCAAAAGCTCGCTTCGCTTCATTAATGTCCGTTTCCAGAAACAACGACGACTTGGCATCAGGTCTCGCTGTGATGACAACGTGATCTATAGAACCTACGGCTTGGAATAATCCGAATACATCTTCATCCGACGTAATATCGAAGGAATGCGCCTCAATGGTCTTCCCAAGGGAATCTGCCAGTTCCCCGCTGTGCTTCAAGACATTGCGCGACGCTATCACAACCCGCGCTCCGTTTCTATCAGCCAGACTCGCCACAGAAAGCCCAATCCCTGAACTGCCGCCCACGACCAATACCGTTTTTCCCTTAAGCATTTGCTCGATCTCCCTGCTGACTGCCGAACGGCTGGTATCAAGCCGTCCGCTGGATTTGCTGGTTAGAATGCCCGATAGGCCGCTTGTTCACATTTCAATGTCTCAATTGTCCGTGAAATAATCGGAGTCCAGTCTCTTGAGTTCGTAGACGGCGTCGGTTACGACGCCGACGCCGAAGTCGATCATGAACTGCGCCAGTTGCTGGCCGTCTATAAGAATGATCTTGTTGTCGATATTGGCCGCGAATGCCTTGGCTGTGTCGCAGAACCGTGAAGTCGTAATGAAAATTCCCTTTCGGGCGCGTTTGCCTTGCAACGCGCCGGCAAACTTCTGAATCTCGGGCCGTGAAATGGGATCTTCCCATTTTTTGGCCTGAATGTAGATTATGTCCAGCCCGAGACGGTCTTCTTTGATGATGCCGTCGATTCCTTCGTCACCGCTCCGCCCGATGGCCTGTCCGGCATCCTTACGGGAACCGCCGTAGCCCATCTTGACAAGCACCTCAACAACCACTTTTTCAAAGAAGATCGGCGAAGCGGACTTCAATTGCGCGATAATATCGCCGGCGAGGTTCTCGCGCAAGGTTTGATACGCATCTTCAAGCTGTTCGGCCGGAGTCTTTATTTCCTGTTCCTCCGCGCCGGAAGAACCCTCCTGACACCGATTCTCTTTGTGCTTGCCGCGTGCGGCTTCGTATTCCGGGAATTTTCGAAGAAACCGGAGGTTAATTTCCTGTGGATTCTCCTTAAGAATGTCTTTCCCACGCCTAGTGATGCGGAAAACACCGCGTCGGGTGTTTTCCAGAATGTTCGCCATCTTCATGTGGGCGCGCGCCCAGGCAACGCGATTGTCGATCATGCATTGCTGTCCGCTCGGAAGGAGTTCCTTCTGTTCTTCCTCTGTGAGCCCAAATTCCTGCGCCAGAGCATCGAGGGCTTCCCGGTTTGTGTGTTCTTTCCCGTCGGCGCAGAACTTCAGAAGGGGGAGCATGATGCTCTGAAAATCAGGTATTGCCATAGCCTGTTTTCCTTTCTCTCATGCAAGCGCCAGCTGTTACGACGCTGTTTTTAAGCGCGGTAGGTACAGTTTGTATTGCATTTGAACGTGTCAAAAACCAAGCGAAGCAAAGCCTCCCGAAGGTCGCGGCTCAAACGTTCTTGATAAGCAAAGGGTAGCCGACAACCATTTGTTGCATATGGCCTGCACATTTCCATGTATTCCGATATGATGCGGCTCATGATGAGATATCAAACCATCGCTCTGACCCAGAACTTAAGCGCATGGCAAAGCATTCGCTTATTGATATCAATTCTGATTCGAAATTCAGACCGGCGAATTTTGCCTGTGTTCGGGAGCAAAACCTCTATTGTCGGCCTTGGGAAGAACTTATCGAGAATAATTAGGAAAGTTTTCAACGGAAGTCAATTCGTTTTTGGCAATGAGTAGCGGCCGAGCGGTTTGTTTCTATCGCTCCTCTCCTTGCCCGCTCCCCGCAATCGGGGAGCGGGTGATCGGGATGCGGCCTTCTCCACACAAACAGGGAGAGGCAATAAGCTGAACGGTTCTCTGCTCGCAAGCGAAGCGAGGGAAACAGATAAAACCGCTTTTCGCTTTCAGCTTTGAACTTTGAGCTTTAAGCTCTATTTGCATTTGGCCAGAAGCCTGGCCCAGTCGTCGTCCACTCTTTCCTGAATCTGGCTGATCAGGTCGTCGGTCAGATGCTTGAAACGGCCCTGAAGCCGGATGTAGTCCCGGACCGGGCGGTTGCCCTGGAAGTTGACCGTATAGCGGTTGCCGCCTTCCACCTCGTAAAGCGGAAAGAAGTTGGTCTGAACGGCCATGCGGGCCACCTTCACGGAATACTCGGACGGAACCCCCCAGCCGGTCGGACAACTCGCGTATACGTGCAGGAAACGCGTGCCCCCTCTGGTGGCGACGGCCTTTTGAAATTTACGGATCAGATCGTCAGGAAAGGCAATGCTGGCCGTGGCCGTATAGGGAACGCGATGGGCGGCCATGGCCTCGACGATATTCTTCTTGTGAGAGCGCTTCCAGCTGTCGCCCGGCGTGGTAGTGGTCCTGGCGCCGTAGGGGGTCGAGGAGCTTCGCTGAACGCCGGTATTCATGTAGGCCTCGTTGTCGTAGCAGACATAGATGAAATCCTCGCACCGCTCCGCGGCCCCGCTCAGGGCCTGAAAACCGATGTCGAATGTTCCGCCGTCGCCGGCCCATCCTACCACGGTGGTTTTGGTGTCGCCCTTCAGGTCCAGGGCCGCGCGAAGGCCGCTGGCCGCAGCCGCCGTGGTGGCGAATCCCGTATGCAGAACCGGCACCTTCAGGGCCGACTGGGGATAGTTTCCCGCGATGATGGACCAGCAGCAGGCCGGAATTACCATCATGGTGTTTTCGCCCAGGGCTCTCAGGGCCAGTTTCATGGCAATGGTCGCGCCGCAGCCAGGACAGCCCACATGCCCGGAACTCATGTACTCGGTATCGGAAATGGTCTCGGTCATCATGATTTGAAAAGCTCCTCGTTCAGGCCCACCCAGACGCTTTCCGGCCGGGGCGCCGCCTGCTCGCACGTCATGCGGTATATCGTTTCCAGGGTTTGAACGGTAATGTCCCTTCCTCCCAGCCCGGCGATGTAGCTGAACACGGGGGGACGGTCCGGGCGGTTGTAAAGAGAGGCCCGAATTTCCTGGGCAAATATGCCTCCCACGCCGAAAGAACAGTTCCGGTCGACGACGGCGATCTTTTTCGCGGACCGGAGGTTTTGGTAAATCGCTTCGGCCGGAAAGGGGCGGAACATCTTGAGTTTTAAAAGCCCAACCTTTTCGCCCTTTTCCCGAAGATCCATCACCAGCTGCCGGCAGGTGCTCGCCATGGTTCCGGCCATGACCAGAATCACCTCGGCATCCTTGCAGCAGAATGCATCCACCGGCCCGTACCGGCGCTCAAATATGGAAAAAAACTCGTCCTCCACCCGGTCAAATACGGCCGGTGTCGCTTCCATGGCCAACTGCATGCTGCGGCGCATTTCCATGTACACCGGCGGCGGCGCCATCTGGTTCAGGGCGCAGGGATTCTGGGTATCCATCTGAATTTTCGGAACATAGGGAGGCAGAAACCGGTCCACGGCCTGCTGATCCGGAATTTCCACAGGTTCATAGGTATGAGAAAGAAAAAAAGCATCCAGCACCACCATGACCGGAAGACTGACGATCTCGGCCAGCCGGTAGGCCTGCAACACGGTATCGAGCGCTTCCTGTCCGTCTTCGCAGTAAAGCTGAATCCATCCGGTATCGCGCTGGGATAGGCTGTCGCTCTGATCCATCCACAGATTCCATCCAGGCCCCAGGGCGCGGTTGACCTCGGCCATTACGATGGGAAGCCGTGCACCTGCAGCCCAGTGCAGCATCTCGTGCATCAGGGCCAGGCCGTGGGAGGAACTGGCCGTAAAGGTCCGCACGCCGCCGCTGGCGGCGCCGATGACCGAGGCCATTGCCGAATGCTCGCTTTCCACGCACATGAAACTTCCGTTTATTTTTCCTTCCGCGCAGTATTTGGAGAGTTCCTCCACAATATGGGTCTGGGGAGTGATGGGATAGGCCGACATCATCTTGACCCGGGCGAGCCGGACCGCCTCGGCGACCGCATGACTTCCCTCAATGACTTCTCTCATGACTGGGCATCCTCCATGACCATGGCGCTGCGCGGACATTCCACCACGCAGACCCCGCATCCCTTGCAATAATCGGCGTTGATGCGCCGCAGGGTTCTGTCCTGAATCACCGCGACCTCCGGGCAGAAGGTCCGGCAGTTGTCGCACCCGTTGCAGATCCCGCAGTTGAAACACCGGCCGGCCTCCTGAACGGCCTGGCAGGCGTCCATAACGCGGTCGACCTCGTCAAAGGAACGAATGCTGGACGCGGGCGAAAGCGACGACGGCTGCGGACGTGTGGCGGAGCAGAAATAATCCGTGTTGATCTCTTCAAACCGCACCACGTGCCGGGACCTTTTTGCCCGTTCCCCTTCCAGATAGATCTCCATGGAAAGCGAATCGCCGTTTCCGACCCGGCATTCCTGCAGGCGCTTCACGACGGCCGCTTCCCCCTGTCTGAAAAAAATATCCAGCGCCATGGCGGCCTCTTTGCCCGAGGCAATGGCGTCCGGAACACTCTGAAGAGCGTTGGTCAGGTCTCCTCCGAACACCGCGGGAACCTCATCGAAGCAGACGGCGCAATGGCTGAGCTTCAAGCCGATCGCATCCTCGGCCGGGGTCATCCAGGATTCGGCGGCCTGCGCTCCGATGGCTGCATACACGTCGGAAACCTCGATGGAAATTGTCTCATCCGATGCGGGAACCACCCGGGGACGGCCGTCGGATCCGATATCTGAAATCTTCATCTTCTGAAGACGGATTACGGCGCCCTGAGTATCCAGATCAATGGAAACCGGCGCATGCAGTTGCATCAACTGAACCCCTTCCGCGAGCGCCCTCTTCACCTCATGGTCGAATGCCGGCATGTCCTGCTGCCTTCTCCGGTAGACGATCAGCGGCTGAACCCCGAAACGGAGCAGCGAACGGGCCACGTCGATCGCCGTGTTGCCGCCGCCGATCACGACCGCGGTTCCCAGCCGGGGCGCTGCGGTATGCTTTCTGACCTGCAACAGAAACTTCAACCCGTCCTTGGCCAGATGCTGGCCCGGAATGCCCAAATTCTGAGATTGTCCGTGGCCGCAACCGACAAAAACCGCGTCATAGCGCCCCCTGGCCTCCCGAAGAAACCCGCCGCGAACCGGAGTATTGCAGAAGATATCGACCCCCGCGGCCTTGATTCTTCGAATCTCCCAGTTGAGAATATCCAAAGGAAGACGGTAGGCCGGAATCCCCCAGCGGAGTACCCCGCCCGGTTCGTCTTCGGCTTCCAGCACATCGCAGGCATAGCCGAGGCGGGCCAGGAAACAGGCCGCCGAAAGACCGGCGGGCCCGGCGCCCACGACAGCGATTCTCTTGCCGTTTGAAGATCTTTTGAGAATATTGTCCAGAGCCTCGTCCTTTATCGCCGTATCGGCCAGAAAACGCTCCAGATTGTTGACGGCGATGGAACTGTCAAACTCCCCGCGGTTGCAGGCGGTCTCGCAGGGGTGAAAGCAGACCCGGCCGCAAACCGCGGGAAGAGGGTTTTCCATCAGAATAGTTTCCCATGCGGTTCTGAAACGGCCCTGGGCGGCCAGCATTTCAACCTGGGGAATGTCCGTACCGCAGGGGCAGGCCGCAGCGCACGGGGCGGTCTTGTCCCGATAGGAAGGACGAATATAACTCCATGAGCCGGTATGGTTCACATCGGTCAGAATTTTTGACCGCGATGTCAACAGCGAAATTTCCATCTTTATTTCCTGCTCAGATCTCATTTTCCCACCTGAATAAAATTAAATGCCGGATTCGAAAACTCGAAGCCCGTTCAAATCACCCTTCCGGAAACAGTCAGGCGATTCGGGCGGCCGCAGACCGATCCTTTTCCGCAGCGCCCACCGATTCAAAGAGCTCGACCGCATCATAGGCTTCCCGGGCCGCGGCGGCGTTTTCAGATGGTTTTACGGGCATCTCGGCCTCGATGGCCTGGGTAACAGCTTCAAGCGGGGGCTTTTCCAGCATACGGGCAAAAGCGCCCATCACCGCCGTGTTGATGATCGGCTGGGTACGGGTACCCAGCTGGTGTTTCAGGGCGATGCGCCCCGCATCCACAACGGCCAGCCTGAATCCGTCAAAACGCCTCAGGTCCTCCGGAAGACCCGGAGCGTTGATCAGCACCCATCCTCCGGGCTTGAGCCCCTGGGTCACATTGACGGTCTGAAGCAGCCTGTAATCCTGAACCACGACATGATCCGGCGTATATATGTTGCTGCGGACCAGAATTTTGGTTGTGCTCAGGCGCAGATAGGCTTCAACCGGAGCACCGCGACGTTCGGAACCAAAAACGGGAAAGGTCTGAACGTAATACCCGGCCTTGAAAAAGGCCTTGGCCAGCGCAATGGATGCCAGCACCGTCCCCTGCCCGCCTCTGCCGTGGAAACGTATCTCCTCCATGGGTTTCAACCTCTTTATCAAAAAATTTAAATCCGGACCGATTTACTCAACAAAACACTTACTTATCATTGTTAAGAATGAATGATCACAATAAATATTCAATATATTAGATCACTTAAAAATAAAATAACTCTCAACCCAGAAACAAGTAAACATGCTCGCCCAAGCCATCAGATCGCTTGCTGCATCAACGGAATCGAGCATAGCTACAACTTATTGATATTATTAAATCTGACTTTCAAACCCTGTTTGCGAAATTTTTTCTATATCTTCCTTTCAGACTAGTGTCAAGAGAAAATGGCATTATCTTATTTGAACCGCCTTTAAAGAAGAAATATAATTCATTGCTATTTATATTTTTATTTGGCATTATAGTATGATACGAAACGATGAATACGAAATATTTATTGAAATAAACCATAAGATATGGAGGAAATTTATGCGGAAATTGACTTATTTTTGTCTACTTTTACTCAGCGTTGCGGCACTGGCGGGATGCGCCCGCTCGCAATATCTGGACGTTTCGTACCAGATGACGATGCATCCCGGTCTGACGGAAGACCGATCCATCGCCCTGGCCGTCGAGGATCTTCGCCGGACCCAGACGACTCTCGGACCCGGAGCGCAACAAAAAATGCCGTATTTTACCGAAATATTTGCGTATTCCCTGCAAAAACCCGGACAGGCGAAACGCCTTGTCGGGCCTTATCCGATAACCGGACTGTTCATGGAAGCCTTCAAAGAACGCCTGGCTGCGATGGGGGTAACCGCGGTTCCGGAAACGGCGGCAGGTGGCCGGAAGCTTCAGATCAGCATTCAGGAATTCTCCCTGGATCTTCAGGCTGGAAAATGGGTGAGCACCATCGCCTATGAGGCAAAAACCATCGTCGACGGCCGGACCCTGAGCGCGGAAATCGTCCGGGGCCAGGCCCAGAAGTCCAATCCTTCAAGCCGGTGGATACGGCCCGACGTTCTGTCCGAAAACTTCTCCGACTGCGTCAACAAGGTCAATCTTCGAAAGCTGGTAGACGCTCCCTCGACCGCCCGGTAGATTATTCGTTTAACGCGTCCCCGGGCGCAGCATGACAGACGGCAATACATCAAATGCCGTTTCGGCTTGCAAGAATACAAGCCTTTGAATAAAGTTGTTTTGCAAGCAATTATTTACCCTGTAACGGCTTTGTTGTTATAGAGTTTGCCATGTTTAACATAGGTTCAGATTCGAGCTCCCGGCTGAAGGAATCGCGTCTGCCGCGCAGCGAGATTCGGGAGCTTTTTGCACGGCGGCTCGGCATTATCAGACAATCCTGCAGCAAAATGGAAAAGGGCTCTCCGCGGACGCCGATCGGCAACTGGCTTCCGGCAGGCGAAATTCTCAATTTTGACTTTTTACGAAATGATCCACCATGCACATCAACTCCAAACTTCCCCATATCGGAACAACGATCTTTACCGTAATGACCCAGCTGGCCAACGAATGCGGCGCGATCAACCTTTCGCAGGGGTTTCCGGATTTTTCCGTGGACGAGCGCCTCATCGACGCGGTTGAAAAGCATATGCGCCAGGGAAGCAATCAATACGCCCCCATGCAGGGGGTCCCGCGGCTTCGGGAGAAAATCTTCGAAAAGGTCCGCCAGCTTTACGGCGCGGCCTATGACCCGGCCACGGAAATTACGGTCACCAGCGGCGCCACCGAAGCGCTTTTCTGCGCGATCACCGCGGTCATTCACCGCGGAGACGAGGCGATCCTCTTCGAACCAGCCTACGATTCCTATGCGCCGGCGGTTGAACTCTGCGGAGGCAGGCCGGTCTATGTCCAGCTCAGCCATCCGGATTACGCCGTTGACTGGGAAGCGGTCAAGGCCGCCGTCTCGTCCAGAACCCGGCTTCTCATCCTCAATTCACCACACAACCCGTCCGGCGCCGCGCTTACGGCCGACGATCTGGACCGGCTCGAGGAGATCGTTCGCGGAACGGATCTTCTGATCCTGAGCGACGAGGTTTACGAACACATCATCTTCGACGGCCTGGCGCATCAGAGCATGTCCCTGCGCCCGGAACTGATGCAAAGAAGCTTCGTGGTCAGCTCATTCGGCAAAACCTATCACGCCACGGGCTGGAAGATCGGGTACTGCCTTGCGCCCATGGAGCTTTCCAGGGAGTTTCAAAAAATTCACCAGTACGTCACCTTCACCTCCAATACGGCGGTGCAGATGGCGATTGCCGATTTCATGGAACATTCGGACTGGTATGCGGAGCTGGCCGGATTCTACCGGCGGAAGCGAGACTTCTTCCGGTCACTGATCAAAGGCTCCCGGTTCACGCCGCTGCCCTGCCACGGAACCTATTTCCAGATGCTGGATTATTCGCGGATCTCCGATGAGCCGGATGTGGAATTTTCAAGGCGTCTGACCCGGGAATACAAGGTGGCGGCCATCCCCACCTCGGTGTTCTACCATCAAAAGGACGACCGCCGGGTCCTGCGGTTCTGCTTTGCCAAGCAGGATGAGACCCTGGAAAAAGCGGCCGAAATTCTCCACCGCATTTAAAATCGGATCGTCCCCGCCTAGCAAAAGTTCGCAGAGAACACGGAATCAGACGCCGGTTTCAACCCAATCCACTCCGCGTCCTCTGCGAACCCTGAGATACTTTCAGCAGGCATCGAGCCGTTCGATCAGCTCCATGGCCACCTTTTCACCGGAGAGCAGCATGCCTCCGAAGATCGGTCCCATGCGGGGCTCCCCGAAGGTTGCGTTGGCCGCCATGCCGGCCACGTAAAGGCCCGGAAAAACCTCCCGGGTGTTCTCCGGAGTCAGTGATTCAGCCCGTTCGGCCCACATGGACTTCTCGCCCTCGATTTTGCCGTTGGGCGTTAGAAGTTCTCCGGGCACCTTTCTCTGAACCACCCGGACCACCTCGGTGTCATGGCCGGTGGCGTCGATCACGAATTTGGAGCGGATCACCAGGGGATCCACATGAAGACCGGCCAGGTCCACGGCGGACCAGTTCAGCACCAGCCCGGTGATCCGGTTCGGCCGCATCATGACGTCTTCCACGGTCATGCAGTTAAAGATTCGAACCCCCGCCTGAACCGCTTTAGACGTCAGGGTTGAGATCGATTCCACGGAATCGGCAGTATAATAGCCTTCCGCGTATCTTTTGGATCGAATGCCGAATTCATCGAGCACGTGAATCGCCGATTCCTGGACCACGATCTCGTTGAACATCATGCCCCCGCCCCACATGCCGCCGCCGACGCTGAGCTTGCGCTCGTACAGGGATACCTTTTTTCCGGCCCTGGCCAGATAATATCCGGCGACCAGCCCCGATGGACCGCCGCCCACCACCGCAACATCCGCCTCGAGGCTGTCTCTGAGCTTCTCATGAAACCGGTCGATAATGGCGCTTGTAATGGTTACCTCGTTCAACTCCATTGTCTTCCTCCTGAATATGATGTGGATTGATGTTTGCGCGCTCTGAAACGCGCATTTCCGACCTGCTCGACTGTTCTGAACTCGGAAGACCGGCTTTGAAGGGAGCATAAAAAAAGGCGAAGCTGTAAGGAAGCTTCACCCTGGGACCGTTCATGTTTCCTTACGCTGGCATTACCCAGTTCAAGTTAAAGGGTATGTTCTCAGCCCCGAATTCCGGAGCACCCCTAACAAACGAGTTGAATCGGTTGTTTTACCGGCTTTTAGCAGAACCCCCGGTCCGGGTCAACACAAATTTCCATGTCGTCTTGATTCTGATTTTCAAACGTCGGAACAGTCCCGAAAAATCGACCCGTCTTTCGGGTTTATCGCCTGAGCTTTCACGCCGACTACATGGACGCCGTCCTCGACGCGCTGGGCGGCAAAGCCAATCGTTTCAGCAAGGCCTATCTGCAAAACATGGAAGATATTATCGTGCGGCAGACCCAGCTTCTGTTCGGACTGCCGGACGGCCGGAAACGTGACGATAAAAGATAAAAAGGATCGCGCGATGGCTTTTTATTTGATAGGATTGAAGCTTGAAAACGTAAGCGGCATCTTCTTCAAAAATCACCTTCGACAATGGCGGCCGTTATGGGATTATGTCTATAACAACTGCCCGGAAATTCTGACCCAGCGGGACTATGTGGAGGTCAGACGCCATGATTTCCATATCATCGACGGTATTAGAACCCGGAAAATCGAATCCCGGCTGTTTGAACTGGCCGAAGCCGGTCCTGTGTTGCAGCGCGCTGATGCTGATGATTGATCGCTGGAGGTGCGGCCATGAGGCTATGGTTTATTGCCATCGTGATGCTGTGTCTGCCGGCAGGGTGTTCGCTGACGCCGACCTTTAAACAGCCCGACACCCCGATGGCGAAAAAATTCAATGTGGAAGGTCTGAATGTGTCGCCCGAGTCGCCTGAAATCTTGCGGCTTGGCTGGAGCCAGTTCTTTGGCGACGTCCATCTGAATGAATTGCTCTCCATCGCTATCGAAAGCAACCGTGATCTGCGCACGGCGATACAGCGGGTGGAAGAGGCCAGGGCCCTGTATGGCATCCAGCGCGCGGACCAGCTGCCCAGCATCAGCGCAGGAGCGATGGGCGCCCGGTCGCGCATGCCGGCCGATCTTTCCATCACCGGACACTCCCACACCTCCTCGCAATACCAGGCCACGCTCAATCTGAGCACATGGGAGCTGGACTTCTGGGGGCGCGTGCGCAGTCTCAAGGACGCGGCGCTGGAATCCTATCTCGCCAGTGAGGAAGCCAGAAGAGCTGTTCAGATCAGCCTGGTGGCCCAGGTGGCGAATGTCTATCTTCTGGAACGGGAACTCGATGAGCGGCTGGACATCGCCCGGCAAACCCTGGCCACCCGTGAGGAGTCCTGCCGCATCATAAATCGGCGCTACGAGGTGGGCTCGGCCTCCAAGCTGGATGCCGCGCAGTCCGAGATACTCCTGAACCAGGCACGATTGGAATTGACGGAGTTGGAACGCCAGCGCGAGCAGAGCCACAACGCGCTCACCCTTCTGGCAGGCGCCCCGCTGACCAACGAGTCGCGCCCGCTTTCACAGATCGAAACCGCCTTCGTGCGCGACATCTCGCCGGGCCTGCCTTCCGAGCTGCTGCTCAACCGTCCCGACGTTCTCGCCGCCGAACATCTGCTCAAGGCCGCCAACGCCAATATCGGCGCGGCTCGCGCCGCCTTTTTCCCACGCATTGCGCTGACCGGCTACCTGGGCAGCGCAAGCACCGATCTTGACGGGCTGTTCGGCACCGATAGTTTGATCTGGAGTTTCACGCCCGGCATCTCTCTGCCGATTTTTGACGGCGGCCGCAACCAGGCCAATCTCGACCTGGCGGAAGCACGTCGCCATATTGCAGTGGCCGAGTATGAACGAAAGGTACAGGGCGCGTTCCGCGAGGTAGCCGATGCGCTGGCCGATCGCCGCTGGATTGCCCGTCAGGTGGCCGTCCAGAAGGCCATCGTGGCAACCCAGACTGAACGCACGCGACTTGTCCATTTGCGATACGAAAACGGGGCAACTCCCTATCTGGAGGTGCTGGATGCCGAACGCGGACGATTCGCCGCCGAGCAGGCGCTGGTGCAGACGCGACGGACCCTGCTCGCCAGTGTGGTCAACCTGTATTCGGCCCTGGGAGGCGGAACAGTTGCCGTAAAAGAAACAGAAACCATGGATAACGGACGATGAAAGCTCAAACAAAAAAGTGGTTGATCCGTTCCGCGTGGGTGCTGGCCTTGAGCGCGGCGGCCGCACTCGCCTGGATGAAGTATGCCGACAAGAGCGAGGATGCATCCCTGGTCAGTGGAAACGGGCGTATCGAGGCGGTCGAGATCGATATCGCCGCCAAGACCGCCGGCCGCGTAAAGGAAATATTTGTGCGCGAGGGTGACTTTGTTACTGCAGGCCAGGTGGTCGCGCGGATGGACACCGATGTGCTGGAGGCGCAGCTGCGTCAGGCCGAAGCGCAATTACGCCAGGCTGAAAGCTCGGTCACCATCGCACACAGCCAACTCCTTCTTCGAGAGGCGGAGAAGAGGGCAACCCTGGCGGTTCTGGCACAGCGCGAGGCCGAGTACGAGATCGCCAGCAAGCGCCTCTCGCGTTCCTCGCTTCTGGCGAGAGAAGGCGCGAGCTCTCAACAGGAAGCGGATGACGACAGTGCCGAGGTCCAAGGCGCGGCTGCTGCGGTCAGCGCCGTACACGCCCAGATCGCGGCGGCTGATGCGGCCGTTGCAACGGCACGCGCCCAGGTCACAGGCGCGGAATCGGCGGTGGAGGCCGCCAGAGCGAGCGTCGAACGCATCCATGTCGAAATCGCCGACAGCACGCTTCAGGCGCCAAGGGATGGCCGCATTCAGTATCGCGTGGCCCAGCCCGGCGAGGTGGTGGGCGGAGGCGGCCGCGTGCTGAGCATGATCGACCTGAACGATGTTTACATGACCTTTTTTCTTCCAACGATCGCGGCCGGAAGGATCGCCCTGGGCACCGAGGTGCGCCTGGTGATCGACGCCGCGCCCCAGTATGTGATTCCGGCAAGCGTGTCCTTCGTCTCCGACGTGGCCCAGTTCACCCCCAAGACCGTGGAAACGGCCAGCGAACGGGAGAAGCTGATGTTTCGCATTCGAGCGCAGGTTCCCGTGGAACTGCTCAGAAAGTACATTGTTCACGTAAAGACCGGTCTCCCCGGCATGGCCTATGTGCGGCTCGATCCCGCGATCCCGTGGCCGGCACATCTGCAGACGAGGCTGCTCGAATGAACGAACCCGAATCCGGAAAATCGCCGCCTGTCGCCCGGCTGCAGGAGGTGAGCCTGCGTTACGGGAGAACGTCGGCTCTGGATGGAATTACTCTGGATCTGCCGGCCGGCTGCATGGTCGGGGTCATCGGCCCCGACGGTGTCGGCAAGTCCAGCCTGTTCTCGCTCATAGCCGGCGCGAGGGTGATCCAGTCCGGACAGATCGAGGTGCTGAACGGCGACATGGCTGACGGAGAGCACCGCCGCACCGTATGCCCACGGATTGCCTACATGCCGCAAGGTCTGGGCAGAAACCTGTATCCGACGCTGTCGGTCTTTGAAAATGTCGAATTCTTTGGACGTCTGTTCGGTCACGATCGCGAGGAGCGCGAACGGCGTATCGGCGAGCTGCTCCAGGCAACCGGGCTGGCCCCCTTTACCGACCGGCCTGCAGGCAAGCTCTCCGGCGGCATGAAGCAGAAACTTGGCCTCTGCTGTGCACTGATCCACGACCCCGATCTTCTGATCCTGGATGAACCCACCACCGGCGTAGATCCGCTGTCTCGCCGGCAGTTCTGGGAGCTCATCGACCGTATCCGCACCGGGCAGCGCGGCATGAGCGTGCTGGTGGCCACCGCCTACATGGAAGAGGCCGCCCGTTTCGACTGGCTGGTGGCCATGAACGCCGGGCACGTACTCGCCACCGGCGCCCCGAAGGAGCTTTTGAGCCAGACCGGCGCCGCCACCCTGGAGGAGGCGTTCATCTCCCTGTTGCCACGGTCCCAGCGCGACGGGTACCAGCCGGTCGTCATCCCTCCCCGTGAGACGGACGTTGCCGGCGAGACCGCCATCGAGGCGCAGGATTTGACAATGCGCTTCGGCGATTTCACGGCCGTCGATCATGTGAGTTTCCGCATCCGCCGGGGAGAAATTTTCGGTTTTCTGGGTTCCAACGGCTGCGGCAAGACCACCACCATGAAGATGCTGACCGGCCTTTTGCCGGCCAGCGAAGGAGAAGCCTGGCTGTTTGGCCGGCCGGTGGACCCGCACGATATCGACACCCGGCGGCGCGTGGGCTACATGACGCAGTCTTTTTCCCTCTACGGCGAGCTGACGGTGCGGCAGAATCTGGTGCTTCATGCTCGCCTGTTCAGGATGCCGGAAGCTCGGATTGAGGCCCGCGTACAGGAGATGGGACAGCGTTTCGGCCTGGACGAGGCAATGGAGAGCCTGCCCGAGGCCCTCCCCCTGGGGCAGCGCCAGCGGCTTTCCCTGGCGGTCGCAATGATCCACGGCCCGGAGATGCTGATTCTGGACGAACCCACCTCGGGGGTAGACCCGGTGGCGCGCGACGCCTTCTGGCAGATCATGATAGATCTGGCGCGCCGGGATAAGGTCACCATCTTCATATCCACCCATTTCATGAACGAAGCCGAGCGCTGCGACCGGATATCGCTGATGCACGCGGGCCGGGTTCTGGTAAGCGGCTCGCCTGCTTCGCTGATCGAAAAGCGCGGGGTAAAAACGCTGGAAGAGGCGTTTATCAGCCACCTGGAGCAAGCAACCGGCGAAGCGTCATCCGGCCCTTCCGCATCAGCCGCGGAAAGGGCCGCCGCTCCCTCGCCCCTCGGGAAACAAACCCCGACCTCGACTCCACGGGCCGGTTCCTTCAGCCTGCGCCGCCTGTTCAGCTACACCCGGCGCGAGGGCCTGGAACTGCGCCGTGATCCGGTCCGCCTGACCCTTGCCCTGTTGGGAAGCGTGATCCTGATGTTCGTCATGGGCTACGGCATCAGCATGGACGTTGAGGACCTTTCCTTTGCGGTGCTCGACCGGGACCAGACGACCCTCAGCCGCGACTATGCCCTCAATCTCGAAGGTTCACGCTACTTCATCGAACGCCCTCCCATCAAAAACTACGCCGAGCTGGACCAGCGCATGCGTGCCGGCGAGATCAGCCTGGCCATCGAGATTCCTCCCGGTTTTGGTCGCGACCTGCGCAGGGGAACGCCGGTCGCCGTCGGCGCATGGATCGACGGGGCGATGCCTACCCGCGCGGAAACCGTGCGCGGCTATGTGCAGGGAATGCACGCCCACTGGCTGGCAACCCTGGCGCGGCAGGCTCCCGGCGCCGCTGCAACGACAGGGGCAGCCGCCATCGAGACCCGTTTCCGCTACAACCCGGACGTAAAAAGCCTGCCGGCCATGGTGCCGGCGGTGATTCCGCTGCTTCTGATGATGATTCCGGCCATGCTGACCGCGTTGTCGGTGGTGCGGGAAAAGGAACTGGGCTCCATCGTCAACCTGTACGTCACCCCGGTCACCCGGCTGGAGTTCCTGCTGGGAAAGCAGATTCCCTACGTGGTCCTGGCCCTGATGAACTTTCTGTTGCTGACCGCCCTGGCCATTTTTGTATTTGATGTACCGCTCAAGGGAAGCTTTCCAACCCTTGCCGCGGCGGCGGTGCTGTACGTGATCGCCGCTACCTCCCTCGGGCTGGTAATCTCGACCTTTATGCGCAGCCAGATCGCCGCCCTGTTCGGAACAACGCTGTTGACCATTCTGCCGGCGGTTCAGTTTTCAGGCATGCTTGATCCCGTTTCTTCGCTGGAGGGGGCAGGCGCCGTGATCGGTCGCATATATCCGACATCCCATTTCCTGACCATTTTCCGCGGGACTTTCTCCAAGGGACTCGGATTCAGCGATCTTCAGGCATCGTTTATTCCCCTGCTGCTCGCTGTCCCCATACTGATCGCCCTGGGGGCGGTCCTGCTCAAAAAACAGGATTCCTGATCATGCGCACCGCCAACATCCTTCATCTCGGCATTAAAGAACTGCGCAGCCTGATGCGCGACCCGGTGATGCTCTTCCTGATCGTCTATGCCTTCACGTTCGCAATCCATACCGCAGCGACCGCCATGCCGGAGACCCTGCACAAAGCGCCGATCGCCATTGTCGATGAGGACCGCTCACAACTCTCGCAACGCATCGCCGATGCTTTCTACCCGCCGCACTTCATACCGCCCGTGCTGATTACACACGCTGAGATGGATATTCGGATGGATGCCGGCCTGGACACCTTTGCCCTCAACATTCCTCCGAATTTTCAGAGCGACGTGCTGGCCGGACGCAGCCCCGCCATCCAGCTCAATGTGGACGCCACCCGAATGAGCCAGGCCTTCACCGGCAGCGGTTATATTCAGACCATCATCAGCGGCGAAATCACCGGCTTCCTTCAGGGATACCGCTCAAACACCGTTCCCGCGGTGGATCTGGCCCTCCGGTCGCGTTTCAATCCGGAATTGAACAAATCCTGGTTCGGAGCGGTCATGAAGATCATCGACAACGTCACCATGCTCTCCATCATTCTCACCGGCGCCGCATTGATTCGCGAGCGGGAGCATGGCACGGTGGAGCATCTCCTGGTAATGCCGGTCACCCCCCTCGAAATCATGGCCGGCAAGGTATGGGCCATGGCGCTGGTGGTGCTGATCTCTACGGCCTGTTCGCTGTTCCTAGTCGTTCAGGGCCTGCTCAAGGTTCCCATCGAAGGTTCCATCGCCCTGTTCCTTGCAGGTGCAGCGCTGCACCTGTTTGCCACCACCTCGCTGGGCATTTTTCTCGGCACGCTCGCCCGCTCCATGCCGCAGTTCGGTCTGCTGATCATGCTGGTGCTGCTCCCCCTGCAGATGCTTTCGGGTGGGGCTACGCCGCGCGAAAGCATGCCGGAGATTGTCCAGTATCTGATGCTGGCGGCGCCGAACACCCATTTTGTCATGATGGCCCAGGCGATCCTGTATCGCGGCGCAGGCTTTCGCGTCGTCTGGCCGCAGTTCATCGCCATCGCCGGAATCGGAACAATATTGTTTGGTTTTGCCCTCGCACGGTTCCGCCGCACAATCACAACCATGGTGTGAGCATGCTGACAGAATGCTCTCGGAAAAACCGAATGAATTGGGCATCAGCCGGCCGGAAATGTGCAAGCATTCTCGCACCGCCCGTCATGTCTCTCACTGTGCCGCTGGAGTCCCTTGCGGCTGAGGAGTCGACGAAGGGCACGCTGAGTCTGGTTCTGGAGAACAATTTCTTCTACAACTGCGACAACAATTATACCAACGGGATCCGCGTCGCCTGGCTTTCGGCGCCTTCAGCCTCTCCATGCAATTCTGAAAGCTGCTTCAGATCAAAATGGGGTCCGGATTCGAACGCAAAGCAAAAAACCAACCCGGCTGAAAAGCAAAGCGGCATTGGCATTTATTTTGCTTAATATTTTACAGGCTTAACAGGGTGTTGAAAAACAAGAATCAGGCCGTCAGGCAAGGCGCGCGGCGATGCGACAAGCGCAGCATATTCAAAGCTATGTGAGCATTGGCGAGAGCCGCGCAACGCTGAATGGCGGCCTCAGGCGCAATTTTTCAACAGCCTGTTAAGACCGCTTGATCAACCGGGATCATTGCGTGTAGAGTCCGCAATGCGGATTCAGAAAGCAAACAGCCATTCACAAGGGGCTGCTCATGAACGACGGACAAGCGACAGTTCTGAAAAAGAAATACGGGCTGTGGGCGATCGGTGCGGCCGCGCTGATCGGCGCAGTGCTTTTCACCTGGTTTCTGATGGTGCAGACCGACCGCGAATTGCGCGCCGAACTGCTTCAGCTGACCCGGCTGGCAGCCGGAGCTATGAACCTCGACCGCGTCAAAATTCTAACGGGGACGGAAGCCGATCTGGACAGCCCCGCTTACCAGCAGATCAAGGAAAAGCTGATCTCCCTGCGCGCGGTCAACCCGGATTGCCGGTTTGTCTATCTCATGGGCCGCAGGGTCGATGGGGCCGTCTTTATCTTCGCGGACAGCGAGCCGCCTGACTCGGAGGACTACTCCCCGCCCGGAGATTCCTACGAGGAGGTTTCGGAAAGCATTCTGCAGGTATTTGATTCCAAAACCATGGCTGTTGTCGGCCCGACCACGGACCGATGGGGAGTGTGGGTCTCTGGCATGGTTCCGATGATCGACCCGGAAACCTGCGACCTGGTCGCCGTGTTCGGCATGGATGTCGACGCCCGCGACTGGAAATGGAAGGTGGCCGAAAAAACGGTCCTGCCGGCGGGATTGATGCTTGTCCTGCTGATCGTGGTTTTTGCCTCCCGAATCGGCAGGCGTCGGGTCGCCGCCTCTCCCAGGCCGGTCCTGAACCGTCTGCTGCTTCCGCTGACGGGCATGGTGGTTTTATTGACGGTCGGATCCGGAGTGCTTCTGTGGCAGCAGTATCAGGATCAGATTGCCAGGGATGTGGCCCTTCTTATCGATGATACAAACCGTGATCTGAAAACAGCTGTGGATCAGCACGCATCGGCCTTGCTCGAGACTCTGAAGACCGTTGCCGCCAATTCCGGCAAGGCCCTGCGCGAGGGCGACGTTGACCGCCTTCTGGCGGACTGGCGTCCGGTCTATGACAGAATGCGCAGGGAAAACAACCTGACGCATTTTTACTTTTTAGATGCAAACCGCGCCTGCCTCCTGCGGGTTCACAATCCGGGGAAGCGCGGCGGCCTGATCGACCGTTTCACGGCGCTGGAGGCCGAACGGACCGGCGAAGCGGTTTCCGGCATCGAGCTGGGAAACCAGGGCACCTTAACCCTGCGGACGGTGCAGCCGGTTTTCGATGGCAACAAGCTCGCCGGCTACGCGGAACTGGGCAAGGAAATCAGCAATGTGCTGGAATCGATGAGCCTTCGCCCCAACGTTCAGCTGGCACTGCTCGTCCACAAGGAACTCCTGAACCGCCGGGCTTTCGAGGAGGGAGCGCACCGGATCGGGAAAATGGTTGACTGGGATTTACTGCCGCACAGCGTCGTGATCCATGCCTCCCAAGGCAGCCTGCCCGGTGCCTTCGCCCCGGCGGCGGACCATGACCCGGCGGCGGAATACGCTCACAACCGGATCGATCAGAAGGTTGTCTTTGACGGGAAAAACTGGCGGGCATCCGCCGCTCCCCTGAAGGACGCTTCGGGCAAAGAGATCGGCCGCCTGCTGGTCATGTGCGACATCACCTCCGACCAGGCGGCTTTCAAACGTCTGACCGTTCTGGGCGGAACCGCCGTCGCGGTGCTGCTGTCCCTGCTGCTCGGCCTCATCTATGTGCTGCTCCACCGCACCGATACGGGAATACGCGCCCAGCAGGCGATACTGCAGGAAAGCGAGGAACGCCTGACCGCCACCCTGCGCTCGATCGGGGACGGCGTCATTACCTGCAACATGCGGGGCGAGACAGTCAGTCTCAACGCCGTGGCCGAAGCCATGACCGGCTGGAGCTCCGGCGAGGCTCAAGGACGGCCTGTATCGGAAATCTTCCGAATCATCCACGCCGAAACCCGCCAGAAAGCCGAGAACCCCGTCGTCCGGGTCCTGAACGAAAATATCGTCGTCGACCTGGCCAACCACACCGTACTCATCGCCCGGGACGGCACGGAACTTCATGTCGCCGACAGCTGCGCGCCCATTCACAATGCGGCCGGCAGCGTCATCGGAGCCGTGCTGGTCTTCCGGGACGTGAGCGCGGCATACCGCCGGCGCGAACAGGACCGGTTTGAGATTCGCTTGCAGCAGACCGTCACCGAGTTGTCCGCACAATTCGTCAACATAACTGAAAACCAATTCGACAAGGCGGTCGATCAGGTCCTGTTCCGCCTGGGCATGCTCTTCGACGTGGACCGGAGTTATCTGTTTTCCTTTTCCGAAGACCTGAGCGCCATGGACAACACCCATGAATGGTGCGCTGCAGGCATCGCCCCGCAAAAAGACCGGATTCAGAACTTTCCAACGGATACGATGCCCTGGTGGAAGGACCGAATGCTCGAGCTGAAACCTCTGCATATTCCCGAGGTCGAAGCCCTGCCGCCGGAAGCCGAAGCCGAAAAAAAGGAATTCCGGTTGCAGGACATACAGTCGCTGATCTGCCTGCCGATGCGAAACAACCGCGGCCTGCTCATGGGATTTCTTGGATTTGACGCCGTGCGCGCGCCGCGCATCTGGCCGGAGCATCAGATTCAGATGCTGCAAGTGGTCGCCGAAATCATCGGCAGCGCGATCAACCGGAACGAAGCACACCGGAAGCTGGGCCAAAGCGAGGCAAAATACCGGCTGCTGATCGAAAACAGCAACGAAATTATATACACCTTGAACCCCGACGGTGTGTTCACCTTTATCTCTCCGGCCTCGATGGTCCTGATCGGGTATCCGCCCAGCCAGATGGTCGGACAACATTTCGGAAAATTCATCCATCCGGACGATCTTTCAAAGTGCCTGGCATTCCTGCGGAGGGTGGTTGAAACGGGCCAGCGGCAGGAGAGCGCCGAATATCGCCTCCGGCACATCAACGGAAACTGGAGATGGCACACCACCAACGTCGTTCCGCTCAAAGACAGATCCGGCAGAATCGCCGGTTTTCAGGGCACCTCACGGGACATCACCATCCGGAAACAGTCCGAGGTTGAACTGAGTGCGCAATCCCGTATGCGGCAACTGCTTTTGGATGTATCCTCTACCTACATCAACCTGCCTTCGGATGAGTTCGAAACAGCGATCCAGGATTCCCTGCGGCATCTGGCATCCCACATCGACGCGGACCGGGGGTATATTTTCAGGTACGATTTCGACCGGGGAATCTGCACCAACACCCACGAGTGGTGCGGGGAGGGCTTTCCACCCCAGATCGATGAACTGCAGGTGGTTCCGCTGAATGATGCAACAGACTGGGTGAAAACCCATCGCCGCGGCGAGGCGATCTGCATTCCGGATGTTCCCGCCCTTCCGCAAGGCGTCCTTCGGGACAAACTCGAGCCCCAGGGCATCAAGAGTCTGATCTCTATTCCGTTGATGAGCGGAAGAGATTGCATCGGCTTCATCGGTTTTGAATCGGTGCTCCGCCATCATGCCTACTCGGACAGCGAGCGGGATCTTTTAACCGTTTTCGGCCGGCTGCTTGTCAATATCCACCTGCGCAGGCAAGCCGAGGAATCGATGAAAAAAAGCGAGAAAAAGCACCGCCTGCTGATCGAAAACAGCTACGACATCATCTATACCCTGAGTGCCGACGGCCTATTAAACTTCGTTTCGCCGGCCTGGACCGATCTGCTGGGCCATCCGGTCAGCCTTGTGGCTGGAAGGCATTTCCGGGAATTTCTCCATCCGGATGATCTTGCGAAGTACGAGATCTTCCTGCGGAGCGTGATCGAAACCGGGCAACGGTATGAAGGCATCACGTACCGCCTGCGGCACCTCGACGGAACCTGGCGCTGGCACACCTCGAACGGAATTGCCATAGAAGATGAATCCGGTGCGATCATCGGCTTCCAGGGCATCGCCCGGGACGTCACCGCCCAGAAGCAGGCCGAAGAGGAACTGCGGACCGAAAAAGCGAGATTACTTGCCATCACTGAGTCCGCGCATGACGCGATTCTGATGATAAACCCCGAAGGAGATGTTTCTTTCTGGAATCCTGCGGCAGAACGTATTTTCGGATATGCGAGTGACGAAGCAATTGGTCAAAATCTGCATTTGTTGCTCGCACCGCAAAGCTATCATGCCTCCCATCAAGAAGCCTTCGGCCGATTCAGAACAACCGGCCAGGGCGCCGCGGTAGGCAAAACCCTAGAATTGGAAGCCCGTCACAAAGAAGGGCGTGAAATACCGGTTGAACTGTCTCTGTCCGCACTCGAACTTCCAAACGGCTGGAATGCGGTGGGAATTATGCGGGACATCACCGCCCGCAAGCAGTCGGAGGCGGCGGTTCGGGATTCTCAACGACGCCTGGAGGACATCATCGAATTCCTGCCGGACGCCACAATGGTCATTGACCGGGAAGGCAGGGTGATCGCATGGAACCGGGCCATTGAAACCCTGACCGGCGTCCGGAAGGAAGATATCATCGGCAAGGGCAACTATGAATACGCGCTTCCCTTTTATGGAGAGAGAAGGCCTGTCCTGATCGACCTGGCCCTTCATCCCCGGCCGGAAATGGAACCGGCTTATCTCGGCATTTACCGGAGAGAAGGCGTTCTTTTTGGGGAATCCTACACACCCAGCCTGCCCGGCGGCAATCTCTACCTTTCAGGGACGGCCTCCGTCCTGAGGAACGCAAAGGGTGAGATCATTGCCGCCATAGAGTGCATCCGCGACAATACCGAACGCAAAAACATGGAGGCAAATCTCCTGGAAACCAACCGCCATCTGGAGGAAGCTACGGTCCGGGCCAACGACATGGCCGTGCAGGCCGAGTTGGCCAGCAGCGCTAAGAGCGAGTTTCTGGCCAACATGAGCCACGAGATCCGCACGCCCATGAACGGGGTCATCGGCATGACCGGCCTGCTGCTGGATACCAATCTGACCGAAGAGCAGCGGCGCTACGCCGAGATCGTGCGGATCAGCGCCGAATCGCTGCTCGGGCTGATCAACGACATTCTCGACTTCTCCAAGATCGAAGCCAAAAAGCTCGACCTGGAGGTTCTGGACTTCGACCTCTTGAGCCTGCTGGATGATTTTACCGCCGCCATAGCTCTACGCGCCCACGAAAAAGGCCTCGATCTGTTCTGCGCCACCGACCCGTCGATTCCGACACTGCTCATCGGAGACCCGGGCCGTCTGCGCCAGATTCTCACCAACCTGGTAGGAAATTCCCTCAAGTTCACCGCCACAGGCGAGATTTCCATCCGCGTCTCGTTGGTGGATGAAAACGAAACCGGGAAAGAAGTGTCCCATACAACGCAAACGCATGAAAATAATGTTCTGCTGCGCTTCTCGGTTCGGGATACTGGCATCGGCATCCCCGAAAACAAGATCAGCAATCTCTTTGACAAGTTCACCCAAGTGGATGCCTCGACCACGCGACAGTATGGCGGCACCGGCCTGGGGCTGGCCATTTCCAAGCAGCTGGCCGAGCTGATGGGCGGCCGGATCGGGGTGAAAAGCAAAGAGGGCCATGGTTCCGAGTTCTGGTTCACCGCCCGCTTCGGCAGACAGGCCGAGGAAATTCGAAGGCAAAGCATTCCGCCCGCCGACCTGAACGGCATACGCGCGCTGATCGTGGACGACAACGCCACGAGCCGGGAAATTCTCACCGCGCATCTGACCGCCTGGGGCATGCGCCCGTCAGAGGCGAAGGACGGCCCGGAAGCCTTACATGCCCTCAATCAGGCCGTAGACGCGCATGATCCCTTCCGCGTCGCCCTGATCGACATGCAGATGCCGGGCATGGACGGAGCAGCCCTGGGCCGCGCCATTCGGCAAGACGAACGTCTGGACGGCGCCCGAATGGTGATGCTCACATCCCTGGGAACGCGGGGCGACGCCCGGAAATTTGAGGAGATCGGTTTTGCGGCGTATGCCACCAAGCCCATACGGCAAGATGAACTCAGGACCGTTCTGTCCCTGGCCCTGAGGGAGCGGGTCGATGCGGCGGAAGCGGTTCAAGCCATCGCCACCCGCCATACGGCCCGCGAGATACTGAACCGGTTCAAGGATTGCAAGGCGCGCATCCTTCTGGCCGAGGACAACATCACCAACCAGCAGGTGGCCCTGGGCATTCTGAAGAAACTGGGCCTGAGCGCGGACGCGGTGGCCAACGGCGCGGAAGCCGTCAGGGCCGTCGAATCCATTCCCTACGAACTGGTGTTGATGGACGTTCAGATGCCCGAGATGGACGGTCTGGAAGCCACCCGGGTCATTCGGAATTCAAAACCCGAATCCGGCGTCCATCTGGTTGCCGGTTCCAGGATTCCGGTTTCGCGGATTCCCATCATCGCCATGACGGCCCATGCCATGCAGGGCGACCGGGAACGCTGTCTGCAAGCGGGAATGAACGACTATATATCCAAGCCGGTAGCGCCGCTGGCCCTGGCCGAGGTTCTGGAAAAATGGCTGCCGCAAGACAGTGATCCGCCGGTAATGAAAAAGGATGAGGGCGTGAAAAAAGCCGATGCATCCCCGTCTGATTCATCGCCGGTCTTCGACCGGGCCGGAATGCTGGCGCGTCTGATGGATGATGAGGATCTGGCGCATACGGTGATTCAAGGCTTCATACAGGACATTCCGCTCCAGATCAAGGCTTTGCGGGGTTATCTGGATGCCGAAGACGGCGAAAAGGCGCAACGTCAGGCTCACACCATCAAGGGCGCATCGGCCAACGTCGGCGGCGAGGCCCTGCGCGCGGCGGCATTCGAGATGGAAAAGGCGGCAAAAGCCGGAAACCTCAATGCCGTCAGGGCCGGCATGGGCAATCTGGAAGCGCAGTTCGAGCGGTTGAAGGTTGCAATGGAAAAACAGAATTGATAATGCAAAACGTGCAAAAATACAAAACACATGTTTCCCGGGGTTTTGCAATAACCCTTTTCGGGCGCCCGTCGCCCTGAGTTGAACAGGAGTTTTTTACATGCGGATTCTGATTGCGGATGACGATGCCACAACCCGCTTCATGCTTCAGGCGGTCCTTGTCAAGTGGGGCTTCGACGCAAGTGCGGCCTGCGACGGCAGGGAAGCCTGGGAGGCGATGCAGAAACCGGATGCGCCGAAACTGGTCCTTCTGGACTGGATGATGCCGGAAATGGACGGGCTGGAGGTTCTGCGCCATATCCGGGCCCTGCAGTCCGACCGGCCGCCCTATATCATCATGCTGACCGCCAAGAGCGAAAAGGAAGACATCATCGCCGGACTGGACGCCGGCGCCAACGACTATCTGTCCAAGCCCTTTGATCCCGGCGAGCTGCGCGCCCGCATCGAGGTCGGCCGCCGCATGGTCGAGTTGCAGGATGCCCTGGTTGAAAGCAGGGAAATCATGGCGCACCAGGCCACCCACGATGCGCTGACCGGTCTGCTGAACCGGCGGGCCATTATCGACCGGCTGAAAGCGGAGCTGGCGCGCGCCGGCCGCCAGGGGGATGTTCTGGCCGTCGGCATGTGCGACATCGACCATTTCAAAAAGGTCAACGACACATACGGGCACCATGCCGGCGACGATGCGCTGCGCGGGCTGGCTCAAATTCTGATCGAGAAACTCAGGGCGTACGATTCGGTCGGCCGGATGGGAGGAGAGGAGTTTCTGGTCATTGCCCCGATCAAAACCGATATGGACTGCATGTCCATATTCAACCGGCTGTGCAAAACCACGGCGGAAAGTAAAATGGAATCCCGGTCGGGCGCCCTGTCCATTACGGTGAGCATCGGCGTGACCTGCGCGGACGACAAAAACACGGTGGATGAGATACTGGCGGCGGCCGACGCGGCCCTGTACCAGGCCAAGAACGAAGGCCGCAATCGCGTGGTTCACAACGGAAAGTGCCTCGATGCCACCCGTCCGTGCGTGTCCTGATTTCAAAAAAACGATCTTTTACGCCACACAGAAATCGAAGTTTATACGAAATCGTCAAGGATGGAGATAAAGAGTGATGACCCGAAAAAGAGGCAGTCATGAATGACGCCGATTCCAAATCCTTTGCACCCTTTGCCGTAGTGGTCAACGACGACCCTACCCAGCTTGGCATTCTCTCCGGTCTGGTGCGCAAGGCGGGGCTGGAACCCCGCACCTTTACAGATGCCGAGACCGCCCTGGCGGATATGTCCGCCCGGGCCGGAACCTGTCTGCCCGCCCTGGTCGTCACCGACGTCTACATGCCGGGCATCGACGGCTGGCGCTTCACCCGCCTGCTGCGTTCGCCCGATTACGCGGCCCTCAACCAGATCCCCATCCTGGTGGTTTCAGCCATATTTGCCGGCGAAACGCCCGACCGCATCGCCGCCGACCTCGGCGCCGAAGCTTTTTTCCCCTCTCCGGTGGACGGCAAACGATTCGTGGACAAGGTGCGGGCGATCCTGCAAGGGGACCGGCGGCGGATTCCCGCCCGCGTTTTGATCGTCGAAGAAAACAGCGCGCAGTCCGACGCGCTCAGAAAGGCCTTTAAAGAAAGAGGTTACCGGGTGGATACGGCCTTTACAGCCCGGGAAGCCGTTGAATCGTTCGACCGGATTTCCTACGACGTGACTGTGCTCAATTACCCGCTTTCCGACGGCGCGGGAGACGACCTGCTGGATGTTTTCCACGCGCAGCGGCCAGACTGCGTCTTCCTGATGACGACCGCCGGCGGAGGTCCCGAGGAAGCGCTGGAATGGATGAAGCGCGGCGCCGCCGCCTGTCTGTATAAACCCTTTGACCCGGAATACCTCATCGAGCTGTGCACCCGGACCCGGCGTGAGCGCTCTCTCCTGCGCGTTCAGGAACTGCTTGAAACGCGCACCCGCGAACTGCGGGAAAGCGAGGAGCGCTACCGGCGGCTGGCCGAGGACATGCCGATGTTTCTCACTGTTTTTCTTCCCGACGGCACGCTGACCTATGTCAACGAAACGCTGGCAACATGGAAATCCGCCTCCCCCGCCGATCTCATCGGAAAAAACCTCTATGATTTACTGTTGCCCGAGGATCGGGAAACGGTCAGGACTCGGCTGAGCGCGGTTACGCCGGAGAAACCCGTCGAAACTCACGTGGAACGCTGTCCGATGCCGGACGGAAGCCTGGCCTGGCTCGAATGGACCAACCGGGCCTTTTTCGACGAAAGGAGCCGACCCACTCACTTTCAGTCCACCGGAACGGACATCACCGTGCGCAAACAGGCCGAGGACGCCCTGCAGAAAAGCGAACAGCTCCTGAACTCGGCCCAGCGCCTGGCCAGGATCGGCGGCTGGCAATGGGATCTGGTAACCCAAACTATGACCTGGTCGGATGAGGCCTACCGCATACATGATTTGGCGCCAAAAGAGTTCCCGCCCGGCTCCGCCGATCTTCTGACAGCAAGTTTGGCATGTTACGCGCCCAAGGACCGGCCGGTAATGCTGAAAGCCTTCCAGCGCTGCGTGGAACAGGGGGAACCCTACGATATCGAGTTTCCCTTTATGACCGCCAAGGGTCGCCGGCTCTGGATTCGCACCTCGGCTGAAGCGGTGCAGGAGGGCGGCCGGGTCGTCAGAGTCGTCGGCAATTTCATGGACATCACCGAACGCAAGCAATGGGAAAAGGCGCTGCGGGAAAGCGAGGAAAGATACCGGAATATTTTCAATGATTCGATCGCGGGTATTTTTCAGACAACGCCGGAGGGCCAGTTCCGCATGGTCAATCCGGCATTTGCCCGCATCTTCGGATACGACTCGCCCGAGGAGATGGGCGCCTTGACCGGCTCGCCCAAACTGATCTTTGCAGATCCCGAAGACCGCAAGAAGTCCCTCGCCCTGCTCAACGCATCGCAAGGAATCCTCAGGGATTTCGACGCGAAGATGCGGCGCAGGGACGGATCTTGTATCTGGGTTTCCTTCAACGCCCGCATGATTTATGAATCCGATGGAAGCGCCGCCTGGATCGAAGGCACCTGCATAGACATCACTCAGCGCAAACAGGCCGATGATGCCTTGATTTACCGTCTTGCCTGCGAGCACTGCACCGCCGAGTGCATCGGCATTCTCGCCGAATCCGGCGACCTGCAGGACCGTTTGGACCGGGTTCTTGAAAAATTACAATCCGTCACGAAAGCCGGACGCGCCTACATATTTGAAAATGAATACGACCCCGCCGCCGGGCTCTGCGCGACCCAGATCGCGGAATTCTGCGCCAAAGGCGTGGAATCGCAATTCGAAAACCCGGATCTGCAACACCTGCCCTACGGCCCAAATTTCTCGTCGCTCCTGTCCGTTCTTCAGGCCCGGAAGCCCTTTTCCGGAATCGTTTCCGAAATGACCGCTGCGGAGCGCAATATACTCGAGCCCCAGGGAATCTTATCCATCCTGATTCTGCCCGTTTTTACCGGAAACGCCCTGTGGGGCTTCATCGGCTTTGACGACTGCGAAACTCAGCGGCGATGGAGAGAGGAAGACGTTCAAATTCTTAAAATCGTGGCAGATGCCGCCGGCGCCGCCATTCTGCGCGACCAAACAACGGAGGCCCTGCGCGAAAGCGAGGAAAGGTACCGGACCCTTATAGAGGGGCTGCCGGATTTCGTGATCCGCTACGACCGGAATGCACGCCACCTGTTTGTCTCCCGCAATATCGGCAATCTGTCCGGCATCGAGGCCGATCAATACATCGGCAGAACCCGCCGCGAGATGGGCTTTCCCGAGGCGCACTGCCGGTTCCAGGAAGAACACATTCAGCGGGTTTTCGACACCGGCACTCCCCTGGAAACGGAATTCACGTTCGAAGGCAAACAGGGACCGATGATCTTCAACTGGCGGCTGATTCCCGAATTCGATGCAAAGGGTGCGGTGAGCTCCGTTCTTTCAACCACCCGGGATATCACCGAACACCGGCGAATGGAGCGGGAATACCAGATTCTGTTCCACGAGATGCTCGACGGATTCGCCCTTCACGAGATCATGCGGGATCGGGCGGGAAATCCGGCTGGCTACCGCTTCCTGGCCGTCAATCCGGCTTTCGAGCGCATGACCGGCTTGAAGGGTTCTCAAATCAATGGAAGGTGCATTCACGAAGTCCTTCCGGGACGGCACCCCTGCCTTGAGAATTTCGACAAGGCGGCGCAGACCGGCAAGCCGGTCTTTTTCCAAAGCTATGTACCTGAGCTGGGAAAACATTTCGATGTCACCGTATTAATGCCCAGCCCCGGCCAGATCCTTTGCATTCTTACCGACATCACCGAACGCAAGCAGGCCGAAGAGGCCCTGCGTCAGTTCAAAACCGTCTTTGACGCCGCCAACTTCGGCATGGCGATTTCGGACCTGAACGGCGTACTGATCTATATCAACGAATGCTTTGCCGCGGCTCACGGCTATGAGTCGGCAGACCTGATCGGACAGCCGCTGATGCGGCTGCATAACGAGGAACAGCGGGATCAGGTGGAAGCGCTGATTCGCCAGATCGCCAGCGAGAATGTTTTCGATACCCAGGAAGTCCGGCACTGTCACCGGGACGGCACCCCGTTTCCCATGCTCATGACCGGAACCCTGGTCCGGGATGCCGAGGGCGCCCCGAGGTACTTCGCCGCGACGGCCATCGATCTTTCCGAACGCAAAATTCTGGAGGCTCAGCTTGCGCAGGCTCAGAAGATGGAGTCGGTGGGGCGGCTGGCCGGCGGCGTGGCCCACGATTTCAACAACATGCTCAGCGTAATCCTTGGATACGCCGATATGGCCCTGAACAGCGCGGATACGGCCCACCCGCTTTACCACGCGCTGACCCAGATCCGCGACGCCGCCGTGCGTTCCTCCGACCTGACCCGGCAGCTGCTGGCCTTTGCCCGCCGTCAGACCATCGCTCCCAGTGCGCTGGACCTCAACGAAACCGTGGCGGGAACCCTTAAAATGATACGACGGCTCATCGGCGAAGACATCGAACTGGCCTGGAGACCGATGCCGGGGGCATGGCCCGTTCTCATGGACCCGTCTCAGATCGACCAGATCCTCGCCAACCTGTGCGTCAACGCCCGCGACGCCATTGCAGGCGTCGGCAGAATCACCATCGAAACGGAAAACATCGTTCTGGACGAGGCTTATTGCACGGATCATGTGGGCTTTGTTCCGGGGGAGTACGTGATGCTGGCCGTCAGCGACAACGGCGAGGGCATGGACCAGGAAATCATGTCCCACCTCTTTGAACCGTTTTTCACGACCAAGAAACCCGGAAAGGGCACCGGCCTGGGCCTGGCCACGGTCTACGGCGCCGTCCGTCAGAACAACGGATTCATCAATGTTTACAGCGAACCGGGCAAAGGCACCACCTTCAAAATCTACCTGCCGCGGCATACGGGCGAGAAGGGGCGGAAGCAGGCGGAAGAAGTGGAACTGCCGGCCTTGAAGGGCCGGGAGACCATCCTGCTGGTGGAGGATGAACCGATGATCCTGGAGCTGGCCGTAACCATACTTGAAACGCAGGACTACACCGTGATAGCGGCAAATACCCCGGGAGAGGCCATCCGGCTGGCCAGGGAACATGCCGGAAAGATTCACCTGCTTCTGACCGACGTGATCATGCCCGAAATGAACGGACGTGAACTGGCCAAGAAACTTCTGTCTCTCTATCCCGACATGAAACGCCTGTTCATGTCCGGATACACGGCCGACATCATCGCCCACCACGGCGTGCTGGATGAGGGCGTCCGCTTTATTTCGAAACCCTTCTCGGTAAAAGAACTGACCGCCAAGGTCCGGGATGCCCTGGATAATGGAACATAAAATAACCTGAATACCTGCGAGCGGAGAATCGCTTGAATCAGCAGGAGCCGGCTGGACAACATTTCGGCCAGCAAGGCAATCCTTAACTTTCCGCCTATTTGTCAGCCAATTCACTCGATGCGTTGAGGAAACGCCCCTTTGTGTTGAGGCAGATACGGACCAGCATCAGCATGACCGGCACCTCGATCAGCACGCCGACCACCGTGGCCAGCGCGGCGCCGCTCGACAGGCCGAAGAGCATGGTCGCCGTGGCGATCGCGACCTCAAAGTGATTGGACGCTCCAATCATTGCTGCAGGGGCGGCGTCCTCATAATTGAGCTTGAGCCGATGCGCCAGCCAGTAGCCAATGCCAAAGATCAGCATGGTCTGAATAAACAGCGGTATGGCAATCCACACGATGGTCAGGGGGTTCGACACGATCACATCGCCTTTGAAACTGAACAGCAGCACCAGTGTGGTCAACAGGGCGACAATCGTAATGGGAGTAAGCACATGCAGGAATTTCTCTGTGAACCACTGTTCGCCTTTTGCCGCTATGATCCATTTTCGGGACAGGAATCCCGCAACAAGTGGAAGCGCAACATAGATGGCGATGGACAGAAGCAGCGCCTCCCACGGCACGGGAAGCTTGCCCACGCCGAGAAGAAAGCCTCCCAGCAATCCATAGAGCACCAGCATGGTCAGCGAATTGATGGCCACCATAACCAGCGTCAATCCGTCGTTGCCGCGTGCGAGAAAGCCCCACACCAGCACCATAGCCGTGCAGGGCGCGATGCCAAGCAGAATGCATCCTGCCAGATAGCTTCGCCAGAGCGGAATTTGAAGCATTTTGATCCCGTCGGCCAGTATGACGGTTCCAGCGCCATGCGTTGCGCCGACCGGCAGATCCAGACCGAAAGGCATTTTCACCAGGTCAATCGCTTCCGCCCCGATGAACCCGAAAAAGAGCGTTCCCAGAAACAGCGTGGAGATACCGTACATCGTGAAGGGTTTGACGCACCAGTTGATAAACAGGGTCAGCAAGACCGGCTTTCCGCTCCTGCCCGCCTTAACGACTGAAGCGAAGTCGATCTTCACCATGATCGGATACATCATGAAAAAGAGACAGATAGCAATGGGGATAGACACCACCGGCGCGTCATTGACGAAAATGGACATGCCGTCGAGGCTCTGCGCCAGTTCCGGCGCGATCTTGCCCAGCGCGATGCCGCAGATGATGCACAGAACCACCCATAGGGTCAGATAGCGCTCGAAGACGCTGGTCATCTTCCTTTCGTTTTCTACCGGTTTTGCATTCATGGGATCATCCTCTGTCTTTTGTTCCATAGTGTAAAAAACACATAAACCCGAGATGACCTGAACCGCTTTGTAAACTCATAAATCGAGGGTTGAGGCCATGCTTTTCGTTTCAGCCTGTTTCAGATAGCGCACGACGCCTTTTCCATGCGTTCTGTGTCGGCCGCAACGGTCTTGTGATTCAGCAGACAGTCCCTGAAGCATTCCTGCAGGCACTCCTGCAGGCGATTCTTTGGAACGGAGAGCTTGTAGTACATCCACGTGCCATCCCGCCTGGATTCCACCATTCCGGCGGCACGCATGATTCCCAGATGTCGCGAAATCTTAAATTGCGGCTCGTTGAGGGCTCGGGCCAGCCTACATACGCAGGTTTCGCCATGAACAGCGAGCAGAACCGACAACCTGAGTCGCGTCGGATCCCCAAAAACCTTGAACATTGCTGCTTCGTCTTTCATCTTTGTTCCCCACATTTATATGACGTTCGTGAATGGAATCGAAGAAAAACAGATCGCCGCCTAATTTCTCCATACGTAACTATTGACTGCAACCCCAACTATATGCATATATGCGCATTTGTGCATATAGCTATCTTTACAAAAGAAAAATGTCAAGTTGAATCTGCCGGCATGGGGCTGCGGATCAAAGATAAAAGCGAAATTATTTGAATAAAATAGTTGACAGCGTCAACCATAAAGGTTATATGCCCGGCAGTTGACACGAAATGGGCGGGGCAAAAGGACAAGGGAAAATGAAAAAAAAAATTTCCGATCTCAGCCGGGCATTAATCGAAATTGTCTGGCATTTTGGTCCAAAGGGACTGAATGGCGAATGCTGCGAAAATCTTTCGATGCCGGAATTTCTTGCGCTGGATAATATTGCGAACACCGAGAATTGTCCGGTTCAGAATATCGGTCAACTGCTCGGATTTACGAAAAGCGGGGCGACCAGAATCGTGAACCGCCTGGATAAGAAAGGGTATGTTCAGAAAATTAAATCTTTTGAAGACGGACGGGTTTGCTGCGTTGTGATAACCCCGCAGGGGGAAAACGTTCTCGCCTCCACGGACGAGCGTTATTCCAAAGAGATCGAACAACTGCTGTCCAGAATGTCTGATAAAAATGCACCCCGCATGAAGGAACTGCTCAAAGACATGGCCAGGGCTTTAAGAGATTAGTTTTTTTGCCTGAATAGTTGATGCCGTCAATCAAAAAGGAGAACGGATTTGGATGCCTTGATCAAAACCTTGGAATATTTTCTGCTGATCACCGCCGAGTTAACCGCCCTGTTTCTCGGAATCAGCGCCCTTGTGGCGCTGGTTTTGATGTATGTTCCCCAGGAAAAAATGAGAGCATGGCTTTCAAAACGAGGACTTTGGGGAAATTTTCTGGGCGCCGTCGTGGGTTCCCTGACCCCGTTTTGCGCATGTTCGACCATTCCGATGACGCTCGGCATGCTGAATGCCGGCGCCCCTTTTGGGCCTGTCATGTCTTTTGTGATCGCCTCGCCCCTTCTGAACCCGATCATTATCAGCATGGTCGCAACGCTGATGGGTTTGAAAGCCTGCCTGCTGTATTTCAGCGTCACGTTTTCAGGTTCGGTGATTTTTGGGGTCACTCTGGAAAAAACCGGAGGCGCTCGATTCGTCCGAAATGTCAGGATAAAATCCTCTTGCTGCGGAAATGCGGCGCCCGTTATTCCTGCTGATTTTTCCGGAAAGCTTAAATCAGCGTTTGCGACCGCATGGGGCGATTTCAGGGCGGTTCTGGTTTATCTCCTCATCGGCGTCGGCATCGGCGCGGGGATTTACGGGTATATTCCCCAGGAATTCGTCGCTCGAATTGCCGGCCCCCACAATCCATTTGCCATCCCCGTTGCCGCGATCGTCGGCATCCCCCTTTATATTCGAGCGGAAACTGCGATTCCTATTGGTTTGGCACTGGCGCAAAAGGGAATGAGCATGGGAGCGGTGATTGCCCTGATCATCGGGGGGGCGGGAATGGCGATTCCGGAAATGGCAATGCTGGCAAGCATATTTAAAAAGCGTCTGGTCGCATCGATTATCGCCGTCATCTGGGCAACGGCGGTCGTCGGCGGTTATGCATTCAACATGATCAACTGACTTTTAACGATCCGATAAGGAGGCAAATCGTGGCGAACACAAAAGCCGAACCGGGTTTTTTCAAGAAATTGTTTGGGAAAAAATCGAACTGCTGTTCGTTTCAGGTCGAGGAGATTCGGAATGAACCGGCGGAAAGGGTCGCACACGAGCTCGAAACATCGGGCAACACGTGCTGTTCGACCAGCGGCCTGAACGAAGACAATTCTTCAGATTGAACTGCTGAAAATCTTATACACCGCTACCCCGACATGAAACGCCTGTTCGTGTCGGGATAGAAATGTATATCTCTTCGCCCGTCGCAGCCTGCTGGACGAGGGCGTCCGCTTTATTTCAAAGCCTTTTTCAACGAAGGACCTGATCGCCAAGGTCAGGGAAGCCCTGGATGACGGAAAGAAAAAGAAATCCTGAGGTCCCGCGGACGGAGAATCGCTTCGAACATCGGGGTTCCGCGTTGAGAATTGCTGAATTCAGTTGGATGGATTACGGATAATTTCCGCTCTGTTTCTTACCGGAACGAAAGAAAAAAACAACCAGGGTCAGATAAATAGATACGACCAGAAAAATCAGGTCCCGGACCACGGTCCACAGGTCGGCCGGTCCTTCGGTGGTTTGCGTTGAAAAGCAGCCGCAGCTGATATCCAGTCCGCGCATCCGGTTGAATACCAGCGCGCCGATGAATACCATCAGCAGGCCAGTGCTGATGGTCGTCGCTCCGGGCAGCCAGAATCCGGCGGCGAGGCACAACCCCAGAATGAGTTCCAGCCAGGGCAGAACCAGGGCCGTGACGTTGACCAGCGCGTCCGGCAGAATCCGGTAGTTGTAAACGGCCTGGGAAAAGGCCTGGGGATGCAGGATCTTGTCATAGCTGGCATAGATGAAAACAGCGCCCAGAAACAGGCGCATGACGAAGAAGATTCTCGATTGGGTTCTCGAAATATCTGGAGGACTGCCGGAATACGCTTTCAAGGTTTCAGCTCCCGCTTTCAATCGGCAGGCCGGCCTTCCGCCATACGGTCAGGCCGTTGACCAGCACGCGAACGTTTTCAAATCCCATGTCCTTCAGGAAAAGGGCCAGTTCGTGGCTCAAATCGCAGTCTTCCCCGTCACAGTAGGTCACGATCATCTTTCCCTCCAAGCGGCCGGCCGTTTCCGGGAAGTAGCGGTCAGCCTCCTGCCAGGGAAGGCTCAGAGCGCCGGAAATATGCTCCCGGACAAACTCGCTTTGCGGCCGCGCATCCACGAACAGAACTCCATCGCCCTCCTCGAACAGGCGCCGGGCCTGCTCCAGATCAATAATCAAACTCTCTCCGGCGGCATCCGTAATGCGGGCCTCCACGGACCAGTCGCCGACAAGGGGTATGCCGTCGGACCGCCAGTGATTGACTCCCAGCGCCACGATAACGGCCAGGGCAATAAGCGCGGGAATCTGCCGCAGGGATTGCTGAAACGGTATGGAAAAGGATTTGATCATATATTCACCCGCCTGCACACATTACACGACTCAGGCGACAAAGGGATTGATCATGAAATAGATCCCCAGCAGGGCGATCAACACCCCGGCGCCGCGCCGGAACCACAGACCGGCGCCCTGCCAGGCGCTGCTTTCCGTAAGTCTGCGCACCATGGCCGTGGAACTGCCGGCCACGACAATCGGCAGACAGTGGCCCAGAGCGAACAGAATCATCATGACCGAACCGGCGAAGATTTTCTGCTGCACCGTGACGATGGCCAGAATCGGGGCGATAAAACCGAAGGTGCATGAACCGGACAGAATTCCGTACGCCAGCCCCAGACCGAACGCGCCGTGAATGCCCCGCAGCTTGAGCCGGTAAAGCATGGATCCGGAAACGGAGCAGGCCTGCACGCCCATCATGCCCAGGGCCACCCAGACAAGCACGGCACCGACCAGGACCTGCCACCATACGCCCACATCGCCCAGCATTCGGCCCAGCATGGCGCATACCATGCCTACGGCCGCGATGGTAACAAACAACCCCAGCGAAAAAGCGCCGGCGTACCAGCCTGCGGTGCGGGGATGGACGGCGGTCTTCTGGCCGCCCACATAGGCCACGATCAAGGGAATGGACGCCAGATGACAGGGAGAGAACAGCACGCTGACCATTCCCCAGAGAAACGCGCCCGCGGCCGATATGAAGAGCCCTCCGGTCATCCACTGGTTGACGGTGATGAAAAACGAATCGAACATATCTAGTTCAGCTCTCTTTCACGCCAGGCGACAGGTTCGTCGAAAACATCAGGAAACGCCCAGCCTGGACAAAATGTCCACAATCCGTTTTTTGTCCATGAACCCGGTATTGCGATGGACCTCCCTGCCTTCGGCGTTGAAGAATATCTGGGTGGGAATGGTCCGTATTCCGTATTTTCTGGCTTGATCCGGATCTTTCCACACATCGATGAAGATGATTTCGGCCCTGCCGGCATATTCCTTTTTCAGTTCCTCAAGAATGGGGGCCATCATCTTGCAGGGAACGCATTCGTTGGCGCCGAGATCGAGCATGACGACTCTGTCGGGAGAGGGGGATGTGATGTCCTGAGACCGGGGAGCCAAATTTTCAGAAGCTCCGGAGTTAAAGAGGGTTCCTCGAATCCCATACAGAATCGCCAGGGCGGCCAGGGCCAGGGCGGCGATGAGCCATAAACGCTTGTTTTGCTTCATTTGGAAACCCCCATTCGGGAAAGCTGCTTGAGAATCTCGGCTTCCGGGAAAAAACCGACATGTCGAAAAACCTCTCCCCCCGTCGCATCGAAAAAGGCCTGAACCGGAATGGACCGGATGCCATAACGGGCAGCCAGAACCTGTTCCTCACGGACAGGAACAAACACCACGTTTAACCTGTCTGAATAATTCTTCCGCAAATTATCCACGATGGGTTGCATCATATCGCAGGGCCCGCAACCCGCGGCACCGAATTCCACCAAGGTCGGCCTTCCGGAACGGCGGGCCTTGTCCACCGGATTGTCCAGCTCAAGACGGCTCTGGGTTTCCACCCAGAGCTGATCAACGCGGAGATGAAACGTATTCGACAACCCGGCAATGTAGGAATTGACGGCCTCATGCCTTCGGGACTGAAGCAGATACTGACGGATATTGTCTTTGACCTGATCAAAGGGAACATTACCGATCATCTCGCGATTTTCCCGGTAAAAGGTCTGGAGTTCATCTTCCGACACCGATACCATGGCGGACTTGCGCTCGAACAGCTTCTGAATGGCCTGGTTCTCATCCCCGCCGCTGTTCGAAATACCGGCTTTCTCAGCCTCCGCGACGAGCACCCGCCGGGTGGCTTCCTGCTCCATGACGAAAAACAGGTTCTTTTCAAGCTGGCTGCGCAGCTTCGGCTCTTCCTGGTCCACGGACTTCATCAGTTCCGCGCGCGTGATTCGGACCCCGTCGCCGACCAGCAAAACGTCTTCGTCCAGGGGTTCAAGACGGGCTGAACCGAGCATCCCCGACGCAAGACCTGAATATTTTTCACTCACCGTCGGCGTCTGGCCTCCATGAGCGATTCCGGTCGATAAAAGGAAAAAAAAGGCCAGCAACACCTGAAAACTCCGGCGCCCTGAATGGGTGTTCTTATGGAGTGCATCAAATATAAACATGATTTTCTTTCCGCGGCATACGATTTTATGATCCGCTTTTGTCTGTTGAACAGGACGCGCAGCCGCAGCTGCCTGCGAAAGGCCGGATATCGGAAGACGCCTGGCCGCTCACAACCCTTTTGATCGCCGCCTTGACACGCTCGATATCGGCCCTCGACAGATTGAGATTTCCGCTTTTTTCGATGCCCTCGCCGGTGACGACCAGGTAATTCTTCAAAGGCACTTGTGCCTGTTTCAGAACCGCCTTTGCGCATCCCACCGGACAGCCGTCGATGATCACCATCACCGGCGCATCCTTGGCGGACTGGACGAATCCGGAAAGCTGCCCGCCGATGCCGGCCAGACAGAACATTTTTCCGAAGCCATCCTGAGTCAGCTCCACGGCCGCCTGATTGGCCAACTGCCCCACATTGGAGCAGCCCGAGCAGGCCAGAATCATGACATCTCCACTGCCGGCGCAGCAATCGTCAGCCATACAGCCTCCTTATTTCCGTATCCAGGATTTAACATCCTCTTTGCCGGGAACCTTGCCCACCGATTTGACCTGGCCGTCGACCACCACGGCCGGGGTGCCGAACACACCGTAAGAGGCGATCTTCATCAGGTCGGTAACCTTTTCCACATTGGCGGCCACGCCCGCCTCGGCCAGTGCATCCATGACCACTTTTTCCGTCTGCCGGCATTTCGGGCAGCCGGGGCCCAGGACCTTGATTTCCATGATGCTGCTCCTTTATATACTTTGTTGATGAATCAGATGATACGCCGCCTTCCGGATCAACGAGGCCGGTATCCTCTCGAAGGTTCGGCCGCCGCGTTCGATGGTCCGGCACATAATGGTTCCGCCGATCAGTTCTCCGCAGGAGACGCAGCAGTTTTCCCCTTTGCGCGCATTCGGAAGGAGTTCCTCGATAGGAATTCCGTTTATCAGAATGCTGTTGGATTGTGAAATCTTATCCCCGGTCAACAGCGTCTCCTTCAGGACCACTTCCCATCCCCCGGGTTGAAGTTCCGCGGCCAGAGTCTCGCAGGCGCTGCGGACCTCCTCTCCGGTATCCGCACACCGTTCGCAGGTTCTGCCCTCCTTGTCCAGATGACGCCACTCGATCTCAAGTCGTTTCATAATCGCCCCTGCTGAAAGAGTCAAGCGAACAGCATGCCGTAGAGTATTCCGGCAATGGTGCTCAGGATCACGATAATGCCGCAGAAGGTTGCGGTTTTTTTCACGCCCATGACGCTGCCGATCACCAGCATGTTGGGCAGCGACAGCGCAGGACCCGCCAGCAGCAGAGCCAGTGCCGGGCCCTTGCCCATGCCGGACCCGATCAATCCCTGCAAAATAGGCACCTCGGTCAGGGTGGCAAAATACATCAGGGCGCCGGCCACAGCGGCGATCAGGTTGGCGCCGATAGAGTTGCCGCCCAGAAGGGACTGGACCCACTGCTCGGGAATCAGGGCGGGATGGCCGGGGCGTCCCAGCAGAAATCCGGCCACAAGGACTCCGCCGGCCAGCAGCGGAAAAATCTGCTTCATGAAGCCCCAGGTGGATTCCACCCAGTCCCTGCACTCCTCCCGGGTGAACCAGGCCTTGAGCATGATCCCCAGCACGATCAGCAGAATGATGGTAATATACCATTTGGCGGCAAAGATGGCCGGCCACAGCCCGCTCGATCCGGCAGCAGGCCTGGCAAATGCGGCAAAGACCAGGATCAGCACCATGGTCAGAATGTACAGGGTGTCCTGCATCAGGGTGCGCTCTTTTGCCCCGGCGTCGGGCAGATAGATCTGTCCGGCGGTGCGGGCCGCATCATCCTTGCGAAAAATCAGGGCCATCAGCAGACCCGTGACAACGGCGAAAACCACAGCGCCCACCGCGCGGGCCAGGCCCAGCTGCCAGCCGAGAATCTTGGCCGTCAGCGTGATGGCCAGCACGTTGATGGCCGGGCCGGAATAAAGAAAAGCCGTGGCCGGGCCGATCCCGGCTCCCCGGTTGTAAATGCCAGCAAAAAGGGGCAGCACCGTGCAGGAACACACGGCCAGTATGGTGCCCGAAACAGAGGCCACTGAATAAGCCAGAATCTTGCTGGCCTGGGCTCCGAAGTATTTGAGCACCGAGGCCTGAGAGACAAATACGGCAATGGCGCCGGCAATGAAAAATGCGGGAATCAGGCAGGTCAGAACGTGCTCCCTGGCATATTCCTGAAGCATCATGAAGGCTTCGAGCCCGGACTGCCGAATGACCGGATGGCTCCAGGGAATATAATAAGCGGCTGCGAAAACGCCGATGATCAGAAACAGCTTGGTGCGCTCTTTCATACCTCATTATCCTTTGCGGCGGCCCCAGGACGAGAGGTGTAACATAATGTTCGCGTCGTCCGGCCGCCTGTATTCTTAATTCGTCATATATCGATATAATAGCCTGAAAAAGTCAGCTTCCGCGGATGGTTTCCCGGTGGATCTCCGGCAATCCCGCCATAAATGCCGCCACCTCGGCATCCTCCTCCAGCCAGTGGCGGAGGTTTCCCGGCAGATTCGCCGCATTTGGAATCGGACAGGGATTTCATGACCTTGATGAACTCTCTCATGCCACATATATATTTTGTTTTTGGAATATAGTAGTTCGAAACCAACCTGTCAAGCTTGAATATCCATGGCGAGCTGTTCCGGGCGAGACATCGCATTTTAAAAAAACAGGGCGCACCTTAAACCGGACCGGCAAACCGGGAGAATGGTTTTGACGCTTTGAAAAGGAGAATAAGGATGCAGGCTTGAGCCGATCGAATGATTATCTTGAATCTGTTTTCAGCAGACGACTGAACTTCCGACTGTTTTTCTCCATCAACATCCTGGTCGAAGGCGCTTTCCGGGCTCTGGCGCTCCAAAAAATATGATCCGCGTCCATAACCGGATCTCCGGATTCCAAAGCCTCCGCATACCAGAGCATCTTTCCGCTTGCCACATCATGCACCGCGATTTCTTGATCGACCCACGAGGATTCGAGCATCCCGCCTTCAAGGATCCTCAGCACACTGCCGCGGATGATCAGATCATAGCCCTTTTCCCTGGCCACGCGAAGCTGATCCTCAAGCGTCAAGGGATATTCACCGGAAAACTCCGCGTAAAGCTCCCGAAAAACGCCGTCCTTGAGCAGCTGTTTGTAAAGCAGATCCGCGGCCATTTCGCCGGCCCGAGGCGCGTAGGCCACCGACTCAAACCGGAAAATTCCCACCCGGGCAGAAGGGTAATTGCCGGCGGTTCTGAGATGAATATTCTCCGGCAGGCGGGAATCGCCGAAACCGGCACACCCGGAACCCAGAATTGCCACGAATCCGATAATGGCAGAAGCTGCCCATATTTTGAATATTTTATTCAGCATTCTGAAATGGTCATGCAAGGACGCCGGACAAGACAAAACCGCAAGCCCGAAATTTTGTTTTCGTTTCTCGAAACACTTTACATTTATCAGATTTGATTTATTATGCAAAAGTATATTTTTCATTCAGGAGACTTGCATGTTCACAGAATTAAACATTCCCGAGGAGATTCTTGGATCCTTCAGGCGAATTCAGCGTTCGCTTCCGGAATATTTGAAAAACGACACCGAATTTCTGGAAAAAATTCTGGTGTATCTGAAGCTTGGCGGGGACAAATTCGCCAGACAACGCATTGAGATGATTCAAAAACAATTTGATCAGGAATTTTTTCTGATCAAAAGACGCTTCAGCGAAGAGCCCTCCGAAGAGGATGAAGAAGTGGATGAATCTGAAGAATCTGAAGAGGAGGAGGAAGATTCCGACAATCTTGATTAAACCGGCATTCGCCCCGTGCCCGGATCGCTGTCCATTTCGAAAGTATCGGCGAATCGATCATTCAAAGCAACAATCGAAACAGTCAGGACCTTTAACAGGGTGTTGAAAAACAAGAATCAGGCCGTCAGGCAAGGCGCGCGGCGATGCGACAAGCGCAGCATATTCAAGCATATGTAAGCATTGGCGAGAGCCGCGCAACGCTGAATGGCGGCCTCAGGCACAGTTTTTCAACAGCCTGTTAAAGCCGCACACCAATTCTCACACCCAAAAAAAGAGGCTACAGCTCTGAAGCTGTAACCACTTGATTTTATTGGCGCGCCCGGAGGGATTCGAACCCCCGGCCTACGGATTCGAAGTCCGGCGCTCTATCCAGCTGAGCTACGGGCGCCAAAAAATGGGGTGAGTGAAGGGGCTCGAACCCTCGACAACCGGGGCCACAACCCGGTGCTCTGCCAGCTGAGCTACACCCACCATATCGTCCATATCGGGAAATTTTCTCTATCAGATTGACGGACCCTTTTCAAGGCATTTTCATGGAATCTCCAAAATAATTACCGCCGGCGGTCCTCCTCCCGATACGGGCAATTGCATGTCTCCGGCGATTCATGATTCGGCCTCAACGTCCGGCAATTCTGCCGGGATCTACGATCAATTGCTCTCACGACATTCAAAGTTGTTGACCGTGTTTTTCTTCTAATATAAGATCAAAATTTAATTTACACGGGCATTGCAGGGAAAAAGCCTGTGCAAAAGGAAAAGGAATACCGGCGTATGGGCGGCTTGAATGTTTTTGCTATTCGATTGGTACTGGCGATTTTTTTTGCCGTGATATTGTCGCGGTTTTTCTTTCCGCAGGGAAATATATTTTATGTCATCGGGCTTGCGATTTTCCTGATGGGCATGGCGTATGTTTTCGAATACTGGAAATACTGGAGAAGTCGAAAACGCTAACCAGACGGGAGCCTTCATCCTTGAAACAGATCATCCTGGGAACAGCCGGACATATCGATCACGGAAAGACCTCTCTGGTCAAGGCTGTGACCGGCATCGAAACCGACCGTCTCAAGGAGGAAAAACTGCGGGGCATTACCATCGAACTGGGATTTGCCTCTCTGGATCTTCCCGAAGGCCGGCATGTAGGCATCGTCGATGTTCCCGGGCATGAAAAATTCGTCAAGCACATGGTGGCCGGCGCAACCGGAATCGACATCGTTGTCATGGTCATCGCCGCGGACGAGGGCATCATGCCCCAGACCCGGGAGCACATGGAAATCTGCTCGCTTCTGGGAATCCGGCATGGTTTTGTTGCCCTGACCAAAATCGACATGGTCGAGCCGGACTGGCTGGATCTGGTCACCGAAGAAGTCCGGGATTTCACTCAGGGCACTTTCCTCGAAGGCGCCCCAATCGTACCGGTGTCATCGATCACGGGCAAGGGAATCGCCGATTTTATCAAAACTCTGGACGCACTTTGCCGGAAGGTTCCCGACCGCTCCAACTCCGGCATCTTCCGGCTTCCCGTAGACCGTGTATTCACCATGCACGGATTCGGCACGGTAATCACCGGCACCCTGATCTCCGGTTGCATTCGAACCGGAGATGCGGTCATGATTTATCCGTCGAAAATCACCTCAAAGGTTCGCGGCATTCAGGCCCACAATCAGACCGTCGAGGAGGCGGCTGCCGGCATGCGCACGGCCATCAATTTTCAGGGGCTCGAAAAAGCCGTAATCAATCGCGGAGATGTTCTGTCCACCCCCGAATCTCTGTTTCCCAGTTTTATGGTCGACATCCTGCTCGAATATCTTCCCGGAAACCCAAAAGTACTGAAAAATCGCACCCGGGTGAGGTTTCACAGCGGAACCAGCGAAATTCTCGGCAACGTCATTCTGCTGAATGCGGATGAGATGCAGCCCGGCCAGAGCGCTTTGGCTCAGATTCGACTCGATGCGCCGATAACGGTTGTAAAGGATGACCGCTTTGTGATACGAAGCTATTCGCCGGTTCGAACCATCGGCGGCGGCCAGGTGATCAATCCGATCCCCCCAAAACACAAGCGGTTTCAACCCGACATTATTGAAGGTCTGAAGCGTCTGCTTGAAGCCGATTTCGAGTCGGTGGCCGTTTGTCAGACCGAGGCCTGCGGCATCAAAGGGGTTAGCTTCAACGAGCTGAGAATCATGACCAATCTGCAGGAAAAACGTCTTCAGCAAACCCTGCATGGACTGCTGTCGAAACAGACGCTGATTCAGGTGGATAAAGACCCGCCGACTTTTATTCACCGGCGCGCCTATGATCAGCTCAAGCAAGACGCCCTTGGGCATCTTGAAGCCTACCACAAGGCCAACCCCCTGAAAGCCGGAATGCAGAAGGAAGAGCTCAAATCGAAGCTGCCTCCTTTTCTGGGGCCGAAACTGTACAACCTTCTGCTCGTCCAGACCTCAAAAGAAGGGGCCGTCGTTGCGGAAGAGGACCTGATCCGCCTGGCCGCCCACCGCATTTCCCTTGGAGAAGACCAGGCCGTCATTCGGAACCGGATTCTTGACGCATACCGGAAAAGCGGACTTCAACCCCCTTATTTCAACGATCTCTGCGTCCAGATGAACATTTCCGAAAACCGTGCCAAAGAAGTGCTCATGCTGCTGGTAAACGAAGGGACCATCGTCAAGATCAAGGAAGACCTTTATTTTGACATTCGGGCCGTAGATGATTTAAAAGAAAGACTGGTGAACTTTCTGATCCGAAACGGAGAGATCACCACACCGCAATTCAAGGAAATGACAGGGGTTTCCCGGAAATTCGTGATCCCCCTGATCGAATATTTTGATTCCAAGAATGTGACCATCCGGATCGGCGATATCCGGAAACTGAGGAATCGATAAACTTATAACAACCCTGTTTGTTCAAATAAGGTGTACATTTTCTGGCGCCGATTAAGGGAGATGTTATGAAAGACTACAAAATCTTTGCCACTGGCCGCATCATCGCGGCTGTCGTCGTATCGCTCGCCGTCATATGGGTGTTCAACGCCTTTCTGGAAATTCTAACCAAACCGCCGCGGGCCGAAGCGCTGCAGGGGATTGCCGCAGGAAAATCGAAACCCGGCGTCGCTCTGGCTGGAGCCAGCATTCAGACTCTGGACTTCGAGGTCAACGGGCGATTCTGGGGATGGCGTCCCAATGATATCCTGAACTTCACCGACAACATGAACAATTATCAGCTCGGCGTTCTGGAAGTGACGCGAAGAACGGTAAGGGTGTTCATGGAATCCCTTACGCTCAAGAGCCGTGAGGCGGATTACGAACCCCTGCTGGCAAAAGCCAGCACGGCCCTGATGGTCTCCCCGGAACGATACTGGTTTCCCTCTCCGGAATCAAAATACAATCAGGCCTTCAACGCCATGGATGCCTACGCCAAGAATCTGGAAGAAGGAAAGGCGCCGTTTTTCAATCGCGCCAACACCCTGATCGTTCTGCTCAACTCCTTCCTGGAGCTGGTTGAGGATTGCGATGACAAGCTCGTGTCCGCCGAAGAGGCCGGGAAGGTGCCGGTTCGTCGCACCCAGGCAGACAACCTCGTATATTATGCCAAGGGGGTAGCGACCACACTGGTTCCGATACTGGAAGCCGTTGAAAAAGACTTTGACAACGTCATCGCGCTGCGCAAGGACAAGTCGGCGCTGAGCAAGGCCATTGCTGCCGCCCGCCGGGCCGCGGAGATTGATCCGATCGTGGTGACAGAATCAGGTCTGAGCGGGGTTTTTGCCAATCACCGGGCCAACATGGCGGCGCCCTTCACCCACTTGCGGCTTTACCTGGCAACCTTGATCAAGGAAGTATCTTCTTAAAATCTCAAGGGGCGGAAGACAATTCCGCCCCTTTTTTCACAGTCATTTTTGAATCAGAATTCCATCCCTGCAAACATGGCGGCAATCCCGTCGTGAAAGAGCATGCCCTCCTCGTTCAACCGGCATTTCCGTCCGGAAATCTCCAGCAGGCCCCGGGCCAAAAGACACGAGACCGGATCCTGGAAAACCTCGGCAAAAGAAATTCCGAATTTCCGGTCAAACGCATCCATGTCAATTCCCTGGCAGGTTCGAAGCCGAAGAAAAATTTCTTCGATGATGCGCTGCTGGCGGGTGAGCAGTTCGTTTCCCGCGCGGGGCGGTTGCTTATTCGACAGGTCGGCGATGTAATCTTTCACGCTCCGGTGATTCCAGTACCGGACCGGATCGATGAAAGAGTGGGCCGAGGCGCCCAGCCCGATGTAGGGCGCCGAAACCCAGTATTTCGAATTGTGCCGTGACTCTTTGACCGGGCATCGCGCGAAGTTGGATATTTCATATCGATCGTAGCCGCGTTCGGACAGAAACTGCCCCGTCGCACGGAAAAAGGTCCCCAGAGTTTGATCGTCCATGGGCTTGAACCGCCCCCGAAGACGGTCGTTGTCCAGCAGGGTGCCGGGCTCACAGGTGAGCATGTAGCACGAGATATGATCCGGAGAATAGCTCAGGGCCGTCTCCAGATCCCGAATCCAGGAGTCCTCGGTCTGACCGGGAGTTCCGTAGATCAGGTCCAGACAGATGTTGTCGAATCCGGCGGCGCCGGCCGCCTCGATGGCATCGTGCGTATCGTCTGCCGTATGAATACGGCCGAGAAATCTCAACCGGTCATTCGAAAAAGACTGCACGCCGATGGTCACACGATTGACGCCGGCCGCCCGGAAAGCCTTGAAACGATTCAAATCCACGGTGCCGGGATTGGTTTCCAGCGTAACCTCGACATCGTCTGAAAAATTGAAATGAGAAAATGCTTTTCCGCAAAGCCAAGCCACCTGGTCCGGAGAAAGAACGGAAGGCGTTCCGCCTCCGATGTACAGGCTGTTGAACTGAAGCGGAACCTTTTCTGTCAGCGCCATTTCCAGACGCAACGCATCGAGATAGGCAGGAATCCGGGAAAGATCGGTTATCGAATAAAAATCGCAATACGGACACTTGCGAAGGCAGAAGGGAATGTGAATATAAATGCCGGCGGCATCACTGATCTCGGGCATAATCCCATGCAGTTGAAAATCAGGAAGTGAATTCGACGCGCAACCATTCAAGCGCGTATTTTTTATAACACACTTTGAGCTTTTTCAAAATAATTCCGAATGGTTTCAAAGCAATATCCTGCAAAGCGACGGAATATGGTTTAAAAACCCAAGTGGATTGCTGCGTTTTTTATTGACACCGCCTGGCGTGTTTCCTAAGTAAGGAAGCTTGATTTCCGTCTCACGACCTTTACGGCCGAAATTGATTTGAATGATGCAAAGGATCAGGTTCTTGGGAACAGAAGAAACAAAAAAACAGTTTGAGGTCAAAGTCTACCTGGACTGGTGCAAGCGATGCGGAATCTGCGCCGCGTTCTGCCCAAAATCCGTGCTGGTTCTGGATGAAAAAAAATTTCCTCATGCGCTGCATCCGGAAGCCTGCATCGGATGCAGGCTGTGCGAAATCCATTGCCCGGATTTTGCGATCGAAATCAGGGAGAACTCTATAAAAAGCCAAAACCGCGACAGCGCATCAGAAGCTCAGATTGTCAAAAACCTGGTTGAATGCGGCACGGAGCAGAAATCCGACTTTTTACAAAGCCATCAGGGATAAGGAGTAAATACGTTTGGCCAAGCACAGAACCCTCAAGGTCGTCCGCCCGCCGGCGCTGATCCATGGAAATGCGGCGATCGCCCGTGGAGCCATTGCCGCCGGTTGCCGGTTTTTTGCCGGCTATCCCATTACCCCGGCGACGGAAATCGCCGAAATCATGTCCAGAGAAATTCCCCGGCACGGCGGAACCTTTATCCAGATGGAAGATGAAATCGCCAGCATGGGGGCTGTCGTGGGCGCATCTCTGGCCGGAGTCAAAGCCATGACCGCCACCAGCGGGCCCGGTTTCTGCCTGATGCAGGAGATTCTGGGATTCGCCTATGCCACGGAGACGCCCTGTGTCGTTGTCAATGTCATGCGCGGAGGCCCCAGCACCGGATTGCCCACACGCCCTTCCCAGTCCGACGTCATGCTTTCCCGATGGGGGGCTCACGGAAATCATCCCAGCATCGTTCTGGCGGTGTCCTCGGTCCAAGACTGTTTTCATGTGACAATCAAGGCATTTAACTTTTCGGAAAAATTCCGCACTCCGGTTATCCTGCTGTCCGACGAGGTCGTGGCGCATACCCGGGAAATCTTTTCACCTCCTGAGGATAACAGCCTTTCCATCTTCAACCGGGTCCGGCCCACGGTTCCCGCGGAATGGTACATCCCCTTTGATAATACGGCCCAAGGTGTGCCGTCCATGGCTGTCTTCGGAGACGGCTACCGGCACAACGTCACGGGGCTGGTTCACGATGTGCGCGGGTTTCCCACGGAACAGAAAGAAGAGGTTCGAATCTTTTATGAAAGGATTCACCGCAAAATCGAACTTCACCGGGAGGAGATTGAAATATTCGAGTCCTATTTTCTCGATGATGCCGAGATCTGCCTGATCGCTTACGGGTCAGCCTCCATGGCGGCCCTGGAAGCGGTACACCAGGCCCGGAAAACCAACCTGAAAGTCGGCCTGCTGAAGCTCACCACTCTGTTCCCCTTTCCATCCAAACCCGTGGAAGAGGTCTTAAACCGGTCCAGAATCGTCATCGTTCCGGAGATGAATTTCGGTCAGATCGTTCAGGAAGTGAAAAACCTCGACGTCTTCCGAACCCGGATTATTCAAATGAACCGCTACGACGGCCATATGTTCGTCCCTTCGGAAATTCTCCAAAAAATCCAAGAGGTTTACTGATGCAGGAATCCACCCACCTCATCCATCAATATCTTCGCCACGACAAGAAATTTCCGCATCTGTGGTGCCCGGGATGCGGAAACGGCATCGTTCTGGGGGCGTTGATTCGAGCCATTCACCACCTGGGCTGTTCAAAAAATGAAATCGTACTGGTTTCCGGAATCGGGTGTTCCAGCCGCATGCCGACCTATGTGGACTTCAACACCCTGCACACCGTTCACGGGAGAGCCCTGACCTTTGCCACCGGCATCAAGCTGGCCAACCCTGCCCTGAAGGTCATTACGATCATGGGAGACGGCGACGCCATGGCCATTGGCGGCAATCATTTTATTCATGCGGCCCGTCGCAACATCGACATAACCGCCCTGATCATGAACAACCGCATATATGGAATGACCGGGGGCCAGTCTTCTCCGACCACTCCTTTTGGATCGGTTTCCGCAACGGCGCCATACACCCAGATCGAACGACCCTTTCAAATAACCGAAATGGCCATCGCCTCCGGTGCGGCTTATGTGGCCCGCGGCACCGTATATCATGCCCGGAAGCTCATCGGCCTGATCGAAGAGGCCATTCGAAAGCCGGGATTTTCCGTAGTCGAAATCATCACCCACTGCCACGTTCAGTTCGGAAAGTACAATCAGTTGGGCTCCCATATCGATATGCTCAAATGGCAAAAATCCCATGCGGTCCCCGTGGAGAAAGCCGGATCACTTTCCGACGAGGCACTCAGAGACAAGTTTACCATCGGCGTGCTGGCAAACAGAGATTTTCCGATTTTTGATCAGGAATATGCAAAAATCAGACAGGCCGCCATGCAGGCCCAACCCTGAACATTCATTTCGGATTCTGGAGCATCGATTTCCCATGACTCAACGCTATGAAATAAGACTGTCGGGTTCAGGAGGCCAGGGGCTGATTCTGGCCGCCATTATTCTGGCTGAAGCAGCTGGCATTCATGAAGGCAAATATGTAACCCAGACCCAGAGTTACGGCCCCGAGGCCCGGGGAGGACGCAGCAGGGCCGAGGTTGTGATCAGCGACCGCCCGATTCATTTTCCGCAACCCATGGGGCTGGATCTTCTTGTAGCCATGACCCAGTTCGCCTGCGACACCTATTTTATCGATCTGAAACCCTCGGGAACACTGATCGCCGATCCCTCGGCCGTCCGGGAATCTCCGCTGCACGGAACCATCTTCATTCCGTTTACCGATATCGCCCGGCAGCAGGTCGGCCGCGAACAGATGGCCAACATGGTCGCCCTTGGAAGCATGGCGGAAATTACCCAGATCGTTTCCGTTTCATCCTTGAAAAAAGCCGTGAGAGCCAGATCTCCCGAAGGTACTGCGGAGATGAACCTCAAAGCCCTCTCGGAAGGCGTGCTGGCGGCAAAAGGCCTTCAAAAAGAGAACGATCTCATGAACGCCGAACGATCCGCCCAAGAATCTGAAACCCCGGTCCAATGGCTGCGGCGGGTGTCTTCGGGCAGGAAAAACGAATCGTGAAAAAAGGTGCTCTCTGGATCTGCGCGGCTCTGATTGTGGCGGTTTTGAGCGCCTCCGTGCTGGTCCTGGGCCTGTCCAGACATCTGGAACAGCCCCGGAATTTTGAGCAGACGGAAATCACCATCTCCCCCGGCCAGAGCTTCAACTCGGTTCTGGCCGAGCTTCGCCGGCGGGGGCTGATTTCTTCAGCCTGGAAGCTCAAACTCTACGCCCGGTTCAAAGGCTGCGACAAAAAGCTTCGGGCCGGTGAGTACCTGATTCCCGCCGGCGCTTCCCCTGAAAAAATTCTGGATCTTCTGGTGCAGGGAAAGGTCATGCTTCACCGCATCACGGTTCCGGAGGGATACAGCCTCATCCAGATTGCCGAAACCGTTGAACGGGCCGGCCTGGTTCCGGCGGCCGAATTTCTGGCCGCCGCCAGTGATCCGCAGCTGATCGAAAATTTTAAAATTTCCGGCAGCAGCTTTGAGGGTTACCTGTTCCCGGATACCTATCTTTTCTCCAGACAGACATCGGCCCGAAAGATTATAGAGGTCATGGTTCATCGATTCGATGAGGTTTTTTCCGAAGACTGGAAAGAAAAAGCGACAAGGCTGGGCCTGAGCGTTCACGAGGTGGTCGCCCTGGCCTCGATCATCGAAAAGGAAACCGGCGTGGATGCCGAAAGGCCTGTCATCGCCTCGGTGTTCCACAACCGGCTCAAACTGGGCATGCGGCTTGAAAGTGATCCGACGGTTATTTACGGCATTGACAATTTCGACGGCAACCTGACCCGAACGCATCTCAAAACGCCGACGCCTTACAACACCTACACCCAGCCGGGGCTTCCTCCCGGTCCGATCGCCAGCCCGGGACAAAAATCCCTGGAAGCGGCCCTGTATCCTGCGGACACCCCGTATCTCTTCTTCGTGGCCAGAAAAGACCGCACCCATCAGTTTTCAGCCACCCTGGCCGAACACCAGAAGGCCGTCAAAATACATCAGCTTTCACCCTGATGAAATGAAATCAGAAAGGATTTACGCATGAAAGCCCATCAGCTATCGAACCGGCAGCTCGCAGGCCAGCGCCTCATGGCGGGGTTCGACGGCATTGACCTGAATCCGGATCTCAAGGCGCTGATCGAAGATCTGAAGGTCGGAGGCCTGATCCTTTTTTCAAGGAATCTGGTGGATCCGGAACAGATTCGAACCCTTTGCCGATCCGCTCAGAAATACGCGGCCGCCTGCAACCAGCCGCCGCTTCTGATCGCCATCGACCAGGAAGGCGGTCAGGTGGCTCGACTCAAGGAACCTTTTACTCAGTTTGCCGGCAATCCATCGATGAAATCCATTCGAGACGCCGAAAATTTTGCCCGGATCACGGCATCGGAGCTTTCCAGCCTGGGCATCAACATGAACCTGGCGCCGGTCCTGGATATTGTGCCCGAGGGATTTGACGGCATCATGAGGCAGCGTTCGTTCGGCAGTGATCCGGCGTGGGTGGCAACACTGGGAACAGCTGTCATTGAAACGCTTCAGAAAAACGGCATCATGGCGGTGGCCAAGCATTTTCCGGGAATCGGCCGCACCGTCCTGGACTCTCACCTGGATCTTCCCGATCTGAATATCGATATCGCCGGTCTGGAAAGCTTTGACCTGATTCCGTTTCAAGCGGCCATCGCGCATCAGGTCGCCGGCATCATGCTGTCCCATATCCGCTACACGGGCGTGGATCCGGTTTATCCGGCCGGTCTTTCGCCCGAAATCACCCGCCGTCTGCTTCGCGATCGCATGGAGTATCAGGGAATCGTCATGACCGACGATCTGGACATGGGCGCGGTGGTCAGGCATTTTGACATTCAGGCCGTGGCGGATCAACTGCTGCGCTGCGAGGTCGACATCGTTCTGATCTGCCACAAGGGGCCGAATATCGAAACCGCTTTCAACCGGATACTCGAAGGCATCGAGGCCTCGGCTGAAATTCGAAAATCCGGCATTCGGTCGGCCCAAAGAATTCTTCAGACCAAGTCGGACTATCTGACCGGAAATACAGGCAAAATATAAACGAAACATTCAGGGCGATGCATGAGAGGATTGCCGACAGGTTAGATTCGTGCACGGGAGTATACGTCGCTGTCAAGCCCGGCCCGGTCACCCCGAGTCAGAAGATGATATCCGGCGGCGGCAATCATGGCGGCATTATCGCCGCAGAATTTCAACGCCGGAATATGGCATGAAATCCCCTTTTCGGCGGCATCGGCGGCAAGCTTTTCCCGCAGCCGGCCGTTGGCCGCCACGCCCCCGACCAGTGACAGATTCCGGCAGCCCTTTTCCAGGGCAGCATGAACGGCTTTATAGCAAAGCACCTCCACCACGGCCTCCTGAAATCCCGCCGCAATATCGGCGACCTGATCATCGGAACAGACTTTATGGGTATCAATATAGCGTTTGACCGCCGTCTTGATGCCGCTGAAACTGAAATCAAAAGCGGTTTTGTCGAGAAACGGACGCGGAAAAACAATCCGGGACGCGTCGCCCTGGCCGGAAAGCCTGTCGATGATGCCCCCTCCCGGATATCCCAGATTCAGCATTTTGGCCACCTTGTCGTAAGCCTCTCCGGCGGCGTCATCGCGGGTCTGCCCCATCACCAAGGCCTCGGTGGGAGATGTCACCCAGTAAATGCTGGTATGCCCGCCGGAGGCCAGCAGCGCGACAAAGGGAAATGGCGGAGGATTGGAACCCAGAAAAACCGCGTGAATATGCCCCAGAAGATGGTTGACTCCCACCCAGGGTATCTTGCGGCTCCAGGCGAGGGCCTTTGCAAAGGAGAATCCGACCAGAAGCGAGCCGATCAGTCCGGGCCCCTGAGTGACGGCCACAGCGTCGACCTGATCCATCCTCAGGCCGGCCGTTTCCAGAGCCTCGTTAAAAACCGGAACAATGGCCTCGATATGCTTGCGCGAGGCCAGTTCAGGCACGACCCCGCCGTAAGGACGATGGGCGGCAACCTGAGAGGACACAACGGAAGAAAGCGTGCGATAACCGTCCTCGACCAGGGCTGCGGCCGTCTCGTCGCAGGATGTTTCAATGCCGAGAATAATCATGGTTCGTGGCACCATAAAAAAGGCCGAAGCAATATGTTCGGCCTTGATCAAGCTTTAAAGGATTTTGTTTTTCTTTGTCCCGGCCCCGGCCGCGGCACGCCCTGTACTCAGCACCGGCACGGATCTTCTTTTTGAGCTCTGGAGATACGCTCCATCAGCCGCCAGAAATAGTTACAAAAAGACTTCCACACCGCTCAAGCCCATTCGATCTGCGGGCCGGAATCTTTTCTTTCAACAATCTCACCGATCACCCAGCCCGTTTCATTCATGGCCTTGAGCCGAAGCAGCATGTCCTGCACCAGTTTCTCAGGAACCACGGCGATCATTCCAATCCCGTTGTTGAAGGTGCGCATCATCTCAATTTCTTCGATGTTTCCGCCCTTTTGCAGAAATTCGAAAACCGGCGGCACAGGCCAGCTGCCCTTTCGAATCAGCGCGCTGCACGCTCTGGGAAGAACCCGGACGAGATTGTCGGGAATGCCGCCGCCGGTAATGTGGGCCAAACCCAGAACCGGCCCTTCCTTCATCAGGCTTTGAACGGTTTCGGCATATATCTTTGTCGGCGTCAGCAGCTCTTCGCCCAGAGTTTTTCCGAATTCCGGAATATAATCCTCCACCTTATGACGGAGAATGTCGAAACAGATCTTTCGCACCATGGAATAACCGTTGCTGTGAACCCCGCTGGAAGCAATTCCAATCAGCTGATTTCCCACATGAATTTCCGAGCCGTCGATGATCTTGCCGTTATCCACGATACCCACGGAAAAACCGGCCATATCGTATTCGTTCGGCTGATAAAAACCAGGCATCTCGGCTGTCTCCCCGCCGATCAGAGAGCATCCGGCCCTTCGGCATCCCTCGGCAACCCCCTCGATGATGGCCACGGCCACGTCGGTATTCAGAACGCCCATGGCAAGATAGTCCAGAAAGAACAGGGGCTTTGCGCCCTGAACCGCCACATCGTTCACACACATGGCCACCAGGTCGATGCCAACGGTGTTGTGTATATTCATCATAAAAGCGATTTTCAGCTTGGTGCCGACCCCATCCGTTGAACTGACCAGAACCGGATTTTCGTAGTCCTCCATTTTCAGAGAGAACAGGCCGCCGAACCCTCCGATTTCCCCCATCACCCCGGAACGCGGCGTCTGAGCGGCAATTTTTTTTATAATGCCAACAAAAGCGTTGGCCTTGTCGACGTCAACACCGGCATCGGCATACGTCAAGGGTTTGCCCATATTCAGCTCCTAATGAATCTTAAGTATTCAAAAATGTGTAGGAAAATTAAACTGATTCGGACAAAAAGTCAAAAGAATTTTTTTTGACATAACCCCCGCCGTGTTGTACAGAGACTGGGTAAAATTGAATGTCGATTCCATCAAGAGGCTGGAAGCATGACGAAATTTGCAAGACTGGACCGGCTGCCCCCCTATGTTTTTGCAACGGTCAACCAGATCAAAATGGAGGCCAGGCACGCCGGAAAAGATATCATTGACCTTGGAATGGGCAACCCGGATCTGCCCGCTCCCGACCATGTCGTGGACAAGCTGGTGGAGGCTTCCCGCAAACCCCACAATCACCGGTACTCTGCTTCCATGGGGATTACCCGGCTCAGACGGGCCATTGTCGACTGGTACAAGCGGCGCTTCGATGTGGATCTGGATCCCGACCAGGAGGCCATTGTCACCATGGGCGTCAAGGAGGGGCTGTCCCACCTGATTCTGGTCACCATCCGCCCCGGCGACGTGGTGTTCACCCCCACCCCGACATATCCGATTCATCCGTATTCGGCCATCATCGCCGGCGGAGACGTTCGAGGCATTCCGCTGGGGCCGGATCAGGATTTCTTTGAGAACCTGATCAGCGCCACCCGCCAGACCTGGCCGAAGCCCAAGATTCTGATCATCAGTTATCCGCACAACCCGACCACCGAGGTAGTGGAGCTGGATTTTTTCGAAAAGATCGTGGACTACGCCAAGGATCACGATATCATGGTGATTCACGATTTTGCCTATGCGGACCTGGCCTTTGACGGATACCGGGCCCCAAGTTTCCTTCAGGCCAAAGGCGCCAGGGATGTGGGAGTGGAATTTTTTTCCCTTTCAAAGAGCTACAGCATGGCCGGATGGCGCGTGGGCTTTTGCGTGGGCAATCCGGAAATGGTCGCCGCCTTGCGCAGAATCAAGAGTTATCTGGACTATGGATCGTTTCAGCCCATTCAAATAGCCTCCATCATCGCACTGAACGGTCCTCAGGATTGCGTCGATCAGATACGGGACACCTACCAGACCCGGCGCGACGCTCTGATCTCCGGGCTCAGCCGCATCGGCTGGGAGGTTCCCAGCCCCCGGGGAACCATGTTCGTATGGGCAAGAATTCCCGAACCCTTTATTCGAATGGGATCGGTGGAGTTCGCCAAGCTGCTGATCCGGGAAGGGGAAGTGGCGGTCTCGCCGGGTCTGGGTTTCGGAGAATACGGAGACGAATACGTCCGGTTCGCCCTGATCGAAAATCCCATGCGAATCAATCAGGCCGTCCGAGGCATTCGAAGGATCATGCCGTAACAACGCAAGGAGTCTTGATCTATGAAACAAATCAATGTCGGTCTGCTGGGTTGCGGAACCGTCGGATCCGGAGTGGCCCGGATATTGATCCACAACCGGGAACTGATTCAATCCCGCCTGGGCGCTGTTCTGAATTTGAAATATGTGGCGGATTCCGATCCACAGGCAGCCAAGAGAATCGAATTGGACAAGGGCGTCTTTATTCCGGACGCATTTCAGGTGGTCGAAGATCCGGATATCGATATCGTCGTGGAAATGATCGGAGGCCAGGGAATTGCCCGGAAACTGATTCTGCGGGCCATCGAAAACGGCAAGCAGGTGGTCACGGCCAACAAGGCCTTGCTGGCCCACCAGGGCAACGCCCTGTTCGAGGCGGCCATGAAACAGGGAGTGGATCTTGCCTATGAAGCCAGCGTGGGCGGATGCATGCCGATCATCAAGACATTGCGCGAATCTCTGGTCGGTAACCGCATACATTCCATGATCGGAATTCTAAACGGCACCTCTAATTACATCCTGTCCAAGATCACCCGTGAAGGTACGGATTTCATGACCGCCCTTACCGACGCCCAGGCGAAAGGCTATGCCGAAGCCGACCCCACACTTGATATTCAAGGCATGGATACGGCTCACAAACTGGCCATCATCGTCAGTCTGGCCTACGGCATAAAAATCAACTACGAGGACATATACATCGAAGGCATCTCCCGCATTACACCGCTGGACATCGCCTTTGCACGTGAGTTCGGCTATACGATCAAGCTTCTGGCCATCAGCAAGAACAATGGAGATCAGATAGAGGCCCGGGTCCATCCGACGATGATCCCCAGCGGAAACCTTCTTTCAAACGTCAACGGCTCGCTCAATGCCGTTATGGTTTCCGGAGACGCCGTAGGAAATATACTGCTTTATGGCCACGGCGCCGGCATGATGCCAACGGGAAGTGCCGTGGTCAGCGACATCGTGGACATCGCCCGGAATTTTATTCACGGATCGATCGGCAGAATCCCACTGCTTTCCTGCCAGCCGGATCAGATCAAGAAAACCCCGATCATGCCCATCGACGAGCTGCAAACGAATTATTACTTCCGGTTTGGCGCCATGGACCGGCCGGGGGTTCTGTCCAAGATTGCCGGCATTCTGGGCGACCAGGACATCAGCATTCAGTCGGTGCATCAGAAGGGCCGAAAAACGAACGGCTCGGTTCCCATCGTCATGCTGACGCATCAGGCCAGAGAATCCGGCGTGCGTCAGGCCATGGCCGAAATTCAACGGCTGGACGTGGTCAGCTACGAACCCATGCTGATTCGAATCGAGGAAGCCAACTCAGAGGGGTGATGATGCTTTCACCGTGAAGAAAGGATTTGAAGCCATTTCGTTTTTGATTCTCTCAAGATCTTCAGGACCAATCTCAATTGAACATTCCGAGGAATCTTATGCATATTGTCTGTTCTGATCTGGAAGGCGTATTTGTACCGGAAATATGGATCAATGTGGCCGAACGCACGGGCATCAAGGAGCTGAGGCTGACCACCCGCGACATTTCGGATTACGACGTTCTGATGAAGCGCCGTCTGGCCATTCTGAAGGAAAAAGGACTCAAAATCGACGATATTACAGACGTAATTGCCGGCATGGAACCCCTGGAAGGGGCCCGCGAGTTTCTCGACTGGCTCCGGTCGTTCACACAGCTGATCGTCGTTTCGGATACCTTCGTGCAGTTTGCCGGTCCGCTCATGAAAAAGCTCGGATGGCCCACCCTGTTCTGCCATGAGCTGATCATCGGTCAGGACCGCTCCGTTGCCGGGTATCGTCTTCGCCAGGCCGACAGCAAGCGCCATGCCGTGATCGCCCTCAAGGGGCTGAATTACAAGGTCATTGCCATGGGAGATTCCTACAACGACACGAACATGCTTCAGGCAGCCGACACAGGCATCCTGTTCCGTCCACCGGAAAACGTGATCAGGGAATTCCCGCAGTTTCCCATCGTCCACGATTATCAGGAACTTCGGCCGCTGATCGAGCAGGCGCTCGGGTGCTGAGGCGACCCATGAAAATCCACCGCACCACATACCGGGTTATTTATGGGGATACCGACGCCATGGGCGTGGTTTACAACTCCAATTATCTGCGGTTGTTTGAAATCGGCCGCAACGAATTTTTCCGAGATCTGGACCTGCCCTATCGTGGCATCGAAGGCCGGGGGCTCCACCTTCCGGTGTCCGAAACCTTCTGCAAGTTTGTCTCTCCGGCCCGATACGATGATCTGCTGGAAATTGAGACCCGGCTTGATACGAAAGTCCGGGCAGGACTTAAGTTCGACTATCAGATTTTTAAAAGCGATGTGCTGATCGCCAAGGGATATACCAAACACGCTTTTGTCAATTCCGAGGGGAAAGTGGTCCGCCCGCCGGACTATGTAGCCCGGCTGATTGGACCATGAAAACCGGAAATCACCGTTCAGATTCGAAATTGCCGGCGACAGCACCGGTCGCCATCGCCGTTCAGCAGACTTCCGAGGGCCTTTGCTTCAAGGTGTTTGTCCAGCCACGATCCTCCAGAAACATGATCGTAGGAATTCATCAGAACGCCCTGAAGGTCAAGCTCAAGGCACCGCCCGTTGACGGCGCCGCCAACAGGATGTGCATCGAATACCTGGCCAAATGCCTCGGGGTTGCCAAATCCAGCCTGGAAATCACCGCCGGTCTGACCGGAAGAAACAAGACTCTTCTCGTGCGGGCCGAAACCCAGGCCCAAAGGGATGAACTTTGCCGGCGCATTCAGAGCCTGCCGGCTTCAGAACAAAGCCCTTGACAACCGGGGTGTTATCTTCTATAGATGGCATCACATTGATGCGGGGTGGAGCAGCATGGTAGCTCGTCGGGCTCATAACCCGAAGGTCACAGGTTCAAATCCTGTCCCCGCTACCAGTAATAAAAACAAGGACTTAGACATCAAAATCGAAGTCCTTTTTTTTGTACCCTGTTTTTCGATTTCCAGATTCAGATTACTCTTCAGGGATGTCATAAAAAAGAAGGGCCGGCATCTCCGGCCCTTTTGATCAGTTTCTTTGCGGTGCGTGTCGGTTACTCATCTTCGGCTTTGTCGCTGAAAAGCTTTTTGATCACATCCGCATCCAGCTCCAATCGATTTTTAAGTCCTTCCGTCATAATCCATCGGCAGAGGTATTCTTTCCCGGGTTCCGCGCATTGCAGCCTGGCTTCACCCCGGGGATCTCTGATCCAGTCACCGCTTGCCGTTTTGACAAATGCCGAGTCGTATTCAATCGGCTTGGCATAAAAAAGCCTTTCTTCTCCGCTGTACCCATCAGGAAGACGTATCGTTTTTTTCATCCCTTTTATCCCCCCTCGTTTGAGTAATGTTGTACTCTATATGCAATTATTCATTCATTTTAGTAGAGTCAAGAACTTTTTTTCCGAAAAGACGGCTTTGTATTATTGCATGAAGTTCATTGATCATTTGCAGGTGCTGAAGAAAGAACTGGTCCGAAAAAACTGGACAGATGCATAATTATTAAAACTGCTCTATAATGATCGCAAAAAAATGCGATTATAAAAAAATACCGGGGCAAAATCATACACCGGCATTCAAGGCCAAACCAGGGGAGGAGGAAAATTATGCGCTGGAAGGATGGACGACGCAGCGTCAATGTGGAAGACCGGCGGGGAACGGTGCCCAGGCGGGCGATCGGCGGGGGCATCGGAATTCTTGTGATTGCGGTGATTGCGATGCTGTTTGGAGTTGACCCCAGCAGTCTGATCAACACACTCAACGAAGGCGGCATGCAGGAGAAGAGCCAGTCGGTTCAGCAGACGGAACTCTCAGCCGAAGAGATCGAATTGGGCGAGTTTGTATCGGTTGTACTGGCCGATACGGAAGATACCTGGAACGTTCTGTTTTCACAGATAGGTAAAACCTACCAGGAACCGACACTGGTGTTGTTTTCAGGGGCGGTGGACTCCGCATGCGGCTTTGCGCAGGCGGCGATGGGGCCTTTTTATTGTCCGGCGGATTATAAGGTGTATATTGATTTGAGTTTTTATCAGGACCTGCAGAAACGCTTCAAGGTTCAGGGAGACTTTGCGCAAGCCTATGTTATCGCTCATGAAGTCGGGCACCATGTGCAAAATCTGTTGGGCATTTTACCGCAAGTTCACCAATTGCAGCGTCAAAGCAGCCGGACGAAGGCCAATCAGCTCTCCGTGCGCCTCGAATTGCAGGCCGATTGTCTGGCCGGAGTGTGGGCGAACCACGCCGATAAGGTCCGACATATTCTTGAACGCGGAGATGTCGAGGAAGCTCTGAATGCCGCCAGCAGCATCGGGGATGACCGGATTCAGAAGCAAAGCGGGGGATACGTGACGCCGGATTCGTTTACGCATGGTTCGTCGGAACAAAGGGTCAGATGGTTTTCGACCGGATTGAAAAAAGGTCAGATCGGCGCCTGCGACACTTTTAACACCGATTCACTGTAATAAAAGTTGTCCTATTTCAAAACAATTGTGAGATTGTGGAGGAGGAACGATGTTGTCGCTATTGAAACAATCGAGACTTCTGATGGCCTTTCCCGCACTTCTGTTCATTGTGCCGGTCTTGATGCCCGGCTGTCAGATCCAGTATGAAGATTTGAATCTGACCATGTATCAATACCGTGATACAAAAAATTTAGTCCGGTTTGTCTATGACACTTCTCTATTATTGAAAAAAGGCGGCAAGAAAAGTCTGGATTATTTCCGCAATAACCGTGCACGATTCAGGACGCCGGAATATTATCTTTATATTTACGACATGAAGGGAACCAATATCTTTCATGCCGGCATGGAGCATCTGGAGGGGAAAAACCTCTGGGATGTAACCGACAAAAACGGCAAAAAAGCAGTGCAGTTTATTGTAGCGGCATTGGAAGATCGCAACAATCCTCACGCGTGGGTTCACTATTCGTGGTGGGAACCCGGAAAATTCTATCCGGTTCCAAAATCATCCTGCCATTTCAAGGTCAGAACGCCTGAGGGTGAAGAACTGTTTGTTGGCGGCGGAATTGACTATCCCCATGAAGAGAAGGAATTTATCAGAATCATTGTAGATGGCGCCGTTCAATTGACAGAGCAGAAAGGATCGGAAGCGCTTGCCGACATATCGGATCCGGTTTCGAAATACAATTACCGGGATGTTCGGGTGTTTGCTTTTCGCCAGGATGGCGAACTCTTGATTTCCCCTGCAATCGCCGACACCTTTTTTCAGACAAATCTTCTGGATTGTACCGATGAAGTGGGGCACAAACCTTTTGCAAAGGCCATCAAGGAACTTGAGTCTCAGGACAGGGTGTGGGAGGTGTTCATCGCAAAAAACAGGTACAAAAGAGAACCGATCAAAAAATCCCTGTACATTCGCAAAACCAGTATTGATGGAAGCGCAATCTATTTTGCGGCGATTACGGATCTTCCGGAACCTCCCTATTGAAACAGGAGCATTTCATGGCAAAAGACGGCAAGCATTACGAGTATTCAGTAAACCAGGTTCCCCCCGCGGGACACCTGCTGGTATTATCTTTTCAACACGTCCTTCTGCTGTTTGTATCTCTCGCCTTCCCGATCCTCTTTGCCGCTCAGCTGAATGAGACGACTGAATTTGCCGCCACCCTGCTCGCTTTTTCAATGATTGCAGCGGGCTTCGGTTCCATCATTCAGGCACTACGATTGCCATTTATCGGTTCCGGTTATCTGTGCCCGAATGTGGTGGGTCCCTCCTACTTCAGTTTGTCGTTGTCGGCCGCATGGGCCGGGGGGATTCCGCTCATGCGGGGAATGATCATTGTTGCCGGACTGGCCGAAATGGCGCTGGCCCCTGTCATTGAAAAACTCAAAAAACTTTTTCCCACATATATTGTCGGACTGGTCATGCTCATGATCGGCATCAGCATCATCAAACCGGCGGTCGCCTCGTTTTTCGGGCTGGCGTTTCGTGACGATGCAATTAAAAGTATCGATATTTTCGTGGGCATGTTTTCTCTCTTCGTGATGGTCTTGGCCAATGTCTGGGGCAAGGGATTTGTCAAAATGTACTGCCTGCTGATCGGCATGCTGGCAGGGTGGATTCTGGCGCTGATCATCATGCCTGAATACTGGCACTCTCTTGCGGTTGTGAAAGATTATCCTCTGTTTGCCCTGCCTGTTATCGGACCGCAATTCAGCGGAATCAAATTTGATTTTGGAATGATGCTAACCGTTTCCATCGTTGCCATAATTGGTTCGCTTAAATCCTTCGGCAATCTTCTGGTTGCTCAGAAAATATCGGAACCGGAATTAAAAGAAACGAATTTCATTCCTATCAGAAACGGTCTAATGGCGGATGGCTTCTCAACCGTGCTGGCCGGATTGATGGGCGGAATGGCGGTGGACACCTCGTCCAGCAATATCGGTGTAGCAGGCGCCACGAAAGTCGTCAGCCGGTGGATCTGCGTCTGCGCAGGAGTTATTTTTCTTGCACTGGCTTTCTTTCCAAAGGTTTTAACGGTTTTGACGATGATTCCCAAGCCCGTTTTGGGAGGTGCGCTGACCTTCGCCGGCAGTTTCATGGTATGCAGCGGTCTTGAGGAAATGTTCAGCGAAGCATGGAATTCACGCAAAACCTTTGTTGTGGGAATATCGCTCTTTTTCGGGTTGAGCACCGGGTTTCTGCCGAGCCTGTATGCGCGCGCCCCGCATTTCATTCAAAGCCTTTTTACTGACCCGCTGTCAACGACTACCATTATCGCGATTATCCTGAACCAGATTTTCAATTTGGATATCATGATAGAAAACCTGAGGAACAAGGCCAGTCTGGATCGAGTCAGGACAGGTGCCTGATACGGGAGAACGAACAGCACCGAGTTGCTCGCTGGAAAAATGTGAAAGCGTTTTTGGCATTGCATGCATGTGATGCTCAAATATTCAGAATCAAAGATTTATGTTGCGTTCAAATGAGATTCCACTTTACAGCCTTCGAAAGACCTGTTATTGTCGCGACAATATAACCGTTGTTCCTGCATGAAAGCGAAAGCATCGTACAGCCCCGGGGTTATCCCGGGGCTTTTCTTTTTGGGAACACAGAAAGAAGGAATTTATGAATTTTCAAGTATTCAATCTGCATCCCGGCGTTCTGGCCGGGGTTAAAGGGGCGGGTTTTGTCACGCCGACGCCCATTCAGACCCAGGCGATTCCGCCGGTCATGCTGGGAAGTGACGTGATCGGACTGGCCCAGACCGGAACCGGCAAAACGGCCGCCTTTGCGCTGCCGATCCTGCATCGTCTGATGCAGGGTAAACGCGGCTGCATTCGCGCATTGATCGTCGCTCCCACTCGAGAACTGACCGAACAGATTCACAAGGCAATCGAAATGCTCGCAGGGAAAACCGGCCTGCGCAGCGTCTCGGTATACGGCGGCGTGAACATCAACGCCCAGATTCAGAAATTAAGGAAGGGCTCCGAAATCGTGGTCGCCTGCCCGGGTCGCCTGCTCGATCATATCGACCGGAAAACCGTCGATCTTTCCAGTGTGGAAATGCTGGTCCTGGACGAGGCGGACCACATGTTCGACATGGGATTTTTGCCCGACGTTCGAAAGATTTTGCAGCACCTGCCGGCAGAGCGCCAGACGCTTCTGTTTTCAGCGACCATGCCCGCCGAAATCCGGCATCTGGCCAAGGATATTCTGCGCAACCCGATCGCCGTTCAGGTGGGAAATACTGCGCCGGCGGATACCGTCAGCCACGCCCTTTACCCGGTGGCTTCTCATTTAAAAACCGCCCTGCTGATCAATATTCTGCGTCAGACCTCCAGCGGATCGGTGCTGGTTTTTACTCGCACCAAGCAGCGGGCCAAGCGCCTCGGAGAACAGCTTGTCAGGGCCGGCTACCGTTCGGCATCCCTACAGGGAAACCTTTCGCAGGCAAAACGCCAAGCCGCGCTGGACGGGTTTCGCGCCGGAACATTTCAAATTCTGGTGGCCACCGACATCGCCGCCCGCGGCATCGACGTTTCCCGGGTTTCGCATGTCATCAATTACGATATTCCGAATACGCCGGATGCCTACATACACCGCATCGGACGGACCGGCCGGGCCGAACGCAGGGGTGAGGCCCTCACTCTGGTCACCGGCGAGGACGCCAATATGGTGAGGGCCATCGACCGGGTTCTCGGATCCAGGATCGAACGCCGTATCCTGGCGGACTTTGACTACAATGCTGCTGAACCGCAGAAGCCTTTCACCGGCTTTCGTCCGTCTCAGCCGGCATTGTATGCAGGAGCAAAAAGCCGGAAACACACGTCCGCGCCTTACACCCCAAAGGAAAAACCTTTCGAGCATGGAAAGCAGCGGGCCGGTCGATCTGCGACTCGTACCACAGGTCTGCGCTCGACCCGCTGAAAATCACGACCGATCAATCGGGTTTCAAAAAATATGAAAGACTGGAGCTCACGCACACCGTCTGCCCAGGCCTTCGTATATGTGTATACGGCAAAACAGACTGCTGGACGGCATCGGCAAGAACGGACCTGCACTCCGGGTGAGCACGTCCTGCCGGCTGCATACCTACTAAAAAAAGGGCGCGCCCTGTGGCGCGCCCTTTTTTAGTTCATTTCAAACCGACCAACCGATGATCGGTTTTGCATTCATATGACGGCAGCCGGAGATTACCAGCCGCGGGTCAGATATTCGTGCATGGAGTTGGCGGCGTTTCTTCCGGCACCCATGGCCAGAATAACGGTCGCCGATCCGGTAACGATATCGCCACCGGCCCAGACGCCCTTCTTGGAGGTCTTTCCGTCTTTCTCATCAGCAATAATGTAGCCCCACTTGTTGAGATTCAGGCCTGCCGTGGTCTGGGTCAGCAGCGGGTTGGCGCCGGTACCCACGGCGATGATGACAAGGTCGGTCTCCATGGTGAACTCGGAGCCCGGAATCGGAACCGGACGACGGCGACCGGATGCATCCGGTTCGCCAAGCTCCATCTTCAAGCCTTCCATTGCCACAACGCGGCCCTCGGCATTGCCGATGAATTTCACCGGAGCAGTCAGGAAATGGAATTCAACTCCTTCTTCCTCGGCATGATGCACTTCGGCGGCTCTTGCGGGAACTTCGGCTCTGGACCGGCGGTAAACGATCTTGGAGCTGTCAGCGCCCAGACGCAGAGCGGTACGGGCCGAATCCATGGCCACGTTGCCTGCGCCGAGGGTAATGACGTTCTTGCCAAGAATGATCGGGGTGTCGTATTCGGGGAACCGGTAAGCCTTCATCAGGTTGGAACGGGTCAGATATTCATTGGCCGACATGATGCCGATCAGGTTCTCGCCCGGCACATTGAGGAAGGTGGGAAGGCCTGCGCCCACGCCAAGGAAGATCGCATCATATCCCTGCGCAAACAGTTCTTCCAGGCTGAAAATCCGGCCGACGACCGCGTTGCACTGCAGTTTCACGCCGAGTTTCTCAAGGCCTTCGACTTCTGAGAAGACAATTTCCTTGGGCAGACGGAATTCGGGAATTCCGTAAACAAGCACGCCGCCGGGTCTGTGGAAGGCCTCAAACAGTGAGACTTCGTGGCCCTTGAGGATCATGTCGCCCGCAACGGTCAAACCGGCGGGACCGGAACCGACTACTGCCACCTTCTTGCCCGTGGGAGCCGCTTTTGTCGGCATGGGGGCCTTGCGGTTCTTGCGCTCATAGTCGGCCACAAAGCGCTCGAGATTTCCGATGGCAACCGGCTGATCTTTCTTGCCGACCACGCACTTGCCCTCGCACTGGAGCTCCTGGGGACATACGCGGCCGCAAACCGCGGGAAGACCGTTTTTCTCCCAGATCAAGCTGATGGATTCGGTAAACTTGCCTTCCTTGATCAGGCCGATGAATCCGGGAATATCCACGCTGACCGGGCATCCTTCCATGCAGGCGGGATTTTTGCACTGCAGGCATCTTTCGGCTTCTTTTATTGCGGCTTCGGGACTGAGGCCAAAAGGAACCTCTTCAAAATTTTTTCTGCGAACCTCCGGCTTTTGTTCCGGCATGGGCTGTCTGGGTATTTTTTCTTTCTTAACTGGTTTTTCCACCATAATATCCTCCGCTAAACATGTGGCTTGACCTGTTGGGTCAAATAATTAATGTTCCTTTTATATCCCAATCCTTAATTACTTGGCGTTCTGCAGCTTGCAGAATTCATCCATGCACCGCTTCTCATCTTCGCGGTAGGATGCCAGACGCTTCATCAGCTCATCGTAGTCCACCTGATGGCCGTCAAATTCCGGACCGTCTACGCAGGCAAACCTGGTTTTTCCGCCCACGGACACACGGCAGCCGCCGCACATGCCAGTTCCATCCACCATGATCGGGTTCAGGCTGACGATGGTCGGCACGTTGTATTTCTTGGTCAGCTGGGAGAGAAACTTCATCATGGGAACGGGACCGATGGCCACGCACAGCTTGATGTTCTTGTTCTTCTGAAGCACGTCCTCGAGCTGAACGGTGACAAAGCCGGGGAATCCGTAGGAACCGTCGTCGGTGCAAACGCGAAGTTCATGGGAGGCGGCTTTCATTCTGTCTTCGAGGATGAGCAGGTCCTTGGTCTTGGCGCCGATGATGCAGATCACGTGGTTGCCGGCCGCCTTGAGCCCCTTGGTAATGGGATGCATAACCGCAACGCCGGTTCCGCCGCCCACGCAGACCACGTCTCCGAGTTTTTCAAGATGGGTGGGTTTGCCCAGAGGACCGATGACATCCTGGTAGCTGTCGCCCACTTTCAAGGTTTTGAAAAGGGCGGTGGATTTTCCGACGATCATGTAGATGATGGTGATGGTTCCTTTTTCAGGGTCGGTATCGGCCATGGTCAGGGGAATCCGTTCACCGGTTTCGGTGGCCTTCAGAATAACGAATTGGCCGGGTTTGGCTTTTTTGGCGATCAAGGGAGCTTCAATTTCATTTAAAACGATAGTTCCTTGCGCCATCTCTTCTCTTGCAACAATCTTAAACATGACAAACCTCCAGAGCGTAATGTGTTAAAGCCGGAAGGAGCATAACTCCCTACTCTATCTATATGGATCAAAAGGTGCGAATACCAAGCATTTACGATTTAGTCAACCCAAAAATATTGATGTCCTTCTTTTTTGATGTTAAAGGCCGTTTTGAACGACCAATCCGAACCAGGAATTTCTCATGAAACTGTTCGACAGCCACTGTCATATCGACAGCGCCGAATACGACGACGACCGTAACGCCGTACTTCAAAGGGCACGAGAGGCCGGCGTCGCTGCCTGCATGATCGCCGGAATCAATGCGGAAAGCGCTTTTAAGGCCGTTTCCCTGGCCGATTCCAGCGACATGCTTTATGCGTCGGTCGGCATTCATCCGCATGATGCGTCGAACTGCACTGACACGGTGCTTGAGTATCTTACGGAACTGGCCGTTCATCCCAAGGTCTGCGCCTGGGGGGAGATCGGACTGGACTTCAACCGGATGCATTCGCCAAAACCGGTTCAGGAATACTGGATGGCGCGGCAGCTCGATCTTGCGTTGGAACTGAAGCTGCCTCTGATCTTTCATGAAAGGGACACCGACGGACGAATGCTGGAAATTCTGAAGTCCCACGCGCCCGAAACCATTCAGGGGGTGGTTCATTGCTTCACCGGATCGGAAGACGAGCTTTCCGCTTATCTGGAGCTGGGTCTTTGCATCGGCATCACCGGAATCATTACCATGGAAAAGCGCGGAGAACCGCTGCGCCGGCTGATTTCCAGAATTCCGATGGAAAGAATGCTGATCGAAACCGACGCGCCCTATCTGACGCCGTCTCCGGAGCGCAATCGCTTCAAACGTAACGAACCGGCCTTTGTGCGCTCCGTTTTTCTGAAGCTGTCGAATCTGCTTAAAACGGATTCCAAAATTCTGGCCGAAACCCTTTGGAATAACACCTGCCGGACCTTTGGCATTGATCCGGCAACGGGCAATCGAAACCGAATTTCACTGCGCGGCGCATAAATAAAAAGTCCCCTGAATCGCGCCCGGTTAAAGCATTGACACCCGCCATGCCCGGTGTTATAGAGGTAACTCTTATAAAATAACAGACCGCTTTTTTCGGGCCGGTCGCAGGCGCGAACACGGCCCTGTACGCAAAGGAGGAACAACCATGTTTGGAATCGGAATGCCCGAACTGATCATCATACTGGTCATCATACTGATCATTTTCGGCGCCGGAAAACTGCCTGAAATCGGCTCCGGCATCGGCAAGGGAATCAAGAACTTCAAGAAAGCCACCACCGAGGTGGAAGAAAAAGACAAAGAAGAAAAAATAGAAAAAATAGAAGACAAATCCGACAAAGCCTGAAACGAGAACCGGCGGCCGATTCTGTATCCATCGGCCGCCGGTTTTTTATATTCGCCCGCATCCGGACATCGGGCTTTATATTCCATCACCCCGTCAAATTAATATCTGCGGCCATTTCGACCTGAAGACGGCCGTTTTTCATATCGTTTCAGGCACCGGAGCATAAACGGCGCACCGTCCGAATACTAACGGCGACCCGATCCCCCCAGAATGCCGCCCAGAATGCCGCGCAATATCTGCCGGCCGATCTGGCTTCCCACGGTGCGGGCGGTCTGTTTGGCCATGGCTTCCACCACGCCCTGCCGGCGTTTGGTGCCCCAGAGCCACTCGCTGATCTTTCCCCCGACCGGAGACGGTTTCTCCGCCTCAGCCTGCCGGGGCAGATCCGCGCCTTTCGTTTCCGCCCGCCGGCTCAGAATCTCGTAGGCCGACTCGCGGTTCACCGGGATGTCGTACTTGAGACCAACCGGGCTGCGCATTCGAACGGCCGATCGCTCTTCCTCGGTGATTGCCCCGATCCTGCAGCGCGGCGGAGAGATCAGCGTACGTTCCACCGGCATTGGCACGCCCTTTTCCTGAAGCGTGGAAACCAGGGCTTCGCCCACGCTCAGCTGGGATATGACACCCGCCACGTCCAGTCTCGGATTCGGAACAAAGGTTTGTGCGGCGGTTTTCACCGCTTTCTGGTCGCGCGGCGTGTAAGCCCGAAGCGCGTGCTGAATCCGGTTCCCAAGCTGTCCCAGAATTTCGTTGGGCACATCGTCGGGAAATTGCGAGCAGAAATACACGCCGACGCCCTTGGACCGGATAATGCGAACGACCTGCTCCACCCGCTGGCGCAGCATCGGGGGTGCGTCGTCAAAAAGCAGGTGGGCCTCGTCAAAGAAAAACACCAGCCTGGGCTTCTCGAGATCGCCCACCTCGGGCAAATTCTCGAACAGTTCCGAGAGCAGCCACAGCAGAAGGCTCGAATACAGCCTTGGCTTCAGAATGAGCCGGTCCGCGGCCAGTATGCTGATGATGCCGCGGCCGCTGAGATCGGTACGCATCAGGTCGTTCAGATCCAGGGCCGGCTCGCCGAACAGGGCCGCCCCCCCCTGCCGCTCCAGCGAAAGCAGAGCGCGCTGAATGGCGGCCACGGACTGGGCGCTGACAAGGCCGTATTGCGCCGAGATTTCCTTGCGGTTTTCGGCGACAAAACCGAGCAGGGCCCGCAAATCGTCGATGTCAAGCAGCAGCAGGCCTTGATCGTCGGCCAGCTTGAAGGCGATCTCAAGCACCCCGGCCTGGGTGTCGTTAATCTCGAGAATGCGTCCGGTCAGGCTCGGACCCATTTCGCTGATCGTGGTGCGCACCGGATGGCCCGACTTGCCGAACACATCCCAGAACAGCACGGAATTCGCCTCGTGGGTGTAGCCCTCGATTCCGATCTGGGCCACGCGCTGCCGAATCTTCTCGCTGTCGCTGCCGGCCATCGCCAGGCCGGCCACATCGCCTTTCACGTCGGCCATGAACACCGGAACGCCCATCCGCGAAAATCCCTCGGCCAGCACCATCAGGGAAACGGTCTTGCCGGTGCCGGTGGCGCCCGCGATCAGGCCATGACGGTTGCCGTACCTGGCAAGCAATTGAACGGGCTGCTGTCCCCTGCCGATCAGTATATGGCTCATAAGCACCCTCCTCTGTGATGCGAATCCGTTATGCCGGCACGATGCGAAATCGGCCGGCCGCAATCCGGACTAATCGCTGCCCAGGACAGCATGGCCCGGAATTCATGAGTTGAAAATCATCTCGATCTCCGAATGCCCCGTGGATTTGTCGATCCGTTCTCTTACAGGCTTAAATCCGCAACGCTTATAAAAATCAACGCTCTTTTGATTTTCTTTATATACCGTAAGATTTAAATTCTGACGAACATCTTTCGATTTTTCAATCAGTTTTCTGCCGATTCCCCTACCCTGGGCGCACGGCGAAACAAAAAGAGCGGCCAGCGTTTCGTCGACCAGGCAGACAAACCCCCGGATGAAACCCGCTTCTTCGTATACATAGGTTTCCGATGCCGGAATATAAACTTCGCGCATATCGATGACCCTGGATCTCCAGAAATTTCCGGCCACAAAATCATGCGCCGTGATCGAGGCATCCAGCCAGATTTCGATGACGGCATCCATGTCGGACGGGTGAAAATCGCGAATCATGCTTTTCAAAATTTCATCTGAATCATTTTCCGGAAAATCCGGTTCTTCTGAATCCGGCGCCGCCGGGTGAAACAGGCTGACGCTATAGATGAAAACCGCAGGGCCTCACACGCTGCCCTGGCCGCCGCGCATAAAAAAGCGGGTAGGAGAATTCAGCGAAATTGTCTGTCCCTGTTGATGCGGCTGTCAGGCAGGGTTTCTAACGTTCTTCGGCCTTCGTTTCACAGCCAGCAGCCGTTCCACGTCAGAAACAACAACCTCATCATCAACGCTGAGAAGAACCCACTTGCCATCGTGATATGTCCTGGCTTCGTCATAGGCCGCTCGCGTTTTTTCCGACAATTCATGCCGCATGGCTTCCACACCTGAACGTTCATCCGCACCGAAAACGATGAGCAGCAGGAAGCGATCCTTCTCCGGAATCAGGGTGCAAAAGGATTTGCTCTTTCTGTACCGCAGAGACCATCCGTGCTTCTTCCCCCCGTACAGCCATTCCGGAGTGAAAACGTCCGGATAGCTGCGTGCAATCATATCTGAAACGGACTTCCAGAAAACACAGGCCCTTGACCCGATCCACGATTCAACCTGTTGAGGGCCGGGCGGTTTGCCGGAATCAGTTAAACGCGGACTTTTTTCGCTCATATTTTATTCTTGCACAGCCGTTGATGGATTCGCCTGTCTTTTAGCGGCTGTTGAAAAACAAGAATCAGGTTGCCAGGCAGGGCGCGCGGCGTTGCGACAGGCGCAAGCATATTCAAGCATACATGAGCATTGGCGAGAGCCGCGCAACGCTGCATGGCAGCCTTGGGCGCAGTTTTTCAGCAGTCTGTCAGAACGGAATATCGTCTTCCGGAATACCGGGAGGATACCCCTCTGGACCTCGCGCTCCCGCGTCGGGCGGTCCGCCGGACGGCCGCCCGGAATCGGAAGCGTCCCGGCCGCCAAGAAACTGAACGTCACTGGCCACGATTTCGGTGGTGTAGCGGGTCACGCCGTCCTTTTCCCAGGAACGGGTCTGCAGCCGGCCCTCCACATACACCTGCTTGCCCTTGCTCAGATATTCCGCACAGATCTCGCCGAGTTTTCCGAAGGCAGCAATCCGGTGCCACTCGGTCTTTTCTTTTTTTTCGCCGGTATTCTTGTCCTTCCACTCAATTGAAGTGGCGATGCTGAAATTCACCACGGCCGTGCCGTCCGAAAAATAACGAACATCCGGATCCTTACCCAGCCGGCCGACGAGTATCACCTTGTTAATCCCTGCCATGAACTGTCTCCTTTGATCGATGATTGTGAAACTTTCCGCTTGTGCGCCGTGCCGTCAATCTGTCTTCCGAAATACCCGAATCATCCGGCAAAGTCAATCCGCGGCCGGCCACGTGCTCAAATCAGACCACGATCCCGTACGTCCAGGAAACCTCGATCACTCCTTTCAGGGCGGCGAGCTGATCGTAGATGTCCTGCCACTGCCGCTCGCCGATGGAAACGATTCGAAAATCGTACACGGCAACATTCTGGGCGAGATTGTTCCGGTAGCTTCTTCTTTCAACCGTGATCGAATCGTCTCGCTTCAAGACAGCCTCCACGGACGACCAGTCGCATATGCCTGAAGTGGCGACAACGGTGATGCTGGCCCGTTTCTCACGCTGAAGCCGGCCCTTGAAGCGCCGCAGTCCATAAAGCACCATGGCCGCGATCAAAACGGTCATAACCGCCGGAAGGTAGAAACCCGCGCCAACGGCCAGTCCCACGCCGGTGAGCATCCACAGCCCCGCCGCCGTGGTCAGTCCTCGAACCGATCCGGCCCCCTTGATGATCGCGCCTCCCCCCAGAAATCCCATGCCCGCAACCGCATAGGAGGCGATCCGGCCCGGATCCAGACGCACCGCAGCGTTGGTGTCCAGATGACGGAAAAGGGTCTCCATATTCAGCGACACCTGCATCATCAGGCATGCACTCATGCAGATCATGATATTGGTTCTAAACCCGGCGCTTTCACCGTGCATTTCCCTCTCCAGGCCGATCAGACCTCCGAGGAAGGCCGCCGTCAGCAACTGGCAGACCAGCCGGGCGCTGTCGGACAATTCAATCAAACTCATGCGACGATCATATCCTTTCCCTTGCCTGAAACATTCGATGGCCGGTTGCGCCTCAGCCCGGATGTTCAGGATCTGAAAACCCGTTTACAAAACCGTCTTCACCTGTTAAAAACTCCTGTTCAATCCGGCCTCTTATCACAGTCCGGAAAAGAATTCACCGGATTATTCGATTTTCTGCCGATGATCAGAAAAATCCCCTGATCTGCCATTGAATTCAACGATGCAGAAAAAGCTTATGCCAGATCTTCAAAATCAAACCCAATCCATCGATGACCGGCTGAAAAAACGCATTCGACGGCGGGTGGGAGGCCGCATTCACGAATTTTTCATCGTTGTTGCACCCGGCCTTGAAAATATCGTTTTAGACGAACTCAAGAAAAAGCCGCTCCACCAAATTCAGGCCGAAATCTGTCCTGGGGGAATCGCCTTCAGCGGCCGGCTTGAAGATCTGTACAGGGCCGCACTGCATCTTCACTGCGCGAGCCGTATTCTGATGCGGCTGACGCGTTTCCGCGCAACGAATTTCCGCAGACTCGAAGATAAAATCAGTGCCCTTGACTGGGAACTCTTTCTGCCGGTCCGCAGTCTTCCTCATATCCATGTCGTCTCCGCTCACTCCAGGCTCTACCACCAGCGCGCCGTTTCCGAACGGATCACGCAGATCATCGCTGAAAAACTCGACGACGCCGAGAATTTATCGGATCAGCGTCTGTTTGTCCGCATTGTCGATGATGCCGTCACCGTCTCACTGGATGCCTGCGGCGACCTCCTCTACAAAAGGGGCATCAAACGCCATGCGCACCGGGCCCCGATCCGGGAAACCCTGGCGGCCGGCGCCCTGATGACGGCCGGATACACGGGCTCCGTTCCCCTGATCGACCCCATGTGCGGGTCCGGAACCTTTTCCATCGAAGCCGCGCTGATTGCCGCCAACATTCCGCCGGGCTGGTTCCGGAATTTCTCCTTCATGAAATGGCCCGCGTTTCAGCCAGGCCGTTGGAATTTTATTAAAAAAGAGGCTCGAAAGGCTTTTGAGGCCCGAAAGTCGAGGTCCATTTTTGCATCGGACATCGATGCCGATACCTGCTCGCGGCTCCAGGAATGCGTGGATGCGCATGGGTTTTCAAATATGGTTTCCGTGGAATGTCGGGATTTCTTTGCGCTTTGCCCATCAGGCCTGACAAAGGGAAAGGGAATTGTCGCCATCAATCCGCCCTACGGGCTACGCCTTGAAAATGTCGAAACCAGCCGCCGTCTTTTCCGGGAAATCTGCGCAAAACTGAAAACCGACTACCGGGGTTGGACCGCGGTCCTGATCGCTCCTGAATTCGACTGGGCTTCCAGGGTTCCGTTCCGGTGCGCATCGATGAGTATTCCCCACGGCGGTCTGAGGCCCGCCCTTCTGTGGGGCCGCATCGAATAAAAAACGGCAGGAATTTTGAAATCCCTGCCGCATGGAATGTTCCCCTATCCGTTCGCGCAACGAACCCCGCGAAGGATTTCAGCCCATCAATGTCCTCCGCCGGAATGTCCGCCCTCGGCCATGGCGTCCATCGCCCGTTTTGGATCGGCCTCCACTTTTCTGAGGATATCAAGGGTCTTTGCCTCAGGCAACCAGGAAACCTTACCCGTACCGACATCATACATGGCGCCCATGACCTTGACCTTGGCGCTCTTGACCAGTTCGCGGGCAACAGGACTTTCCATGAACAGATCTTCGATTCCCTGCCAGATGTTTTCTTCGATGGCAATCGGAATCACCGCGTCGCCGTGGGCGTCCGGATGCATCGCCATGGCGCGTTCAACCGCCGGTTTGATGTTGTCCACCAGCGGCGGAATATTTCTTTCCAGGGCGTGACCCGTGCCGTGAATGGCATGGGTCACCGCTGTGACCGCGCCGCACTGGGTGTGGCCCAGCACCACGAGAACCGGCGTGTTGACATGGGCCAGTCCGTACTCAATGGATCCGATCTCATCGACATCGCAGACGTTTCCGGCCACGCGGACCACGAAGATATCCATCACGCCGGCATCAAAAATCAGCTCCACCGGTACTCGGGAGTCGGAACAGGCGATCACCGTGGCATAGGCATGATTTCCCTGATTTTCCGTTCCGGCCAGTCGCAGCCGGGCATCATCCTGATGGGGATGGGCGGCTTTGCCGGAAACAAAGCGGGCATTTCCTGCCTTGAGCATTTCAATCACCTGATCCGGATCCGGTTTTTGGGCGGCTTCATGACCGCTGGCAAAACAGACGCCGGCCGCAAAGAATACGGCCGCAACCCAGCAAATTGCAAACACCAGATTCACTCTCAGCTTCATACGTTGCCTCCTTTTGAAAAAATTCAATTTCGGTTTTTCTAAATCAAGTCCCCTTGAAAATTTTACACGCCGCAAAGCATCGGTTTTCCTTTTGATGCGTTCAATCAGAAGCCGGAACGGCAAGCCTGTTCAGCACCGAATTAATTTTTCGACCCATCCGCCCCTTCTCGCCTTTACGCCAGTCCATCTTCAGGGTCAGATAGACCCGGTTACAGTCTTTCTCAAATGCCCTGAAGCACTGGGTCACCACATCCATCACCTCTTCCCACTGGCCCTCGATGCAGGTTCCCATGGGCGTCATGGTATGAGCCAGCCCGCTTTTCTTGATGATTTCAACGGCTCGAACCACATAGGCGCTCAGGCTCTCTCCCTTGTCCAGCGGGAATATGGCCAAATCGGCAATCACGCTCATTTTATCCTCCTGTTTGAATCCCTGAATCCATCATCGAATATGAAACATATCACAGGGGCATGTTCCGTGAACACAAAAAAATCGTTTCCATCCCGGTGATCCGAATGATACTATCCGCGCACCATGAACGAAAAATTCATCGAATACGAACCGGTTCGGGATGTGGTGCTGGTCCTGGGCGCCGGCGCATCTTATGCCGACGGCGCGCCTTTAAAAAAGGGGCTGCTGCCTTACATTCTGGGCGGCCCGGATCCGGCTCTGGCCGCATCGGAAATTGCACAGGGCGTAAGCCGTTTCATTCAGGAAAATTTCAGGATCGAGCCCGGCGTTTATCCGAGCCTGGAGTCGGTGTTCGGTTATCTGGATTATTTCATCGAGCACCAGGAGAGCCTCGGAGGCGTCAACAGCACCTCCCGAATTCAGGAAATCAAGGAATCCCTGATCAAGCTCATTCATTACGTCATCGGTCACAAACCCAGGGCCTATGCAGGCGTTTATCACCGGTTCTGGGAAACCATCCGGCAGTCCAACCGGAACATTTCCATACTCACCCTGAATTACGACACCCTGCTCGATGAGGCCTTCAACTTTCTGTATCCGGATTATGCCTACATCGACTACTGCATCCACCTGATGAACTTCGACTACACCGATGAAATTGGATGGGCCAACTGGTGGCGGGACGTCCGCAAACCCGTTCCGGTCAAACCCGGTACCCATCCCAGACCGGTGAAGATCATCAAGCTTCACGGAAGCCTGAACTGGAAATTCTGCAACTGCTGCAATCAGGTGCTGCTGACCCCGTGGAATACGGATATCGACCTGAAAACAGGAGGATTTCTGCGTTATGAGGATGCCGGCTTCAACCCGGACCAATCCAGGGTATATGAATACCTCTGCCCGCTGGACAAGACCCGTTTTCAGACCCTGATCGTGCCGCCGACTCACCTGAAAAACATCCGCCATCCGGTAATCGTCCAGCTGATGGAGGAGGCGGCCCGGGAAATTCGAAAATGCAGAAAGGTCGTTTTCATCGGGTATTCTTTTTCCGATGCCGACGTTCATATCAAGGCCCTGTTCAAGAAAAATCTTAGGCCCGGCACGCCGCTGATCGTGGTCAATTCCCAGGATGCTCCGGAGCTGAAGCGGGCCTACGCCTCCCTGGGAAAAATCGAGTATATTCCCCTGTCCTTTGAAGATGTTGTCTCCGATGTCGATCTGATGCGCCGCCTGTGCCGCCATGAATGAAACCGTCATTGAACTGGCCCGAAAACTCAACCGGCCCCTGAACATCGGAAACAGACAGGTGACTGGACGGCTCTTTCTGGCGCCCATGGCCAAGTTGAGCAATCCGGCCCTGCGCGAGCTGATAATGTATTACGGCGGGTGCGGACTGTTGTTTTCCGGAATGTGCAGCGCGCGAAGCGTCCGCCACGGGGCTGGAAACAACGTTCATGGATTTATGTGGACTTCGAAGGAACTCGAATTCCTCGTATGCCAGATCTTTGGAAATGATCCGCGAATGATGGCCGAGGCCGCAGTCCAGGTGGAGGCCAGAGGGTTTTTCGGGGTGGACATCAATTTCGGGTGCAGCGCGAAGGTCATCTGCCGGCAGCAATGCGGCGCCGAGGTTCTGAAAGACCCGGTCTTGGCCGAAAGCATCGTCAGGGTGGTTCGAAAAGCGGTGCGCATTCCCCTTTTTGTCAAATTCCGCACCGGCTGGAAAGATGACCCAGAATACGCCGTTTCCATGGCCAGGCGGTTTGAAGATGCTGGCGCCGACGCCCTTACTTTTCATCCCCGCACGGCGCCGGATCGCCGGACCCGGCCTCCCAGATGGGAACATATCGCCAGGGTCAAGCAGGCCGTCTCGATACCGGTATCCGGAAACGGGGATGTTTTCGGCCCCGAGGATTGCCTTCGCATGCTGACGCAGACCGGATGCGATTCCGTATCCATAGGCCGCATCGCTGCAGCAAAGCCCTGGATCTTTGCGCAGTGGACCGGCCTGCGAAATTTCGGCCCGGAAATTTACCTTCTATGCGCCCGTCGGCTTCTCGAACGACTGACCCACTATTTCGGACCGGATACGGGCTTGAGGCGCTTTCACAAATTTTCCGGGTATTTTTCCGCCAATTTCACCTACGGGCACCACCTTCAATCTCTGCTGTCTAGGTGCAGATCCGTGGCGGAAGCAGAACGTGCCCTGAATGATTTCTTTGAAACCGAACCTCAGACCGTCTCTGTACCCCATATCAGCCGTCTGCTCTGACATGGAGATCGAACACGCTCAGCCTTTCTTTTTCGGAAAACCGATCCGGTGCAAGGCCATCTCGATTTCTTCCAGAGCGGCAGGGTCGTCGATGGTGGCCGGAATTTTGTATTCCTTGTTGTCGGCGATCTTCTGAATGGTGCCCCGCAGAATCTTGCCTGAACGGGTTTTGGGAAGCCGCTGAACCACCGTGGCAGTCTTGAAGGCGGCCACCGGACCGATGCGGTCCCGGACCATCTGTATCACCTCTCTGACGATCTCTTCGGGATCACGGTCCACTCCGGCCTTCAGCACCAGAAATCCGATGGGCTCCTGTCCCTTGAGTATGTCTTCGACACCGAGCACGGCGCATTCGGCCACATCCGGATGATCGGCCAGAACCTCTTCCATGGCCCCTGTGGAAAGCCGGTGACCGGCCACGTTGATGATGTCGTCGGTCCGGGACATCACGTAGACATAGCCGTCCTCGTCGATATAGCCGGCGTCCGCCGTCTTGTAGTAACCCGGAAACTCGGAAAGATAAGACGAAACGTACCGCTCGTCGTTGTTCCACAGACTCGGCAGCGTTCCCGGAGGAAGGGGCAGCCGGACCACCAGGGCTCCGGTCTGACCGGGTTGAAGCGGATTACAGTCCGCATCCACCACCCGGACATCCCATCCCGGCGCCGGCTTGGTGGGAGATCCCGTCTTGACCGGAAAGGGATGAAGCCCCATGCAGTTGGCACAGATGGCCCATCCGGTTTCAGTCTGCCACCAGTGGTCGATCACCGGAATCCCCAGGCATTTTTCCGCCCATTGCAGGGTGTCGGGATCAAGCCGCTCGCCGGCCAGAAACAGCGTCCTGAAACCGGACAGATCATAGTTCTTCATCAGAACGGCATTCGGATCCTCCCTTTTGATGGCTCTGAAGGCCGTGGGAGCGGTAAACATGCATTTGACCCCGTGCTCCGAAATCACGCGCCAGAAACTTCCGGCATCTGGAGTCCCGACGGGCTTTCCCTCGAACAGGATGGTGGTGCATCCCCCCAGCAGGGGACCGTAGACGATGTAGGAATGGCCCACCACCCATCCGACGTCCGAGGCGGCCCAGAAGACATCCCCTGGGTCAACGTCATAGATGGCCTTCATGGACCATTTCAGGGACACCATATGGCCGCCGTTGTCCCGAATCACACCTTTGGGATCGCCCGTGGTGCCGGAGGTATAAAGAATATACAGGGGATCGGTGGCCGCAACAGGAACGCAGTTCTGAGGAAAGGCCTCCGCCATGGCGGCATTCCAGTCGATATCCCGGCCCGCGATCATCGGCGCCTTTTCCATGGGGCGCTGGTAGATGATGCATTTTTCAGGTTTGAATTCGGCCAGACGGATCGCCTCATCCAGAAGCGGCTTGTAGGGAATGATCCGCTTGATCTCGATCCCGCAGGAGGCCGAAACGATAACCTTGGGCTTTGCATCATTAATCCGGGTGGCCAGTTCATTGGCGGCAAAACCGCCGAAAACCACGGAATGAACGGCGCCGATTCGAGCGCAGGCCAGCATGGCAATGGCGGCTTCGGGAATCATCGGCATATAGATGATGACCCGGTCGCCTTTCCCAATGCCCTGGTTGGTCAGAACGCCTGCGAAGAGGGCCGCTTCATTGCGAAGTTCAGCATAGGTGTATTTGCGGACAACGCCGGTCACCGGGCTGTCATAGATCAGAGCGAGCTGATTTCCTCTTCCGTTTTCAATATGAAAGTCAAGGGCATTGAAGCAGGTGTTAACCTGACCCCCGGCAAACCACCGGTAAAACGGCTTGTTTGAATCGTCCAGCACTCTGTCCCATTTTTTGTACCAGTGGCAGTTCTGAGCCGGTTCAGCCCAGAAACCTTCAGGGTCGTTTATGGATCTTTCAAATGCCGCTTCATATGCATTGGTCATTCAGGGCCTCCATCGGGTGTCAGGTTGACTAGAATTAAAAACAGTTTGGCTCTAGTAGATTTTTTATCTAAAAAAATCAGAATGTAATTGTCAAGAACTTATATTTTATTTTGAGAAATATCTGAATCGGATTTCCGCCCTGAATTCGAATTCTCGAAAAAATCATCCGCTGAATGCGATATCGAGAATGCACCACCACGCTGAATGGGGCTTTCCTTCTTTTTCCGCCGGAACCTCTGGTTTGAGGGTGGCAGCGAAGCGTCCGGCACGGCGCACCCGTCAAAATGAGCTTGAATTTTTAAGCCGCCGGACATAGATAGAAGTCAGGTCCCTGCCTTTTTTGTTTTTTCCCGGCGGCGAACGGTTTTGAAAGCACGATACCGTTCCCGCTGACTTTACTTAATAAAACAGGGTGCCCCGGGGCCGAAGCGTCCTGTCATGGTTCGAAAATGACGACACACAGTGGAAAGCACATGCACGTCGCCTGTGCCATTATCGAGCGCAACGGTCTTGTTCTTGCCGCTCAGCGAAGCGCCGTCATGAGCATGCCTCTCAAATGGGAATTTCCCGGAGGAAAGATCAAGCCGAATGAAAGCCCGGAACAGTGCCTGTGCCGGGAACTTGCCGAAGAACTGGACATCCGGATCACGATCAAACAACCTCTGGCGCCGTCAAGCCACGAATATCCGCTCGTCACGGTGACGCTTTATCCTTTCATCTGCTCGATCGCCGGCGGGAAGATCCGGCTGAACGAACATGCGGCCATAACCTGGCTGCCTTCAGGCGCGCTTTTTGCGCTCGACTGGGCCGAAGCTGACCTGCCGGTTCTGGCCGCCTACTGCCGACAACTGGGAAAATCGAGATGATGCCCGGGCTGGCGGGAAATTGAGGCTTCAGGCCGCATGCAATAACGGTTAACAGACCCTTCATCCCTAAAACAGACAAGGAGGCGGAATGACGCAGATTACCGGCGGACAACTCGTGGCAAGAACGCTGAAGCAGGCAGGGATCGGCACCATTTTTACCCTCTGCGGCGTGCATATCGTCGATATCTACAGCGGCTGCATCGATGAAGGCATTCGAATCATCGACGTGCGGCACGAGCAGACGGCGGTCCATGCCGCTGAGGCGTGGACAAGGCTCACGGGCATTCCCGGCGCAGCCGTTGTAACCGCCGGGCCGGGTCTGACCGATGCCGTCACCGGAGTTGCCAATGCATTTCGCAATCAGACCCCCATGCTTCTCATCGGCGGTCAGGCCCCGACGCAGCAGCTGTTGAAGGGCGGATTGCAGGAACTCGACCATCTGTCTCTCATGAGGCCCATTACAAAAGCTTCGATTTCTGTTTCCGACACAAAACGGATTCCCGAACTGATGACGCAGGCACTGAGAGAGGCATACAGCGGCCGCCCGGGACCGGTTTTTGTCGAAATTCCCATGGACGTCCTCGACGCTTCCGTGGAACCGGAACAGGTTGTTTTCCCGGAATACTTCCGTTCCCTGGGCCGTCAATACGGAGATCCGGCCCGGATTCAGGAGGCGGCGGAACTTCTGGACCGCGCGAAGCGGCCCGTCATTCTCGCCGGAGGCCAGGTCTGGCACTGCCGTGCGGAGAAGGAACTGGCCGCGTTCGTTGAGAAAACCGGCATTCCCGCCTACCTGAACGGCGCGGCAAGAGGGTGCCTGTCCGAAGCCTGCTCTTATTTTCTGATCCGATCGAGAAGGCATGCTCTGTCTCGGGCCGATGCGGTCCTGATCATCGGAACCCCCATGGATTTCAGACTCGCCTTCGGTAAACGCATCGCCGAAGACGCGAAAATCATTCAGATCGATCTGGATTATGGCGAACTGGGACGCAACCGTGATATTCATACCGGAATTCAGGGGGATGCAAAGGCCATTCTATCCCAGTTGAATTCCGCCGTCTCTTCGACACGGCGAGGTCGTTCCTGGATTGAAGAATTACAAAAAATCGAGGCGGCCCTTCTCGAGAAGGACGCGCCCTTTCTCGATTCGAATGCGTCGCCCGTTCATCCCCTGCGACTTGCCCGGGAAATTCGGGATTTTATGAGGGAAGACGCCGTTTTTATCGCCGACGGAGGGGACGTGGTCACCATGTCCGCAAGCATTCTCACTCCCGGCCGGCCGGGTCGCTGGCTGGACCCCGGCCCTCTGGGCACCCTCGGCGTGGGAACCCCTTTTGCCATCGCCGCCAAGGCGGCCATGCCGGATACGGAGGTTGTCGTCCTCTTCGGGGACGGGGCCTTCGGGCTGACCGGCTTTGATTACGACACCCTGATCCGTTTCAATCTGCCCGTCATCGGCGTGGTGGCGAACAACGCCGCCTGGAACCAGGTTCGCTACGGACAGATGGAGAAATACGGACGCGTGAAAGGCGAGGCAGCCAACCGGCTTTCTCCGCTGCGCTATGATCGCGTTGTGGAGGCCATGGGAGGGTATGGCGAGCAGGTCACGGAACCCTCTCAGATTCGTCCGGCCCTGGAGCGGGCCCGAAAATCGGGCAAGCCGTCCCTGATCAATGTCATGGTCGATCCCGATGTGTTCAGCTCCGGCACCAAGCAGCAGTCCATGTTCAAATAAGAATCCGGGAAGAACCAGTTCGCGTCAGCGCCTTTGAGGGAGGATGATATGCAGGACAACAAAAATGTGAACGGAATGGTTTTGAATATTAAAGACATGGTCTCTTATCAGCCCGGATCGGTTGTGAGCCGCACCCTTATTGACAAGCGCGTTGGAACGGTTACGGTGTTCGCGTTCGACTCCGGCCAGGGTCTGAGTGAGCACACCGCGCCTTTTGATGCGCTGTTTCAGGTCGTTGACGGGGCTGCGGACATAACCATCGCGGGCGCGGTGCATACCGTTCGAGAAGACGAGATGATCATCATGCCTGCAAATAAACCGCATGCCTTAAAAGCCAACCCCCGGTTCAAGATGCTGCTGATCATGATCAGACAGTCATGATGCGCATCAACAGGAGGCCGGGAATGATCGATTCAAAAATTGTAATCGGGATTTGAAAAATCGATTCAGAGCAATCGGTTGGACTCGACCTTCATGCATCTTCCCGCGACCACTCCATATCCCTCCTGATCCAGCTTCTTTATGGTTTCCGGGTTTTCCGCGCCCGGCTGCATCCAGAATATCCTGAAGCCTTTCTGCTTGGCCTCTTCGGCCAGTGCCGGCACGGCGGAGGGGCTGCGGAATACGTCCACGATATCAATCTCATCCGGTATGTCCTGAATAGAGGCGTAGACTTTCTCCCCCAGAATGGTCTGACCGGCGAATTTGGGATTGACGAGATAGAGCTTGAAGCCGTGGCTTTGCAGGACCTCTGAGACGAAATAACTGGGCTTCAAAGGGTCTGAGGAGATGCCGACCACGCAGATGGTGCGGCAGCCTTGCAGCGCATCCTTAAGATCTTTGTCTTCCTGAAGTATGGGCATAGTCAGATCCAATCTTGGTCAAAATAGATAAGTTGAATTTTACCGGATCATGCGGGGATGCCCGCCGATAATGGTCGGACTCTTACGGCACCGGATTTTTTACCACATTATATATTCGTTCAATCACAAGAACGGATAAAAATGGCGGAATTACCATTTCTCCCAGTGTATTTTCTCCGGCTTATACTTGTCTTTCGGTTGATCTGTTCCGGTCGGAACGCCCACCGGCGTCACGTTCAACGGAATCACATTCTGAGGGATTCCGAGCACGGCTCGCACATGGTTCATTCTGTCCTCATAGGGGTATGCGGCAGTCCACACGCCGCCGAGCCCGAGCGCTTCTATCGCGAGCAGGATATTTTGGCCTGCAAGCGATGCGTCGATGATGGCCAGATCCCTGTTCTTGTCATAAGCCTTGTCAGCCTCGGTGCAAACGATGATCGCCGCGCCCGCTTTTAAAAGCATCCTTGCATACGGAAGCCCGGCGGCAAGCTGGTCCAGCTTGTTTCTGTCAGTCACGGCCACAAAAGACCACGGCTGGGCATTCACCGCGGACGGCGCAGCCATGCCCGCTCTGATGATCTTGTCAAGATCGGTCCTGCTGACAGGTGCGCCGGTGAAATTCCGTACGCTCTTTCTGGAATGAATTACGGAAAATGTATCTTTCATATCGACACCCTCCTGGGCATAAACCATTCCTGCCATCACCAGGCACAAGATAAAGCCAATGCAGATCCTTCTCATTCCGTCCTCCTAATTGACTATGCCTTAATACCGTAAATTCAGAAAAGAAATATTATACTGTCTTTGACCGTGAAGCCGTGTTGCCGCAAGCCATCTGATGAGGATGGAATTTATGTAAAAATATAAATAGAATTAAATATTTAGCATATCTTCAGAATAAAATTAAGGAATGAAAATCGGATTCATCCTGCGCGCATCATGAAATGCCGCCATGTTATCAACGAACATGGCGGCTCACAAGTTCTCGGGCATTCTTGCTCCGCATGTGGAAATGCTCTCAGAGACGTTATGAATCTTTCGGGCTTGGGTAATATCCTTCCCCGCTCTTAAAAATTCCAATCTTCTCACGTTGATCATTCAAAACATCATACGTTTGTGGAGCCACTCTGCGCAGCTGCCATCCCTCATTTTTGCAAAACTGCTTTCTGAATTCCCAATACCCCAGATTTTCCGTGCCCTTTTCAGGACAGGCCTGGATCCCGGCGGCTTTCGACTTGTTCTCTTTTTCTGTCATTGTCTCTCTTTCCCTTTATATTCCAATTGGTTAAACAGATCTTCGGGTATCCTCCATACCGATTCATCATTACAGCGCTCTGGAGTAGAATCTCAATCGGTTCTCAGAATTCATAATCATGGATTCCTATCAAGCAGGCGTCAGTCCAACCATTTGCTCGACACGCCGGATTACCTCCGGGGCAAGCTGCAGGCCGGAAGCCAGATCCCGAAGGTAGTCCTTCTCAGCCGGCGTATCCACCTCAATAGCCATGAGAGATGCAGCGTAAATTTCGGCTGCCAGTTCCGGACGGCCCTTGGCTGCGGAAATCAACTCTCCGGTGTCCATAGGCTTCTTCATCTGAGTCAGAACGTAGCGCTGGTCCTCCGCATCTGCCCCGACTTCCTGAAGCTTGCCGGCAATTCGCTGAATCTCTTGATCGTCGATTCGGCCGTCCGACTTGGCCGCGTTGACCATCGCCTTCAGAACGAGTTCAGCATGTTGCTCCAATTCCTGCCGGTCTGAGTCGGTCCGGGGCTCCAGGAGCCCTAGAGGCACCTGTTCTGTACTCTTTCCGCTGCCCTGCAAAGCCTTAAAAGCCATGGCTCCGAGAAGGGCCATCACCCCTCCGCCGAGAGCGCCGCCCAATGATTTGCCTCCGCCGCCCAAGAGTGCCCCGGCCAGTGCGCCCAATCCGCCAAGAGCCAGGTTCTGTTTGCCGCCCGCCGCCTTTTCGGCCTGGTTCAGTACACCCCCAAGCATTCCCCCCAAGCCTCCCCCGCCACCACCCAGTGCACCGGAAAAAACGTCTCCCAATCCGCCTCCCTGCCCCTTGCCGAGCATACCACTCAGGCTTTCCAGAAGACCTCCCCTTTCACCCAAAGCGTTTCGCAGCCTTTGATTGGATGACGGCGCCATACCGGATTGCATCATTGCTCCCAACAGATCACTTATTCCCATTTAACGATCCTCCTGCATTTATTAAAGTCAAACGGCAACTCCTTCCACACTCTCCGGCCTTACGATAAGGATATGAAATGCTTCACAGGAACGCCTTAGGCAATAGGGATGCGGATTTTCTGTCCCGGAAAAATGAGGTTCGGATCTTTAATGACTTCCCGATTCGCTTCAAAAATCTTTGGATAGTCGTTCGCTCTACCGTAAAACTGTTTTGCTATCGCAGACAGTGTATCTCCTTTCTTGATAATATAATACTCAACCTTGACTTGAACGGAAGGAACCTGAAGCTTATCGATCTTCACTTCGGTAACCCCTTGAATGTTGCCGGCCATCAGCACGGCTTTTTCCATGGCTTCTGCGCTTCCGGCCTGTCCTGAAATCGAAACAACCCCTTCCTTGAACTCAACGTCGAGGCTCGATATGCCCGGATTGGCCTCCTCGATGTGTGCCTTGATTTTTTCAGCCGCTTCCGCATCACGGTTGAACAGTTTACGACCGATCTCTTTAACGAAATCAAAAAGTCCCATGGCGCCCTCCTTTCTATTCTGTGTTTATGTTGATAATCATTTTAGGGCGAAAAAGGCTGATGCAGGCCCATCCCCTTCTCCTGCATTCCGGCCAATTACGACCAAAAGAATCATGACGATTCCACCGGATAAAATTTCAGGATTCTGTGCATCGTTTATCTCTCGACTTTTTCTGTCGAAAATTTACCCTGCTCCGCTCTGTTCGTCGGCAGGACTTTATCAGGTCTGATTTCAAGGTAATGCGGTACCGCATGACCGCGGCGGAAGGCATGAAATAGGATAAAAAAAAATATGCTGGTTAAAAGCGCAACGAAGATGCATGTGGCCGCCGGCCATATTGTTGATATTTTAACGCCGGCCGGAAAAATATTGCAAGCAAATATCCAAAGAAGTGTTGAGACCTTATTCGGCGCATCGCCGTCATCGATACGGTTTTTGCTGTAGTCGGTCGTGAAATCGTACAAATTCGTCCTGAAAATACCCGTCGGCCGATATTCGGAATATTCCGTTGACATATTTTTCAATTCCGGTGTCAGGGGCAAATCCAGGATATGGCGTTGGCATTCGGTTGCATCAAAATGGCTACAAGGGAAGCTCAGTGAAAATCCGGCACGGATTCGCGTTGTGAGGTAGGATGAAACCCCGAAAAAGCCACTGCCTGGAAAATCATGAAAACTCGGGTCCACCCCTGAAATATGCTCTCGATATGAACTTTTCACGTTTGCAATCAAAGATACCGAATATTTGACTCGCGGAACGTAATACCCTATAAATCAAAAATAGAGAGAATGTTCATGATCCGGTGTCTGTGAAACTGCTCCTGTCCGCCCGTTTCACGCCGTGTTTACCCTTTTCCTGCAAGAGGAAATGTATGAAAAAACAAAGCGTTTCTTCTCGTTGCTCCCGGCATTCTTCCGGGCTTTCCCGTGTTCAGCATGACCTATTACACCATGGTGCGCACCTCCACGCCGGAATTCTGCGTGTCCTGCCATGAAATCCAGTTCGACTACAACACCTGGAAAACCTCTTCGCATGTGAACAACGGTCAGGGATTTGTGGCGGACTGTATGGACTGCCACTCAAGATCTTTGGCGGCGCCCTGGCGATGGTGAAGGCAGAGGTCACGGAAAGGAGCAAGCATTCCGATCCTTGCCTGTGTAAAAAAGGTCAAAAGGGGCTTCGAGAAATCGAAGCCCCTTTTCATTCTGAGCACAAGCGCGTGAAAGGCCTGGGCGCCATGGCGCTTTTCTCACCGTTCGGGCAACCTCCGGCGAGCGTCACCTGACCTGGGGAAACCGGATCCCGCCCTCGGGCACGCGCTGCCATTTGAGTTCCACGGGAACGGAAGAGACGCGCCACACCTTTTCACAGTATTCGCGGATCGAACGGTCTGAGGAAAACTTACCGATACGGGCCACATTGAGAATCGACATTCGCGACCACCGCTCGACATCCTTAAAAATTCCGCCCGCCTGCTGCTGGCAGTCGATGTATGACTGATAGTCGGCCAGCAGAAAATAAGGATCATCGGCGAGCAGTGAATCCAGCAGCGGTCTGAACAGTTCGCGGTCGCCGTGGGAGAAGTGACCGCAACGCACCAGGTCGATCACCGCGCGCAATTCCGGGTTGCCGTGGTAATAGTCCATGGGCGAGTACCCCTCGTTCTGTAAGGCGGCGACCTCGCTCACGGTCATGCCGAACAGGAAAAAGTTTTCGGCGCCGACTTCCTCCCGAATCTCCACGTTGGCGCCGTCCAGGGTGCCGATGGTCAAGGCCCCGTTCATGGAAAACTTCATGTTGCCGGTTCCCGAGGCTTCCTTGCCGGCAAGCGAGATCTGCTCGGACAGGTCGGCCATGGGGTAGATGGTGTGAGCGGTCTGCACGTTGTAATTGGGAACAAAAAAGACGCGCAGCCGGTCGCCCACATCCGGGTCGCTGTTGACCACATCGGCCACAGAATTGATAAATTTGATCATCAGCTTGGCCATGAAATAGCCGGGCGCCGCCTTGCCGCCGAAGACAAAAACCCTGGGAGTCAGATCCAGCGAGGGATCGGCCTTGATTCGGTTGTACAGAGTGATGATGTGCAGGACGTTGAGATGCTGGCGCTTGTACTCGTGAATGCGTTTCACCTGAACGTCAAACATCGCGTAAGGATCGATGCGGACGCCTCCTTCCCAGGCGTATTCGGCGATGTCCTGCTTGTTGGCCTGTTTGACCCGCCTCCAGCGCTCTCGAAAGGCCGCATCATCGGCCAGAGGCTCGAGCCTGCGCAGCTCGTTCAGATCGGTGATCCACTTTTCTCCGATCGCCTCGGTGATCAGCCGTCCCAGCCGCGGGTTGCTGACCAGGATCCAGCGCCGCGGGGTCACTCCGTTGGTGATGTTGACGATTTTCCCCGGCCACAGGCGGTCGAAATCCGCCAGGGTCTGGTCCTTGAGCAGCCGCGTGTGCATCTCGGCGACCCCGTTGATGGTGTGGCTGCCGATGCAGGCAAGGTGGGCCATGCGGATCGAACGGGGCGGGGTCTCGTCGATAATCGAGATACGGCGGACAATATCCTCGTCGCCCGGATATTTGAACCGAACCTGATCGAGGAAGCGGTAGTTGATTTCGTAGATGATTTCCAGGTGCCGCGGCAGCAGGGCGCCGAACAGGGAGACCGGCCATTTCTCCGATGCCTCGGGCAGCAGGGTATGGTTGGTGTAGGAAAACGTCCGCGTGGTGATCTCCCAGGCCTGTTCCCACGGCATGCAGTAGATGTCGATCAGCAGCCGCATCAGCTCAGGCACGGCCACCGCCGGGTGCGTGTCGTTGAGCTGAACGGCGTAAGTTTCGTGAAAGTTTTCCAGCGACTCGTTTTCAAAAAAATGCATGCGGATCATGTCCTGCAGGGAGGACGAGACGAAAAAATACTGCTGTTCCAGCCGAAGCTGCTTGCCCTGAAACTGCTTGTCGTTGGGATAGAGCACCTTGGTGATGTTTTCGGCGGCGATTTTTTCACCCACCGCACCGAAATAGTCGCCGATGTTAAAGTCCTGAAAATCGAAGGATTTGGTCGCCTCGGCGCTCCACAGCCGAAGCGTGCTGACCGTGTTGACCTTGTAGCCGGGCACCGGCGTATCGTAAGGGATAGCGATGACCTCGCGGGCAGGAACCCAGCGCAAGCAGTTTTTATGGTCATGATTCTTGTAGGTTTCCACAAAGCCCCCGAAGCCGACCTTCTGGGCCAGATCGGGCTTTTTGATCTCCCAGGGATTTCCGGGCTGCAGCCAGGGGTCGCTCAGCTCTTTTTGCCAGCCGTTCTCGATCTCCTGATCGAACATGCCGAATTCGTATCGGATTCCGTAACCAATGGCCGGAATCTGCAGGGTGGCAAGGGAGTCGAGATAACAGGCGGCCAGCCGCCCCAGGCCGCCGTTGCCGAGCCCCGGTTCCTCCTCGTGATCGATGATCGCTTTGAGGTCGAGTCCGGTTTCCTGGGTCGCCTGAAGAAAGTCCTCAAACAGTCCCATGCTGACCAGGTTGTTGCAGAGATGCGGCCCCATGAGAAACTCGGCGGACAGATAACATACGGTTCGAATCTTCTTTTCCAGCAGAGCCTCGGTGGAGTTGATGAACAGGAGCTGCATGCGGTCGCGCAGGGTCGAGGACACCGCCAGATAATAGTCGTTGAGAGAAACCGACATAACGGTCTTGCCCAACTGGTAGAACAGTTTGTAGGCAAAGGCGCGCTTGAGCTTGTTGATGTGGCCGTTGTCGTTTTTGGGGGCGGGGACGCCGCCCGCAGGGCATTGTGAATGATTCATGGCCGCTCCTTCCGATTTGTTAATGATCTCAGTGTATGCAACGGGCAACAGCGTGTCAACACCTTCGGGCGGCACGAAATCGCAGGCCGGCGACGCTGATGGCGTAAACCGGGATTGAGCCGGTGCGAAGCGGCCAGAGTTTTTCATCGCGGCTGGCATATGGTTGAAAAATCAGATGCGCTCAATGCCGCATATCGTCAAGCACAAGATTTCGGTGTATAATGGCTCCGTCGGCATGCCCCGGTTTTTTCCATGGTCTTGACATAAGTCAAGGACAACGGATTCTGATCCGCGTAAGATAAATTCTACTTGCAGACAAAAAACCCACGGGCCGCGTTTGTACTCGCCGTTCCAGCGAAAGAACGCGCCCCAATTTTTTTGTTTCAAATGCTCTGTTGCAGGCAAAAAGGAAAAATACGGATTTTGATAAAAGGAGGTTTATCATGTTTTGTTTTCAATGTCAGGAAACGGCCAAAAACACCGGTTGCACCGTCAGGGGTATGTGCGGAAAACCAGAAGAAACCGCCAACCTTCAGGACCTGCTGATTTTCGTTCTGAAAGGGATGGCGGTGTACGCGGAAAAATTAAAAGAACTGGGCATTCCGGACCGGAGCAACGATCTGTTTGTCGTTCAGGCGCTGTTTGCCACCATCACCAACGCGAACTGGAATGACGCCCGGTTTACGGCCTGGATTCAGAAAGCCCTGAAGCGTCGGGACCTGCTTCGGTCCGCGTTTCTTTCCGCCTATAAGCGGAAGAACGGCCATGATTTTGACGAATCCCTGCCGGAGCTCGCCACCTGGACCGGAGATGCGTCCACGTTTGCCGAAAAAGCCAAGCAGGTCGGTATTCTGGCCACGGAGAACGAGGATGTCCGTTCCCTTCGGGAACTGCTGGTGATCGGACTCAAGGGCGTTTCCGCCTATACGGACCATGCCGCCGTTCTCGGGTTTCGAAAGGCGGAAATCAACGATTTCATCATGCAGGGCCTGGCCTCCACCACGAAAGTTCTTTCCGTTGATGAAATGGTGAGGCTGGTCTTGAAATGCGGAGAAACGGCAGTCACCGCCATGGCCCTTCTGGACGAGGCCAACACCACTACATACGGCCACCCGGAAATCAGCCGGGTCAATATCGGGGTGGGAAAAAATTCAGGAATTCTGATCAGCGGACACGACCTGAAGGACATGGAAGAGCTGCTCAAGCAGACCGAGGGCACGGGCATCGATGTGTATACTCACGGCGAGATGCTGCCGGCCAATTATTATCCGGCTTTCAAGAAATATTCCCATTTTGTGGGGAACTACGGCGGGTCCTGGTGGCGCCAGAACGAGGAGTTCGAGTCGTTTAACGGCCCGGTTCTGCTGACCACCAACTGTCTGACGCCCCTGAAAAAAAGCAACACCTACCTGGACCGGCTCTTTACGACCGGAGTGGTGGGCTACAACGGCGCCGTCCACATTCCCGACCGCCCGGAAGGTGGGACCAAGGATTTTTCCGCCCTGATTCAGAAAGCCAAAACCTGTCCGCCGCCCGCTGAAATCGAAACCGGCGCCATTGTCGGCGGATTCGCCCGCAACCAGGTGCTGGCCCTGGCCGACAAGGTCGTGGCTGCCGTGAAATCCGGGGCCATTCGGCGGTTCGTGGTCATGGCCGGATGCGACGGCCGCCACAAGAGCCGGAGTTATTATACCGAGGTTGCGGAAAATCTGCCCGAAGATACCGTGATTCTGACGGCCGGGTGCGCCAAATACCGCTACAACAAGCTGGCGCTGGGCGACATCGGCGGGATTCCCCGCGTTCTGGACGCCGGACAGTGCAACGACTCCTACTCCCTGGCCGTGATCGCCCTGAAGCTCAAGGAGGCATTCGGTCTCAACGACATCAACGATCTGCCTGTTTCCTACGACATCGCCTGGTATGAGCAGAAAGCAGTGGCGGTGCTGCTGGCTCTGCTGTTTCTCGGAGTGAAAGGGATCCGGCTCGGCCCCACGCTTCCGGCCTTTCTGTCCCCGAATGTGGCCAGAGTGCTCGTGGAAAAATTCGAAATAAAGCCCATCGGAACCGTTACGGAAGATATCGCGGCCATGATGGCGGGAAAATAATCAGGACATTCTGAAACCGTGAAAAAAGGGCTTCGAAATATCGAAAGCCCTTTCTTGTTTATAATGGTTGTCATTTTGCCAAGCAAACAGTGAGAATCAGCCGCTTGTGCAAAGCCGATAAATATGGCCTGAGCGTTATGTCTCCATGGCCCGGTACAATATCAGCAGCAGAAGGGCGCCGCCCACAGCCAGCAGAATACTTCCGATATGAAACCCCCGTAACCGCTCCGAACCCCAGGAAGGACCCGACAAATCCGCTTACGAAGGAACCGGCTGTTCCGATCAAAATCGTTACGATGAGTCCTCCAGGGTCCTTTCCGGGCATGATGAATTTTGCAAGCAGGCCAATGATTAATCCCATTACGATCCAGGATAAAACTCCAATAGGAAATCTTTCTGTTAAATATTCATTCAATTTTTAAGCGCACAATCCCACTACAGCATGTTTCAACTTCCTCTTCTCCGTTTCAAAGGGACCGAGTTAGTTCGAAGTAGACGCCATCAAGGCGGACAAAAAATCTTGGTCTTCGAAAAGAGATTTTATGCCGTTCTTAAGTGCCCGGTTCAGCGCTCGGCTGGCGTTCTCTCCACTCGCAAGTTGAATGTTTGGCTCTGTTCCTTGAGCAATAATCTGCCGCGAATACAACAGGTCGCCCTTCTTCGACTCTACGGCAACGGACATGTTGAAATCGGCCACTGCGTTGCCAGAAAAGAAACCACACTTAAAATCATTATAAAATCGGGTTAAATTTGCGACAACCTGGACGTTCGCGGTATCCGAGCCAAGTTGAAACCCTCTTGACAGAAGCTCCTTTTCAACGAATCTTCGGATACTTACCGTAACATCCTCGGTTGCAAGTATTGCCGCCATTTCAATTCCTAAAGAGTTCTTCTTGCAGCTGACCTTGCTCTTGTCTTGCCGCTGGTCATTCACCTGAACGTTAATGCAAACATGATTTGCACCTGGAATCTGTGAAATACCTTGCCGCTGAGGGTACTGAAGTTCAATCCGTTCGGTTGTGAGCGCACAGCCCGAAAGACTTGCGGCAACCAAACACAATACGATGAAAAAAATCCCTTTATTCATGATTTGATTCAATCCCTTTGGCAAAAAAACAAAAAATTTAAAGCCCCTGACATGAAATTCAGAAATGCCCGTTAGCAGGCGTGTAACCAACGTCCGGTCCAGCAAAAGACGCTTTCAATTATTTCACGATCAGGTTGTTTTTTACGGATCGGACCCCTTTGACGCCGCTTGCGATTTGACCCGCTCTGTTGACGGCCTCCTGAGAGTTCACAAACCCGCTGAGCTGAACGACGCCCTTGAAGGTTTCGACGCTGACGGCAAACGCCTTGAGGAAATCATCCGCGGCAATCAGGGATTTTACCTTGGCCGTAACGACCGAGTCGTCGATATATTCACCGGTACTGGACCGTGTGGATGTCGATGCGCAGGCCGCCAGGGCGGCGATCAGTATAATCATCGCCAAACAACGAACCAAGACATTCATCTTTTTTTTCATGGCCATAACTCCTCCTTATCAGTTTTCAAGTTTAATTGTCTTATGCCCGAATCTTCGTCCGGTTCTGTTTCCATTCTCCTTCGCGGCAATCCCCTGCATAGTATCATCGCCGCAACGCCACCGGAAAATCGAGGATCGTACTGGGCTGGGTCATGATCGGGGTCTGCCTGCCCCCGGTCAACTCTTTCACGCGTTCGTAAAGGATGCGGTCCAGAAGGCGGATCGTAATGTTTCCCTTGCCTTGATCGTCCCCCCGGCCGCTCATCCCCTTCATCAAAGCTCTGGCAAAGGCGCCGTTTTCCCAGGCCTTGTCTTCCATGGAATGCTGCCTGCCCATGGAGGAGGAAAAAACGACGGCTCCATTCTCGGCGTCGGCCAGTTCATTGACCACCGCAGTCATATCCGCGCTGACCAGCCCGGGTTCTGTTTCATTTCCGGAATGTCGCATATCCAGAAACAGGACGGCTTTTCCCGCCAAGGAGGCGACGGTGTCCCTGATGTGCGAAAAGGCGACTCCCGTCCGCTTGAGCTTCCCGATTCGGGCATTGACGGGCAGGAAATGGAAAATCCCCGCCGGGTCGTTCATGCCGTGACCTGACAGATAAATCATGGCGACGTCCCGGCTTGTCGCTTCCCGGCGAAGCCAGGCCAGACCGTCCAGGATATTGTCTTTTGTGGCCAGCCGGTCCGTGACGACCCGGACCACCGCATCACGATACAGCCCCTCCTTCTGCCGCTCCATAAATCCGGCAAAGTCCTGCGCATCCTTGGCTGCAAAGCCCAGCCTCAGGCCGCGGTCCATGTATTGGCTCACCCCGACGGCCAGGACGTAAAGGTTCGGCTTGACGGCCGACTCCTTCGAGGCCCTTCCCTTCCAGTGAAGGCGGATCATGAACGGAACGCTTGCAGCATGACGATTTGCCGCGATGACGGAGACCACGGCGTCTCTCTCCGGAACGGCCACACGAAGTGTCTGAGTCCATTCTTCCCTGGGCTTGATGGACAGTTTCCTTTTTATTAATACGGGCCTGCCGTCCACAAGCGCCCGAATCGAGTTGACCGGTTCGCCGGAAGGGCTGCGCAGGGCAAAGTTCAGATCGATTTCCGGCGTGGATACGGCATCGCCGTCAGCGGGAGACAGAATCGTCACAACAGGGGGAAGCATTTTCTCGATGGCCGGTTCCCGATGCCTGCGTCCTGACGCCTCATCGGACAGCATGACCGCTTTTTGTTCATCACGGTATTTAATGATCCCGGCGATCACATCGGGCCGATAACAGATTGAACGGAACCGGGAGACCGGAAAAAAATCCGCCGCCCGATCCTTCCCCTGGTTGAGATGCCAGCCGATGAGTTCTTCGGCTCCGGGCGAGGCGTCATAGTATCCCGAAGGAGACCAAGCAATCCACCGTTTTTTGTCTCTGTGCGGGAAAAAGGCAAGAAGTTCCTTGCCGTCGGACAGACGATGCCAGCGGATCGTCCCGTCGGCCAGAGCCGCGACAGCGACCTTCCCGTTTCCGGCGATGTTCACCGCCCAGGCGGAGCCCTGAATAGACGCATTCCACTGCTCCCTTCCTTCCCGGTCAAAGAGGCGAAGATGCCGATCCGTGCCCAGCAGGAATCTACCGCCGCCCGGTGCAATGGCAAGACTTCGGGATTTTTCATATGGATTCAGCTTCAGCGTCTCCCCGTTGAGTCGGGGGTTGAAATGGTTCTTCCAGTCCGTGATGCTGAGGCCCGGAGATGCGGTGACAGGCGGCGAGAGGCCTGCATTCGGGACAGGCGCCGCTTCCAGAAGCCTTTCGTCCACGGAAAACCGGGCCGGTGATTTACCCCCGTATTCATACCCGAACTGGACGCAGGCGCCGTTCGCTGAAACGAGGAAACCTTCCCATCCAGCCCGGTAATCGGCGATTCCGGGAATGAGGTATCGCTTTCGAATGCCTGAATCCTCATGGATGCCCCAGACCGGATCGCCGCTGCCATAGCCAAAGCCTCCCGTTTCCAGAGGTCGAATGCCGAAGACGGCATTCGGCGCTTCGAAAAGACCGGAGCTTTTTTCTCTGCCGGCGTCGGCCCAGCGGATGACGGGATTTCCCTTCCCGTCGTCGAAAATGCCCCAGGAATAGAGAAACCGGCTGTCTGCGGACCAGGAGATGTTGCTGGAATCGCCTTTATGGATCACCGTGTCGGGCGAATAGCGAAAAGAGGAAAGGTCGCTGCCGGAAAGGACGTCCACATTCGTGGAATCCTGAAATACCACTGCGATCTTCCGCCCGTCCGGGGAAAAGCTCACCTGAAAAGGATACCCGCCCCCCGGGGCTTTCTTTTTTTCCAGCAGCCGAAAATCCCGGTTGTAAAGGCGCAGATGACCATCCCTGGAAGAGGTAACCAGCCGGCCGTCCGGGGCAAAATCCGCGCCGCAGCTTTCGCCGCCGTAGTCCCTGTCCTCGGCAATAAGCTGGAGGTTTTCGGTTTCGTAGATTCGAACACCGCTGTTCCAGCCCATGCAGACGGCAAGATATCGGCCGCCCCTGGAATAGGCCAGGTGATGAATCATGCTGGGAAGCCCCGTAATTCTTGCTGTCAGCCATCCTGTGGCGCGGTCAAAGAGGTAGATATGATTGGCGCCTTCCCAATCCCGACCCGTCCAGCCTCCGCAGGCAATCTGCTTTCCGTCGGAAGAAATAGCCACGCTGTAGAGCCTGCCCTCGTTTCCTTCGCCTATGAAAGGCCGGAAAATGCGTACAAGACGACCGTCGGGAAGCTCCCAGAGACGCAGGGTCTTGTCGTCGGAGGTCGAAACCGCCCACCGGTTGGCCTGATCCAGACCGATCCTGTTGATCATTGCCGTGTGCATCCCCGTCTCGATCCGCAGGACAGGCTTCGTTGACGGCTCAGCGGCTATGGCGCGGCAGTTGCGGAACTGCCACGGAAACAGGCAGGCAAACCCGACCAGTATGGATACCAGCAATATCCTTCTCATCACGGCCCTCTTCTGTATAGGAATCTCTATACATCAATCCCGGAAAAACGGCAAATATGCCGTTGATCTCCATTTCTCATTGCAGAAGCATGCAGCCTGCTCAAAACCCCCTTCAGACAGCGTCAAAGGTACGGGAATCTGGTATTATGATTTGATTTCAAGAGGTTATATCGACACTATCCCTGAACCGTTTGACAAGGGTCGGCATCGGTAGTAGTTATGGCTTAAGAACATCGAACAAGGAGGATAATATGAAAAAATTATGGTTTACTACCCTTCCTTTTGCCGCGTTGATGTGCATGTCATGCGTTGCGTCCGTCGGACCTCACGGCACAAGCATCGCCATCGCGCCACCCCTTCCGGCTTACGTGGAATTATATGAACCCTACTATGTCTATAGAAACTATCACTATTATCATCATGACAGTCGATGGTATTACTCAGAGTCCAGAGGCGGCCCTTGGATAGATCTTCCCAAAAACCATTACCCGAGAGAAGTCAGGTATAAAAAAAGCAAGCCTCGCGAGCAGAAACGCTATGATTACCGATACCCGAGACGGTAAGATGAAATAACGGGATCAGATTCAGAGGCGGAGCCGCCTGGCCCTGCCTTTTTGTCGACAGAAACAAGGATGGCCTTTGCATGAAAGCGCAACATGAGATTGTCCGGAAAAAGGGGCTGCGGCAATGAGACGGAAAGTTGTTTCGGCAGGTTCGTTATGGCTCGTATTCTTGGCGACTCTGGTTTCCGGATGCGCCTCGCTCTTCTGGACCGGGGAGGAACCGCACGTCGATATCGTAAACATTATCCCCAAGGAGATGCGGCTCATGGAGCAGACCTTTCTCATGGAACTCCGCATTCAGAATCCCTCGGAGAGGGTCTTGAACATCACCGGGCTTGTCTTCGATCTTGATATCAACGGGCAGCCCTTCGCCAGAGGAGTTTCCAATCAGAGTCTGAAAGTGGAGCGCCTCAGCACCGAAATCGTTCAAATAGAAGCATACACCGGGCTCACCAGCATTCTCAAGCAGCTCTCGGCGACAAGCAGGGGGAGCTACGAATCGGGATTCAAGTACCGGCTGAAAGGGTCTCTGCACGCGGGATCACCCTCATTCCGCATACCCTTCGACAAAACGGGAGAAATCAGATAAAGCCGAACCGGGCAAAGGGGCCGGGTCTTTTTTTTGAGAAGACGTTTTTATTTCAGAAGCCGACCGCTTTCCCTCGGCCTGCAAGCCCGTTGTGGATCCTGCTGTCTCCATCAACAATAATATGTTATCAAAACATAAACTATAGACGGCCTGAAAAAAATAAGCTTTTGAAAGGAGGATAAAAAATGAACAGAACAGGAATTTGTGTTTTGCTGTGTTGCACCTTGATTCTGGCGGGCTGCGCGACAACTTCAACCGAACCCATGACCAAAACTCAGAAGGGCGGTCTTTACGGCGCGGCGGGTGGAGCCGCAGCCGGCGCGGTACTCGGTCAGGTCATCGGACGTGATACGAAGGGTACCCTGATCGGCGCAGCCATCGGCGCAGCCGTTGGAGGACTCGGGGGCGCCGGAGTCGGCAAAATGATGGACAATCAGGAAAAGGACATGCGCGACGTTCTGGCTACCTCGGAAGCCGCTTCCGTGTCCAGGGACGGCAACCTTCTGGCGGTGACCTTCAAAGGCGACGTGACATTCGATACGAACTCCGCGGAAGTGCGGCCGGGGCTCTATTCGGAAATCAACCGGGTGGCAGGCGTGCTGACGCAATACCCTGACACTTTCATTCGAGTGGACGGGCATACCGACAGTGTGGGTTCCGATGCATACAACATGGACCTTTCCGTACGGCGTGCCAATTCAGTCAAAGATCTGCTGGTTCAGCGCGGAATCGCGCCCGATCGCATCGAGGTTATGGGTTTTGGTGAAACCATGCCTGTGGCGACCAACGACACCGAGGCCGGACGACAACTCAACAGAAGGGTTGAAATCAAGATTGCGCCTCAAACACAGTCCCAGACGCCTCAATGACGATTCAGTCGCCTCTAGGCAGAATTGAATACCGGGCAGAAGCTCCCTGATTCGTTTCAGGGGGCTTCTGTGTTTTGAAGCTTTGACCGGAAAAACCGCTGCCGCAGTTCAAACCGTTCATGTATCGCGTTTTTTTAGGATGCCCCGGACCTCCACGCAGATCAGTCAAACCATATCACGATATCCTCGTCCGCACCGATACCATCATCCCCCGTCTTTTCCATTTCGGGCTTCGATCGAAACAGGGCGGAGAAGAGACTGGAGAGAGCCGTCGCTTCATTCTGGAGACCCTCCTGATAATGAATCGTGATTCCCGTTTCGCCGAAGGTAACGCTCCCCACGGTCACGGTGTGTCCGAGCTTTCGCAGATACCGGGCGGCCCATGCGCCTTTCGGTCCTGATGAGGGCGAGGCAATGCCGATATAGATGGAAAGGGGCTTTGCGCCAATGATCTGGGTGATTGCGGGATCGATTGCGGCTATCTTCTGATCCATCTCGCGCCGGACCCGCTCCGCCTTCTGGGCAAGCGCCTTGTCTTGATTCTCAAGCCACGATCTGTCGGCGTCGTCGTCCAGTCTCCAGTAGAGCATTTCCCGGTCATTCCAGATGGCCTTCTGTTTGAGGTTAACCCCCGCCTCTGAGCAGATCCTCATCGCCTGAACGGTTTCACTTTCTTCAATCTCCCGCGTTCCGCCGAATGGCTGGAAAGCAGGCCTGGATACGAGGATGCCCAGTTCATCATAGTCGGCGTCGTCCGTAACGATCCAGACAGCCGCCTGACGAACCGGATAGGAAACTCCCGCCTTTTCCAGAATGGGCATTAATTTCGCCAGCTCTGCCCGATGAGGCGAACGCTGGACCGTGAAGCGGTCGTCTTCGCCCGGAATGTCTCTGGGCATGTTCGCGCATGCCGCATCCGCCCATGCATCCTGCCACTCATCCGTCTCCAGGCGGAGACTGCTCTCCGCTGTCGTCACCATGTTCTGCACGGATGAGTCGGCCGAGACAAAGTATGTGCCCACGGGAATTCGGACGGTCAACGGGTACGGCGCCAGTCTGCGGATGCTCAGGCTTACGCTCTGAATTCCGCCGCCCTGCGTCTTGATCTCGATCTTCTTTTCCTTCAGAAGATCCACGATGTCCCGCCCTTCGGTGATGTCTTTCAAAACCTGGTTCGCGTCGGCTTCCTTCGCATGACCCGGAAAATCCGCGATGAACTTCTTCAACGCGGCCTCGGTTCCTTCTCCAAGCGCGGCTTCATACGGCGCGGGGTCGGCCCGGAGAGCCGAACTCTTTTGCTTCGCTTCGGCGATGTATCTGCCTTCGGGATGAAGTCCTGAATACCGTTCAAACCCCGCGACGGTGCCGGCAGCGGCGGCTTCCTTCCAGTGCAGGGAATCGATGCTGTCTCTGGCCTCGGCGACGTGTTCACCCCCGGGGTGGAGCTGGACGTAGCATTCGAATCCCTGAACGGTGCCGGCGGCCTTAGCATCGGCCCAGCCATGCTGATCGGACCGCGCCCTCGCATCGGCTGCATGGCGCCCCTCGGGCCACGCCCGCAGGTAGGATTCGTAGCCGGCTGTCTCGTCCTGGCAAGCAGCCCAGCGAAATTGGATTTCATCACGCGCCGCCGGAAGGAACGCAAGCGCAAGACCCGCGGCGGCCAGAATCAAAAATGTCGAAACGATTACCTTCTTCATCTCCCGTTTTTCCTCCCCGTTAGCTCCCTGTCGGTTGAACGCCCTCAACAAGCCCCTTTTGTGATACCATTTTCAGGCACTGCCAGCTTTTTTGCAGACAGCCGGATCGGACAACGCAAACTCGAAAAGCATGTTTGTCAAAAATCCAGGATTCCGACCGGATTTGATTTTACTCCGCACAGGCCCCCACAGAATACTTTCAGACGCGCGGAAAGCTACATCCACGGCCCTTGGGGCGTGTTAACTTGTGGGTTCACTGCGGCGCCTTCATCGTCAGCTGGATCACATTGGCGATGCTGACGGTATCCCTCAGTATCATGGAGATTCCCCTGCCCAGCGCGAAACCGGTTGAAGCCCCCCCGTCAAGGTTGAAAGCATCGGTAATGCCGAGTCCGGAATCAATCATAAAGCTGATTATCTCGGAGTATGTCATTCTCCCCGACTTCGTAATGACGAACAGCACGTTGTTTTGGACGTCTTTACCCAGAACGGTTCTGGAATGGCTGCTGCTGGATTTGAATTCAACCGGCGCCCCCTTTCTCAACAGATGGGGACCGCTTTTCAGGGCATAGCGGAAATCATCGACATCGACCCGGCTGAGCGGCTTTGTTTTCAGATCGTCGATGACCAGCTCGCCACTGCGGCGGACGGCAAACAGGCCGAAGTGGCTGTTTGCGGCATTGACCGGTTTAATAACATTTCCATCCACGACGCAAAGGTCTGTCGGCAGATAATCATGATCCCAGTAACCGCCATTCAGGGTGAGCAGGGCACTCCGGTTGTCGTTGTGGAACTGGCCGACGGATTTCGGCGGCTTTGCATAGGCGACCGCAAAATCGAAAAACCGCGGATCAGACCGAATGACGCTGACCATATTTCCATTATATTCATATTCGGAATAGGTGAGGACGGCGGGATGAACCCCAAAGGTCTCCTGAAGGATCAGTTTGGGTTCGGAAGATGCCCATGCAACCCCGAAAAACAGGATGAAGGGCAAAAGAATCCAAGGCGCGATACGAAATCTTTTCGTCATACCAGATTCTCTTTATCCTACTTCAAGAGGGGTGATCAAGCAGTTCTGTATTTCGACCCTGACCGCATGGCCGGACCTTTTCCGTAAACCATTTGCGGATCCGATATTTCCAATTTTGCTGAATTTTCCTCCGCGCGCAGGGGAAAGACAAGGTCTCCCACTCCGGCCTATTCAGAAGATCCTTGATGTCCGTCACGATATCCCCTTCGCATCACAGCGCATAAAATCCATGGTTCGCACTCTACCAATTTCTGAGAAGAATGAAAAGCCGGACCCGACCTTTCCAGGATAAATCTCGATCCGTCAAACCCGTATAACTTTGCATGGGTCGTACCCAAGCAACCCTTCCGGTCCCAGGTCATAACGCCAGACGGGGCAAAGCGCTTGCAAAACGCTGCCGATATGGTTTAACCAGTTTATCGGTTGCGTTATCGAAATGCATCTTATTTGTCACAGGAGGACGAGTGAAACTGACACTGTTGATTGTATCGGGCTTGGTCGGCGTGCTGGCGCTGATGCTGATTCTGTCCAGATGGATGGACCGGCGGGGCACAAAAGCAATGGTGGAGTATGCGACCACGCGCGGCTGGACATGCCTGGACGCGAATCATCCGGAACTGCTGGCGCACCTGAAACCGGCGTTTCCGAAGATGCAATGGTTTGTTAAATTTATATCCGCTCCGCGAAGCTCCGAAAACAACGTCTTTCTGTTTGCCTACGCCCTGAGATCTCATGGGCCCGGGGTCGATGATTCCAGAGGCTACGCCTGCCTGGCCAAGCATGGCGGGAGGCCCGTGGAGCCGACGGTTGTCGTTACCCGCCGTGTGCCACTGGTCGAAAAGCTCGTTGACGACAGGGTCCAGGCGGGCGGCGATGAGTTCCGGCGGGAGTGCACGGTGACTTGCAGTGATCCGGAGGTAGCCGCCCGGGTGATCCAACCTCAGGTGGAACAGCTCCTGCTGGAGCATTTCAAGGTGCGCGAATGGGTTCTGGACGCGTGCTTCTACGATGACAAGGTGTTGGTGATGAGCTTCTGGGCTCAATCCCCCGAGGAATGGGACTACATCGTCGACCTGACCCGGAAACTCGCCGATGCCGCCAAACGCCGCCGGTGAAAAACGCCGTATTCGGCTGCAAATAGACGCCATTTTTCACGGCGACATCATTCGTTGCCGCCATATCATGCAAGACGTGTGTAAAAAGCACTGAACCGCGTTTCTTCCAACCCGTTCACGTCTCAAGAGCGGGTCCTTATCCGACGTTTCTATCTGATCCCCTTGAGCGTCTCCACGATCAATGCATAGACCTTGGGTACGGTCGAGATTTCGAGGCGCTCAGCGGGGGAGTGAACGTCTTTTATCGTCGGTCCGATTGAAATCATGTCGAGTTGCGGATTTTTCTCTCCGGCGACGCTTGTCTCGAGACCCGCATGTACGGCGGTGACGTCCGGCTCGACGCCGAAGAGGTCGGAATAGGTCTTCTTCATCAAGGCAAGCGGCGCCGAGTCCGGACCGGGCGGCCAGCTCGAATAGGAATCGTGCAAGGTGGCCGTCGTCCCCGCAAGTTCAAAAATGGAGACGAAACGCGCCGCGGCGTCGTCACGCGCAGAGTTTAATGCGCTCCGGACATAGATGCTTGCGGCAAGGCTTCCGTCGCCGATCATGAGAATACCGATGCTGCCCGATGTTTCGACAAGTCCGGGGACGGCGTCGCTCATTCGAAAGATACCCTGAGGCGCGGCGTATACCCGCCGATCAGTCTACGCGCTGCCTGCCGTTCGATGACCTTTGCAGGTGGGTCGTCGAGCGGGGTCGCGGGCGAGCGTCGCCGCAAATCCCTGGACGTACGAAATGAAGGCATCGGTTTGCTCGGCCGGAACGGCGACGGTCGCCGTCGTCGTCCGCGGTATCGCGTTGCGGAGGCTGCCACCCACGAGACTGGCGAGTCGCGCGCCGAGAGCGCCGGGGCGTTCCACAGAAGGCGCGCCATCAATTGATGGGCGCTTGCCCGTCCCTTGTCAATGTCAGCTCCCAAATGACCCGCCACGCAGTCCGTCGATCGCGACCGCAACGCCTCTCATCCCCGCAGGGACCGCTTCCTCCGGAAAGGCGGCCTCGATCTCGACAAAAACGCCGCCCGCGCTGCTGATCACGAACTGGCCTTCCACCTCGTTGTCAACGTTGATGTAGATCTTTCCTTTGAGGAGAGAGGGATCGACGGCGTTTATTCCCGTGAATCCGTCTTCCTCGTTGACGGTGAAAAGCGCCCCGAGCGGCCCGTGGTTGAACTCTTGCAAAAAACTGCCGATATGGTTTAATCAGTTTATTGGTTCCATTATTGAATGAGGTACCGCGCTTCCCGTTCAACAGGCGGTCGCATAACAACGCCTCGTGCGTGAGGCATCAGCCGCAGGAGGAGAATCATGTCTGCATCAGGCGCCGAAGGGCAGGTTGTCAGGAATCGTCTCACCTCGATCGACATGTTGCGCGGTCTCGTCCTGGTTATCATGGCACTCGACCACGTAAGGGACATGGTCACCCGCCCGCTGAGCACTGACTATTCGGCTGCAATGGACTTCACCGCTTCCTCGGGCGCACTGTTTTTCACGCGCTGGGTTACGAACATTTGTGCACCGACCTTCGTCCTGCTTGCCGGCATGAGCGCCTTTCTCTACAGCGCGATGCGGCAGCGGTCCACAGGCGAGCTCTCGCTCTTTCTGGTGAGCCGGGGCGTATGGCTCGTCTTCATTGAACTGACCGCAGTCCACTTTGCCTGGGCGTTCAACCTGCGGACGCTTCCCATTCTGCAAGTGATCTGGGCAATCGGGTGGGCGATGATTGCGCTCGCCGTTCTTGTCTATCTGCCCCGCGCTGCCATCGCGGCGGTCGGTGTAATCATGATAGCAGCCCATAACGCACTTGACGGTGTGCAACCGCCTCTCTCCGAAGCTTCTCCCGCATGGGTGATCCTGCACATTCCAGGACCCGTCACGATCGGCGGGGCTCCCATTGCATCCGTGATATACCCTTTGATTCCGTGGATCGGCGTGATGGCGCTCGGTTATGCGCTCGGTTCATATTTTGTACTCCCTGATCCTGCGCGACCCAAGCGGCTCCTGCAGATCGGCGGACTCCTGACCATCGCCTTCCTCCTGCTTCGCTTGATGAATCTCTACGGCGAGCCGGTTGCATGGACGCCGCAGCAGAATATGACCGCGACGCTCATCAACTTTTTCAGTGTCACAAAGTATCCCCCATCCCTGCAGTTTCTGCTCATGACACTGGGACCCGCGCTGATGCTGCTTGGATGGTTCGAGCGGGTCACGGGGAGCATCGCTGCAAGGTTGATCACGATCGGGCGGGTCTCGTTCTTCTACTACGTTGTCCATCTCTACCTGATCCACGCCATCGCCCTTTCCATCGGGCTCTGGCAGGGCTACGGCGTGCGCGACATGGCCGTTTTCTTTCTCGACTATCCGGAGAGTTTCGGCATCTCTCTCAGCGGGGTTTACATCGTATGGATCTTCACCGTCCTGGTCATGTATCCTGCCTGCGCATGGTTCGCCGGCATCAAGGCGCGGCATCGCGATTGGCAGTGGCTCAAATACCTCTGATTGGAAATCAATCAGCGCGGCCGGATATTCTCGGGCTCCGAAAAAGCCTGGAATGACTTGTGATGAAACCCGGATCGAATCCTTTCAAATTAACAGTCCCCTAAAAAATAAAATCGGCCTGGTTTAAATTGAAATAAATATCATCGTGTTATACAGCATCTCAAAATACTGAAATCCATTTTTTCTACAACTTATTATTTTAAATGAGGATTGTCATGTCCTGGAAATCATCTTGTTGTTTGATGACCATCGCGCTTTTTCTGCTGGTGCTGCCGCAGGGATGCAGCAATTCGGATTCGGACAACTCTGCGAATGAAAAATACATCGAGGCTTATTCATCGGGAACCCAGGCGTATATCTGGGGGTATCCCCTCGTTTCCAATTTCAACCGTTTCAGGGCGGTTTCCAGGGTCACGGAAATTAATGTCAAGAACAAAACCCTTCCCCGTGCGCCGGTCAATCAGATATGTTTTCTGTCGGATTATGTTACGCCGGATGAACGCGGCATCGTGGCGCCCAATCACGACACCGTCTATGGGTCAGCCTGGCTGGACCTCGGCATCGAACCGATTGTGTTGCGCATGCCGGATATGGGGAACCGGTTCTGGATTTTCGAGATGTGTGATCTCTACACCGATGTCTTTGCCTCGCCAGGCACACGTTTCGGTTCTCCGGCTGGCGATGACGCTTAGAATTTGACAGGGAAGCCCCGGCCATGGTTTACTATAACGCGCTACAGCAAAAGGGGCTGCGGTATGGATATGAACTCAGGGCGGTTTCCCGCTTATCAACCCCTGTTGTCTGTCCGAAGAACTCAGGCCGCCAGGCGCTTCGTTTTTCTCAGCAACTCGGATCGATGGTTAAAAACATCAAAAGATACGACTGCGGTTATCGTTAAGATATAATCCAACATTTTATGCCCGAAATGGGCGCGCACGCGGGCAGGAAACCACGCAGCGCGAATCCAGAGGCTCTTTTTGCAGTCCATCGTCCTTGTGGTTTCGTGCCGGTGATGCCCGCAGCTTGCGACCGTTCCGATCCCCGTTACGACCGGGAAAAGGCATCAAGGAGGCTTCATGCTGTTGCGGCCGGCTGAGCGATTCCTGTTCATCGGCGACTCAATCACAGACTGCGGGCGCAGTCGTCTCCCCACAAACTGGGTCTCTGTCCAAGAGCTGGGGAACGGGTACGTCAGTCTGGTCCATTCCGCGCTGATCGCCGCCTACCCCGACTACGGCACTCGGGTTCTCAACATGGGAGTGTCGGGCGACACCGTTCGGGATCTGACGGCGCGCTGGAAGTCGGACGTCCTGCGCCGGCGCCCCACATGGCTCAGCATCATGATTGGAATCAATGACGTCTGGCAGCACTTCGGCCCTTCATTGGAATCAGGCACGCTGATTACCCCGAAGGAATTCGGCCGGACTCTCGACGATCTCATCCAGCAGGTGCGTGCCGATCTCACCGGCCTGGTCTTGATGACGCCCTACTACCTCGACGCCAACCGCGATGAGCCGATGCGCGCCCTCATGGATCAATTCGGACGGGTAGTCCGTCAGGCTGCCGCACGCCACAAGGCTGTCCTCGTTGACACTCAGGCAGCCTTTGACGGCATGCTCGCATGGCTCACGTCGTCCAGTCTTGCAGCCGATCGAATCCATGTCAACCAGGCAGGGCACATGATCCTGGCCCGCGCCCTGCTGCGGGCGCTCGAATTCGAGTGGCTGAGGCCGGTGGGCGCTCCGTCTCATGCGGCCCCCAAAAAATCACCGGGCGCGGCAGGGCTCCGGTGAATCGCCCTTGCGATCTTTCAACTTTTTCAGGTTGTCTTCTGCTTCCGGATTGCTGTCTAATTCGAACTGTAATTCTTTGCAGGGGAAATCAGCGCATTCCATGCAGGAATCGTAATCCTTCTCGATGCAGCATGCACGCATTTTACATAACTTGGTGCAATAAAATGAATGTCTTTTCCCGGCCTTGCATCCGTCGCAGATCACATGCTCCGGCTTTACATCAGCACGATACAGCTCGGACAGTTTTTTGCGACTTTGACGAATTCTTCATCATTTCCGGATCGGGTCGCAAGGTAACTGTCGCATTTCGAACAGTCTATTCCGCAATAAGCGATCATTAACAGGGTGTTGAAAAACAAGAATCAGGCCGCCAGGCAAGGCGCGCGGCGATGCGACAAGCGCAGCATATTCAAGCATATGTGAGCATTGGCGAGAGCCGCGCAACGCTGAATGGCGGCCTCAGGCGCAGTTTTTCAACAGCCTGTTAAGTCCTCTTTGATTGAGTCAACCTTCTTGCAGCAGAGCCGTTAATTGAATTTTTCTGCAATAACAACAATCGGTTGAGCTGTTTTTGCCGCTCAACCGATATACTGCGCTTTGAATGATACGACCGCCCCGTAGTTGATTTCTATTAAGAATTCAGGTTGTTGTGGATTTTTCGTTTTGGCCGGGCGGCGAAGACAATTTCGGGCATTCCGTATTCCCTCCGCCGGCAGCGTATTGTAAAAAATGGCGCAAAACATTTCCTACAACCCGTGTGGTTTCGCCGTCAAGCAAAAATTCCTCTCGAAACCCAACAACCGGACCCGGCTTTTAATGGGAAGAATGGACTCGAATGAACGGCGTTTTTCCAGGCGACAAATGTTTTTCCCCAAAGGCTTGATCTTTGCCGGATTTGCGATTATTCTCCCCCAAATTATCTTTCGGAAGGTTCGAGGAGGCAGGATGAGGGGAAAAATCGGTTTCGACAACGAAAAATACATCGCGGAGCAGACCGCTGAAATCCTGGAGCGGGTGAAGCGGTTTGACAGCAGGCTGTACCTCGAGTTCGGCGGCAAGCTTCTTTATGATTACCATGCCGCCCGCGTCCTCCCCGGCTACGACCCCAACGTGAAAATGAGGCTGCTTCAGGGGCTTCGGGACAAGGCGGACATCCTCCTTTGCATCTATGCCGGCGACATCGAGCGGAAGAAAATCCGGGCCGATTTCGGAATCACCTATGATGCCGACGCCCTGAAGCTCATCGATGACCTCCGGGAGTGGGGCATCCATGTACTCGGCGTCGTCATCACCCGGTTCGAGAACCAGCCGACGGCCGTTCTCTTCAAGAACAAGCTGGAAAGGCGGAACATCCGGGTCTACACCCACCGCTACACCCAGGGGTACCCCACCGACGTGGATCTCGTCGTAAGCGACGAGGGGTACGGGGCGAACGAGTACATCGAAACGGTCAAGCCCCTGATCATCGTCACCGGCCCCGGCCCGGGAAGCGGGAAACTGGCCACCTGCCTGTCCCAGTTCTACCACGACTATCGAAGAGGTACGAAATCGGGATATGCCAAGTTCGAGACCTTTCCCATCTGGAACCTGCCCCTGAAGCACCCCGTCAACGTGGCCTACGAGGCGGCCACGGCGGACATCAGGGATTTCAACCTCATCGATCCCTTCCACCTCGAAGCCTACGATCAAAAGGCCGTGAACTACAACCGGGACGTGGAAGCCTTTCCCGTCCTGAAACGAATCATCGAAAAGATCACGAAGGGGGAATCCTTTTACAGGTCGCCCACGGACATGGGGGTGAACCGGTGCGGATTCGCCATCGTGGACGACGGAGTGACCCGGGAGGCCGCCAAGCAGGAGATCATCCGCCGCTATTTCCGCTACCGGTGCGAGTACGTCATGGGCTTCGCCGAGAAGGAAACCGTCCAGCGGGTGGAATTGTTCATGAAGGATTTCAACCTGGGACCGGAGTACCGGAAGGTGGTTGAACCGGCCCGCAAAGCCGCCCTGGAGGCCCGGGAACGGGAAAAGGGGAACGAGGGAATTTATTGCGGCGCCGCCATCGAGCTCAGGGACGGAACCATCGTCACGGGGAACAACTCCCCCCTCATGCACGCCGCCTCCAGCCTGGTGCTACACGCCATCAAGCGCCTCGCCGCGATCCCCCACCCGATCAAGCTTCTTCCGGCTTACATCACCGATTCCATCCGCCACCTGAAAACGGAGATGCTCCATGAAAAGACGGTGAGCATGGATCTGGAGGAGACGCTCATCGCGCTCAGCGTCAGCGCCACGACCAACCCGGCCGCCCAGCTGGCCATGGAAAAACTCAAGGAGCTTCAGGGCTGCGAGGTCCATATGACCCACATTCCCACGCCCGGAGACGAAGCGGGGCTTCGGCGCCTGGGGGTCAACCTCACCAGCGACCCCGATTTCCCGACGAAGAATCTTTTCGTACCCTGATTCCGGGGCTCCTGCCCTGCTTATTCAAGATATTTTTCGCTTCCCTGTCAGGAGGAAACCCATGGATGCGGCCGCCAGCGCCAGCCCGATGCTGAACATAAAATAGCCGTGATAGTCCCATCGGACGACGAGCGCGCCGCCCAGCACCGGACCGAGGAAGCATGCCGCCTGTATGGAACAAAGCGTCAGGTTTGCGTTCAAAGGGCGGAATCTGGGGGACGAAACTTCAAACATCAGGCCATGGAAGATAGGCTGACCCATTCCCATACCCACTCCAAAGATCAAGGCCACGAGCGGCAACGCCCACGCGCCCGGCAGGTTGTCCATGGCCAGATACCCGAAGGCAATGACCGCAAACGTGACCACCAGCATTCGGGCTTTATTGAAGGTATCGAACAGCTTCCCAGCGAACAGTCGGAACACGATCATCGTTCCCGTCTGTACCGTGAAAAAGGAACCCACGTTAACGACCCCCTGTTGATCCGCAAATCCCTTGACCAGAAAAAACATGCTGCTCCAGATGATGATATAAATGGTGTTCAGCAGAAGCAGCAGCGCAACCGGCAGCTGCGTAACATTGGCGCGGATGTCCGGCCAGGCGGGAAGATGTTTTCTTTCCCCCATGTGAAACCTTCCTCGAAGGCGCAGGCGCATATGCAGGACAATCCAGGCCGCCGGAATCAGCGTAATCGTGGCGCCTGCATACCCGTGCGGGGGCGTGGGAATCAGGAAATCCAGGGCATCCATCACTGCCGGCACCGCTCCATAAGGCAAAAGGATGGCTACGGAGTAAACGGCAAAGGCCTGCCCGCTTTTTCCTTCCGGAATGATGGATACAAAAAGCGTCATTGCGCCTGCACCCATGAGGAAATTTCCGGCGCCGTTCATCATGCGCAGCGCCAGCAGGCCCCAGAAGGAATGGATGAAGAGGTAACTCACGCCGCACAGAGCCACCACCGCCATTCCCAGCAGCATGGCGCGCGGCGCGTTGGAGGCGTTCAGAAAGGGGCTCGCCAGAAGGTAAAGCGCCATGGCCGTGAGCGAATAGGAACCGACCAGGAGACCGTGCAGATCGGCAGGTATGCCGAGCGTCCGCAGGTAATTGAACAGGTTGTAAAAAACGCTGATATTACAGACAGCGACAAAGGTCACAATGCACAGGCCTAAGAACTCAAAGGTCAACAATCTGCGGGGTTCGTGCATTTTGCCTCAGATCTTTCTCCATCAACCCGTATACTGAACGAAATTTGCGGCAAAATATCATGTAAATCAATTGGTTAATTGAATGTTGCCGCATTAAAATATATCATGGGTGCCATGCAGTATTCAAGGTGTAAGAGTTGTAAAATCGCAGGAAGGTTCAGCGGTGGGAATATCTGTAAAGGTCGGCAACCGCCCGGCTCTCCCCATTCCCGATCTGCACGACATGATCGACGGCCGCTGCACACGGCTTTTATCGGAAAACATAAAATCATATCCGTCTTCAATTTATTTTAGCGCCCTCTGTTGCTTCTTGCCGTATCCTGAATTCACTGGTAATAAGGGTTTCTTCCTTCCTGATGGCGTTGATTTTTCGCAGAAAACATATCGGGAAGCGGAGGGGTTTGAATACACGCAGTGAATGGCGCCCTGCATTGGTTTTGAATATTTTGCTTTTTAACCTTTGGTTCCGAAAGTTGAGTCAACAAACATGAAACGTCTTTATCTTTGTCTCCTTGTCCTGGTGCTGCTGACGCCCGATGCCCTGGCAGCCCGCGCGCCCCTGAAAGCGATTTTTGCCGATCCTTATGTTTCAGCCCTGGCAATCGATGCGGAGAGCGGAAAAATTCTCTTCGAATCAAACGCCGATGCCATGGTTTATCCCGCCAGCGTTCTCAAACTGATGAATCTCTACGTGATTCTCGACCGTATCGAACAGGGTGCGCTGCGGTTTGACGACATGGTGCAGGTGACCTCGGAAGCCTCCAAAATCGGCGGGTCTCAGGTTTATCTCGATCCAAAAGAACAATTTTCGGTTGAGGAGCTCGTATACGCCATGATGGTGCAGTCCGCCAACGATGCATCGGTTGCCCTGGCCATTCACATCGCGGGTTCAAAGGACGGCTTTGTCGACCTGATGAACCGGAAGGCGCAGGAACTGGGAATGAAAAACACCCGCTTTCACTCCGTTCATGGGCTGCCGCCCTCCGAGGGACAGCAGCCGGATGTCTCCACAGCCCGTGATTTTGCCATTCTCTGCAGCGAGCTGGCCAAGCGCCCGGAGGCCTTGAAGTTCACCGGCGTCCAGACCAGGGGATTTCGCGAAGACAAATTCATCATGCACAACCACAACAAGCTTCTGGGCCGGGTGTCCGGTTGCGACGGCTTCAAAACCGGTTATTACGAGGCAGCCGGATTTTCCATCGCCGCCACCGCCAGGAAAGGCGGGGTACGGATAATCGCACTGGTCATGGGCAGCAAGGACCGCAAGGTTCGAGACGCCAAGGCAGCTGAACTGCTGGCCGAGGGCTTTCGCCTCGTTCCGCCGCAACCCGAAGCAACGGAGACGCAAAAGCCCGAGATTCCGAAGCCGCCGGCTTCGAAAGCCGCTGCAGGGCCTCAATCCGTTGAGCAGCAGAAACCCGAGACGGCTCCTTCATCCGGGGAAGGCGGCAGCGGCTGGAACAAGTTTCTTCTCGGTCTGGCTGCCGGTTTTCTGCTCTGTCTGGGATTTTTTGTCATTGCGCGGATTCTGAGAAAAAACAGCATTACCGACATCCGTTCCAAATATATGGATTGAGCATCGTTTTCAGCGGATCATGGCGCCGGCTGAAGCAGTCAAGCCCCGGAACACAAACCGCGGCGCACGGATTCGGAATCCATTGCTTCATCGATTCATCTTTGAGCGGCGCGGGCCGACATTCCGGCAGCGAGGGCTTTGATGGAGTGATTTCAGAATGTTCCGCAATTCCCGTCAGCCTTGTCAGTCCGCGCTCTCTGTGTTAACCTGCGGACATCGTTGACATTCATTCAAGAGACTTCATGCTGTTTCGCAAATCCAGACTGCTTGCGGCGCTGTTGCTGCTGATCCTGTTCGCCGGCTGCTTCGGCTGCGGGGCCAGACGCCCGCCGGCCCCGCCCCCGGCGCCCGTACCGGAATGCCCGCCGTCCGCGCTTCTGAAAAGCCTCGGATACTCCATTCAGGTCGGCGCCTTTTCCAACTCCGGCAACGCCGTCCGGCTCGCCGCCCTTCTCGAAAGCCGGGGAATCGACGCCTATTCCTTCCTCCACGAATCGGGGCTCTACAAGGTGCGTTTCGGCGACCACCGCACCTACGCCGAAGCCCGCAAGGAAGCGGAAAATCTGAAAAGACAAAAGATGATCGACGAGTTCTTCATCGTCCGTCCCGAGGACAACGCGGCGGAGCGCATTCGGCGAACCGGCAGGGGAGACCTGCGCGAGGAGTTGGTCGCCACGGCCCGGCGCTTTCTCGGCGCCCCCTATCTCTGGGGCGGCGACAATGCTCGGGACGGCTTCGACTGCAGCGGGCTGACCATGGTGACCTACCGCCTCAACGGCCTCAAACTCCCCCGAACCTCCCGCGAACAGTTCTGCGCCGGACAGGCGGTAAAAAAGGATAAACTCCGTAAAGGAGATCTGGTCTTTTTCGACACCAAAGGCCGCAAAACCGTCTCCCACGTTGGTCTCTACGTCGGAAACGGCAACTTCATCCACGCCCCTCGACGCGGCAAGGACGTTCGCATCACCTGCCTGAGCAGCGAATACTACCAGAAACGCTACCTGGGCGCTCGGACATATCTTTAGTAAATGGCCCGCGCGAAGCCCTGAGATCAGCCGCCAATTATTTCATTCAGGCCGTCGATGACAAGCGCCAATTCTTCATCAGACGCTTTTGCCAGTTTGGCGCCGATGCGTTTTACGGAAAGCGTGCGAATCTGGCTGATCTTGACCCATGATTGCCTTGGAAGACCGGAATCCACGAGTTCCAGGGTCAGCGGGAAACCGGCTTTTTGGGTCTGGCTTGTGATCGCTGCGGCGATGACGGTGCCGGAACGTTCATTAAACACGTTCTGACTTAAAATGAGAACCGGGCGCAAAACACCCTGCTCGCTGCCGATAACGGGATTTAAATCCGCCCAGCGAATATCCCCCCTTAATATTCCGGCCATTCTTCCATCTCCCCTGCAAAGCCTTCTTCTGCCAAAGATTGTTCGAAGTCAGGATTCAGCTTTGCACATTCTCTGGAAAGGCGGGTTTTTTCAAGACGATCCAGTTTCTCGGCTACAGCTTCCTGAATAGCCCGACTCCTGTTCGGAAAATATTTTGTTTTAACCAGAATATCTATTTGGTTAAGCAATTTGTCGTCTATTGTGATTGCAATTTTTGACGCGGCCATTTTTATCACCTCCGGTATGACAATATATCATACCCGATATATTTTCAAGCGCCAATTCAACCCATCTTCAGCGATCACGGGCAGGAATACAGCATCAATGAGGCGGGACGGTTCATCTTTGAAAATCGTCGGAAAGGGCCAAGAGTTGATTTGCCTCCTCTCCTTACCAGATTTCAACCTGGCGTGATTCGGGGATCGGACGATTTGCCATTTGACATCGCAACTGAAAACCGATAGATTTACTCATACATTTCAATATATTTCAGGAGATTATAGCAACATGGTCACCTACACGGCAAAATATACCAAAATAAACTCCGGCTATATGGGACAACTGGTAGAATGGCCCGAAGTCGTCACCGAAGGAAAAGATCTCGAAGATTGCCGCACCATGCTGCGGGATGCTCTGCATGAAATGGTTCTCGCATATCAACAACTTGGCAAGGAAATCCCATCTGGAAATGCGCTCATCGAGCAACTTCCCATTGAGGTTCAAAGTATCGGTCAAGCGTCGTGACCTCTTGCTGCATCTCGAAAAGAACGGATTCCAATTTCTCCGGGAAGGCGCAAACCATTCCATATATTCGAATGGAACGAAAATCATTCCGGTTAAACGCCACAAACAGTTTGATCGGATCACGGCAAATGAAATCTGCAAACAGGCCGGCATCCACCCCAAATTCTAGTGCTGTGAGCATCCAGCGCATCTGCACGCGTGGGGAAAAGCAGGCAAACCCGTGACAAAATGTCACGAATTCACATAGATCATCCCCGGAGATCGAAACACCAACTCTTTATCTTTTCTCTTCAACAAAGTTAAACGAGTCACGATCCGAACAGACCTCGCCCCACCTCTTGTCTCGAGTGGAAGGGAATGTACAACTTGTACGCACCCTTTGTTTAATTCTGCGTCGCGACATTGAAACGCGAAATTGCCTGTGCGCCCCTGCCCCACAGATTCAAGTGAGGTACAGATTGTACCCCGGTAGGAATCAAGCTCGGCATCGCGCCGTAGTATCAATTCTCACACGCCCCGAAGGACAGGCGCTATCGACAATCCGAAACGCAAAATCACATGGACGTACCCGTGTAACCCCGACTTCAGTTGTCGACAAAATATCGACAACTCAAACCCGCTGGATGCTGCTTCTTTTTTTTAATTAGAGGTTGCTTTTTGGCATCTGAAAGCGCGCTTTAAGCCGTATTCAGGGGGGCCTTTTTAGAAATTTTACTCTTTATTTCAAGATGTTCGCTTGGTCCGACCCGGAATCTGGTTCCAACTTCCCATTAAGGTTCAAAGTGTCGGTCAAGCGTCGTGACCTCTTGCTGCATCTCGAAAAGAACGGCTTCCAATTGCTGCGGGAAGGCGCAAACCATTCGATATATTCAAATGGAACCAAGATCGTTCCGGTTAAACGCCACAAACGGTTTGATCGGATTGAGCGGATGATCCGCCAATCCAATTTTTTATTGACTCCCGAAAGCCCCCTTGAAAGCATAAGGGAATAAGATTATTGACACCGAACTTTGTTTCGCTATATTCAAAAATATACAAACTTGGGAAAAACGAATTCATTTTTTCAAGGTGTTCACCATGAGGGCGGTTCTTCCTTATAGTCGCGAGTCTGTCTGCTTCTTCCCTCCTCCCCAAAAACCTCATGCCCAATGAACACTGATTCCAAATTTCACTCAAGATAGCACCTGCTGCATTTTTGTCCTGGAACGTGTTGCGCTGAAACTGTTTTGAAAGCCGCGTATCTGATTCTCTTGATGCGGCGACCGCTCACGCAGAACTCGGATTGCGAGAAATGGCTTCAAATAAGTCGGCCGTTCGGCAACTGGCTCTTTGACCATGGAGTCGTGCCATATTGGAGGCGTAATGGAATTATGACAAACAGGAGGTGAACATGATGAACAAAGATGTGCGGAAAACTCGATTGGCAACCGGATTCAGCATAACCATTCTGATTGCCTTTTGGCTGATCAACATTGGAATGGCGAACGCAACGGAGGACAAAATTGCGTTTATGTCAGATCGCGCAGGTAATCTTGACATCTGGGTGATGGATGCCGACGGCAGCAACCCGGTGCAGTTGACCACGGATTCGAAATGGGACGGAGACCCCGTCTGGTCGCCGGATGGGACGAAAATTGCGTATGCGAGCCGTGCCGGCGTCACTTTCACTTATGAAAATATCTGGGTGATGGATGCCGACGGCAGCAACCCGGTCCAATTGACCACGGATCCGGCAATGGATACTCGTCCAGCCTGGTCGCCGGACGGCACGAAGATCGCGTTTGGTTCGGATCGTGATGGCGACCCAGCCACCCGTGATAACATCTGGGTGATGGATGCGAATGGAGACAATCAGGTAGAGTTGACCACTGATCCGGCACAGGATGTCAACCCCGCCTGGTCGCCGGACGGCACGAAGATCGCGTTTGAATCGTATCGTGGCGGCCAGTGGGACATCTGGGTGATGGATGCGGACGGAAGCAACCAGGTAAAATTGTTTGATGATCCCTCATCGTCCGGAAGCCCCGCCTGGTCGCCGGACGGCACGAAGATTGCGTTTGTTTCTTATTTGGCAGGCAATTTTGACATCTGGGTGATGGATGCGGACGGAAGCAACCCGGTGCAGTTGACAACGCATCACTGGAATGACATTGACCCCGCCTGGTCGCCGGACGGCACGAAGATTGTGTACGCGTCTTATGGGGATGATGAAACCTGGGACATCTGGGTGGTAGATGCGGACGGAAGCGGTGATCCGGTCCAATTGACCAGTGGCGAAGAGTATAATTATGCCCCGGCCTGGTTTGGGGAAGTTGATTCCTATGAAGACCAGATAGAGGCAATCGAGGAATATTTTGATGATGCGGCGACCCTGGGAGAGCTGATTGGTGTGGGGGCAACGGAGACTTCGGCGGCAGGAAAGCTGAATGCGGTAGAAAATATGCTGGAATGTGCGGAGCATCTTATTGATATCGGCGATTTCGAAGGCGCCTGTTTGAAGCTTCATGATGCATACCAGAAGACCGATGGCTTATGGCCGCCCCCCGACTTTGTTACAGGACCTGCTGCCGAAGAACTGGCAACGATGATAATGGATTTGATGGCCAGTCTGGGATGCGAATAGGAGTCAGTGAATCAGGGCGACGACAGAATCCCGGGGGCGGTTTCAGCAGCGGAAACCAAACGCCTGTACCGCCTTCGGGAACTTTTGGGGACATCCTTTACCATATTCTCAGCTTCACAAGCGCGTCTGAATATTCTTCAAGGGGGGTACAGATTGTACCCCGGCAGTCAAACTCGGTCTTAGGTGAATTCAAATTGAATCATGGCAGAAATTCCTCCCTGTTTTGCGACCCGGTGGAGTAGACTTACGAAAACAGCATGAATAACCGGAAATCGCAAGGGGGGATGGCCAATTGCCCCCACCCTTTGTTTAATTCTGCGTCGCGACATTGAAACGCAATATCACATGGGCGCCAACCATGCACCCCTTGCATTACTTTGTTAAGAATGAAGACCTGACCCCGTTGTTTTCCTCAGTATTCCGTCAGGGTCGTCAGATCCGAAAACCCTAAGGTGGACGCCAAGGCCGAGAAACTCCTGAAAAAACTTCTCGCTGTTTACCCCAAGGGTGTGGCGGACACCTGGCTTCAATGAGGCCGAAACAGTTAAAGACCTGAAACCGTTAAAAAGAGTCAAGAGCAGACTTGACCCCTTTTTCGGTTAAACGCCACAAACGGTTTGATCGGATCACGGCAAATGAAATCTGCAAACAAGCCGGCATCCACCCCAAATTCTAGC
>JAXGZF010000008.1:0-196629 GCA_040771865.1 Desulfobacterales bacterium
GCATAAGTGGAGTCGTAAATGAGCGTGCGATACACCACTGCCTGGCCCGCGGTTAAGCCGTGGCTTCCGAGTGTAATCGTATCCGTGTCGCTGTCGATCTTTTGAGAGGGATCGAAGAGGAGGGTGCCGGAAGAAGTTTCAAATCCATGCTGAGCCCCCGTGGCCGTGCCGTTGTCGATATCGAGGGCATCGCCGCCCGGTGTGGCCGAAAGCTTGATATTATAGGCATCGACCCAAATGACGTAATAGGTGACACCATCCTCGAGTCCATCAACCGGGTTATGGGGCTGAGTCATACGGTACGTCCAGTAGGTCCGGTATTCCGTCTCCCTCGTCAGCTCAAAGGAATCGATGAGGTTCAGAATTTTGTTTTCCGCTGCGGTGCCGGTCAGGCCAAGGTCGTGCCAGACGCCGCTGCGCAGCTCCTCCACCGTCCGCTCATCGACTTCTGCTTTCTGGTTGACATCGAGGAGCGTACCATTCAGCACGCCGATTCCCACGTCACCGTTCGCCACAACCTGTTTCAAACGCAGATCATCCGTCTGCTCGTCAAAGTAGACCGCACCACCGGCTGTGACGGAGACATAATCCTTGAGTTCGGTCCCCGAATCCAGTTGTATCGGGTTAGCGCTGGTTCCGACGGCTCCGGAGGCGTTCAGGACAACCGTCCCTCCCTTGATCATTCCATCGTAGAAGTCCCCGTTTGAATCTTTTCCTGCCTGAATTGCCCCGGGGACATCCAGGGTCACATCACCTCTCGAATTTGCGGAAATCTCATCAACGGGAAGCAATCCGACTATTTCAGAGATGTTGATGTCGCCATCGGCTGTGGTCGCTTTGAGGCTGGTGTTATGCGTAACAAGTTGCCATGCCGCACTGGTATAATCTTCAGTTCCCAGGTTAAGGCTGGCAGGGGTATTGCTGATATACTCGTAGACAGCACCGGGTGTGCCCTTCGTGGAGTCATAATTCGAGGCAAGTTTTACACGATCGCCCTTCGCGATAGTTACATTGGCAGGCGGCGTGTAACTTCCGTTCTCGGGCAGCGTGAACGTAGCACCCTCCGTGCCGGTACTTCCCGTCGTGTACTGATATACAGGATCATCTGAAACATTAGTTCTGAGCACTTTATCTTCGCCGATGCCGTCCGCGGCTGAGAGCACGATCCGCTTGCCGTTTACGTAGGCGAGTTCACCGTCCTGTATAATGGATCCGTTGACGGAAGTCAGCGTTGTCGTCCCGGAGGGGTTCAGCACGGGACCCTTTACGATAATGTCCTGGTTGGACGTGACGGACAAATTGCCCTCCTTGCCCCCCAGGAAGGTAATGAGCACGGGCTGGTCGGCTTCCACGGAATGGGTGAAGATGTCCCGAACGCCCGTTTCCGTCTTCCACTTCTGATAATAGGTAGTTTCGCCGTACCAGGTGGTTTCTTTCCATTCGGAGACGAATTGCTTTTCCGAGGTGCTGAGGACCTTATGATCAGTCGCAGAACTGTAATCGTATCGATACTGGGTGGTATCGCTTGTATCCTTATAGTAATAGGGGCCGCTGTCCATGAGGGTCGGCTGCTGCGTTACCTCGCTTTCCGTCCACGCTATGTCATCGGGATCGAGGGCCAGGGCGTCGATCCCCAGCCAGGCGCTCGTCGCATAGATTTCGTAGAGGCGTGTCGTTGCCTCCACCCCAACGGACCACCCGTAACGCCATCCGGATGTGGTGTAATAGGTGTCCGTGCTTCCGGAGATGTATTGGATATCAGCGTCGTTCACCCCGTCGTTGTCGTCAATTGTCCGGACGAATCCATCGCCGGATGCCCGGTAAATGGTTGCTGTAAAGTCGGAGCCGGGGCTGTCTATCGCCTTGTCCTTGATGATCAGCGTGCCGGCGCCGCGCTGGGACGCATCGAGCCGGTTCAGAACGATATCATACGGGGTGGTATTCGTGATGTTTATGTTCGCATACCCGCCGAGAAGCCGTATCTCCCCATAGCCCGTGTTCAGGATATGGCCGGTCAGGTCGATATACCCCCCGCTCACCTTCATCTCTTCCACGATGATCTGATCGGTTACCGGGTCGAAGCGGATGATGAAATCCGCATACTTTTCAAGTGAAGGCGAAAGCGTGACCTCGCTTGTTATGGATGGGTCGATAGCGGCGATTTCCCTGGTTATCGATTCGTCAAGTAACAGATCGTAGTCCGCCCTGCCGCTCTGCATAATTCCGTTGAGGTTGATGTACTCGGCATTGATGAAAATCTTGTCCGCGTAAATATTCGGTTCGGACTTTTCAGCCGTCAGCAGGTTATGAACCGCTGTAGCGTCTGCGGCGGATACGTACGGGTAGGTCCCGGGCGCAGCCGTTTCACCATCAGGATAATAAAGTCCTCTGGTGAGTCCGGATAACTGAGAGTAAGGCTCGCCGCCCAGTTCATACTTGGTTACGCCGTCGATATAAACGGTCCCGCCGGCTATGACCGTAAGGTTCTTGGCACTGACGGAAGCGGTAATATTGATGTCGCCTTCTCCGGCCGAATAGGCACTCAGAAGTACATTCCCGCCGAGGTTTTCAATATCGCCGGCAATCGTAATGTCGGGCCAGGGATATTGATAGCCACCGACCGTGACATCAGTTAATGTGTTTTGCACAGTGATGGTCGGCTCGCTGACCGCAGCCTCCGGTATGGCGGTGAAAACTATATCCGACAGCAGGCCGGTTTCAGAACTATCCCAATGGCTGCATGTTTCCCCTAATGGCGGCGTCAAGTTGTCCGAATCAATATTCGCCTTAACGATTTCCTGGATTGATGTTTTTCCCTCGACGGGGAGATTGCTGGTCACCTCGGCCCCCTGGAAATACAGGCCGCCGTTGTTCTCCGGGATCTCTATCCCAAGTATTTTCAGGAATGCCGGAGTTGCATTGGTGATGGTCACGCCCGCGTCGCTTGGGGCGATGAACTGACCCGAACCGACCAGCGCATCGGCCCGCACGTCTATGCTGCCCGCTTCGGCATAAATGGGGTCCACCACGACGGTCATGACATATTGTTCGGCGCTGATCGGGTTGCTAAGATTGGCGAGCGTAAAATTAACATTCGTGCCGTCTTTTGTGAAGTAATGGTTGGTTCCCGCGCCCAAGGGGCTGAGCATGATTGGATGACCACCTGCCGATGCCGAGAGCGAGAAGGTATCGGATTCATCTACACCAGTAGTCGACGGGTTATCCGCCTGGGCAATAACATAATAGGTAGCGCCGTCAGTCAGGCCTCCGATAGGTGCCCCTCCAGAACTATGGTAGACAACCGCATTTTCATTGCCGAACCCGTGATTGTCTATGGTAAAGCTGCCATACGTAAGAAGCCCTTCGGACGCCAGAAGCGCTTCAAGCCGTGCAACCTCCTGACTGTAATAGGCCGCGAGGCTGGCATTCGAGTTCTGATAAAGCGAAAGCTGGTATTTGGCGTTATTCAACTCTTCTACCAGGTCGGATTCCAGCTTTTCCTGCGTCACAGTAAAAGTGATTCCTTCGGTGGCGTTATACCCGGTTATTTCGCCCGTAGCCGGGTCCCAGCCGGTGAGTTCAAGGGACTTTTGCCGGTTCAGGCCCGTTTCGGCGATGCCGTCCATCTGAACGATCGCATGGGCTTCCGAGTTGAGTTCCCCTTCGAGCATGAATTCGGCCGCCGCCCCGTTGATGGCATCCTGCAGCGAGCTTACCCAGTTGACTGCCTTGGCCTGCGCCCACATATCGGCTGACCCGACCCGCTCCGCATGCAGCTTGATGCTGCGTTCCGTGAGCAGGTGCGCGTTCGATTCCACGTTGATAGTATTGTGCTGGATCAGGTAAGCCCTGGCATCGACATCGTCGATGGGGATAGCGCTGCCCGCAAAACTGTCGTGCCGCACCTCCATTTCGTAGAAGTCCGGATGGAATTCCGTGTCTGTCCCGGCGGAAATCAGAATATTGCCGGCCGCCGTGAGATTGGCGGAGCTCCCGACAATGACCTGATTATCCGGCCGTACAATTCCCTCGGATGTGCCGGTGATCACGGTGCCAAGGCCATAGGCTTCGGCATCGACCAGGCTTGTCACCTGCCCATTGCCTCGGGCTGAAATATTCATATCGCCCAGGCTTGTCAGGTCGGCGTCGCCGATATCTACCTTGGCCAGGTCGGTTTCGGCCTTAATGGAGGAATCGGCACCCAGGCCGGAAAGGCCGCCGGCCGCGAAAAGAACGACCTTTTCTTCGGCGTTTATTTCGTTGAGGGCGCTGATGTTGAAGTCGCCCGGATCGGAACGGTCGCCCGTCAATTCGAGGGATGCGCCGTCTTCAATGGTGACGAGCGTTGTCAGGCTGATGATCGTGTCGCTGTCCGCTCCGGCTCCTGCCACCAGTCCGCCCGCTTCCCCACGGATATTCCCGTCGGCAAGCATCGTTTTTTCAACATGGTTGGCCGCCTCGATGCCCAGATATCTTGCCAGAACGTCCACGTTGCTTCCGATTTTCGCCTCGACGGACGACGTAACCGTATTGTCAATTTCAGCTCCCGCACCCCCGAAGAGTCCGCCAGCCAAGCTGTACACGCTGCTGTTGGGTTTCGCCGTGTGTTCGGCTGAAATTTCGAAAGACCCGGCGCCGCTGGCCACTCCTATAGCTTGCCAGTTATTGGCGTCATAGTAATTCTCAGTTTGCAAATTGATGGTGGCGGACGTCCCGCGAATGACCCCAAGGTCCTCCCATCGCTCAGTGTTGGCGTAATTTTCCGATTTCAGGTCTAACTGGCTCGGAGTCAATCCAATATATTTGTAGCGGTGGCCTGTTATACCGGTCCCAGTATGTCCGCTGAGAACATCGACAGTCTTCCCCGAGCTCAACCAGTATGGTGTAGTGTAGGTCGACGTGAAATCCGCCGCCTTGCCGATGTATTGATAACGGACGCCCGCGTCCCCATTCATGGCAGATCCCGGAATAACATCTACTGTCTGGCCGGCGTTGACCACCTTTGACCCGGCAAGTGTATCGAACGTTGCGTCATCGTCGTTACTCAGGAAAGGCAGTGTGGGATAAGTGCCCGCCAGATCAATGTAGCTTCCTGCGCCTATGTAAGAACTGGTCGTACTGGTCGTTATGGTTTCAGCGGTTGCCGCCGCAACCCCGATCGCACCTACGCTACCCGCCGTGGTATCCGCAAAGTTTTCATCGGTTCCGGTTGCCCCTATCCTGAGGCTGTAGCCGGTCATGTTAACGTTATCTCCAAGATAGGCAGAGGTAGCGACATTGGAAGACGCCTTGGCGGTGCTCACGCCCGTTGCAACCAAGCCTCCCGTATTGCTGTTAGCGTCTGCCCTCTGCCGGGTATTCGCCGTTGCAGCGACAAGTGTCGCCCCTCCGATGATGAGCGTCGATGCCTCATCCACATAACTGGTTACCATAGCATCATCGGTCTCTGCCGTTGCGATGGTCGCATCGATGCCGATCAAACCGCCCGCCGAGCCGGTGGCCTCCGCTTCGGCCGAGTAGCCCGAAGATGGATTCAAAAGGAACGCCTGAATCGACAGGCTGTCGGCGGTGATCGCCCCTTTGGCCTTTGCCGTAACAGTGGGCATGACTGTCGCCGTGGCCTTGGAAACCCCAACAGCCAGCGTTCCGGCATTGACCCCTTCAGCTAAAATATCTGTTTTGGGTACCGCTGTCGCTGAAATCGAAACATCCCCGGCATGGACAGTCGGCACGTCAAGATAGGCGTCGACAATGGACGTGATCGTCGAGTCGGCAACGGAACCACCGGTGGAGATTGAAATGATGCTTCCCGATGCCGTGGATGCGGTGAGGACATCCGCCGTGGAGGTCGAATTGTCCCGGGCGGTGACGGTCAGGTTTCCGTATACGTCGACGCTGCCGCCTGAGACATATGCTTTGGTCGTGTTGTCGATGGAGTTGGTCGCCTCTGCGCCGCCGCCGCTAACCGCGTACCCGAAAATGCTGGCGCTGACCGCAGCCGAAGCGGCTGAGGATTGGGCGGTGATGGTCGCGTCCTCAAGCGCATCTACAGTGAGGCTGTCAGCGGTAACCGTCGATCCGCTCACGTAAGCCTGCACGTTGTTGGCGATCGTATTGGAGGCCACAGAAACCCCGATGCTGACCGAGGCGCCGATATAGCCCACCGACCCGGCTACAGAAGCCGCCCCGACAATTGCGTTGATGGTGGAGGTGTCATGAGCCGTCAGGGAGACGTCGCCAGCCCTGGCGCCTGAGGTCTGCGGTCCGGTAATGGTTGAATTGTACACATAGGCTTCCACGTCTGTTGAAACCATGTTCGTCACGGAAGCACCGGCGCCGCTGACCGAAACGGCGACCACACCGCCCGTGAAAGCCACCGAACCGGCAAACACTTCCGCATCCACCGTTGCATCGGACGTGGCCGCAAGGGCTATGTCGCCCAGCGCCTTGATCGTCGAAGAATTCGTCACATACGCCTGCACCTCGGCGGCGTCTTTTACTCCCCAGATATCGTAGCCGATGAAATTCCGGGCCACCGAAATACCGAGGGACGCTCCGACGGCGACACCACCGACGGATGCGGCGGCTGAAGCGGTCAGCACGGCGGCGTCGATCTTCGCGGTGTTGTCCGCGGTGACGGCCACGTCGCCTTCGCTGACAAGGGTGCTCGAATCGACATAGGCGTTCGTATCCGTGAGAATGACGTTGGTCGCGCCCGCACCGGCCGCGCTGACGGAAACCGTCACGAGCCCGCCGGACACGGCCAGCGAGGCCGCAGCCGAAATTGCATCGATGGTGGCCGCCTCAACGGCCGTTACCTGGATGGTGTTAACAACTTTCCAGAGATCCGTGTCAGTGTAATCCTCATCATACAGATTCACCTGATCCAATCGATTCTCACCCACATACTCGTAGATGATATCCTCGTAAGTCCATACACGGTCGCCTTTGATCAGTTCATCCGGAGAATTCCAGATCGTATAATCATACCTGCTGAATTCTACCCAATTATGAGCCTCATCGTAAGTTTGACCTGATAAAATTACTGATCCGGATAAATCATCACCTACATACTCGTAGACGGTCCCGTAGACATAAACCCGGTCTCCGGTTGACAACCCATCGGCGGTATCCTGAATTGTGTACTCGTAGTCCCTTGTCGTTACGTCCGCATCGGCAATATAGGAAGCCACATCATTGCTGATCTCGTTGTAGGCCCCGGCGATGCCAATGGAGACGGCCACACCCACACCGCCCACCGCCCCGGCCAGGCTCGCTGCGCCGGTGACCGCCGACACCGTCGAGGAGTCATCAGCCAGCAGAGAAACACCGCCGGCTTCAATGACGGTTTGACGGGTTCCAAGTGTTGCATCCTCATCGATGAAGGCCTGGACATCGGTGGTGATCATATTGACGGCCCCGGCCCCGGCACCGCTGACGCCCACCCCGACGCCGCCGACGGAGATGGCCGCCGATCCGGCCACGACCAGGGCGTCGATGGTTTGGTTGGAAATGGCCGTCTGGGTCAGGTTGCCGACGGCATCCACGCTGGAGTTGACGATGTAAGCCCGGACCTCGGCCGGATTGTCATCATTCAAATTGACCTGTTCCCAGAGATCCGTGTTGCCGTAGTCCTGGGTTCTCAGGTCAACGGTCGTTTCATCATCTTCTTCGGGAACCAGGTTTTCGGAACCGATATATTTATAGATATAGCCCTTTTTGACGCCTTCCAGAATCTTGACGGTCTGACCAGTGGAGAGGCTGGCCGGTTCCGACGCTGTTGTGTAAGTCGAGGCGGTGTCCACCAGATCCCACCCGATCAGGTTGGTGGCAAAGGAAACCCCGACCGAAACCCCGACGCCGACTCCGCCGGCGGCAAGTGCAGCCGATGCGGCGATGACCGTGGCCCCGATGGTGGGCGTGGTCACCTCGAATGTGGTGTCATTGATCTTGGTCAGCGTATAGGTGTACCCGGTTGCACGGTCTGTAACCGACCATTCCTCGCCTTCGGTTCGAATAGTGACCGCCAGATCCCCGGAATTGGCGATGCCGTTAGTCGCCAGGGTAGTGGAAAGGAACGCCAGGAAAGCGTTATCGGCAGTAATGTCGACAGCGTTCTCGTCCGTTCCAGTATCTTCGTCGTCCGGATCCGTGGAACCGGCATCGTCCAGCTTCCCGGCAAAATCAGAGGCCGTAGTCAATGTAACCGCCGGTCCGCCTGCCGGCAGGCTCTCGGCCGTAAGATCCACATCGCCCGCGCTGATAATCTCGGCGTCCTGGATGTAGGCGTTCGTCCGGGTGAGGATGACGTTGCTTGCCTCGGCCCCGGCCCCGCTGACGGACACACTCACCCCTGCACCGGAAAAGGAAACCGATGCCGCCGCGGAAACCGCATTGATCAGGGACTGTTCGACGGCATGCAGTTCGATGTCGCCGATGGTGGACTCGACCGTTCCGCCGAGGATGTATGCCGCCACGTCGTTGTCGATCATGTTGTGGGAAAAGGCCACGCCGATGGACACGGCCACGCCCACGCCGCCGAAGGCCGCCGCCACCGAGGCTGAACCGGCAAAGGCCATGATCTGCGAGGTGTCGTCCGCAGTCAGAGATACGCTGCCGGCCTCGATGGTCTTATTTGCGTTATCAATGAACGCCTGGATGTCCGCGCTGATCTCATTGACGGCAACGACGCCCGTCCCGCTGACGCCCACCCCGACGCCGCCGGCAGCAAAAGCCACCGATCCGGCCATCACGGCCGCCCTGATGGTTTCTTCCGCTGTGGCCGTCAGGTCAAGCGCGCCGTCGGCGGTAATATCGGAATTCTTCACATAGGCCTGAACGCCTGCGGCATCCGTCGCGGATTTCGCCTCGATGATGTTGACCGCCACCGCTCCGCCGATGGAGACACCCACGCCGACGGCGCCCCCGGCGATGGAGGCCGTCGTGGCCGCCACAATCGCGTTGATGGTGGAGGTGTTTTCGGCGTCGATCGTCACCGCTCCGGCGCTGTCGAGGGCACTGTTCAACACGTAGGCTTCGGTGCTGCTGAATATGAGGTTGGTCGCCCCGGCGCCCGCGCCGCTGACCGCCACACCCACACCGCCGATGGCCGCGGAAAGGGATGCCGCCGCCGTAATGGAGTTGATGGTGGCCGCCTCGATGGCCTCGATGGTAATCGCGCCGCTGAGGGTCTCCACGCCGTCATCGGCATTGTAAATGTAGGCCGCCACATCGCTGTCGATCTCGTTGACCGCCCCTGCAACGCCGATGGACACGGCCACGCCCACGCCGCCGAAAGCCGCGCCCAGGCTTGCGGCGCCGGTTACGGCGGAAATTCTGGAAGTATCTTCCGCCCGCAGCGTAATGCTGTCGGCCCTTACTCCCGGCTCATCTACGTCAATTGCGACATCCCCATCGATATAGGCCTTGACATCGGTGGAAATCGCGTTTACCGCACCGGCGCCGGCTCCGCTGACACTCACCGCCACGCCGCCGCCCGAGACGGCGGCCGATCCGGCCACCACCAGCGCGTCGATAGACTGATCCGAAACGGCCGTCTGGGTCAGGTCGCCGACGGCATCGACGCTGGAATTGGAAATGTAGGCCTGGACCTCTACCGCGTTCTCTTCACGATTGACCTGCTTCCAGAGATCCGTGTTGCCGAAGTCCTGCAGGGCGAAGGCACTGCTGCCGACGGATTCCCATAGGTTTGTGTTTGTATAATTCTGTTGACTCAGGTCACCTGACAAGGGAGTATCTCCCTTATACCGGTAAATCGACTTCTCAGCGCCCTTGGCACTGTCATAACCCGAGTTCACCTTGACGAGTTGGTCTTTATTGACGGTCTGGTTGCCGTCTGCTGTAGTGTAATCATAAACAGCAGTTGTCGGCCCGATATACTCGTAAACGTATCCTTCCTTGACGCCGTCCAGAACCTTGACCGTATCGCCGTTTTCAAGGCTCATGCCGAGTTCGTCCGCCGTGGTGTAGTCCGCGGCAGCATCGAAATCAATGCTCCAGCCGATCAGGTTGGTGGCAAAGGAAATGCCGATGGAAACACCCACACCTGTGCCGCCGCCGGCAATGGCGGCCGATGCGGAGATGACCGTCGCTCCGATCGAGGACATGGAGACGCTGAATGTGGTCTCGCCTGTCCGGGTCAGCGTATAGGTGTAACCGGTGACGCGATCCGTGACTGACCACTGCTCGCCTTCTTCGCGGAGAGTGACTGCCAGTCTATCTCCATCGACTGTACCTTCGATAGGCAAAAGAGGTGCTAACGTGTCTTTCAGGAAACCCTGATCAGCGAGAATATCAACGTCCCTTTCATTTGTTTTATCCGCATCATCGGCTGGATCGTCAGGGTCATCATCAGGATTGTTTGGATCATCGGTTATATCCACATCGGTAGATGAGGCATCGTCAAGCAAGGCGGCAAGCGCGTCGGCTTCCGCCTTAGTCGATTTTACTATATCCGTCAGCGTCGGCGCCGCCGACAAACTCTGGGCGTCGACAACGACATCCGCTGCGCTGACAAGGTCGCTGTCCGCCACAAAAGCGTTGGTCTTGGTCAGCACAATGTTGCTGGCTTCTGCTCCGGCGCCGGCCACGGACACACCGACTCCGCCGATCGCAACGGCAAGGGATGCCGCCGCTGATACCGAGTTGATCAGGGTGTTTTCCCAGGCATGCAATTCGATGTTGCCGACCGTGGAGGTGATCGTGCTGACCGTCTCACTCTCGTTGTCAATGTAAGCCGCAACGTTGTTGTCGATCATGTTGTGGGCGATGGCCGCGCCGATGGACACGGCTACCCCCGTGCCGCCGAACCCGCCGGTGATGGCAGCCGCTCCGCCGTAAGCCATGATCCTGGAAGTGTCGTCGGCAGTCAGGACCACGCTGTCACCCGAAACGGTGGAGGACGTAATAAACGCATTGACATCGGTGGCCATCATGTTAACGGCGACTACCCCGGAACCGCCCACGCCAACTCCCACGCCTCCGGCCGCGATGGCCACGGCGCCGGCAATGATTCTGGAGGTGATCGTCTCGTCGGCTTCGGCGGTCAGCTCAACATCGCCGGCGGCCGTAATATCCGAATCCTTTACATAGGCCAGGACCTGCGCATGGCCCAGGAGCAGGTCGTACCCGATCGTATTCACGGCAACCGAAGCGCCGATGGCTACCCCGACACCGGTGCCGCCGCCGGCGACTGCTGCGGCGACAGCGGCCACGGTGGCATCGATGGTGGATGTATCACTGGCGCTGATGATCACGTCGCCTGCCGTCTCATCCGTCAGGGTGGTGGTGGTTGTAAGGTCACTGCTGTCGATGTAGGCGTTGGTCCTGTTCGTAATCGTGTTGACCGCTATCGCGCCCGCGCCGCTCACCGCTACGCCGGTGCTGCCGAAGGCCGCGGAAAGGGATGCCGCCGAGGTGATGCTGAATATTTCGGCGCTCTCCCCGGCCGTAATCGACACGGCGCCCAAATCGGTGCTCACGTCGTCGGCATTGGCCATATAGGCGGTTATGTCGTTTCCGATGTCGTTGTAGGCGACGGCAATGCCGATTGCCACCGCAACTCCGGTGCCGCCGAACCCGGCTGCCAGGCTCGCGGCGCCGGTAAAGGCATGAATCGAGGAGGTGTCATCCGCAAAAAGGGTCAAAGAATCGGCATGGATACCCGATGTGCCGTCACCGTCGATATACGCCTGGACATCGGCTGCTATCAAGTTCATAGCGCCAGCGCCCGCTCCGCTCACGGACACGCCGGTGCTGCCGCCCGAGACCGCCACGGAGCCGGCGAAAACGGCCGCGTCGATGGTCTGCCCGGAGACGGCTTCGATGGCGATGTCGCCGTCAGCCTGGATGCTCGAACCGGACGCGTAAGCCTCGACCACGTTGGGTGATTCCTTGAGGTTGACCTGTTTCCACAGATCCGAATTGCCGTAATCCTGGGTGGTGAGCCGGGCGCTGCCGACGGACTCCCACTTCTGATCGACTTTTTTCCACTGACTCGTAACAGTGTAATCCTGTGCAGACAGGTCCAGTGAGGCACCATTGGTGCCCACGTACTCATAGACAGCCGTCCCTTCTCCCTTGATGTTGTCGGAGTCGTCATCTGTTCCGTAGCCGGGCACGAGCTTCACCAGGTCTCCCTGGTAGAGGGTTTTCGTCCCTTCCCCGCTGACATAGTCGTAGCCGATATAGTCCTGCTGGGTCAGGTCAACGTCGTCGGCGTCGGGGCCAATGTAACGGTAGATGGTCGCACCGACTCCCCTGATCGTATCTGTTTCGGAAGCTTCGCCATACCCTGCGTTCACCTTGACCAGATCCCCGGTCTTGAGGTCAGCCGCCGTATTGTCCGAAGTAAATGTGTAAAGATCGACCGTCTCGCCCACGTATTCGTAGACATTGCCCGCACGGGCACCGGATACGATCTTGACGCGGTCGCCGGTTACCAGTGCGTCAGGGTCATCGCCTGTCGTGTAGAAGTTCACCTGGCGCCAAAGCGTCGTAACGCTGTAATCCTGTCCAGATAGTGTGGGGCTTACTAATGGAGTTCCACCGATGTAGATATAGACATCCCCCGATGCAGTCTGGACTCTGTCGCCCGCTACCACCGATTCCGGGGTGTCGCTGAAGGTGTAATCGTAATCCGATTCAAGGGGCGTGTACGCCGCCGGATCGTCACCCGTGATGGGTTCCCAGCCGATGATGTTGCTTGCAAACGATACGCCGAGGGCTACGGCCACGCCGGTGGAGCCAGAGAAGCCGAAGGAGGCGGCAATCGACACGACGGCCGCGTGAATGGCCGCATCGTTGTCGGCCGTAATGCTGACGTTGTCTACGGCCAGGGCGGTGGTGCTGCTCATGTACGCGCTCGCGTCCGTGCCGATATAGTTGACGGCTACGGCACCGCCGCCGCTTACCGCCACGCCGGTGTTCGTGCCGGCCGCGACGGACACCGCCGCCGCCACGGATATCGCGTCGATGCAGCCCGCGGCGGTCGCCGCCACGGTCAGGTCCCCGATATCAGTTAGCGTGGAACCTTCCACGGCTGCTTTCACTGTATTGTCGATGTCGTTGACGGCCACGGACACGCCCACGGCCACCCCCACGGCAGTTTGCGCGCCGGCGGATACCGCCACCGACCCGCCCATGGAATCGGCCACGATGCTCGAATCGTCCAGGGCCTCGATGCTCAGATATCCGGTGGTTGAGGTCACCGAACTGCCGCCGCTGATCACGGCCTCGATGGTGTTACCGATGCTGTTGCCCGACCCGGCGCCGGCGCCCGCAATGGCCGCGCCAACGCTGCCGCCGCCGCCTGCCGCCACGCTCCCGGACCCGGCCAGGGTCAGGGCGTCGACTACCGCGTGCGATTGGGCCGACAGCGTAATATCGGTTTGAGCCTCGATCACCGAGTTATCGACCAGGGCGCTGACGGTGTTGCTGATGTCGTTGAGCGCCACCGATGCGCCGAAGGCCAGCGAAGCGCTGGTTCCGGAGCCTGCGCCCGCCCTTACGGCGATGGCGACACCGCCGGCATCGGCATTGATAACGGCATGGTCGGCGGCCAGCACCTGGATGCCGCCGTTGACCGCCTGAACTTTTTGCGATTCGCCGTTGTCGGCGCCCTTGATCGACGCTTCGATGGTGTTGCTGATGGTATTGCTCACGCCCGAGCCGGCACCGGCCAGAGCGCCGCCCATTCCCCCGCCGCCGGCGCTTGTGGATACGGCTGCGGCAACGCCGAAGGCCAGGGCATCGATCTTGTTTTCGTAAGTGACGAAGCTGTGGTTGGTGCTGGCATCCGTGGTCGAAAGAGTGATGGTCGTCGGCTCATCACCCTGGCTGCCGGCCTTGTCTGCCGCCAAACGGATGGTGTTGTCATCGACCTTGACGACGAAATAGGCCCGGCCGTCCTCGAGCCCGCCGATGTCTTTTCCGGTCCCGTCGTTGAAGTAAACGACGCGGTCGCCGGTGTTTAACCCATGGCCCGTCAACGTGATGTTGTTCTCTATAACCGCTGTATTGGCGAACTCGAGAGTTTGATCCACTTCCGCGGTTGCCGCCGCATCCAGCTTGATGTCTCCGTCGGCGATTACCTTGGAATCATCGATCGTTGCAATGATGCTGTTGTCGATCTCGTTCACGGCCGCCGCGATGCCCACCGAAGCAGCCAGACTGTTGCCGCCGCCTCCCGCGCCGATAGTCAGCGCCAGGGCCACTCCGCCGGCGTCCGTATAGATGTGCGAGGCGTCCGTGGCTGTCAGGGTGATGTCCCCAGCCGAGCCTGTGGTGGTCGTAACGACGCTGTCGCTCTTGATCGATGCCTCGATATCGACCTTGATGGCATTACCCGTGCCTGCGCCCGCTCCGGCAAGGGTCAGGCTGGAGCCGCCGCCGGCGCCGCCCTGGGCCGCGGCCGCCCCGCCGATGGCGAGCGACTCGATCTGGGCGTTTGAAACCGCCGTCAATGCAATGTTTCCGTCCGCTTCAACATCGGAGTTGTCGATGATCGCCCGCACGGCATGGCTGTACGCATCATCTTCCGCGCTCTGTCCGATCTCGTTTACCGCCACCCCGGCTCCCACCGCCACGGTGCCGGTGCCGCCGCTGCCGCCCTTCTTGGCGGTGATGGCGATGGCCACCCCGCCGGCATCCGCGCTGATGGCGCTGTTGTCGGTGGCGGTCAACGTGACGTTGCCCCCCACGTCAATGCCTGAATTGGATGAATCTATACGGCAGTTCTCAATGGTGCTTTCGATGATATTGTCGATGGTATTGAACGACACTACACCGGTAACGGCTACGGCGCTGCTCTGGCCGCCGGCGCCGGCGCCGCCGATGGCTACGGACAGGATGGAAGCGTCATCTTTGGCGTCCATGAGAAGATCTCCAGAGGCTTCGAGATCTCCATCCTTTATCCGGGTTCGAGTATTTCCCCGAACATTGTTGATTGAAAACGAACCGGAAACGGCCACGGAAGCGCCCCCGGCCGCGCCCTTGGGCGAGGTGGCGGCAACCGCCACGCCCATGGCAATGGCCATGATGTCGCCTGTCCGCAGCGCGGTGAGCGATGCATTGCCCGTACTTTCCACGTCAGTCCCGTTGATGAAGGCCTCGGTGGTCATGTCCAGATCGTTGAAGCCGAAGGCGCCTGCGATGCCGATGGCCGTCTTGGAGGTCTTGGCGAAGGCCGCGGCACCGGCGATCGAGATGATTCCCGTGCTATCTTTGGCGGTCAGGGTCAAATTGCCGTCCGCGTTCACCGAACCGCTGTCGTTGATGTAGGCCCAGGTAACGTCGTCCACCCCGGCAAACGATACCACGCCCGCGATGCCGGCGCCGATCTGCGGCGGCGGATCCCCGCTCTTGTCCTTGATCGACAGCCCGGGCACGTCGGCGACCACGGCGCCGGCCACGCCGATACCGATGATCCGGCCGCTGTTGACCGCATCAATGGTGACCCCGCCGGCATCGATGTCGGTACCGTCGCTTCCCGGATCAGTGTTGTCTTCGGTCAGGCGGCTTCCGATCAGGGCCTCGGTGTCGCGGTCGAGCATCGTGCTGCCGGCCGTGATGCCGATGCCCACCTGCCGCGCCATCTGCACCGCGCCGGTGAAGTTGACGTGGGTGGCGTCGCTGGAGGCCAGAACATTTATAAATCCGCCCGGCAATATTGTTTCACCGGACAAACCGCCATTGATCACTGTGCCGCTGGCGATCTGGGCCAGGGTCTCACTGGTCTGGGTTGCAAAGGAGAAGCTGCCGGCCACGCCGAATTTGCCCGAGTTGCCGCCGGTCTGCGCAAAGTCGAAGGAATAGACATCTTCCTCGGCCTTCACGGTCAGGCCGCCGCTGGTCCCGGTGCGTATTTTCGTGTGCTTCTCGGTAGTCGTATTCCATCCATCAATTCTTGCAATAGTGTAATTCTCGATGTTCTGCACCAGCACCGACCCGCCGATCCCCAGAGTCTTGGCCTCGTTGCCGAACAGGGAGAAGGGCGAACTGAAGCCGCCGGTGCTGCGGGCTTTAAGAAAGTCGCGGAGCCCCGCCTCGTTCAGGTTGAGGTGGATGACCCCGGCCAGGTTGATCAGGTCCACGTTGGTGGCTGCGCTCACCAGCACCGACTGGTAGTCGGTCCAGTAGTCTTCGTCCTGGTTGATCAGGGCGCCGTCTCCGATGATGGCCTCTGATCGATTGGTATAGTCGGTGACCCCCACCGATGCGGTGACGGTCATCTGGGCATCGGGCGCCTTGCCCTTGGTGGCGGACCACATGTTGAACAGGCCGGTCATGCCGAGCGAGCCGTTGAGCAGCTTGGCCACCTCTTCTATGAGGTTGTCCTCCTTGATGTCGAAGTCGTAGAAGGGGATGGCGCCGAGCATGAAGGGGTAAGAGATATCCGAAGATACAGAGATGGTATCTTTCGCATCGATCGACGCGCCACCCTCGACAATGGCCTGCACCGTGTTGTCGTAAATTCCCACCCCGACGGCCACCGACGCCGCAAGCTGCTTATTGCCCGACGCTGTTTTGGTGGCGCCGGTGGAGATGTTGCCCTGAACCGTGATGCCGGACTTCTGAACGGCCGTCGCCTGGATATTGACATTGGCATCCGACTTCAGCACCGCAGTGGACCCGACCTTTGCCACCACATCGTGGTCGAAGAGGGCCGCAGCGGCTGAAGCGGCGATACTCACGGCCGTCTTCTTGTCGGCCTTGAAGCTTGTGCCCGCGCCCTGCACCATCGATTTGAGCAGCTTGGGACTGGGCGGGACGTCTCCGCCGAGCATGCTGCTCAGGTTGGGGATGCCGCCGATGCCGGCCTTGGCGATCGCCTTGTTCGCAGCCTTCATGTCGGCCGTGACATTGATGCCCGATTCGACATTGGGCAGCTTTAGGGAATGGGTGAGGGTAGCCGCGTTTGTTACCTGATCCGTCGTGAGGGTAAGATCGACCGCCTGGGCAGCCAGGGCACCCTGAAGCGAGTCGGAGAGGCGGATCGTGTGGGCATCGACCACTGTGACGTAGTAAATGTCGCCGGCCCTCAGGCCGCCGATGGCAAGGTCGCCCTGGAACACGGTGGACGCCCGTTCGAAGCCGTGACGCTCGACGATGGTGTCGACCAGCGTGACGTTGCTCAGCGTTACCAGACTGCCATCAATGTCGTCTGGATCGGTAGCCAGGCCGAACCGGTTGGCATCGAGCACTTTCACGTAGTAGTCTTGCCCGTCGGTCAGGCCGCCGATGGCATGGCCATTAAGCCCTTTAAGGTAGGTGACCCGGTCGCCGGTCTCAAAGCCGTGATCCGGGTTCCAGATGCCGCTATCGACCACCGCCGGCCGCAAGGTCGGGTCGAAAGAAATAGACTCGTAGGATGTCAACGTGTGAGTGGTGCCAATGGCGTCTTTGAAACCATAGAGGGAGATCGGGGTATCCGGATAGGTAGGATCGGCGAGTTGGATGTAGTCTCCATCCACATATATAACGACATACTGGTAGCCCTCGGTTTGTCCGCCGATGGGAGTGCCGCCTCCGCTGATCGAGTAATAGACCGTCTCTCCGCCTGAAAAGCCGTGCCCGGCAATTTTAATCTTCGCCTCCGTCGGATCGAAGCCAACAACGGTTTGATCATAATCCGCGAGGGTGAACGTGTGCAGGTCTTCGCCGAGGGTTGCACCTTCGGAAAGGTCGATAGCCGTCGTTGACCCGTCTGTGCTGAGCTTGAAGGTATTTGCATCTAATTTAATGACAACGTATTCGCCACCCTCCTCGAGTCCTCCGATTGCGTCACCGCCGCCTGTCGAATAGATGACATGAACACCGTTGGCAAAGCCGTGTTCGGATATCGTGATCGTCTCGGTGTCGAGATCGATGCTCAACAGCACGATTTCCGCCGGATCAAACGTGACCGGCGTCGCCGTGGTAAGCGAATGCAAGCTTAAACCGATGGCGCCGCGGTCTGTAAGATCGACAACATGATACACCACATCATTTGTGTCGGTGAAGGTTTCGGTGGTCGCGTACTCATCAATGATACCGAGTTTGATGTGATCAGGATTTACTGCCCATACATAATACTCACCGCCTTCACTAAGTCCTTCAATCACTTCCCCGTCGCCGGCCGAATAGATCACCTTCTGGCCGGTTGAATAGCCGTGGCCGATGAGTTCGATGGTATTGTCCACCAGATCGACGGAATCCGTAGTTCGCGATCCGTCAAAGATCGGCACGACGGTGCTGGTCTGAAAAGCATGGACTGCTCCGGTGCCGGCTGAAGTAAGATTGATAGCCGTTCCGGCCGAGGCATCCGTGCGCGAGAGAGCGAGTTGCAGGATGTTTTCATTGATGCGGATGGCATAGTAAGTGCTGCCGCTGGCCAGACCGCCGATGGCAGTGCCAAGCTCGTCCGTGTAGTATTTTATTTCCTGGCCGGTCTGGAAGCCGTGATTGGCAATTACGAGCAGATCGCCATCGCTGTCATCGATATCCACCGCACCGCCGGTGAGGGTATGGGCACTGCCTGCAATTGCCGCCAGGCCGGTGATGGCAATACCGCCAAGGGCGTCCTCACGCGAAGCCGCAAGCTGAATGCGGTCGTCACCAGAGGCAATGATGAAGTAATCCGTGTCGTCAGTGAGTTCCGTGATCGCGGTTCCCCCGGTGCCGGCATCATAGGTCACCCGCTGGCCGGTGGTGAAATCGTGAATCGCATTGAAGACGATGGTTTTGCCGTCGGCGTCGATCACGTTCTCCACGTCATCGCCTTCGCCGATGGTGCCGCCGGGATTGAATGTTACCGTGGTTTCCGCCAGCCGGAACTGGGTGCCACGGTTGATGGCGATCTCACGGCTGAAATCCATGTCCGGCCGGTAGACTACTGCATCGCCGGTCTCCAGATTATGCACATCTTCAAAGTAGATGGTACCTTCTCCGTGGGTCTCCACCGCGTCGGCGACTTTAAATTCGAGCGGTGTCTCTTCGTAGCTTAACACATGGACATGGTAGCCGGTAAAGCTGTGTTCGGTGCCGGTGGCAACAGAGGCGTTCAGTGTGATCGCAGTGCCGGCCTCTGCATTTTCCTTTGATGAGGCCAGCTTGATCCGATCGGCGCCGGTAACGATGGCATAGTAGTCATGGCCGTCGATGAGACCACCGATGGCGGTGGCGGGACTTTCATCGACAAGGCCGGCATCGTACAGCAAACGTTGGCCGGTGGTGAACTGGTGGGTGTCCGCGAAAATGATCTCATTGTCGATGACGGTGGCATCGTCGTTCCCCACCGGGTCAAAGGTCAGGTCACAGCTGCCGTCGAAGCTATGCGACGTGCCGGCGGCGCCAGCGCTCAATGTGATGGCAATCCCATTTACAGCATCCTGTTCGGACAAGGCCAGCTTGATGCGGTCGGTGTCGGTTGCGATAACATAGTATTCTTCGCCGCTGGTCAGGCCGCCGATGGAAACGGAAGTGCCGCCGCCGTTCGAGTACACCACCCGCTGACCGGTGAAAAACGAATGAGTACTGGAAAAGGAAATCTCGTCGGTCTCGATATCCACCGTCCCTGCAGGATCGAAGGTGGCCACGCTGCTGTTGGCGAGATTGTGAACTCTGCCGGCCACGCCTGACGCATCGAGACTGATGGCCGTACCTGCTTCGGCGTCCGCCTTGGAGGCGGCGAGCTGGATCCGGTCAGCGGCGATGTTGATGACGTAATAAACGCTTCCGTCGGTCAGTCCGCCGATGGCGGTCCCATCCGCACCGGCATCATAGGTCACGCTCTGGCCGGTGAAAAACGAATGGGTTCCGCTGAAGATGATTTGGTTGTCTACAATGATGGCATCGTCGTTACCGGCAGGGCTGAACGTCACCGTGCTGGTGGTGGCGCCGCCCTCGGTCAGGTCGATAACGTAATAGGCCACACCGTCTGCGTCGGTGAAGGTTTCGGTAGTCGCATTCTCATCGTCGGCATTGATGGTGCCGAGCTTGATGGTGTAGTCATCCACGACCGCTACGACATACGTGCCTTCGTTATCAAGTCCCCATATCGCCTCACCCCCGTCAGATGCGACCAGGTAGTCCACCACCTGGCCGGTATAGAAATCGTGTCCGCCGGTGAACGTGATGGTGTTGTCTATCACGTTAACCACACTGCCGCCGCCCGGCTCGAAGGTGATGAAATCCTTGCGGCTGACGCTCTGCACGGAATCGGGGTTCACGTAAAGTGTCCGTGCGGCGTTGAAGTCGATGGTTTCCCCGCGCACGAGCTGAATCGTGTCTTTATCAACGACCACGACCCGGTAGGTCGTGCCCGGCTCCAGCCCGCCGATGGCAGTGAGCGGTGAATCCGGCGTGTCCGGATCGACGGCCAGATAGATCAGTTCCTGGCCGGTTTCGAGGCCGTGATCGGGAATGGTGATGGTATCGTTGGAGGTGTTGATACCGGACAGCTCCAGATCCAGCACAGTCTTTTCACCACCTGCGGTGATCGTGCCGTTGACCTCCGAACGGATGTCGGCCTTGTCGAAGCCCAATGCCAGGCTCACCCCGCCGAACCCGTCCACAAAGATCGTAACGCCGGCATTGGCCGTGTTCCCCAGGTCCCCTACTGCGGTGATGTTCGCGTTGCCGCCAGCGTTGATGGTGACGTTCTCTCCCACCAGTGTATTGGCGGTGGTTTCGGAATTGGTCACCGCCACCGAGAGGCCGCCGACGGAGGTTTTGACGGTCCCCTTGCCCGCTTCTGAATTGATGAAGGTGGTGGATTCGGCTTCGGTGGTGTTCTCGATGTTCGATCCGACCGTGACCGTACCGCCGGTAGAGGTTATATTCGTGGTGCCCTTCAGTGTGGTAATTGCAGTGGCGTTGGATTCGCTGTAGCTGACGGCAAACGGCGCCGAGCCGGCGGCCTGTGAGCCGATGCTGCCGGCCCCGCCGCCGCTGCGCAGATCCATGCCGCCGGAGGCGCTGGCCACGCTCTCAATTATTGTTTCGGCGTTGATAGTCACGTCACCGCTGCTGGTGATTGTGGCCCCGTCAAGGGTAACGTAGGATTCGGCGCTGCGGATGCTCACCGAAACGGCCTGGAGCAGCGGGCCGAGCACCGGAATCGCACCGAGAACGGTGCCGAGGATGTCTCCGTAGTCGAGCACCGGGCCCAGTACGTAATTGTTGAAATAGCCCATATCCCCGTCTTCGAGGGGTTTTTGATCCGCCGTGGCGGCCTCGATGGTGACAGACGTCCCGTCGATGGTGGCGCCGGTGATGTTGATGGTGGCGGTCTTGGACTGGACCGCAACCACCGTCAGAGGCGCGGCTAGCATGCTCGTGCGATCGGCCGTGAGGGTGATCTGGCCGCCTCTGATTTCGGCGCCGGTCAAGATGTTGATGCTCACGTCATCCGCCGGGAATACATCGAGCGGCGAGATGCCGGAATAATCGGTAATTTTCGCCGTGAAGGTGATATCTCCCGTGGTGCTGGTGCCTTCAGTGCTGAGCACGACACCGGGATTGACCGTAATGGACTCCGCTGTGACTTCCAAGGCATGGCCTTCAAAATCGTTCGATTCTCGGAACACAACGGTATCCGACCCGAGGCCGCTGTTGATCGTAAGCGCGAAGGGGGCTGTTGTGCCGAGGTTATCCACGTAAAGGGTGTCGTTACCGGCGCGGAGGTTGATTGTCAGGCTGTTTGTAGGTTTGGCAAAGGAGTATTGTTCGAAGCTGGGGATAGATCCTGTATCTGAAATATACAACTGGCCACCCACTTCGGATATAGTCGCTGTGTCGGCTAAAATAGACAGGGTGATTTCGATATTTTCGGATGTCCCTGAATAAGTGATCGGCTCGAGCCCGGCATAAGTTATGATGTCCCCGTCACGATCGATAATTCCGGAATGGGCATCGAATGCCTCGTAAGTCAAGCTGCCGTATGTGCCGCCGTCAAGAACCAGACTGTCGAACCCGCCTGCGCCGCCCTCGACGGTTCCGGCCAGGGACCCGTCCTGGGCAAAGACGAAGGTGTCCTTGTTATCCGCCGCGCCGGTCAGGTTCTCGATGCCGGCAAAGGCCACACTGCCCGTGTCGCCGGCACCGGCCCCGGTGATGTTCCAGGTCCGGTCTCCGCCGCCGACGAATTCGAGGACGTCGTTGTCCGTTGAGGAGCTATCAATAAAGGAGACAGGTATGGATAAGGGGAGGGTAGAATCCACGAGGAGGTGGTCGTCGCCGGATGATCCGATAATCTCGATCCCACTGGTATCGGCGGCGGCCTGGCTGGCTACCGCTGTGTCGGTGTCGATATCGATGAGCTGGAACGTGTCGACTCCGTCGATCTGGTTCAGCTCCAGAGACAGATCCTTTGTTCCATCCATCACGTAGGAAAGGTCGGCCGACAGCAACAACCGCGGCTCCAGGGGCTCCATCATGGCCTTTCGCTGGGGCTTTCTGGCTGCGGCGGCATCCTTCTTCCGGGCTAATCTGCGTAAATTTCTAGCGATACCCATGACCTACCTCCTTTGTTCACGAAGGGTATTACTCCGTTAAGCTGCTGTAATTATAATAAATTATTGTATTTTCATTGAAAATGCGAAAAAAACCGCTTAGCTTTCCATATTCTCTTTATACAAATTCGGGTATTGTACCTTGGTACTAATTATATATTTTTTTTTACTATAGAACGCGGCGCGAAATTGATCGGTACCGCCTTTGTCTGGAAGAGCCCGGGCAGGAATTTTTGAAAAGATGATCAGGAAAATGTCGAACTTGTCGATCGGGTTAAGCTACAATGACAGGTCCTTTTTCCCATCATGCAGGAGAGAACGGCTGAGAGCATCGGCCTCGCTTCTAAAAGCTCCATTGTTACCTTGCGTCGGGCCTTTCGGGCTAATCCGCGTAAATTTCCAGCGGTACCTACGGCTTGCCTCCTTTGCTCACAAATGGTGCTAGCACATGACAAAATTTCCGCTACAATACCGATGAGCACATAAATTTTTGGATACTTTTTTAATAGAACCCGGAGGAAAAGGTTCTTTGCCAAAACCTATGCCTATATGACAATGTACTCATTAGTAAATAACTGTATTTGTTAAAATTATAACATAATTATATTCAAAATAATATAAATTTTTATGCGAACTTGCATCTTGGGAGCAGGCATTATTATCTGCCAGGCAACGGCCTGGAAAGCCCGAATGCGAATTCTTAAAAAAAGAAGAGGGGACCCGGCTGAGTGTATGCGCCAGATCCCCTGTTTTTGATTGCTTCAATGGAGAAAGTTAAAGTCTACACTTCTTCCGCCTCTTCATCCGTGAACATGATTTGAATGTTTTCCGTGGGCTCGAACGGATTGCGTTCGCCCTGTGCCCTGGTGATCAGGAATTCCCTCAGCCAGAAATTTTTCTCCATGGCCGTGGCGGCCGGATCAGGCGCTTCCTCGTCGTCCAGATTCGAGGTGTCCATCACCACCAGGCCGCTGCCGGGCGTCAATCGCTCGCCGGCATCCAGGGCGGCGCTCATCAGGTCGTCGCTGTCTGCGGGCAGATCCCCGTAGCCCAGCGCATGGCCGATCTCGTGCATCACCACGGTGAGCAGATCCATCCGGTCGGCGTCTTCGCCGCCCGCAACGGTGAACTCCGTATCGTCAGACGGCGTTCCATCCACATACCAGCCCCATCCGGCCGCATCGTCGTCGATGTAGATCGTATCCGGGGTGGTCTGGCCGAGGATTCCGCGTCCGCGTCCCTCGAAATCCATGATCTGGAAGTCGATGCCGCCCAGGTCGATCGGTGCGCCCAGGACAGCTTCCCACCGCGCGATGGCTTCATCCACGATGGGATCCAGCTGCGCCTCCGTCAGCAGCTCAACCTTCGACTGCGGCCCGGTGGCTGTTTCCGCCGCCATCAGCGGGGCGAGGTCATCGTTGAGAATCGTGACCTCGCCGACTCCATCGGCTATGGTTGCATCACCACCCACAGCGTTGGAAAGCAGGACGTTGAAGGTTTCATCAGGCTCCCAAACCTTGTCACCGTTGACGATCAGGGTGTAATTCTTTTCTGTCTCGCCGGGTGCAAAGGTGATCGTCGCGTCAGCAACCGCAACATAATCCTCCCCGCTCACGGCCGTGTCGTCTGCAGTGGCCAGTTTCACGGTCACCGTTTCGGACGAGGCCTGCGAGAGACTGACCGTGACGTTCACCTTGGTCTTGTTGGTCTTGTTGCCCTCGACGACACTCACATCCGAAATAGAGATCGTCGGCAGGGCAGGGGAGGAGTTATCATCGTCGTTTTCGATGGTGATCGTTCCTGTCCCATCGGCAATGGCGGCACCCACGGCGTTGGAAAGCAGAACAGTGAAGGCTTCATCGGATTCGAACAGCGTATCGCCGTAAACGGTGAACCACGCTTCTTTGACGGTTTCACCTTCAGTAAAGATCAGCGTGTCTTCTACGTACTCATAATCCTTGTCCTCGCCGCTATCAGTTGCAGACACGTTCTGCGTCCTGTAATCGACCGATACCGTTTCACCGGCAGCGGGAGTCGAGGACAGGGTGAAGGTCAGCTTAACCTCCTTGGATCCGCTGTTGCCTTCCGTCACCAGCGCATCCGAAACCGAAATCGTCGGCAGGACAACCGGCGGAGGCGCGCTGCCGGCAAAAGCCGGGTCATTGGTACGGACCGTCATCTGGTCGAAGGCGGTTGTCCCGAATGACACCAGCCCGAATCCGCCGTCCACCAGTGCGGCGTTGAAACCGTAGGTGTCGAGGAATGCGTTGTCGACCAAGATGGAGACCGAGGCGCCGGCGAAAGACAGCTTCAGGTGGTGTGCCGACCCGTCTTCGAGGGTCTTCGTATAGGTCCGGTCGATTCTCATGCCGCTGTCCGGGGCAACATGGCCGACCTCCACCACGTCACGTGCCGCATCGATCCGGACAAACTTGAAGTCGTCAAAATCGTAGTAATCGAAGACCAGACCGCCCACACCACCGGGCATCATCGACGCTTCGAGTTCGAGGATCGAACTCACCGCGATGCCTGCGCCGAGGTCCGCGAGGCTCACTGCCGGGACTTCTTCCGACCAGCTCCCCGTGAAAAAGCCGCCCTCTGTCAATGCCCAGTTGCCTGTCTCCTGCTTCAAGACTTGCGCGGCATCCCCCGAGAAATCGTCGATGATCTCGAGGGTGATTTCAGGCGGCAGGACCTGCACCGTGAAGTTGTCCACCGTACCGCTGCCGCCGTCCATTCCGACGCCGACGAAGCCCTTGTTGAGCGGGATCGGCAGGCCGTCTTCATCCAGCCGCGGATCGAAAGTGTAGGTGAACCAGGTCACCCCGTCGATGATCAGCGTGACATTGGTGCCGTTAACCGCCACCAGCACGTCATATTGGATGCCCGGCTTGATCCGGACTGGTTGATTGGACTTCACGACCTGATGCCAACCGGTTGCATCTCGATAGCCCATCTCGATCTGGTTGGTCGAGACGTTGATCCCGGCGTACTTGAAGTCGATATCCGACTGGTAGTCGAAGATGACATAGGCATTCGCCTTGGCGCCGCCGGTAGGCTTGTCCGCCATGAGCAGGGCTCGGACCTCGTAGTAGATCGGCAGGTAGGCATCCAGGTTGTAGAAGGCTGTCGCCTGCGTGTCGTAAGAGTCGGCCGCAACATACAATCTGCCGTTGACCGCCTGGAACTTGCCTGTGTCGCGAACGAACAGGTCCATCGATGCGTTGTTGAAGTCGGACGTTCTCAGTACATCGCGCCGCCCGCCCGGTACGTTGCCGGCCTGCGGGTCTGTCGGGCCGCCGGTCTGGTCCTGCCAGTAGCCGTGATCCTTCTGGGTTACCAGGCCGATTTCGCCGTAGATCCCGCCCTGCATGGTCGTAACGTTCGAGTAGCGCTGGTTATGGTTCGACTGGCCCGTATCGGTGTACCGGGTAATATCTACACCGTCGCCGAATGCCTGGGCGTACAGGAAGTCGAACAGGTGCGGCGGCACCTGCCGGCTGACGGTCGCAACGCCAAAGGATGCAAACGGTACGATGAAAGAGTTGAATTCGCCGACCCAGTCGATCAGCCGGTCGCCCTTGGTGTTGCCGATCAGGATGTCGAGCCCCGCGCCGCCGAAGACCCGGTCCTCATAGACCCAATGCGTATCAGGCGTTTCGTCGTAACCGCCCAGCGGGAGCTGTCCGGGATCATTCTGCGGCGGATCGGGGTTCACCGTCCCAATCACGTCGTCGGCGTTCATCAGATCGTTGCCGAAGCCGCCGTAAATGTGGTCGCGGCCCGTTCCGCCGACGATCCAGTCGTTGCCCAGATCGCCAAAAATTGCGTCATCGCCGTCGGTCTGGCGGTATTCCTCCGGGACGTCCGGATCGGGCGTCTGGCCGTCCGGTTTGAATGCAACGTAGCCCAGCACGCTGACGCCCTCGTTGCTGGTCTGATTGAGGAAGTACTGCTTGAGGACCGGATCTGTGATATCGTCCCCCGTCCAGACCACCGTTTTTCCGTCAACCTCATCGAACAGGACAGGCCGGCGCGGGTCGTACTCGTTGTAAAGATAGAACTCGCCAATACGACTCTGGACCGGTTTCGGCCCGTTCCACGGATTGGTGTCATCACCGAACAGCAGGACGTTGCCAGGGTTGTAAGGATGATCGAAGTCCGTCCGCCAGAGACCGAGCAGATCGCGCTCCTGGCCCTCCTCGTCCACTGTGGATCCGTCTATCCGAGGCGCATAGCTTTCCGACAGCGCCTCTCCGCCGGCGATGGCGTCGTCGCCCGATCCGCCGTGCATGAAGTCGTTGCCCAGCCCGCCGAACAGGATGTCATCGGCGAACATGTGGCTTGACAGCGCCGGATCAGCCGCCCCCAGCTCGGCATCGGTCAGGTTGAACGGCGTCAGATCGACGGATTTCTTCAATTCGCCCGAAACATTGATCAGCTCGCTCTGGACGTTGCCCGGCGTATGGATCAGCTCGTCGAGGACGTTGCCCTGGCTGGTCCGGGTGTCCGGATCCCTGTCGAGCAGCGCCTCGACCCCGTACAGACTCTCAGCCAGCGTTTCATCGGAGGTATTGCGGCTGGTGAAAATCCTGCCGTCGTCGCCCAGGATGCCGTCCGTACCGGTACCGCCGGAGATCCAGTCATTGCCCCAGCCGCCGATGATGTCGTCACTATCGGCATCACCAAACAGCCGGTCGTTACCGCCCTGGCCATAGATAAAGTCATCACCGGTCTCGCCGTGGACTTCATCGTGGCCGCCGATGTCCGTTGTTGCCCAGATGCCGAACATGGCCCGGAAGTCACCACCAGGATCTGTCTCCGAGAACTCTGTGGGTTCGAAGTCCGGCCCGCCCGGTGTGTAGTCCAGCAGCCGGATGCCGCGCACTACGATCTTCTCACCGCCGTAGGTGTCGTAGTTGAAGGTGACGTAGTTCTGTTCCGTCGGAGTCGGCTTGACTTCGGGATTTGGGTTCACATCGTCGCCGTTGATGCCGACGATGCGGATGATATCCGCGTTGTCGCCCGCGATCGCATCCGAATCGCGGCCGTGCTTGCTGTCGTACGGGGTGCCATCGGTGATCGAAACGATGTCTTCACCGAAGGTCTGCGGATCACCGTCCGTGTCCGCCTCCGGGTCGAACCCGTTGTTGCGGTCGATCTGCGTCCCGGCGCCGCCGAAGATGTAGTCATGGCCGTCCGGTCGGCTGTTCGCGTCGGTCAGACTGAAGAAGCTCGAGCTGCCGCCGATCAGGTCGTCCTGGCCGAGGCCGCCGAAGATCGTATCGCAGTCGCCGCCGCCCTCGATGTAGTCCTCGCCGTCCGAGGCCGCTTCGAAGCTTGCCACCACCTTCAAATCACCGATCGGCACCTCAAGGGTGGCCGCTACGCGTGCCGCACCCACATGTCCTGTAGCCGCCACTGCACTCTCGATCGAACCGTCGCCCTGGATGATGTCGCAGCCGAGCTGGCCGAAGATCTCGTCATTGCCGGCGCCGCCGGCGATGTAGTCGTTGCCGAAGCTGCCGACGCCGACAAGAGCCGGTCCGCTGGTAAACATCGGATCACGATCAAAGGTGTGGAGATCGGCATAGTCAATCTCGTACTCGGCCCACCACTGCGGTCCCGTCGGGTCACGATAGAGCTTCGCAATACCGTCAGTCAACAGGCGGCCGCTGTTGTCTTCATTGATCGGATCGCCGTCATAGGCCGGGCTTTCGTTCGATTCGGCCGCAAAATCAGTCCGTCCGTAAAGTAACGTGCCGGAGAGGCTTTGGAACCGCAGGTTCTCGATATCGTCGATCAGACTGTCGTCATAGGCCCCGCCCATGCGGGTCAGGTAGACGTTGTCGCCGAAGATCAGGTCGTCGCCTTCCAGACCGTCGATCATGTCGTTCCCGGCGCCGCCGATCAGAATATCGTCGATATCGGTGCCGTAGATCGTGTCGTCACCGCCGTTCTGGAGCTCGCCCGAGTTGATCTCAAGCACCGAGGCAAGGTCGGTCGTCTGGATCTTCTGCAGCAGGACCGGCGGCAGGTTGGGGTCTTCCACGTACTGCACGATCACGCCGTGGTCGCCGAAGATGATGTTTTCCTGATCCTGCAAACCGCTGCCGTTGCCGTCAATCACATCCCGGCCCGCCTTCAGGTCGTCCAGCACCGGTGAAGGCGCCGGCTTGAAGGTATTGTCTGTCTTCGGCAGATCCTTGTCCACGGAAGGTTCGGGACTGTTGTCCTCGGTGGGGATCTGGAGCGCACGGGTCAGAATATTCACGTTCACGCCGCTGTCGCCGTAGATGTGGTCCACGCCGCGCTGGCCGAGAATCGTGTCGTCGCCCGATCCACCGGCCAGGTGGTCGCCCGCCTGGCTGCCGATGATCAGATCGTCACCCGCACCGCCGTAAGCGGTGAAGCCAACCGTCGGCACGGCGCCGGCATCCGCCTCCGCAGCAAACAGCGCACTTGCATCGATGATGTCGTTACCGGCGAGCTTGTAAGGATTGGCAAGCGGGAAGACCCACTCGTCGTCCTCGTTGTCCTCGTCGGGGAGCATTGGGAACGGATCAAAGGGTTTCTCGCCGAACTCGAGGCCCAGCCGGTCGGACGTGTGCCCGGAGTACCATACACCGTCCTGGCTGGTGTCGCCGTAAACGACAAGCGGGCTGTCCGGTCCTGCCCCGCCGGTAATCACGAAGTGATCGCCGCCGACGCGTTTTCCGCCGCCGTCCTGTGTTTCGTCGTAGCCGTAGATCGTGAGCGTGGCAGTGTCATTATCACCGTAGCAGCCACGAAGCGCCGCATTCTCAAGAACGATTTTAGTGCCTTCTTCGATGATGTCGGCGATGGTGAAACCGCCCGCCATGCCCTCGATGTAAACGACCTGGCCAACATAGAAGCCCGCGCCTTCCCAGGTGCCGCCAGAGCGTGCTACCGTAGTCTCAAGCGAGGTCGTGTCGTCAATTGTAACCTCTTCGAGCCTGATTGTGACTTCTTCAGTGATAACAATCTTGAGCGCCTCGGCAACGTAAAGGCTCTTGGCCACGCCGGTGCCGGACGTCATTACCGGACCGGAGAGAATCAGGATACTATCCGTCCCCCATCCATCGAATGAACCCGCAGGCACATCCTCTTCAGGCACGCTCGTGATACCTTCAATGACACGGGTGAAGGCCTCGCCCTCGATCTGGATAAGCTGGCCGATCTCGTAACGGTCTGCGGTCCAGCTTCGGCCGTCGGTTCGGGTCAGTTGGTTGTTGCCTGTCGCACCGGTGATGTCGAAGGTTCCGGTTGTCTCGATATAACGGTTGCCGCCGCCGTGGACCACCGTCAGGCCGCCATGCGGCCCCTGGACGAAGATCGTCTTGACGACACTTCCTGTGGTGAGCGGCGTGCCCTCGAGTATCATGCCCAGCCCGTCCTCGGTGAAGGAGAGCACCCGGTACTGCATGTCGCCGGAAGCGTCGCGCAGCGTGATCAGGTGGCCTTCCAGGAAGCCTTCATCCTCCCATGTCGTGCCGGTCTTGGCGATGGTGCCGCCGGTAGTCGAGCCCGTCACCGCAATGGCCTGGTTGACGAGCATCACGAGCGCGTCGGTCGCGATGATCTTCTGCTCGCCCGTCAGAACCGGCAGTGGGTCGCCCGAGACGTTCATGACCACGAGGATCGAGTTGTCGTTCGGGTCTTTATAATAGTCGCCGGTGGCCGGATCCTTGTAGATGTCATCGGTCAGCGGGTCGCCGTTTTCGTCGACGTACTCGTAGTCGTCCTCGATGGCAACCACCTTCCACAACATGCCTTCATAGCCCTCTATTTCTATGGTCTGGCCGACGAGGAAGCCCTGGGCCTTCCAGTCGAAATCGTCTCGCACAATGGTACCGTCTCCAATCGAAGGCAGCTCAAGGAGAACGGAAGGATCGTAGGGTTCCGGTGTAAACACGAACTCATTCTCCGCCGAGACGAATGGCGCGGGTTTCAGCGTGTCGGAAATGGCCAGGTAGTCGTTGCCTTCTCCCAGCATCAGGTTGACCACCTCGACGGTGGATTCGCTGGCATCGGTGCCAAAACCGGATGAACCGAAGTTGACCTTGCCGTAGCTGATGCCGCCGGGGTAGATAAGGGATTCCCCGAAGGTGTCGTCCATGTTGCCCGTGGCGAACATGCTGAAATCGAGGTCATCGGCCATGCCAAAGCCCTTGATCGTCGTCTGGTCGAGGGTGCCGTTGGTGTGAGCCTTGCTCGTATCGTTATAGACGTTCAGCACGTCGATCTGCTGGCTCTCGGGCGGTTGTTCGCCGATGGCGATCAGGAACGTGTCGGTCTCTCCCGGCAGCTTGACGCCGGTCGTGAGCGACCGGTCGGCCCCGGTCGGCCCGCCTTCAACGGCGAGCGGCCCGCGCAGGTTGGACAGATAGTGCGCGCTCGCGGGGAAGACCTTCACGCCCTCGCGAGTCGAAGGCACGTCGTAGTCCGGATCGGCTTGGAGCACGATCTCCTGCTGCCTGAACCATGCGTTGGCGTCGGCAGCATCACCCGTGAACTCGGCCACGACGGCGATGCGGTTCACCTCGACGTTCAGCGTGCCGGTAAGCCACGCGGGCAGGGCGCCGCCGTTTTCCAGTGTGAACTGGAGCCGGTCGTCCATGGTGTCGTTGTCGCCCCGGATGATGGCGATCTTGAAGTCAGCAGATTCCGCCGTGTTGGCAAGGTTCGTCACCCGGATTCGCTGTCCCTCAAGGAAGCCCTCGGCAAGCCAGCCTTCCACGGCGCCCACAGCATCGGTGCGGAACAGCCGGTCAACATTGGCCGACAGGAACGGATCGTACACATCCTCCTCGACCGTGACCTGTCCGCTCCAGATACCCTCGGGCGTCATAACATTCAACGTGACAGCGGCAATTTCGCCCGTTGTCGTGAAAGTCGCATCGGTGGTGATCATTGTATCCGACACGTCCGTCACGGTAAACTGGCCGTTGTTGGCTCCGGCATTCTCGATCTTGATAATGTCGCCTGCAACCCAGCCCTCGTCCAAGAAACTGCCGAGGTCGGAACCCGTACCGCGTGTGAGTGTTCCGGAGCCTCCGAAGATGATTGAGCCTTCGAAGCGCTCCGTCGGACGATACTCGCCAATCGTCTGGTAAAAGATATCGGCGCCGACTTCCAGGATGGTGTCGTCAGACAGAGTGATCTCCTTCACGTCGGCGAGGCCGTCGGTCAGGATCGCGACGTTCACCTCGTCGGTCGGCTGCAGGGTCAGGCGCAGGGTGTAGCTGTCGGTGCTCGTCGGGTCGTTCTTGATCAGCAGCGTGCTGTCTCCGCTTTCCAGAACCACCGCCCCCTCGGTCTCGTTGTCGATCACCTCGACGTCGAGGTAGCCCCCACCCGAACGGAGGTTCGGGAACATGTAGTTCGGAGCGGTCGTTGCATCGTCGCGCTCGAAGTAGATGACCGCCGTTTCCGGATCCTCCGGTGTGAAATCATCCAAGGCCTCGATATTGACCCGGACACCCGTGTTCCAGTTCGTAGAATCGAAGGAGATAGTCTGCGTCGATGCGTCAAACCGGGCCGAACCGCCGTCGGTGAGCTTGATCGCCGCATCATCGCCTTCAGCAAGCCGGAGCTTAACCACAATGGTGTCTCCCACCTCGGGTGCCTTGGCAAGCTGCACAAGAACCGCGTCCGTCAGGCCGGTGAGGGTCGTACCCTCGATCACGATGGTGCGGCCGTCGTCCGCCCCGGTCAAGGGATCGATCTCGGTCACGCGCACACCCGGCGTGTCGTTGTCGATCACGGTGGCTTCCACGTTGCGCACATCGACGGCATCAAACTTCGCATCTGCAGAATCCGGCGCGATCACACTGTGCTGGATCACCACCACGCGGTCGCCTTCGGAGCGGATATCGTCAGGCGCATAGACATATACATTTTGTGGAGTGTCCCAGTTACTCGCATTGAAGGTTAGCACCACCGCCCGGTTGTCGATCTGGGTCGGTACACCATTTATTACGATGGAGCGCTGGAAGTCGCTGTCGGTGACCAGAGCGCCCGGATTAACCGTCGAGAGCCAGATCGTGTCGCCCTCGCCGTCGACCAGAGGATCTTCGTTAATGTCGTACCCGTCCCGTTCCTCCTGGTTCGAGCGCGAGGCCGAAACGGTGACATAGACCGTGCCAACCGGCGCTTCAGCCAGGCGCACGGTGTAGAAGTCGAACATGCCGACAGTCGATTCCTCGACGATGGTCCGTCCGATGGTGGCGTCGCCGGCGGCCTCCTCGTTGATGACGACGAGACCCTCATTTGCAAAAGCGACGTTGTAGTCGAGACCGTTGATCAGGATGTTGTTGTAGAGGTAGTCGTCGGAGGTCACGAGGTGATCTACCGCACCGCTTGCGCCTTCCAGCTCACGGGTCACGATGTCGCTGGCCACGTCGCCCGCCACGTTGATCGTGTCGGAGCCGAGACCGCCGATGACCCGGTAGGCCACACCAAACGCCGTTGACTGGATGAAGAACTGATCATCGCCCTCGAGGCCGTCCACCTCGACAATTTCAATGTTGTCGTAGCGCACGTTGATGCCGGCGCCGTAGATGCCGTCCTCGGTGATAGCGATGTCGTCGGCGAATTCCGTGCCGAGGATCACGAGCTTGTCAAAGCCCGTACCGCCGTCGACTGAGACCGGCGCATTCACGTTATAGCGCACCTCGTCCTGTCCTCCGCCCGTACGGATGTCAGGCGCCTGTGCGATGGAGAAGCCGCGTCCGATTTGCGGAGTGGCCACGCCGTCTTCGTCGAGGACGATCGTATCGTCGCTGAAATCGCCCTGGGTCAGCATCAGGTCGAGGTAGTTGATCGTCAGGTCGCCGTTGGTATCATAAATGTAGCCGCCCATGCCGTCGGACAGCAGTGCCTCAAGCTCGGCGCCGTTCGGCAGGTCGGTGAACTGGATCGAGCCGTCGTTGAGACCCTTCAAGATCGCCACGCCGTCATCGAGGTCCTTGACGTCCTGTACGCCGTCGTCGTTCCAGTCGTAGTCGACCGTGGCTGCCAGGGCAAAGGCCCGGACGATGAAGAGGTCGTTGTCGTCGTCGCCCTCGAGCCGGAGCTCGGCCTGGTTGGAGTAAACGCGGAACTCGTCGTTGCCGGTGCCGCCCAGCGCCACCATCGGCGCCGATGTCCCGGGCGACAGCCAGCCGCGCGTGGTGGGCACGAGATCCGCAAAGACGTCCTCGGCCAGGAGGTTGCCCTCGGCCTCGTTCCGGTTCGATCCGAAGATCTGGCCGATCTGGAAGGTGTCGAAGCCTTCGCCGCCGTCCAGCGTGGTGATGACCGTCGCATCGTCGGCGTAGAAGGCGTCGTTGCCGCCCAGCCCCTCGATCACCAGCCGGCCGTTGAGGCCCGTATCGTAGTTGATCCGCTGCACCTCAGTGGAGCTCTCGTTGCCCAGCACCACGTCCTCATAGGTTGAAACCACGCCGTGGAGCATGGCCACATAACCGGGACGGTCCACGCCCGTCTCGCCGGGAATCTCGTTGCCCGCACGGAGCAGGAAGATGTCGTCGACTGGGTAGGTGTTACCCGACAGATCTCGGCCGTTATCAGAGCTGTCGAAGCCGTAGATGAAGGCCTCGTCCACGCCGTCATTCTGCATGCCCGTGTCAAGAATGTTGATGATGTAGTTACGTTCCTTGGTTGCAGGCCCGCTGTTCGATCCTGTGGTGTAGATGAAGTAGGTGTCGCTTTCGGATACCCCATCCAGCGTGAGCGTATGCTCGGCCACTACATCCGAGGTCTCCGGCGAAGTGCGTGTCAGCGTATCCTGCAGATAGTAGACGATGAACCTGTCTTCGCCGTCCGCATTGTTCGGATCGAGATCCTGACTGCCGTAGGCCCTTGTTTTCGAACCCAGATAGATGTAACCGGGGTCACCCTGCGTCGTGCCTCCGGCAATCCCTGTCGGATCGCCGAACTGGAAGGCGTCAACATCGGTATTGCCCCAGAACCGCGTGAGATTATAAGGATCGGGCGCAGTCGTTTTCGGGATGGCGCTGCCGACCGGGTCATCGTCTTCCTTGCTTCCCGGAGTCACATTGGCGTTGGCGATAATACGGCCCCGCAGCAGCATGACGGCGCCGAACCCGGCATCGAGATTTACCAGGGCGTGGATCACCTCATCGGCGGCGGAGACATCGCCATAAATATCGATCGACTCGGCGGCGAGAATCTCGCTGTTGGAGTCCAGCGTCACATTGTCGCCGACGCGCAGCAGAACGCTCCCGGATTCGGCGAAAATCTGGCCGTTTGGAACGATACGGTCCGCATCATCATGGAATGTCGGATAACTGGCATTGGTTTCCGCAAAGCGCGCGCTTCCGCTGTGCAGAAGCTCGAGGTCTTCGCCCTGCGCCGCAGACTCACGCACAGTGATCCGGATGTCGCCGTCATAGGCATGGGCCATGACAAGACGCAGGTTTTTCTCGGTTTCGGCCAGATAGATGTTTTCCGTGGCTTCCAGAGACACGTCATCCGTACCAGCTGGCGAATCTCTGCGCGAATCGATCTCGAGATCGTTGTCATATGCACCGATGCTGGAACCTTCTCCGTTGGCATCCAGATCAATGGTCTGGCCGAGCAGGTTTGCGTCATCGTCGCCTGCACCGTCATTGCGGGAATCGAGGATCGAACCGTCAACGGTGCGCAGCGAGATATCCTGTATCGTGTGCACGGTGTGCACATGCAGATCGCCATACACTTCATCGAGGAAAATACCGAACGTCGAATTAGCGGTGGTGTCGAAGGCACGCAGCACGCCAAGGCTCGCGCCTGAACCGTTCAGTATGTCAACATTAATCTCCAGGAAATTATCCGCCGTGCCGATGCCCCCCCAAGCAGCATCAATGTCGAGCAATGTCGGGTTCAGTACCTCGGCGGCCACATCCGCATGATCCGGGTTGAACAGCCCCACACCGGCCGCCATCGTGATATTCCTGCCGGCCACATCGGCTTCGATGCCGTCGCCGGCATCATCGCGCGCGTCGATGATCCTGACTGGCGAATAGAGCAGAACGTCGTTTGCCGTCGACTTGATGCGTTCAACCCGCATGTCGCCGGTTTTTTCAGTCAGGGCGATATACCCGTTGGTCAGCACGTCAATATCGCCCGTACCGTTGACTTCGGTGATGCCGAGCACGTTGACCGTCGTGTCCGTTGGATCCGGTTGCTCAGCCGCAACAATGATGTTGCCGGTCGGCGTCACGCTGCCCGCTTGCAGACCGGGGAGAGATCGCAGACCGGTGGCTGGATCTATGCCGCGGAAATCGTACGTCGAGGGAATCTCCGTGGCGCCCGTAGCAAATACACCCCGGCTCAATGGCTGAGGATCGCCATCAGTTTGGTCAAAGTATGTGTAGTGCGTTTCACCGGCGCTCGGACTGGCATCGTCAAAATCGACGAGTATGCCGCCGGACAGCCCGGCGCCTGTCTGTACTAGACTCGGCTGGAGCAACACGTCCGCCGTATCGCCCGCATTGATCCGGTCGATCTCGATGACATAGAACGAGACGGTCTCACGGAGCAGTCCCTTAAGATCGAGATAGATGTCCTGTGTCGCATCCGCAGTGAATGTCTCCGCTGCTGTGAGCGTGTGTTCATTACTCAGGTCGCCGGTCGGATTGAGATCGATCGCCTTGCCCGCCTTCGCGTCGCTCAATGACGTGGCAAGGGAGACCCGCATTCCGTCGTCCGATACGATGGTATAGTAGTATCCGCCATCGGTGAGATTGCCGATTGCTGTCCCATCTACTGCATGGTACTGGACAAGCTGGCCCGTGACGAAGCGGCTTTCCAGCCCGATGAGAATGTCGTTCGTGTAGCCATTTACCCTGGCCGTGTCGAAGCTGGCGTCTACCGGTAGTCCGGCGCTGTCCACGATGTCAATATTCAGCCGGTGGCCGCTCGAACCCGGATCGGACCCGATGTTCACCTTCGCGTCGAGCCGCAGGATATGGGTGCGGATCAGAGATTCACGAGAGACGCTGTAATCGGTATGGCTATCTCCGCGGTCATCAGTCGACAGGATGCTGCCGCCCGGGTTCACGCCGCCGCCGCCCGTGTTTAGAATCGATGTTGTGCCAATGGGGTTCTCGATAGTGCCGTTGATATAGACGTCGGAATCGCCGGTATTGACGATCTCGATCAAGGTCGGCGCCACCTCCTGAACGATGGTGAATTGCATTGAGGAGGTATATGGATCACTCGCATCGCCAACGGCTGTGGCTGCGGGATCGAGCCACACGAGCGGCTGTTCGTCGTCCACGACCTCGATGTTGTTGATGATGATGTCCTTGTCGGACTCGTTCGTGATCGTAATGCGCTGCAGCGTTTCGCGGAACGTCCAGGTACCGCCGGAGCCGGTAATACTCGGGGCTTTGAATACCACATCACCAGGGCCGGGGTTTGTAATGTCGTTGACGAAGATGTCGGGGCTTGCGATAGTGTTGCCTTCGCCTTCCGCGGCCCCGCCACCGCCCGCCTGATCGTTGACCGTCACCTCGACCGCTGTTTCGATCTCGCCAAAGGGATTGATAGCCAGTTCCTTAACTACCAGTTCCGGTGACCGGCCGGAGAGAATCAGGACATCCGAGTCGAAGTCGATGCTTCTCGTGATCTGCTCAAGATCCCCCTGTGGATGAGACCCTCCGCCTGCGAGCGAACGTTTGCTGTGGGTTGGGTTGTGATCAGCATCTATCGAACCATTCGTCGTATTGATGTAGAATGCCAGGTGGCCGGATTCTGCCGCCGTTTCGAGGGCAGAGGAGTCGTCCGCCCGAGGACCGGCAGTCACCAGGGCATTGCCGGCGCCATAAACCCAGGACGTCGTCCGTGTTGTGTTGTAAGACGTGGAGTTAACCCATCCGAAGAGGCCGGTTGCCCTGGCGAATGACTTGGCTTCTGTATCGACGCCGTCAAACTTGGTGATGAAATCAACCCCTTCGTACCCGGTGACCTCAGAGTCTGCACCGATCAGCACGTTATTGTTCGTGGTGATATCTACACTGGAATAGCCTCCGCCAATGGCAACGAATCCACTGCCGCGGCCATCTGAGCTTGCCGTCGCTACGATCTGCGGCACCTTGGCGGAAAGGACAACTTCGCGGCCAAGGAGAACCGCATTGTTCTCCACCTCGACCTGGGTCGTACCGCTCGTAATGTTTATGGTGGCGTCGGCATCGCCGTCACCGCCGAAACCAATCCCATTACCGGCGGCAGTCGCATATTGAACGGCTCCCGATTCTGCTGCAATCTTTGCCGTTTCGCCGGCAAGGACGGTCGCGCCTTCCCTCAGCGTTGCAGTCGTCGAGTAGGAAAGGGTGATGTCGGCGTCGGAATTTGCCACTCCTACAAAGCCGCCGGTGTCGGCGTGGGAGTTGATGTTCGACTGAGTCAGCGAACCGGCAGTCATGGTGAAGTTGTTGTCGGCTATGATGCACGTGTCTTCAGCGACGTAAGCTTGGCTTGTATTCGTCTGGGTGGCATTGATATCCGGATCACCAACGCCGACAAAGCCGCCTGTGGCGTTGTGCACGTTCCCTTGAGTGTTAGCCACCGACGAGCTTGTAATGGAAACGTCCGTCCCTGCGGTTACCAGATTCGCATCAATGTATGCGGTAGCTGTCGGTGCAATATCAAGGTCAGAGGTGTTTACGTTGACGCCGACGAAGCCGCCGCCCGAGCCGCTCGATGTGGCGGACGAGATGCCGTCATCCGACGAGGGCAAGAGGATATTAAGGGAAATCCCACCCGGCCCCAGCAGCTGTTGCGTTCCGCTCACACCGCTGGTGATGTCGATGCGAAGGATCTGATCGCCTGATCCGGCCGATAGATCGACGCTGTTCGGACCAATGAAATGGTTGCTCGTGGCTCCCGCAACTGCCGTGACTGTCAAGGCGCCTCCGCCAGGGGTCGCTGACAGTTCGAAGGTATTGGCATCATCAACGCCATCAAGTTTGACGTAGTATGTCTTTCCATCCATGCTAAGGCCGCCGGTCGTCATGGGCAGGTTACTGGCTTTGATAAGGCTGTGCGTGACCCCGGTGAGAGAGCGGCTGCTCTTGTCGCCGGGGTTGAGAGCTATGGCGTCTTGGCTTTCAACTGTCACAGAGAAGGTCCCGGTATCGTCAACATCGTCCACATCCAAAGTGATCGTGGCACCGCTAATACCCGTGATCTCATAACTACCGCTGCTGTCCGCGGCACCACTGATGTAGATGCCTTGGCCCAGCGCAAAGCCATAATTGGACCAGCTCAGCCCGTCAGTTCGAACGATTGTGGCGTTCGAACTGCCGTTATTGTTGAACGTGACGTTGCCGGAGAAATATGCCAGCAACTGAAAAAGACCCGTGCTGCCGCTGTAGTCGGCCTTGTAGACCGTGTTGTTTCTCAGGCCGCCGATCGGCGAACCGTCAGTTGAATAGTAGACGAGGTCGCCACCCGAGAAGCCCGGAGAGACCGGATCTCCGTCGTCGTTCACAAACTGGATGTTGTTCGCGCTGGAATTATCGTCGAGATCGGCAACCCACTCACCTTCTACCTCCTTCCAACCGCCGTCTACATCGACTTGCATGCTGCTGAAGGCGGCAGCATCCGGGGCATCGTAAGTTACCGCCATGCCATCGGTGAAGCCGTGGCCGGCAATGGTGAATTGGGTGCCGGTTGTGGGCGTGAAGTTCTTGTTGTAATAGGTCACAGCCGGATCGCGAAGCTTGATGGTCGTCCCGTCAACCACGACGACCACATACGCCTTAAGCTCCGTCAGACCGCCGATCGCGGTCGCGTCATCGTCTGCTGTGAGGTAAACGACCCTGTCACCATCAACAAAGTCGTGACCCCGACCAAAATCGATGGTCTCCCTGTCCACGTCAATTGTTGTCGCTCCATCCAGATCAAAGGCCATTCCGAAGGCGAGGTTGTCCTCATCCGCTACGATGACATTATACTCGCGCAGCGGATCGGCATCGGGATCGGGATCGACCACATCCAGACCCCCGATCTTAGTGTGCCCCTCGTTGTCATAGACTACTGTGTCGCCGGTCGTAAGACCGTGGTTGATGACTTGCACCGTGTCATTAGTCGTATCTGTAGATTCGATTTCATAGGTCGGCGCGTCAGCGCTCGCCGCCTGAGGCTGCACGGTTGCCGCCACACTGATGCTCCCTCCTGCGTGGACTTCGGAGGCCAGGAGATAGGAGTCCACGTCGGGTTTGACCGTTGTCTTGGAAATGGAGCTGCCGACTCCGGCCACACCACCAATGCTGACGCCCTTTGTAAGAGCATCCGCCTCGGAACTCTCCAGTGCGACTGCTTCAATGTTCGAGCTAACCCTGATGGCGCCCGAGCTTCCGATGTAAGCCTTAACTGTTGGTTTAATTTCCGCCAGTGAATCGTTCGCCTGGCCTGAGACCAGACCTCCGCCAGTCGCTGCGATCGCTCTTGCGGATGTGATATCGGTCGATGTTGCGTGGATGGTGAGGTTAGCCGCTCCCACACCGCCAGAGTCGTCTTTGATCTCTCCGTCGAAATGGGCCTTGACCGTGCCGTTCGCCTTTGCGTCCGCATCGGTCAAACCGACGCCGACCAACCCGCCTGCCGCACCATCGCTCTGAGCAAATGCCCTGTTTACTCCAGCTGCAGTGATCGTCACGTCGCCGCTGTTGTTCACATCCACGCCTGAGCCCACGGAAGCCTCAACGTCGGGGCTATTGATCGCGGTGCTATAGCTACCGGTTCCCGCACCGAGGCCGCCAGCGGCGGCAAAGGCCGTAGCATCCGCACCAAAATCATCGGGAGCGCTCAAATTCGAGTAGGCCAATACAGACAAATTTACCGCTTCAATGTCGCCATTAACCACATGGCTATGAACTTCGGGCGTCAGTGTAGAATTGGCTTTCGATACGCCTCCGGCAATACCTCCTGCGGCATAACCAGTGATAGTGGTATCAATGTTGGCATCAGACTCTGCGCTGACCAGCGCGTTGCCGGTCAGCCTGATATTCGCGCCAGTGCCGCCATTTCCGACCTCGGCAACGACTTCCGGCGATACGGTGGCAAAGGCAAAATTAGCCGATATGGCCACGCCGCCGCCTGATAAGCCAAAGGCTTTACCGTTCACTGTGATATCCGAATGGGCCTCAACAGTCAGTCCGCCCACATTGTCGTCCACACCCTGGCCGATCTGGACGTTGTTGCCGACAAATGCGAGGACTTCCGTCGTCGAGTCGTTATCCACGTTCACCTTTGTAAATGAAGCCCCGACGCCAACCGCACCGACGCTCACGCCAACCGTCTGGACTTCGAAGATCTGCTCGGATGCAGCGTCGATGTCGATAAGCGAGGCATTATGAACGATGGCGTTGTCGCTGAGGCCGGCCGTCGTTGTGCTTGCATCATCAACGACCACCACTGCCGCTCCTAAACCCACAAAGCCTGCAGCTCCGGCGAACCCGACAATATCGATATTCTCGTAGAGATCGGCGTAGATTCCGATTGAACCGTCCGCTGAAAGAGTTCCCCCGGCTGTGGCCGAAACGTTGGAAGCAATGTTGACGACAGCAATGCCTGCACCAACTCCGGCCAAGCCAGCGGCCACCCCGCCCGCCGTCAAGGTCACCTGTACATTTTCAACGGCGTTCACGGCGATCTCACCGCCCACTGCAACAAAGGCCCCTCCGCCGATGGCGGCGTTGGTGCCCACACTCGGACCTTCGAGAGAATCAAGAAGCTCGGTCGAGGTCGGGCTGTGGTCGGCGAAACCTCCGGTACCGTAAAGACCCTGATAGACGATTGCGGAGCTGCGGTCGTTGCTGTTCGAGGCGGTATCGGGATCCGTGGCGCCCGTGTCCAGACTGGCCAGCGAGTCCACAACCTTTCCGCTTGCATCATCGCCCTGAGTGGCCGCATCATCATCAACAGTCCCGTCAGCAGTTCCGTCATCGTCTGTGTCTCTTTCGAGCGCATTTGAAGGACTGCCGCCATCGCCTGAATAGTTGCGTTCGAGCCTCTCGCCGATTGACCAAACTTCAACCGCGCCTGCCAGAGCCGCTAAGCCGGCCGAGCCGCTCGCCGAAATGCCGCTTACCTCCTTGATGCCCAGGGCGTTGACTTCGACAGAATCCTTGGCCGATACGGTGGCACCCGATTTAATCTCTGCATTGATATCGTTGCGCACCATGCCCACATCCACAGCGCCGCCAAGGGCTGCCACGCCTGCTGCGAGGCTGCCGGTAAAGGTGGTGATCCTCACCTCATTGGCCGCATTGACGCACACATCCTGCGTCAAAGCCGCAAGGTGATTGTCCGCCTGGTTGATATCTGCATCCCCTATATAGGCGTGCGTATCTGAGTTAATGCTCGTGACAAGGACACCGCCTGCAAGACCGACAAACCCGCCGCCCACCGCAACCGCCAGGTGGAAGACGTCTTCACTTGACTGAGCCTCAACCACAAGACCGTTCACTCCATCGGTTGCGGTGCGATCAAAGCCGGAGGCGGTATCGCCGCCAGTCAGCGTGCCCGCAAGGGCGCTGATTCCCGTGCCGTTACCCCGTGCATTCACACTCGCATTGTCGGCAACATAGGCCTGTGTAGTTTTGCCGAGACTGATGACGCCCACCGACGCACCGGCGCCGCCAAGGCCGAATCCCGCCGCTCCGTCAATAACCACTACTTCTGAGGCATCATTCGCAGAGACAAGCACATCTCCGCCCGCGGTGACTGATCCAGCGATGGCGGCTGTAGTGGCGTTATCAACAGAGAGAACGCTCACGGCGCCGCCTATGCCGACCGTGGCCCCCGCGAGGCCCACACCGACGAGCAGGATGTCTTCGTTTGCTTCAGCCGTCACCATCACATCATTTTTGGCATTGGCAATAGCTCCGGTATCGATGGAGGCAACCGTGGTGTTGGAGAGCACGGTTACATCCACCGCCGGTGCGACAGCTCCTCCTCCAGATATGGCAAGTGCGGCGGAGGCCGCTACATGACGGAAATCATTGCCGGCACCCACCGAGATACTCTGAAGGTCATTTGCGCCAGAGGTGTCGGTGTTGACCCTGGCATTGGCGCCGATATAGGCCTGAGTATCCGTGGTGATCACATTGACCGCCGCCGTCACCGCAATTGCCGCCGTACCGCTGCCGGAAAGCCCAGCGGAATAGGTCTCGATGTCGTCCCGGTTGGTCGCGCTGATCGTCACACCGTAAAAATCGTGCGGAGTCGGCGCCACGGCTACCGAATTACCCAGCATGTTGCTGCTTGTTTCGGGGTTGTCCGGTCTGTCTTCCACATTGGTCGAATTGGCGTTGGTCACGCTCGGCGTAGAAATCTCGCCGGCCGAGGAAAGCTCATCGATATTCTGCTCACCGGTATACGAGTCAGAGTCCATCCCCGGCGTTGAGCTTGTCTCGGGCGTCGTTGTAAGTTTGAACCCGCCCGTGTAGCCGGAGACTGCCGTATACCCGTCAGCAGTCACCTTTGCACCTTCACCGATGAAGGCGTGCGTATCCTTGTTGACAACAGTCACGGCGGCACCAGCTGTAACCGCGGCTGTCCCCGATACCGACGCCATGCCGACAACCGCGTCTATTTCGGTGCGGTCGTCGGCGGCAATTCCTACCGATCCCCTCGCATACACGTTGCCGGCTCCGGCAGAGGTGACGGCATCTTCCGGATCGTCGCCGATCCAGGCGCGGGTCGACACGTTGAGAACGTGAACGTTTGCATCAACGGTGACGGCCGCAGTCCCGCTCACGGCAATGCCCGCCGCGACAGACGTGATGTCTTCACTCGACTTGGCTGACAAGTCTATGTTGCCGTCGATAGTCGCAGTAACTCCCGAATCGATGTAGGCCCAGGTCTTCTTTGAGATTGTAGCCACGTCCGCGCCGGCGCCGACTGCAGCAGTGCCTGCACCGGCGAGTTGCCCAGCTACGGATACGATGGTCGTGTCGTCCTGGGCATGCACCGTGAGACCAGGATCGTGCGTTGCATCCGTGCCGGACACCTGGGCGCTTCTACCGACGAATGCAAGGGTCGTCTCGTCAAGGATATTGATCGTTGCCGCTCCTGCCACCCCCGCGGTACTGGCGAAGCCTCCTGCCGCAGAGATCGTGATCAGCTCTTCACTCGAGGTAGCCTCCACCTGCAAGCCCTCGTCGCCCTTTGTGGTGACTGTCGCCCGGTCACCCACATAAGCCTTGACTGTGTCCGTGTGGTCAATAGTGGTGTTTGCCCCACCTACGCCGGCAGTGCTGGCAGCTCCGATAGCGCCTGCGATCAGGGTCGCATCGAAATGACCGTCCGCAGTGATCTGAACGTTGCCGTCGGCGTTCACTGCGGCCGCCGTCCCGACGGGCGTTTCTTCGATAAAGGCAGCCGTGTTGGTGGTGAGCACCTGCACCGTGACCGAGGCGGCGAGGCCTACGGTCTCAGCGGCCCCCAGGTTGGCGGCGATGGAAAGGATGTCTTCGCTCGAGTCTGCGTTTATCGCCACGTCGCCTTCCGATTCAACCTTGGCGCCGCTGCCGATATAGGCGTACGTATCCTTGTGGATGATCGTAACGTCGAGGCCTATGCCTATGCCGGCCGCACCGGTCGAGACCCCGAGAGAGCCTGCGTAGTCGTCGATCTCGGTGGCGTTTGTTGCGCTTACGGTTATTGACCCACCGCGACCTGCGACAGAAGTGCTCTTGTTGATTTGCGAGCCGTCGGCAATATAGGCCGTCGTGTCAAGGTCGAGGACGTTGACAACGACAGCCGCCCCGATACCCACCTCACCGGTGGTGGCGCCGCCGGCTATGGCCATGGCGGTGATGTCGAAGTCGAACAGATCGTAACCCAGGATCGTCAAGTTGAAGACAGCAGGACCGAAATCGGTCTTTGCCGTCACCGACAGGGCACCCGTAGCATCGGCGTAGCCGGCAATGTAGGCCGTGGTCATAGGCTCATCGGTCGTGTCGCCATCGTCGTTCACATCAACGCCGTCAACGACGTTGATTGCCACCGATGCGCCTATGGCTGCGTCGCCGGTGCTAAACCCTGCACCAACGGCAAGGGCCTGGATACGGAGATCGTTTTCAGCCCCCACCGTGAGGTCGCCATTGGAGATCAGTGTCGATCCATCCGCGGCCGATGCCTCGGTTCGGAACTTGATGATATTGATGGCCACTGAGCCTGCCACTCCGGCATCTCCCTGGCCGCCCCCCGCGGAGACACCCCAGGCGACGAAGTCGTTCGTCTCCTCCACATCGGCCGTCTCAGCGTCATCGGTTATCGCTTCAATAGTGATATCACCGCCCTGGATGGTTGAGCCGGCGCTCACCGAAGCGACGTTTTCGGCGTGGACCCAGTTAAGGCCGACGGCCGCGGCTACATTGGTAGACTCGCTCTCCAGACTTACGGCATAGCCGACAGCCTTGGCCGTTGCATCCACCTCGGCCTGAGCGCTCACTGTGACATCGCCATCGGCGTAGATATCGGCTCCGCTCGCAACTGTGGCCGTGTTGTGGACTTTCACCACGTTGACGGCCACTGCTGCGGCCACACCGACACCGCTGGAGCCGGTGCCCGACTCGGAATTGGCGCTGCTGCTCGCGCTGCTCGACTCACCGCTCGCGCTTGGCAGGCTCTGGCTGCCCCTCTCCCTCGTGACGTTCGAGCTGTTCGTCTGGCCGCTGGCCTCATTGTCGGCATTGTCACCGCTGCTGTCCGCGCCGCCGGCACTCGCCTTCACCTCAATGGTGCTCTCTACGTCTGCCGTCGCTTCGATGGTGACACTGCCGTTAGCGTCTGCGAGAAAGCCAAGATTCCGGGCGAGTTCGGCGGTCGCGGTCTCATCCACCACGGCTACCGCCACCGACACGCCAACGCCCACATCACCCGCGACATCGGCATCCGCCTTGGTGGTTACGGTACTTGTATGGTCTGACTTGATCACCGCATTGCCGGTAAAAGGAATGGTGTAACCAATAGTATCAGTGCCTATGCGGGCAATGGTTTGATTGTCAACGAGGACCACGGAGACGCTGGCAGTTACTGCGACGTCATCGCCCGCCGCGCCGTTCGACGCCTCGGTGATTGTCGTGTAATCGCCCAGTGCTTCGATACTGATGTCCGTCGGTTTGCCGCCGTCGTAACCGATGATGTGCGCGCCGTCCTCCACCTTTGCCCAGGTCAGATTGTCGATGATCGCGATCGACACCGAGGCGCCGACGCCCACATCGCCGGATGCCCCGCCGCCTGCCGGTTTTGCCGTGGTCGTGCTCTCCGTGATTGAATCAGCACCTACTGTCAGTGCGCCGTTGTCTATCCCCACCGTAGCCCCGTCAAGGATTTCCGCCTTGGTAAACGCATCGACGATGTTGATCGCTACCGATCCCGCTATTCCAACGTCCTTGGCGCCCGCACCGGAAATGGCCTCGGCCTTGAAGGTATGGGTCTGGGGATCAGCCTCGCCGTCCCTGGCTTCCATGTCGGCGATGATGGAAAGACCCGCCGCATATACGGTCGTATCGGCCGCAATATATGCCGTGTTGACAAGGTCTGGCAGATTTACGACCACTGCGGCGCCGATGCCTACATCCAGGCCGGTCGCGCCGATGGCAAATTTATGTTTGGTTCCGGATCCCGTACTCGTCAGGTCGCGAACCCCTGTGCCTGCCTCCGCATGTTCTTTTGTGTCGGAAAGTTTGATATGGTTGTCATCGACCTTGATGACATAGTAGGTGGTGTCGTTGGTGAGGCCACCGATGGCTGTGTCGGTGAGCCCGCCTTTGCTGTACTTGACGGCATCACCCGTCCTCAATTTGTGATTTTCAAGGGTAATGGTTTCAGCACTGGAATCAGTATTGATGACGCCCGCCGCCTGGGGATCGAAGGTGATCTGTGCGGCCGCGGCCCTACCGTCCGCAATTCCAATCACATCCGCATTGGCGCCCGAATGGATGTCAAGCGAACCGGCCGCGGTCAGGTTGGCCAGAACCGCCGCCTGGGCCGTCACATCCGATGTATTGACGGCAATGGCCGCCGCGATGCCGACAGCCCCGTCACTCGTGCTGGCGCTGGTGTCCGTGTCCGTGCCCGAATCCCGGCCGCGCCCCGCGCTGCTGCCCGAGGAAGAGGCGGTTGTGGTGGCATGGTCCCTCTGGGCGCTCGTTTGCCCATCGGCGGTTGTGCTGCCGCCGGTGCTCCCCGACTTCACCCCCATGGCGCTCGCCTTGGCCGTGGTTTCGACCCTGGCTTCGGTCGTCGCCTCTATCTTTGATACATCCGTACCGCCCACGGTAAGGGCGCGCTCGGAGGTGGCAAAGGTCTCATCGTCCGTAATGGCGATGGCAATGGCGGCGCCTATGCCCACGTCCTTGCCGGCAGCCTCGCCATCGGCCGTGGTGAACACGGTGCCGCTTACCTCGGCGGCCTGGATCGTGAGCTCACCGCCGATCGTTGTCGCGGCACCGGTCCCGAGACGGGCCGTCGCAATCGAGTCGGCAATCGTAATCGCCACGGCGCCGCCTATGGCGACGTCAGATGCAGCGCCCGCCTGAGCCTTTGTCCTTGTTGTGGGCGAGGTGGCGGCGGTGATATCGAGATCATCCGCATGGGTGAGAACCGCACCCGGCGTGAGGATTGTGATTTCGTCGACATCAAGGATATTGCCCTCGATCTCGGCCGTGGCGGCCGTATCGACGATGTTCAGGGCCACGGAAAGGCCCACGCCGGCATCCGCCTTCCCCGTCACCGTCGAATTGGCAACGCCCACGGTGGCGCCGATGCTCTGAGCATTTAGAAGCACGCTGCCACCGTCGGCGCCGTCATCGGTGCCGTCGGCATCTACCACTGCGCCCGACTTGATCAACGCGCTGGTCTTGTTGTCCACGATATTGAGGGCCAGGGAACCGGCCACGCCCACATCCTTCGCCCCGGCGCCCGAGGTGGCCTCAGCCAGGTAAGTGTTGAGCTTGATCAGCTTGTGGGTGGAACTCTCCGCCTTCGTCAGGTCCACCACCTTCACCGCCGACGCATCGGCCGTCGATTTGGCAAGCATCACCTTGTTCGGATCGCTGTCGTCGACGATAACGTAGTAGATCTCCCCATCCGTCAAGCCGCCCACCGCCTCTCCCGTACCCTTTCTGTAGAGGATCAGGTCTCCGGTCTTGAGGCCGTGGTCTTCACCGAGGTCGATGGTCTCGTGAAAGTGGACCAGTTTGTGCCCTGTTCCCGTGGTCTCGGTGACATTAATATCTATTGCCGTACCGGCCTGGGCATCTTTATAGGATTTCGCCAGCTTGATCGTATTGTCATCCACCCGGATGATGTAATAGACGGTCCCGCTTTTCAGGTTCCCGACCGGCTTGTCCGAATCGATCCCGGTTCTGTATTCAACCACGTCTCCCGTCGTGAAACCGTGGCCGGTGATCGAGATGGTGTCGTTGTCCGCGTTAACCACGTCGGTGGCCTTGGGATCAAACGTCTTTTCCGTCCTGGAGTCATCGACGGAGGTGGAGGCGTCGAACTCTATTTCTGTTGCCGTTTGCGTTGCCTGAATGGTGACACCCTCTGCCTGAACCGTGGCATCGCCGATATAGGCCTCGTTGACGATATCGACCTTGTTGACCGAGACAGCCGCGCCGACCCCTACATCGGTCTTTTTCGGATCAACGGCGCTTCCGTCGGCCAGGGCATAGGCGCTCGCATCATTCGCGGTGGTGAGAGACAGGGACCCCCCGGCGCTGATGGTGACATCATCCGGGATATAGGCCCTTGCCGTGGAATCCGTCAAATTGATGCCGATGGCCGCGGCAACCGACACAGCACCGCCCGAGGAACTGGCGGACGGGGTCTGTCTGTCACCGGAACCTCTGGCGCTTCGTGAGGCGGCCGTGGCATCCGCGCCTGACCGCTGACTCGAAGCTTCGGAATCAACGGTACTGCCACCGGACGAACTGTTTGTACGCCCTCCCTTGGCACTTGCCTTGGCATCAGACTTGCTCGAACCGGAAGAGGTCGCTTCGAAGCTGATATTGCCGCCGGCCGTGATCGAACGGGCCGTGGTAGCAACTGCCCAATCCCCCAACAGTGTCAAGGCCAGGGATGCGCCGATGGCTGCATCCCCCGTTGATGTAGTATCGCCCTCAGCCTTGGTGGATGCCGTACTGCTGTGATCCGCCGTTACAGCCAGATCGCCTGCGAGAGAAAGCGCGCCGGAAGCCGCCCCAATCTGAGCGATCGTGTCATTGTTCGCCAGGGAAATCGCCACGACGGGCGTAATGGCAATACCGCCTGCCGCCCCACCCTTCGCCTGAGTGGTCATCTTGTGACTGCCCGTGGCGGATAGGGTTATATCATTGGCATTTGTGACAATGGCGCCCGCCGTTTCAAGAGCATCGTACTCATCTAAAATATCTCCGCCTATTTGAGCCCTCACCACATTGTCGCCGATATTCAGGGCAACCGACGCCCCGATCCCGACGCTCTCGCCGGTGGCCGCCTCCTTGGGCGTCACCGTGGCGGTAATCTGTGTCTTGGACGAAGCCTTGAGGGTCAGATTCGCATCATTGAGGTCCACGACCGCTCCTGACGCCACATAGGCTTCGGCGTTGGTCTGTATGAGATTCATGGCAAACGCGCCTGCAACGCCCACGCTACTGGCCGCGCTCGCACCCGATGCCGCCTCAGCGATAAAACTGCTTGCCTTTTCGGTAAGGGTATGGCTACCAGAAGCGGAACCGACCGTGAGATCAATGGCGATGCCCTTTTTTGCGTTATCCTTTGAGGAAGCGAGTCTCACCTTGGTGGGTTCAGTTTGGGTAAGTGTGTGGTGATCCCCCGAACCTGTGGAGGTCAGATCAATGGCCGTGCCGGCCTCCGCATTGCTTGCGCTGGCGGCAAGCTTCACCTTTGTCAGCTCTCCTTCAACGGCAATGACATAATAGGTCTTCCCGTCGTCCAGTCCGCCGATATCAGTTCCCCCGCCATTATCGTAGATCACCCTGTCACCGGTCTTCAGGCCGTGATTCGAACCCAGATCGATGGTTTCATCGTCTGCGTCTGTATCGACTACATCCGTTCCTGATGGATTAAAAGTAAACCGCTGAGGGTCCACGGCAATAATATAGTAGGTGTCTCCGTCGGTCAGACCACTGATAGCGGTTCCGCCGCCGGCGCTGTAAATCACCGTGTCGCCTGTCTGGAAGCCGTGGGGCAAACTGAGGTCGATGGTTTCATGGAAGCGGGTGAGCTTGTGGTCGTCTCCGGTTCCCGTACCGGTCAGGTCAATGGCCGTACCCGCCCTGGCGTCTTTTGCTGTCTTTGCGAGCTTGACCTTATCGTTTCCGTCGAGAATCACATAGTACACGTTCCCGCTGGTCAAACCGCCGATGCTCTGGTTCGTGCCGCCGCCATTGTCGTACAGAACGACGTCCCCGGTCTGGAAACCATGGTCCGTGCCGATGGTAATAGTTTCATGTCCGCTGGCAATATCCACCGCAGATGAATTGAACGTTTTTTCCGTCCGGGCGCCATCGACAATATCGGATGGATCGAACTCCCACTCCCGGCCATCTATGGTTGCCTTGGCTGTTACCGCATCCGCCGCAGTCAGGTCCGCCGTGCCGCCGATGTAGGCCCTGCTGTCCACGTCCGCGAAGTTGAGCCCTACAGCGACGCCGACAGCCGCAGAGCTGGCGCTTGTTGCACTGCCATCTGCCGTGGCCCTCCCTCTGTTGGCGGATGCCGCATTGATGTCGATGTCCCCATCGGAGACCAGTGTGCTGCCGGATTCGGCGGAAATGTAGGCCTGCGTATCGCTGATGAGATCGGTGATGGCCACCGCGGCCGCGATGCCGATGCTGCCTTCGGAAGTGCCGGCGCCGGTACGGCTGAGCTGGCTTTCGGTATTGGTGTCCCCGGAAGAACTCTCACTCGCGCCGCCGGCCGAAGCTATGGCCGTGGTGACTACGGTGCTGTCAGCGGCAGCGGCCAAGGCCATGGAGCCGGCATCGACGGAAGAGGTTCCTTCGATGTAAGCCTCGGTATCCTGCAGGACTACCGCCAGGGCCAGGGTGCCGCCAAAGGTCGCATCTCCCTCGCTGGCGTCTGCGATGACCGAGGCTGTAACCGCATTGAGGGCCGAAAGGCTGAAGTTGCCGTCAACGGCGACCAGACTTTCTCCCGAGATGCGGGCGATGGCGCCGCTGTCCACGATCGCCACGGCGACCGCATTGTCGGTGCTTGAGTCGGAACTGTCGTTATTGTCAGGATTTGCGGCGGTGCTGGCATAGGCGACTACATTCGAGGCGGCCGAAACAGTCAGGTTTCCGAATGCCGTAATATCTGCGCCTCCGGCAATGACCTCGGCGTTGGATCCTGCATAAAGAGCCGCAAGGCCGATGCCGAAAACATCGAACCCGCTGGTGTTGAAATCCAGTTCGGAAACGGCGGAAAGAGAAATGTTCTTTCCGACAAGGGTCGCGCCGCTCATGTCCAGCTTGGCGCTTACATTGGCAAACAGGATCTGATCGATGTTCAGATCGTATTCACTGACGTCGATGCCGAGCCCAACGAGGCCAGCCAGATAGGTCAGCGGGTGAATGACCCCGTCGCCCGTTACAGAGACGCTGACCGAAAGGTCCACGTCCGGTATGCTCAGATCACCCATCGCCAGGCTGTCCTCACCGCCAGAGCCTTTGAAAAGGATGTTTAATGCGTTGAAGTCCGTAATGTTTTCAAGATTTTCAAAGGTGAGGGAGAGGGAGTCGTCGCTGACGGTTCCGGTGATAGTGAGATTGATGATGCCGTCTGTATCAATGGAAGCGGAGGCTTGTGATTCCGTTCCTTCCATCAGAGCTATCTGATTATCCCCATCAAAAACCAGCTTGAGATCTTCGCTGGCGTCCCCCATGGCGTAGGACAGGTCTGCGCTCAGCAATATTCTCGGCTCCAGAGGTTCCATCATGGCCTTTCGCCGTGATTTAACGGCGGCGACAGCGTTTTGCTTCTTTGCTAACCTGCGTAAATTTCTGGCGATACCCATGATACACCTCCTGTGTTTATGAAGGGCGTTTTCCCCTCGACATTATTCAAACATGATAAATTGTCGTGTTTTGATCGAAAAGGTGGAACAATCCTCCCAACAGGCCGTTGAGAAACGAAAATCAGGTCGTGAGACAAGGCGAGCGACGATTCAACAGTCACAGCATATTCAGGCAGAAGTCAGAAGCAGTGAGAGCCGCTTCAAGCAACAGGGCGGCTTCAGGCGAAAGCATTCAACAGCCTTTTATAATAAAACTGATTTATAATGAGGCGTCCCGAACAGGGATTCGGGCAATTCAAGGCCCGCATTTCAGGGCTGCGAAAAATGAGGCGATGTGCGAATCGGGAAGACCCCATTACGGATATCGATAAATCTCACCTGGATATGACCATGGGTGAGAATAGTTTCTACGTCGTATTGGATGCAACAAATCAAAGAACTTATATTTGGTAGAGGAGTTTCATGAACCTCAACCCCTCCCCGTCGTTCCGGAAACCCCGGACGCGAATTTTTCTGAAAAGGGCAGGGGGACGCCGGCGTGCGCCAGGCCCCCTGCCGTTGTCGCTGTAAAGAAGAACAGTTAAATTCTACGCTTCCTCTGTCTCTTCGTCCGTGATCACGATTTGAAATTTTTCCGTGGGCTCGAAGGGATTGCGTTCGCCCTGTGCCCGGGTGATCAGAAACTCCCTCAGCCAGAAATTCTTCTCCATGGCCGTGGCGGCAGGATCCGGGGGATCGTCGTCGCCAAGGTAGGAGGTGTCCATCACCACCAGGCTGCCGCCGTCGAGCGTCAAGCGTTCGCCGGCATCCAGGGCGGCGCTCATGAGGTCGTCGCTGTCGGCGGACAGATCGCCGTAGCCCAGTGCATGGCCGATCTCGTGCATCACCGCAGTGAGCAGATCCATCCGGTCTTCAAGGTTGCCGTCATCGGTGTCGTCATCCGGCGTCTGATCCACATACCAGCCCCATCCGGCCGCATCGGCATCGATGTAGATCATATCCGGGGTGGTCTGGCCGAGGATTCCGCGTCCGCGCCCCTCGAAATCCATGATCTGGAAGTCGATGCCGCCCAGGTCGACCGGTGCGCCCAGAGCAGCTTCCCACCTCGTGATGGCTTCGTCCACGATGGGATTCAGCTGCTCATCCGTCAGAAGTTCAACCTTCGACTGCGGCCCGGTGGCTGTTTCCGCCGCCAGCAGCGGGGCAGGGTCATCGTTGAGAATCGTGACCTCGCCAAATCCATCGGCGATGGTTGCACCCTCTGCATTGGAAAGCAGTACGTTGAAGGTTTCATCAGGCTCCCAAACCTTGTCCCCGTTGATAGTCAGGGTGTATTGCTTTACAGTCTCTCCGGGTGCGAAGGTAATGGCCGCGTCCGCAACCGGTACATAATCGTACCCGCTGTTGGCTGTGCCGTCCTGGGTGGCCAGATGGACGATAACGGAATCCGCTGAAGGCGCGGAAAGGGTTACTGTGATATTGACCTTGGTCTTGTTGGTCTTGGCGCCCTCGAGGACAATCACATCCGAAATCGACAGAGTCGGGCTGGATGCTACACCATCATCGTCGACAATGGCGATGTTGCCGACGCCGTCGCCGATGATTGCGTTCTCAGAATTGAAAAGCTGGACGCTGAACACTTCATCGGTTTCGATAGAATCATCGCCGATAATATTGAACACGAGCTGCTGGCTGGTTTCTCCGACGGCAAAGGTCAGCGTACCTGTTGCTGATGTGTAATCGTCGCCTGCAACCGCTGTTCCGTCCACAGTCGTATACGAAACGAGCACATCTTTATCGGATGGGGCAGACAGCGTGACCGTTACCGAAACCGTGCCATCGCCTTCATTAACCGAGGCATCCGACACGGAGAGCGTGGGCAGAGCCGGTGTGCTGTAGGCCGGATCATCCGTTCTGACGGTGAACTCATCGAAGTCAACCGCGCCGTCTTGCGCCAGGAGGCCGAACTCGCCGTCAGTGATCAGGGCGTTAAAGGCATAACTCAGAGCCGGCATTTCATTGAGAGTCACACTGACCGAGCGCTCCGCAATCGTGATGCCAAGGGTATAGTTCGTCCCGGCGCTCAGGGTTGCACTCCATTCCGCATCGAACGCCACGCCGGCCCTGGACGTGCTGTGTCCGACCAGCACCTTGCCGGTTTCCACCGACACGGCGACGTATTTGAAATCTTCGGGACCGTAGTAGTCGAACACGAATCCGCCCTGGTACGACGTCTTCAAGATCGCTTCCAGCGACAGCACCGATGCGGGCGCCACCTGCATATTCACGAGGTCAACGGCAGTGCCACCAGGATCGGCCGTGAGGGTATGCAGGCCGCCGTCTATTGTAAGAACATCCTGGAAGAGGCTGTCAACGTCGGCCTGGTCGGAAAAATCCACGGTCTGCGTGTAGGTCATTGCCGGAGGAATGCGCTGCACCACCACGTTGTCGATCTGAGCCTTGGCGTTGTTGGCCCCGAGACCCACCATGCCGTCATTGAGGAAGGTGCCGTAAGTCGATTCAAACGTGTACGTCAGCGAGATCCTGTTGTTTACGACCAGGATTGCCGTATTGCCGTTGAGGGACAGGAACACATTGTAGTCCGTGTCGGCCCTGAGGGCGCCGGTGTAAGGCGCCTGGACCACCACATGCCAACCCAAAGCATCGCGATAGCCAATCTCGAGTTTGCTGGTCGATACGTTGATGCCGGCAAATTTGAAGTCCTCGGAGCTCTGGTAGTCGAAAACCAGATAGGCGTTGGCGTTGTAACCCGCGATGGGCTTCACCGCTTGGATCGTGGCCATCATCTCGAAGTAGTTCGGGATGAACTCGTTGACGAAGAAAACACTCAACGCGTCGCCGCCAAGGGCCGTGGGCGCCACCTGGTAACGGCCGCTGACCACGGACCAGACGCCGCTGTCCACAAAGAAGTCATCCGAGGTGCCGTCGTTGAATCCTGCCGAACGGAGTACGTCACGGGCGCCGCCGGGGATGTTGCCCGCCTGCGGGTCGGCCGGAGCGCCGGTCTGATCCTGCCAGGCGAAGTCCTTCTGCAGGACGAGGCCCATCTCGGCTTCGGGTTCGCCGTTGCGGGCTTCATCTCCCATCCTGGTGAAGTCGGCGCCGTCGCCCGCAGAAAGTGCATACAGGAACTCCGGCAGGAAGGGCTGAAGGGTCCGGCTGACCGAAGCTTGGCCGAACGGCGCATACGGCACCAGGTAGGAGTTGTATTCGCCCACCCAGTCGATCAACCGGTCGCCGCCGGTGTTGCCGATGAGAATGTCGCGACCCGCTCCGCCATAGGCGCGATCCTGGTAGAACGGATGGGTGTCGGGCAGGTCATTGGCGCCAACCGTGACGCCGTCCTCTCCCAGAGTCGTGTGGTCGTCATCGGCGTTGAGCAGGTCATTGCCCCAGCCGCCATACAGGTCGTCCGCGCCCGTACCGCCCACCAGCCAGTCGTTGCCCAGGTCGCCGAAGATGGCATCCCTGCCGTCATCCCAGACCTGAGGATAAGTTTCCGTCTGCTGGCCGGTTGCCTTGGGCACCTCGCCGGCCGGTCGGACCACGCCCTCGGTTTCGTCAAAGTTGAGCAGGAACTCGTACGCCGTTCCCTGATCGCTGGACTTCCAGAGGTTGCCATCGGAATCCAGCATGATCTTAAGCCGCGGGTCGTACTCATCATAAAGGAAGAACTCTCCGGCCCGGTAACGGTTGTTGAGATGCTGACCATCGGTGTCCATCGGGTTGAAGGCCAGAGCGTCGCCCGGATTCATCGACAGGAGATTGGCCGGAACGCCGGCCATGTCGTAACCGAGATCGAGTATGTCTGTCGGCGTTAGCACGTCGTCCACAAGGGTGAAGTTAACCGGCACGTAGGCATGTTCCAATGCCTCTGCGCCGGAGATGGCGTCGTCGCCGGAACCGCCGTGCAGCCAGTCGCTGCCCAGACCGCCGAAGATGATGTCATCGGCGTATGGTTGATTGTCCTGGTTGTCCGGGAACTCATCGTCGATGGCAATCCAATCTGGATCATAGCTGAACGGCACCAGATCGATGCTCTTCTTCAGCTGTCCTTCGACATTGATCACCGCGTACTGGATCGAGCCCGGTGTGTAAATGATTTCGTTGAGCACATCGCCGTCCGCGTATTTCGGACGGGAATCCTTGGCCGCCAGACCGGCGACGCCGTACAGCGGCTCGCCGGTGGTGCTGTTGCGGCTGGTGAGGACCAGACCGTCGTCGCCGAGGACGCCGTCCTGACCCGTACCGCCGGAGATCCAGTCATTGCCGTAGCCGCCGACGATGTCGTCATCCTGGCCCTCGCCGAAGATCACGTCGCTGCCGGTCATGCCGAAGATAATGTCGTCGCCCGATTCGCCGTGGATCAGGTCGGCCGCGCCGTTGTCGGCAGGTTGACCCGTCAGTTCAGCTGCACCATTAATATACGCACCTCCATAGTAATCCGCGCCGCCCAGCGTATAGTCGAGTTGCTCCATGGCGCGCGGGATAATGTGATCGTAGGTGTTCGGGTCGGTGTCTGGTGCATATGTGTCGTAGTTGAACGTCAGGAACTCATCCGTCGCCGCGTTGACCAACCGGTAAACATTAGCGTTGTCGCCCATGATGAAGTCGGCGTCGCGGACATGGCCGCCGGGCAATGCCAGAACCGTGTTCTCCGGGATATCCGGATCACTGCCATCAGCAAGAGTAGCATCACCGATATCATTGCGGTCAGTGTCTATACCGGCGCCACCGAAGATGAAATCGGAGTCATCCGGCCGCATGGCTTCGGTGACCAGCCCGAACAGTTCGGAACTGCCGCCGATCATGTCATCCTGGCCGAGTCCGCCGTACATCAGGTCGGAGCCGCCGTTGCCTTCCAGGTAGTCGTCACCGTCGCTCGCGGCTTCGGGGATGTTGAAGTAAAGGGTTTCGTCGGTATCGGGCGGGTTGACCAGCGGATCCGTTGAGTCGTCGATGTCGATGCGGTAGGTGATGGTCCCGGCGTCGCCGTCATCAGCGCCAATATACCCATCCCCCTGCATCAGGTCGTTGGCCAACTGGCCGAACATCGTGTCGCTGTCGGCGCCGCCGGCCATCACATCGGAACCGTAAAGCCCGCTCATTGTGGTGTCGCTGTGATCGACCAGTTCGATGTCGCGGCCGATCGCGTCAGCGGGATCACTCTGCCAATCGCCGCCAATATTTGCGATGATGGTGCTGTTGGTGGTCGAATAGATGGCGTCTCCGGTCAGCTCACGGAAGCGCGGGCTGAAATCGTCGCCTCGCCGCCAGATGATGGCGTTGTCGCCTGCCATGGAATCGTCGCCCGTGCCGCCGTCCATGAGGTCGTTGACGTCGTCAATGGCGGGAACCGCAATGCCCGCTCCGTCGAGGCTCGCCAGGATGGTCGTTACAGTCAACTCGTCGATGCCGCTGGAAACGTTGTGGCCGCCGGTCATGTCGTCGTCGCCGGAGCCGCCGAACATCCGGTCATCACCCTGCTGGCCGAGCATGGTGTCGTCGCCTTCCTCGCCCCACATCCGGTCGCCCTCGCCGCCGTCAACATCGCCGATGTCGATGGCGAAGAAGTTGCGTGAATTGAAAGCCTCTCTCCAATCTTGGCCCTCTTCCCGTAATGTGCTGAACTGCGGGTAGATACGGCCATGATCACCTAGGAGTAAATCATTATTGCTGCTGTCAGCAATTTCATCCAGGGTGCCATCATCGCCATAGATCGTATCAGCATCCGTCCCACCAAATACCAAATCGCGGCCATTATCGCCATAAATCGTATCCCTGCCGCCGCTCGTGGGCTGCTCGGTAGTCACCAGGTCGAGCGTGCTGAGGTCGGTGTCGGACATCGGAATTGGGTTCTCCGGATCTGTTAAATCATAGAACCAATCATAGAGATCAGGATTGTTGGCTTCGATATCAATGCCGGTCACCTCATCAAGCCGCCCTTCGGACAGCCACTCAAAGGCGCCGTTGTCGCCGAGGATGATGTCATCGCCTTCGTTGGCTTCGGTCGTCGCATCCGGGGCTTCCCGATCTCCGTAGATGATGTCGCCAAAAACACCGCCGGCGATGATGTCGCCCTTGGCATTACCGGAGATGGTGTCAGCGCCGCCGGTATGGATCGGGTCGACGGTGTCGGTGGTGCGGATCAGAAAAACAGCCGCATCCAGCACCAGTTTCAGATCAAAGCCCGCTACCGGCATCGCAGGCGCTGCCAACAGAAAGATGTCGGCATTGTCGCCGAGCAGCAGATCTGCCAGGTCATCGGCGCCCGAGAGTTGCGCCAATGTCTCGGCGTCTCCGTAAATAAAGTCGCCGCCGGTCCCGCCGATCGCCACATCCATCCCCTTGTTGCCTGAGATGATGTCCGTGCCGCCGAAGCCGTCCTCGAAGGAGTGGATCAGGTCGAGGGTCATGCGGTCGGTGTCAGTCTCGAACGTGAAGTCGAGCAGGCCGTTGTCGCCGAGCATGATGTCGTCAACGTCGTTGGCGATGGTGGTTGCATCGGGAAATTCCCGGTCGCCGTACAAGGTGTCGACCTCCGGGTCACCGAGACTATCGTCGTTGTTCACCCCGCCGAGCATGACGTCGTTTCCGGCATTGCCCGACATGGTGTCGGCGCCGCCGGTCGACTCTTCGGTATCAGTGGTGGTAATAAGATCAACCGCCGTGCTCAACACAATGAGGCGACCCGTCGTACCGATCAATTCGATGCTGCCGTTGTCGCCGAAGAGTATGTCGTCGCTGTCGCTGGCTCCGGAATTTGCGGCCGCGTTATCGCCATAGACAATGTCGCTGCCGACGCCGCCGAAGGCCGTATCGCAGCCCGCGTTGCCGGAGATCACATCATTACCGCCCAGGATGACGGTGTCGTCTTCAGTAAAGGTTTGGAAACTCCAATCCAGGATGGAAGCCTCGCTGATTTTGTAAGCCCTTGTCGCCACGATATCGAGGGTGGTCAGGTCTGTATCCGTCCCGAACGCAAAGTGGAGCAGGCCGTTGTCGCCGATCAGAACGTCATCGGAGTCGTACAACGTCTTTGGGGTAGCCGCATCGCCATACAGGGTATCGGTCTCGCCATTGCTCACCCCGCCGATGACGACATCCACGTCCGCATTGCCCGAGATGGTGTCGCCGCCGCCCGTGGCGTTTGTCTCATCGGTCGTGTGGATGAAGACCACCGAGCTCCCCATGACCGTCAGCCGTCCCGGAACATGACCGCCGAGACGAATGGCGCCGCTGTCCCCAATAAGGATATCACCGTAATCCTTGTCATTTGCCGACGCGGCGGCATCATCGCCGTAAATCGTGTCCGCGCCGGTCCCGCCCATGACGGTGTCGTTGCCGGCGTTGCCGGAGATCGTGTCCGCCCCGCCCAGACCGTTGATATCCGACTTGACCAGATCGAGAGTCGTGAGGTCGGGCCCGGTCTGCTTCGTACCGAAGCCGAGTTCATTTCCGATCCGCGCGGTGACGATGAATTTTTCTACGGTAGCGTCAGTTGCCGTCATGCTGATTCGGTTGCCATCCGCCTCAGCCAGGATGAGAGTATCGAGGCTTGCATCTGTCAGACCTTCGTTGACCGCCACCGCAAGTGCCTCGGTATCCGCATACGTACCTGCCGTCACGGTTACATAGACCGGATCATCCTCGTTGATCCGGATCTTGATAATAACGGCTTCCGGAAGCGTCAGCGCTGCATCCGCCTCAGCCGTCAGGGCGATCGGCTCGTCGGCAAAGTCAAGGAGGCCGTTGTCGCCGAGGATCGCATCGTGTCCTACGTTTCCGAACAGCGTGTCTCTCTCGGGATCTCCTGACCCGTCATCGTTGTTCACACCACCCAGGATGACGTCATCGCCTTCCAGGCCGTCGATGGTGTCGGCGCCGCCTGTCGTCTCCACCGTATCGCTCGTGTAGATCCTTTCCACCTGATTGGCGGATACATAGAACTCCACAACCCCGTTGTCGCCGAGCAGGATGTCGTTGTCGTTGTACACCGCATCCCCGTTGGCATCAAAGATCGGAGCACCTTCGTTATCTAAGGACTGCGGAACAGCCCCGAGTGCCGGTCTGTGTCCGCCGTAGACTGTATCGTTGCCCGTACCACCGAATCCGATATCCTCACCATTGTCGCCCACCAGGGTGTCGGCGTAAAAGGCTCCAGGGATTGGATCCTCGGGCAGCGAGAGGATGCGGCTGTACCGCCGGCCGTAAAACTCGATCCGGCCGCTGTCGCCCAGCATCACATCCTCGCCGGGAGGATCGCTGTCAGCTGGGAGTGCGGTCGTGAGAAGAAGATAATTGCCGCCACCGAGATCGATTGCCGCAGCCCCCCCAGTACTCGTGACAATAACGGGCCGGCCGTTCTTCATCGGATCCGCGTCATAAACGTAAATGTTGGTGTCGATCGTACCTGTTCTATCCGTATAGGTCTTGAAGAGCGGCACGTCACCGCCGACCCAGTCGTTCCCGGCGCCGCCCAGGACAATGTCGTTGCCGGCGCCGCCCGCAACCACGTCATTGCCGTCGGTGGCCGCAACGGCCGTCAGATAGATATCGGGGCTCAGCGGATCGTCATCAGGTGTAAAGCCCGCATCCAGAACATCAAGCAGACTCTGGGTCGGCGCATCACCGATCAGCCTGTGGCCGTCCGCGGTGATCCGGATCAGGGAACCGGTATAATCCCACTCGGGCAGGGAGTCGTCGTAGTTGACATAGGCCACCAGTCCGTCGTCGCCAAAGACCACGTCGCTCCCCTCGGACCCGTCAATAATGTCGGAACCGGCCCCGCCGAAGATGAGGTCGGAACCGAGGGAACCATAGATAAGGTCGTTTCCCTCGTCGCCGAAGAGGATATCGTCGGCCTGATCGCCGTAGATGACGTCGTTGCCGGCATTCCCGCGGACGTAGTCCTGATGATCGCCGCCGTAAATGAGGTCGCCGCCGTCAGCAGTCGCGGCAGTCAGATCGGAATCATCGGATTTTCCCGGGGCCGCCTGAGGATCACGGAACCCGAAGATGGTGTCGCGTCCCTTCTCCCCATAAATATCATCGCTGCCGCCGCCGCCGTAAAGGATGTCTGCCCCTTCGCCGCCGAGCACTTGGTCGTCGTCCGCGCCGCCATCGAGGATATCATCCCCCGGCCCGCCGAAGAGCGCGTCCATCCCGGCCCCGCCGAAGATCACGTCGTTGCCGCCGGTACCCATGTAGAGTGTAATCGCGTCGATATTGACCGACGGGCTGTTGTGCGGCACGTCGCCATTTACAAAGGTAAAATAGCCTCCGTCGCCGATTGCAAGGTCGTTCCCGGCGCCTGTCTTGATGATATCGGCAAAGCCGCCGCCGAAGACCACATCATTCCCGTCTCCGGTGGATATGGTGTCAATTCCGTCTTCATCCGTCCGTGCCCAGCCAATGGCTTTGTCACGAAGGCCGGTGTCCCGGTTGATCCTCAGGATTCCGTTGTCACCGAACACCGTGCTGCTGCTGGCGCCGGTTACGGTGATGGTGTCGGCCCCTTCCTCGCCGTAGAGGACGTTGGCGCCGCCGGTCGTATCGATCGTGACCGTGTCGTTCCCGATGCCGCCGTAGAAGAGCACGTTGGCCTGTCCATTATGGACGTTGAGGGTGTCGTCGCCCGGCCCGCCGTAGAATTCGATGTCCACGGGACTGGTGCACCCGCCCAGATCGACATCGACGACGTCGTTCCCCTCGCCGCCATAGACGATCAGCCGGTCGCCGTCATAGGGCTGCGCTCCGCCGGAGCTCACATTGAACTGGCCGGAGTAAACGCTCCATGAGCCGCCGCCTTCATAAATGACGCTCATGCTCTCGCTTGTGTCGGAGGTATCGCCGTTGAGGCGGGATTCGCTGTTCGGCCCCATGTTGAGGAGGAGGGCGTCGGCCCGCTCAGTCCCCAGTATAGGCGCCCGCTCGAAGGGAATCTTGAACTCGAACAGAACGATCTTCGGCGTAATCTCGAATTCAAGCTCCAGCATCAGGATGTTGAGGAAGGCCCGGAGCTGGAAGTAAATGTCGCCGGAGATATCGAAAATCGCCATGGGAGCCTTGGCCGGATTCCCACATTCGAGTTCGTACATGAAAGTGCTGACCAGTTCGTCGATCCGTACCCGCCCATCGTGGTCAGGATCGTAGAGGTCGAAATTCACCCTGAGACCTATGGCGGCTTCGACGCCCGCCGAAGCGATTCCGAGGTTAAGCTCGGCACCAACGGCGATTTCTCCCAGGAGGGTTAATTCCGGAACGTCTGTACCGCCGGTTCCCTCGGGAAGATCGGTGTCGCTCACGAAGAACCCCGCCAAAAGGTCAAGGGGGTTCTCGCAGTCACCCTCGATAAACCGGGCGATGCCTTCCGTGTCGTATCCGAAGGCAAAGTCGATTGTCACGCCGAAAGTTACCCCCACGTTAGCATACAGCGGCGGATAGATCGGGAAACTCATATCCCAGGTAAACTCCATGCCGAAGGGCGGCAGGTCGTAAGTGATCAGGGCCGCCGGGCGACCGAGGAGGAGCCCGAAAATCTGCGAGGGATTCTCCAGGATCGGGAAGGCAAATCCGTAACCGTCATCGCCCCCGGCACCGCCGGTACTGATAAGGTCCTGCATGGTGGATTTGCTTGCAGCATCGCCTTCAGTGTTGCTGTCCAACAGTCCGCTGAATCCCTCGAGGGTGTCAACGAAGCCTGCCGGCAGAGCGCTCTTGAGGTCGAAGCTGCCGTCGTCGGTCAGGTCGAAATTGGGATCCGTAAGGCTCGATCCGGTGAGATCGGAGGTCGAGCCTTCACCGATGAGGACGAAGTCTCCCAGATTGATGCCCAGGAATCCCGGCTCGGCCGGGATACTGTTGACGAAGGTGATGAGATCGGCGATGGCATAGATCATGCCAGCATCGATGTATCCCATCATCTCCGCGATATCAATGAGGGTGATATCGCGGCCCGCAAGATCGCTCAGGACCGGAATGGGCGCCGTGAGGACGTCGATGATCGGCTGGACTGGCTCCGTGATCTCCTGAATCTTATCCACCACGGGACCCAGCAGGTCGCCGATGAACGAACCCATGTCGATCGTCACGTCATAGAATGCAAGAAGATCGAGCCCATCCCCAAAGATATTGAACTCCGCGCCGCCGAGCAGGTTTTCTATAGGATCAGGGTTCCAGTCGAGTACGAATTGTGTTGTTATGGAGGGCAGAAGCGCCGAAATGGTGTCCGGAAGAATTGCCTCGTTGAACTTGACCTCCAGGTCGAGGTTCAGCTCGGCGCCCGCGGACATGCCGATGCCGATGTCGAGTTTGGAAGTAAGCTCGGAGAACTTGATCAGACCGTCCGAGCCCGTTTCAGTCAGGTCCACGGTGAAGCCGGCCTCGAAACGGTTCGGGTCGGGACCAATGTTATTTGGGTCATCATCAAGGTTGTTATCAAAGTTGGTGTCTACAGCTTTAACTTCAAGCTGGAGGAAGCCGAGGGTGCCGGTCATTGTCGAACCGGTAGCAATCTCGACGCCTAAATCCACAGTGAGGTCATCTTCTGCGCTCACATCAAAGAAGACGCCGTTCTCCAAGCTTATCCCGATTCCGGTCACAAACGACCAGTCAATATTGACGAGCAGGTCTGCGTCCAGATCAAAATTAAGCGCTGGCCAACCCATATCGAAGTCGACGTTGAAATCGGGCTGGAAGGAGTCGCCCAGGCGGAACTTCCATTCTACAGAATTCGTCCCGTCACCGATGAGCTTCATGGCCGCAGCGATCTGAGTTTCGGAATAATCCCCCGTCCCCACATCATCGAGAGGATCGATATCGCCTCCAACCAAATCGTAATTCACAAGGAGGCCCAGTCCGGGGATGTTGTCCGGAATGCTTGCCACATTGTCGCCGCCCGGTCCGAGGATCGCGAACAAGAAGTCGCGGATCATCTCCTTGACGAGATCTGGTGTTTCCTGAATGAACTCCTCGAAGGGGGTGATGATTCCCCTTCGGACGGTTTCGATGAAGTCGGCCCCGGCTGCGAGCTGGTCGCCGATGAAGGGGAGCTGGAAGCCGAAGACTTCACCATCCAGGATCCCCTGCACGGTCGCGAGGAAGTCGTCCAGCCCGTCGATCATGCTGAAGAGATTCTCGAAGATATTAAAGTTCTCGAAGTCGAGTTCCATGATCTCGTCGGCGATGGCGAGGGGGTCGATGCCGGAGAGGTCAAGATTGAAGCCGGCATCAAGGTCAAGACCGGTGGCGTCAAGCCCGATTTCACCGATGAATTCGGAGGCATCGAAGTTGTATACCGGCAGAATCACCTCAAAGGCCGGCACATCGAAAATTTTTTCAAAACCGTTAAAGACGTCCGTCATGTTTGACAGGTCATCGATGTACTCGTTCGCAGGGAACGGTCCCATCATGTTTCCCAGACCGATGTCGAGGTCGATGTCGATGACGCCGTCTCTGACCGTCAGCCCGCGGGTGTCGATGTTGATCCCGAAGTTGAGCGGGTCGCTTCCGCTGGTAACCACAAAGTCTCCCGTGATCCCTGTGATGGCAACCCCATTAGAATCACTCTCGAACAGCACGATGTGATGATCCTCGAGATCGATTCCCAGACCTATCCGGGCATCCAGATAAGCCCTTGCGCCGAGCCCCGTATCGCCCTGGAGGAAGAGGTTCTCTCCGCCGACCTCGAATACGCCCAGGTCCAGGTTGACCGGCAGGTTGTCGTCAACATACCCCACTGGCAGCCGCAGGGCGACCTGCAGGAATTTATGCCCGTCGACGTTGACTATCTGGAGTCCAACCGGCGTCGTCGTTGTATCTGCCAAACCCAGCTTCTGGTAGAATTGTATTACCTCATTGACGACAGTGGCTGGATCGTCAATGGGCAACCCGAAGGCCTGCCGGATTGCCTGATCCAGGTCCTGAATGCTCGCCGAGGGATTCTGTTCGATCGCCGTCAGGGCCTGGCGGAAACGGCCCGCGAGATCGAGGTAGCTGTTGATGCTTTCTCCGAGGAAGGGCAGTTCATCGTCGAGGAAAGGAAGGTCGCCGAACTGTTCAAGGAACTCGGCCCCCTTGCGCAGGGCAGCCAGGACGAGCGAGAAATCCACATCGCCGAGGAATCCCAGGTCTCCCAATTCGGTCAGATCGGTCAGGTTGGAGCTCGTTACCGTCGCGGTGGGCGCGCCGGGGTCGAAGGATTCCTGGACCGCGTCGAGCCCGAGTTCGTTTCCTGCCGGTGTTGTAATCGTGAAAGTATCCACCGAGGCGTTGGCCGCTTCGAACCGGATATAGTTGCCGTCTGCAACGGCGATAATCCGGCCGGCAAGATTGGAGTAACGGCCGAGAGCAGTGTTGATGTCCGCGATAAGGCCGTCAAGATCGGTATTATCGACCGTATCGGCCGCCCTGACCCTCACCGTGACCGGTGTGTCGCTGTTGACGCTGACCTTGAAGGTGGCGTCGCTCGTAAGGATAAAGCCATCAGGTGTATGGTCGGCAACAAGGTAAGGCGGATCGGCAAACGGATTGCCCAGATCATTCATGATGATCGCAAGCTTTCCATCTCCCGCATCGAGGGGCGAGCTGTCGGCCCATTCGAAAGCAGGCAGGACGGCTATGTCGAGGATGAAGTTGCTGTCTGTAGAATAGCTCCACGTTCCGAGGCTGGTTTCCGATGCGGATGCGTCTATCGAAAAACTTGTCAGGTTTTCGCCACTACCGATAAGACGAAGGTGGCCATGGTAATCCGAGGCCTCGATTTTGATCCCTCCAACTAGACCGGCGGTTTCCAGTGCATCATTTATGTCATCAACATAATCTGCCATGGTGGTGTTATCGGCAGTCACGCCAAGGCTATTAATTGTCAGGGTTAAGTGCTCATCTTCATCAACTATCGCTTTAAGCTGAAGCTTCGTTTCGGATGCATCCTTTTCCGCATAGACCAGAGTGGTCAGATTGACAGTACTTCCGTCAGCGGCTACAGCGCTTGCCAGAGCAGAATTCAAATCTGTTACGAGGTCATTAATCGGTATGGGTTCTCCAATTAAATCCAAATTGTGTATCCTGATTGTGTACGAGTCAGTGCCAGCAATAGTCAATAGGAAGGAAATCGTGGAACCGGTTTGCAGTGTAGGTGTTTCCGATGCAGTGAGAGTATCGGTAGCCGATGCCCCATCTTCAAACCCTATGACCGATGGCTCTCCATAGAGAGGCACGGTGTATCTCCATGTACCGCGATATATGCCCAATGAGGTAGACTCATCTGTCGCCGTGATTTTCAGCTTTGTACCGAAAATTGTAAGCACCTTCTCAGCTGTCACTGTACTGGTCAGGTCAACGGTCGCCCATGTATCGTCCTTCGCATTCTTTAGGGCGGTATTCAGGTCAGCAACAAGGCCATCAATTGAGGCATTCCCGTCTGTAGCTGACTTGGGTACGTTGATCACATAATTCACACCATTGAGCGTAAGAAGCAGTGTAACATCCGTACCTGGTGAAAAATCCGGAGGCGATGCAGCAGCAGTGATTGCTCCGGTTCCCTCCTGACCATCTGTAAAGCCTAAGAGAGGGATATCGGAATAAGCATAGACAAAGAAACTTTCATCAGTTGTCAGATTGAAGCTCTCAACCTTTTCTTCCGTGATATTTATCGGCGCCAGCTCGAATGTGGGCAGATCTACCGCCGTTAGGAGATCGGAAAGCTGTCCCGGAACATCATCTCCGTCAGCATCGCCGAGGGCCAGGAACATATCCCGCAGGAAGACACCTTCATTGTCGGCAAGCTTTATGTCAAAGTCAGCGCTATACAAAGCTTCGTTGCCTGATTGGGTAAGCATCACCTCAACAAAACCAAAGTTGCCCGTAACGGCAATATCATTGGACACAGGGGTATCCAAAGGATTTCCCACCCAAACGGATGCCGAAAGGAACGGGCGGTCTGCCTCAAGCGGTGCGAGGAAGAAGCGGTCACCCAGCTTCTCCGGGCTGAGACGGCTGCCCTCAATGAGGCCGTCGGCGGTCTTCCCTTCGGAGAGGTCGACCGTCGTCATGTCGGAACCGAAAATGCCCAGCGCCAGGGCGGCCGAAGACCGGTTTACCGTGGCTACGTTGAACATCTCGGTGTTGGATGGATCAAACCCGTTGTCGACCAGATTGATGCCGATTTTCTTGTAGTTAAGATCGGCGAAAACAGGGTCACCACCCAAACCATTGATGGCGTCGAGAACACCCTGAATGTCGGTTGCTCCGTCGAGCGTAACGGCATGGTACTTGCCATCCGAGGTGCGGATAAGCAGGTCGGCCATGTTGGCATTAAAGGTTGACGTTTCTAGACCGGTGAGGTCTGTGGTCACATCCCATAGCTTGAGGTCCGTCACCGACGGGTCGTTCACATCGGCAATGACGCTGAAGGCAACCAGGGTCGTATCGATCTGGTCGAGTACAAGGCGGGCACCGTCCTTATCGAATTTCACCATTCCTGTTAGATCAGCAGTAACCGCAGTCGGGTTACCACCACTGTCCAGAACCACCGCAGTCTTGAGCGCGGCGTTGAGGTCTTGGACCAGACTGTACATGGTCCGGTTGTCCAGGGCGCCCGCCATGCTGAGGGATACCTGATAGGTCGTTTCCGATGAGCCGTCATTGATCGATACTTTGAAGGTCGCGTCAGCGGCAGGACCGTAGTAGAAGGGAACGTTTGTGCTTGAGGTCACTGCCAGGACCGCTTCGGCAGTTGTCCCATCGACCAGCCCGAGGTCTGTCTCGGCCGGGTCGTCGTCCGGGACGTCAATGGTGAATGTTTTCACCGAATCATCGATCGCCCGGAACTGGAGTTTGCTTCCATTGAGCTCGGCAAGGATTTTGTCGTTTATTCCGGCTGTTGTCAACGCGGCATTGATCACATCGACCAGGTCGCTCAGCGACTGGTTGTCCACCGTGTCAGCTTCCGTTACGGTAACGAGTGTGCCCGTGTCATCGTCATTGAAAGTGATCGTGAAGTGCGCGTCACCAGTTAGCTGTCCATAGATAGCTGTGGCGCTGATCTCGCCGTCGGGAGAGTGTCCGATGTTCTGCGCACCCAAAAGCCACACGCCTGCTACCTGCCCGTTGGTGAAGCCGAGGTCGCTCGCGTCAGTAACTTTGAATACCTCTACGGAGGCATCAATCGCCGCCAGAATGATCTGCTGGCCATACCGTCCGGCAACGATCTTGCCATATAGGTCGGTCAGAGCAATAGCCTGGTTAATATCCAGTACCAGGTCGGTAAGGGTCGCGTTGCCTGCGGTGTTCCTTACCTCTACTAAGGTTTCGGTTGCGCTCCCGTTCACGTAAATCTTGAAATCCAAGTCCCCGGGGGTGACATCGCTGACCGCTGTCCCGGTCATCTCAACCGTGTAGGCGGTGTTTGGCCGGATCCCGAGCTCCGTAAATGCCGTATTGTTCGTGGCGGACGAAACCGAGAACCCATCGACACCGTCGGCTGCATTAAGCTGGATGCGGCCGTTGACGAGGGTGGCCGTCAAGTATTGAGACAGGTCGATTGTCCTGTCATTGGAATCAGTTGTACCTTCCGCAAAGCCGAAGGGATTATCAGCTGCCGCGGTGATCGAGAATTTCAGGACGGAATTGTCGGCCGCCATCAACCTGATGACGTCCATTTCACTCACCGTGATCGCCTCGGCAATGATGTTCACTCCCGATGCTGAGAGGGCGGCATTGATATCAGCGACAAAATCGGCCAGAGTCTCGTTCCCTGCTGTGGCTCCGACCGTGACCGTCACCGTTACCGGGATCGCACTGCCGTTAATCGCAACATCGAACGAGGCACCTGTCGATAATTCAAATGAGCTGATCTCGCTCCCAACAACAGAAGGAGCCGATGCCGTGGCATTCAGTGCATGTGCCAGGGCGTTGTTCAGGTCGAGGATAAGGTCGTCAGCATCAAGGTTGTCGTCCGTCCCCGTAAGATCTCCGGTATCATCAGGATCGGATTTGTAAACGGTCACAGTTGCCTGAACGGGGCTTCCACTCTCCGGGATAATAACCACGTCGAAGATCGCGTCCGCCGTCAATCGACCGTACACTTTGAGGACATCCTCCGCGCCGGTAAGGGCCAGGGTGTCTTTTATGGTGATGTCGAGGTAATCGAGAGTCGTATCGTAATCGATATTCCCCACATTCGCGCCCATGACAAAACCCATCGTGGCATCGAAATAGCCGGTGGCGTAAAGTGCAACCTGGGATTCGCTGTAAAGGCTGGAGAGCGGGTCGAGATCGATCCCCAGGTCGATCGGAGCAATAACCGTAGTAAAGGTGTGCTCGAGACTGAGGTCGTAAGTCAGGTGCTTTGTGGCTGGATCATACCGGACCGGCTTGGTTCCGGTGAGGAGGTTGAGTTCGGCCATCAGGTAAGCAAGGTCCTGGGCGGTGATGTACCGGACCGTCAGGTTCTCCTCCGAATCGTAGCCAAGGATTTTCGCGATGTCATCTATATGGGGCGTTTCCGTTGTTTCCGATGGTTTCTGCAGCCCGTCATCTCCGTCGTTGATCAGCAGTTCGTCGTCGATGATGTCCCCAAAATCGAGGAGGTCGCCCAAGACCGCCCGGGCGAAGGGGATGTCGGTGTTGTTCAGGAGCGCCGTTTCGGGAAGCCGGTCAAGCCAGGCCCGGAGCTGGATGATAAGGGACGCCACATCCTGCGCGGTGATCACGTTGAAGTCCAGGAGATCGTCGAAAGCCACGTCTGATGACTGGTCTTCAACAAAGCCGATTTCCTCGGCCCCTGCAGATATCTCGATTTTTTTCTCTGTTGCGTCGCCCAAGGTCTTCAGCATGATGAATTGCGCACCGCCGACTGGAGAATATACGAAGGCCTGAATAAGGCCATCAAGGTCTGTGCCGGCTATGGCATCGTTAATGTCGTCCGCCAGGTCCTCAGGGAGCGCGTTGTCAGTGGTATCTGCCGCAAGAACGGTAACCGCGGTACCATCATCAATGCTGATATCGAAGGTCGCATCAGCAGTCAGCTGCCCGTCGCCCGGAGCAGCGTCTCCGGCAATAATGAAGGTCGCCGTTTCACGAAGGCTCTCGACAAGAGGCGTGTTGAATTCGTCGGTGATGAGGAATGACAGCTTGTCATAGCCTTCCACATTGACCAGGGTCGTTGCCCCTTCCACAAAGGGATTGAAGTCCGCCTTCAGGACGGCCGAAGGCTCGTAATAGACCCAGTTGTCGGGGTCTGAATCCGAAGACACATCCCAGATCTCTCCTTCACCCGCATCCGCTCCGGTCTTTGCCTTGACGCCAAGGTTCATGTAGAACCGGGAGTCGGGATCGGCCGCCGGATCGGGGAACAGGTCTTCGCTGTCGACCGCTTCGAGCTCGGCACCGGTGATCCGGTTGTCCGCGTCGAGGGTCAGCTTGCGTGTCACCTCCAATGTCTCCGGAGGATCTCCGGCGGTCCCGAAATGGGTCAGCGTTAACCTGCCGCCCACAACAGTGCCGGCTGCCACATGGGTGCCACCGATGTCAGCCAGCACCCGGTTGATATCTGCAGCCAGATCTTCAGCGGAAGTGTTCCCTTTTGTTACCTTAGGGATAACGACATCGAAGGATTCAATATCATCCGCCGCATCCGCTTTGACTTTCAGCGTGATCCGGACACCTTCAGCCACGGCCTCTAACGATCCGCCGATTCCGGCATCGCTCAGGGCATCATTGATGGCGGATACGAAACCGGCCGATTCTGTACCAGCTGGCACAGTAATCGTAAATGTCTCTTCGGCACCAAACGTCGGAACGACTACTATGTCGATGGTGGCATCAACGGTCAGAGCCACCGTCGAAGCATCGGTATCGGTCGTAACGGAGAGCGTGATCATCTGACCATTAACGAACCCCGTTTCCGCAGCATCCCCGTCAAGGTCCGATATGGCAATGGAGTTGATCGTCGTGTCGGTAGCCGCGAGTTCGATCCGTGTACCATCCGAACTCAGCTGGGCGACAACGTGACTGGACCAGTATTCGCTGAATCCATATGGCCAGCTCACGGCTGCCATGGCGTCATTGATATCCTGAACCAGATCGGAAAGAGAGGTATTGTCGCTCCATCCGGGAGCTGTCTGGGGTAATGTGACTGTAGCGGTATACTCAGAAGTTCCTATCGTTACAATAATGTCGAAGGACTTGTCGCCGGGCGTTGAAAACTGGCCGGTTGTCGGTCCGGTATTTTCGGCCGCAAGCGGAAGAAGCTCCGCTTGTTCAGAAGGCGCGAACCCCAATTCTTCTATGGCAGTGTCGGTGGCAGGAAGGGTGATCACATACGGGAGCTGGCCGTTCACGGAAAGCAGGAATGAAATGTCCGAGGCAAATTCGTAACCCGCGGGAACTGCTGAAGCGGTGAGGACAACCTCGCCATCGTTGTCGCCATCCGAGGCGTATGCCTCGCCCGTTCCATCATTGTTGAAACCAAGCAGATCGGACTGCGACGGCACGGACAGCGTGATCTTGCCGGCGCCATCGTCGGCTACGGTGATGATATCAGCGAGCGCAGGGCTGGCGTCCTCGATGGCATAACGAATGTCATCAAGGAGATCTTCCAGGGATGTGTTCGCATCCCCACCACCGCTCCCTGTGTCGGCATTGGAGCCATTCGTGTTTTCGGCCTGCAGAACGATTTCCACCGGCGCGATCTGATCGTTGTTTCCGATCTCGAGAGTGAAGATGACGTCGTATTTCAATGTAAAGTTGTCGGGTTCCGTCAGATCCTCAATGGAGAAATCCGCTACAATCGTTCCTGGATCGGTGTTGCCGGAGGCGTTGGGCAGGGTGTCAAACCCGAGGGCGTCCGGGTCGCTCGGATCGTGGACCGAGGTTTCGATGAGCATGTCAATGGAGAAGTCGTCGTTGGCCGTTTCATAGGCTGCCCATGTTTCGAGGAAGCCCACGTTCATGGTGAATTGGCTCAGCGTGTCCTGATATGTGTCGACCGCGATCGAGAGTTTTCCTACCTCAGGGACCTCAATGTAGAACTCGCTGTCCACATTGTCGAATCCGAGGATGAAGTCCAGGGCAACGGTAGATCCCACCCAGGTGTACACAGTCGGCAAATCCTGAATCATCAGATCGCTGGCCTGTTCTCCCAAGTTAATAGGGTATTTATGCCAAAATGTGAGAGCGAAACTGACATCGAAGGAGGCGCCATCTTCCAAGACCGAGGATGTAAAACCGTCGCCGTCGATGTCGATGTTGTCCACGGCAATATTTATCCCCTCGTACACCTCCAGATTTCCGACGGTGCTGCTGAACAAGGCCGAGCCATCAAGATTATTATTAAGGAAGGTCGCGAAATCGGTCTGGAAGGTGGGTAGATTTAAGGGATCATCGAGATCATCTGGGTTAGCTGGTGTGTATTCGTCCAGGAAAGCGCTGATCTCGTCGGTAACGTAGGCATTGAAGAACTCCTCGAAGTCCACCTTGCCGTCTTTGGCAAATTGTAAAGGAGAGACAGAGACCAGCTCATACTGATCCAGCCCATTGAGCGTGGCCTCGCCTGTATCTGTTCGGTCTCCGTCTCGGTTGAGGTCGGTCTCTATGGCGAGGAGGTCCTGAACGGTGGGAGACTCGTTGTACCGCAAAACGCCGGGGACATAAGTGTCAAGAAGAGGCTCCTGATCGACGAAGTCCTGCACGACGGCTCCGAGGGCATCAAGACCATCGGGCATCGCAACCCCAATGCCGGGGAGCAGGTCGTCGGCACTCAACAACAGCCGCGGCTCCATGGGTTCCATCATTGCTTTTCGTTGGGGTTTTTTAGCGGCGGCGGCGTCCTGCTTCCGGGCTAATCTGCGTAAATTTCTGGCGATACCCATAACCCACCTCCTGTGTTTATGAAGGGCGCTACCTTGTAATTTTTAGTAACTTATGATGAATGATCGTATTGTTATCGAAGGATATGAAAAGTCCTGCCCGTACTTACATATCCCTTTTGAGCCATTTTGTATTTCGTACTTTGGCAATAGAAGAGCTATCCCGGCAAGACCGCACAGCATCATCCGTGAAAAAACAGCTCTGCAATCGCGCTGTAGAGGAGCGGTATATAAGCAAGAAACCGACAAAAAATCATGCTCCGGCATTCATAAAACCAGAGTGGTGGGGAATGCCCGGAAGGGAGATCAGACGCCAACTGCATGAACATGATGAACCCAGGGCCGCTTCCTGCTTATAACGCCCTGTTTTCCGTCCTAAAACCCAGACCTCCTAATTAGCCTGCGTTTTTCCGCTGCAACTTTCGTCTAAAAAAGCCTGATTTTTTATAAAGAAAAGAAGTGAATGATAAAAAATAACGTAAGGGTCCGACCATTGTCAATAAAAAAACAAATTGTTTTAGGGTGCAACGGGCACGCCTGTCAGTGGCAAGACGGGTTTTGGATCACCTCGGCGTATGCTTCGGCCCCCGTATTCACGGTCATGAGTACGGCCGGCGAGTCTTTTTTTGAATTCAGGATCGTTTGTCCGCTTTCCGCTGCCGGTGTTTTGTCGAAGGGTTCCGGACCGTTGTGATCGGGTCGTTGACTGGGGTGATAGGACCTGTATATGGATTTGGAGCTTCAAGGTCAAGGAGAATGACAAAAAGAGGCGAAAGCTTTGCTGCGGGGCTTTGATGAAATCCCTGAGGGGAGGGCCGGTTTTTTTACATACCCGCAAAATCTGTGTTCTTGAGTGCGACGAACCGGGCCTCGAGGTCGATCAGCTTCTTTTTCAGAGCCGTGCCTCCGCCGAAGCCGCCGCTTTCGCCGCTGGCGCGAATTACGCGATGGCAGGGGACGAGAATCGGAAACGGATTTTTGCCCAGGGCGTTTCCGGCAGCCCGGAATGCTTTGGGCCGGCCTACGGCTCTTGCAATATCCCGGTACGAGCGCAGGTTTCCATAGGGGATCCGCGCGGTTGCCTCAAGCACGGCCCGCTCAAATCCGGTCAGATCCCGGGTGTGGAGCCATTGCCACGGCGGTGCGCCGATTCGTTTTCCTTCAAAATAAGCCTGTATCATCTGGACGACCTCGAATAGGGCAGGGGGCGAATCGTTGCGGTCATCAAGGGGCCGGGCCTTCGGGACGCTCTCCCCGGGCAGGAGGATGCGGAAAATGCAGAAGGGCTCGGCCCGAAACAGGACGGCGAACGGGCCGAAGGGGCTGTCCGCCCTGCGAAGATCGAACGGGTCGAGGGTCATGGAAGCAGGCTTTCAAAAGCAGGCAGGTTGCCCTGCGAATCCAGGGTCATGGGCGCCCACTCGGTGAGTCTTGTCAGATCCGGCCGGGAATCGATTTCGGATTCAAACGCCCTGGAAACCTGAAAAATTTCAAGCTTCGAGGTGTCACGAATGCGAACCGTGCGGGCCGTGTCCAGACAGTCCAGTCCGAGACCTGCCGCGGCCGCCTGCAGACACTCCCGGTCCGTGTCGAAATACATGGGGACGGCGGCTTTCTCCAGGGAGATCGCTGTCAGGGCGTTGATGTAGGTTTTTTCCCGGTCCATGCGTTCCACCAGACGCCGGGTGGTGATGTCGGCCAGACCGATCCCGCTGGCATTGCCGTCAGAGCCGGGCGAAAGGTCCCGGACAAATATGCGCCGCACATGGGGGTGCGCGAAGAAATCCCCGACAATGTCCCGGTGTCTTCCGGTCACGTTGGAATCCATGCCGATGCCGCTGATGTCCTTGCCGATGAAATCCACGATCAGCAGGTCGATTCCGTCCACGGGGATTCCGGGCATCAGACGGTAGGCTTCCTTGAGAAGCGCTTTTTCGCGTTCGATCATCCGGCCGGGAAGGACCGCCTCCACATGGGCCGGTTGGCCGAATCCGTCCTCGACCACGGCCAGGCCGAAGAGAATGTTCTGATGCGACAGAATCCAGGCGGCGGCCTTCTCGAGAATGCCGAATCCATGACGAACCGCGCAGCGATGAAAAATCCGGGCGCCCCGGTCTTTTCCCAGACCGATGGTCAGCATCTTGCAGAGGCCGCTTTCGATGTCGGCGTTGAATTTGGTATGGGGTTTGATTCGATTGACGATTACGATGTGATCCGCATTCAGGGCAGCCTGATCAAGGCATATTTCCATTTGGTCCAGCTCGCCGACGCGGCGAACCGTCATGTCCGATACGATGGGCGCCTGCATGGCGGCTTCCGTAATGCCCAGGCGCTTGAGCACGGAAAGCTGTCCCTTGGCCGATGCGCCCCCGTGGCTTCCCATGGCGGGCACGATAAATGGTCTGAGTCCCAGGGATTTCAGGTGATGAATGCAGTGAAGAACGATGCAGTTCAGTTGACGGATGCCCCGGCTTCCGACGGCTACGGCCACAGTCTGCCCGGGGCGGACGCCGGAAGGGCGGACATGCGCCAGAATCTCCTTCAGGCGCAGGGGAAGGTCTTTAATAGCGGCGGCATGAATCTTCTGCCGGACATATGCCATCTGCGGCGGTCGAAAGGAGCCGAGAGCGTTCCAAATGGATCCCATGGGCGGGTGTCGTTAAATCACGGCAGGAGGGAGGAAAAAAGTTCCCCCGGCCGGGTGAGGACCGGGGGAACGGGCAATACGGATCATTAGACTTCTTCGACTGTGATCGCGTCCACTTCGCAAACTTCCACGCAGCTTTCGCAGCCCAGGCATTCTTCCGCATTCACGACGACGGATTTTCCGTCCCGAAGCTCGAACACTTCAACCGGGCATACATCGACGCACTCTTCGCAGCCCACGCATTTTTCTTCATCAACAACCGGATTAAAAGCCATTTGAAAGTCTCCTTTCTGATTAAAATATTAAACTTCACTGGAAAAGCATCATTTAAGGCATCAAAAAAACCCAATATCCTAATTGCCGCGCTCAGTCAAGCCTTCTTGTGTTTTTTTTAAATGAAAAAATTGTTGCAATATTAAGTAGTTATATAATTCATACGAAATTTGCAGCCGATTTTCCGATTCAGGCCCACTGCACGCAGGCCATCAGCGTATGGAAATGCATCGGCGGCGCGCCTGTTTCCCGGAACTCATCAGGGTTGTCAAAAAACCGGGCCAGAATATCCATGGCGGTGGTATTCGGCGCCAGATACAGTTCAAGGGAGATGCCGCCGGTTGAATCGGTTCCGGGACCTGAGAGTTCCTCGCCGGAAAAATCTTTTTCGGACGCCAGCTTTTCGAGGTCTTTCAGAAAAGCTTCGCGCGACGCCAGAGGACCGGAATCCGCGGTGATGCCTTTTTGCATGAGCAGCCGGCGCGGCTGTGGAATCTGATCCAGTACCGCCTCAAAAACCGCGGGGCTGTCGGTGACCAGAAGTCCGGGAATTTCCTTGGACCCGGCCATGATTCGGGCCCAGGCGCGAAGACGTTCAAGGGTCATATGGCTTCCGAGGTCCTGAAGCGGAACGTATCTTTCCACCGAGAATTCGGGCTCTTCCGGACCCTTCATGTGCCTTTGCAGCGCCATTTCGATGGATTGAATGGCTTTCAGGTCCTGATCGACCTCCTGGTTCTGAAGGTCCCAGAGCTGGGCGATCAGAAGAAAAAGGCGGCTGTCGAAAAGCGGATCCGTCTCCAACCCGGCCGGTTTTTCATCGGTCCGGGTTCGAATGTCCCGAAGAATCTGGGTCCGGGAGGATTCGCTGAAAAAGGGGACGGTCTGTCGCTGGGTCTTGAAGAAACGCGCATCCGCCCCCCGGTGCGCTTCCGACCACTGGCGGAATTCGTGCAGCACGCGGTCCAGGTTGCCCTCATCTCCGGCAATGGGCACGCGGATATCGATGCGGCCATTTTCGGCCCATTTTGCAAGAAATTCCGGAATGCGTCCCCAGGCCTGGTAGATGACCGGCGGACCGAAGCATGCGGCCACCGCGGTCAGGGCGGATTCGGCGATCGTGGTAAATGGAAAGTAAACTGGTTTCATGGTCCCTCTGCAGGCACTGCGGTTATTGGGCCTTGTCGTCCTGAAGACGCACGCCCAGAGCGATCAGCTGATTCCTGATCTCGTCGGCCAGCTTCCAGTTCCTGTTCCGGCGGGCCTCTTCCCTCTGCCGGATCAGATGTTCATAGCCGGGGTCCGGGGAAGGAGTTTCGAAGCTGAAAATTTCGAGCGCCGCATTGATCCCCTTGAATGCTTCAAGGATCTTCCGAGCGTCCGCGTCGCCGATCTGCCTTTTGAACAGAAGCTTGTTGACGGTTTTGACGACCTTGAAAATCGAGGCCATGGCCGCCGAAATATTCAGATCGTCGTCCATGGCGGCGACAAAGCCGTTTTTGATGTCATAGAGGAGCTGATCGATTTCCGGGTAGGAAATGCCTTCCGGCGTCTGGCTCAGGGCCTGAATGCAGTTGTTCACCCGTTTGAGGGCGCTTCCGGCGTGGTTCAGACTTTCCAGTGAAAAGACCAGGGGCTTTCGGTAATGGGTGGACAGCAGCCAGTACCGAATGTCTCTTCGCGAGTATCCTTTACTTTCCAGGGTTTCAAGGGTCAGGTCGCCGCTCGTCAGTTTCTTGCCGTCCGCCAGCACCCGGTCGCTGTGAATCCAGAACCGGGCCGGGGCCTTGCCGGTGACGGCCCGGCAGATGGCCGAGACGTTTTCATGGTGGGGAAATATCAGTTCCCGGGCGCTGGTCTGAATGTCAAAGCACTCCCCGAGATACTTCATGGAAATCGCCGCACACTGGGTATGCCAGGAGGGCCGGACGTTTCCCCATTCGGTTCTAGCGTAAATGCCGCGTTTGAGCTCGGAAAGCCGGGAGCGTTTAAGGAGCGTGAAATCCCTTGGGTTGTCCTTTTCATAGTCATCCAGGTCTACTGTGGCGCCGATTCGAATCTTGTTGATGTCGATGCCGGACAGCCTTCCATAATCGGCCAGACGGGAGATGTCGCAATAGATGGACCGGAGCTTTTCGTAGGCAAAGCCCTTTTGGACGAGTTTTTTCGTGAGGGCGGTCATCTCCTCGATGTGTTCGCTGGCCCGGGGATAGACATCGGCGGGCTTGATGCCGAGAAATTCCAGATCCTTGAAGATTGCCTCCAAATGCTTTCGGGTGAATTCGCCCAAGGGTATGCCGGCCTGTTCCGAACCTTGAATGGTCTTGTCGTCCAGATCCGTGATGTTCATCACGTGTTTGACCGAAAAACCCCTGTATTCAAGATACCTTTTTAAAAGGTCCGAAAACACGAAGCGGCGGCATTCATCCAGGCCCATGCGGGCGTGGGCCGTCGGCCCGCAGGTGTACATGGAAACCTTTCCCGGAACCGACGGCTCGAAAGGCTCCTTGGTCCGGGTCAGAGTGTTGAACAGTTTCAGGGGGGCCTGGTCCCGGACGGTGAAAAGCGGGGTGGAGAGGTACCTTTCCCCGCTGTCCGGAAATATCACGACCATCACGCCGGATTCCATCTCCTGGGCCTGCCGGGCCGCAACGGCCATGGCGGCGCCGCTGCTCATGCCGACGAAAAGGCCTTCTTCCCTGGCAAGCTTACGGGCCATTTCAAAGGCGTCTTCATCGTCGATATTGACTTTGAGGTCCAGCCGTTTTTTGTCGTAGATTTCCGGGCAATAGGCTTCCTTCATGTTCTTGAGGCCCTGAATCTTGTGCCCGAGGTAGGGTTCCACACCGATGATGCGGATGGCGGGATTGTATTCCTTCAGGCGCCGGGACAGACCCATCAGGGTGCCGGCGGTTCCCAGCGTGGCCACCAGGGCGGTGATCGACCCGCCGGTCTGCTCCCAGATTTCCACGGCCGTTCCCTCGTAATGGGCCTTCCAGTTGGCCTCGTTGTTGTACTGATCCGCCATGAAATAGGCATCCGGATTTTCCCGCACCAGCCGGTAAACCTCCTCGATGGCCCCGTCGGTTCCAAGGTGGCCCGGCGTCAGAAGAATCTGGGCGCCTCTGGCCTTGAGAATTTTCCGGCGTTCCTCGCTGGCCGCATCCGACATGGCCAGAAGCAGTTTATATCCCTTGATCGTGCAGACCATGGCCAGACCGATGCCTGTATTGCCGCTGGTGGCTTCGATCACCGTCTTGTCCGGGGTGAGGGCGCCGGATCTCTCGCCGGCCTCGATCATGTACAGGGCCGCCCGGTCCTTGATGGAGCCTCCGGGATTCATGTATTCGATCTTGGCCAGAATCCTGACCTTCGGATTGGGGTTGAGCTTTCGAATCTCAACCAGCGGGGTATTGCCGATGGCATCCAGCAGAGAATAACTCATGATATTATTCAACCTGTTGCTTTGTCTGGATTGAGGATTGAATGAAAACCGACAGAACTTCCAGAATCTGTTCCCGAACCTGGTTTGAAGTCCGGGTCGCATCAATGACTCGAAACCGCCGGGAATTCCGCCGGGCGAGCTCCAGATAGCCGGTTCTGACCTTTTCATGAAAGGACAGAGCTTCCTCTTCAAAACGGGATTCGGCCTGATTCCTAGAACCGTCGGCGATCTGGCCGATGGCGCGGTTGAGGCCGGTACGGGCCGGAAGATCCAGCAGCAGGGTAAGGTCCGGTTGAAGGTCGTCGAAAACCAGTTGATGGAGCCTGCCGGCAAACTCCGGCCCCAGGCCCCGGACCGCTCCCTGATAGACGAGCGTGGCGTCCAGATACCGGTCGCAGACAACGGTGCGGCCTTCGGCGAGACTTGGCAGAATGACCGTATGAATGTGCTGGGCCCGGTCGGCCATGTACAGCAACAGTTCGGCCTTCGGATGAAGGCCCCTGCATGCCGGATCGAGCAGGATGGACCGTATTCTGGCCCCGATCGCGGTGCCGCCGGGTTCGCGGGTGGCGATGCACCGGCACCCCTTTCCTTCCAGAAATTCGACGATATGACCAATCTGGGTGGTTTTGCCCGAGCCTTCGATGCCTTCCAGGGTGATAAACATCGGATCAGTCGCCTTTCCCCCTGCCCGTGTAAAAATAACGGCCGAAAGCCGAATGATAAGAGGTCCAGACGTCGTTAGGGCTTTCGGCGTCCATGAATTCCCGGATGCCGTTGACCTTGGCGTCGATGTCGTCGATAAAATTGAGCAGAACCGCCTCGATGGTTTTGGGGGGTTCCGGCGAGCCGAAATCGCGGGTGCCGTGATGGCTGATCATCATGTGATCGAGGAGCAGGGCGGTTTCCTCGGGGAAATCTTCGATCCGGCTTATTTTTTCATCCATCATCTGAACGCCGATGACGATGTGGCTGAGCAACCTGCCCGCATCGGAGTATTCGATGGCGGATTTGTATTCAAACTCCCGAATCTTTCCGATATCGTGAAGAATGGCAGCGGTGACAAGCAGGTCCCGGTCGATGCCGCTGTAGTGGCTCGCTGTTTTCTCGGCCAGAAGCGCCGTGGACAGCGAATGTTCCAGAAGGCCGCCCAGGTAGGCGTGGTGCATGCGCTTGGCTGCCGGGGCTTTTTTGAAATTTTCCACGAAATCGGCGTCCTGCCAGAACGCCTCCAAAAGCTTGCGAAGGCAGTCGGTTTTTACCGTTTCGGTGATCTTGAGCAACCGGTCGAACATCGCGTCGACATTTCGGGCCGTGACGGGCATGAAATCCGACGAATCAAATTTTCCGGGTTCACATGCGGACATGTGCTTGATCACGAGCTGGACGTTCTGACGGTATTCGCTTGCGCCGGCCTTCACATGCACGTAGTCTCCGGCAGCGGCTTTTGATGAGATCTCATCCACGCGGTCCCAGACGACTCCGCGTATGCTGCCGGTCTTGTCCGAAAGCGTCACGTTCAGATACGGACTGCCGTCTTTTTTCTGGGCTAGGCTTTTTTCCGAGAGAACAAACACGTCATCGACGCTGTCTCCGGCCTTGAGTTGACCGATATACTGGTTTTTCAAAGGGTCTCCTTGCGCTTCGTGCGCCGGGTCTTCAAACGCCTTCGGGTCCGTTGAGACGGATTTTCCAGGATTTCAGGCTTTCCATGAAATCGTAATCCGTCATATCGCATTTGACCGGGGTAATGGAAATATAATTTTCACAAAGCACGGAGGAATCGGCGTCCGGGTCTTCACGGCTCTGCTGGGACTGGCAGCTTTGCCAGTAGTAAACGCGATTCCGCGGATCGGTGCGTTTGTCGAAATATTCGGAAAAAAGCTTGATCCCCTGGCGGCTGATTCGAATACCCCGCGTCTGATCCAGCGCCATGTTGGGAATATTCACATTTAAAAAGGTGCCGAACGGCAGCTTGTTTTCCATGACTTTTTCCGCCAGATTTCGAATGAAGGCGGCCGCCTCGTTGAAATGCCGGGAGGAGTTTCCGTAAAGAGATACGGCTATGGCGGGGACGCCGTACAGGGCTGCTTCCTTGGCGGCGGATACGGTTCCTGAATAGTTCAGGTTCACGCCCACGTTGGCGCCGGAATTGATGCCCGCGACGACCAGGTCCGGCTTGAATTTGAGAATTTCCATGACGGCCAGCTTGATGCAGTCCGCCGGCGTGCCGTTGACCGCATAGCCGGAATACCCGTTGACCTGTACCCGGTTGGACCGCAGGGGCTTGTGCAGGGTGATGCCGTGACTCACCGCGCTTCGTTCCCGGTCCGGCGCCACCACGACCACCGAATGCGATTTCTCAAATTGCCTGTATAGCGCCCAGAGGCCTTCGGCATGAATGCCGTCGTCATTGGTCAGCAGAATATTCATCGAATCATCCAAAAGCCCGCGCCGGCAACCGGTGCGGTAGGTTTTCCAAGTTTTCGAAATGAATCATGCAGACATTTATACCCCAACTTTCGTTTGCGTCAATTGGTAATTGGATAAAAATCGCCGAAATCCGGTTGCCCGAGGACTCGATATGGTTTAAACAGAGCTCTGTTCTCTTTTCATACACCGGCTGATTCAGAAGCCAACTGAAAGTTCCGGAAAAAAATATGATGTCAAGTAAACATAGCGAAGTCAAACCCTACGTCACCAGGGACGGCTCCCTCATTCGCGAGCTTGTGCATCCCGCTGTTCATGGAAACATCCGCCTGAGTCTGGCCGAGGCCGTTGTTCCGGCAGGCGGAAGAACCCTTCTGCACCGGCACCGGATCAGCGAGGAGATTTATCACATTACGCGGGGAAACGGTCTCATGACCCTGGGGGAAGAAACCTTTCCGGTCGAAGCCGGTGATTCGGTCTGCATTCCGCCGAATACAGCCCACTGTATCGAAAACAGCGGGAATGAACCGCTGAAAATTCTCTGCTGCTGCGCGCCGGCTTATGATCACGAGGATACCGAAATGCTTTAACCGGCCCGGAATATTATTGCCGTCCGGCCATAACAAAGAAGGGCGCATGGTTGGAGGTGAACACCGGCGGCGTGTTTCGAAGGATAGCGGCAATCTCCCGGCGCCGCCGGAACCGCTTGTCGAGAAAGCGCCTGACCGCGGTTCGGTTCCAGCCCGCCGGGTGAACAAAATCCTGGTAAAGGCAGAGGTCTCCCTCATAAAAATTGTGCATCTCAAGGTTCTTCGCGTCCGGGCTGTGGGCCGGAAGGTTGAATACGGCCAGATTTAGAAAATTGATCTGATCGGCGTGACCGGCAGTGAATTCAAGGGTTTTTTCCGCGCTTTGAAGGTTTTCCCACGGAGTTCCGAAAAGCAGATACGCATACACGGCGATACCCGCTGCCTTGAGCGCATGAAGGCATCTCGATATTGTCTGCGGGTCGATGCCTTTCTGCATGCCTTCAAGTACCCCCTCATCGGCCGATTCTAGGCCCAGCTTCAGCATCACGCATCCGGACCGGCGAAGCGCCCTGCAGAAATCGGCATCCATCAGCGGCGAACCGATTCTGGCAAACCCATACCATGGAATCCGAAGCTGATTTTGCGCCAGAAATTCGAGCATCGACGGATGCAGGGCGTTGTCGAGAAGATGAATCAGGGAAGGGCGGAATTTTTCAGACAGAACATCCAGGTCGGATTTGACCCGCGATGGCCCGACGGGCCGGTATTCGGGGGCATGCACCTTTTCCGGGCAGAAGGCGCAGCGGTTCCAGTAGCAGCCCGAGGACGCGCTGTACGGCAGAACAAAGCCCGGAGACAGGTAGGGCGTTTCTGCAAAAGGCGCGTAATCCGGGCAGGTTGTTTCGATTTGCACCGTTTTTTCGGCAAATTTCAGCAGGATTTCCTCGCCGGGCCCGGCCGCCATCTCATCCACCAGGCCCGAGAAGGGGGATTTGAAGCCCGGCTGTTTGAGCCATGCGGTGATCAGCCCGCCGCCGAGGATGATGCGAAGGCGCGGATACAGCTTCCGGAAAAACCCGATCATGGCAAAGGCGCACAGGGCCTGGTCGAGATAGTTGATTGAAAGGCCTATTACCGACGGGTTGATCTGCTCCGCAACCGGCGACAAACGCTGTCTGAAATAGGCATAAAACGGGTTCCGTTGAAAGGTTTCGGCGGATTGAATCAGATCGGCGCTTCGAACCGGGGAAAGGTTCCGGTCCTGATATTCGGCCAGGCCGATACGCTGGCTTCGGTTGGAACCGGCCTGCCCGAGCAGGCGCTGAATGTCGTGCACCGCCCGTTTGTAGCGGTCCGGATTCCGGCAGGCGTCCGGATCCCGCAGGAACGCCAGATTGGCCTCAAGACCGCGGATCGCCCTGCGGGTCCAGGTGTCGTTGGCGCTTAATACGGAAGCGGCGGCAAATATCAGGGCTTCGAGATTGGCGTCGATCGCGCTTGCTTTCACTCCGTGCCGGTTCAGGGCTGCCATCAGCCGGGCGATTCCGGGCGGCGGTTCGCCGGGTTTGGCTACCGGCGGATAGATCAGCAGAACAGGCATTGAAATCTCAGACCGGCCGGATCGTCTGAAGCTGCTCTTTCTTCAAATCCTTTCTCAACACCTTTCCGACAATGGATTTGGGCAGAGTCAAGCGGAATTCGATCTCTTCGGGAAGCTTGTACCTGGCCAGACGGGATTTGCAGAATTCAATGAGTTCCTCGCAGGTGGCGGTCTGATTCTCTTTCAGGACCACGTAAGCCTTGACCGCCTCGCCCCTGTAGTTGTGGGGAATGCCTATGGCGCAGACCTCCTGAACCTTGGGATGTTCGTGGAGAACTTCTTCGATTTCGCGGGGATAAACGTTGTAGCCGCTCGATATGATCATGTCCTTCTTGCGGTCAACGATGTAAAAATAGCCGTCCGCGTCCATGACCGCGACGTCTCCCGTACGGAGCCACCCGTCCTCCATGACGTTTGCGGTTTCGCCGGGCATTTTCCAGTATCCCTGCATCACTTGGGGTCCCCGGACAAGGAGTTCTCCGGGTTTTCCCACCGGCACGTCGGTTTTCCCGTCTTCCAGGTCCACAATCCGGCACAGGGTGTCGCTGATCGGCACACCGATGCTGCCCACCTTGCGTTTGCCTTCGGTAAAGGGGTTGACGTGGGTGACGGGCGAGGCTTCGGTCAGGCCGTATCCTTCCACGATCACGGCGCCGGTTTTTCGTTCAAACTTGCGGATGACCTCCACGGGAAGCGGGGCGCTTCCGGAAAAGCATCCTCGAAGCGAGGTCAGGTCGGTCTTTTCAATATCCGGATGATCGAGAATGCCGATGAACATGGTGGGCACCAGGGGCGCGAAGCTGGGCCGGAATTTTCGAATCGCCTTGAGGAGCGTCTCCGGTGTGGGCCTGGGAATCAGGATGTTGCCCCATCCCATGTAAATGGCAAAGTTCATGGTGGTGGAAAGACCGAACACATGGAAAAAGGGGAGGGCGCCCAGCATGACCCCGTCGTCGCAATGCAGCTCCGGGCACCAGGCGCAGATCTGCTGAACCTGTACGCTCAGATTCCGGTGGCTGAGCAATACGCCCTTGGAAATGCCCGTGGTTCCCCCGGTGTACTGATACATGGCGATGTCGTCAGGCCGCACCTTCACCCGGGGTCCGGGAACGGGGCTGTGCTTGAGCAGATCCTTCCACCGGTGAACCCGGCTTGCGGGTTTGACCCTGGCTGCCAGCTTCCGGCGTTTGGCCACGAGTTTAAAGAGATGGTTTTTGGGAAAGGGTAGGTAATCGCCCAGACTGGTGTAGATGATGTCCCGAATGCCGGTTTTCGGCCTCAGATCGATCATGCGGTTTGCCAGAAGGTCCAGGGTTATAAGCAGTTTCGCGCCGGAATCGTTGAACTGGTACAGCAGTTCCCGGTCTGAATAAAGCGGATTGTTCATGACGGCGATGCCGCCGATCTTCAGGATCGCGTAATATCCGGCAATGCAGGGAATACAGTTGGGAAGCAGCAGCGCCACCCGGTCGCCCTTGCGGATGCCCAGATTCCAGAGGCATGCGGCCATCCGGTCCACCATCTCGTCGAGCCGGCCGTAGCTCAGGCGGTATCCTTCAAAGACAAGGGCCATTCGATCCGGATGGGACTCGGCTCCCTTTTTCAGCACCTCCGGAAGACAGATTTCATCGTAGATTTTGGATTCCGGAACGCCCTTCTGGTAATGGAAAAGCCAGGGTTTGTCCGAATATTGAAGAACATCCGTCTCCTGATCGTCGAGTTTTTGCAGAATGGCGTTAAGCATCGCTGAGTCCCTCTCTCTGAGCTGACATTCTCGATTAAATTGTGCGAATTTATAATGAATGCCGAGACTTTGTCAACAAATCAAACGCGTTGATCCGGCGTTTGTTGATGAATTGTTGCAATCCGTCGTACCTGAACGGAAAATACGGGTCATGTTGTGCCTGCGCGTCATTTTTTCAAGAAAGAGTTGATTTTGTCTTCCATTCAGGCAAAGAATGAATCCGGAACATTCAACCGGTCCGCTGGTTTCGGCGGACTTCTGAGAACAAGGGAGGCGCTGACGATGAATTTTTCGCAACTTCTCGAAAAAAGGCGATCCATTCGAAAGTATCTGGATAAAGACGTTTCGCAGGAACTGGTCACGGAAATCATTCAGGATGCCTGCATGGCGCCCAGCGCGGTGAACGGTCAGCCCTGGGAGTTTATCGTCATTCGGAACCGGGCGCTGATCAGACGGCTCTCAGATGAAAGCAAGGCCAACCTGATTGCGGAGATCGAAAAAAACCCGGATTGTCCGGCAGTCAAATATGAATCGATCCTGAGGAACCCAGATTTCAACGTATTTTACAATGCGCCCTGTCTGGTGTTAATTGCCGGCCCCAAGGGCCTGCATTCTCTCGAGGTCGATTGCGCTCTCGCGGCGTGTTATTTCATGCTTTCGGCGGCCGAAAGGGGCCTTGGAACCTGCTGGATCGGTCTCGGCGCCTATATATCGGATCCGGTTTTGATCGATGCGATCGGACTGCCGGGTACTTCAACCATCGTGGCGCCGATCATTCTCGGATATCCGGAAACAATTCCGCCCGTGCCGGCCAGAAATTTGCCGAAAATTCTGAAGGTCGTCTCCTGAGGGCGGAATCATTGCTGTGTTGTTTGCGGGCCGATGCGTTCCGTCTTCCGGAAAAATGAACAGAGAAAAATGGTTTTCGAACAGACGGTTTTACCATGAGATCGCCCGGGGAAGAGCCGAATATCAGATGGCGGGAAATGGAAGGGGCGTTGCATCCGAAATGGACCCAACGCCCCTTTAAACCCAAATGGCCGAATTAGATAACGGTTACATTGACTGCGGCAGGTCCTTTTTGGCCCTGCTGAATATCAAAGGAAACGCGATCGCCTTCCTTGAGGCTTTTAAAGCCGGTTGCATTGATGGCGGAATGATGAACGAACACATCCTTGCCGCTTTCCTGCTCAATAAAGCCAAAACCTTTGGAATCATTAAACCATTTGACAACTCCGTTAGCCATAGTGACACCCTCCTTCCTTAAATTTTTTCAAGGTTCCAAACTTCAGGCTGTCACTTGGACAAAAAAAGCTTCCTGCAGAAAGAAACCGGCCCGCCAATCAAGGACGGGCCTTTATTGATGTTAAGTGACACTACCATGTTTTTGAAATAATACAAGCAAATAATTCGACCGAGCCCTTTTTATTTTTTCGGATTCTGAGAAAAATTATTTTTTGTTCTGGTGAAAAAAGCAGGGAGGGTCAGATAAAGCGCTTGCATATCTTGCCATACTGAATTATCGGATTGGGTGAGAGAAGACCGCATGGAATCAGCGGGATGTTCGAAGCCGGCCTACGGACGGTTTTGTCAGGCAGATGAAAGAGTGGTCAGACCAAGCTTTTTGGGCGTTCCGAAGGAGGACTATAGAAGATGTCTGAAAACAGGCGTCAACCTGGAAAAGACGGGCTGGATCAGATTCTGGATGAGGCGCGGCGAGACCGGGAACGCAGGGAAAAGACCTATCGGGAGCAGGCGCTCAAGCTCTTCCCCAATGTCTGTGGGCGGTGCGGGAGAGAGTTTTCAGGTAAAAGGCTTCGTGAGCTGACCGTCCATCACAGGGACCATAATCATGACCATAATCCGCCGGACGGCAGCAACTGGGAACTGCTCTGCATCTACTGCCACGAAAACGAACATTCGCGAATAATGGATTCTCAATGGTACGATTCAGAATCCTCGCGGCAGGAAAGGCAGCCGATGTCCATCGACAGCCCGTTTGCGGTTCTTGAATCCCTGCTGAAAGACAACAGGTAGGTGGCGTCAGATTTCAAACCGCAGGTTCCGGATCGAAGCTTAAGCCTGTATGACCTGCTGGAATGCAGCCCGTTGATGGGTTCGTAAGGAATACCACTTCTGCGGTGTATGCCGAATCGCAGTGATGAATTTTGAAGAAACCTTCCGAATTGTAACGAAATTTATGAAAATCCCTCCCGCATTCACGGACCGCAGGTGTATCAATATGTGACACTTGCGGCATCCCCTTTCGTTGAAATTATTTGCAATATCTTTCATAACCAATTTAAATCACTATATTAAATTACAAATCGAATCAATTCTTTTCTCTGTTGACTTTATTAAGAGCCGGCATTAAAAGAATCTGTCGTAAAATGAGAAGGGGTCGAAAAAAACTAGCAAATTGAATGCAATCGTTGAGATTAAAAGAAAGAAATAAACTTAAGGGCAATAAACAAATATGGCAATTACATTGAAAGACAAGTTGGGTTTCCTGGCATCCGTTTTTCCGGAGAGAAAAAAGAAAACGGGAGTGAGGGTTTGCGACAACCATCTTGATTCGAACCAGTCGCAAACGGATTTTCTGGTCAAGTTCGCAGTCTGCGCCGCCGTCGGGATTGTGGTTGTTTCGGCCGTCATGAATCTGGATCGGATAGAGACATCACGGGAGGCGCTCAGCCGGAGTGCCTGGGGAAGCTGGTTCCTTTTGCTGGGCGAGATTTTTGTAGGAATCAATCTGGCCGCTTTTATCTGGCGACTGTTTCTGGTTCTGGGCTATCGTCCGGCGCCGCCTTGCACCGATCGTCGTCTTCCGACATGCACGGTTGTGGTTCCGGCTTACAACGAGGGAAAACTGGTGCTGTCGACTTTAAGAAGCCTGGCTGCGAGCGATTATCCAGCCCATAAGCTTAAGATCATCGCGGTGGATGATGGAAGCGTGGACGACACCTGGCAGTGGATTCAGTCCGCCGAAAGGGAGCTTTCAGGGCGTATTTCGACGATCCGGCTTCCTGAAAATCGCGGCAAGCGTCACGCGCTTTACGCCGGCTTCCAGCAAAGCAGCGGGGATGTTCTGGTGACCGTGGACAGCGATTCCGTGGTCGAGCCCCAGACTTTGCGCAACCTGGTCAGTCCGTTTTTGCAGGACTCCCGCGTGGGTGCTGTGGCGGGAAACGTGCGGGTGCTCAATCTCAAGGAGGGGATTATTCCGCGAATGCTGGACGTGTCGTTTATGTTCGGCTTTGATTTCATGCGGGCCAGCCAGAGCGAGGTGGAAACGGTGATGTGCACGCCGGGAGCGCTGTCGGCCTATCGTCGTTCGGTTATCATAAAGGTTCTGGATGAATGGCTTGTTCAGACGTTCTTTGGAAAGCCGGCCAATATCGGAGAAGACCGCGCGATGACAAACCTGATTCTTCGGGATGGATATTTTGTCCGGTTTCAGCAGAATGCGGTGGTTTACACCAATGTTCCGGTGCGCTACAAGAACCTGTGCAAGATGTTTTTGAGATGGGCGCGGAGTAACGTTCGCGAATCGATCGTGATGGCCCGGTTTGCGTTCCGCCGGTTCCGCGAGAGCTCGATGCTCGGTGCGCGGATTAACCTGCTGCTGCTGCTGCTTTCCATGACCGTTTGTCAGGCGCTGCTGGTGTCGACGCTGATTTGTTTTACCATGCAGCCGATGGTGTTCGGAATCAACATATTGTTTGGAATCGTGGTCAGCTCCACGTTCCCGGCGGCCCTATACGCGCTGAAATGCCGTAACTCCGAATGCTTGGCGGCCTATGTGTACGGAGTTTACTGGTTTTTGAGTCTTTCGTGGATTTCGCCCTATGCATTGTTCACATTGCACCGGTCCGGGTGGCTGACGCGACAGATCAAAAGTCCAAACGAGCAGCCCGGGTTGGCTCCCCATCCGGTATTTACGGAAATGCAGGGCATGGCGTTTGAGAAAGTGGCGCTTTCCCGAATCGCTGAAAACAGTGCCAGAGGGGGAGTGCAGCCGTACATGGTGCAGCGGACCTATGATTATCCTGCCTTGGCCGGTCGTGTCCGCTTCTTCCTTTAAAGCATACGTTAGTTGAAACAGAAGCGCCGGTTTCAGACGGTTCAAGAGCGGTCTTTTGTTGTGCTTTACGAAGTCATCGGCTTTAATCATTGATTTTATGGCTCAATGACGAGCGACCATCTGGCCGCAATTGAACGGTACTCACGGTTCTTCGCTTGGCCGTCGAGGCGCTTGGAAATAGCTTTCGTTCCATATTCGAAGGCTCGGGCATTGCCCGAGCCTTCAGCATGAGGCTGTTAAAACTCCCACCAAGGTCGCCATGCAGCGTTTCTCGGCGCTTGCCAGGCTTCTTCTTCCAACCCTGATAACGGTTCTCCGGCCCTTCGGGCCAAAAGTCTTGACGGGCATCCGTTTTTCAAAGAGCAATTTTTTGTGCCGCCTGTCCTCGAAAAGTCAATTTCCGCAAGAGACAGGGACCGCAATCCAAAACGTTGATGTGATTTCCTCGATACCTGTGGTATTTAATAAAAGCGATGCGGGAGCCTGGAGCAGCGGATCCACGGTTGAAAAACAGTGAGAAACAGGCTGCAAACCGGGAATAAAAGACTCGGTCTGCAGCCTCGAAGAAACCGGTCCGCTCGACTCAGTTCAGACAATCAATTTGCAGGTCTTATGGAAAGGAGAATGAACATGAGAGGTAAATTTACGCTGAAGGGCGATTACGTTTACAAAATGCCAGTGCATTTCGGAGGACATCCTTTCATCCCCGTTCGCACGGTGTACAGGGACATGACCTGCATCGGCATTTCCTTTGAAACCGATCTCGATCAGCTTGCGGAGTATATTCCGGATGCCTTTGAGATTATAGAACCCAGGGTGATCGTCCAATATGCCAACGCCCGCGACGTGGACTGGATGTCCGGAGGCGAATACAGGCTGATACAGGCCTCGGCGCCCGTGCGGTATCTGGGCAACGAAGAGGGTTTGACCGGCGAATATGTGCTGGTGATTTGGGAGAACAGGGCATGTCCCATTATTGGCGGACGCGAAGAGGACGGCATGCCCAAGATCTACGCCGACATTGCCGTCGAAAAGCATGTGGGAGACCACTGGTTCACCTCGGCGAGTTATGAATGCAACACCTTTCTTCAGATGGATTTCTGGAATCAGGGAGAGGCGGACGAGGCAACCGTGGTTCGAGCGCGGGAGAATCCCAACGTCAATAATTTTGCGTGGCGATATCTTCCCAATCTTGGAAGAGGCGGTGCGACGTTGAGCCACGCCACGCTTTATCCTCAGCAGATGTTTCCGAAGCGGGTGTGGCACGGCGAAGGAAAACTGAATTGGACGCAGCTGACGCAGGAACAGCACCTGCTGCAGTGCGGCATCATTCTTGCCATGTCCCGGCTGCCCGTCGTTAAATATCTTGAAGCCACCATGGTCAAGGCTACCGCACAGCTCAATGTGGGAGACTCACGGATACTGCCGTGATTTCCCGAAAAGGACATGTGTATCGTAACGCGCCATGGATTATGAAAGGAGTTTGATGATGAAGGAATATTATCAGGGCAAAGTCGCGGTCGTGACCGGCGCTGCGTCAGGCATAGGCCTCGGCATCGCCAGGGGCCTTCTGGAGCGGGGAGCGATGGCGGTCTACATGGCCGACAAGAACGGGGACAACCTGAATCGGGAATCCGCCATTCTCGACGAGCGCTTTTCCGGAAAGTCGTTTGCCATGCCCGCGGACGTGACGGACCGGGTGCAGGTCGAAAAGCTCATCCACTCCGTCAGCGGCCATGACGGACACCTCGATTTCGTGTTCAACAACGCGGGCATGGGCATGACGCTGCCCACCGAGCGGGTTACGCCGGAGATCTGGGACCTTGTCATCGATCTGAACTTAAAGGGCGTGGTCTACGGCACCTATGCCGCCATTCCCATCATGCGGAAGCAGGGGTTCGGACACATCGTGAACACCGCTTCCATCACGGGGCTAGTCCCGGTGCCCTATCAGGCGCTGTATGCTTCAACAAAGGCTGCGGTGCTGATGATGACCGAAAGTCTGCAATACGAGCTGGAGAACGAAGGCCTCTCCTTCAGCGTCGTATGTCCGGGCAATGTGGCCACGCCCATATTCGGGCAGATGACTCCGCCGCCCGACGCGGTCTCGGTGGCGGATGCCGTGCATTACATATTCGCAGAGGTGGAGAAGAAAGCTCTGGAGATCGTCTTTCCTCAGACCTACCGCGATATGGCAAAACTGTACCGGGAGGACCGCCCGTCGTTCGACGCGCTCGCCCGCGGTATCGCGGATGAACGGCGGGAGAACTATCGCACCAAGGGGACCTATTATTGACGAGGATCAACAGGACGTTGCCACAGCGGCATCGCCCTGCAGGGACAACTCGAAGGCGATGCGGACACCGGCGCCGAGGCCTCAGGTCAGGCCGATAACAACACGATGGGGAGTTTGGACACTGCGGCGAAGCATTCAGCAGACAGCTACTTTAAGCATTCTTTGAACTTTAACCAGAAGATAAACCAGGAAGAGCAGTACGCAGCCGTTTGCCGCCAGTACAACGCCAAGCACAAGACCCGGAAAGATGCCGGGAATCAGCATGGATGTTCCAAAGAGGATGGCAAGCACATTCATCGCCAGTGTTGCCGTTGTAATCCGAACCTGAATTCCGGGTGCCGGTTCATCCGATTCGGGCGCTTTGAATGCCGGAATGACGATTTTAACTATTGCGGCAAATCCGCCGACGAGATTCAGAAGCCCAATCAATGCGGTGAGCAATGCGACCAGAATTCCCGGAATGATGCATGAGGCAATGCCCAGGGCCGCAAAAGCGAGTCCAAATATAACCATCAGCCGTGACCTCGGGAATGGGCCCAGGGGTGTATTTCCGAAAGCGATCATCTGAACGGCAAAAATTACCATCATCAATCCAAGCTGAGCGCTTCCGGAAAACGGCAGCAGTCCGAGGTTTACCGGAATCAGAAGAATTCCAAGAATCAGCATGAACAATCCGAGGACCAACAGAATGACATTGTCAATCGACACATCCGCTGTGGCAAGCAGCCCTGTTTTTTGAATGCCTGTGGATTTGTTCGAATCCGGATAAGCGCTGTGGATTTTCTGAAGGCTCAACGAAAGATACAGAATGGCCAGGCCAAAGACCAGCGCGGCGGCGGCTGCCTGAGGGGTTGTGACCCGTTCCGGTTGATACAGGATCGCCGAAATGACAATGGACAGGGTGTATACCAGCGCGCATGAGATGGTCAGATGACGGAAAATGCCTCTGAATTTGCGCCATGCCGGAAATTTGCTTTTTGACAGAAAGAGTTGCAGCAGCAGGAAAAAGCCACCCAGCCCGAAGCAGATGATCAACAGAATTCTCGAAACGCTTCCCATGGCGTGCGGAATAAAGCAGGTGACAATACCGATTGCGGCCGTTACCGCTCCCGCGATAATCAGAAGCCAGGATCTGGGTGCATCTCCAAACGGTGTTTTTCCAAGGGTAATTGTCTGCAAGGCAAACACGAACAAAAGCAGACCAAACAGCCCTTCTTCATAGTACGGCAGAATACCGGCATGAACCGGAAACAGGAGGATTCCCAGGATCAGCATGGTCATGCTGCCGATAAGCAGAATGACAACCTCGAGTGAGAGTCTGGAATCCTGCAAAAACCAGTTGTTTGCCATGAATCCGCCTCTTGAAATATGCGCCGCCGTTAACCCGTATGCATATATCAATTTCTCCGAATTCGAACAACATTCAAAATCAACGGCATGGATTGCCTGTCCGGTCCGATCTGGAATTGAGCAGAAGGCTGATCATTCGAGGAATCTCTATACTGGGACCGCAGCGAATTAACCGAAATCATTTTGCCCATTTATCGGTCAGACGGAGGCAGAAAAGAACGATGCTGCCGATGGAAAGCCCGGCTGACAGGATGATGCCGATCACGTTTCCGAAAATGCGGAACAGATGCGGGCGGGTGAACACGAGCCGATGGTCGGCGTCATTCTCCTGCCCGGCTTCAAGCCCGTTGATTCTCAGAATATAGCGTCCGGGCTCGGGAATTTCATAGCTTCGAATCGCCATCCGCACCTTTCTAAGACCGGACGTTCTGGCGTGAAACCAGGTCGTTCGGCCATCCACAGGCGTGCCGAAGCCCTGGCTTAATTCGTAGGAGAGTTTTCGGAACCGGCCTGTGAGAATCGGCCCTTCAATAGAAAGAACGACGGGGCCCGCCTCGGCAAATTCAATATCCTGCTGTTCCAGAATCGGAATGCGGAGAATCGGAGCCTGTCTTGCCAGCCGGACGAGGTTCAGAATAAAGATACTCACAAAGATCGTCGAGATGAGAAATGCCGGCACTGCTATCCAGAGTCCGTTCCGGTAGATGTAGGTTAGCATTGTCATATTTTTTGCCTTTGCACAGGACCGGCCGTGGAACTGACAGTCGCCAGCTCATGCCGCCGGTCCGCAGGTTTTAGTTCTTCTCAAGCCTTAACCAGACCTGGGCGTCATAGGGAACGCGTCCCGATTTCTTGTCCCCTGTATATAGCGGCACCTCGTCAAAACTGCCCACGAGCACTTTTTCCACGGTCACGCCTGCGATTTCATATCCGGCCTGTGCCAGAACGGCCTGTGTCGCTGCCAGCACTTTTCTGTCAAAAAGAACGCGGGAAGCGTATGCGTTGATATCCATCGCAACGGGTTTTCCTTGGATTGCGTTCCATTCTGAATCCTGAAAGGCGGAAACGGCCAGATGCTGTGACAACCAGGGAAAGTCGATCAGCCTGCCGATAAACAAGGATGAATAAATTCCTTCCAGTCTTGGCGTTTCGGTTTTAGAAAACGCCGCTTTCAGAACCGAGACCATTTCATGCTCGGTGATCTGACAGTTCCGGTATTTTGAATGATGCGCACGCAGTCTTAAAGTTCGCCACGAATTGTTTGCTTCGACGCTGAGCGTGCATTCGCCGGCAGCAAACGAAATAATCGACACATCCCCGGACCATGCCATGTCGGAAAAACACAGAAACAGCACCAGGACCGAAATTCCTGAAACGATTCGAGGGGTCATTTTTATTTTTCCTGCCGCCGGGAAAAGGCACGATAAAATCAGTCTTATCCGGGCGTTTTTTCGATGGATCTTGTGAATGTGATCGGTCCACTTTTCAGAGTGATGATAGGCGAGAACGGCGTTTGGCGTCAATACTGATTGTTTCGTAAAAAGTCAAATTTCTGTGTAGCGAGGCATCCATCGTTCCTGCCGTACGCTAAAAGTACGTCTCGCTCATCGGTATTTGCGGCGCCTTGAACCTGAATTCGTTACATTGCCACCATGCCGCCCCTCAATTTTGACTTTTTACGGGAACGACAAAACCAGGGGCTGCGAGATGTGCGTTCATCGCTGTAAATATTCAATGCGATGATTTTATCAACTTCCTTTAACAGGCGCAATTATTCCATGCTTGGGCCAAAACCTCTTCCACTGCCAGGAGCGTAATCTCCATGCATCATCCCGCGATGGCCCATGCCTCCCCAGAATCGGCTCCAAGAACCGATTTCCGATACATCCTTGGGCAAGGTGCGCGCAAAGGACAAAAGGTCGAGGAGATCTTTTTCGCTCCATTCATTGATGATCGCCGAGGGCATTCTGGCACCGGGTTGTCCCGCTCTGACCTTGTGAATAAATTCCCACGGATTATTGCTGGCGATCGTTCCGACAAACTCCGGCTTTTCGGCGTCTCCAAAGTTGATTGCGACGCCGGCCATGCCGTGGCACATATGAGCGCAGTTTCTCCTGAAAAGATAGCTTCCCGTCCTTTCGTTACCCCCGACAGGGATGCCTTCATTTGTGACAAATCGGCTGGTATCGATGAGGCCTTTTTTTATAAAAAGCGCAAGATCCGCAATGTCATCCGCACTGATGTGCCCTGAAAAGTCGTGTTTTTTGGCTGCGGCTTTTTTGCCGAGCACGGACTGAAGCTCCTCGATGGACTTTTTCTGGCCGGCCTCATACACCCCCTTGAAGCCGGTGAAGTGGGATCCCTTGCCATAGACGCCGTCTTTGCCGAGATAATCCCAGCCGTGGCATTCCTTGCACCGATAGGTGTCATATCCACTGCGCTGGTTCGTGCTTTGCTCCATCCACAGCGGGTGGCTTTTCTCGGGTTTATTCGCATCCATCGCAACCTTCCACCAGTTGTCATAAAGTTGTCCGCCCCGGCTGATGCGTATCAGCTCATTTAAATGGGCATCTTGTTCCGGCGAATAGGGTTGCGAATACACTGGCGGCCCGCCCATCCTGCCGTCTTTCATCTGGGACCACGCGGCCATGCTGAAAATCGCCAAAATCGATAACGCAATGACAATTTTTTTCATAGCGTCCTCCTCCGTAATATGAATGGTTGTTGGGAAAATGACTTTTTGCTTTTTAACGATGATACAAACTCAATTGCATAGCGCATTTTAGTGCGTCAGGCAGCAGCATGGCATGGGCGCTTGAGAATTTTAAAAACCGGAAAACAGAAAGACCCGGGAAAGTATATATAAAAGTTTAGGCGGCAGACTCTGGCTGAGTCAATATTTTTTTATAGTCCTTCGCCGCCCCGAAAAACGGACAATCAGGGCGGCGGGAGGAAGTTATTTGCCGTAAAGGTTGGATGCGATGATTTTTTCAGCTTCCGCGCGTGCCTGGTCAAACGGGTCGGCAGCGATTTCCGACGCGGCCGGCGCTTCAGCGGGTTGAAAGAAAACAAAGTAGAGCGACTGGATCAAAAAGAACATCCACACGCCCAGTGCCCAGCTGAGCGGGGTTCGGGGCGATAAGAGAGCGATCAGTGCCCCGCCTCCCAGGGTGAGCAGCAATTCGGCCGCAAATGTTTTAAACAGGCTGCCGGGAAAACAGACCCCGCTTCGAATCCAGCCGAACACCGCCAGGCACATGATCCAAAAGGCCGGCCGGCAGGGAAGGGTGAACACGAGAAGCAAAAAAGCCAGCAGCGGGAAGAAAATCGATATCGGGTTTTTCCCGGCCCACCGGCAGAACAGCAGCCCGTATCCGGCCGTCATGGCCCATACAAGAAGCGAGAGGGAAAGAGCGCGATAATAAAAGCCCCCGGTTGCGATATGCATGATGAAGGTTGCTCCGGCGCATAAAACGCCAAATACAAGGGTGGTTCGAAAGGGTTTCATGCGGGTTCTCCTTTCATGGCTTCCTTGCGTTTAATCAGTTCCAGCTCCACTTCCTCGGGACACGGTTCCTGGAAAAACGACTCGATGGGAGATGCCTTCAGAGAGGCGGTCCATTGTTCGGCATCTGTTTTTTGCATAAAGGCCGATGCCCGCAGCTGAAGGCGTTCAAACTCGCCGCGCTGACGCTCCAGACATTCGGAAAGCTCCCGGATCTGAAGGTCGATGTTCTGAATCCGCCGGCCGAGCTCGTCTTTCAGAGCCTGATGGGGTTTGAGCTTTTTGATCAGAACCCGGGCGATGTCGTCTTTTTCCTTTTCAATCGCCACGGCAAGGTCCTTTTCCAGATTGTCGCAGGTTTGAACGTTCCGGGCGTGATCGCGGGAAAGCGCTTCACGCCGGGCCTGAATTCTTTTGAGTTCCAGGGCCTTTTCATCCAGAGCCTTTTCCATTTCCCTAAGGTGCTGGCGAAGCAGCAGGGCCGGGTCCTCGATCTGGTCCATAACGCCGTGCATGTCGGCTTTGAACAGCCGAAGAATGCGGGTAAAAATTCCCATGATGTTCCTCCTTTTTGGATTAGATTCCTTTTTCCCGACAGGTTGTTTTATTCCTGACTCCGGATGGATTTGTAGCCTTCGTACTGAAGGGCTTTGGACTGGACCGCCTGTTTCTGGCGGACCGCTTCGGCCTCTCCCTTGAAGGTTTCCTCGACCACTCTGGAAAGCTGGGGCAGGGCCTGATTCAGGTTTTCGTTCACGGCGTCCGAACCCACCTTTGCGTTGAGCTCGCTCTGGCGGTCCCGGTATGCATCGATGCGGTCCAGGGCTTTTTTGCGGTCTCCGGATTTGATGTCGGATGCGACCTGCTCCTTGAGCCGGCCATAGTCGTCCTGAAGGACTTTTTTCTCCCATGCTTCCTTCTGAATGGAGGCGGCCACTTTTTCGGCATCCGGAATACAGGCGACCTCAAAGGCCGGGTTGAGAACGATCCTGTGTCGCGACCCGTCCGTCTGATAGTCCACGGCAATGGGGCCGAGTCGGTAAGTGGCTTCGGAATCGGTGGGTACCTGAAAGCTTAAAAACAGGTTCCGGCTCTGGCCGGATCCCAGCGTTCCCGGGTGGAACACGGCCTCGCCGTTTTTGTATTCAATGGGATAACCGGCGGCATGAGACAGCCTTACGCCGCCGGATACCGGCACGTGAACCGAGATCCCGCTGACGGCCACCATGCGGGTCTGTCGGCATTCATTTTCAAAGGTTCGGGCAAAGGCTGCCGGGTTGTCCAGAAAGTAATACCGGCCTGCGCCGCGGTCGGCCAGGGATGTCATCAGGTATTCGTTAAAATCCGTGCCAACGCCCACGGTGCTGACGGAAAATTCCCTTTCAACCGCAACCGAGGCCATGTCGCCCAGGGTTTTTACGTCGGTGATGCCCCGGTTGGCAAGACCGTCCGATATCAGAATCAGCCGGGCCGCATTTTTCCGGTTCTTGTCCGCCAGAATCAGGTTCAATCCTTCCTGAAGCCCTGCGCCCAGGTTGGTGCACCCGCCCGGCTCGATGCGGCCGACCGCTTTCTGAAGCCGGGCCAGATTGGCTGGATTCACCGGTGCCAGCGCGCTTTCCAGGTGTACCTCATCCGAGTAGGAGACCAGGGCAAAGCGGTCTTCGGCGCCGAGCTGTTCCAGAAGATTCCGGACTGCCTGGCGGGCGTACCGGATCTTGTCTCCGTTCATGGAACCGCTTCGATCCAGAACGATCACCAGGTCTACCGAGTTTGCCGGTGAACCGGATTCAGGCCCGAGAATATCGGCGGCGTTCAGAGTCAGGGAAAGCGAGACCGGCTGATTGGAGCCGACCAGTACCTTGTCCTGAACCAGTTTCCCGGAAACCGAAAGCCGGTCGGATGTGCCGGCAAGGCGGGTCGTCGTGCCGGCGAAACGGGCGGCGGCCGTCATGGCCGCGCCGGTCAGGGTGATCAGAGCGATAATGAGTAAAAGTCGAATCTTGGGTTTCATACATGCCTCCTTTGTCGAGTTTTGGGTGAAGGATCGTGTGCTTTTGTCCTGATGCTATGCGGGAGTCCCGGGGATTGCAATTCAAAGAAATGTAAATAAATCGATAGGATATTTTACATAAGTTTTACTTTTAAACCCGATGGGCTTGGTGTAGGATAAGACCGCATTCTGAACGGAACCATCGGCGAAAAATGTAGAAAATCCGGTTTTTAAATGCCGCGATGAAGCGAGAAGATCATGAAGACCTCCAAAGCCAGAATACTGATTGTGGAAGATGATCCGGCCATATTGCAGGGACTTTGCGATGTGCTGGTTTTTAACGGGTATGAAACCTTCGGAGTTCCGGATGGTCTCGAGGGGCTTGAAGCCGCATCGAATCAGGCATGGGATCTGATCCTTCTGGATGTCATGCTGCCCGGTATGGACGGATTTTCCATCTGCCGGAAGCTTCGGGAGAAAAAACCTTCCCAGGCCGTTGTCATGTTGACGGCCAGGGGTTCTGAAGACGATATGGTCACCGGGTTCAAGGCCGGGGCCGACGATTATGTCAGCAAGCCTTTTTCCCTGCGCGAGCTTATGGTCCGTGTCGAGGCGGTGCTGCGAAGAACCGGAAAAAATATCTCGAATGAGACCGTCGAATTCAGGGAAATCCGTTTTGACGGATGCAACCTGACCGCCGGTTTTCAGGGCCGGACCTGCGAGCTGACGCGCCGCGAGATGGATATTGTCGCCTATCTGCACCGGAATCAGGACCGGATTGTTTCTAAAAAGGAGCTTCTGACGCATGTATGGCATTATGCGGATGCGGATATCGAGACCCGCACCGTGGATATTCACATGCTCAAACTTCGAAAAAAGATCGCCTCTATCGCACCGGATCTGCCGTTTGTTCAGACGATTCGAGGCGAAGGGTATCGTCTGGAGACAACATCTTGAAACGCATCAATATCCTGATCGTTGTCTTTTTTCTGGCTCTGTCCGTGCCGTTGGCCTGGGTGGTTGTACGCACCTACCAGGGGCTGGCCCGGGAGGAGAGCGCCACTCTGCGCTATTTTGCCGATGCCCTGTTTGATTCCATGGAGCAGGAACTGGCCAGGTTTGTGCAGACCGAAGAAGGCCGGGCCGTGGATGAGTACAATACCTGGTACGTTCCCGGCGGGCAGAGCGAAAAACGCCTTTCGCCAATTTCCGGTATTCCGGATCAACCCTTTATTCTGGGATATCTTCAGAACAACCCGGACGGCTCGTTTCAAACCCCGCTGGCGGATGCGGACGGACAAAGCGCGATTTTTGCGCAGCTGAAGTCGGTCAATGAGATTTTTAACCGGAAGCGGTTTTCCGAGCCTGCCGATTATACGGCCCGGCGGTCCGTCGAGGTCAAGAAGGAACAGGCGCCTGCTTTTATTGACCGTTTCCTGGCAAAATCCCAGGAGCAGAAATCGTATCTGGGAAGAACCGGAAAACGGGTGGAGGAAATTACCGCCAGCCAGGCTTTGAACATTGCGCAAAGTCCGGTCGCAAAGGGCGATTCGAACATGGACTTCAAGGATGAGTTGACTGCAAAGGATGCGGCGATGCCTCAAAATGAAGGCGAACCGAGCTTGGAGCGGCGGAAGGCCAGGCAGGATGTTTCCGAAACGCTTGCCGGCGAGGGCTTGAAAACTTATCAGGTGGAAATGGCCCCCATGCAGTCGGTTTTCATTGATGCCGAACGCCTGTTTGTTTTCCGGCGGATCATCGTCAACAGCCGGATCTACCGCCAGGGCGCGGTGCTGAAGGTCCGGGATTTTCTCGATTACCTGATAGGACAGAATTTCGCAAACCAGCCCATGGCGCGGTTTGCCAGTATCCTTCTCAGCGCGACCGACAACGACGATACGGTCGCACGGGTTCAGGGCGGCGCCTCTTCAAAGGAACCACGGTTCGAGCTGACCCGCACCTTTCCGAGGCCCTTTTCGTTTTTGAGCGCCTTGCTTTCCTGCGACCGGATTCCGGCCGCGGAAAGCCGAAAGACCCTGAATCTGATCGTCGTGGTTCTGACTGCCGTGTTGACGGTGGGTTTTGTGGCGATTTATCAGAGTGTTCGGGCCGTGGTTCAGCTTTCCGAACGCCGGTCCCGGTTTGTATCCAGTGTCACTCATGAACTCAAAACGCCGCTGACCAATATCCGCATGTATATTGAGATGCTTTCACAGGGAATGGCGCCCACGGTGGAACGGGAACAGGCGTACTTCCGCATTCTGGAATCCGAAAGCGCCCGGCTCACCCGGCTGATCGGAAATGTGCTGGATCTGGCCAAACTGGAGAAAAAACAGCGGACTTTTAACTGGACGACCGGGGATTTTTCGGAAGGCGTCGCAGACCTTTCCCTCCTGATGGCCGAAACCCTGCGACAGGCGGATTTTGAATTTGAGGCGATTCAGATCGGAGAGCGCAGGTTTGCCTATGATAAGGAAGTGATGATTCAGGTGCTGATCAACCTGATTGAGAACAGCGTCAAATTCGGAAGGCATGCCGCGGTTCGGCGCATCACCCTGAAAGTGGACAGAAATGCGGACCCGATTCTGATATCGGTGTCCGACACGGGTCCCGGCATTGCCAGGCACGCCTTGAAAAAGATTTTTGAGGATTTTTACCGGGGCGATGATACGGCGGTCAGAAATACGGGTGGAACCGGAATCGGGCTGGCGCTGGTCAAAAAGTTCGTCACCGCCATGGGTGGACAGGTGAGGGCGGAAAACAATGCCGGCCCCGGATGCACGATCGTCATTTCATTGCCTGCGGCCTAGCGTTTCAGCTCATTTTCTCCGAGAGCGGGGCCGTTTTCCGGTCAAGACCGAAGCTTCTCAATCAATTCCGCCATGTCCCCGGGAACCGGCGCTTCGAAACCAAGGCGATTTCCGGTCTCCGGATGGAAAATTTCGAGCCTACGGGCATGCAACATCTGGCGGCAGACATTTTCCGGCAGTTCCCTGTCCAGTTTCCGGTTGCCGTAGACCGGATCTCCGATGACCGGATGATGAATGGCCGCGCAGTGGACCCGAATCTGGTGGGTGCGGCCGGTCACCAGTTCGACCTCGAGCAGGCAGGCTTTTTGGAAACGTTCGGCGATTTTCCAGACGGAAATCGCGGTCCGGCCCGAACGGCTCATGGTGGACATCTTTTTACGATATACCGGATGCCGCCCGATGGAAAGCTCGATCCGGCCGGCGTCCGCTTTGGGATTTCCGTGCACCAGGGCCAGATACTGTTTTTGAATGGTCCGGTTTTTAAACTGATCGGTCAGGCTCAGGAGGGCTGTCTGCGTTTTTGCGACCACGATTACGCCGCTGGTATCCTTGTCCAGGCGGTGAACAATGCCGGGCCGGATCATTCCGCCGATGCCTTCAAGGTCAGGGCAGTGATACAGCAGAGCATTGACCAGGGTTCCGGAGAAATTGCCTGGCGCAGGATGCACCACCAGTCCCGGCGGCTTGTTGATCGCAATCAGGTGGGCGTCCTGGTAAAGAATGGACAGAGAGATCGGTTCCGCTGAAAACCGGGGCTGTTCCGGAACCGGGATTTCAATTTCGATCTTATCTCCCGTGTGAACCGAATATCCTGGTTTTTGTGCGGCGCCATTGACCCGTATGTGTCCGGCGCGGATCAGTCTGGAGATGCCGGAACGCGACAGAGAAGAGGTTAAACCCAGGACGTAAAGATCCAGCCGAAGCCCTGCGGCTGAATCATCAACAAATGCAATGACCGGTTCCTGCTGACATGTCATGCGGAGGGAAGCTGGAAATCAGGGTTGAAGGTTGCTGAACAGGGACTCGATCTCTTCGATGACGGCGTCTTCATCCGCGCTTTTGGCGGTGGAAATCTCTTTGACCAGCAGCGCCTGTGCCGTATCGTAAAGTTTTCGTTCTCCAAAGGATAGATCCTTGGAAAGCTTGAGCACATAGAGATCTCGAAAGACTTCAGCTACTTCGTACAGTGACCCGGTTTTGATCTTATCCATGTATTCACGGTACCGTCGGTTCCAGGTCTGATTGTCGCACATGCTGTCTTCATGGTTTTTCATGATGTCATACACTTTTTCGACGTCCTTTTTCTGAATCAGATCCCGAAGCCCTACCGAGGTCACGTTGCGCGTCGGAATCATGATGACCATATCGTTTTCAAGGACCTTCATGATGTAGAAATCATGTTTTTTCCCATTGATGTCGCGGCTTTCAATCGCCACAATTCGACCCACTCCGTGAGCTGGGTACACGGCCATGTCGCCGACCTGAAATTGCCGTATTTTTCTGCTGACCAGGAAGTTTGCTTCGCTCGTTTTTTCTACCATTGTTTCGCACCGAAAAAATTATTTATTATTTTAGATATATACCATTCTTGATTGGAACAATCAATGAAAAAAGGGCCGGCTTATTTGCCGACCCTTTTGCGTAGCGAAGCACATTCCTTTATTTACAGAAGAAATGGCACCATCAGAAGCGCAACCACGTTGAGAATTTTGATCATGGGATTGATCGCGGGACCCGCCGTATCCTTGTACGGATCGCCGACCGTATCTCCTGTGACCGCCGCTTTGTGCGCATCGCTTCCCTTGCCGCCCAGATGGCCGTCTTCAATGTATTTCTTTGCATTGTCCCAGGCCGCACCGCCAGTGGTCATGGAAAGTGCTACAAAAAGGCCCGTGACGATGCTTCCGATCAGAAGTCCGCCCAGCGCGATTTTGCCGAGCAGAAGACCTACCAGAATCGGGACTGCGACCGGAAGCAGCGCGGGAACGATCATTTCCTTCAGGGCAAACTTGGTGACAATATCCACGCAGTTGCTGTAATCTGGTTTTGCGGTGCCTTCCATAATTCCGGGAATGGTCCGGAACTGGCGTCGAACCTCTTCAACCACGGCGCTGCCGGCTTTTCCAACGGCCCGCATGGCGATGGAGGCGAACAGATAGGGCAGAAGCCCGCCGATGAACAGGCCTACGATCACCTTGACGTTGCTCAGATCAAACTGAATGGCTCCAGATCCTCCGCGAATGCTGAATTCCTGAACATAGGATGCAAAAAGCACCAGAGCCGCCAGACCGGCCGAACCGATCGCATACCCCTTGGTCACCGCCTTGGTGGTGTTGCCGACCGCATCCAGGGGGTCGGTCACGGCCCGGACGCTTTCTTCCATTTCCGCCATTTCCGCGATGCCCCCGGCATTGTCGGTGATCGGGCCGTACGCATCGATGGCGATGACCATGCCGGTCATGGAAAGCATGGAAATGGCTGCCATGGCAATTCCGTAAAGACCGGCAAAGGCATAGGCGGAGAGTATTCCTATGCAGATCAGGACGACCGGCGCCGCCGTTGCCTCAAGACTGACGGCAAGTCCCGAGATGATATTGGTTGCATGGCCCGTGGTGGATGCCTGGGCGATGGATTTTACAGGACCATATTTGCCGGTATAGTATTCGGTAATGATGACGATGCCGACGGTGAGTATGAGACCGACCAGCGTGGCCATATAAACCCCCGAAGCCGAAATCCCCTCGATTCCCTTCATCATCGACATGGTGAACACGCCAAAGACGACGGCTGCCAGTATGGCGGCACCGAACATTCCTTTGTAGAGCGCGCCCATGATATACTGATTTTTGCCCAACCGGACAAAAAAGACGGCGATCATCGAGGCAATGATAGATATGGCGCCCAGAACCAGGGGAAATTGCGTGGCGATGGGGTTGTCCGGGTAAAGCAGGTGGCCCAGAAGCATGGCGGCCACAGCGGTGATAGCATAGGTTTCAAAAAGGTCAGCGGCCATGCCGGCGCAGTCTCCGACATTGTCACCGACGTTATCGGCGATAACCGCCGGATTTCTCGGATCATCTTCGGGAATGCCCGCTTCAACTTTTCCGACCAGGTCCGCGCCGACATCCGCGCCCTTGGTGAAAATGCCGCCGCCGAGACGGGCGAAAATCGAAATCAGGCTTCCGCCGAAACCCAAGGCCACCAGCGCGATGACATCGTGGGTTATGGCGTAAAAGCCTGCCACCGAGGTCAACGCAAGACCTGCCACCATCATTCCGGTGACCGAACCGCCCTTGAAGGCCATGCTCAGACCCGCGGCCAGTCCCTGTTTGGCGGCTTCGGCTGTGCGTACGTTGGCGATGACGGACACCCGCATGCCGACGTAGCCGGCAATAAATGATGCGGTTGCGCCCACCAGAAAGCCGATTGCGTTTCTGAATCCCAGGGTGGGGAGCATGATGACGAAAATAACGCCGCCGGCAATGGACATGCTTTTAAGCTGACGGTTCAGATAGGCAATGGCGCCTTCTTTGATGGCGCCGGAGATTTCCTGCATTCGCTCGCTGCCGGCAGGGGCCTTTTGAATCATTCGAGCTACGATGATCGAATACACTACAGCCGACAGACCGATCAGCGTACAGTACAGCGGTAAATTGCTCAACACTGCCTCCTTTCTGTTTAATCCTTGCTGCCTGGGTGAGGTTTTATGTTATAGGTATTCATTGCCGTCTTTACTCCATCGCAAAGCATTGATTTAACGGCATTGCATGCCTGGACGACAACCTGTTCGACGACGGATTTTTCGAATGCGGAAAAGGCGCTCGTCACATACTCCGTGACACTGATGCCGTCTTCGGGCCTTCCGACGCCGACACGAAGGCGGGCAAAGCAGTCATTTCCAAGCGCTTCCAGAAGGGATCGAATGCCTTTATGCCCGCCGGGCCCCCCGTGATCTTTGATCTTCAGTCGGCCCAGTTCGAGATCGATATCATCGTGAACAACCAGCAATCGCCGGACCGGTATGCCGAAACGATTCAGCAGGGCGGCAACCGGCGAACCGCTTCGGTTCATGTATTCCATGGGTTTTGCAAGAATTATCGGAACGGATGCAACTGCGCCCTGTCCGTAGATCGCCCCGAAATTCGAAAAGCAAAAAGGTATGGAAAAACTGCCGGCAATCCTATCCGCCACAAGAAATCCGGCATTGTGACGGGTAAATCGATATCGTTCCCCCGGATTTCCCAATCCAACCACCAAATAGAGATTCGGTTCCAGCATAAATTGCTTGTTTCAGCGCCCGGCCCGATTCGGCATGATGTTTCAGAAAATTTTCACAGAACAAAATTGAACCGATGACAGGATCAGGATTCAGCAGATTCTTCCGCTGGTTTTTCACCGGCTACTTCAGGGCCGGCGCTTTTCTTGCCAAGAACCGTTGCTACCGTGAAGTTTGCGTCATCCGGTAATTCGGCTCCCGCGGGCATTTGAATGTCTTTGGCATGCACGGCGTCTCCGATGTCCAGAGAGGTCACGTCGATTTCGATTACTTCCGGGATTTCCGACGGCAGGCAAAGCACTTCTATCTGACGTCGGATCTGCTGAAGCATTCCTCCAAGTTCAACGCCCTTGGCCTTACCTTTCAAAACGACCGCGACTTTTGCGCGAACCTTTCGATTCATGTCAACTTCATAAAAGTCGACATGCTGAAACCGGCCTGTGACCGGATGGATCTGCATAGACTTGATCATGGCCATGCGCTTTTTATCATCGGTTGACAGAGCGATTAGAGAATGACCCTGATTCGTATTTTTCAGACAGGTTTCCAGATCCTTGGCCGAAATCGAAAGTAAAATCGAATCGGTATGGGCGCCGTACAAGACGGCGGGAACCATGCCATTGCTTCGCAACCTCCTCGATGGGCCTTTGCCCCCTGAGGATCGTAAGGTTGATTTGAGTTCAAACTGTTCCAAGAATACCTCCTAATAAAGCTGAAATTTAAACAAACAAAGTGGACAGAGAAAGTCCTTTATGACTGCGAATGATCGCCTCGCCGACCAGTTCGGCGATTGACAGTACCTTGATTTTGTTGCAGGCGGCGGCGTTTGCTTTTAACGGAATGGTGTCCGTGACGGTAAGGGTCTTGATGGGAGATGCGTTAATCCGATCCACCGCCGGGCCGGAGAGCACCGGATGGGCGCAGCAGGCATGCACCTCTTTTGCACCGCTGGCCATAATGGCCGTTGCCGCTTCGGCCAGGGTTCCGGCGGTATCGGTCATATCGTCGAAAATAATGGCGATCTTGTCGGTAACGTCTCCGATCACGGCCATGGCTTTGGCCTTGTTCGGGGCTTCCCGGCGTTTATCGATAATGGCCAGTCCTGCATTCAGGCGCTTGGCAAAAGCTCTGGCGCGTTCCACGCCGCCGGCATCCGGGGATATGATCATGATCTCGCTGTGTTTGAAATGGCTTTTGATGTGCTGGAGCAGCACCGGAGCCGCATAGATGTTGTCGACGGGGATGTTGAAAAAACCCTGAATCTGACCGGCATGCAGGTCCATGGTGATGATCCGGTTGGCGCCGGCCGTTGTCAACAAATCGGCGACGAGTTTGGCGCTGATGGGAACCCGCGGCGCAACCTTTTTGTCCTGGCGGGCATATCCATAGTATGGAATGCAGGCGGTGATACGGGCGGCCGAAGATCGTTTGACCGCGTCGATCATCAGAAGCAGCTCGACCAGATTGTCGTTGACCGGTGAGCACAGGGACTGAATGATAAAGATATCTTTAGATCGGACATTGTCATGGATTTCGATCTGAATCTCGCCGTCGCTGAAGGTGTTTACCTTGGCGCTGCCCAGTGCAATGTTCAGGTAGGTGCAGATTTTTTTTGCAAGAATCGGATTGGAGTTGCCCGTAAAAACACATAACTCATTCATATTTATACCTATTTAATGCCTCTGTCATCGCGCTTTTTGACTGTGAATAAAAGTGGCTGGGGCGGGAGGATTCGAACCTCCGAATGCAGGAACCAAAATCCTGTGTCTTACCGCTTGACGACGCCCCAGCAGGGTTAAATAAACAACTCAACCTCCACAACGAGGTCGCGCCTGCTTCTCAGACGATCAGTTTGGCAATAAAAAAACGCCACCTTTTGTTGCCGGAAAGATGATCATGGGCGCGTTGAAGCTCCTTTTCGCCGGAAAACAGACCGAAAACCGCTGAACCGCTTCCCGACATTAACGCCCCTTTTGCCCCATGGTTCAGCAATGCTTGTTTGGCGGCTCCGATATCGGAATGCCAGCGCTCCGTTACCGTTTCCAGATCATTTTTCAGGTGGCGGGCAACATCGAATTTGTCTTTGTTGGCCGCGGAATCTTTAAGTTTTTTTTCCGATTTTGTCAATCCCAAATTCAGATTATTGTACACCGCGGCAGTTGAGACAGGTATCCGTGGATCGATCAGAAGAACGTGGTACGGAAACAGCCCGGAAAAAGGGCTGAGCTTTTCACCGATCCCGGTGGCCAAAGCGGGTTTTCGGAAAATGAAAAAGGGAATATCCGCGCCGATGCGACTGCCCATCATCATGAGTTGATTTTCCGAAAACGGATATTTGAAATGACGGTTGAGGGCCGATAATACCGAGGCGGCGTTGGAACTGCCTCCTCCGAGGCCGGCTCCCACGGGAATCTTTTTATCAATTGAGATCATAACCCCTGCGGATGTGTTGAACTCATCCATGAAAAGTCTGGCGGCCTTATATGCAAGGTTGGTTTCATCCTCCGGAACCCCGGTAAAGGGGCAATTCACGGCAATGCGCTGGCCGGTAAACCGCAGGGTAATCTGGTCGTAAAGGCTGATGCAGCACATCAGCGTTTCCAGTTCGTGATATCCGTCCGGCCTTTTACTGATGACGTGCAGAAATAAATTGATCTTTGCCGGTGAGAGAATGCGGATGGTCTGACCTGAACCCATGATGCATTTTTTCCATATCTTAAATGACTTGGCCGAATTGCCGGGACGCCCGCCGGTTCATTCAGGGTCTCGGCTTTGCAACAGGGTTCTGGTGCGACCCAGACCGCATTCGACCGCTACCGGCCGTCGGTTTTCCAACAGGATATTGAAAAACAGGAATCGGGTCGTCGATCAAGGCGTGCGGCGGTGCGACAAGCGCAGCTTATTCACGAATATGTGAGCATTGGCAAGAGCCGCGCAACGCTTCATGGCGGCCTTAGCGCGGTAATTAAGCATGTTAAGCCACCCTGACATACATCAGTCTTAATTCGTGGAGAATATTTTCCAGCAGCTTTGCCTCATCATCTGTAAGATTGCCCCGGGTCTTTTTCTCAAGCATTCCGATAAGATCGATGGTCTGCTTGGCCAGAGGCAGATCCCTGGCCGGTTTTCCGGTGGCCGGGTCCTCCAGGACACCCAGGTGAACCAGTGCCGAAGAGTTCAGGGAAAACACAAAAGTCGAAAAATTGATTTCCGGCAGACTCCCGGTCCTGGGCGTTTCGTTCTTCGGAGGTGTCTTCTGAGTGTTTTGATTCGATGCCGAAGATTCTGATTTTTCGTTGCCTGTTTCTTCCGGAACACTTTCAGTTTCCTGTTTGCTCATAAGGCGCTCCTAAATTTCAAAATCCATCCAAACAGGCCGAGGTTTTGACGCATGCAAATTCGGCGGAAAATCCTTTTAATTTATGTATATTAAGCACGGGACCGGCTTCGGTCAACTCGATCCGGTCCCGTGAAATATCTATTTCCCGCCGTTGAGGCTCGGGCTCAGAGTTCCAGAGGAATCACGCTCTTGATCATCGGAAGGTGACGCAATTCCTCAAGGACATTTTCAGGAATCGGCGTATCGGTGCGAAGGAAAACGATGTTGTGATTGCCTTCTTCTTCCTGGCCGACCTGCATGCGGGAGATATTAATGTTGTGCTTGCCCAGGGTGGTGCCGATGCTTCCGATGGCGCCAGGTTTATCCAGATTGTTGATCAGAGCCAGATGTCCCCTTGGACTCATCTCGACCCTGAATCTGTTGATTCGGACTACCCTGGGGTCTTTCTTACCGAATATGGTCCCCGAAACCGTACTGGTCATCTTGTTCGTAATGGCCTGGATGGTCACGAGATTGGCAAAGTCCTCGGATTCGGCGATGTTGGTTTCGGTGACCTTGATGCCTCTTTCTTTGGCGATGATGTGGGCGTTGACAAAATTGACGTCATCCTGAAGGATCGGCGCCAGGATGCCTTTGATGGCGGCGGTTGTTACCGGCGCCATGTCCATGCCCTGAAAATCTCCGGCGTATTCCACGATCACCTCTTTCAGGGGACCCTTGATGAGCTGGGCCTGGAGCCGTCCCATGCTTTCCGCCAGGGACAGATAGGGAGACATCTTTTTGAGCAACTCGCCGGTTACCGAGGGAACGTTGACGGCATTTCGAATGGTTCCGTTCTGCAGGTAGTCGATAATCTGATCCGCCACGGCCACGGCGACATTGGTTTGCGCCTCTTCGGTGGATGCGCCCAGGTGAGGGGTGCAGATCAGGTTGCTGAACTCAAGAAGCGGTGATGAACCCGGAGGCTCATTTTCAAATACATCCAGAGCTGCGCCTCCAACCTTGCCGGATTTGAGCGCATCGTAAAGATCCTGTTCGTTGACGATGCCACCGCGCGCGCAGTTGATGATCATCACGCCGGGCTTCATTTTTTCAAAGGCCGCCTTGTTGATCAGGCCGATGGTGTTTTTCAGCTTCGGTACGTGAACGGTGATATAATCCGAGCGCTGGAGCAGTTCGTCGAAGGTTGCGTTTTCAAAACCAGCCTTTTCGATGAGTGCGGGTGTGACATAGGGGTCATAGACGATCACATTCATTTTCAGGCCCCTGGCGCGGTCGGCAACGACGGCGCCGACTTTCCCGAAACCGATCACGCCCAGTGTTTTATTGAAAACTTCCCGGCCCTGAAGGTTTTTTTTATCCCATTTTCCGGCCTTGAGAGATGCGGTGCCGGAGGGAATGTTGCGGGTCAGCGCCATGAGCATGGCAATGGCGTGTTCGCCGGTCGTAACCACATTTCCTCCGGGCGTGTTCATGACAATCACGCCGCGTTTCGTAGCGGCGGGAATGTCCACGTTGTCCAGCCCGATGCCGGCGCGACCGACCACTTTCAGATTCTTGGCGGCATCCAAAATTTCTTCCGTTACCTTGGTGGCGCTTCGAATGACCAGCGCATCGTAGTCGCCGATCACCGATTTAAGTTCTTCGGGGTTCATGCCGGTTTTGACGTCCACCGAAATCCCTTCGGCTTCCTTGAACATCCTGACCCCGATATCCCCGAGTTTGTCGCTGATTAAAACTTTCATGACATCCCCCTGAAACGATTGCGAGATTTTTCGAACACGCATGCGCGTTCGAGTTTAATGCATTAATTTTTATCACGCCGCAGCGCCCGTTCGATGGAAGACCAGTCGCTGGTCAAAGTTGCGGCTTTCAACAAAATATGCAAATAGTTTAACAATCGACCTTCCTGACGGCGTGCCGTCAAGAAAGTCGATATTATTCCGCTCTGAAGGTTTGTCAAGGATAAATTGCATAAATTTTAAGCGCTTATCGGTTAATTTATGAACAATGCCGACGATGCGAAAGACGATTTTTCCAATACCCCCTTAAAATGACAGGATATTTGAGTTGATCATATCCGTAAGGGTGCTTGCATGAACCATTCGGGTTTCGCCGGCGGTTGCGGGATCAGTTTTTCGAACCTGGTTCCGGGGATTCTGATCTGTCGCTACAAACGGTTTCTGGCCGATGTCCGGCTGCAATCCGGCAATGTCGTCACGGCGCATTGTCCCAACCCCGGTCGCATGACGACCTGCTGTGATCCGGGCAGGCGGGTCTATTTATCCCGACACAATTCGATCCGTCGCAAGTACTCATACACCTGGGAGCTGATTCAAATGCCCGGCTCCATGGTCGGTGTAAATCCCGTGACGGCCAATCGGATCGTGCATCGAAGCCTTTGCGCCGGGCGCATTCCTTTGCTTGCGGGTTATGATGCGATTCATGCCGAGGTTTCCGCAGGGCATGGGGTCCGGCTTGATTTTCTACTGGAAGGCGCGGAAAAAACCTGCTTTCTGGAGGTGAAGAGCTGCACTTTGGTCGAAAATCAGGTGGCCCGATTTCCCGATGCCGTCACCGTCCGCGGCGTCAAACATCTCGCCCATATGCAGCGGCTGATGTCCGGCGGGTTTCGATGCGTTTTGCTTTTCCTCGTTCAACGAACGGATGCCAAAATTTTCAGGCCCGCCGACGATGTGGATCCGGCTTATGGAAGGCAACTCAGGGCCGCGGTTGCCCTGGGGCTGGAAATCCTCGTGTATGATGTGAGATTGGATTCAAGTGGAATTGCATTGAACCATCCGCTTCCGATAAATTTTCAAAAGGCCGCCTTTCGATCGATCTAGTGCAAGGCATCTGTTCAATCTGTTTGAAAACCAATCGGGTTTCTGGTAAATTAAAAACATTCATTCCGGTCGTCGACATCTTCGGCATCTATTGAAATCGTCATATTTGTAATTATTGTACATATTATTATTGTACATATTATGGGCAAATTGCGAGATCCCGGTTTTACCCGGTGTTACGGCTTCGTATTCATTGATAGAGTTTTGCCGAATGTGGGTTTCAATGCCAAAAGGACGCTTTAACAAAGGAGGTGCACGCCATGCCGAAATTATTGTTTACCCTGATTTTGATGTTCTTCAGTTGTACATTCGCCTTTGCCGCCGATGTAGCGCCGCCCAAAGAAGGAGACACTCTGCCGGAGTTGCTGCTTCCGGGGACCGAGGATGCCGGCGTACAAAAGTATCTCGGAGTGAGCGGAAGCGAACCTTTTTCGGTTAACGATATACAGGGCGACGTGGCGATCATTCAGATTTTCAGCATGTACTGCCCCCATTGTCAGGCCGATGCACCCTTTGTAAACGAACTGTACAAGAAGATTCAGAATTCTCCTCAAATCAGGGGAAAAATCAGGCTTCTGGGGATCGGCGCGGGAAATTCGGAACTTGAGGTGGACATCTTCCGCCAGAAATACAAGGTATCTTTCCCGTTGTTTGAGGACGAAAGATTCGTGATTCATAAACAGGTCGGCGAGGTTAGAACTCCGTACTTCATTGCCGCCAAGAAAAATTCAGAGGGCGCCTGGAGCGTATTTTACTCCAAACTGGGCGGCATCGAAAATGCGGACAAATTTTTGAAAACCATTCGGCAACTTTCCGGACTCTAGTGAGGAGGTGTGAAGATGAAAAAAGCCTTTGTCACCGTTATGACGGTTGCTCTCTTTTTGATTGCGGCGCCCCTGACGTATGGATTGTCGGAGGCCTTTAAAGACAGCGTTTATAATCCGGGACAGCTCAAACCCATAGACAGCCAGCTCAAGGTCAAGGTCGGCGAACCGGCGCCGGATTTTACACTGCCCTCGCTGTCCGGAGAGAAGATTTCCCTGAGTTCTTTTCGGGACAATAAGAACGTGGTTATCTCGTTTGTTCCGGCAGCCTGGACCCCGGTGTGCTCCGACCAGTGGCCGGGGTACAACATTGTCAAGGATATATTCGATCAAAACGACGCTGTTCTGCTGGGCATCACGGTGGACAATATTCCGACGCTGTATTCATGGGTTCGGGAGATGGGACAGCTGTGGTTTCCCGTGCTTTCCGATTTCTGGCCTCACGGCGCGGTTGCGGATGCCTACGGACTTCTGCGTTCCGACGGGGTGACGGAACGCGCCCTTCTGTTTATCGACAAGAAAGGCATTCTGCGCCATGCCCATGTTTCGGACATCAATGTCAGACCCCCCATGCAGGTGATTGTCACGGAACTTAAAAAAATGAATCAGGCACCCTAAAGACTCTGAGCGAATGAAAGGACTTTTGGAGGACGTTGTTTATCAGGATGGACGACGGGCGAGGCGAAGTACTGCCTTCAGGTTTCTCCGGCGGTCGAATGTTTTTGTTCAGCCGAAATTCTGTACGCGTCTCATTAACTCAACCAGATCGCCGTGAAGTTTCAGTGGTTTCGACACACAAATAGGAGAAGAAAATGACATCACTGCCTGTAAAAATCTATTCTTTAAGTACCTGTAGTCACTGCAAAGCAACCAAACAGCTCCTGTCCGACTGCGTTGTCAAATACGATTTTGTCGATGTTGACCTGCTTCAGGGCGAAGAAAGAAAAGCCATACTGGAAGACGTCAAAAAACTGAACCCGAATTGCTCTTTCCCTACGATCATTATCGGAAACAAGGTGATCGTCGGATACAGAGAAAAAGAAATCAGGGAGGCGCTGGGGCTTTAATGAATGCTGAACAGCTGTATGAGATGCTCAAGAAGGCGCAGGAACCGCGGGGTTACTATTTCAGCAATAATCATTCATTCGTATTTGATCTTCTTGAAGCCCTGATTTTAAACAGAGAGCGCTACGGCTACATGTGTTGCCCTTGCCGCCTGGCTTCCGGCGACCGGCAAAACGACAGGGACATCATCTGCCCCTGCGTTTATCGTGAACCGGATGTCAAGGAATTCGGCAGCTGCTACTGCAACCTGTATGTCTCCAGGGAATGGAATGATGGAAAAATTCCTCATTCATACGTTCCCGAACGCCGGCCTCCGGAGAAGACGGCGTGTCTATGATCGGCGTCAAAACACTATGTTTTTCAAGTAGATAGAACATTATATATCTTTCTTTCTTGACATTTCGGCGAATCATATTCATATTTTAATTACTTCCACAATGAGGATCGTCTCAATATTTCTGAATCGTTTATTTACCTATTTTCCAGGTCGATATTAACATGATAAGGAGGTAGTTTCGATGGCTAAAACCGTTCTGAAAAAAGTCTGTACGTGTGAAAAATGCGGCAATGAGGGCGAAATGACCGTGACCTGTTCCCTGGAAGAAGTGGAAATTGCGGAAAAGAAGAAAAAGCATGAAAAAGTTCATGGAACGGGCGTATGCACTACCTGCGGCAACGAAGCGGATCTGTGGATTGATCTTTAAAAACGTCTGAGCGCATTTACGGCGCATCGGGCGTACTATCAGAGTGAAAGAATGCATCAACCGAATGCCTCTTCGGGATCACGCAAATCGGTTCCCGAAGAGGTATTCGGCTTTAACAGGTTGTTGAAAAACTGTGCATGAGGCCGCCATTCAGCGTTGCACGGCTCTCTCCAATGCTCACATATGTTGAATATGCTGCGCTTGTCGCATCGCCGCGCGCCTTGCCTGACGGCCTGATTCTTGTTTTTCAACACCCTCTTAAGAACGAGATACTCTTTTTCTGATGCCGGCAATCGTTCTCCGCGGCCTGAGAATTCAGGCATTTTGAAAATAATCGCAAATGATACCGGAAGTTTTTGCTTTCACAGATGAAAGGAGTCCGACATGGCTGAAAAGCTCCAGATTTACAAGTGCGAACTTTGCGGAAACATCGTTGAGGTGCTTCATGGCGGCGCCGGTGAGCTGGTTTGCTGCGGAAAGCCGATGAAGCTGCTGGTCGAGAACACTACGGATGCGGCGACAGAAAAACATGTGCCCGTGATCGAAAAAACGGCCGGCGGCGTGAACGTCAAAGTCGGCGATGTGGCCCACCCCATGCTGGAGAAGCACTATATCGAATGGATCGAAATAATTGCCGACGGCAAGGCCTACCGGCAGTTCCTGAATCCCGGAGACGCTCCGGAGGCAACCTTCAAAGTCGAGGCGAAACAGATTATTGCCAGAGAATACTGCAATCTTCATGGCCTGTGGAAGGCCTGATGAGGCGGTGGTTTTCTTCTTGTTAAGCCAACGGCGATCTTCCAACTGAAAACAGAGGTCTGACAACTGCATTCCCGAAGCTTCGGGAAGGGAGGAACGATGAAAAAGCAATGGATCATGGTTTTTTGCGTTTTGATGCTGGCGGCATCGGTTACTCTGGCCGAATTGAACGCCGGAGATGAGGCGATGATCCTTCCGGGAGGCAAACCGGGCGATGTGGCTTTTCCTCATAAACTGCATCAGGATGCCTTACAATCCTGCGATGCCTGCCACTCCATGTTCGGGCAGCAGGCCGGCGTCATTCAGACTCAGATGGCCGCCGGTGAATTGAAACCCAAACAGGTGATGAATTTCTGCACAAACTGCCACCGGCAGGGGGCTGCCGAGGGCCGCAAGAGCGGTCCGACATCCTGCAAGGGCTGTCACAGCCGATAGGAAAGATGCATGAATGTCCTGGGTCTTCAGGGAAGTCCGAGAAAAGGCAACACACTTTTTCTGCTTTCAAAATTCATGAGCGCAACTGAAAGACTCGGCGCGTCGGTTGCGACGATTGACGTTCAGGATAAAAAAATACTTCCCTGCACGGAATGCAGAGTATGCGAAACCCGAGGTTTTTGTCCCATTGATGACGACATGACCGCCGAGGTCTATACGCTTCTGCGCGAGGCTGATATTGTCGTCATGGCCGCGCCGGTGTTTTTTTATTCCGTTCCGGCGCAGCTCAAGGCTCTGATCGATCGGTCTCAGGTTTTGTGGGCCCGTCGGTACCGGCTCGGGCTGGAAGATTCCGGAAACAGGTGGCGAAAAGGCTTTCTGCTTTCTCTGGGGGCGACTCGGGGAAAAAAGCTTTTTGACGGCATTCGGCTGACCGCCCGGTACTTTTTCAGTGCCATTGGCGCGCGGTTTGAAGGAGATCTCGTTTACCGCGGCGTTGAAAACGTCGGTGACTTGGAAAAGCAGGAAGGCGCGGCAGCGGATGTTGAGAAGGCGGTGCAGGAACTGCTGCATCCGTTCCGGCTGCGCAAAAAGATTTTGTTTGTCTGTACGGATAATGCTAGCCGGAGTCAGATGGCCGCGGCATTTGCCGAGCAGCTTTTCGGAGACAGGCTGGACTGCCTTAGCGCGGGCAATCAGCCGGCAGCCGAGGTCAATCCCGCGATGGTTGCGGTCATGGCGGAAAAAGATATGGATATGGCCTTTCGCAGGACTCGATCTCTGGATGCGGTTTTGCGGACGGGGGTTCCGGATATCGTGGTTGTCATGGGGCCGGGCGAAGCCGGTATTCCGGTTCCTGGAGCGGAGCTTCAGGACTGGAATATTCCGGACCCTGCGGGCGGTTCATTGGATGTGATGAGAAAGGCTCGCGACCATATCGAAAAACAGGTGCTTGAACGGATCGCACATATCTAATTGTTTTTCCAATGGAAATTATGAAACACTATGTGATCGTGGGAAACGGTGCGGCGGGAACGAACGCGGCGGATCAGCTGAGACGGCTGGATGCGGAAGCCAAAATCTGCATAATCACCGAAGAAGCATTCCCGTTTTATTCCCGCATTCGTCTGATTGATTACATCGCCGGGGATATTACCAAAGAGGCTCTGGTGATCAACAAGAATCAGTGGTATTTGAATCGCAATATCGAATTGCGTCTGAGCGTTCGAGTTACTTCGGTCGATTCAGCGAATAAGCGGGTTCTGACCGGGCAAAATGAGGCTTTTTCTTACGACAGACTGCTGCTGGCCACCGGCGCCCATGCCTTTATGCCGAATATTCCCGGCGCGGAGAAAAAGGGCATTTTTACGCTTCGAAACATCGAAGACGCCGAAGCGATTCGGTCTTTTGCGGATTCATCGCAGCATGTGGTCATGATCGGCGGCGGTCTGCTGGGGCTTGAAACCGGAAACGCCTTGCGCAGGCTGGGGAAAAAGGTCACTGTAGTGGAATTCTTTCCACGCCTGCTGCCGAGGCAGCTGGATGTGCCGGCCGCCGACCTGCTTGCCGGAACGATGACAAAAATGGGATTTTCATTATATCTTGGCCGGAAAATAAAGCAAATCGTCGGCCCGGATCAGGTCAAAGGGGTGATGCTGGAAAGCGGGGAAACGCTTCCTGCGGACATGGTTGTAGTTTCGGCCGGCGTTCGGCCGAACATGAAGCTGGCTGAATCCCTGAAGCTGCACCGCAGTAAGGGGATCGAGGTGGACGAGGGTATGCGCGCTTCGTTGCCGGGCATTTACGCGGCAGGCGACGTGGCGGAATATAAGGGCGTCCTTTACGGCATCTGGCCCGCTGCAATGGAACAGGGTAAAATCGCGGGTTCCAATATGGCCGGCGTGAATGCGGCATATGAGGGAACGACGGCGTCCAACCAGTTGAAGGTTGCCGGCATCGATCTGGCCGCGGCCGGTAATATCGATGCCGAGTGCGCCATCGAATCCAGAACATTTCAGGAGGATGGGGTTTACAGAAAGTGCGTCTTTGAAGACAATCGGCTTGTCGGGTGCATCCTGCAAGGAGACACTAGCGGTTTTCAGGCCATGCTGCGCCTGATTCGGCAGAAGCAGGACGTATCCGTGTACAAGGATGATATGGCCTTGAAAGACTTTGATTTCAATGTGGTCTGATGCGCCTTTTGTATAGAGAACGCGCCGAAAGGAGGATGGTGATGGCGAAATACGTCTGTACGGTTTGTGGGTATGTGTATGATCCGGCCCAGGGAGATCCGGATAACGGCATCGATCCGGGCACGCGCTTTGAAGATCTGCCGGAGGATTGGGTTTGTCCACTGTGCGGTGCTTCCAAGGGCGAGTTTGAACAGGAAAAATAGACGAACGGCGAACGGGTTTTCGACAAGGCTTGAAATGCCCTTTACCGGCGAAGCATTTCGCTGCAAAGGGCATTTCTTTCAGAATGCAACCAGCGCGTAAAAAAGGAGGCGACTTGAGATGAAACCGGTTCAGATTGCGGAAAAGATTTTCGACGTCGGCGTGACGGACTGGAATATTCGGGATTTTCACGGATATTCGACCGAGCAGGGCAGTACCTATAACGCCTTTTTAATTCTGGATGAGAAAATCGCGCTGATCGATACGGTTAAAAAAGAGTACGCGGATCAGCTGTTGAGCCAGATCTCGCAGATCGTGGATCCCGCAAGGATCGATTACGTGATCAGCAATCATACGGAGATGGATCATACCGGAGCTCTCGCACAGGTCATGCAGGCCGTCGGCCCGGATACGCCGCTGGTCTGTTCCAAAATGGGCCACAAGAACCTTTCGGCGCATTTTCGAAACGCCTGGAACTATCAGACCGTGCAGAGCAAGGATACGCTGGGCCTGGGAAGCAGAACCCTGAGCTTTCTGGAAACCCGGATGCTGCACTGGCCGGACAGCATGTTCACCTATCTCGCGGAGGATAAGATCCTTTTTTCCAGCGATGCTTTCGGGCAGCATTATGCCGGTCCTGAAAAATACGATGATGTCATGGACGAGGCGGTCATGCCCCATGCGAGGAAATATTTCGCCAACATCCTGCTGCCGTATTCGGACCTGATTTTAAAGCTTCTCGACCAGGTCGGCCAAATGGGTCTGGAAATCAGAATGATCTGCCCGGACCACGGGATCATCTGGCGCAAACAGCCCGAAAAGATTATTGAGGCCTACGATCGATGGAGCCGGCAGATTCCTGAAAAAAAAGCGCTGGTGGTTTACGACACCATGTGGCACAGCACGGAAAAAATGGCGGAAGCCATTGTGGCTGGCTTTATCGAAGCCGGCGTGTGGGCCCGCCCTATTCATATCCGTTCTTCGCATCGAAGCGATATCATGGCGGAACTGATGGATGCCAGGGCGATCGTGGTCGGCTCTCCCACCCTGAACAACGGGCTTTTCCCAACGGTCAGCGATTTTCTGACCTATATGAAGGGGCTTCGTCCCAAAAACAAAATCGGCGCTGCTTTCGGTTCCTACGGTTGGAGCGGCGAGGCGGTGAAGCTCGTCAACAAGGAGCTTGAGGACGCCAAGATTCAGCTGGCGGATACAGGTTTGAAGATCGCTTATGTTCCCGGTCCTGAACAGCTGAAACAGTGCATGGATTTCGGAAAGAAGATCGCCGCCGCCGTTCTGGCGGATTAACCCGGTCGGTTTCCGAATCAGGACCTGCTCAGGCTTCACTCGGCAGCACGTACTTCCCCTGCCGGGAATTTCTGGCTTCCAGGGTCTGCAGAATCAGATTCAGGGTTTCTGTTTTTTTCAGAGCCCATTCCGGCGCTGCCAGTTCATTCGAATGCGGGTCTCCGGTCAGCCTTTGAATCACCGTCTGCTTCGGCAGCCGTTCCAGGAAATCACAGACCAGGTTCACGTACTCGATTTGTTCCAGGCATTGATAGCTGCCATGGCGGTACATCGATTCCAGAACCGTGCCCCGTACGACATATAGCAGGTGAACCTTGACGCCGTCGATGGCCAGATCGGCTAAAAAATCAGCTGTCTGAAGCATATGGTTTCTGGTTTCACCGGGAAGGCCCAGAATCACATGGGCGCAGACAGGAATGCCATGCTGCCGTGCCGCCTGGACGGCCCGGACGAAACAGGCCGCATCATGCCCGCGGTTGATGGCGGAGAGCGTGGCGTCATGGGCGGATTGCAGCCCGTATTCCAGCCAGATCAGACATCGGCGCGCATAGCCTTCCAGCAGCTCCAGTATCGGTTCGGACACGCAGTCCGGCCGGGTGCCGATGGAAAGCCCGACGACTCCCTCGACGCTCAGCGCTTCTTCATACAGGGCTTTGAGCCGGTCAAGGGGGGCGTAGGTGTTGGAATAGGACTGAAAGTAAGCGATAAATTTATCGGCATGATACCGCCTGGACATGGCCGCCTTGCCCCGAATCAGCTGTTCCGTGATGGACAGCCCCCTGGCGGCGTCGCCGGTTCCGGAACCCTTCATGTTGCAGTAAATGCAGCCGTTTTTTGAAAGGGCGCCGTCGCGGTTCGGGCAGGTCAGACCGGCGTCTATGGTGATTTTCTGCACCCGGCAACCGAAGCGGTTTCTCATATAGGCGTTAAGATCGTTGTACCGTTTTTCCATGATCGTCTTGACCCGAATCCCATCCGGCTATATGGTGATTGCGTTTTTTATTTTGTTCCGTGCGTTGCATTCGAAGGGAAAAGCCTTATCGTTTAAATAATTTTAAATCAATGTATCATCGATGGGATATTCAAAACAATACGATATTGTCGTAGTCGGCGCCGGTCATGCGGGCTGCGAGGCCGCACTGGCCGCGGCGCGCATGGGGTGCAGCGTATTGCTGACCGCAATCGATCTGGACAAGGTGGCCGCCATGCCCTGCAGCCCCTCAATCGGCGGAACCGCCAAGGGACAGATGGTCAAGGAAATCGACGCCCTGGGCGGCGAGATGGCCCGGGCCGCTGATCAGACCGCCATTCAGTACCGGATTCTCAACACGAAAAAGGGACCGGCGGTGCAGTCCACCCGGACCCAGAATGACAAGAACCGGTATCACCGGTACATGAAGTCTGTGGTGGAAAAACAGCCGAATCTCGAGCTGAAGCAGGCTCTGGTAGAGTCTCTGATCGTGGAAGACGGCCGCGCGGTCGGAGTGAAGGATCACACGGGATTCGAATACCCGGCCAAAGCGGTGATTCTGGCCACGGGAACCTTTCTCAGCGGTCTGGTGCATATCGGTTTCCGGTCCATTCAGGCGGGAAGGGCTGGCGAGTTTTCCGCGCACGCTCTTGCCGGCGATCTGAAATCGCTTGACTTTGAGCTCGGGCGCATGAAAACCGGAACCCCGCCGAGGCTGAAAAAATCCAGCATTGATTTTGACGCGTTTCAGATCCATCCAGGAGACGAGACGCTTTTCGCCTTTTCCGTGTTTACGGACAGAATTCCACTGGAGCAGCGGCCGAGCTATATCGGATACACCAATTCGGAAAGTCGGCGCATTGTCCGGGAAAACCTGAAAAAGAGCGCGCTTTACGGCGGCATGATCACGGGCATTTCGGCAAGGTACTGTCCGTCTTTCGAAGACAAGGTTGTCCGGTTTCCCGAACGAGACCGGCATCAGGTGATTCTGGAACCCGAGGGGCTGGATACCGAAGAGATTTACGCGAGCGGGTTGGGAAACAGCCTGCCCCTGGAAATTCAGCTGGATTTCGTCCATTCGGTCAAGGGCCTGGAGTCAGCCGAGATCATGCGTCCGGCGTACGCCATCGAATACGATTACGTCAATCCGGTTCAGCTCAAGCCCACCCTGGAGACCAAGCGGATCTCCGGTCTCTTCATGGCCGGGCAGATCAACGGAACCTCCGGGTACGAGGAGGCCGCCGGTCAGGGGATATGGGCCGGCATCAACGCGGCCTGCCGTATTCAGGGCCGGCCGCCTCTGGTGCTGGATCGATCCCAGGCCTATCTTTCGGTCATGGTGGATGACCTGGTGACCCGGGGTACCCGGGAGCCCTACCGCATGTTTACCTCGAGAGCCGAATACCGCCTGATGCTGCGCGAGGATAACACCGAATTCCGTCTGATGGAGATCGGTCATGAACTGGGCCTGATCGGAAAGGATGCGGTTCAAGCGCTTCGGGAAAGAACGGAAAAAATTCGCCGGGAAATTCAAAGGATCAAAAGCACGGTCGTCAAACCCCTGCCCCAGGTCAACAAATACCTGAAACTTCGTGGAACCCAGCCCATCAGCCAGGGGATTCATCTGGATCAACTTTTGAAAAGGGTTGAACTCGACTACCAGGCTGTTGAGGCCCTGTCCAAAAGCCCGGAGACGATCGATGACAATGCCGCGCGTCAGGTAGAGATCGAGATCAAATACGAAGGCTACATCGAGCGCCAGCTCAGGGAAATCGAAAAATTCAAGAGTCTTGAAAAAATCAGAATTCCCGAGAATTTTGACTTTTCAAAGGTACACGGGCTATCCACCGAGCTGAAGGAAAAACTGTCCGCGGTGCATCCAGCATCCCTGGGCCAGGCTTCCCGTATCGACGGCATGACCCCCTCGGCACTGTCGGTGATCATGATTGCGCTGAAGGCGGCTGAACCGTTATGATCTTGCCCCGGCGGTATCCTCAGCCGGGCTGTTAATATGAAATTAAGATACAGGATTGAATCACGAGGTAAATTCGAATGTCGGAGACGGATTATTATAAGGCTCTCGGCGTAAACCGGGATGCAACCGAAGATCAGATCAAGAAGGCCTACCGAAAACTGGCCATGAAATATCACCCGGATCGCAACAAGGACGACAAGGGCGCCGAAGAGAAGTTTAAGGCGATCAGCGAAGCCTATGCGGTTCTGGGCGATGCGGAAAAGCGAAAACAGTATGATACCTTCGGCGCCAGTGGTTTTCATCAGCGGTATTCTCAGGAAGACATTTTCAGCAACTTTGATTTCGCCAGTATATTCAAAGATATCGGAATCGGCGGTTTTGATTTTCGATCCGGCGCCGGACGCAGGTTCTCGTTCGGCGGAGGCCCGTTCGGCCCTCAACCCCGTCGGCCTTCAAAGGGGCAGAATCTGATCTACGAACTACCGCTGACGATTCGGGAGATTGCAGCGGGCGCCAGCAAGGTGATCACCCTGCAGGATGAGGGAGGAGGCTCCGAACAGCTGACCGTGAAGATTCCCCCCGGAATGGTGGAAGGAAAAAAACTCAGGCTGGCCGGTAAGGGCAGACCCGGAGTGAACGGCGGGCCGAAGGGGGACCTGTATATTCGGGCCAGAGTGGAGCCGGATTCCCGGTACCGGCTGGAGGACCACGATGTGACGATGGACTGTTCCATCAAATTGTCCGAAGCGCTTCTGGGAACAACGGTTTCCATCCCCACCCTCGACGGAGCGACTCTGAAATTGAAGATTCCTTCCGGAACGAATCACCGGGCCCGATTGCGGATCACCGGGCGGGGCATACCCCGCATGCATGGTGCCGGCACGGGGGATCTTTATGTCTGCATTCAGGTAGAAATGCCGAAGTCTTTGAGCGAAGAACAGAAACAATTCGTCGAGAAACTGGCTCAAACCGGTTTGTAACCGATCAAATTCATTGACAAGTGAAGGCATAAGGAGTAAAGAATTCAAGTTAATGGTTCATATTTTTCGTCAGCGTTTGTGTTCCAGAAGATCAGCGGGGGATGATCCGCGAACGCGCTAACCCTTAATGCACCCCGGATTCTAAGATGAGTGAACTGGTTCCTGTTCTGAGCAAAGAGGAAATTGACGAAAAGGTCCGGGCGATCAGCCGTCGAATATCGAACGATTATAAGGATCATGAGCTGGTCATCGTGTCGGTGCTCAAAGGCGCTTTTATCTTTCTGGCGGACCTGGTGCGGCATCTGACAATACCGGTTCAGATCGACTTTGTGCGGACATCGAGTTATGGCAGTGGAACCGTCTCCAGCGGGTCGATCGTTCTCAGCAAGGACATTGAACTGGATATCAAAGGCAAGGACGTTCTGATCGTGGACGATATCGTGGATACGGGCCTGACCCTGTCCTTTCTGGTTGAGCACCTGCGGTCCTTTGGGCCCAGGACGGTGAAAATCTGCGCCCTGCTCGCCAAGCAGGAACGGCGTCAAACCGCGGTTCACGTGGATTATGTCTGCCATGAGTTCATGCAGGGATTTCTCGTCGGTTACGGGCTCGATTACGCGGAAGCCTATCGGCATCTGCCTGCAATTTATCACCTGAAATTATAACGATGAGGGTACACCATGATTATTACCTGTGATAAGTGCAATACCCGGTTTTCCTTGGATGATGCGCTGGTCAAGGCAACGGGCACAAAGGTTCGTTGCAAGCAGTGCGAACATGTATTTGATGTGTACCCTTCAGGCAAGCCGGCATTCGACGACAAAGTCGATGTGGAAATCAGCGGCCTTGAAATGGAAAACAAAAGCCTTTCCGCTGAAAAGGGGGGCGACGTTCCGGGGCACAAACCCGGAGGAATTGATTTTGATTTTGAGTTCGAAGAGTCAGACCAAGAATCCCAGGATGCGGATAAAGGCCTGGAACTCGAAGATGGGGAGCTGCAGTTTGAGCTGGAGATGGAATCCGGGGGGCAGACCAGAGACAAGGGTTTGCAGATGGAACTGGATACCGGCGACGAGGACCTGAAGCTTGAGCTCGAATCTTCGGGCAGGGAACCGGAAGATGCCCTCACGCCGAAAGCCGACGATGAAGAAGAAGAGTTCGAACTGGATCTGGACCTGGAGCCTGTCGAATTCAAGGGCTCTGAACCCGAAAAGGGGGCTTTCGAAGAGGAGATAGACATTTCCGAAATCGAAAAGATGCTGGAGTCGGAAGAAGAGGGTCCTGAACCCGCAGGCGGCGACGAAGATACCGAACTGGATCTGGAACTGGATCTGGAAGATGAAGAAGCCATGGAATCCGCATCCTCTCTTGAGGAGGACACCGCCGAAGAGGAGGGCTTCGATATCAATCTGTCCCTTGAGGGGGAGCCTGAGACAGACTTTGCACCCACCGAACCGGTTGATTCGAAAAACAGGCCCGTCCAGTTTCCTAAAAAGAAGGACGCCGAGGTCGAGCCTGAAGAGCCCCTGGTGATGGCGGATAAGGAGCGGCCTGCCGTTCAGCCACCGTCCTTTGATATCGGCACCCTCGCGGAGCCGGAGGTGGCGCAGGATGCGGAAGAAGAGGAAGAAGCCCCTTATTCAATAGGATCCTATCAGCCTGAAACACATAGAGGCTCGAGACTACCGGTTTTCCTGCTGGTGATTTTACTTCTGGCCGGAGCGGGTTACGGCGCTTTCTGGCTGATGCAAAACAAGGGGATTAAGATTCCCGTTATTTCACAGCTGTTCACAACGTCCGCTGCCGACAAGACGGGTAACCTGAATATCTCCACAACGGAGGTCGCCAGCCGGTTTGTGACAACGGCAAAACAGGGCCGGCTGTTTGTCATAACCGGAAAGGCCAGAAACGATTACGCCGAGGCTCGAAGCGCGATCAAGATTACGGCAAAGCTCTATGCTCCCGGCAAGGTGCTTGTCGCCACTCAGAGCGTGTTCTGCGGCAATTTTTTGTCGAATCTTGAACTGGAAAGCCTGGATATCGAAACAATACAGAAAATATTGCAGAACCCTTCCGGAGACAATTATTCCGGAGATCGCGTCGAGCCGGGCAAGGAAATTCCCTTTATGGTTGTTTTCTCCAGTCTGCCGGATAATTTGGACGAGTTCACCGTAGAGGTGGAAGGCTCTTCCCCGGTGAAGCCCTGAACAAAAAACGTCTTGACTAAGACGAATTGAGCTGTTAAAGACGGCTTTCAAAAAAACAACCCGAGGCGATGTAGCTCAGACGGTCAGAGCATGCGGCTCATATCCGCAGTGTCCGGGGTTCAAATCCCTGCATCGCCACCACCACACAATCCAGTATCATCCGATACTGTCCAAAAAGGCCTGAGAAATCAGGCCTTTTTTATTGTCCAACAGGCTCTTGTAAAGCACCGATAACATCCTAAAGTTTTAGTGGAATTTATAGGGTTGTTCGGCCCTTCCACCAATATGGATTTCCCAAAAACAAGAGGCCAACGAACGGTGAAGATAGAGAAAACTCCGGGGTTAAATTCCATCATCATGAAAGAGGAGGCGGAACGATGAGAGACAGGTCATTTGCGACAATGTGGGCCGCGGTTTTGGTTGTTGTCCTGGGATGTGGAGTATCCTGGGCCGGACCCTTGGACAGTCTGACGGACAAGGTGAAAGGGGTCATCAAAACACAGGCCGGAGAATCCGTGAATAAGATTACTAATCAGGGTGAAGCAGTTGCAGCGGATAAGGAAAAAGGCCAGGGAGAGGGCGGGATTGCCGCACCCGCGGCGGCTCAGAAAATTCGCGGACCGGAGCCGGGGAATATTGTTTTTTCCTCCGTCCCCGTCGATCCGGCAAAACCCGACCAGCTGTCGGGAAGCTTCAAGATGGAAGACCCGATTTACGCCGTCGCTTATCTGGGAAAGGCCATCAAAGCCTTGAGCTCAAACCCGCAGTCGAAGACCGTGAATATCGAGGTCAGTTTCTGGAGAATTCAACCACCTCTGTATTCATACCAGCAGCCCAGCGAGATGTTCATTGACTACAGCGCCGTCGCTCTGACGGGGAGCATTCTGGAAAAGGACGTTCTTTCCTTCGAGATACTGCCCGGCGTCGACGGCATGACCTCATATGGTTCGCCGGAGATGAAGTACAAAAAGTTTGGAAACACCGCCGACGGCCCGGTGAAGATTGCGGAAAGCTTTTCGAAACTGGATCCGGGGAAACACACGATCGTCTTCAAGGTCAAGATCAATTATGCGGACGTGGCAACAGGGGAATTCGATATTGAAGGAGCTGATTTTACAAAGTTTTCTGCTCTAGCCGAAGAATACAGGAAAGCCGAAGCCGGTCAGGCGGCCGCCAGCGCCGAGATGCCCAAGGCAGCCATGAAAGACTCGAAACTGGAAGCGGAGATGATCGCCGCCTTGAAGGCTTCCCAGACTTATAACGATCGGATGAAAGGCGAGATCTTGCGTTTCGTTATTATTGATCCTGACTGGTTCATCCGCCGCCACCCCATTTCCGGAGCGGTCCTGCATCGCTATATTCGCGCCGCCGCAGCAATTAAGGACTCTGCGGGCGAGTGCCGGGTCTGGAACCTGATTACCTTCCAGCAGGACTTTGTGGGGGGGCAGTTTCAGAAGAGCCGTTTTGACGGAGTCGGTGATCCCACTCCGATCCAATGCGAGAATGTGAAATAGCGTCCATCCGGAAACGGTCCGTTCTGCAGCGGTAAAACACTTCAGGAGCGACGCGGTCAAGGGATTGGCCCCTTACGCAGCTGCTTGCTGCAGGGGCAGGGTCCTAAATGGCAAAGCCGGACCTGGTTTTGCCATTTAGGACATGTATTTAATTGTCAGTCGTTAATGTCTCCCAAATAGATGGAGGTACTCGCAGACTTTATTTGAATTGCGATGGCGTTTTCTGATTATTTTAATATACATGAGTTGCATGATACGGAATCGAGGCGGCGTCAAGCTTAATATGCATGGGTCCAGTGATCGGGATATTGCCAACGCTCAGATGCTTGGGACAATACCATCCGAAAAAGGGTGTGTCTGATGTGCGGACGATTTGTTCTGTTCAGTCCAAGCGAAGAGATTCGAAAGGCGTTTTCCATCGATTCGATTCAGGCGGAGGTCGCGCCCGATTACAATGTCTGCCCGACCCGGCACATCCTCACGGTTATAAATGAAAACGGACAAAACGTTCTGGTCAGAATGCACTGGGGGCTGGTTCCGTACTGGGCCAAAGACAGGTCCCTGGCCGCGAGAATGATCAACGCCCGGTCCGAAACACTTTCGGAAAAACCGGGTTTTCGAAACGCCTTTAAAAAACGTCGATGCCTGATTCCGGCAAACGGATATTACGAGTGGAAGGGGAAAAGGGGAAACAGGCAGCCCTGGTACATCACCACTGAAACCGGGGTGCCATTTGCCTTTGCCGGCCTGTGGGAACGCTGGATCGGCAAGGATTCTTCGAATGGTTCGCCTTTTGATTCCTGCGCGATCGTTACAACCGAGGCGATTGCTTCCATACGGCATATTCACGACAGAATGCCGACAATGCCAGCTCCTGAGCATTATGAATCCTGGCTCGACCCCAACCTGGAGAACGCGAATGCACTGAACCGAATGCTGTGTACCGGGGCCATCGAGCAGATCACGCACTATCCGGTGTCAAAAATTGTCAATTCGGTCCACAGAAACGGACCGGATCTGATACAAAAAATTGACGCGTGACAGGCCGAGTTTCGTGTTCCATGAGGGCATTGAAAAACTGCGCCGAAGTCCGCCATACAACGTTTCGCGCTCTGTTCGACGGCCTGATTCCGATTTTCAACACCCCGAAGAAATCCCGTGATTCAAAGGAAATTTTCGAGAACAATTATTTTTTGGAACGGAAGTTGAATGTATGTTATAAAATGAACATGAAAGAATAATTATGATTTTTTTGTGAGTGTAAGGGAGACTTCACAGTCAATGAATGAGCCCCGGCGTACTTTCAGCGATCTACTGAGCGCGGAGGATTCCGCGGCCGTTTTCGAAGAGATCCGATATCTCGTTTTCCTCATGGATCCGGAGTATGATTTTCTGACGTTCTCGTCGGTTCAGTCAGATGTTATCCGCCTTTTTCAGGGCGAATTTCCCGGGTATCGGGCCTGCAATACGCGGTATCACGACCTTGAGCATACCATGGCTGTTACGCTGGCCGTCTTCAGGCTCCTGCACGGCGCATTTGTGCGAGGCATTTCTTTCAGTTCTCACGAGCTGACCCTGGGGTTGATCTGCGCCTTGTTTCACGACGTCGGGCTGATTCAGACCGACACCGACTTGGAAGGGTCGGGTGCCAAGTATACGGCCAACCACGAGGAACGCAGCATCGAGTTCACGCGGCGCTACCTTGGGACGAAAAATTTTTTGCGTCAGGATCTTGACGATTGCGCGGCGATCATCACCTGCACCAAACTGAGCAAGGTTCCAGCGGATATCGCGTTTCGAAACGAAACGGTGCGTATGCTCGGAAATATACTGGGTTCCGCGGACCTTCTGGCTCAGATGGCCGACCGGAAATACCTGGAAAAGCTGCTGCTGCTGTTCCAGGAATTCGACGAGGCCGGTCTTCCGGGATTCAATTCGGAGCTCGAACTGCTTCGAAAAACGGAAGAGTTTTACGAGCGCGTGGTTCAGAAGCGTCTTTGCCATGATTTTGATGACGTGGACCGCTACATGCGTGTTCATTTCAGAACCCGATGGCAGATCGATGCGGATCTTTACCGGGACTCCGTTCGAAGAAATATTCAGTATCTGCAGACCGTTATCGCCGGGTGCAAGGACCATCGCCAGTGCGGGAAATATCTTGAAACCCTGCGCCGGAACGGGATGAACGGAAAGACGGACTGCCGGCAATACTGACGGCTTCGTAACAAGTCCAATTTCTGCGTTTCCCTGCATTCCGCGTCATTGCGACACGAGCGTTACTTTTCAGATCGCGGACGCACGCCGTTCAGAAAGATCATCTTTTCCAAGCGCCGAAGCAGCGTGCCCTTTTTCCTGTCAAAATCCCGCCTTTCACTGCCCGGCGCCAGCGTGGTCACGGAGGCACGGCCGATGACGGCGCGATCTGATTTTCCGAACAGACTTTTTGTCGAAACTCCCCAGACGTTGTGAAACACCAGGGGTTCATTCCGAAAGCTGCCGATGTAGAGCATGATGTGACCCCTGAGCCAGAGCAGGGTGGCAAAGGGAACCCCCTCCGCCAGAATCCGTGTTTTCTTTTCGGCTTCCGGCAGATCGCCCAGATCGACAAAGCGGCCCTGTTCGGCCTGTTCGAATGAGTTCCGCGGCAGCCAGACGCCGAAGGGAGCAAACAGGTCCCTGATCATCGCCGAACAGTCGCGGTTCATCAGAATGCCTCCCCAGCCGTAGGGTTCGCCGGACAATTCCATTGCCACCCGGGCGACATTGGCGGCGGTCATCTCCATGGGCTGAATGCAGGCATCGGATGCCTCGACGGTTGCCGGCCTGATGACCGCCCGGCGATTCTCGTCCGGAACCGCGATGCCGATTCTGTATCCGGCATCGGTTGCAGCGATCAGCGGAAACAAAGATCCCAAGGGCGCCTTAAAACGAAATGTGCCGGAGTCGTCGCGGATCGGAATCTCGTCTTTGACCATGCAGACAGAGGAATTACCTTGCCAGGAACGAATAAAAGCCTCATCGACGCGGGCGACGTCCGTGGCCGGAATCCATCCGAGGCAGTAATGCGATTCGGTCAGAACCCAGGCCCCGTCTCGGGAAACATGGCTGACGAAGACCGGAGTGTTGGCGGCCATGGCCGATTCCTGCAGGTTGTCAAAAGGATATCCTTGGCCCGGGGCCTGAAAGCTGGTAAAGTGTGGGCCTTGGGTCGGAAGGGCTCGAATGTCCGTGTTGTGGATCGTGATCGCGGGAAAACAGGCGTTCGGATAGGCGTCCATATCGGTATTTCGGGCGATGTCTCGAATCCATGCGGCATCGTGCGGTTTTCCGTTTTCCCCGTATCCGGGATCCCTGCCGAATCTGAGCAGCTTTTTCTCCAGGATCGACCTTGGATATTCGGGCGCCTGCCGGCGCCAGGGCGCAAACAGGATGTCCTGAAAGGCTCTGCTCGCCATCAGCTGGCTTCGGGCGTCCATGATCGGACGGCCGGAATCCATGGGGTTCAGATGGGCGGCTGGATTCTGATCCAGAATTCGAAGATCCTGAATCGGTTCGGGTCCGCTGCATGCGCCAATCACAAGAAACAGCGCCATGACGGCCATTCGGGGTATTTGATGGCCGGCTGACTGGATCACAGGCGGGGTTTGTCGCATTTTCATAAAGCCGGAAAGGCTCCTTCCTCGTTTGGTTTGCGCAACCGTCCATGGTGGATGGTCGAGTAAATTATTCTATAGATCATGGGTTCTTGCAAGCCGCGAGTTGGAATCGGCGCGGGCGGTTTTACGAACCGGGCTTTCAAGACACCCGAAGGGGGATCATGATCGAGCGCGTGGACGGCGGGTATGCCGCGACTTACCTGATTCAGGGAAATGACGGCTGGGTCGTGGTCGATCCAGGGACCCGGCTTGCAGCGGATCTGGCGGCCGCCCGAATCGGCAAGGCCCCGGTTAGCCTGATCTGCGCAACCCACTTCCATATCGATCACATCGGGGGGATCGAGAGGCTTCTGGCATATTATCCGAATGCGGCCGTGATGTTCTCCGCCGGCGCGACGCCCTTTGCAAAAGGCCTTGAACCGCTGCCGGTTCCCGTTTTCCGGCGATGGATTCTCGGCCTGATTCCCGTAGCAGTGAGACTGGGCCATCCGATTCGGAACCTGTATCAGGGCGCGATCAGCGTCAGGGCGGGCATTTTGCTTCCCTTTTTCGGAAAGGCTTCAAAACTCAACTTTCCTTTTCAGTGCCGGCTTCAGGAAGGCCGGAGTATTCGCGGTCTGGAAGGGTGGCGGATCATCGAAACGCCTGGGCACACTCCAGACAGCATCAGCCTTTTTCATTCGAATTCCCGGTCCCTGATCAGCGGGGACACGATTCTGAACATGAGCGGAAGCGGTGAGCTGAACCGTTTCTGCTGCAACTGGGCCGACATACGGAAATCGTTTCGAAAACTTTCGGCCCTGCCGGTTGAAAACCTGTATCCCGGGCACGGCCCCTCCCTGTGCGGAATTCAGGATGTTCTGGCCCGGGTTCAAATACGGCCATGATATTTTGATTCCCCCTTCGGAGTATGATATGAGATTCGAAAACCGGTAAAATCAGGGTAGGCATTCATCCTTTGACGCCGGCTATGCCGTATTCCCCGATTCTGATCGAATCGCGGTGCGAGGTTTCATGTATCAATGTTTTTTCGGATTCAAGGAAAGACCCTTCAAGCTGGTTCCGGATCCCGATTACCTGTACCTGAGCGCCAGCCACGAGGAAGCGCTGGCGCATCTGCGGTATGCGGTCAAGCACGGGGACGGGTTCGTCAAAATCACCGGCGAGGTGGGAACCGGCAAGACCACGTTGTGCCGGGCTTTTCTGGAAACCCTGGATGAGGATACCGAGGCCGCCTATATTTTCAATCCCAGACTCGATCCAATCGAATTGATCAAGGCGATCAACGATGAATTCGGCATCGATTCGTCATCCGACCATCTCAAGACTCTGATCGACGCTTTGAACGCTTTCCTGATAGAACAGAAGCAGAAGGGGAAAAATTCGATTCTGCTGATCGACGAGGCTCAGAATCTGCCGCCCGATGTTCTGGAACAGCTCCGGCTGCTCTCCAACCTGGAGACGACCCGTGAAAAACTCTTGCAGATCATCCTGGTGGGACAGCCCGAACTGAGTCAGCTGCTGGCCACCCATGCCCTGAGACAGCTCGCCCAGCGAATTACCCTGAGTTGTCGCCTGAGACCCTTGAATTTTAAAGAAACCAGAGATTATATTCGACATCGGATTCGGGTGGCCTCGGTTCGACCCAGCGTTATTTTTAACTGGAGAGCGGTGCGGGCGATCCATAGATACAGCAGGGGCGTTCCCAGACTGATCAATATTGCATGCGACCGGTCGTTGTTGACCGCCTATGGTGCGGATCAAAGATGTGTTACGGCGGCAATTGCCAGAAAAGCCATCGCCGAGATCTCGGGAAAATCCCTGAAGAGATTCGACGGCTGGGTGAGATGGGCGGCTTTTGCCGCCATTCTATCCGCTGTTGGAACGGCCAGCTTTCTTCTGGCGTACCGTCCGAATACAAAGACACAAGGTACCGTGTCATATTCGATGATTGACGTCGCTGCTGAGAAGCGCCTTTATTTTGACGATTATGCGAGCTTTTCATCGTGGCTGGCCGGAATCGATTTCAAAGCGTCTCGACACAGTGCTGTAGAAAATGTAATGAAGCTCTGGGAATCGAATTCGCAGATTCACCCCTATCTGTATGCCATCCCTGATGATTCGAGCTTTTTTCATGCATCCGCCGAACAAAACGGTTTTAAGGTTCAGACTTTCAATTGCGATATTCCGCGGCTTGCGGCCATAAATCTTCCCGCAGTGATCGAACTGAAACTTCCCACAGACACATTTTTCCATTATCTAAGCTTGGAAGGCTTTGACGACTCGGGGCGTCTGGTCTGCGGGAGTGCGGACGGCAAGGTGGCGATTAAAAGCGAGGCGCTCGATCCTTTTCGGACAGGGGTCGCCTATGTTTTCTGGAAGAACTTTTATGCCTATCAGGGCACGATTCCATTGAATTCGGGTTCGTCCGCGATTCTGTCGCTGAAAATGAACCTGAAACAGATCGGATTTTCCGATATCGACATGTCGCCGTCCTTTGATGCAAAAACCCGGCGCGCCATCGAACAGTTTCAGGCGCGCAACGGTATTCCCGTGGACGGTCTGGTCGGCCCGCTGACCCAGATGGCGCTGTACAATCATACGCCGTCTTTGCCCATACCCCGTCTTCGACCGAACCTTCCGCTTCAGGACAAAGATTTTTAAATGGAAAAGAGAAATTGAGCGCAATACTCAAGGCCTTAAAAAAACTTGAAGATCAGACGACCGACGGATTTGCCGCCGCGCGAAGCGGCGCACAAATGACGCCGGAAAGAATTCCGGAGCATGTGGCGCGGAAAAGAGCCTGGTACAGAGCCGGTTTCTGGACGTTTGTCATTGCGGCTCTTGGCTTTATGGCCGCCGGCGGCGTGTGGATATACAAGACCCTGCCGGTAAAATCCGCATTCCAGGACTCGGAATCAAAGAGTGAGGAAGGTTTCAGAAGCGAGGCGCAACCGGTCCGGGCGCCTCATCAGGGTCTGCCCAAGCCGAAGGACGTCCCGGCGAAAACGGCCCCTCCGCAGCGTGGCGCGAATATCCCGAAACATGCGAAACTGCCCATTCAGAATGTGTCTTCCGCGCCGCCGCTTCAGAACTCAAAACCTCAGGTTCGACCCGATCTGAATGCGCCGCCCGCTGTTCAAACGTCTCAGGATGCGCCGGTTGTGCGTGATGATTCGTCGTTTTCGACGCCGCACGAGTCCGCATACAATCCGCCTTCCAAAAGTGCTGCTCCGCCGGTATTGAAGGATTCATCCTTGAGAATTCAAGCCATTGCATGGGCTGAGGATCCCCTGCGGCGGATTGTGGTGATCAACGGCCGCATCCTGCACGAGGGTGAGACGGCGGATGATTGCTACATTCAAACGATTCACCCCGAGGCAATCGAGGTCCGGCAGGGAGAAAGGTTGTGGACGATTGAATTCAGAATCAATTGAAAGGACGACCGGGATGCCGGGGATTGGCTCATGGGAAAACGAGGACTTTTAACTGCGAATTTTGGAAAAACCGGTCGCAGTGTCACCCGGGTGGGGCTGGGCGGAGAAGGCGCGCTGCGCACTTTCGGAAAACCCGAACCGGCTTGCGAGGTGATCCGTAAGGCGCTGGACTGCGGCATTACGTATTTTGATACGGCAAGGGCCTATGCGGACAGCGAAACATATTACGGCACCGTCTGGTCGGAAAAACCCCGCATCCGGTCCCGGATATTTCAGGCCGGCAAATCCGCCGCCAGAGACCGGATCTCCGCGATCAGGGCCCTGGATCAGACCCTGGAACGGCTCAGTACCGACTATCTGGATCTCTGGCAGATTCACGACGTGAGGACCCGCGGAGAGCTTGACCAAATCGCCGGACCCGGCGGCGCTCTGGAGGCTTTTGTCGAGGCCAGGGATGCCGGAAGGGTTCGATATATCGGCGTGACCGGACATCATGACCCGGCCGTTCTGACCGAGGCGGTTTTGAACTGGCCCGTGGATGCCGTGATGATGCCGGTCAATCCGGTGGAGGCCGCGCTCGGGGGATTTCTGACCGAAACGCTTCCGGTCGCGCTGGAAAAGGGAATCGCCGTGATCGGCATGAAGGTGCTGGGCGCCTCGCATTATATTCTTTCACAGGCGGGAATCAGCGCGGAATATCTGATCCGGTTCGCGCTGTCCTGTGACATTACGCTGGCCATTGTCGGTTGCTCGACCGCGTCGGAAGTCGAGGTGCTCGCTGATACCGCGAGGCGCTACAACCCGTTTTCTTCTTCTGAAATGGCGGATATTGCGGCGCTTTATCGGCCGTACGCCGAACATCTGGCATTTTACCGGGGAGTGATTTGAGTGGACGATTCACGAATTCGGGCGGAGGAGGATCCGCTGTTCCGGTTGAAACCGGTTCTGGTGACCGGCGCCACCGGTTACGTGGGCGGTCGCCTGGTACCCCGGCTGCTGGAGGCCGGATACCGGGTTCGCGTGATGTCCCGTTCGATGGAAAAGCTCTCCTCCCGGCTCTGGGCCGATCATCCCATGCTCGAGGCGGTCAGGGGAGATGTTCTGAGTCCGGATTCTCTGCAGGCGGCCGTTCAGGGATGCAGGGCCGCATACTATCTGGTGCATTCCATGAATCCCCATACCGAGGATTATGTGAAAACCGACCGAATTGCGGCCCGGAACATGACGCAGGCCGCCGCTCAAGCCGGAATCGAACGCATCATCTATCTGGGCGGGCTGATTCCCGATGAGCCGGACCTGACGCATCATCTGAGTTCCAGAGCCGAGGTCGGACGGATTCTGCAGTCCGGGCCTGTTCCGGCCACCGTTCTGCAGGCCCCCATGATTCTTGGATGCGGCAGCGCCTCGTTTGAGATGATGCGGTATCTGGTGGAACGGATGCCCATTCTGATCACGCCCAAAGGCATAAATAACAAGGTTCAGCCGATCTTCATCCGCAACGTGCTGAACTACCTGATCGGCTGCCTGGAAAACGAGGCCGTGCGGGGAGGCGCCTTTGATATCTGCGGCCCCGATATTCTGACCTACCGGGAGCTGTTTCAAATTTACGCCGAGGAAGCCGGCCTCAGGCCTCGCCTGTTTATCGTTCTGCCGTTTGTCAGCGAGAAGCTCAGCGCATACTGGATTCATCTGTTTACGCCGGTTCATGCCTCCCTGGCCCGTCCTCTGGCAGAAGGGCTTCGCCATAACGTCGTGTGCCGTGAAAACCGCATTTCCCAAATAATCCCTCAGGACCTCATGGACTGCAGGGCCACGATTCGAAGAATCCTTCAGGTCCGCCGGGAAAAACGGGTCGAAACCTCCTGGACCGATGCCGGCCTGTTGATTCCTCCCGAATGGGAACAAATCGGCGATGCGGACTATGCCGGCGGAGAGGTCAGGGAAATTGCCTGCCGCATTCGGATTCAGGCAAAACCCGCCGCGGTCTGGGACCTGATCGTCCGCCTCGGCGGAGAAAACGGATGGTATGTCGCCGATGCGGTCTGGAGATTCCTGGGCCGGGTGGACAAGCTGTTCGGAGGCGTGGGCATCACCCGGGGCAGGCGTCATCCCGTGAAGCTTTCCATTGGAGACGCCCTCGATTTCTGGCGCGTTCTGGAAATATGGCCGTTCCGGCGTCTGTTTTTGGTCGGCGAGATGAAAAGCCCCGGAGAAATACTCATGGATTTTCAGCTCAGCGAATACGGAACGCGGGCAACGGAGCTGAAAATCATATCGCGGTTTTTTCCCAGGGGCGTGGTCGGGCTGACCTTTGGCTTTTTTTTGATTCCGGTGTTGCGATGGATGTGTAAGCGGATACTGATCGCAATTTCAAATCGATGTTCCGAAGGTGATTTTCAGAAACCCGAGTTTTTCATGCCGACCTCGGAAGAACTCGCCTGGCGAAAGGTTCAAAGGAAAAGGTAAACTCATTATGAAGCCATCGGCTTTTTCTCCTGCAAAGCTTATCGAGATGTCCGGCGCCTACTGGCAATCGTGCGCACTTCATGCGGCGGTCGAGCTGGATGTTTTTACGGTTCTTGCGGACGAGGTTCTTTCCGCGGAAGCGCTGTCTTCAAGGCTCAAAACCGATGCGCGCGGCCTGAGCGTTCTGGCAAACGCCCTCTGCGCCATGGGACTGTTGATCCGGAACGGGGATGGTTATCAAAACACCGAAACCGCTCGAACCCTTCTGTCCCGGGATGCTTCCGGATATATCGGTTTCATTATTCTGCACCATCATCACCTGGTCGAATCGTGGGCGCGTCTGGATCAGGCGGTTCAGACCGGCAGGCCCGTTCGGACCCGCTCTTCCCACGGCGATGCTGTCCAGCGGGAAAGCTTTCTCATGGGCATGTTCAACATCGCCATGCATACGGCTCCCGGCATCGTGTCTGGAATCGATCTTGCCGGTCGGGAGGACCTGCTGGATCTCGGCGGGGGACCCGGCACCTACGCGATTCATTTCTGTCTGGCCAATCCGGATCTCAGGGCAACGGTGTTCGATCTTCCGACGACCCGGCCCTTTGCGCTCAAAACCATCGAAGGATTCGGACTTTCCGGCCGCATCGAATTTGCCGCCGGTGATTTTCTGAAAGATCCCATTCCCGGCGCCTATGACGTGGCCTGGCTCTCTCAGATTCTTCACGGCGAGGGGCCTGCGGATTGCGAAAAAATTATTGAAAAGGCCGTGTCGGTTCTCAGGCCCGGCGGCATGATTCTGATTCACGAATTTATTCTCGATGACACGCTGGACGGCCCCCTGCATTCCGCCCTGTTTTCGCTGAACATGCTTCTGGCGACCGAACAGGGCAGGTCGTATTCAGAGGGCCAGATTCGAGACATGCTCTTGCACTGCGGGATCAGGGGGATTCACCGAATGCACCTGAAAGGCCCCTCCTCCGGTATTCTGTACGGGTTCAAAGATTGATGGAGAGTGATTTCATGAAGAAATTGAAGGGTTCTGTATTTTTTATTATCTGTTTTGCATCGGCGATTTTTGCCGATTGCGCATGGTCTGAATTCTACCGCTACGTGGACCGGAACGGAAACGCGCATTACGTGGATGATCCGGCCAAGATTCCGGCTGAATATCTGGAGGCTCAGAAGACTTACCAGGAACGCGATGATTTTCTTTCTCCGGATGAAAAAAAAGTCCTGGAGGAAAAGGAAAGGGCGCTTGAAAAAGATCGGAACAGGGCGTTTGAAGAACAGATCGCCAGGCGCAGTCAGACCGATGTTTCCATTCAGGGCAACCGGGTTCTGGTGCCGGTCGAACTGGGCTGTGACGGACGTACGGTTTCAATCCGGCTGATTTTGGACACCGGCGCCGATATGGTGGTGGTGGATCAGTCCGTTGCCAGGCGATTGGGGCTTAAACCCATCGCGAAAGGGAAAGCCAGGGTGGCCAACGGCGCCGAGGTGGATGCCCAGCTGGCGGAGCTCAGTTATATCGAGGTCGGACCGCATCGAAAAACCCATATGCGGGTTCTGATTATCGATCAGCAGGATGCCGGTGCAACGCACAGCGGGCTCTTGGGTATGAATTTTTTGCGGAATCTGGACTATTTTGTCGATTTTCAGAATCAGGTCATTCGATGGAAACCGTAAAATCATGGAAAGCAACTGGACGAAACAGGCGGGAATAAGGCGTTCAGGGCCGGCTTCCGGAGATTTTTACGTGTGGCCGGATATCGAATCAAAGGTTTCAACCAGGAACCGTTCATACCATCGGGGTTGAAAGAGATTTTGAACAAAACCGTTGTGTCCGCCGTGCGGATGAATGATCAACCGGCCGGAATCGTCGATGCGAATGTTTTTATAATCCTCAACCGGGATAACGGGGTCATCGGCGGCGGCGATCAAAGCAACGGGAATCTGAAATGTCAAAGGATGGATTCCGGTCAGCGTGTACCGTGAAAAATAATCCTCGGCATCCGGATAATCGCTGTAGGTCGTGATCAGCGCGTCGGTGATTTTCCGGCATGAATTCAGAGACAGTACGTCGGTGAAATCGTAGAGACTCGGAAACAGTCGCTGCTTCTTTTTCAGGGATTTTCGCCATTTTTTCAGGAAATAGCTGCGGATGAGGGGGTTTGCATCAATGGCCGCCGTGGCTTTCCGGGGATCCAGCACCGGGCTGATCGCCGCAATGTGCCGCAGATTTTTCGCCGTTTGCGGCAAACCGGATGCGGCAATTCGAAGCGCGAAGTTCCCTCCCAGCGAGAATCCCGCCAGAAAAGCAGGGCGTTGTCCGGCCAGCCGGGCGGCTTGTGAGACGGCATCTTTGACCTCGTCGAGCAGGGTGGCGTAAAACAATCCGGAATTCAGTCCGTGGCTTTCTCCGTGGTCTCTGAGATTCAAACGGACCACGGAATACCCGTGTTCGTAGAACCATCGGCCCGCATGCAGGATATAGGCGGATTCGGCGCTTCCTTCCCATCCGTGAATCAATATGACCAGTCCTTTCTCACACCCGGAAGAATGCGGGGAATAATATGCCTGCAACCGGATATCTTCAGATGTATAAAAGATGATCTCCCTTGCCGCTGCTTTCATGGCGTTTTTACCCCAGGTCAGGGGTTTAAGGCTGGCGAGGGTCGTCTGAACCATGGAAGCACACAGGTACGGAGCCGGCTCGAATTTTTCCAGAATATTCATCACGGCAGATCCTTGAATAATCAAGCATAATAGTGCCTGAACGGACGCTTGTCCAGGGAAACATGGTCAACGGCGGATCGCACGCCTGAAATACCGCTTGTGGACAGACTCTATTTTTCATATAATTTTAAAGATCTTGAGTTTGGTGCAATTCAATCGATTCAGGAAGAATGCGCGATGAACCGGCCTGTTTTTTCCAAACCCCTCTGGTTGTGGATTCAGTTTTGACAGACCTAGTATATTTGTATATAGTCCCATATCAGCTCAAACCGTGTTTACCGATCGAAAGGAGAATGGAATGAAGATAATGGTGGGCTACGACGGTTCCTTTGTTGCTCAGGACGCTCTGAGTCTGGCCATGAAACACGCAAAGGTATTTGGCGCCCATATCGATGTGGTCACCTCCATGGTCAAAGGCACCGAGCATCAAATGGAAGACATTCAAAAAGCCGAACAGGATCTGAAGGAAATAAAAGAGATGCTGCAGCGGGAGAATATTTCATGCGAAACGCACCTGCTGATTCGAGGCCTGGAACCCGGAGAAGATCTGGTGCAATTTGCCCGGGAGAATAATGTGGATGAGATATTTGTCGGCGTCAAGAAGCGTTCGAAAGTTGAAAAGATCCTTCTGGGTTCGTCAGCCCGGTACGTGATTCTCAATGCGCCTTGCCCGGTCATGTCGGTGAAATGATTCAACTGCCCGCATATTATGTTCGGGGCCGGGATGCACGATGACGCTTTATGTTCAGGCGGATTTCGCGTCGCGTCATGCCGCGGATGGAAACACGCAGTCAGGTTTCCGGCTACCGTACAACCCCGTCGAGTTCCGAAACGCCCTGATATCCTGGTATCTGAAGCATTCCCGGAAGCTGCCCTGGAGGGAAAATCCAAATCCTTATCGGATATGGGTTTCCGAGGCAATGCTTCAGCAAACTCAGGTTAAAACGGTCATTCCTTATTATCAAAGATTTGTTCTGAAGTTTCCCGATATTGCTTCTCTGGCGTCTGCCGACACGGAACAGGTCCTCAAGGCGTGGGAAGGCCTGGGCTATTATGCCCGGGCACGAAACCTTCACCGGGCCGCACGGCGGGTCTGCCAGGATCACGGCGGATGCATTCCGGACACCTATGCGGCTTTCAGAAGCCTGCCGGGAGTTGGCGACTATATCGCCGCGGCTGTGCTGAGCATTGCTTACAATCAACCGCTGTGCGTGGTGGATGGCAATGTGAAGCGCGTGCTGGCGCGGCTTATGATGATCGATGACCCGGTCAATGCCGCTTCCGCCCGTGAGCGGTTTCAATCAGAGGCCGACCGTCTTCTGGACCGGAAGCATCCCGGATGTTTCAACCAGGCCATGATGGAGTTCGGGGCCTTGATATGCCGACCGGGCAGTCCGCGGTGCAACGAATGCCCGGTGAAGGACTTGTGTCTTTCCTTTCAAAACGATCGAACTGTTGATTACCCGAAACGCAAGGTCAGGCCAAAGACGCCCCTTCACCATCTGGTCGCGGGAGTGGTTTTAAAGGATCATGAAATTCTGATCGCGCGGCGTCCAATGGAAGGCCTGCTCGGAGGCCTGTGGGAGTTTCCCGGAGGAAGGGTCGAAACGGATGAGCCGCCGGAAAGCGCCTGCATTCGAAACATCGCAAAGACGGTGAACCTGCATGTGGCGGTAGATTGCCATGTCGGCCGAATTAAACATGCCTACACGCATTTCAGAATTCTGATGGATGTATTTGTCTGCCGGCATTGCAAAGGCACGGTCCGGTTGAACGGGCCTGAGGCTTTCCGCTGGATCTCCTTGAATGAAATCGAAAATCATGCTTTTCCGGCAGGACACCATAAATTTATTCCCCGCCTTCGAATGATTCTGCAGAGTTTCCTTGAGCCGGAAAGGACAGGACGGTCATAAGAGACTCAGCTGAACCGGGCTGTTCAAATTGCGCCGACCATTCTGCATCACGGGGGCCGTTTCGCGTCCATCGGATCTTTCCTTCAGGCTTTCCTCGTAAATTGCTTCAAACCGGCCGGGCCCCGCAGGCGCGATCGAAATCAGAGGATAGAACCGCAGATCCACCTCTTGGCGGGTCATCACGGGAAACCGGTAATTCCGGCTGAGGTGTTTCATTTCTCCCTGATCGTTCTGAATGCGGCTTTCGACAAAATCCAGATGCGACTGAATTCTGTCCCGAAGTCTCTGCTGCGCGAGCTCCGCGCCCTGAATCAGCTGATCGAAGATTCTGCTTTCGAAACTTGAATCGATTTCAAAGCCGATGCTGTTTCGGCCGGCAGCCGCGGCCGCCAGCATGGCAGCGCCGGTTCCGAGAAAAGGATCGATCACCGTGTCCTGATACACGGAAAACATGTTGATCAGGCGATAGGGCAGTTCAAAGGGAAAAGCCCCGCTTCGCCGGCGGGCTTCGTTGCCGTTGAGCTTCTGAACCGCGCCTTTCAGATCCATCCATACATCCGAAAACCAGACGTTGCGTTCTTCCCAGAAAAAAGCGCTCTGTCTTCTGCGCATTCGATCCGGTTCGGAGTCGAATTTTCGTTTGCTCCCCTTTCGAACGATCAGGATGTGTTCATGTTCCAGGGTGACGTATGCTCCCGAAGGCAGCATGCCGGATCCCATGAACTTGTTCGGAGCGTTGGTCTGTTTGCGCCAGAGAATTTCCGGAAGAGCGCTGAACCCGGTTTGCTGCAAGGCGTTGAGAATTCTGGCATGATTGGAATACAGTTGAAACCGGTCATTCAGGGTCCTGACGGCATCTCCGATGTTGATGCATGCGATGCAGCCGGGTTTGAGGATTCTGTAAAGCTCGCGCCAGACCTCGTCGAGGAGTTCATGCATCAGGGCAAAGGCTTCAAGCCCCCTGCCGGCGCGCAGATGATCGGCAATGGCCGGATTCTGAGCGGCAAAGACCGAATCCCACATTTCAATCATGGGGTAGGGCGGGGAGGTAACCACCAGTTCAACGCTCTCCGACACAAGGTCGCCCATCTTTCGGGCGTCTTTAAAAATGATCCGGTGCTGTGTTTTCATCAATGCGGTTTTCTGGCAAAAGATGGTTTCTCTGATCGAAATGCCCCATGCGCCGTCGGGTCAAGAAAGAATCCTGTCCATGGCCTCGAGCGCCAGTAAGTATCCCTGGAATCCCAGCCCGAGGATCTGACCGGTCACGATGTCGGTGATCATCGATCGGTGCCGGAAGGCTTCCCGCTTGTGAATGTTGGACAGGTGGACCTCGATGGCCGGAAGATTCAGGAACAGCAGGGCGTCGCGAATGGCCACGCTGGTATGGGTGAAGGCTGCCGGATTGATGATGATGCCGTCAAAGCGGCCGGCAGCCTGCTGAATTCTGTCCACCAGCACGCCCTCATGGTTGGATTGAAATGTTTCCACTGCGATGCCGAGATCCCGGCCGCGCTGTTTCAAACCGGCGTCGATCTCCTCGAGAGTCGTTTTTCCGTATATCTCCGGTTCCCGCAGGCCCAGCAGGTTGAGGTTGGGTCCGTGGATCACCAGAACTTTCCGGTCAGGTTTCATCATACACGCCTTCCATGAGTTTTCAGGCAACAGGTTAATGATTTTGAATCCGGCTGCGCAGGTCCGTTATGGCCTTTCGGTAATCCGGAGCGTTGAAAATCGCGGAACCGGCCACAAATATATCGGCCCCGGCCGAGGAAATATCAGCGATCGTCTCGACGTTGACCCCTCCGTCCACCTCGATTGCCGCATTGAGTCCCCTTTTTCGAATCATTTCGCGCAGGGCTCGAATTTTATCCAGGCTGTTGGGAATGAAGGCCTGGCCCCCGAAACCCGGATTCACGCTCATGATCAGGATAAAATCCACGAATTCGAGGATCCATTCCAGAGCATGCAGGCCGGTTGCCGGGTTGACGACTACGCCGGGAACGGCGCCGTTTTGCCGGATCAGTGAGATGGTTCGGTTCAAATGAACGCAGGTTTCCGCCTGAACGGAGATATGGGTGGCCCCGGCTCTGGCAAAAGCCGGAATATAGAGATCCGGATTTTCAATCATCAGGTGAACGTCGATGGGAAGCTGCGTGGTGCGGCGGACGGCTTCGACCACCATGGGCCCCATGGTGATGTTCGGCACAAAATGACCGTCCATGACGTCCACGTGAATCCAGTCCGCGCCGGCCGCTTCAATGGCCTGTATTTCCCGGCCGAGGATTGAAAAGTCGGCCGAGAGTATGGAGGGTGCGATATATTTCATGGCTGCGAGTTCTCCGGTTTCAGGATGAACAGGTATCGGCCTGCCTGAAAATTTAGGTTTTGAATCAACGGGTCATCCTCATGGAAAAAAATTCGATGCGTCAGAAGGTTTTTCTGAGACGCACGGCAAAAAAACCGTCCATGTCGTGAAGGCACGGACAGGTCCGCAGGCATCCTTCCGACGTGAAAAGGGTTCCTGCCTTTTGACCGAGTCCGTCGACCGCTCTATCGATAGCAAACTCTGAATGATTATTCAAAAAGGATTTTACCACCGATTCATTTTCCTCCGGCTCCATGCTGCAAACCGCATAGACCATCACACCTCCGGCCTTGACCAGAGGGGCCATGTTGTCCAGAAACCGGTGCTGCCGCCGGGCAAACCGGTTCAGATTCGAAAGATCTACGGACCACTTGGCGTCCGGGTTTCTGCGAAGAACTCCCAGTCCCGAGCATGGGGCGTCGATCAGCACGGCGTCAAACTCCCGGCCGGTTTCCAATCCAACGGGTTGATGCAGATCATGAACCCGAGTCGATACGATGGATACGCCCAGGCGCTCCATCTCATTTGAAAGGCGCTGAAGCTTTTCTTCGGAACTGTCCAGGGCGACGATGCTGCCACGGTTGTTCATCATCTGGGCCAGATGCCCGGTTTTGCCTCCCAGACCGGCGCAGGCGTCCAGAACCTTATAATCCGGACGGGGGTCAAGCATCCGTCCCACCAGTTGGGCGGCCTCATCCTGAACCTGAAATTTACCCTCTGAAAAACCGGCAAGATCGAAGACGGCCGCATTCAGGCCGTATAACCGGATCCCATCTGGAGAAAAATCCGTGAGCTCGACCCGGTCGCACTGGGTTTTCAAATCTTCCGCCAGCTGCCGGCGCGTGGCGTTCAGTGTGCAGGTCCGCAGGGTGGTCGGAGCGATTTCGTTGACGGCGGCGCAGATCTGTACGGTCTTTTCGAATTCGAACCGTTTAAGCCATCTTCGAATCAGCGGTTTCGGAAACGAATGGAAGGCGGCCAGCCAGCCTGCTGGATCATTCTCAGGATTCGGATACGGCGTCTTCTGATGATTTCTCGCGGCATTTCTCAACACGGCGTTGACAAATCCCGCCGCCCGTGCCGGGGCCTGTGTCTTGGCCAGTTCAACGGCGCTGTGAACCGAGGCTGAGACCGGAACCCGGTCCAGGTAGAGAATCTGAAACAATCCCAGACGAAGAATGTTTAAGATTCGAGGCTCGATGCGGGTGATCGGCGTTCTGGAAAAATGGGCCAGAATCCAGTCCAGCCGGGCCTGCCAGCGAAGCACGCCGTAAACCAGGGCATACATCAGGTCCCGGTCTCTTTTGGGAAGATCGATGTCGGCCAGCGCTCGATCCAGAGTGATACGTCGATTTTGAAGGGAATTGAGCGCCTGCAGGGCTTTGATGCGCGCTTCACCGATCATCGTATTCGTTCCTGTAAGTTGAGAAGGCGGCGTTTATGAGAAACACTGGCCCGCGGCCAGCCGGCATCCCCGCAGAAAATCTTCAATCGGCATGCGTTTTCCGGATTGGCTCTGAATCTCCAGAATCGAGATCACGCCGTCTCCGGTGGCGACTCGAAGCTCGCCGGGAAAGGATTTGATAATGGTTCCGGGCGCGGCATCGGTCTTGTCGGGAAGGGGAATTGCCTTGAAAATCTTGAACGTTCTGTCTTCGCAGGTCGTGTAAGCACCGGGCCAGGGAGCTGTTCCGCGGATCAGCGCGTCAATGGATTTTGCCGGGCGGCGCCAGTCGATTCTGCCGTCGGCTTTCTTGAGCATGGGCGCGTAGGTTGCCTGACTATCGTCCTGGGCAACCGGACGCAGGGTTCGAGCGGCCAGTCCGTCCAGGGTGTCCATGATCAGTTCGGCGCCCATGAGAGAGAGACGGTCATGAAGCGTCTGGGCGGTATCCTGCTGAAAAATCGGCGTTTTCTTGACCAGAAGCAGGTCTCCGGTATCCATTCCAGCATCCATGAGCATGGTCGTGATGCCGGTTTCTTGTTCGCCGTTGATCACGGCTCGCTGAATCGGCGCGGCGCCCCGGTATTTCGGAAGCAGGGAGGCATGGATGTTGACGGCCCCGAGCCGGGGAATTTGAAGCAGCGCTTTGGGCAGAATATGCCCGAAGGCGACCACCACGAAAAAATCCGGCGCCAGCCCCGTGATGTGATCGATAAACTCAGGGGTTTTAACCGATTCGGGCTGAACGACCTCGCAGCCAAAAGTCTGGGCTGCGATTTTCACCGGCGGCGGCTCGACCCGGCAGCCCCGCCCCCTGGGACGGTCCGGCTGGGTGACGACCAGGGCCACGTCCTGAGCGTTTTGATGCAGGGCCTCGAGCGTGGGAACGGCAAACTCCGGAGTGCCGAAAAAAACAATTTTATATGCGCGGTTCACTGTTTCTTGAGCTGTTTCATGACGCGCCGTTTGTACAACTGGCGCTTTAATGGACTGATGCGGTCAATAAAGAGCATTCCCTCGAGATGATCGATCTCATGCTGTAATACGATGGCCAGCAGGCCCTCGGCGTCGATTTTCACCGGTTTTCCAGAACGGTCCATACCTTCCACACTGACCGCTTCGGCCCGCTTGACGTCGGCCCGGAAATCCGGAACGCTGAGGCACCCCTCGGATTCGGAAATCATCGAACCCTCTCTGGTTATGATGCGCGGGTTGATCAACACCTGGAGGTTGTGCTTGTCGTTCTCCACGATGTCGTAGATGATCAGGCTCAGGTTCACGCCGACCTGTACGGCGGCCAGTCCCAGACCCGGCGCAGCGTACATGGTTTCAGCCATGTTGTCCATGAGCCGTTCGAGCTTCTCGTCGATGCCGGCGACCGGAATTGTCTTCTGTTTCAGAATCGGAGCCGGATAGGTAACAATTTCAAGTTCTGCCATTTCTTGCCTTTCCAGTAAATCTATAAAAAGCGTTACAAATATAGCACATGATTCAGGAGGTTCAACCCAAATCGATCATATTTCAGAAACATTGAAAAGAGGAATCGTCTATAATAATCGATTTCTCACTCCTATGGTTTTTGAAACCTTGAGTAAAATCTGACATCAGTTGATGAAAGCGCAGGGAGAAAACGAAAGGCGGATTGACTATAGAACCCTCGGACCGGTCCGGTTCCGATGGCCCATCCCGATGAAGCGCTACGGGTTTTCATTCAAAAGCCGTTACGTCTTTTCGGATATTCTTCGAATGTCGATGCCGGTGACCAGGGCTGAAACCCATCCCGCCAGAATCACGGGAAACATCTGCACCGCATGATTGGCCAGGGTGAATCCGGCCGCATCGGTTGAAGAAACGCCGAAAAGCGACAGGGCGAAGACTCCTCCGGCTTCCCAGAGCCCCCAGAATCCCGGTGCCGAGGGAAGGGCGATGAAAAAGCAGACAATGATCATCACCGCGGATGCCTCGCTGAAAGACAGGCCGATACCCGGGCTGCCCAGCATCAACAGATAGTAGGAAAGCGCTGAAAGCAGCCAGATCAGAACAGACAGCACCAGGCACAGGAAGATGCTTCGTGGAAAACGAATCAGGGAAAAACCGCCGGCAACGTTTTCCACCATGCGAACCAGCGGAACGATGAAGCGCTGCCCGATTCGATTTTGAAAAGAAACGTTGGTGAAAAAAAACAGCCCGGGAAGTTTTTCCAGCATGCGGATCATATGCCTTCGAGTAAAACCGAGGCTGACCGAGACGATGCCGGCGATCAGCACGAGACTGAGTTTGACCATGCCGGAAAACACCGTTTCCAGAGCGGATCGGTTCAGCGTATGTCCAGCGAAATTCAGGCTGATGTCCGGATCGATATCGACGATTGTCATGATTGTTGAAAAGAAAACGATCAGAAGCATCACGTCAAACAGGCGTTCAGCGGCCACCGTGGCCAGTCCCGTGGTGAAGGGGACTGCCTCCTGCTTTTGAAGAACGATCGGCCTGGCCACCTCGCCGATTCGACCCGGCGCCACGCAGTTGAGCATGAATCCGATCATCAGCGGATGGAAGGCGTGCCAGAAGCCGACCGGTTTGTTGGCGGCCGCGAGAATGATCTGCCAGCGGAGCGCGCGCAACAGGAAACTCAACATCACGACCGCCGTCGAAGGAATCACCCAGAGGTACTCAATGGATTTCAGGTAGGCGAGCAGCTCTTGGAAAGGAACATTTCGAAAGGCCAGATAAAGGGTTGCAACCGATATCGCAACTCCTGCGGCCAGCGTGACGGCACGTTTTTTCATGGAGCGTTTCCGGACTCATTCGTGATTGGCAAGGATTTTTCGCGCTTCGACGATGTCGGCTCGAATCTGGCATTTGAGTTCTTCGATGGATGAAAACTTGATTTCATCTCGAATGCGCTCGATAAAGTTGACGCGGATCTTCTGGTTGTAGAGATCCTGATTGAAGTCCAGAAGATGAACCTCGACGGTATATATCCGGTCTTCAAAGGTCGGACTATATCCGATGTTGGCCACGGCCTGGTATGTTTTTCCCTGGTATTCGGCGGTAACCGCATAGACGCCGTTTCTGGGGCAGAGCTCATCGTGAAGGCGGATATTGGCCGTGGGAAAGCCCAGCAATTTTCCGCCCCGGTTCCGACCGTAAACCACCGTGCCCCGAATCTGGTAGAAGCGGCCCAGAAGGTGCCTGGCTTCAGCAACACGCCCATCCATCACGCACTCTCGAATGCGGGTGCTGCTAACCCGGCCCGACCGGATAAAGGAGGCCTGAATCCAGTCCGGAACGATCACATCAAAGTCAAAGCGTTTTGAATATTCCTTGAGAAACGCGACATCTCCCGTGCGCTCTGCGCCGAAGGTGTAATCCGGTCCGACCACGATTATCTTGGCGCCGATTCGACGGACCAGGATGTCTTCGACAAATGTTTCAGCGGAAATGCGGGCGAACTCGAGGGTGAACGGAATGCAGATCAGGACATCAATGCCGGTTTTTTCGATCAGCTCCACCTTTTGCTCATAAAGAGTAATCAGGGGAGGGCGTCTCTCGGCGCTCAGCACACTGATCGGATGCGGCTCAAAAGTCATTCCGACGGCCGCTCCGCGGATCATTTCGGCCTGCTGAACCACCTCTCTGAAAAGCGCCTGATGTCCGATGTGAACGCCGTCGAAGTTGCCTATGGTTATGACGGCATTTTTGAATGGATGTTTAATGTTATCAAGGTGTTCGATGACTTCCATCTTGTCCGTTCAATCCCGAATTAAACGCTTGACACGGCTGGTGAAAGAAAGTATATAGGGCAAACTCAAGCATTAATCAATGCTTTTGTGCCGAAGTGGCGGAACTGGTAGACGCGCTAGGTTCAGGGTCTAGTGAGTGTACGCTCATCGGGGTTCGAGTCCCCGCTTCGGCACCAAACGAAGGAGTAGAGGGGTGTCCGATGAATCGGTCATCCCTCTTTTACTTTTGAGAGGTTGATCGATGCCCGGTTCAACACTTTTCCAGAGGCATCCCCTCCGCGGACCCTATTTGGCAGCTGTCGTCACGAGGGAACCGGAGCTCATTTTTTTTCCAACAGCCTTGAAAAACGTGTAACAGAATACGCCGTCCGGCTCCGCAGTCCGGTACAGGTCCTGAATGCCTTTTTCAATAAGGCGGGGTTCGATGATTCCAGCCTGAATGGCCGGCTCACGGATGCCTTCGATCATGGCGGTAAAGGTTTTTTTCGTAAAACCCTCAACCAGCTCGGGTTTGCTGGCATCGACGTAGACCATGCGGGGGGATACGCGAATGGACCGATAGCCCGCGCTGTTCAAGAGCGGAAAGAGTTCCCTCCCTATCATTGCATTGCCCCCGGCCCGGCGTTGAAGTTCGACTTGGCACTGAATCGATTGGCGCGCAGCTTCGCTGTCGGGGTGAAAGCATACGGATCCGTGATCGCCTTCGATGACCGTGATCGTTCCGCCCGGCCTCAAATGGTTTTTCAGTATTTTCAGGGCCTCGACGGGTTGCGAGAGATGTTCGAGGACAAAGCAGACGAAGATGTGGTCAAAAGAATCCGGTCCGTACCGAAGATGAAAGATGTCTCCCTGTTCGAATCGAACATGGTCGATGCCTGCCGCCGCTGTTTTTCTTCTGGCTTCAGAGATGGAGGTCTCGGATATATCCACAGCGGTAATGAAAGCTTCCGGGCTGTTTCTCGCCAGGGTGACGGTTTGCGCGCCGACCCCGCAACCGGCTTCCAGGATATGGCTTCCTGAGGGATATTGGGTGTCGGAATGCAGCAGCTCGACCAGGGTGGAGGCCTGGTCCTGCAAACGTATGTTTTCTCGATGATCGTAGCCGTGAACGTATGCGCGGTTCATGTTTTCCTTTCGTGGCGAACCATTAACGTGCGAAATGTCGAACACTCCGGTCTGCGAAAAAATTTCCGGACGCCTGATTTTACAAAGAAACTTTTTTGTCGAATAAGTCAACACAAAAGAACGTATGCGAAAATCAGGGCCTTTTTTGAATTCCGGTTAGAAAAAGAATCTGTATCGACACCCACAAGGGCGTTGCAAATATTCGTTCAAGGGCTTATTGTGGATGTCAAATTAAACCTCGTAAAGTTCGGGCGCGCTTGAGCGGAGGGAGAATGATTGTATGAAATGGGTGGGAAAATTCATCGGCGGCGCGGTGGGGCTTGCCGTGGGAGGGCCTGTGGGCGCCGTGGCGGGCGCGGCGCTGGGACATGCCTGCGACGAGGGCTGCATTCAGGGTCTGTGCGATTCCGGACCTCTGCTTTCCGGCGATAATACCACGCAGTTCGCCTTTTACACATCCACTTTTTCCATGCTGGCCAAACTCGTTCATATCGACGGACGCGTATCTCAGGAAGAAATCAATGCGATTGAAGATTTTATGGTTCGGGACCTGGAACTGAACGCCGAAAGCCGAAACCTTGCCGTCCGGGTTTACCGGTCTGCATTGAAATCCGAAAAAAACTTTCAGGATTTTGCCGTATCCTATTACCGCCATCTGCACGCCCGGCCGCAAATGCTTGAGTTCATGATCGACGTTCTCATGCGTGTTGCCGTAGCGGACGGTGCACTGAAGGAAAGCGAGGAGAAACTCATTCGTTCCGCTGCCGCCATCTTCAACGTTTCCGATGACGCCTATCGCGCCATCCGTGCAAAACATGTCAATTCATTGGATCATGCCTATGCGGTTCTGGAATCCGAACCCGGGGATTCATCCGTGACGATCAAACAGAAATACCGCCGGCTTGCGGCCGATTATCATCCAGACAAGATTGCAGCCAAGGGACTTCCGGAGGCCTTCGTTCAGTTTGCCCATGAAAAGTTCCGGGAAATCCAAAGCGCCTATGAGACCATTCGGCACGAACGGGGCTTATAACCAGTCCAAGCATCTATAAAACCATTCCTGCCGCCATCGCGACCGAGATCATAAGCATGGCGCTCTTTTTTGCCAGGCAAAAAATCTTTTTGGCGCTGAAACCTCATGGCATCATTGAATGATCCAGTCCCAGGTTCGGTTAAACTCGTCCTTTAAACACCGCGGGAAAACCGCTCACAGATTTTGGATCGAATTCTTTAATCCGGCATTGAAATCCTGGAAATTAGCGGAAGAATTTGATAGACTCCCAAATTTGAATAAAGAGGGATTATGAAAATTCCTTCCATAGAACAGTGCTATGCATTGATGACCGACATGGACATGCCGGATCACATCGTCGCGCATTCTCGAAGGGTTTGCCAGGTGGCCATGTCGATGGTCGATCATCTGCTGACCAAAGATGTGCGTGTGAATCGCGAGCTGGTTCGGGCGTCGGCCCTGCTGCACGACATTACCAAGTTTCAGAGCTTCACAACGCGGGAAAATCACGCGATAAGCGGTGCGCGTTTCCTGGAAACTCTGGGATACCCCGAGGTTGGCGCCGTCGTCGGACAGCACGTCCTGCTCGATTCCTATAACGGCATTGGATTGCCAGGAGAAGCGGAACTCGTCAATTATGCAGACAAGCGGGTGCTTCATGACCGGGTGGTTTCCCTGGAAGATCGCATGTGGTATATCATGAACCGTTACGGGCGTTCGGAAAACGACCGGCGGCGGATTCGAAATCTATGGAATGCAACGGAAACACTGGAAATGAAACTCTTTGGATTCCTGCCTTTTTCTCCGGATCAACTTCTTGAAAACCTGGGCCCTTTTCCCTGAATGAATCCGATAGAAAGCGGCTGCTGATTTGAATGAAGAGTGGAGGACAAACGCATGAGAATCATCACAAGAGCTGATTTCGACGGCGTCGTCTGTGCGGCGCTGATCCGCGAGGTCGAAGAAATCACCGAGCCGGTTTTGTGGGTGGAACCCGGCGACATGCAGAATGACCGTGTGGCGGTGCGGCCCGCGGACATCATTGCCAATCTTCCCTACCATGAAAACTGCGCGCTCTGGTTTGATCACCATTTTACCAACAAGCTGGACAAGCCCTTCAAGGGCGCGTTCTGGATTGCCCCTTCCGCCGCGCGCGTAATTTTTGATTACTACAAAGGCCGTTTCAAAAGAGATTACACCGAGCTGGTGCGCCAGACCGACAAGATCGATGCGGCGGATCTGACCGAAAACGAGGTGCTGTATCCGGAAAATTATCCTTATATTCTGCTTTCCATGACGGTATCCAACCGCGGTTCGGCGGATGAACCCTACTGGAACCAGCTGGTCGAACAGTTAGGACAATACGGTGTTGAAACCGTAATGCAGGATGCCGAGGTTAAACGAAGATGCGAGAAGGCGATCGAACAGAATGTCAACTTTCGAAAAATCCTTCAGGAACACACCCGGGTTCTGGGTCAGGTCGCCGTGACGGATTTGCGTTCGTTTTTTCCGCCGCCCTCCGGCAACCGGTTTCTGGCGTATTCTCTGTTTCCGAAGACCGTGGTCAGCCTCACCCTTCGCAGAAGCAGCCAGGACCCGAATGTGATTGTCGCCAATGTCGGGCACAGCATTTTCAACCGGAAGTGCAGGGTCAACCTCGGGTTGATGCTTTCCGAATTCGGCGGCGGAGGTCATCGCGGAGCGGGTTCCTGCCGGTTTCCTGTGAAAGACTCGGAGGCGGGTATTGCCAGGCTGATCGATATTCTGGTCAGAAACGAGCCCAATGAATTCTGAAATGCGATTCAGAATTGTGTCGGGCAGATAATGGCGCCGCTGACAAAGTCGGCGGCCGCCTTTTCAATTCTGACGCTGACCAGAGCGTTTCTCAGCGAGTTTTCTCCCGAAATCAGAGCCGGCACATAATTTCCGGTAAGCCCCTTTAATTTTCCGGAACCATTTTTGCTTTTCCCCTCGATGAGAACCTTTTCGACTTTTCCTTCAAGACTTCTGTAAAACGTCCATTTTTTCCGGGCGCCGATTTCCCGGACCATGCGACAGCGATTGGCGATGATTTCCTGGGGTATTTTGCCGTCATATTCCGCAGCCGGCGTGCCTTCCCTTGCGGAAAAGGGAAATACGTGAAGATAGGTCAGGGGCAGGTCCTCAATCAGCCGGCAGGTGTTTTCAAAGGCCGCATGGTTTTCTCCGGGAAATCCCGCCAGAACGTCCACTCCGATGCCCGCATTCGGAATGAATTGATGAATCATCTGAATCCGGTCCGCAAAAAAGGACCGCGTGTAAGGCCGGTGCATTTTTTTCAGAACGCTGTCATCGCCGCTTTGAAGCGGTACATGAAAATGGGGGCAGAAGAAGTCGGATGCAGCGACCTTCCGAATGATCTTCTCGCTCAGCTCGCTGACCTCCAGGGAACCGAGGCGGATCCGGCATTGGATCGGCGATTCGGTGATCCTGCCCAGCAGGTGCTCCAGATCGAGACGTGGATCAAGATCCAGGCCGTAGCATCCCAGATGGATGCCGGTCAGGACAATTTCCCGGTATCCGGCCTCATTCAGAGTCCTGATGTGTGATAGGACCGCTTCAAGGGGCATGCTGCGGCTTCGTCCTCTGGCATAGGGAACGATACAGTAGGTGCAGAAACTGTTGCATCCGTCCTGAATTTTTAAGAACGGCCGGGTGCGATTGCCGAAAACGACGGGATATTGACGATACTTTTTTCCATCGTCCAGATTTTGACGCGGTATCTGACCGGAATTGCTCGAAATGCCTTTAAATAAAATTTCCGCGATTCGGTGCTTGTCCGCATGGCCGATGACCGCATCGACGCCGGGGATTTGCCTTACCTGATCCGGTTCAGTTTGAGCATAGCATCCGGTGACGATGATTCTGGCCTGCGGATGATTCCGAATGATCCGGCGGATGGCCTGACGGGACTGCATGGAAGATTTCCGTGTCACCGTACAGGTGTTGACAATGCAGGCATCCGGTGACTCCTTCAAGCCTGCCGGACGCCATCCCAGAACCTCGAGCTGCTGTGAGATACCATCGGATTCGTACTGGTTGACCTTGCACCCCAGGGTGATGATGGAAAATTTCTTCATGAAAGCTTTTGTGGATCGAAAACAGGGTTCGATTCAATCCACCCTCCGCCGAGCACTGCGTCGTCCTGATAAAAGACGGCGCCCTGACCCGGAGTGACCGCGTACTGCAACTGATCAAATCGAAGACAGGCGACATTTCCATTGACAGGCGTCAGGACGGCAGAAACAGCGGCATGGCGGTATCGGATGCGGGCCTGAATACGGATGGCGCTTTCCGGCATCGGCGCGATCCAGTTGATTTCCGTCACCCGGCACTGCCGGACGCCGAGCTGATACTTGCGCCCCACGATCAGTCGGTTGGTCTCAGGCTCAAGTCTGACCACATAGTAGGGTTCCGCGGCCGGACAGTTGATTCCCCGCCGCTGGCCCACGGTAAACCGGTGTAATCCCCGATGCTCGCCCAGAATCTTGCCGTTGATGTCCGTGATCGGGCCGGGTTTCGGACAAAATCCTGTCTCGCGCAGGAGAAAGGATTCGTAATCGTCCTGTATGAAACAGATATCCTGGCTTTCCTTTTGCGAAACCGGAACCAGTCCCGTTTGATTTGCCAGCTCCCTGACCTGGGCCTTGGTCATGTCCTGCAACGGGAAAAAAGCCCGCCGCAGCTGGGATTGGGTGAGAAAGGCCAAAAAATAGGACTGATCCTTTTGCGCATCGGCGCCCTTGTAAAGCAGGCGCCGCGAAATGGAATCTTCGGTGACCCGAGCGTAATGCCCCGTGGCCAGCCGGTCCGCGCCAAGGCTCCGGGCTTCGAAGAGAAGATCCTCGAATTTGATTTTTGCATTGCAGACCAGACAGGGATTGGGGGTCTTGCCAGCAAGATAGGTCCGGGTGAAATATGCGACGACTTTTTTTCGAAACGACTGGCTCAGATCGACGATATGCACGGGAATGTGAATCTGTTCGGAGATGCGTCTGATTTTTTCGGCAATGGCCGGCAACGGAATATTCTCATATCCGGTCAGGAAATGAAGGCCGATGGCATCTTCTCCGCTTTGCCCGACCAGATGCGCCGCAACCAGAGAATCGATTCCTCCGCTGATGGCAATGGCAATCGTCATTTAATAAAAAGAATTCTTTGAAGGGCAGACTTCCATGGCGCGGCACGGGCACGCGGTAATGCAAAGCTGGCAAACGCTGCATTTTGTCTGGTCAAAAACGACCCACATTTCCGGCCGCCGAATGTAAAGCGCATCGGTGGGGCATACCGCCGTGCATGCGCCGCAGTGAATGCATTTGCTCTCGTTTCTGCTCACTTCCTGGGAGGCATTCTGAACCTGAACACCCTGTTCCTTAAGGTAGTTGACGCCGTCTTTGAAGTTTTTTTTCGAACCCGACAGCTCCAGAACCATCATTCCTTCCTTGCGGGGAAAAATCTTGGCGTTCAGAATGGTGAAGGTCAGATCGAAATCCTTGGCAAGGTGGCAGACCGTAGGTTTTTGAACCCTGTTTTTGGGAAAACGCAGAACCAGAATTTTTGAATACAAGGCAGCCTCCGGAAAACATTATTAAAGAGCGTATCATTCATAAATGGAATTCGGGGCTCTGTCAACTTCAACCTGATATCAAGGCAGGCAGTACGGCCTTTCGGCGGCCCATTTTTCAACGAATTGAAACAGTTGATCTTTCAGCCCCCCGGCAAGATAGAATCTGGGATAAAGCAGGTCGTCTTCGGGGTGAATGATGCCTTCCTCAATTGCGGATCTTGCCAGGAGGGTATTGGGATAAATGCGAATGCCGGTGGTGAGTTTCAGGGCATCCAGTTCCAGGCTGTCGGCAAAGGTCAGGCTTTCCATCACCGTATTTAGGCTTTCGCCCGGTCCACCCAGAAGCAGAAAACCGGTCCGGCGTATTCTGCTTGCTTTCAGAAGGTCAGAGAATTGGCGCACCTCCTGTGGCGTGAATCTTTTGTTCATTCGGCCGAGAATTTCAAGATTGCCGCTTTCAAAGCCCAGACTGACCTCCGCGCATCCCGCTGCGGCCATTTTTTGAATCAGGTCCGGGTCTGTTTTCCAGGGGTACAGAATGCAGCGCCAGCTGATTTTTAAACCGGCCTGTATTATTGCATCACAGAGGGTTCCGGCGTAGGAAGCAGGTATGTTGAAGGTATTATCGACAAAGAAGATGCGTCTGAAGCCAGCGGACGCATATCCTTCGAGTTCCCGTATCACCCGGCCGACGGATTTTTTGCGCAGAATTTCTCCCTCGATTTGCGGCGTTGAGCAGTAGCTGCATTGCATCGGGCATCCGCGCCGGGTCTGAAAGGGAAGCCAGAAATCCTGTTTTTCGAGGCCGGTTGAAAGGGCTTTGAGCATGTTCGCGGGTACCATCGGGTGAGCATCGAGTCGATCCGGAATCCTTTTTGTGGATCGCGGGGTTTCTCCGGAAAGCAACAGACCATCGATGTCCTGAATAGGGGCATGGCGGCTGATCCGGTCGATCAGTGTCAGAAAAGCCGTCTCTCCCTCTCCCTGTATTCCCATATCCGCACCGGTGAAGCGCAGAACGCTTTCAGGGAAGATGCTGTAACCGGCGCCGCCAAGCACAATCGGCGCATCTGAAAGGTCGCGGCAGCGGGAGACCGCGGATCTGACCGGATCCAGAAGAAAAACCGGGCGCTTCATTTTCTGGTCGTCAATATTCCGAACCGAGATGCCGATCATGTCCGGCGCGAAACCGGACACGACGGCGCCGATTACCGGGGCAATGTCCTTTGGCGCCATGGAAACGGATTTGACCGTATGCCCGGCATTTTGAACCGATGCCGCGATGCAGGCCATGCCCAGGGGCATGACCGGAATGTTGACGTTTTCGGTAATGACGTAGATCAGTAAAATTTTCAAATTTCAGCCGCTTTCCGGAAAATTTTGCCTGTATGAATTGTTGACGCATATTTGTCAATAGCCGATTGCGCCTATCCGGGCAAGGGGTCTGTTGCGTTGAAGAATTCAATGAATTCGTGAAACAGGATGGTACAGTTTGACGAGCGTAAAAAAGAGGGCAGGAAAGCTTTTTAAAATGGACGAAAAGCGGCCGGCCTGAGCCGGCCGCTTTTCCCTTCAGGAGGAGGTTAAACGATTCCTTCAAGGTCCTGGGCGCTCAGAACCCGGTCGATGTCCAGAAGGATTTTGATGCTGTCGCCGATTTTGGCCATACCGAGAATAAAATCGGTGTTGATTTTGACACCGAAAGACGGTGTGGCTTCGATGTCGCTCTCCTTTATGTGAAAGACCTCGGATACGGAATCCACGACGATTCCCATGGGAATTGCACCGGCGCCCTGCGCGAATTCCACAACCACGATGCAGGTGCGCTCGTTGTATTCATTGGACTGCATTCCGAATCTGACCCTCAGATCAACGACCGGAATCACCTTGCCGCGCAGGTTGATGACGCCAAGCACAAAGTCCGGAGTCTGGGGGACATTGGTGATCGGCATCAAGCCGATGATTTCCCGGACCTTCAGAATCCGGATGCCGTAATCCTCCCTGTCCAGAGTAAAGGCAAGGTACTTTCCTTCCTTCTTTCCAGAATCCACAGGTTTGAGCGAGTCGAAAGCCTCGGTCTGACCGGGTTGACTGGTTTCAATCTCTTGCATCATATGTTTGATATCCTTTCGGCTTTTTGGCCTGTTGCAACATGTTTCCTGTGTGCCGGGCCGTCCAGTCCTGTCCAGCTCGGGCAACTAGAAGTCCGAAAAGCCGCCTTCACTCGCGTCCATGGGAATCACCTGTTCGGGACGGACGACCTGCCCCTTGTTGAACGCCTGAAGCTGTTTTGCTTTTTTACCCGGTCCGACAAGCGCTTTCATGCCCTTGGATTTTTTTGCCAAAGCCTGATGGCCGTTTCCCTGCTGACTGCCGCCGATAATATCCATCAGCGTATGCGCGGTCTGCTTCATCTGTTCGGCCTGGGCGTTCATTTCTTCGGATGCGGATGCGGATTCCTCGGCATTGGCCGCGGTCTGCTGGGTGACCTTGTCCATTTCTGCGATTGCCTTGTTGATTTGAGAGATTCCCTGGGCCTGTTCATTGGAGGCTGCGGCGATTTCGCTGAGCAATTCTCCGACCTTGGACGAACTGGCTTCCACTTCGCAGAAGGCCTCATTGGTTTCGGTCACCAGATCGGAACCGGCCTTGATTTTCTTGACTGTTCCCTCGATCAGTCCAGCGGTATTTTTGGCGGCGTCGGCGGCCCGCATCGCCAAATTTCTGACTTCTTCGGCCACCACGGCAAAACCTGCTCCGGCCTCGCCGGCACGGGCCGCTTCCACCGCGGCATTCAGCGCCAGAAGGTTGGTCTGGAACGCGATCTCATCGATTGTTTTGATGATTTTGGAGGTTTCTTCGCTGGCGGAACTGATTTCGTTCATGGACTGTGTCAGTTCCTTCATGGATGTATTGGCCTTGCCGACCACCTGATTGGCCTGTTTCATGAGGCTGTCGGCCTGTTCGGCGTTGCCGGCATTCTGCTGAATCATGGAAGACATTTCTTCCATAGAGGAAGAGGTTTCCTCAAGGGCGGATGCCTGCTCGGAGGCGCCCTCTGCCAGTGACTGGCTGGCGGATGCAACCTGACTGGAGGCCGAAGCAACCTGATCCGCGCCTTCGTTCATCTGTTCCACGGCGGATTGAATCGGGCGGGTAATGCTTCTGGCGAAGAAAAGAACGCCGATGACAGTGAGAACGAGAAATACCACTCCGATGATGACAATGACATTTCGAATCATATGGGCTGCGGCAAGAAATTCATCCTGGTTCTGGGTGACGCAGACGCTCCACCCCGTGATGTTCACAGGCGCAAAACCGGCGATTTTGGGAATGCCTTTAAATACATAGGATTCCACTCCGGCTTGAAGGCTCGCCATCCTTTGTGAGATGGTTTCCATTCCGCTCAGAGATCCAATATTCAGCGAAAGGATGTTGTTCTTGTCCGGATGCGCGATAATCAGCCCGCTTGAATTCGTCATGAATCCATAGCCGGTCTGTCCGATCTTGGCGCATACCTTGTCGACCAGGTAGTCAATTTTCATGACGATGGCGGCGGTTCCAGCAAATTTCCCTTCTGAAGAGATGATCGGCGCGCAGATCGAGGAAATCGGGTTGCCGCTGATTTTGGATTTCACCACCGCACCGACATTGGCCTTTCCATTTTTGGCCGATTGGAAATAGTCACGGTCTGCCAGTGAAAGGGTCTTGTAAGTTCCTTTGGATCCGTCGGCGATCACGGTGCCTGCGGCATCGGTCACCAGGATTGTTTCATATTCCGCTCCAATGGTGCTCATGATGCCGGCCAGATGGCGGTCCAGAACGGCGATGTCTTCCGGCGCCTTGCTGGCCGCGGCCTGCACGCTTGTATCCGTGACGGCCAGTTCGCTAATCACCTTGATTTCGGTGCTCAACGACACCTGAACCATGTCGGCGATATCCTTGGCCGACTTGGAGGCCTGATATTTGGCGGCTGATTCAAGGGAATTTGACGCCTTGACGGCCGAAAAAATTCCAACGGCCAGGAGCGGAATCAGGACCACCATAATGCCTCCCGCTACCAGTTTAAATCCAAGTGTTCTTTTTTTCATTAGTTCTCCCCCTGTTTAAATTTGATTTGAAATAAGGACATTCAATCCATAACGGCCATAAAAGTGAATCAATGCTCAGAATAAAAGCAAACCGTGTGCCAGATATTGTGGTGGTATGACCGGATTTTTGAAAATTGAGATTTGAGGAAGGGACGAGTCGATCTTCAGGAGGAGCTTAAACGATTCCTGTTTCATGAGACTGTCGGCCTGTTCGGCGTTGCCGGCGTTCTGCTGAATCATGGAAGACATTTCTTCCACAGAGGATGCCGCCGGACCGTTCAAACAACTTCGGATCGCTTTTGAGCAGATTACCATTTGGCTGGTGAAACAAAGCTGTTCCAAAGTCCGGCTTTCTTAATTTTTCAAAACAAAGTATATTTTAAACAATAATCGATCATTAGGATGAGGGCGCAATGGATATAAGGCGAGGGGATCTGAACAGATATGATGAGCTTATTTTAAAGGTTTAGGAGACAGAACAGATGAAACAGGTGCTGTTTGTGGTCTTGGTTCTTTTTTTTACGGGTTGCGCTACAGGCCCCGTTCTTTATCCCAATGCGCACCTTCAGGCGGTCGGTGAGGCCCAAGCCCAAGAGGATATTGCGGAATGCGAGCTTCTGGCCGATCAGTACGTCAAATCCGACGAGGGTGTTGCTATGGCTAAAAGTACGGCCATAGGAGGAGCGGGGGGTGCCGTGGTCGGTGGAGCTGTGGGCGCCGCGACGGGCAGCTTCGGGCGGAGCGTTGGCGTCGGCGCCGCCGCCGGTGCGGCGACGGGTTTGGTGCACGGCATCATCCAGGCTTCGGAACCGAGCCCCATTTTCAAGAACTTCATGATCCGATGCCTGCAGGAAAAAGGGTATGAGGTCATCGGGTGGGAATGATGACCTGCGTTGCTGTGTGCGGGAACCCTGAAGGATTTTTCTCCGGAATGTGGTCCCTAAAAAAGGCCACAACCTCAAGCTGTCACCTTCATCAAGGCGCCTGGCGATTTTCCCGGATTGAACCCTAACAGAGCGTTGAAAAACAAGAATCAGGCAGCCAGGCAAGGCGCGCGGCGATGCGACAAGCGCAGCATATTCAAGCATATGTGAGCATTGGCGAGAGCCGCGCAACGCGGAATGGCGGCCTCAGACGCAGTTTTTCAACAGCCTGCTAAAGCCGCATTTTCCTGACGGACCGCTGCTGCTCTGGGCGCATGGAAACGTTCATGTGCTCGCCAATTTGCTTTAACCGCCCTGTTACAGTACCTTGGTGAAGGTCAGGGTGGCCATCACGCCCCTGGGCCGGTCCTGTGTTTCGATCTCCCACTGAAGCCGCATGGATATACCCGTTGTGATGGACGGCAGAAAAACACTGGCTTCAGGGCCGATGGCAAAAGCCCTGTCATGAACATCCTTGTCCCAGGTCACGTCAACGCCGCTGTCGTTCTCGACCTGCCAGCTGCAGTAACCGGTCAGCCCCACATCCCAGATTTCCGCCAGGGTCTTGCTCACGCCCCACTCAAATAGGAAATCATCGCCCGGGGTAACATCCGCATCCCTTTTTTCGCTGTGTATTTCGTATCGCATGAGAATCGACGCCGCCCATGTTCTGCCCACATCCAGATAGTATGTCCCGCCGGCGGTGACCATCAGGGTCCAGAAGTCTTTTCCGGGAGAGGCGGGTTCGGACTCGTCATAGGCTCCCGTCGGCGTCCAGAGGGACAGGGCGGCGGCAGCGTCATACCGTCGGCCGTGCCAGGACAGGCCGACGGGTTCGATGTTGATGTCGCCCAGACCGAAGCGCGTGTCGGAAACCCCGGTTTCCCGAATGGAGATATCAGTGTAAGTCAGCGGAATGGTGGCGTCCATGAAGAAATTCGCACCCAGAACCTTTTGATCCGTCACCCAGAGAAAGCGGCTGACCGGCGCAAAGACCGTAAGGTCAAATGAGAGGGGAACCTTGTCTCCGTTCTTGTCCCTGAGTTCATTCGAGGTGTACAGGGCGTTGTACAGTTTGTAGTAAAGGCCCGGCGGGGGAAGGGTGCTGCATTTGATCCCCTCGACGCCGTTGACGTAATGGCCGGTTTCTCCGGCAAAAGCCATGCCCGCAAAGCCGAAAAGAATTAAAACCCAGAGCGCCGTAACTGTTTTTTGCATGTGTTTTTTCAACCTCCGTTGATTTTCCGGCCCGGGGACGGCATCCGCCGGCAATAAAAAACCCCGAAGCCAATTTGAAATCAGCCTGGGGCTTTACCATTGCCGCCAAGATTTAAGGCCATTCGGCAGGTCTTCTGACTCGCGGATCATTCTAGTCCCCGCGCCTTCCCGCATCGATTCGTATTTTTCTTTCGATGCAGTGGCTTTCCCGCAGGTTTCGTCCTCGCTTACAGCGGCGGGTCCGTGCCGGATTTTCGCCGGGCTTCCCTCTTTTGTCGCCCTTTTGGGGCAACCGAATGCCGAAATTGTGACTTTTCAGGTGCTCCTATCATATGGGGAAAACAACTGTCAATGAAATAAAGGGAGGAAAGAGTTCATCGTTTACGGCAATTTCGAATCCGGTTCAAATATTTCCGAAATTCTTGAATTTGAATATTTAAACTGACCATCCACATTGACAGACAAACCCCGGCTGTGGTTTAGTGTAAATGATTGAATCAGGTGCGCATGAACGTTAATTCAGTACAGGTGCGCATGAATTCCTGATCCCCCGTCATGAGAACCCGACCGGCGTTGTGGACAAAAACGGGTCCCTGTTTTGTTGGAGAAAAAAATTGAAGATTCCGCTGATCAAGGAATACCCCTGCCAGCATGAATCCCGGCTCAGGCTCAAGAATGGGGCCGAGGTGTTTCTCAGGCCCGTTATGCCGGCAGATAGCCATCTCATTGTCGATTTGTTCAACAAAATGTCTCCGCAGTCGATCTATTTTCGATTTCTGAGGCGCCTCAACGCCCTTCCGGAAAACATGATCCGGCAATTTACTCACGTCAATTATAACAGCGAACTCGCCCTGGTTGCCGTGATTCAAGAAGACGGAAAAGATGCCATTATCGCTGTCGGACGATACGGATATGATCCTGATGAGGATATTACGGATCTGGCTGTTGCGGTCCGTGATGACTGGCAGCATTTCGGACTTGGCAAATCCTTGTTGAAAAAAGTTGTTGATATCGCAAAGGAAAATGGTATTTCACGTTTCACGTGCATGATGGATTCTCAAAATCACATAATCAAAAATATCTTACTGGCACTGGGTTATAGGGTGACATATCTTTCACAGAGCGGTTTTTACCGGGTTGAGATCGTTGTCGGTTAAAATAATTTGCATGTTCAACAAGTAAGCGCTATAGTTAATTCTTGAAAATGTTGAACAAAAGAGATATTGCGCCCAACAATCAATGATTGAAGACAGGGTATTGCTCAAAAGGCAAAACCGCTATTTTACCACCGTATTATGATTTGATTGATGAATATTACAGAAGAAAGGAGAAAAAGTTATGAAAAAGATCGCGGGCGTTATTTTTTGCATGGTATTTTGTTTGACAATCGGTTTTTCTGCATGGGCTGTTGAGTTGGATCCAGCCGCTGTGAAGGCAGAGAATTTTCCGGCAAGTTATGCAACGGAAAAGGGCGGGAACATTGTTTTCGGAAAATCGGCAACCGCATACAGCCCCGACGAAATGGATACAATACTGAAGGCTTATGGCGGCACAATGCAGGCGGATGCGAAGGTGCCGGCAAGTTATTCAAAAGGAAAAGCGGCAACCGCATACAGCCCGAATTTAACCCATGAAATTCTGACGGCTTATGGTTTCAGCACCACCCCTGAGGCCATTGCGGAACTTAAAGATCCCGCCAGTTATGCAACGGTTAAAGATGGAAACATTGTTTTCGGAAAATCATCAACAGCTTACAGCCCCGAAGAATTTAATATGCTGATGGCTGCTTATCGGTTGCCCGAAGTTCCCGTTGCTGCTCCGGTTGTGGAAAAGCCGGTTGCTGTCGCACCGCCGGTAGAAAAATGTATTGATGCAGATGGTGACGGTGTCTGCGATGATGTTGATAAATGTCTGGGCACCCCGGTGGGCGCGAAGGTTGATGAAAGAGGATGCTGGGTAATTGGCGTTCAGTTTTTTGATTTTGACAAAGCCGTACTGAAGCCCATGTATTATGGGGATCTTGATGAGGTTGCGAAAGTGATGAAGGCAAACCCGAATCTAAGGGTTGATCTCAACGGTCATACCTGCGATCTCGGCTCAGAGAAATACAACCAGAAACTATCTGAAAGACGCGCCAAGGCGGTATTTGATTATCTGACAAATCATGGAATCGATGCGCAGCGGCTTACCTGGAAAGGATATGGCGAGACCCAGCCCGCATTTCCGAATACCTCAGAGGAAAACAGGGCCAAGAACCGGAGGGTTGAACTGACTCCAATCCTCAAATAACAGCAATAAGAATATAGTTTGATCTTTTGCAAAGGCGGCGGGCAATGGCCGATTCCCATTGCCCGCCGCATGCAGTCAGGAATGGAAAACGGCTGTATGCCGCCGGGCCGGAACAGGAAGCGGGTGTCGTATTAGCCTGCCCGTGAATCTGATCTTTTGTGACCTGCCCCGCGAAGTCCCGGTGCGCCTTAGAACATCGGCCGCAAAATCATGTGTCTGGATGCCAGACGGTTCTATAGCATGGATAACCATACCAGATCGCTCTGTTGGCCCTTCATGAGGAAGGGTTTCGTCATCAATCTACAGATTGCATGCCAACATAAAGGAGTAACCGCTATGAAAAAGAGCCATGTTTGTGTCCGCTGTTTGTTGATTGTAATACTGATCGCCAGCCTGGCGGCCTGCGCATCGACATCCAAAAAGTCAAGTACCGGTGAGTACATTGACGACACGGTTATTACGACCAAGATCAAATCTCTTCTCGCAGCGGATGCTTTTCTTAAATCATTCCAGATCAGCGTTGAAACCTTCAAGGGCATTGTTCAGCTGAGCGGTTTTGTTGATTCCAAACAGGCCGCTAATAAAGCGGTGGAAATAGCGCGCGGCGTTAAAGGCGTCACATCCGTGAAAAACAATCTGATTGTGAAATAGACAGCCCGAAATTCACACGAAAAATCAAAAAATCTCCTGTTTTGTCTTCTCTACATCAATCGGGTATTCAAAGAGCCGTTCCCGGTGGCACATGGGGGCGGCTCTCTTCAACTCAAGAGCCGGTCTTGACACGGAAAATGATCCCGTCACTTTTTCCCAGGAGGCTGTAAAGCATGCAATTCCTGAAAACAAAACGCCAGCCATTGAGATCCATTTTTACTGCCGTTGGGTTGGATAAAATCGCAAGACATCTGGCCTTGTTGACCTGTCTGTCCATCGTGTCCAAGGCCAACGGGTGGTCTGATACGGGCGCCCCGGCCATTTTATCCCTTGCCGCAGCAGCCTGTCTGCTGCATCTGGCAGCCGGATGGTTAAGGGGCTGCCGCCGCACAGGGCCAAAACCATGATCAGCCAGCTGCTGTCGCCGGATCAGGTAATCCTGGATCTGAAAGACGATTTTGGCGCGGCCCTGCGCCGTCTGGCCTCTGCCGCCTGTCCGGGAGAGGACTTGGAACCCGCTCTTGAAGATCTGACCCGTACCGCCGATGATTCGGTTATGCAAGCCGGCGAAGATATCAGTTTGCCCCACCTGCGGATAGCGGGTCTTGAACAGCCCCGAATCAGTCTGGGACTGTCCCGCAAGGGTATTTTCCACAGGGGTAAGCGGTTTTCGCTGGTCCTGTTTCTGGCCACTCCGGAACAGGACAGCGCAGGCCACCTCAAGCTGCTTCAGCGGCTCAAAGCTCTTTTACCCCAGCTGCGCAACGATCTGCTCAAGGCCAAAACACCGGAAAAGGTTATCGAAATTCTGGCTGCGGGTGAGGAAACATCCGTTCGTCCGACTTTTTTTAACCTCACCCAGGACCAGGTCGCCGTTGAATTGCGCACTGATCCGGTTACCGGCCTTTCATCCGCGGAAGCCAAAGACCGTCTCAGGCTTCACGGCCCCAACCAGATCCGCAGGGTGGCAGGCACACCCGAAATTATCAGGTTGCTGCGCAATTTTTTCAGCTTTTTTGCGATTCTGATCTGGGTGGCCGCGCTGTTGTGTTTCGTGCCGGGCGTGGATATGCCCCAGCTGGGCGTGGCCATCCTCCTGGTAGTGGTCATCAACGGTTTATTTTCTTTTTTGCAGGAGCAGCGCAGCGACCGGGCGGTTGAGGCCCTGCAGCGACTTTGTGCTCAGCAGTGCCGGGTTCTGCGGGACGGACGGCCCGCTCAGATTGATGCCGCACTGATCGTTCCCGGCGATGTGCTGCTGCTGGAAGAAGGCGACATCGTAGCGGCCGATGCCCGCCTGATCGAGGCGGTCCAGGTGGAGGTGGACAACTCCTCGTTGACCGGGGAATCCGAATCGGCCAAGCGTTACAAGTCGGACAAGCCCATACTGCTTCCCGGAAAATTTCTTTGGATCGAGCTGCCCAACGTCGTCTTTGCCGGCTCGATTCTGATCAGCGGTACGGCCCGGGCTATTGTCTTCGGCACGGGGATGAACACGGAAATTGGTAAAATTGCCGGTCTGACTCAGGCGATCAAGGGCGAAGGAAGCCCTCTGCAGAAACAGCTGCGGGCCACTGTACGGTCCATCGCCCTGCTGGCAGGAGGTCTGGGGCTGGTTTTTTTGTTTCTAGGCTGGTTGGCGGCCGGTTTGACCTTTGTACAGGCCTTTGTTTTTTTCATCGGCATCTTCGTGGCCAACGTACCCGAAGGGCTCCTGCCGACGGTGACCCTTTCACTGGCCATGGGGGTCAGCCGCATGGCCAAACGTAACGCCATCGTGAAAAACATTTCTTCCGTTGAAACCCTGGGATGCACCACGGTGATCTGTTCGGACAAAACCGGTACGCTCACCCAGAACCTTGTCATGGTTACCCATTTGTGGACTGACGGCGAACTCTATGCCGTCGGTGGCGAGGGATACCGGCCCGAGGGCGCCTTTCACCTAAATGGCCAGTTGGTGGACAAGTCCCGACTGACCGAAAACCCGGCCACAGCGCGACTGCTGGAATGCGCCCAGACTTGCAACAACGCTCACCTGGAAAAATCCAGGGGACAATGGCGTATCGTCGGGGACCCCACAGAGGGCGCCCTGGTTGTAATGGCCCGCAAGGCCGGCCTGCATGGGACCTATCAAAGGCTGCATGTCAATCCTTTTGAATCGGTTCGAAAACGCATGAGCGTTGTGGTCCGCCGGGCAGGCGCCGCAGAACTGATTCTTTACGTTAAAGGGGCTCTATCTGAGACTTTGGGGCTCTGTGACCGGATCCTGCGTGACGGGACGGTCCGTCCCATCAACGAAAGCGACCGTTCTCAAATACGGGCGGCCAGCGACGATCTGGCCCGCCAGGGGCTTCGGATTCTGGCTCTGGCCTATCGGGACGATTTGAAGGATTCAAGCGACTGGAGTGTGGATCATGCCGAACAGAAGCTGATTTTCATTGGCTTTACCGCCAGCTCCGATCCGGTGCGACCCGGTGTGCCCGAAGCGATTGACTCCTGCCACCGGGCCGGCATTCGCGTGATGATGATCACCGGCGACTATCCCCTGACCGCCGAATCCATCGCCCGTCAGGCGGGCATAGGCCAATTGAACCGGGATCAGCGGCTGGCGGTGATGGACGGTGCAGAGGTGATGTCCATGGACGATGAGCGCCTCAAAGCCGTTCTGAGCACCGGGGAAACGATTTTTGCACGGGTGGCCCCCGAAGAAAAGCTGCGAATCGTATCGCTGCTCAGGCAGCTGGGAGAAATCGTGGCCGTGACCGGCGACGGCGTAAATGACGGGCCCGCGTTGCGCTGTGCGGACATCGGCATTTCCATGGGCCGCCGAGGCACGGACGTCGCCAAGGAAGCCGCCCGCATGATTCTGGCCGACGACAACTTTTCCACCATTGTGGCTGCCATTGAAGAAGGTCGCGCCATTTTCGAAAATATTAAACGTTTTGTCGCTTATGTGCTCAACAGCAATCCGCAGGAGTTGTATCCCTATATCTTCTGGATGCTTTTCCCCGAAATGCCTCTGACCATGACCGTCATGGGAGTGCTGGCCGTGGATGTGGGTACCGACCTGATACCGGCCATGGGCCTGGGCATTGAAAGGCCTGAAAAAGGACTGATGGATCGGCCGCCCCGCTCCAAAAACGAAAAATTGCTCTCCATCGGTTTTATTCTGCGGGCCTATTTTATCCAGGGCACAATCCTGGCCCTGTCCTGTTATGCCACCTATTACTTCTGCGGCTGGTATATGGGATGGTGGACGCCGACGGATGCTCTCAGCAGTATGCCGGCCTCGCCGGCGGGTCTGAAAATGAATCTGGCCACGCCTGCCTACCTGATGAGCCTGACCGCCTATTTTTTCCCCACGGTCACCACCCAGATCGCCAATGTTTTATGCAAACGATCCTGGAAAACATCGCTTTTTTCAAAAGATTTTATCGATTCCCAGCGCCGCCGGGAAATCCTTGAATATATCGGCAGGTGGAGTCCCTGGTCCAACTCCAGAGCGGACAAAGCCCAACAGGCGTCACAGGGTGAAGGATTGCCTCCTTCCACCGGATCTTTGTGGTGGCAATGGCTGGTCTTTCCCCTGCGTGTTTTACGAACCCTTCTCGGCCGGATTTGCCGGCGGCTGGAAAAACCCTTGCTCAGGCCGGCAGCCGCGGCATTGAGCCGGGCACTCGAACGGCATCCCGTGATGTTGAATTTTGTCTCCAATCCTCTGATCGACATCGGCATTGTCTTTGAACTGGGATTGTGCGTGCTGCTGTTTTACACGGATCTGGCCCGTATTTACTACTTTGCCCCCGTGCCCTGGCCCGTTTACGTTTTTGCCTTTAGCGGCACAGTGGTGTTGATAGCCTTTGAGGAAACCAAAAAATTCCTGCGCCGCCGAGGCCATCGGCTGGAGTTTCTGGGATAGGCGGACAACGCGATTATAAACATTGAATGATCGGGCATCATGTTGTGAAGTCGGATGTTTGACAAGACCATTCGGTTGATTTTTCGAAAACAGCCGGCTACAGTTTGTCAAGGCTGACAAAATGTTGATTATGAATGGAGTGCCGGCCCGCGGCGTGAATCGGTATGATATAACAATACGCCTTCCGGGCCCGCCGAACGCGGGCAGGGCTCCTGCGTGTTCTCAAAAAGTCCTGAAAATCCGGCACCGGCGAAAGCATCTTCGGATTTCCGCCTTCGTGGAAGAGACCGGCGAAAGTCCTTTTGCATCGCTGGTTATGCCTACGCAGGCAGATATTCCGAAATTGATGTCCGGATGGGCATGGGCTCATTCCGGAAGGCATGAATTGCTATTTGTCTTGTTGAGTCTGAGGCCATGGAAAAGAGAGCGAATATATCATACGAACCCCGCTGTTTTTTTGATGCAGGGCTATATTTTGAATGCCTTCAGTGCGGGGCCTGCTGCACCGGCGCATCCGGCACTATTTATGTCTCGAATCGGGAAATCGATGCCATTTGCCAATTCCTGGCGATTCCCGCAGGCCGCCTGATTCAGGATCATCTCTATGCGTTCCGCGACAGCTACAGCATCCGCGAGCATGCCGACGGAAGATGCCATTTCTATGAAAGCGGGTGCCGGATCTATCCGGTTCGTCCCCATCAATGCCGGACCTTTCCTTTCTGGTTTTCCAGCCTGAGATCGATTGAGGCGTGGAAAAAGACCGCGGCTGGTTGTCCGGGAATCGGAAAGGGCCGGTTTTACGACAGGGAGCGTATTATCGAGATCGTTCAAACCACTTTCTGATAATCATAAGGAGGGTGTTGAAAAACAAGAATCAGGCCGTCAGGCAAGGCGTGCGGTGATGCGACAAGCGCAGCATATTCAAGCATATGTGAGCATTGGCGAGAGCCGCGCCACGCTGAATGGCGGACTCAGGCGCAGTTTCTCAACAGCCTGTTAAAGAGTCTGTCATGCTATCCGCATGGTTTCCGTAAAGTGTTTAAAAAACAATTTATAGCTTTCACAAAGATAATTTTTCCCCGGCTGACCGTCCTTGGAAAACATGATCCTGTCCTTGGGACAGCCGCCGAAACACAGTTTGATGTAGGGACAACACAGACATTCTTCCGGCAGGCCGCACATCTTGTTCATACCAAAGCCGCGGTTTTTTTCCATCAGTTCTCCCAGAGGCGTTTCCAGAATATTTCCGAGCTTATATGCTGAAAATGCATATCTGTCGCAGCTGTAGACATCTCCGTTGGCTTCGATCGATGCCGAATGACCGCATAAGGGTTCGTGCGCGCAGAGTCCTGCGGGCTTTTGCAGCATATTGCCGACAGTCGCTTCAAAGATCATGACATGTTTTTTTCCGAAGTCTCGCTTTTTCCATTCATTCAGCACGCCGCATAAAAACTTGCCGTATCCGCCGGCCGGAACGGAAAAATCAGTCAGGGGGCGCATGATCAGGGAGGAGTGGATACCCGGGGGCATGGCAAAGCGCAGCCCTTCCTCTTTCTCGAACTGCGGACAGACCGTTTCCACAACAGGAAGAAACTGCATAAAATCGGAAAGATCGCGCAGGAAGCCGTATAGTTCCTCGGGATACTCCCAATTCATCGCGTTTACCGTAGTCAGGCTGTTAAAGTTTACGCCGTGCTTTTTAAGCAGCCGGATACCTGCCATGGTCCGCCCAAAGGAGCCCCCGTTTGCATCGGTACGATATCTGTCGTGAAGGTTTTTGGGCCCGTCAATGCTGACGCCGATCAGAAAACGGTTTTTGGCGAAAAAGGCGCACCAGACATCATCCAGCAGCGTCCCGTTGGTTTGCAGCGTATTCAGTATCTTCCGGCCGGCGCCGTATTTCCGCTGGAGTCTGAGGGCCCGTCTGTAAAAGTCCAGCGACTGAAGAGTGGGTTCTCCTCCGTGCCAGGCGAATTCCACCACTGAGTTTTTCCCGTGGACGGCAAAATTCTGCTGTATATAAGCTTCCAGAACTCGACCGGACATTCCGCCGGGTTTTTGCTTCAGTGCAATCTGTTTATCCAGATAATAGCAGTAGGCACATCTGAGATTACAGATGGCGCCAATGGGCTTTGCCATCAATGCAAAGGTTCTGCGGTTGTCGCCGGTCATCCGTCTGCATCCTCGTTCCACATGCTTTGAATGATCATCTCCACTTCCTGACCGTCATCCATGCCGATTTCCCTTTCGATTATCTCATTGAGCATGGCATTTAACTTCAGAATCAGATCGGCGTTTTCTTCAGGATCAGCAGCCAGGTTCACCAGTTCATCGGGGTCATTTTCCAGATCGTAAAGCTCAACATCATTTCTGGCGAACAATTCTTCCAGGTTTGCAGGCGCATTGAATTCCAGCGCCGAAAAATAGCGTGCAAATTTGTATCGCTCCGTCGTGATACCGCGAACAAAAGCGCGTTTTGTAAAATCGATGTGCATGTTGACAATGTTTCCTTCTTCATCCATTTCTCCAGACATGTCGCTGTCGATCATGGAGACCATCTCAAAGGCAAACAGAGCGCCTGACCTGATCCGGGTTTTGCTTCCGTCCATCAGGTCAAGGAGACTGCCCCCCGGTAAGCCGGCGGTTAATTCGGACTTCCGTTCGTCGCTGAGACCCGTCATGTCCACAAAAGTAGTGGCCAGATCGATATGACTCGTGACCGCGTTGATGCGTTGACCGCCTTCATATTCGGGATGACAGATGATGAGAGGAACATGTATGTTGTTTTCGTAAATAAAGCCGCCCTTGCCCCGAAGACCGTGGGAACCCTGTGTTTCCCCATGGTCGCTGGTAAATACGATGATGGTGTTGTCCAGCATGCCCAGATTGATGATTTCCTGCAGAATTTCCATCAGGCTGTTATCATTGTCCTGAATGCAGTTGTAGTAATAATCCCGAAAACGTTCCCAGCGTTCTTCCTCTGACGGTATCGTGCCGACCCTCCGGTTCCAAAGCAGGTAATATTCCATGTGCGCGGCGACCCGGCCTTCGGCGTCGATGGGTTGGTTCCAGGTCGAAGGAATCGGAGCCTCGGAATAGGTGGTGCGGTAAAGTTCATTGTCGGGGGCGCCGAATATCTCCAGCGATGTCTGCCCCGTGTTCTGAACATTTTCCCCCTCGCGGTCGGTATTAAAATACATGATGTCATGGGGATTCACCAGATTCACCGCAAGAAAAAAGGATGTGCCGGCCTGATTTTGCTGCCTGCCTGTGGTGCGCAGCCATCCGACAGCCCCTCCGGCAATATATGCATCGCTTTCATAACCGCCGTATGCTTCACCCGTGATGTCCCCCTCGGCGTTCCAGTCATGGAAGCCGTAGCCCTCAAGGCCGTCCTGCTGCTGTTGCTCGGGTTCGGTGCTTTCGAACAGCATGCTTTCGTCGCCCATGTGCCATTTGCCTTTATAGGCCACATAATAACCGGCTTCCGTCATGAGATCTCCCACGGTGGTAAGATCCTCGGACAGGGCCTCCTGCCAGGGATAATCGGTGTTGTCGATCATCCGCGTATCTGTGATGTGGGTTCCCGTATAAATCACGGAGCGGGAAGAGGTGGACATGGTGGCGCAGGCATAGTGCTTTTCAAAGGTGGCGCCCATCTCCATCAAAAGGGTTCTTGCCTTGTAGCTCGTACCTTCTGGAAATTCGGAGAAATAGTGCTCCTGATCGGTGGTGATAAAAACGATATTATAGTTTCCGTCAGCATTGGCCGCAGCATTGACCTCCGGTACAGCCTGGTCCTCGATTCCGTCACTGTTGGACTTCGAACAAGAGGACAGCAGCATTGTGGCTGCCAGTGTCAGGCCCAGTCCGGCTGCCCTGATATACATCAAAAACCCTTTCATTCCTGCTTCGGTACCCATGCTCCCCCTTTAAAGCCTCGAATCAGTTTGTTGTTTGAAAAAGTGCATTTTCAGCATTTCTATGTTCCGCTGTGAAATGCTTGTTTGACTTGACCGGTATACTGGACAAAAGGCCTCGCATGTGCCTTTTACATGAGCTGCTTAAAGAAATCAAAAATGAATTCATAAATTCACGTAAACCGTAAAAATCAGCGACCTGATCCGCAAACCTGCCGTCTGAATGTCCGATATCTCGAGAGGGGTCGTATCAGATCGTTCAAGCCTTTTTCTGAAATTTTCAGGGAATGAGGGATCATGCGCAGACCGGGGCGTCCGGGAAAAGCCTTTTCAGCATTCGGCGGGTATACAGGTGGGCGATGAGCGCGGCCGTCCAGGTGATGGACAGAATGCCCCACCAGATCGAGATCAGACCGAGGTTGAAAATCCGCGTCAGAAGATAATAGAGCGTTGCTGGCAGAACCACCTGGCGGAACAGGCCCATCCACATGACAAACATCGGTTTCTTGAGCCCCTGAAGCGTGCCCATGTTCAGGAAAAGCACCACGTATCCGTAGAGGGCGAACGCGTCGATGCGAAGATAGGCGGTTCCGGCGGCGATCACGCCGGGATCCCGGGTGAAAACCCCCATCAGGGCGGGGGAGAGGATCAGCATCAGCGCGGCGCTCAGGGCCATGAACCATCCTCCGTAATAAAGGCTGGTCCGGAGGGCTTCAAAGATCCGGTCAAAGCGTCCGGCCCCGTTGTTCTGCGCCGTCAGGGTCAGCACGGCCACGTTCAGGCCGATGGCCGGCAGCAGAACGATCTGCTCGATCCGTACGGCAATTCCGTAGGCCGCGACCGCCTCTTTTCCGAAGGGACTGATGAAATAGGTGATGATAAAGACGCCGATGCCGATGGTCATCAGGTTAAAGGCCGCCGGGGCGCCCTGGGCTGTGATCATTCGAAAAGCGGAAAGATCGACGGCCAGTTCTTTTGCCTGAAGTTTCGAAACCAGGCCGGTCTGATGCACCCGGTATCCGAGGTAGATGCACCCGGCCGATTGAATCAGGATCGTGGAAAGCGCGATGCCGACAACGCCCATGGCCGGAATTCCGAGGCCTCCGAAGATGAACCAGGGATTCAATGCGCCGTTGGCCAGGCATCCCAGAATCAGAAAGTTTCGAAACGTACGGGTGTCGCCCCGGGCCGTCAGAATGGCGTTGAACATGTGGTTGAGCAGAAAAAAGACGCACCCCTGAAAGATCGTTCCCATGTAACCGGTGCTCAGCTCCAGGTAGGCGCCCGAGGCTCCGAGTATTTTAAACAGAACCGGTGAAAGATAAACACCCGCCGTTGCCAGAGCGATCGCGGCCATCAGCCCGAAGAGCGCTCCCTGAACAGCGAACCGCCTCGCGCCGGAAGCGTCGCCGGCGCCCAGGGCGTTGGCGATCAGTGCGGTTACGCCGATGGAAAATCCTCGGCCCACGGCCAGAATGAGAAAGAAGATGGGAAAGGACAATGAGAGCGCGGCCAGGGCCTGGGTCGAAATCAGCCCGGCGCAATAGGTGTCGATCGCATTGAACAGGGTGTTGAAGAAAATTCCGACGCTGGCCGGAATGGCGATATTGCCGATCAACTCAGGAATGGGGCGGTTGATCAGCGCGTTGTCCGTTGCGTTCATACGGCCTGAATTCTTGAATTCCCGGCAACATTGCCGAAAATGAAGGCGCTGGTTAAGAAAATCTTTGAAAAGGCCATATGATCCAAGTTTCAGGCACCGATGGGAAGCTCGGTTCCAAGCCCCTTTTCGCGGGCGGACTGAAGCACCCGCGCGCCGACGGCCAGATCCTGAATCGCCATTCCCTGGGATTCAAAGATCGTGATCTGCTCATCACGGGTCCGGCACGGCGATCTGCCGGCGATGATTTCACCGAGTTCGAAAATCCGGCCCCAGTGAATGCGGCCTTTTTCCAACAGGGGCAGAAGGTCTCCGCATTCTCTTTGCGCCACATCCTTAGCGTCCACAGCCAGGATGTCGGCCTTTCGAAGGGTTTGTTCATCCAGTTCGGACCGGATCAGGGCGTTTGAGCCTGCGGCGTTGATGTGCACGCCCTTTTCGACCCATTCGTGGGAAAACAGGGGCTTTGCGGCGGTGGTGATGGTGACGATGATATCCGCGCCGGAAACGGTGTCCCGGGGCGAAGGACAGGGAATGACCTCGATGCCGAGTTTTTCCGACTGGCTTTTGCAGAAGGCCTCCAGTTTCTCGGCATTCCGGGCGAACACGCGGGCGGTTTCGATTTTCCGCACGCAGCACAGGGCCTCGAGCTGCCCTTGCGCCTGCCATCCGGCCCCGAACATGCCCACGATTTTCGAATTTTCACGGCTCAGCCACCTCGCGGCCACGCCGCCGGCCGCGCCGGTTCGAATCATGCCCAGATAATCGGCCTCGATCACGGCTTCCAGGTTCCCTCTCTGGCTGTTGTACAGATAAACCAGAAAACGGATGCCTTCCCGTGTGGAGGTATAGGCCTTGTATCCGAAAACCCCGCAGCTTTCCACGGCGCCCTGAAGAATGTGCAGCGCCCCTTTTTGTATCCGGGTCCGTTCCCGGGGAATATTGACGGCCAGCCCGAGCGCGTGCTCCTTCATCGCCTGTTCCACGGCCTCGATTGCCGACTGCATGGTCAGAACCTGTTTGACCTCGTCTTCTCTGATAAAAAGCGCCATCATTCCTCCTGAGAGTTCGTTTCACATTTGAATCGGCATTATAAATGAAATTCAAAAGGATTGAAACCCGTTTTGGATGCACATTCAAAGGGTTCGCAATGCTTTGAGGCCGTTGTTCGCATTATTTTAATCACCGGCGTTATCGGAGATATCATCCATCTTCGGTTTTTCGGACGGTTCCGGCCCCGGAGCATGGACGCCAGGAAGCACATCGGCAAACATCACACCGTAGATCTCCCAGACCGAGATAAAAAGCGCCGCGATGATGGGTCCGATGATGAATCCGACCACGCCGAACATCACGATGCCGCCCAGCGTGCTCAAAAAGATCATCAGTTCATGCATCTGGGTGTCTTTGCCCACCAGAGCAGGGCGCAGCAGATTGTCCAGGCTTCCCACCACCAGACTGCAGAAGGCAACCAGGCCCGCGGCTTTGCCGTAATGGCCCGATGCGCCCAGGATGACGGCTGCCGGAACCCATACCAGGGCTGTGCCGATTCCCGGCAGAATGGACAGTATTGTCATGATTACGCCCCAGAAAACCGCGCTCGGAATGCCGACCACGGCAAAGGCGAGTCCGGAAAGAGCGCCCTGAAGCACGCCGATAACCGCCGTTCCTTTCAGGGTGGCCCGTGCAACCGAGGTGAAACGGGCCAGCAGAAGCTGCTCATCCCGGTCTTCCAGGGGCAGGTAGTACAGCGCCTGCCGGACCAGTTTTTTGCCGTCCATCAGGAAAAAATACATGGCATAGAGCAGCACGAAGGTCATGAACAGAAAGTTCATGGTGCCAACGGTGGCCGAAGACAGGCTGTTGATCAGAAATCCGCTGATGCTGCCGACCATTTCTCCGGCTTTCTGGAAAACCGTGTCCCGGTAAGGGACGATCTGATCCCAGTACGGAATGGATTCCAGCAGTTTGAAAAAATCATCGGGCTGGGCGATCTGCTGCTGAACCCAGGGCTTGACGGAGTTGCCGACCCGGATGGCCTGAGCTGTGACGATTCCCATCAGAGCTCCCAGCGGCAGCAGCACAAACAGGACCATCAGTCCCACGGTGGTCAGGGAGGCCAGGGAACGACGGCCGCCGAACCAGTTCTCAAACCGTCGATAGACCGGGGTGAGCAGTGCGCTGAAAAGACCGGCCAGAAAGAGGGCCATGAGAAACCCGCGAATCATGGAAAAAAAGATCGATGAAATAAAAAAGACCACGAGAAGCAGCACGGATTTGTTGACAGTTTGACGGTTCATTCGGCATCCATTTTGAATTTTTCAATCTTTTTTCAAGGTGCATGGCAGGATATCAATTCGAGGCCTACTATATCACATTCGGTCTGTTTTAACAGAGCGTTGAATTAAAGAAATCGCAATGATAAGTCATTTTCCGCTTGCGATTGTTTTCTGCAAGGGGGAAAATTATTTTTCTGAACAATGCAAAGCAAGGCTTTTGCTCGATCCACACAACCCAGGCAAAACATGAATGATGCTCCAGATTTCCGATACCGTGGCCATTTCACTTGGCGAGATTGAGATCAGCGCCGTCCGGGCGCAGGGCGCAGGGGGTCAGAATGTCAACAAGGTTTCCACCGCCGTGCATCTTCGCTTTGACATTCGCGCCTCATCCCTGCCGGATTTTTACAAGGACCGCCTGCTTGCGCTCAAGGACAGGCGTATTACCGGCGAGGGCGTCATTGTCATCAAGGCCCAGCGCTATCGAACCCAGGATCAGAACCGGGAGGACGCACTGATCCGTCTTCAAAAGCTCATTCAAAATGCGGCCCGATCGCCTGAAAAACGGAAGCCCACCCGTCCGACCGCCGGTTCCCAGGAAAAACGTCTTGAGCACAAAACCCGGCGCGGGCGGATCAAATCCGCAAGAGGAAAGGTTCAAATTGAGTAAATTGAGGGTCGGGCCTCGGTAACGAATTGATATCATGAGCAATAGATTAAAAAAACACGCCAAAAAATGGCTTAAAAGGGCATTTTAGGGGTCAAAAACACACGTTTAACAGGGTGCTGAAAAACAAGAATCAGGCCGTCAGGCAAGGCGCGTGGCGATGCGACAAGCGCAGCATATTGAAGCATATGTGAGCATTGGGGAGAGCCGCGCAACACTGAATGGCGGCCTCGGACGCAGTTTTTCAACAGCCTGCTAAGAGCGCAAAGAACACCAAGAATAAAGAGAATTTGAATTACAAAGGGCGCGAAGAATCAAAAAGACTGCATCAACACGAAGTCCACACTGTCCACAAAGTCCGCGAAGAATATAAGAATGGTGTCCCGCGAGGGTTCGAAGTAAACGAAGACTACAAAAGAAGTAATTCGCCAAGAAGGATGCAAGATCGAGCCGAATCCGGTCATTCACGGTTCGCTCATTCTTCCGGAGCGCAGGGCCCTGTTCCCAAAGGCCCTGCAACCATCTCTAAAAAAGAGACAATGGCATGGGGTGTGTCCGGACCGGAGCGGCAAGTGCCCGACCTGCAGCGCCGAAACCGCCGAATGGCGGAAGGACCACTGCTTATGGGCTTGTTCCGGCGTTCAGCCTGTGATCAGCGATCGACAATTCCAGATATCCGCCGGGGGCCAGGCTGGTTGCCAGCATGACGCTGTTTATATCCCGATGCTCGGTCCAGGTGCGGGACTTTCTGCGGGGCGGTTCAAGCCAGAATCTTTCGATGGTTTCACTTAAGGAAACATGGCGCTCGAGACGGTCGATCAGCACATGGGCCTTGTGATTTCCGGGAAACGAGTCGGGGTTTTTTAACATCCGATCCTTCATTCTTTCCACTGCATGCAGACCGGTTGCCATTCCCAATTCTCTGAAAGCGAGCCGGTAATCGTCCGGAAGCTTCCATGATGGGTCTCCCGCGATCGCATCCAAACCTGTTAATGAAGATTCCAGCAAAGCAAGAAACAGGTCGGTGTGCGCAAAACCGCCCCTCAGGTTCAGTTGCATGAGTCTGTATGCATTCCCCAGAAGGTCGCCGATTCCCAGAGGATCCCCGGTCACCCAGTTCTGTCCTTTGCAGAGGGCTTCCATGTCTGCGATTTCCGCATTAAGGACGGATTCCGTGTGCCCGGAAAGTTCGGATGCCGTGGATTGGATCTGCCTGTAGGTGATCAGGCCGTCCTGCGGGTCGTGTTGCCCCATGAAGGGTAACAGCGGCGAGGAAAGATCGATCCGCATCTTCCAGTACATTCGTTTCATTCCGGATTTCAGGGTATGGACAAAACCGGTATGCGCCGTTCCGGCAAGTTCTGTGGCCCAGAAATTGAAAATGGGATCGCCGGTGGATCGAGTCATGCAATTGAGCGCGTGCATCCATTTCGTCAGGTAATGATAGTATTGTCCGTCCCGATTCCATTCCATCCGTTCGTCATAGACATCGGTGGATTTGCGTTCGCTCATCTCTTTTCCGATGCGCAAACCACCGATCGTGGGATGCCGGGCGCCTTCTTCCTCGCCGAGATTGCTGATCCACCCGGTACGTGCGTCGTCCTGACGATGGCGTCCCAATATGTAATGGACCTGATCGACCAGGTTGAAGGCCGTTTTCCGCCAGTGTTCATCTCCGGTTTGTCGATAAAGTTCCAGGAAATTACATACCGCAAAAGCATCCGTCCACAGGTATCGCCGTGGAGGCTTTCCGGACGTGGAAAGTCCGGTGGAATGCATAAAATCGGTCATGATTGTTTTAAGAATGGACAGGGAATTCATAGGCCTTTCGAAACTGTTCAGTTTTTTAAAAGTTTTCGAACCTCCTTCTCATCCAGGTCATACCAGTGTCTGTAGGCCTCGGCCACGGCAAAAGAGTATGCGGTTCGAATGTTGGGGCAGAAAATTTTATCCACTTCCGCTGATATGTGCTCAATCGTGCGCAGCGGGGCAGTGGGAACGGCCACAACCGTTTCGCGTGCGCCGGCTTTTTTGACCATGTGGACCGCGGCCAGCATGGTGAAACCGGAGGCCAGACCGTCATCCACCAGAATGACCTTTTTCCCGGCAAGATCCGGAAAGGGGCGACCCTCTCGAAACCGGGCATTTCTATCTTCAAGCTCGATTCTGACCCGTGCTTTCTCCGCCTCGATCTGCGAATCCCTTAACAGGGTGTTGAAAAACAAGGATCAGGCAGTCAGGCAAGGCGCGCGGCGATACGACAAGCGCAGCATATTCTCAAGCATATGTGAGCATTGGCGAGAGCCGTGCAACGCTGAATGGCGGCCTCAGACGCAGTTTTTCAACAGCTTGTTAAACGCAGCCCCGCAAAAGGGGCTCATTAAAGAAGGTCGTACCATCAATGGCCATGGCGCCGAAACCGGCTTCCGGGTTTCCCGGAATCTTCAATTTCCTCACAATGATCAGATCAAAGGAAAGGCCCAATATGTCCCGCACCTTAATTCCCACCGGAACGCCGCCCGCGGGAACAGCAAGGACCATTCCTTTCTCGATATGCGCGTATTCGGGTTCCAACATCCTTGCCAGTATTTCTCCCGCCTCAAAACGATCTGGAAACAGGTAGCGCCGATCACGAAATTTTTCTATTTCATGGATTGCTGTCCTCATGTTTCACCTGCCGGTTGCATGGCCGATCCATGGTGGAAGAAAGCGCCGAACCCATAACGTTTTCTTCTGAGACCCGGTGCGGCCCGGAACATTGATATGCTTCAGGCGGCAGGGGCACAGGGGGACATTCGCTGTCTTGATGGTATCGGGTGTTGATCAAACCACGGGGAAATCGCCCGAATGGGTCTGCTTGTTGACGGCGGTTTCGAGAACGCGGTGTATGATTTAAAATATCACCTGCGGGGTCTTGCCGTCCAGATCTTTTGCCGCGTCAGATTTGATATGGGTTATGCTGATGCCGCAAACCGCTTCTCCCAGTTTTCATTAGGGAGCCGCTCATCCACGGATGTCGCTGTCATTTTTAACGCTTTTATTTATTGCTGCGGGTGGTCTGCGGATGATTCAGCAAACTGTAAAGGCTTGAAAATAAAAATGGCGGAAGTGCATGGGAATCGAACCCACCCGGGACGGTATTAGCGCCCCACACCGGATTTGAAGTCCGGGAGCCCCACCAGTGAGCTGCGCACTTCCGGAAGTTTATTAACGGGTCGTGTTGTTTTTGTCAACGGGTTTGTCGTTCGCGCGGCTTCAGCCCGGAAGGTTGCAAAGAATAAAGAGCTTGAACCACGAAGTTCACAGAGAACTCGAAGATTGAAGAGAATGCTTCACCGCGAAGGTTGCGAAGGACATGAAGAAAAGAGAGCTTGAACCACGAAATTTGAAGCAGAACCGCCTGCGGATATGATCCAATCAGGCAAAACGCTAATTGTCTCCTTTAAAAACTGAATCATTGCAAGTAATTACATTACTTTACATTCATTATAAAAAAAGCATAAAAAACATAAAATAAAGTCTTCATTCCGCTAAACTTTCTTGACCTTTGTGGTAAAAAAAGCTTTCGTTCTAACCGAACCTTCGAGCCATTCATGACCTTGGCGGTAAAACGAATTGATCAGGCGCGGTGTAACGGCAAGGCCAGCGGACATTTTTCAGGACAAATTCTGTTTGATAAATTATGATTATGCTGTATTTATATGGTGTTATTAAATCATATAACCGGACATTATTATGGACATTTCTGAAGACGAAGGATTATCCGTTAATTTCACGAGACGCATCGAAACCGCACGCTTCGGCCTGTTTATCTTTCAAGTCGGCGTGGATGAACATGAGGCGGCCATGCCGTTGCAGCGGGTTGCCGATGCGCAGGAGCGATTCCTGAGCGCCCTCCTTTTCCAGGTGGAGAGCCTTCTGGAGCAGGAAGTTCTGGTCAGCAGCATCTTTAGCACCAATACCATTGAAGGAGGCACGCTGACCGAAGAAGAAACCAAAGACGCGCTCACGCTCGACCCCGCGGAGGTGCAGGCCGTAGAACAGCGGCGAGCCGTCAACATCAAGACCGCATATGACATCGCCCGGAAATCGGCGCAAGACCCTGGCTGGCGTTTGTCGGTGGATTTCATCAAGCAGATCCATGCTCTGATTACCGACGGTATTCCCCACAAACGCAACCGGCCCGGACAGATCCGGAACAACCCCAAAAGCATCGTGACCTATGTCGGCGATACGGCTCACGGCGGGCGTTATAATCCGCCGCAGTACGAAGGAGACATAGCGCTTCTGCTCGATCATCTGACAATCTGGCACGACGAGTTGTTTACCGCTGAAATACCGGCTCTGATTCGCGCGCCCCTGACGCATTACTATTTTGAATTGATTCATCCTTTCTGGGACGGCAATGGCCGCGTCGGGCGGGTGCTCGAAGCGACCGTGCTTCATGCCGCCGGCTTCCGCTACGCCCCCTTTGCCGTGGCGCGCTACTACATGGAGCGGATCGATGAGTACTTTACCCTGTTCAATCTATGCCGCAAACAGGCGGACAAAAAAACGGCATACCCAAACACCCCTTTTGTCCTGTTTCACCTCGACGGAATGCTGGCCGGCATCAACCGCCTTCACGACCGGCTGAACGTCATGGTTCAATTTTTGCTTTTTGAAACAAGAATCAAGCAGCTGCGCGACGCAAAAAAAATCAATCCGCGCCAGTACGTCATTCTGACCCAGGTGATGGAGCGGGACAAACCCTTCAGAATAGGTGAACTGCGCCGGGCGCCGTGGTATGAGGCGCTTTATGCCAAACTGGGCGACAAGACCCGACAGCGGGACTTGAGCGGACTTTGTGAGCAGGCGCTTCTGTATATTGATGAGAAAGGCCTCGTCCGGCCGGGGTTTTTTGAGATCGGACTGAACATACGACACAGAATAAGCTAAAAATTGCGCTGTGCGCAACGTGAAACGGAATGGGTCCACCACGAAGATTGAAGAGAAGTGCTTCACCACGAAGGGCACGAAGAAAAAAGGAATGAAGCCCTAAATCTTCGCGCCCTTTGTGGTAAAAAACAAAAAAATCTTCACGACCTTCATGCCCCTCGTGGTAAAATAACATCTCATTTGTGGTCAAATAAAACGGCAATAAAAGGAGAATCCGGAATGCTGGCCTATTTCGACTGTTTTTCCGGCATCAGCGGGGATATGACCCTGGGCGCCCTGATCGATCTCGGGGTGCCGGAGACATGGCTCATACAGAATCTGGAGCAAATTCCTCTCAAGGATTTCGAGCTGTCTACGGAGCGAACCACCCGAAAGGGAATTTCCGGGGTTCGAGTGCGGGTGCGTTCATTCGAAAAAGTGACTCACCGGCATTATGCGGACATCGTTTCCCTGATTCGGGGAAGCGGGCTTTCCGGGCGCGTTCAACAGCTGAGCCTGGACATGTTCGACCGGATCGCGACGGCCGAGGCCGCCGTTCACGGATGCGACAAGCAGCATGTGCATTTTCACGAGGTCGGCGCCGTGGATGCCATCGTGGATATTGTCGGAACCTGCCTCTGCCTGGAATACCTGAACATTTCGCGGGTGATCGGTTCCCGGCTTCTGCTGGGCTCGGGGTTTGTGACCTGCGCGCACGGAACCCTGCCGGTACCAGCGCCCGCAGTGCTTGAAATTCTTAAGAACGTTCCGGTGTGCGGGGCCGATACAGGCCATGAACTGGTCACGCCCACGGGCGCGACCATTATCGCCTCCATTGCCGAATCGTTTGCGCTCATGCCCGACATGCGCGTTGAAAAAATCGGATACGGGGCCGGGCAACGGGATCTGGAAGACCGGCCGAACCTGCTTCGGGTCGTGATGGGAAACGATGATGCCTCGTCTGCCGAGGGCCGGGATTCGGTCGCGGTCATTGAAACGTGCATCGACGACATGAATCCGGAAATCTTCGGGTTTGTAATGGACCGGCTCTTTGAAGCAGGGGCCCTGGATGTGAGCTGGACCCCGGTTTTCATGAAGAAAAACCGGCCGGCAACGAAAGTTGAGGTCCTCTGCCCGCCGGACAAAAAAGAAGCCGTGATGCAGTGCCTCTTCAACGAAACCACCACGCTGGGAATCCGGTATTCCGAAATCCGGCGAAGGATTCTGGAACGTAAAGCCGAAACGGTGGACAGCGTTTACGGGCCGGTTGTTGTCAAACGGATCCGGCAGGCGGACGGCACCGAGCGCCTGGCGCCGGAGTACGAGGCGTGCAGACGCATTGCGCTTGAAAAAAACATACCCGTTCGCGTTGTCTACGACGCCGTGATCGAAAAATGCCTTCAGGCCGACAGGGCAGGGAAGTGATTCGCCATGAAAAATAAAAGAGCCTGAACCACGAAGGGCACGAAGGACACCAAGAATAAAAGAGTTCTACACCACGAAGGTTACGAAGGGCACGAAAAATCAAAAGGGCTTCACCACAAAGTCCGCAATGTCCACAAAGTCCACGGTAAATAAAAGAATTTTGAACCACGGAGTTCACGAAGGACACGAAGAATAAAGAGCTTGAACCACGAAGGTGTGGTAGAAAAATCGTTCTTGTCCGGCCTGCATCGCGGTTTGATAATATTTATCCATGGAGAGTAAAGCTCTACTAAAACGAACATATTCAAACCAAAACTTGACATCGGTTTAAATATATTGTTAATTGACGACTATGGATACTGATATAAAGACAAAAATAAACCGCCTCATAAGCCAGTGGACGATGGGCGCCCCCAGCACCACTTCTTTTATGGTTGCTTCCGGCTTCAGTCGTGATCTGCTCGTCAAATACAAGAACAGCGGCTGGCTGGAGCCCTTTGGACGGGGCGCCTACATACGCTGCGGAGACAAGGTTGACTGGCCGGGCGCTCTTTTTACGCTTCAGAGACAACTGGGCCTCCCTGTGCACGCAGGGGGGAAAACGGCGCTGGAGCGAAAGGGCTATGCCCACTACCTGCCGGAAAGGCAAACGAGGATCTTTCTATATGGCCCGCGCGGACTCATCCTGCCGGCCTGGTTCAGGGGCGATCGTTTGGGAGTCGATTTCGTGGTGACACGAACGAATCTCTTTCCGCCGGAAAATCATGAAGGCTTTTCCGAATTCAAGGAGAAGGACTTTTCCGTTCGGATATCGGCGCCGGAACGAGCGATGCTGGAGATGCTTCATCTGGTTCCCCGAAAGGTCGGGTTCGATGAGGCCCGTTTGGTCATGGGAAACCTGGTCGCGCTGAGGCCGGAACTCGTCCAGAGATTGCTGGAGGAATGCCGTTCGGTCAAGGTGAAAAGGCTCTTTCTTTATATGGCCGAGAGCCAGGAACACGCCTGGCTTTCAAAAGTGGATTTGTCAAAAGTCGATCTCGGGAAGGGAAAACGGATGATCGTCTCGCATGGCCGATATGATCCAAAATATCGCATCACCGTCCCCGTTGATCGAGAAGAAATGACCCGATGATTGACAACGTGTACTTCAGACAAGCCGAACTGCTCCTGCGGGTTCTGCCGCTGGTCGATCGTGAGGCCGTCTTTGCCCTGAAGGGCGGGACGGCCATCAATTTTTTCTTCAGAAATCTTCCGCGTGTTTCCGTTGACATCGATCTTGCCTATATTCCCATAGGCGAACGCGATTTGTCGCTTCGCGAGATCAGCAATGCTCTGATCCGTATTTCCCGGAATGTCGAAAGCCGAATTCCGAAGACGAAGATTTTTCCCAAGAAGATCAAAGGTGGTGAACTTTGGAGCGGATGTTTGGTTCAACGAAAGGATGCGACGATCAAGATCGAGCCGAATCCGGTCATTCGCGGTTCGCTTTTTCCCCCGGAACGCAGGACCCTGTCCCCAAAGGCCCGAAACGTATTTGAACTTTCCGTGGAGTGTCGAACCCTTGTGGAAGATGAGCTTTACGCAGGGAAGATCTGTGCCGTCCTGGATCGTCAGCACCCACGAGATCTCTTCGATGTCATGATGCTTTTCAGAGAGAGGGCCTTGAACGACGACATGCGAAAGGCGTTTATCGTTTACCTGATCAGCCATGACCGGCCGATGGTGGAAATCCTCAATCCGGGATTCGCCGATATCCGCCCAGCCTTCGAAACCGAATTTCGAGATATGGCTTCGGAAAAGGTGACCTGCGAGGACTTGGAGAAGACCAGAGAAAAACTGGTCTCCATGATTGCGAGAGAACTGACCCTTCAGGAAAAGCAATTCATCGTATCAGTCAAAGAGGGGATGCCGCAATGGGAACTGATCGGCTTGGAAGGGGTCAGAAACCTGCCCGCCGTCCAGTGGAAACTCTTGAATATCGGTCGAATGGCTCCGGCCAAGCATCGACAAGCTCTTCGTAAATTGAGAGATTATCTGGCCGTATAGGCTGCCGTTTCACCACAAAGATCACAGAGAACGCGAAGGATAAAAGGGCTTGAACCACGAAGGGCACGAAGAAAAAAGGAATGGAGCCTTTATTCGTATTTTCAAGGCAATAAAAGAATTGTTTCACCACGAAGATCACAGAGAACACGAAGAATAAAAGAGCTTGAACGACGAAGGGCATGAAGGACACAAAGAATAAAGAGCTTAAACCACGAAGTTTGAAGCACAATCGCCAGCGTCTATGAAATCGATCGGGCAAAATTAAAATTTTCTACCCTGAATAATGGATTTTACAACAATATCGGTATGTTAAAATATTCTAAAAAGCATACAAAAATAAAGATCTTCATTCCGCTAAACCTTCGTGTCCTTCGTGCCCTTCGTGGTAAAAGTTCTTTCGTTCTTAAACCTTCGCGGTAAAAATGGCTTGGCGCACCAGTTTCAATGGTCCGCCGGAACCCCAAGATTCATATCCGGCTCTTGACAAAAAACAGGTCAGGTTATAGAGACCATGCATGAATTTGTCCAGCAAGGCAGTTCTTTTTCTGGCCACCGGATTCGGCGTCGGAAGAATTCCCTTTGCTCCGGGAACCTTCGGCTCGATCGCGGGATTGCCCTTTTGCCTGATGCTGGCATCTGTTTCCAGGCCGGTTTCGGCCGCGCTGCTGGTCGGGTTCATTCTGATCGCCGTTCCGGTCGCTTCGAGGGCAGCGTGCATGCTCGGGGAAAAGGACCCAGGGTGCATCGTCATCGATGAAATGGCCGGAATCCTGGTCGCCCTGTGGGGAATCCCTTTCAAGTTTTTGCCGGTTTGCGCCGGCTTTTTGATATTCAGGGTTCTGGATATTGCCAAACCCTTTCCCATAGGGTATCTTGACAGAACGCTTTCCGGAGGAACGGGAATCGTCGCCGACGATCTGGCGGCGGGTCTGATCGGCAATCTTCTGCTCAGAGTTTTCCTTGCGCTGTTCGGAAGGGCAGCGTGAATCCGGAATGCTGATAATGATTCGAATTCTTCATAGAAAGTACAGGCCGTTTTGAAATCACAGAGTATATCCGAAGAATCTCAGGCGCCGCAGGAAACTCAGGCGCCTGTCCGGCGCAAGGGCAGGATCCGCGAAAACGTAGAGGTCATTCTGATAGCGGTCCTGCTGGCCCTGTTCATCCGTTCATTCATAGTTCAGGCTTTCAAGATTCCTTCCGGATCCATGAAGCAGACCCTGCTGATCGGAGATCACATCTTTGTCAACAAGTTCATCTACGGCGTCAAGATCCCCTTCATCAACAAGACCCTGATTCACGTCAAGAATCCCAAACGCGGGGACATCGTGGTGTTTGAATTTCCCGAGGATCCGGACAAGGACTTCATCAAACGGGTGGTCGGAGAGCCCGGAGACGTCGTGCAGATCATCAATAAGAAGGTCTACGTCAATGGGGTGGTTGCCGACGATTCCAACAGCATCTACATGGACCCGCACATTCTGCCCTCCCGCGCCCAGCCCAGGGACAATTTCGGACCGGTGACCGTTCCGGAAAATTCCCTGTTCGTTATGGGCGACAACCGGGATCAGAGCTACGACAGCCGGTTCTGGGGATTCGTGAGTCTCGATGCGGTCAAGGGCAAGGCGTTTATCATTTACTGGTCCTGGAACAAGGAAAGATTCGGGGTTCGATGGGACCGGCTCGGCAAAATTCTAAGATAAAGCGTCAGGAGGCGCATGGGGGCATCACCTAAAAAAGACATTCTGGACATTTCGTCGCTCAGCGCGGAAGAGATCACGTCGATTCTGGACACCGCCGAGCAGATGAAGGAAATATCTCAACGGCCCATCAAGAAGGTGCCGACCCTTCGAGGAAAAACCGTGGTGCTTTTCTTCCACGAGCCCAGCACCCGGACCCGAATGTCCTTTGAAATCGCGGCCAAGAGGCTCAGCGCCGATACGGTTTCGATTTCCGCAAGCACCAGCAGCATGGTCAAGGGGGAAACCCTGATCGATACGGCCAGAAACCTTCAGGCGATGAACCCGGACGTCATCGTGATCCGGCATGCGTGCAGCGGCGCGCCCCGGATGCTGGCCGGGCGGGTCAGGGCCTCGATCGTCAACGCCGGAGACGGCCTGCACGCCCATCCGTCCCAGGCCCTGCTCGACATGCTGACGGTCCGGCAGCGCAAGGGCGGTCTCAAGGGGCTTCGAATCGCCATTATCGGGGATATTGCCCACAGCCGGGTGGCCCGGTCCGATTTTGCGGGATTCACCCGAATGGGCGCGAAAGTGATCGCCTGCGGGCCGCCGACCATGATTCCCAGCGGCCTCGATGCTCTGGGCGTTTCCGTGACCTACGATGCGGATGAGGCGGTGCGCGGCGCCGACGTGGTCATGATGCTGCGCATTCAGAAGGAACGGCTCAAGGGATTCTTCTTTTCAACGGAACGCGAATATGCAGGCGCCTACGGATTGAACGCCGAACGGCTGAAGCTGGCCGCAAAGGACGTTCTGGTCATGCATCCGGGACCGGTGAACCGCGGGGTGGAGATCAGCCCGGAAATCGCCGATGGACCCTGGTCGGTCATACTGGAACAGGTGGCCAACGGGGTGGCCGTCCGCATGGCGCTGTTGCTGCTCGTGGCAGGAGGTGTGCGAGATGCTGACGCGGATTAAGGGCGGACGGGTCGTGGACCCCGGAAACATCGACGGCGTCGCCGATGTCTGGATTCAGGATGAAAAGATTCTGCGCGTGGTTCCGCAGGGTCAGGCGGATGAAAATTCAGAGGCTTCCGGCGCGCCCGACCGGGTGATCGACGCCAATGGCTGGATCGTCGCGCCCGGCTTGATCGATATGCACGTGCATTTCCGGGAACCCGGAGAGGAATACAAGGAAACCATCGAAACCGGATGCGCCGCCGCCGCCGCGGGCGGTTTCACGGCGGTCTGCACCATGCCCAACACGCGGCCGGTCAACGACTGCCTTCAGGTGACGGAGTTCATACTTGAACAGGCGGAAAAAGCCTGCGGGGTTCGCGTGCATCCCGTGGCCGCGGTCAGCATGGGGCTCGAGGGAAAGGCGCTCTGCGAATACGCCGAGCTCAAGCGGGCCGGGGTCATCGCCCTGTCCGACGACGGCCGGCCGGTGACGAGCAGCCTGCTGATGAGAAGAGCCCTTGAATACGCAAAGGGATTCGGGCTTTTGATCATATCGCACTGCGAGGACCCGGACCTGGCGCCCGGAGGCGTCATGAACGAGGGACCCGCAGCCACGCGCATGGGGCTTCAGGGAATTCCCAACGCCGTGGAAAGCATCATGGTAATGCGGGACATCGCCCTGGCCGAGCTGACCGGCGGCCGGCTGCACATCGCCCATGTGAGCACGCTGGAATCGGTGCGCGCGATTCGGGACGCCAAGAAGCGGGGAGTTCGAGTGACGGCGGAAACCGCCCCGCACTATTTCACCCTGATCGATGAAAACGTCGGGGCCTACAACACCCATGCCAAGATGAATCCGCCCCTGCGTTCCGAAAAGGACCGGGAGGCGGTGATCGCGGGCCTGGCCGACGGCACGATCGACGCGATCGCCACGGACCACGCGCCGCACAGCAGCCTTGAAAAAGACCTGGAGTTTGACCTTGCCGCCAACGGCATCATCGGCCTGGAAACCTCCCTGCCCCTGTCTTTGAAGCTGGTTGCATCCGGGGCGCTTTCCATGCCGGACCTGATTCGCAAGATGTCGAAAAATCCCGCCCGCATTCTGAACCTTACGCGCGAGATCCGGCCGGGCGCAATCGCCGACCTGACCCTGATCGATCCGAATGCCAAATATCGCATTCAGGCCGAAAACTTCCGGTCCCGCAGCCGCAACACGCCTTTTGACGGATGGGAGGCAACAGGAAGGGCGGTGGGAACGATTGTGGGGGGGAAGATTGTTTGGAGGGCTGAGGGATGAGACCTGAAACCTGAGGGGAAGCAGAGGGATGAGGGCTGAAACCTGAGACCTGAAGGGGAAAGATGAGGGCTGAGGGATGAGACTTGAAAGAAGAGGGCTGAAAGATGAGGGATGAGGCCTGAAAGCTGAAAAAAAAAGGATGGAGAGGGTTGAAGACTGGAAGGAAATGATGCGGCAGCGGACCTGGCGGTTCGCATCCCTGATCATTCGTTTTTACTGCACGTTGCCGAAAAACAGAATGGAATGTCAGGTGATCGGCAAGCAGCTTCTCCGGTCCGGCACATCGGTAGCCGCCAACTACCGGGAAGCATCCAGAGCGCGAAGCAACGCCGAGTTTATTTCAAAAATTGAGCTGTGTGTCCAGGAAGCCGACGAAACCTCTCTCCGGCTTGAACTCCTTCGCGACGACTGCGGCATCGTATCTGAACGGCTCGTTGAATTACTTGATGAATCCAACCAACTGATCTCGATATTTGTTACGATGTCGAAAAATGTAAAGAAACGCCAACAATGAAAAACCACACCCACACTCAGGTTTCATTCCTCAGCCCTCCTCCGACCCCTCTAAAGTCTCAGCATAAGAGGTCGCCATGAACGAAATCATACCCATAGAAAACATCTCCAAACTGATTTACCAGGTTCGCGGCCAAAAGGTGATGTTGGACTGTGATTTGGCTGAGCTCTATGGTGTCGAAACCAGGGTGCTAAATCAGGCTGTCAGAAGAAACATAGAGCGTTTTCCTGAAGATTTTATGATAGCCCTTACCCGTGATGAGATTTCAAGGATATCACAAATTGTGACATCCTCTAATATCAAGTATGCAAAAAGAGTTCACGCTTTTACCGAACAGGGTGTGGCCATGCTTTCCAGTATTCTGCGAAGCAGATCAGCCATTCAGATCAATATCCAGATCATGCGGGCATTTACCAAGCTCAGACAGCTCATATTCGACAGTGCCGATCTTCGCCGCGAAATTGAAGAATTACGTCATGAAACCGACGGCAGGTTTCGAATAGTTTTCCAAACCTTGGAACAATTGCTGACACAGGGGAAAAAGCCTCAAAAGAAAATCGGTTTTACGGCAAAAGAAAAGGAGGCCGGATATGGAGAATAAAAAACTATCCCCCCCTCAGCCCTCCTCTTCCCACATTTTGATTATCGATGACGACATGAGCATGAGAGAGCTGCTCGAGTTCATGCTTCAGCGCGAAGGCTACCGGATTTCCACGGCGGAAAACGGCCGAAGCGCGATCCGCCTGATCGAACAGAACCATTACGACCTGCTGCTCTGCGACATCCGGCTCGGCGACATCACGGGCCTGGAAGTGCTGCGGGCCGCCAGAAAGAAGGATCCAAACGTCATCGTCATCATGATATCGGCCTACGCGTCCGCGGAGACCGCCGTCGAGGCCATGAACGACGGGGCCTACGATTATCTTCCCAAGCCCTTCAACAACGACGAGCTAAAAGCGACCATCGCCAACGCCCTGAAACTCAAGACCCTGGATCAGGAGAAGCGGATCCGGGACGACGAACTGAAACAGACCCTCCATTTCGGCCGCATCGTCGGCAACAGCCCGCTGATGATGCACATTTACAGCCTGATCCGCCAGGTCGCCAACACACGCACCAATATTCTTATCACCGGCGAAAGCGGCACGGGAAAGGAACTGATAGCCCGGGCCATTCATGAAAACAGCGACCGGAAGGACCGGCCCTTTGTCGTCATCAACTGCGGGGGCATTCCCGAAACCCTCATGGAAAGCGAGCTGTTCGGCTATAAAAAAGGGGCGTTCACCGGCGCCATTTCCGACCGCAAGGGGTTGTTCGAGATGGCCGACAAGGGAACCTTTTTTCTGGACGAGATCGGCGAACTCAGCCCCCAGCTTCAGGTCAAGCTCCTGAGGGTGGTGCAGGAGCGCGTTTTCAGGGCCGTGGGCGGGGTCGAGGATCAACATGTGGACATCCGGATCATATCGGCCACCAACAAGAAGCTGGAAGAAGAGGTGCTTGCGGGCCGATTTCGCGAGGACCTGTTCTACCGGCTCAACGTGATCGAGATTCGGGCCCCGGCGCTTCGGGAAAGAAGAGGGGACCTGCGTCTGCTGGCCCAGCATTTCCTGGAGAAGTATGCCAAGGAAATGGGAAAGCCCATGACCAAGATTTCCTCCTACGCCATCGATCTGCTCAATAAATACGATTTTCCGGGAAATGTCCGGGAGCTGGAGAACCTCATCGAGCGCAGCGTGGCCATCAGCAGCACCAACATCCTGCTGCCCGACAGCCTGGCGCTTTCCGTGCGCAAGCGCCGCTGGATCGAAGGGGTTCCGGGCCGGCGGTTCGACCTGGACGAGGTGAAAAAAGGCGTTCTGATCGACGAGATCCTGGCCCAGATCGAGAAGGCTTATATTCTCAAAGCCCTTGAAACTGCCGGCATGAACCGGACTCGGGCCGCCGAGCTCCTGGGAATCAACCTCCGGTCTCTGAGATACCGGCTGGAGAAGCTGGGAATTGAAGGGCAGTGATTCGGTCGGATAAACAACAATTATTTGTCGGGATGTGACAAAAATTGTCATTCCTTCAGGGCCTGCGGCGCATTCATTTTCCGAGTTCATATTTTTGGGGGAACCTGATTCGGGCTCTGTTCCGGCGGGTTGTCAATTTATTTTTCATATTTTATATTCTGGCATCCTAATTGCTTAAATATCTGGCAACGGTTCAGAAAAGCATTTTCAAGCGCGAATAAACAACAATTTTTTAAAGGAGGTTTTTTATGTTGCAGAAACTCAGAGGAAACAACAGCAAGGGCTTCACGCTGATCGAGTTGATGATCGTCGTGGCCATCATCGGCATTCTGGCCGCCATTGCCATTCCGAACTTTCTGAAGTACCAGTGCAAGGCCAAGCAGAGCGAGGCCAAGTCCAACCTGGGCTCACTCCGGGTTGCACAGGAAGCCTATTATGCCGAGTGTGATACATACAAAAGTGGCACAACTGGCTATGGTTTTAACGTAAAAGGAGATGCCAGATACGTTTATGACGCTACTGGCAGTACAACTGGATTTACTGCCACAGCCACTGCTGCTAATGTTGGGGATGGTGATCTTTGGACCATGACCGCCAGCGCAGACGGCCTGACCCTTACAAATAGCACCAATGGATGCGATTGAACAATTGTGAAATTGGATACCGGGCTTCCTCTCTTTCCCGTTAAGGGAAGAGAGGAAGCTTTTTTACCAAAAAGCAAATACAATAATGTCGCTTTGCCTATATGAAAATGCAAACGATAATACTTTTGACAAATGGGGGGATTTTACAGCATTTTATGTGTCCGCATGTGGTTCATAATTTCAACCTTTTGAAATAACGCCTTCCATCGTGACAAAGCGGTGTCTCCTTCCAATCGTTCTTCTATTATTCGCCTTTTCGGTATGGCTTCAGGCTGACTTGGTTTCCAGAAAATACGGGCAATTTATTCCCATTGAAGACTGCCCGTGGTGTGAAGATACTACGCTGCAAGACGATGCGGCCTTTATTCCCGTCCGGGCCGATATCCTGAAGCTGCTTGCCCCGGCGGACCCCCATTTCATTTCAAATGTTCTTTGGGTCCGGGCGATGTACTATTTCGGCACGCACGCCCTGACCGACCGGCAGTATCCCTACCTGTTTCATCTGCTGGATCTGATCACCGATCTTTCCCCGCTCTGGGATCATCCCTATTATTTCGGCGCCGTCGTTCTGCCCTTTGAGGCCGATGCGGCGGAAGACGGCCTGTATCTGATCGAAAAAGGGCTTGTATATCATCTGGATAACTGGCAATTATGGTTTTTCAAGGGGTTCTGCCGCTGGAAGGCCTTTGGCGACACCATATCCGCGGCCGAGGACCTGCATCGGGCCTCGCTTCTACCGGACGCGCCGGTCTATCTGGCGGCCCTTTCCGCAACCCTGGCAACGCAGGCAGGCCAGAAGGAGCTGGCGCTTCGCTTTCTGGAGGAGGCCCGGAACAATCTCAGTGATCCGCTGCACCAGAAGCTTCTGGCGGACAAGATCGAGGAGATATTGAAAGGTGAGTGAATTCGCCCTGGAGTGGAGATCGGTTTCTTTTTCCGTACCCCACGGTTTCTGGATGCGGCCGAAAACCATCCTTCGCGGGCTGGACCTGGCTGTTGAGCCGGGAAGCGCCGTCGGGCTGGTGGGCCCCAACGGCGCGGGCAAGACCACGACCCTGAAACTCGGGGCCGGGCTCATTCGGCCCGAATCCGGCCAAGTGCTGATCAACGGTCAGCCCGCCACGAGATCCCAAAGCCGGAGACGCCTCGGCCTGCTCACCGAAACCCAGTATGTCTATCCGCATCTGAGACTGAAAGAGTGGCTGGCCATGGCCGCGGCCCTGTCCGGCTGGAAGGGTTCCGAGTGCCGCACAAGGGTCGATGATGCCCTTCAGCGCATGGAACTCACCGGTCAGGCGGATCAGGCGATGCGGACCCTTTCAAAAGGCCAGACCCAGCGCGCGGGCATCGCCCAGGCCTTTGTTCACGAGCCGGACATACTGCTGCTGGACGAGCCCATGAGCGGGCTGGATCCTTTCTGGCGTTTTAAGGTTCAGCAGATGCTGATGCAATATAAAGCTTCCGGCGGAACCCTCTTTTTCAGTTCTCATATACTTTCCGATGTCGAACGGATTTCCGATCAGGTCGCCCTCATTTCGGACGGCGCCATTCGATGGCAGGGCAGGCTGTCCGATATGCCGCGCAGGCTCACGGGATACGAGGTGCGGTGCCGGGCTGACAATCCGTCCCTTCTGGAAAAATACGCCCGAAACAGCCGGGTCGAGCTTCAGCCGGACGGGGCTTGTATTTTGTCCGTGGGTCCGGAACAAAAGGAGGCGCTGCTGAATGCATGCGCCGCGGGCCATGTCGCCATCGAGTCTTTGATGCCCATCCGTCCGCATATCGAGGAAGTGCTGTTTGAATTCAACCTGCTTTCCGGGGAGAAAAGTGAATGAGCCGGCTTGCCTGGATACAGATGCGGGCCATTGCCGTTAATGTCTGGAAGGCCTCGGTCCGGGACAGAATCCTGCTGATTCTCTGGGCAACGGCTCTGCTTTTCATCTTTTTTTCCTTGGTTCTGGCAAAGATGGTTGTCGGAAGCGAAGAAATGGCCCTGCAGACCGCCGGATTCTGGATTGTGGGCATATGGGGGCTGATCAGCGTACTTTATCTCGGGTCCAATATCGTACGCCAGGAAATTTATCAGAAAACCATATACTTTGTCCTGTCCCGGCCGGTTCACCGGACCTCCTTTCTGCTGGGGAAGTTTTTTGGAATGATCGTCATTCTGGCCTCGCTGTTCGTCATTCTGGCCTTGTGCTGGCTGCTGTTGCTCCTGTCAAAGGGCGTGCCCCTGAATGCCGGTCATTTCATCGCGCTGGGATTTATTTTCGGAGAATGGGTTCTTCTCGCGTCTTTCAGCCTGTTTTTTGCCGCGTTCACCTCACCCCTGCTGCATAATTTCTTTCTCGTGGGCCTGAGTTTTCTGGGGCACTGGAGCCGGGACCTGTATCTTTTTTCGCAAAACGCCCATAGCGCCATTGCCAAAACCCTGCTTTCCGTCATCTATCATGTTTTGCCCAACCTCGACGCCCTGAATTTCCGGCAGGCGGCGCTTTACAACGAACCGATCAACGCCGGCCTGCTGATGGTGGCAGGGGGCGTGCTGCTGGCCTGGATGCTCACCGCCCTGGTTTGCGCCAATCTCATTTTCGGCCGCAGAAAGCTTTTGTGAGGAGTCATGAACGGTGAAAACCCAGGGTGCATTCCTTGAAAAACTGTTTTTCCGGCTGAAAGAAACGAATTTTGCCTTTCTCCTTTACGCGCTTCTGATTGTTCTGATTTTTGCCGTCGGTCTGCTTTGCACCGTTCCGCCGATCAGCAAGGACGCCCTGATTCACCACCTGGCCGTCCCGAAGCTGTATTTAAAAAATGGCGGCATGTATGAAATTCCGTCCATGGTGTATTCCTATTATCCCATGAACCTTCAGATGCTGTACATGGCCGCGCTTTACTTGGGCAGCGACGTCGCTCCCAAGTTCATTCATTTTTCATTCGCCCTGCTCACGGCCGGGCTGATTTACGGCTATCTGAAACAACGGCTGAACGTATTTTACGGTATTCTGGGCACTGTCTTCTTTCTGTCCATTCCGATCGTCATCAAACTGTCCATTACGGTCTATGTCGAACTGGGGCTGATTTTTTTTTCAACCGCTTCGATACTGCTGATTTTTAAATGGACTGAGAACGGATTTCAAACCCGGCATCTGGTCTTTTCCGCTGTTTTTTGCGGTCTGGCCATGGGAACCAAATACAACGGACTAGTGGTCTGCTTCATTCTATCGATGTTCGTGACTTTTGTATATTCCCGCTTCAACAAGAAAAGACATTTCGCCGGATTGAAAGCCGTCCAACATGGCGTTGCTTTCCTGACAATTGCGTTCTTGGTTTTTTCCCCATGGGCGATCCGCAACTGGAATTGGACGGGCAATCCGATTTACCCCCTTTACAACGGCTTTTTCAGCCATGCCCGAACCATTGTAAACAATATCGCAAACATTTCAAAACCCGTCGTTCCGGCAGTCGTTGCGGAGCCCGAGAATTCAGCGCCAAAATATCGGAAGCCCGGTCACATTGCGTACCGTAGTTTGATTTATGATGAGACTCCGTGGGAGATTGCCCTGTTGCCAGTGCGTGTTTTCTTTCAGGGCAGGGACGGGGACCCGAAATATTTTGACGGAAAGCTCAATCCTTTTCTGTTGATTCTGCCGTTTTTCGCCTTTTGGAGAGCAGGGTGCCTCAATCCGGTGTACAAGTGGGAGATCAAGGCCCTTGCCTGGTTCTCCGCGCTTTTTTTTCTGATCGCCCTGTTTACCACCGTCATGCGGATCCGCTATATTTTGCCGATCATACCGCCCCTGGTGATTCTGTCTGTTTTCGGGCTGTACAATATCAGTGAAAGCATTCAAGCGATCAGCTCACGGGGTAAGCTTTTGACTGGAGCGTGTCTGGGCGGGGTTGTGGTTGCCTGTTTGGCTCACAATGCGGTTTATCTGGCGGAGCAGTATCGATACGTTCAGCCCCTCGACTATATAACCGGACGCATAAGCCGCCATGAATACATTGCCAAATACCGGTTTGAATATCCCGCGATGCGGTATATCAACGAAAACCTGCCGTCTGATTCAAAGATTCTTTTTTTCTTTATGGGCAAGCGCGGATATTATTGCGACCGGGAATATGTACCCGAGAGCCAGACGCTCCTTTTGCGTTTCATTCAGCAGGGAAAGACCCCGGAAGATATATTTAATGCGTATGGCGCCATGAAAATAACTCACCTGCTGGTTCAAAAGA
>JAXGZF010000009.1:0-157130 GCA_040771865.1 Desulfobacterales bacterium
CCAAGCGCGGATAAAAAACAACCTGGTCACTCGTGAAGCACAAGGCCAGCAGGAAGCGATTCGCCGAAAATCGCGCTTTCCTCCTGACGCTGTATGGGCACGACCTCGGAAAGATACCGGGCCACGGCGCCGAGTTCTTCCTTGCCGGCCAGCCATTCCAGAATCCGGGCCGTTCTGGCGGGTTCCAGGTCCCGGACCCGGTCTCCGGTTTTCCGGCCCATTTGAATCAGGATCTGTTCCAGCGGCTTGAGGTTTCGCCAGTTCATGGACAGCAGCGCATCGATCCAGTCGGCGGCCACGCCGGGCGGCGCCACCCGGTCCGATGACCCGTAGAGCAGCTCGCGGGCCCCGATTCTGGAAAGCGACCATAAATGCTGGGGCCGGGCCTTTTTCGAAGAGATCTCGCTCAGCAGCAGGTTGCCCCAGGCGATCTTATCCTTGGCCATGAGCTGTTCCATGTTGGCAACAGCCATCCAGATTTCCAGGCTTTCCTGGGGGGGGATTCTGGACCTGGCGCCTTTTTTCGGCATCATCACGGGGGTGAGTTCCTGAATGAACTGGCGCTGCTGGCCGGGGCTCAGACCGCCGGCCGCGCGCCGCCAGAGAATCCACCATTCCGAGCGCACCTGGGCGTTGTTGGCAAACACCGGCCCCTTGCGGAAAATCTTCCACAATGTCTTGATCCGGTGGGAATCGAGGGCGTCTCCGAACCCCGGCCGCAGACAGAACCCGGTTAGGTTCAGCCAGCGGGATTCAAAATCCGCGGAAATGCGGCGCGCATCAATGAGTTCCAGAAGCGTGTCGGCAAGCATGCGGATGAAAGACAGGGGCCATTTTTCCCGCGAACGCTCCACCCGGGCGGCGATGTCCCGGCCCAGGTTTTCAACGGCCCTGGAATCGGTTTTGCCGGAAAAGGCGTTTCGAATCGCCTCGCGGGCGCCTTCCGCCACCGAGGCTTCAAAGATCTCCGTTTCCTGAACCGTCGGGCCGGCAATGTCCCGAAGCTGGAACTGAAGCCGCCACCGGTGGGGACTTGAAAGAGAACGGCACCACAGGGCCAGGGTCCCCACCTCGGTGAATTCGGCCTCTATACGAACGGGAATTCTGGTTTTAACGCCTCTGGAGCCAAACTGAATCACGGTCTGAATCGGGGGCAGTGCGGTGAGGGTATCGTCGATTTCAACCAGATCTCCGCTTCGGTCCCCGGACCGGTAGCTGGAGCTGAACAGGTCAAAGTTCACCGGCTGGTTGGCCAGGACCTCGAACCGGCGGTCCTCAAGCACGATTTTCGATCCCTCGTCCAGACCCCGTTCCACGAGGCAGAGTGCATGGGCTTTTTCATCCGGTCCCTCAAAATCCTGTTTTCTGGAAACGCCCAGGTAAAAAGACCGGGCGCTTCCGCTTCCCACCCGCACGCCCCGGCCGATCTTGACCAGGCCGTAATAGGCGGCCCCCCGGGCCACGGCCAGATCCAGGTCCGGATTTTCCATCACCCGCGGCGAGGTTTCATCCGACACTTCAAACCAGCGGCGCACGGACTGGCGGATCTGCTCCTGAATCAGCGCAGGCTTGAGAGACCCGCCGTTAAAGAGCATCAGATCCGGCCGGGGTCTTTCCTTTCCGACCACCTGCCGGACATTCTCGCCGTGACGATCGAGAAACCAGCCCAGATGCCGGGTCACGGCCAGCTCCTGTTCATAGGGAAGCCCGAATTCGGTGATGCCCTTCTTCTGTTCGCCGGCTTGAACCGGTCCGGCATCGACTAAGGGGAAAAATCCCGAAACCACGATCCGGTGAACATCCTCGACGCTCAGATCGGCCGAAAGGGTGTCCGCGATCAGGCGTCCACCCTCGCCCATCAGGGTGATCCGGACGCTTTTTGCTTTTCCGTCCAGCAGGGTCTCCTTGGCCTGGCGGCACTGGTGACACAGGGACTTCCACCGGTCCGAGCTCAGGGCCCGATGCTTTTGAGGAAAACGGGATTCCACCTGCCGGGCCAGGGCCAGGTCGATATTGTCTCCGCCCAGAATCAGGTGGTCGCCCACGGCGATGCGCTCAAACCGGGGGCTGCCTTCGGTTTCCCGCAACGTGATCAGGGTAAAGTCCGTGGTGCCGCCTCCCACGTCGCACACGCAGATCAGTTCACCAGGCTGAACGTAATCGCTCCAGTTTTTTTCGTGAGCGATCAGCCAGCTGTAAAAGGCGGCCAGAGGCTCTTCGAGAAGCGTAACAGACGGAAATCCGGCGAGTTTTGCCGCCTCGACGGTCAGGTCCCGCGCCGCCTCGTCAAAGGAAGCCGGTACGGTGATGATCACGATCTGGTTTTCCAGAAACCCGTCTTCATCCTCGGCCTGGGCGTGGTTCCAGGCATTTCGAATATGCTCCAGGTAGGCGGCTGTGGCCTGAACCGGAGAGATCTTGGGCACCTCTGCCGGAGCTCCCCAGGGAAGAATGCGGGCGTTCCGGTCCACCCGGCTGTGGCACAGCCAGCTTTTGGCCGAAGAAACCAGACGCGAGGGAACGCGGGCCCCATGGTCCCGGGCAAAGGCGCCGACAAAATGATCGGCGCTTCGGGGCCAGGGAATGGCGATTGCTTCTCTGGCGATGTCGTAGGTTCCGGGAATGTAAAGAAAGGACGGCAGCACAAAAAGCCGGGAGAATTCTCCGGGCCCGGTGAGCTGGGGAATATTGAACATTCGAATGCGGGTGAATTTTCCGTCTTCCCCGGCAAGATCCGCATAAGACACCGCCGAGTTGGTGGTACCCAGGTCGATGCCGACGATGTAGCGTTTGTCATGAAGCTCCAAGGCTCTGGCCTTTCTTCCGGACGTTGAATTCCAGCTTCCAGCGCCGGCCGGTTCTGTCTGCGTTTTTACATAAGATGCCGGCGGCCCGCTGGTCGATTCCGATGATGTAGACGGGTTCGAACACGAGCAATTCCTTTGCGGTCAAAACGCTCGAGGCGTGCCGAGCATCAGGTAATTTCGATCTCCGCGGGAGCGATCAGGCTGGCATCGCGGCCGCCGTAGAGCTCGGGAAGCTCGACTTTTGCGGCCCTCCAGCCGCGATGCCGGACCTCGCCTCGAAAAGGCGGATTTCCGGATACGTTGCCGGTCAGCTTGAGGGCCGATGCGTCAAATCCCGATTCGACGGTTACGGTCTGGCCCTCGGCCTGTTCCATGACGGGCCTGAGCCCCACATAGCGGTCGATGACCCGCCGGCAGTTCTCATGAATGTTCCGGACGGCGGCGCCAATCTGGGCATCTTCGTAAGGGGCAAGGTCTTCGGCGAAAAAATCCAGAAGCCGGCCCTCGCGCTGAAGTACGGACAGAAGATGCAGGTACAGTCGCCGGTCGGCGGCAATTCTTTCCTGCCTGTCCTCTTTTGAATCCCCGGTCTTTCTGGAGACCGCCGGCTTCTGAACCGAAGTTTTCAGAACGCCCTTCAGCACCGAGCGGTTGGCAATCCAGATCATCAGCGCGGCCAGCAGAAACGCCAGTCCGGCCGCAGCCACTCCATAAAACGGCGCCGTTGTTTTTAAAAACGCCATGAATTCGGAAAAGGCACGGGTTGCTTCGGATTCGGGACAGGCTTCGAGCAGGGCCGAGGCCCTGAGGTCCAGCTGGTTGAGGCCGAAATAAGCGGCCCCGCCGATTCCTGTCAGCAGCAGGATCATGACCAGAGCAATGATGATAAACGACCTTGGCAAAAATTTCTTCAGAATATCGTCCATTCGATTTCTCCCGGTGTTCAATTCATGGCATTGTGGGCTGCAAAGCCAAAAATTTAATGTCATACCGTACGACTGTCAAGAATCAATTCCGGTTCCGACAGGGCATCGACCGGCCAGCCGCCTGAGACGTCCTGAATTTTATCGAAAGCCAAATTCCTTGTAAACCACGCAAGCCCGCTATGCGCCTGCTGCGGGGTTTTGGCTTGTACAGTATTCTGTGTTATGATAGCTATATTTGAAACGCATTATAATTCGAACGATCGCATTCTATGAAAAATTTTTTCTTTCAACACCGGTATGATTTTGAAGTCGGCTACCTGGTCAAGAGTCCGTGCCGGGAATGTGAAAACCGTGCGAACCTTCCAGAATGTGCCGATACATGCCCGATTCTCGACGCCATTCACGAGATCCTGATCGGATGCGTCCCCAGTTCAAAACACGTTTCGGCTCTTGAGTCCTACGCGCTTTCGCAGGAAAGCCGGAGTAAAAAATAATTCGACCATGCCAGAGGAAAACGCATATCATCTGATTCAGACGTCGCCCGGAAAATTCATTCTTCGGATTCACGGAAACCTGGACATCCGCAATGCCGCCGATGCGACCCGACAACTATCGACCGCTCTTCGTTCAAAGGGCGTCGCCGAACTGACCGTTGATCTGAAGGAAGCCGAATATATAGACGATTACGGCGTGCTGGTGATTCATGAGCTCAAGCGCCAAATGCTTCGGACCCATGGCCGGTTTGAGATGGTGAATCTGAGCGACCGTCACGAACCCATATTCTCCCAGGTTCATTTCGACGACCTTGAAAAGACCGGCCGGCTTCCCCGCAGACCCGCCCCGAACGTCCTGATCCGCCTGGGAAGCGCTTCTTTTCAAGTTATGGATATTTTGAGATGGATGGTCTCCTTTCTGGGGTCGGTGGTGATCTCGTCGCTGAAGGCCGTGCGCAATCCCCGGCGCTTCAGGTGGAACGACACCATCACGGTCATGCGTAAAACCGGCGTGGACGCGCTTCCCATCGTAGCGATGATCAGCTTTCTGCTCGGCCTGATCATCTCCTTCATGTCGGCATTGCAGCTTCAGCAGTTCGGGGCCAACATCTACGTGGCCTCCCTGGTCTCCATCGCCATGGTTTCCGAACTCGGGCCGATCATGACCGCCATCATCGTTGCCGGGCGCACCGGTTCCGCCTTTGCCGCGGAAATCGGCACCATGAAAATATCAGACGAGATCGATGCCCTGTTTGTCATGGGTTTTGATCCGACCCTCTTTCTGGTTGTTCCCCGCATTCTGGCAACCCTGATCGTGGTGCCGCTGCTGACCTTTTTTGCAGACCTTTTTGCCATCGCCGGGGGATTGACTGTGGGCGTTCTGATGCTGGACCTGACGCCGGGCACCTTTATGTCCCAGTCCATGGCTGCTCTGAGCATTTTCGAACTCGGCTGGGCCACCATGAAGAGCGCGGTCTTCGCCGCGCTGATCGCCTGGGTGGGATGCCTGCGCGGATTCCGCGCCCAGGGGGGCGCCGCCGGAGTCGGCAACGCGGCCACATCGGCGGTGGTCGGGGGAATCTTTCTGATCGTGCTGTTTGACTCGATTTTTGCCGTGATTCGAAGTTACATGTAAGAATCAGTTCGCCAGAATAAATTGATATTGTCCATGATATTAATGTCTTTTGATATAAAACATCATGAATCAGATTCGGAATACCGCCGCGCGGCCGGCTCGATAACCTTCGGCAAACGGGTCAAGGGGTGATTGATGCGGGAAGCGCGCATTCAGGTTCGGGATATGGTGGTCAGGTTCGGCGACAACCTGGTTCTCGATCGTGTCGGCTTCGATGTGTACCGGGGAGAGATACTGGTCGTTCTGGGCGGCAGCGGGTGCGGAAAATCCACCCTCCTTCGCCATGTGACCGGCCTGGCCGTCCCGGAGTCCGGAAACGTTCTGATCGACGGCGTGGACATCACCCGCTGCGGGGATGAAGATTTTCATCGAATTCTGCGCAAGTTCGGCGTATTGTTTCAGAGCAGCGGCCTTTTCGGCTCCATGACCGTGGCAGAAAATCTGGCCGTTCCGATTCTGGAGTACACGGGACTGGGCGAGGCGGCCGCCTGCGAACTGATCCGCATGAAGCTTCGCCAGGTGAACCTTCAGGGATACGAGAACCACATGCCCCATGAGATCAGCGGCGGAATGAAGAAGCGCGCCGGCCTGGCCCGGGCCCTGGCGCTCAATCCGGAAATTCTTTTTCTGGACGAACCTACGGCCGGTCTGGATCCGGTCACTGCGGCTGAAATCGACGAGCTGATTCTCAGGATCAATCGGTACAACCGCATGACCATGGTGATTGTCACGCACGAGCTTTCCAGCATATTCGCCGTGGCGCACAGAATCATCATGCTGGACAAGGCGGCCCGGGGAATTATCGCGGAAGGTGATCCGGTCTATCTCAAGGATCACAGTCCGGATGAACGTGTGAGAAACTTTTTCAACCGGAAAGCCAATACGGCTTAAGAAAGCGCTTCTGTCATGGCTTCGCTTCGAACCAAATTCATCGTCGGCGCATTTGTGGCAACCGGAATGTGCATCGCCATTGCGGCCGTTCTCTGGCTGGGCGTATCCAACTATCTGGAAAAGGGAGAATATTACGCAGCCTATTTCGACGAGTCCGTCCAGGGCCTGGAAAAGGACTCGCCCGTGAAATACCGGGGCGTGACGATCGGCCGGGTCCACCGCATCGGCGTGGCGCCGGACGCCACCCTGATCGAGGCGGTCATGAAGATAGAATCCGGACTGGAAACCGGGGAATTCGGCAAAGACCTGGTGGCCCAGCTCAAGTCCGTGGGCATCACCGGCATCATGTTCATCGAAATCGACCGCAGGCATTCCGGAGAACCGGGCTTTTCCCCTAAACTCTCCTTCAAGCCCGAATACCCGGTTGTGGCCACGCGGCCTTCGGACATCCGGAAGTTTCTCCGCCAGGCCGAGGATGTGCTGGCCCAGTTCCGCGCCATCGATTTCAAGTCTCTGGCCGACAGCCTGCAATCCACCATGAACGTCCTTCGGCAGTCCGTGGACGATGCTCAGATTCGCACCATCTCCGAGGACATTCACAAATCCGTGCAAAGCGCGCGGAAAATCCTGGATTCCGACCGCTGGAAGGCGGTTCTTGAGAGTTTTGAAGAAGCCGGCAGATCGGTGGCCGCCATGGCCCGCACCGCAGACCAGACCGTGCTGGAAGCAAAGGCGGGCGTGGAGCGGATGCGGAAGTCCCTCGCGGAAAACAAGCAGACCGTGAACGATATTTTAAACGACCTGCACCATGCCGCCAGCAGAGTCAATGGCGTCATGCAGAACGGAAACGATGTCATTGCCGGCATCGAAGACAAAGTCTCGCGTCTCGAGCGGCACATGACGGCGACCTTTCAGAATATGGAAAAAACCGCTGAGCACCTGGCGCGCCTCACCGAACGCATCGAGGAGTCCCCGTCCCAGATCTTGTGGGGAAAGCCGGCAAGGGATCGGGAAATCGAATCACACACGAACTGAAACGTCATTGCTCAGGATGGAGAAAGTTTATGAACAGAACGATTAATCCAGCCGCCGGGTGCTTGCTGATCTGGATCTTTCTGACCGCCGGATGCATCGGCGCCGGTCATCTGAAAGCACCGGACACGGCGTACTACACCCTCGAATACGAAAGCCCGATCCCGCCCGGTCAGCCTCCTCTTGACCGTATTCTCAAGATCGAGGCCTTACGCTGCGCACCCGAATACGACACCACCCAGATCGTCTACCGCGAGGGCCGTTTTCAAAGAGACGGATATTATTACCACCGGTGGCGGGCGCGTCCCGGAGATCTGGTTTCCTATTTTCTGGCCAGGGATTTTACGCACGCCGAAGCGTTCCGGGCCGTTTTCGCCGGAACCGGAAACCAGGCCGCCACGCATCGAATCGAGGGCCGAATCGAGGAATTTTATGAAAAGGACGCCTCTGAAGGATGGAGCGCCGTGGTTTCGGTTGCAATCGCCCTGCTGGCCCAAAACGAGCCCGATGTGAGCCAACGCGTTCTGTTTCAGAAGATCTACCGGGTTTCGGCGCCCTGCGCCGAAAAAAACCCCAAAGCCGTGGTTCAGGCCGTGAGTCAGGCCGTTTCGGAACTGTCGGCCGCCGTGTTTACGGATGTGTACGGCGCCCTGGCCGATTCAACGAAGGGTCCCCGAAAATAGACGTTTCGAATTGAAAACCCCAAACAGCTTCAGGAGATCTTATGCCTGTTTCAAATGAACTGCTTCGGTGTGATGCGTGGAATCGGCTGGCATTCGAGGCCGATCGCATGGGCCGTGCGGATTTTCATCTCAGCAAACTGGTGATGGAAGAACAGCGCCTGGAAAGATTCTCCCTCAGAGGCGGCGGCATCTTCTATGATTTTTCCCGGCAGCGCGTGGATCGGTCCGTGATGCGGCTGCTTTGGGAGCTGGGGGCATGCCGGAACCTGCAGGCCGGTTTTCAGGCCATGATGCGCGGGGAGATCGTCAACCGGACGGAAAACCGCGCGGCCCTGCATACGGCCTCGCGGTCCTTTTCTGATCTGCCCGTTCATGTCGCGGGCCAGGACGTCATGCCGGAAATCCGTCGAGTCCGCGAGGAAATACGCCGGTTTTCTCAGGAGGTTCACAGCGGCCGGATCACCGGTTCCACGGGAAAGCCTTTCCGGGATATCGTGACGGTGGGAATCGGCGGTTCATACCTGGGAACCCAGTTCGCCGCCAATGCCCTCGAAGCGCGCGCCCTGAAAGGAATGCGCCTTCACTATCTTTCCAACGTGGACATCGACAATTTCGGACAGATCGTTTCCGAAATCGATCCGGAAGCCGCCCTGTGGGTCATCATCTCCAAGAGCTACACGACGTCGGAAACCACGGCCAACACCAATCAGGCAACAGAATTCATGCGCCGGAAAGGCCTGGATCCGGCCCGGCATTTCGTGACCGTCACCAGCAAGGGTAGCCCCGGAGATGATCCGGCCAACCCGGTGCTGCAATCCTTTCACATGTTCGACTTCATCGGCGGGCGATACAGCGTCTGTTCTGCAGTGGGCGGCGTTCCGCTGAGTCTGTATCTGGGATACGACTGCTTTGAACGGTTTTTAAAAGGCGCCGAAGAGATGGACATCCATGCCGCAACGGCGCCGATCGAACGCAACATTCCCATAAACGCGGCCCTGCTGAGCATATGGAACAACAATTTTCTGAAATATCCGGCCCAGGGAATCATTCCCTACGCCGCGTCGCTTTCCAGGCTGGCGCCCCATGTGCAGCAGCTCTACATGGAAAGCAACGGAAAATCCGTAACCGCCTCCGCGCAGCCAATTGAATGCGATACGGGAATCATCGTGTTCGGAGAACCTGGAACCAACGCCCAGCACTCGTTTTTTCAGCTGGCCCATCAGGGCCGGCCCTTTCCGATCGATTTCATCGGAGTGATCACGCCCTGCCACGATCAATTTAAAACCCTGTCCAAGGGCGTCACCAACCATCAGGAGCTCTGGGCCAACCTTCTGTCGCAGCCCATGGCCCTTGCCGTGGGACGGAATTCCGATGATCCGGCCCGGCATTTTTCCGGAAACCGACCCTCTTCCACCCTGATTATCGACGATCTTTCACCGGAAAACATCGGCCGTCTGCTGTCCTTTTACGAGGCCAGAACCGTGTTTGAGGCATTCGTCTGGGGCATCAACCCCTTTGACCAGTTCGGCGTGGAACTCGGAAAAACTCTGGCCTCGGATATCCGCAGGGAGATGGCGGAAAAGAACCGCGGCGCCGGTTACCGGTTTGACGCGGTCCATCCCATCGTGAGGACCTACCTGGACATGCTGTTTTCAGAAAAGGGATGAAACAAAAAATGTCCATGGACCGGCTGCCGCAGCGGTCCCTTCACCGTTTTTTGCTGAAATAGCGGCTCACGCCGTTCTTGGAACGTTCGACGGTCTTTTCAAAAACCAGGCTGCTGCGCCGGACATAGTAGTTCATGTCCACCTGATTGATGTCGATTCCGGTTTCTTTCATGAAAAGACGGACCGCGTCCATGGATGAAAACCGCCGGACAAAGAGCTCTCCCCAGGTGTTTTTATAGATCAGGCAGACATCCGGCGGGTGGTCGCCCTCCTGAACAGGGCCTTCAAAATCCGTAACCATCAGCAGGCGTATCACCTTCTCGGGCGCCAGAAAATTTTCAAAAGGCACCGCGCTGATATCGTATCCGCTGAAGGTTTCCCGAATGCATCCGGCGAGGTTGATCGTTTCCTGCATGGTGATCGAGGTGGGATTCGGATTCATCCGGGTCTGATTCGGATCATAGATCCGGTTCCAGACCAGATAGGCCAGACACCGGACAATGTCGGAACTGTTGACCACCGTCCTGCCCTCCGCCTCGCATACCCGCCACCGGCCGTCGCCGTAATCAAAGACCAGTTTCGGCGGATTCGTCTTGGGAGCCGGCTTGTGGAGAACAGGAATCTTGTGGGTCTTTTGTTTCAGGCATGCGGACAGCTTCCTGCCGATGATGGTCATATCCTTGGGGTCAATCCCGCTGGAGACCTCGAAGCCCGCGCCGGTGATGTCCTTGTAGATTCTGACCAGAAGATCGAAAATCTGTCTTCCAAACCGGCTCTGCTCGGCGTAACTCCAGGAGGAGAACTCGTTGAGACGGTGAATTTCCCGAATGTTGAGCCTGTCGCCGCTGAAAAGGGCTTCGGCCAGCTTTTCCCGAATCGTGGTCCTTCCGGATGCCATCCGGATATCGCAGCGCACATACATGCATTTCTTGATGAAAGCGAGCATGGATCCATCCGTTTTCCGGTAGTGCGCCAGAAGCGCCCGCATGGAAAACACATGGGGATCCAGAAGCATTGCGTTTTCCGGCCTCTTTAGCACCGAGGCCCGGAAACGGCTGCACAGGAGTTCTTCACCCGCCTCGTCCCACATCATCTTGAGCATCAGCATCTTGATGATGGATTTCAGGGGATGGGTCAGAGCCTTGTTGATCTGCCAGACCGCAGCGCCGAACGATTCCTCGGCGCCGACCGATTCGAGGTTTCCCAGATCGATGAAATCGTAATCCTCAAACCCGGGCTTCGTCAGTTCGGCAACCATGCGGGGGTAATCCGCCGGTTCGCCGCCCCGAAAGCAGACCCACCAGACCGGAATCTTTCCGCAGATGCGGACGCAGGTCCGGTAGAACTCTTCCTTGAGAACGTTTTTCTGAACCGTTCCGCTGCCTTCCGCGTCCACCATGCCGAACCGGCAGTTCCGAATGTCCTCCGCGTCACTGATGAAGAAATAAACGGGCAGCTTGAGGTTGGCGTCCATCCAGTCCTTGATCAGGTTGATCTTCCGATAAAGACCGTTCATGCAGGAGGCATCGCAGCCGCTCCGGCGATCCACGCAGATCCAGATGTCGCAGTCCGAAGCGCTGGTCTGGCCGATGGTTCCCGTGCTGCCGATGGTATAGACGCCCTGAATCCAGCAGATGTCGGGGGAATATCCCAGCAGGGAGCGTTCCGATTCGATTTCAAACATCTTTTTAAAGGCCGGTTCCCGCTGCATGATCTCTTTTTCCGAATCGATTCCATAAACCTTGAACGGCCGTTCGAGGTCTTGAATAAATCCGGGAACCGAGGGGTGATTGACGCTGAGAAGCCAGGGCAGCAGATACAGGACCATCTCGCTGTCGCGCGGGGCCAGTTCGGAAAACACCGCCTTTCGAAAATTGTTGTAGGCAATATAGGTTTTTTTGTTCTGAGCAATATGTTTGGCAATCATACGCCTGCCTTCCACAGGGCGTCGCGCAGTCCGGATGCGCGACGTACTCTTCGGGAAATTGCCGCGCGAAAAACAGCCGGGTCCGACACGATCCATACACAGCGCCGGGCACGGGTGACGGCCGTATAGACCAGCTCCCGGGTGAGCAGCGCCGTGTCGGTTTCAGGCAGAATCAGCACGATGGAATCAAACTCGGATCCCTGGCTTTTGTGGACCGTCATGGCAAAGGCGGTTTCATGTTCCGGAAGCTGGGCCTGAGTAAAACTTCGAAGTCCGCCGGAACCGTCCGTAAAATACGCCAGAAGTCCGGATTCCGGAGTTTTGGAAAACACGATGCCCAGATCCCCGTTGTACAGACCCGATGCATAGTCGTTTCTCGTGATCAGAACCGGCCTTCCCCGGTACCAGCCATTCCCGGCGCGGATCAGGCCGCAGCGCTCCAGCGCGTTTTCCGCCAGGCAATTGACGCCTTGAACGCCGAAAGGACCGGATCGAATCGCGCAAAGCACCTTGAAACAGCCGGTCGCCTTAAGCGCTTCCAGCGGTCCGGCCGCCGCGGCGACGGCCTTCCACTCCTCGATGATCCGACTTTCAAGGAACTGGAAAAAACCGGATGATCGAGAATCCAAAAACCGGATGCTGTCATCCGGCGGATGTTCGAGAAGGGCGGCAACCCTTTCGCTCTGTTCCTGGTTGACCGCCTCGCACAGCGCGCCAATGCCGCTGCCCGCCGCAAAACGGAAGGTTTTGCGCAGACGCACGATGCAGTCCTCGATTCCCGCGTCAGATACCCGCCCGGTCGGCGGGTTGAAATCGATCTGCCCCAGCGCATGAATCCGCTTCACAAAGGGTTCGGAATACACGTCCAGCCCCTGTTGATCGCAGATATCCCCCAGAACCGATCCGGCTTCCACCGACGCCAGCTGGTCCCTGTCTCCCAGCAGAATGATTCTGGCCTGCTCGGGCGCGGCTTCCATCAGCTTGCTCATCAGGGCCAGATCCACCATGGAAGCCTCGTCCACCACGATCACATCGGCGGGAAGCAGGTTTTTGCCGTTGTATCTGAAATACGGAGACCCGTTCACCGGTTGCAGCATGCGGTGAATGGTAAAGGTTTCCGAACCGACGGCCTCGAGAATCTCCGGTTTGCAGTTCAGTTTGCCCCTGGCCTCCTGAATCGACTGGCCCAGCCTTGCCGCCGCCTTTCCCGTGGGCGCGCAGAGAAAAATTCTCAGGGGGTGATCCGCCGGCTGTTCCAGAAGCATGGCCAGAATTTTGGCCACCGTAAAGGTCTTGCCCGTGCCCGGCCCTCCGGTGATCACGCACAAAGGCTTCAGCGCCGCAACCAGGGCCGCGGTTTTCTGCAGGTCCAAAGAACCATCCTGTTCCGGGAAAAGGCGGTTCATGCTGTCTTGAAGCCGCCCGGAATCAAGGGGTATCTCTTTGCCGGCGCGCCGGAAAATGCTCTGAGTGATCCGGTTCTCGTAATCCCAGTACCGGTACAGATACAGCCGGTTCCGGTCATCCAGGATCAGGGGTTTGAAATCCCCCGCCTTCCCCACCACCGGACAGGCAGCCAGCTTGTCGCGCCAGGGGTCCAGGGGCGGGCATCGAAGCGGCAATGCGCCGGGCAGGGTTCTGCCCGCATGGGCGCTCAGATCCAGGCACACGTCTCCATTCGCCGTGGCCTGGCTGACCAGGGCCATGGCCGTAGCGACATCGGAATCATCCGTGCCGCCAAGACCTGCCATAAACCTGGCAAAGCGCAGAGGCATTCCGGTAAATCCGGCTTCACGCAGATTCATCCACATCCGTTCCGTCATCATTTATGCCATCATTATCATTATCGGCGGTTTGATCGCCGAAGTTTAGATGTTTTTTTCATTTTTCGAATTCGGTTTGAATCCGTGTTTCGATTCGGCGATCAGAACCTTTTTCAGGTCCCGGATCAGTCCGGGCATCGGCATATCATGAAAGACCCCGAAATCCGGCCCCTTCTCCGGATCCACGCCCCGGAGAAAGATGTAAAACACCCCTCCGAAATCCCGTTCATAGCAGAAGTGCTCCATGCGCTGTTCAAGGAAGCCGGTCAGGGCCAGGGTGTAGAGATGGTACTGAAGCACGTACATGGAACGGCTCATCTCCCGCGCCAGTGCCCCTGAATCATAATCCTGAACGCGATTTCCCAGGAAATTGGATTTCCAGTCGACCAGATAGTACCTTTCCCGGCTGCGGAAAACCAGATCCACGAAACCCTTCATCAGCCCCCGGGCCGGAGAAAACTCCAGTCTTCCCAGTTGTCCGGGAAAGTCGTCCGGAATTTTCGGACTGCCGTGAGCGGCAAAGATTTTTGCCAGTTGACCGGGCCGGACCGGCAAAATCGGATAGTAGAACTCCATCTCGTTGATCCGGTCTTTCAGGCCGAGGGCGGAAAGCCTCAGATCCGGCTTCAGGGGCGCTGCAAGAACCTTTTGAATCATTTTGCATACGCTGTCTTTCCAGCCGGGTTCAAAGCCGTATTCGGAAAGCTTCTGAACCACCAGCGGCTCCTGGGCTTCGATCTTCCCTGAAAAATCCAGGTGTTCGAAAATCTCATGAAAAAAAAGTCCGGCCCGGGTCCCTCTGGGAAAGGAAAAAATATCCCATTTAGCCCCTGCTTCGGAAAGACCCGCCGTCAGCGGTTCAGGAAGAACCGGATCACGGTCGGGCCTGTCTTCCGCGCTCTCCTTCGAATGATCCCGGTCCATCACCCAGGAGCTGTAGCTGGAAATCTTCCAGGGAATATCCATTTTCCGGGTAAACCGGAGGCATTCAAAGGGCAATTGCGGGCCGGGCTCAACCGGCTTGGGCTTTTTCGCCTCAACGGGAAGCTGCACCAGCCGAATGCTTTTGTTGGATTCGAGAACCTTTTTCTCCAGATCCGCGATCCATTCTTTTTCGGACATGGATTTGAGACGGGTTTTCAGGGCTTCGATCCGGTCGGTTTCGAAATCCGCGTCATCAGTGTGAAGCAGATAGGCCAAGGCCGAGGTTTCGGCGCCCTGAATCCGGCCCCAGACCGCATAGCAAAGGTTTTTTGCTCTTGTCAGGGCCACGTAAAGCAGGCGCAGATTTTCCGAGAGCAGCTCATGTTGGGCCATCAAACGGCTGGCGGCCGCTCCGGTTCCAATATCCATGACCCGGTTTTTATCCGAATCATGAAAAAGAATCTCCGAATCCTTGACCTCCGAGCCGTCCCAGCAGAACGGGCAGAACACGACGGGGTATTCCAGCCCCTTGCTCTTGTGAATGGTCACGATGCTGACCGCCTCGCGGTCGCTTTCCAGCCGGAGCTGATGGGCATCGGCCTGCCGGAAAGACGACGGGTCGCGCTGCCGGGCCAGCCATTTCACCAGCCCGCGCATGCCCAGGTGCCGCTCGACCGAGGCCTGGTGAAGCAGTTCCGTCAGATGCAGCACGTTGGTCATGCGCCGCTCTCCGTCCGGATACGACAGGAGGCGCTCCTTGACCTTTTCATCCGCCAGCAGGCGGCGAAACATTTGAATAAACCCCGACTGGTTCCAGATCTCAAACCAGGCCGCAAAATCCGAACGCCGCCTTTCCCATTCGGCCGGGTCCGGCGCCTGCCGGTCGAGAACGCTTCCGCGTGCGCCGATCAGGGGCGTGGCCAGGGCCGAGCGAAGACGCCGTTCGTTTCGAGGCTCCGAAACCGCCCGCAGCACCCGCTCGACCTCACCGGCTTCCGGCGCGTCGAAAATGCTTCCCGCCTGATACAGAACCGCAGGAATATGCATCGCATCCAGATGCTGCTTTACGATTCTCGCCTGACGATTGGTGCGCACCAGAACGGCGATATCCCGAGCCTGGAAAGGAAAGCCGGGATCCGAGAGAAGCGCGGAGATCTCCTGAGCCGCCTGATTCGAAATCATCTCGACGGCATCGGCTTTGGAAAGGGGCTTTTCCTGATTCAGGCCGGCAAGCCACAGCACCAGGCCGTCGCGGGCATCGGCCGCCTTACCGGGCGCGGGCTGGGCCGGATAAAATCCGATCTCGTCAAACACAAAGGGCGTCTTGTTTTTGGAAAAAATCGCGTTGATTCCGGCGATCACGGCGGGCGAGGAGCGCCAGTTGGTCGTCAGGGTGCATTTCTGCCGCGTCTCCTGGGCCGCCTTCATGTAGGCGAAGATGTCGGCCCCGCGGAACCCGTAGATCGCCTGCTTCGGATCGCCGATCAGGTACAGCGCGCCGCCGGCGCCGAAAAGCCGGGAAAAAATCTCGTACTGGACCGGATCCGTGTCCTGAAATTCGTCCACCAGCGCGGCCCGGTATTGTTCCTGAATCGCGCGCGTCAAAGCCCCGGCCCGCGGCTCCTGAAGGGCACGGTGAACCCGGACCAGAAGATCGTCGAAAAACTGGGTGTTTCGGGATTTTTTTTGAATCTCGAGCTGTTTTCGAGAAAATTCGATCAATTTGGATTTCAGAAAAACCATCTGCCGGGCCATTTCAACTTCCAGAAGCTCGGCCAGAGAATACAGTTGATCAACCCGGTCAAACAGGGGATGGGCAGGCGCGTTCCAGCCCTTGCGAACGGATCTTTCTATCTTGCTCCGGCTGAAATTCTCAATGCCGGTCACGGGAAACCCGATGCTGTAAGGAGAAAGATACCGGTCCATTTCCTCAAGCATGGATCGGACTTTCAGATCCCTTTTGGAAGCTCCGGACCGGGACGCGCCGGAGTTCGCCGCTCCGTAGACGGTACCGCTCAGGCCGGGGTCGGCCAGCAGCGCGGCCACATCCGCACGGCTTGACGGCCAGAGGTTTCGAAGTTCGTTAAAACAGTCGCGGAATGCCTTGAGATGGGTCAGCTCCGATTCGGCCTGTTCCGGAATCACCCTGAGTCCGGGTGCGGCGGCCTTGCGAATCAGGTTCTGAAAACCGGAAGGTCCCCCAAGCTTTCCCGCCGCGTAAGCGGCCCATTCAAGGGGGGCATTGTAGAAGTGGATTCGCCAGAAATCCTCGGCCACCTCCTGAAGCAGCGCGCTCTGATCCTCGGAAAGCTCGGTATCAAACAGGGCCCCGGTTTCAAAGGCGTTCTCGCTCAGCACGCGCAGGCAGAAGCCGTGGATCGTCATGATGGCGGCCCGGTCAAAATCCATCAACGCGGTTCGAATTCGTTCCAGGGCCGGCACAGAATCAACCAGGCCGCGAATCAGTTCTCGAACATCCGGATCCCCGTCGTCGAGGTTTCCGGTCTTCAGGGCGTCCCTGGCCTGAATCAGCTTGTTTCGTATCCGGTCCTTGAGCTCCGCGGTGGCGGCTCTCGTGAAGGTCACCACCAGAATCTGATCCGCGGTCAGCCCCTTTTCCAGAATCAGCCGCAGGTACAGCCCTCCGATGGTATAGGTCTTTCCCGTGCCGGCGCTGGCCTCGATCAGGCAAACGCCGCTCAGCGGCGCACGCATCAGATCAAACGGCTGTATGGGTTTTTGGGGACTCATCAAAGGCGGTTGATTCCTTTCCTCCGGCATCGAAATCATGGTTTCTCCGATTTCAGGCGCGAGAGAACCGGCTCGAACACCGCTTTTGAAAGACTTTTGAAATCATCGTCCAGGGGCGCCTCGTTTCCAAAAGCCAGTTCATAGTACGGGTCCTGGCCTTCCCCGGTGGAAAAATCCGATCCGGCCCAGGCGCTGCGGGCCCGCTTCAACGCTTCCCCATCTTCCTTAGCGTCTGCCAGCGCCTTCATGTATTCATAAGCGGACCTGGCAAAAAAGTGAAGCGGCCGGCAAAGTCCCTTCCGGTAAAGCTCGAAAAGCGTTTCCAGAATCGATGCGCTGTTTGAAACCGGGTTCAGGCAATGGACGGAATCTTTGCAGAACAGATAGCCGGCCCCGGGCAGGGTCTTCCCGCCGGCCTCACGCGCCGCGCACCAGGCCAGATGGCAGATCCAGAAGCTCAGGATGTCCCCGGCCTTTGCGTTGCCAAAGCGCATGCGGACCAGGTGGCCGCCGGCATGGGCGATTCTGCCGTAAAGCCGCATATCCCCGATTTGAAGATCCACATCGGCGTATTCCGGTATTGCGGAGGCGACCGGGTGGGTCTCGATGATCCGGACAAATCGTTCAACCTCGGCCTCGGCCTGCATTCCGGCAATCCGGCCGACCGCGCCCGGCGGAAGCTTTCCCATGGCCTGCTGAAGGCGGACAAAATCTTCCGGAGCATCGGGCTTCAACCTTCTTTCAAATCCGGCCTGATTCAGCTGGTATTTTTCAAGCGGATCGAGAACAAAACCTTCCGAATCCCTTGCCGGGGCCTCGTCCTGACCCAGAAAAACGCCCAGGCGCCGCTGAATCAGATATCTTGCTGTATGTGAGAAAAAAGAACAGAACGCATCGAGTTCCACCTGCTTCCATAAATCTGCGGGTTCATCCAGTATTCCGATCAGATCGGGCATCTGTTTGGGGCCTGTCAGGCTGCGGCTTCCGAGAAAATCTTCAGGCGAAAAGCTCGCCAATTTCGATCCGGCCTGAAAATACGCGGGTGAAAAGGCCTGAAGCGGGTGCTTTACCGTCAGATGATCGGCCGGATCGCCCGATGAAAGCGTAAAGCTTTCGGACAGAACGTCGATCAGCTCGCACACGAGGGCCGAGGGCGGCATGGGCTTGTTGTCCTCGATGCTCTGGCCCACATAGCTGATGTAAAAACGTTTTCTGGCCGAGATCAGGGCTTCGAGAAACAAATACCGGTCGTCGTCCCGGCGGGACCGGTCGCCGGGTCTGGGGCTCTTTGCCATCAGGTCAAAGCCAGGGGCCCGGTTTTCCCTCGGAAAATCCTCGGAATTCATTCCCAGCAGGCAGATCGCCTTGAAGGGAATGCTGCGCATGGGCAGCATGGCGCAGAAGGTGATGCCGCCGGAGATAAACCCAGAACCGTAATTTTCCCGGTCCATGCAATGCTCGAGATACCAGCGCACCGGCTCCAGGGAGACCGGCCCGGTTTTCCACTCCGACTCCATCAGGGCCATAAAACCGGCGATGCGCCGGACGGTCTGAAGCTCGTCTTCCACTGCGTCGTCGGCGGGGAAAAACCGCTCGATGGTCCGGAAGATAAAATCCTTCCACCCGGAAAAGCCCCGAACCGCGTTCATGTCTTCGATGGTCTGAAACAGGGCTTCGAGAAAATCCAGAAAACGGCCCAGAACCTGAGCCTCGTCGCCTTCCACGAAATCGTAGGGCAAAATGCCCTGAAACATTCTCTCGTTGCCGCCGGGCAGGGCGTAACCGAGAATCAGCCGGTCGATGCCCGATTTCCAGGTGTGTTCGGCAAAATCCGGAAGATTGAAGCCCTTTCGGGCCGCATGGTCGATTCCCCACCGGATGCCCGCATCCCGTATCCAGGTTTCGATGGTTTCGATATCGCCTTCAGCCAGATCGAATTTCTCCCGAATCTGGGGGCATTCCAGAACGGCCAGCACCTGGGAGGCGGTTACCCGCGATCCCTTCAGATCCAGAATGGAGAAAAACCCTTCCAAAGCCCGGCTCTGCCGGCGAATGCTGCGGTCGGCCACCGAGTAAGACAGCCGCGGATCCGTCCGGGCGCCGAACACCGCGTGAATCAGGGGGGCGTAGGTTTCGATGTCCGGCGCCATCACCAGAATGTCCCGAAGATCCAGATCCGCGTCCTCGTTGAGCATGCCCAGAATCTGGTCGTAAAGCACCTCGATTTCTCGAAGCGGACTGTGACAGACGTGAATCCGGATAGAAGCGTCCGTGTCGGATGCCGGAAGCGGATCGCCGTCCTTTTCCCGGTCCCTGAGATCCAGCATGTCGTTCTGAAGGCAATGCAGCATGGTGTCGCCTTCGGAAGAAACGAAATGGTCCTCCATATCCGGGCACTGCCCGCAGACCAGGCGAAAGAAATCCTTTCCGGTTTTTCCCATCGAAGCGAGCAGCGGATGGCCCCGTTCCAGGTGAAGGCTCTCGGCGTCGGCGCCGGCGCGCTGCTGGATCCGGTTCATCTGTCGTTCGGAAACGATGTCGGACCAGTACTCGCGGCAGGGCGTCATCAGAAACAGATGCACGGGCATCACGGCGGAGAGAGCCGCAAAGGCTTCGAGGTGATGCGGCGGCAGGCTGGATATGCCGAAGATGAACAGGCGCGAAAAGTCCGGAACCCGGCTTGAGTCGGACATGGCTTGAATCAGCAGATCGTTGAGTTCCGCCCGGTGGGGCCGGGTTTGACCCGAGGCCAGACGCCGCCACAGATCCGCCTGCCAGTGCCCTTCCCTGCCCGCCTCCCATTCCTGAATCATGTCCGGCCGGTACACGAGGTACTGATCGAACAGGTCGGCGATTCGCTCGGAGAGCTGAAAGAGCTTGATTCCGGACTCATCGTCCTTCAGGTAGTGGTCGATGTCGCGGTACGCATCCCGGCCCGGCGCTTCGGACAGGACCTGCATAATGCGAAAGAACATGGCCCGGCGGTCCAGGGCCGGGGTTTCGAAAAGATCGGGAAGCATCGAATGGTAGAGAGAATCGAGAAACGCGTTGGGAAAGGGAAACGAGATGTTGGCGCAGATGCCGTTTCGTTCGGCCAGCTCCATGGAAACCCATCGCTGCATGCCCCGGCTCTGAACCACGACGATTTCGGGAATCAGGGGCGAACCTGAGGGCCGGCGCAGAATTCCGGCCAGTTCATCGACCAGAATCTCCAGACGGTTGCCCGCATGCACGTGCATTGTCATCGCTCGGCTCCAGATAAATTTCAGTTAAAAACCGGAATACGGAAACAGCCATACGATTCAACTCAATACACCGATTTTCAAACCAGCGTCAAGGAAACCTGCCGCGACGCCCCCTTGTTGAGCAACAGGATATTAAGAACTTATCCGTAAATAAAATTGATTTTTTTCTTGTTTTTTGCTATAGAACCTCCAACGATCACACAATTTTAAGGAGGAATATGGCAAAAATTCAGTCATGGGAAGTATCCGATACTTTTTGGGCAAAGGTTGAACCTCTTATACCAGCAAGAGAGCGCGATCCGGAAAAAACATATAAACGCAAGGCCGGCGGAGGTAAAAAACCGATGCCGCCACGCCAAGTCTTTGAGGCCATTATGTATGTGCTTCGGACAGGATGCCAATGGAAAGCTCTGCCCAAGGAAAGATTTGGAAGCGGCAGCGCTGTCCATACCCATTTCATGAATTGGATGCGTGCTGGATTCTTTGTCGCACTCTGGCGTTCGGGGCTTGCTGAGTACGATGACATGGAAGGGATTGTTTGGAGCTGGCAAAGCATTGACGGGGCGATGGTCAAGGCTCCCTTGGCGCAAGACGCAGTCGGTCGAAATCCGACCGACAGGGGGAAAAAAAGGAACAAAACGGCATCTGCTGGTGGACGGCCGTGGTGTCCCGTTATCACTCGTCGCGACCGGAGCAAATCGCCATGATGTTACGCACCTGGAGTCTGTTTTGAAAGGCATCATTATAGATCGTCCTTTGGATGTCCAGCAGCATTTGTGCGCAGATAAAGCCTATGGATGCCAGCCAGCGCTGGAAGCCATTCTTTCAAACGGATACATTCCTCATGTAAAAACTCGAGGAGAAGAGATCCAAAAGAAAAAGAACGCTCCCGGTTGGAAAGCCAGAAGATGGGTAGTGGAAGTGAGTCACTCATGGTTTAACCGTTTTCGTAAAATCCTGGTCCGCTATGAAAAGCGCGCTGATACATATCTGGCATTGCTTCATATGGCTGCCGCAATCATCGCGTACCGAAAAACTGGTATTATTTACGGATAAGCTCTAAATTTCTTCTTTACGAAAATCATGAGTCGTGTTAGCGAAATTATTTTGTTGAAGATGAGGCTGTGTGTTTATTTTGCTTTTTCGATAAGACGATCTATCGGGATTGACACCGCCGATATATCCTTTGCCATCACATGCGTGTTTTAACATCGGCGTGTCCCATTAATTCCTGTACGACCCGAATATTGACGCCGTTTTCCAGCAGATGCGTCGCTATCTGAGCAGCGCGCTCGCTTATCTTTTCGTTAGGTATCGGAGTGGAGCAGATGGTTTTTCTCGATAGTCTTGAGCCAGATATGTTAGAGCATCTCTCCGACGTCATCGGAAAGGCGATTCTGTCGACGATATCGACCGTGGGCACGAAATACGTCGGCGGTAACGAAGATTTTTCGGGGACTGGGTTATTGGTTTCGGACGGTGCTAAGAAATATGTATTTACGGCGAATCACGTATTGGATCCTTCAAGAAGAATCCCGCCAAGATCGGGAGAAGTTGAAATTAGTTACCATTCTCTTGGGCTTCAAAAAAACGGCTCGCCGGCACAATCTTACGCGCTCCGCCGGAAGTACTGGCGGAGCGAAATACAAGATCTTGCGCTGATCGAATCAGCTATCAGTGAGCGATTGAATATTGATCGGCGGACGGATTATTACCCTGTAGACAAATTAATAACGCCTATCAATTTTGACCCGTATCTTAAAGATCTATTTGTGGTATGCGGTTTCCCAGCGGAAAAACGACTTCACATTCCAGCAGTCAGGGAAACCAAACACACGATGCTGATTCACTATTTCTCCGGACAACACGGGCGCGATGATCCAAAATGTAGAACTCGTTTTCGTTTAAAGTTCAACGGAAAATCCGTTTCCCCGTCGGGTATGAGCAGAGCGCCAGTCTGGCTCATTCGAAATAGCGAGAACATTGGTGCCCCACTGGACATTGAACACATCCGAAGCCTCTTCGGGAGGAAATACGAACTCGTCGCTCAGTTTATGGGTATTGTTGTTGAATACTTCAAAGATGCGAATGAAATCGCAGCAGTAAAATCCGACATATGTGCGGAGTTTGTTAAAAAAGCCCTTCGAGAATTGCCGGGCCTCCGAAGCGCTGATGAAGATGAGTGGATAGAACAGCAATTGTGTCGTTATAAAAACAACGGGGTCAGGTCTTCATTCTTGACAGAATGATGCAAGCGTGGTTTAAAGTCGGACATTCAAGCAACCACGCATAAAATGAATGGAACGGCCATGGCTCGTCCTCTGAGAATTATTTATCCCGGCGCGGTTTATCACATAACCTCGAGGGGCAATGAACGCAAAGCGGTATTCAAAAGCATTCGCGACCGGGAAAAGTTTCTTGAATATCTGGAATCGGCCGTGGAAAAGTATCAAGCGGTGATTCACGCTTACTGTTTGATGGACAATCATTACCACCTTCTGCTTGAAACGCCTGCCGGGAATTTGCCTCGAATCATGCGTCATATTAACGGCGCCTATACGACGTATTTCAATGTGAAACGCGATCGATCCGGGCATTTGTTTCAGGGCCGTTACAAAGCGATACTGGTTGAAAAGGACGAATATGCCAAAGAGCTTTCCCGTTATATCCATCTGAACCCAGTCAGGGCGAAGCTGGTTGAATGTCCGGAAGAATATAAGTGGTCCAGCTATCCTTCCTATATTGGGATAAAAAAGCCTCCAAAATGGCTATATCGTGATTTTATTCTTGGGTATTTCGGCGCCCAGATTTCAACGGCCCAAATTGGATACCGCGGCTTTGTAGATGCATTGGCAAACACGGAATACAAAAGCCCGTTAAGTGAAACGGCAGGTTCCACCATCCTCGGCAGCCCCGCTTTTATCACTTTTATAAAGGACAATTTTTTGTCGGGGAAAACGCCGGACAAAAATATTCCGGCTTTAAGCGCCTTGACGGATAAGGTAAGAATGGAAGAAATATCCGATGCGGTTGGAGGCCTTTTCGGGGAAGACGGAGCGATGTGCCGGAACGTTAAAATATATCTCAGTCAGCGGCTGACGGATGAAAAGCTTAAAGATATCGGGGGACGTTTCGGGATTGGGGAATCCGGGGTATCGCAGGTCTGCAGGCGCGTTAAGTTCAAAATGAAAAATGATAAAGAGCTCGCAAAAAACATTTCGGCAGTGGAAAAGAAACTGATTGCGTCAAGAATGAAGACCTGACCCCGTAATATATGAGTCCCTTGCATACGAATAGAAATTAAGGAGACAGGTCCATGGACACTACCGATCGCTATCAAAGAGGCTGGGAAAAGCTCAAGGAAGTTGATGGAAAAGCCGGCGAGCGCGTCATCGAAAGCCTGAAAGACATCGCCCCTGATTTTGCACGGCTCCTGATTGAATTTCCATTTGGCGATATATATTCACGGCCGGGTCTGGATCTGAAATCCAGAGAAATAGCCGTGGTGGCCGCTCTGACGGCCCTGGGCAACGCAGCCCCTCAGTTGAAGGTTCATATTCATGGCGCCCTGAATGTCGGATGCACCGAGCAGGAAGTTGTGGAGGTCATCATGCAGATGGCTGTTTATGCGGGTTTCCCTGCGGCGCTGAACGGGTTGTTTGCAGCCAAAGAGGTTTTTGCGGAAAGACGGGAAACAAAGGGATAGCCAGTCAATCAACCGGACCGGATAATTCATGGCGTTTTCAAAGGCGGCTCCCGGCAGGCCGGTGAGGTATGACGCCGGCTTTCGGCATTTCAAGATTTGACGTCCAAACGTTTAAGCATTATCATGTTACTAAATCATTGGAGGTAACATTATGACAACATCTGCGAAACGCGCCACTGTGTATTTCGATCCTCAAATACATAAGGCTTTGAAATTAAAATCCATTGAAACATCCAAAACCATTTCCGAGCTCGTGAACGAGGCCGTTAAAGGCGCGCTTGCCGAGGATGCGGAAGATATTGCGGCCTTCGAGGAAAGGATAAATGAGCCGCTGGTCAGTTTTTCCGAAATGCTGAAAAGGCTGAAAAAAGATGGCCGCATATGAGATCTTTTTCAAGGAATCCGTTTGGAAAGAGCTCGATAAAATTCCAAAAAGCGATCTGAAAAAAATCCTTTCAAGGGTTGAGCAGCTTGGAAACGATCCGCGACCCGCGGGTTGTGAAAAACTCTCAGGAAATGTGCTGTACCGCATACGGCAAGGAAACTACCGAATCGTCTATTCAATACAGGACAGCGATCTTACGATCTGGGTGATCAAGGTCGGCCACAGAAAAGATGTATATCGTTAAGTGAACGGACGGGGATTTAACAACTCCTGTTGATATATTGACATGAATCATTCCGGGAACATGAGGCCCTTGGCGGCGGTCCGCTGAACGAGGGCGTCCTCGGTGTAAGCCATCAGTTTGTCTCCCAGAGGCTGGATATGGGCACGGCGTACAGATTATTTCCAAAACCCACCATAGCCTCACCGTCATAGAGCACCACCCCGGCGGCAAAGTGTTTTTGTGCTGCCTCTTGAAGTTTGCGCAGTCCTTTGAAGTCACTGCTGGTTACCGTCGAAGCAGCCTTTACCTCTACTCCGGCCACGCGGGATTCCGATTCCAGCACCACATCTACTTCCACCTGATCCTTGTCGCGGAAGTGATTGAAAACAATCGCCTCTTCCTGCCAGCTTGCCAATCGTCGAAGCTCCTGATACACAAATGTTTCCAGCAGCCGTCCGAAGAGGGCGCGATCTTCCCATAACGAATCCACGTTCAAGCCCAGCAACGCGCAGGCCAAGCCGGTGTCCCCGATATGCAGCTTGGGCGTCTTGATCAGCCGCTTCATCCGGTTGCTGTGCCAGGGCGGCAATTCATCCAGCAGAAAGATCCGCGACAGCAGCGTCAGGTATTCGCGTATGGTCTGACGGCTGATCTGAAACGGGGCGGCAAGCTCGGATACATTCACCAGACTTGCCGTTTGACCAGCGGACATCGCCAGGAGGCGCGGCAACGCATCCAGCGCGCTAATGCGTGCCAGATCCCGGATATCGCGCTGAATCAACGTATCGGCATAATCCCGATACCAGGCCGCCCGCCGGCGTTGACTGGCGCGTGCCAGCGCGGCTGGATAACCGCCGTTCACGACCCGTTCCGCCAAGGCTCTTCCCTGACGTTGCGCAACTGACCCGGCCTTGAAGTTGCCGAGAAACAGTCTTGATAAAAAACCGGACTCCTTCCCGCCCAACTCCGCTTGCGATAACGGATGCAGCCGCAGGATTTCCATCCGGCCGGCCAGCGAATCCGCCAGCTTGGGTACCAGCAGTACATTTGCCGATCCCGTCAGGATGAACCGGCCGGGCACTCGCCGGGCATCCACCTCCGTCTTCAAAGAGGTGAACAACCCCGGCACGCGTTGCACTTCGTCCAACACGGCCCGTTCCGGCAGGTCAGCCACATAGCCGACCGGATCAGCCTGCGCCGCAGCCCGCTGCACATCGTCGTCGAAGGTAAAATAGGCAATCCCCTTTTCATCCCCGATCAACCGGGCCAGCGTGGTCTTTCCACACTGACGCGGCCCGTGGATCAGCACCACCGGCGAATCCGTCAGCGCCTCCATGATGCGCGACCGGAGATAGCGGGGATATATAACACCTTCACTCATAGCTGTTACCTATACGCCTATCGTCGTCTGATTGCAAGTTTTTGATCGTCCAATTGTAAATAAAATATCGTCCAATTGTCGGTTTATGATCGTCCAATTGTCAATTATTTCCGCAAGCCTCATACCGCCGCCGGAACGTTCACCCGTTACTGCTCCCGGGCCGGTTCCTTCTCCAATTACACGGCGATCGTCCGCTGAACGAGGGTGTCTTCGGTATAGGCATCTCGGGGACGGGGCATTGATATATTGACATGAATCATTCCGGAACCATGAGGCCCATGCCTTTTACGATCTTTTGGCCTGATTGACCGTTTGTTTTGGAATGCAATGCGCTTCATGAAAATTTTGCGGCGCCTGGTTTTGCAAAAATAATGCGGTGCAAGGCTTCCGCAGCGTCAATTATCGATTTTCGCGGGATGATGAGTGGAATGGCAATCAATATATCAATGACCGACCCTAATCCCGCGCCAGTTGGCTTCATTGCAGCGATTACCAAATGGCTCCATAGCACCGATCATTAACATTGTCTCGACATGTCATTTGGCTGTCAAATTTTGTAATAAAGAAACCGCATGAATACGCGCCCAGGATGGCAAGGGCGATATCTTGAATCCAGAGTTGAAATTCCAAGGCGGATACGGTACCTTTCTTTTTGAAAAGCATCAACAGGGGGTAGGCCGACATGGAAAATGCCTTACCATTAGACAAAATGACGATCGAAGACAAGCTCGCGGCAATGGAACAACTCTGGGATGATCTCTGCCGAAATCCGGAATCCGTTCCCTCCCCGTCCTGGCACGAGAGAATCCTCTCGGAGAGAGAGAAGCGGGTTCGGGAGGGAAAAGCCAGATTTTCTGACATCGCCGCGGCTAAGGACAGGATATTGAAACATCCAGAACCATTTCCGAGCTCGTGAACGAGGCTGTAAAAAGAACATTTGCCGAGGACGCGGAAGACATTGTGGCCGTCGAGGCAAGAGTCAATGAGCCGCTGGCTGGGTTTTCCGAAATGCTGAAAAGGCTGAAAAAACCATGATGTCCCTGTTTCTAAGTCTTTGGATCAAACTGTTTTTCGTTTTGACCCCTTTTTTCGCTCTGGCGATGTTCCTCAGCCTGACCGAGGGTTACGATGAGCGCCGCCGCCGGAAAATCGCCCTGACCGTTTCCGCTGCGGTGGCGGCAACATGCCTTTTGCTGTTCTTTGCGGGCAGGCAGATGTTTTCACTGTTCGGCATCACCCTGGACTCCTTCCGCATCGGCGCCGGCGTGCTCCTGATGCTTTCGGGCATAGGACTCGTTCATGGAAGGCCGGCGATATCCAGCGCTGCTGCCGACGGCGATGTGACAGTTGTGCCCCTGGCCATACCGATCATCGTTGGACCGGCCACCACAGGGACCCTGCTTGTTATGGGCGCGGAGATGACCACCGTTCCGGAAAAAGTCACCGGATGCCTGGCTTTGCTGGCCGCCGTGACGTGCATCGCGACGGTGCTGCTCGCCGGCACTCTGATTCAGCGCTGTTTTGGCATCAAAGGCATTTCAATCCTCAGCAAACTGACGGGGCTGATCCTGACCGCGCTGGCGGCCCAGATGATCATGACGGGCATTCAGGGTTTCCTCGGAATTCTGCCGTAACCCAATGGGCATGATCGACTTCAGGCTCGTCGACGCCGGCAGCGCAACGAATCCCGCCCTTCCCTCTCCCGTAACAATTCTGATGATCAAAATATCTTGATCGATTTCCTGTTTCTGCTATGGGTAGGGCATTTTGAGGCGAGTTCTGAATTTCTGAATCTTTTCTGTCCGTGATGCCGCGAACGCCTCGCGATGCTGAAAGGCGGGCGTTCCGGCATCATGACCGGTATGGAGGAGAGCGCGTGTCGAAGAAACATGATTGCGTGGTTATACTGGATTTCGGGGCGATCAATGCGCAGATGGCGGCAAAAGCTGTGCGGCAGATGAACATCTACTGCGAGGTCCTGCCGTATTCGGCCAAGGTGGAACGGATTGAGGCTTTGAAGCCGAAGGCGCTGATCTTCCAGCGCGGCGCGGCCTGCGGAGAGCGTACGCTCGGGCACGAGGTTCCGGCGGAGACGGCAAAGCTCGGCCTTCCCGTGCTGGATTTGCAGGCGACGGCCTGCGACGCCCCCACGTTGAAGGATTTTCTGGTTGATCAATGCGATTTTACGCAGGACTGGACGACGGAAGCGTTCATTTCCGAAACCGTGGCGGATCTTCGGGAGCAGATCGGGGACAGAAAGGTGCTGCTGGCCATGTCCGGCGGTATCGATTCCTCGGTGTGCGCGGCCCTGCTGCACCGGGCGGTCGGGAAACAGCTGACCTGCGTGTTTGTGGATCACGGCTTAATGCGCAAGGACGAGCCGCGGCAGATCGCGGAAGTATTCCGCGATCAATACGGCATCAAACTGATCACCATCGATGCTGAGGATCGCTTTTTGGCGAAACTCAAGGGCGTGACGCATCCGGAAGCCAAACGGAAGATCATCGGCGAGGAATTTATCCGCGTGTTTGAGGAAGAAGCCCGCAAGCTGGGCGAGCTGGACTATTTTGTTCAGGGCACGATTTATCCGGACATCATCGAGAGCGGCTGGGAAGGCGGAAAGGCCGTCAAGGCTCACCATAACGTGGGCGGCCTGCCGGACCGAATCGATTTCAAGGGCATCGTGGAACCCGTGAAGTATCTGTTCAAGGACGAGGTCCGCCAGGTTGGCCGGGCATTGGGCATTCCACCGGTGATCACGGAGCGGCAGCCCTTCCCCGGTCCCGGCCTGGGCGTGCGGTGCCTGGGCGAACTCACCCGGGAGAAGCTTCACATCCTGCGCGAGGCCGATGCCGTGTTCCGTGAGGCGATGCATGCCAAGGGGCATGCGGAGCGGGCCGGACAGTTCTTTGTAGTCCTGACCAATGCGCAGTCCGTCGGCGTGGCGAATGATGAGCGCACCTTTGGGCACGTGATCTGCCTGCGGGCCGTGCAGACCCAGGATTTCATGACCGCAACAGTCGTTCCGCTGCCCGCGGAGTTCCTGATCGAGGTCGCCGGAGAGATTGCCGCCGGAGTCAAAGGCGTGAACCGCGTGGTATACGACATCACGAACAAGCCCCCGGCCACGATCGAATGGGAATAAGGGGCCTGAAACCGAATGCCGTGATGCCGGAAGTTCAATCTTCAGGAAGGGAGTTCAGTCATGAAGCAGTTGATCATTCTCGTTGTCATGGTTATTGCCGGCTATTTTGCCTATCAGCATTTTTCAACCCCGCCGCAGCAGGAAGCCGCTAGGGAGGAAGAGGCATCGATCGGCAGCGGATCACTCTCCACCGAGCCGGCACCGCCCATACCCGAACATTGTGCGGAGTCGGCCAAAAATCTGGAAAGCGCCATGTACGGGGCCTCCTTTGGTCAGGTTTCCCAGGCCCAGCGCAACATGGCCTATCGCAAGCTTCTGTCCTGTCTGCGAGAAGCCGGTTTTTCGGACTCCCAGATAAACGGCATCGTTGCTGAAATGGAGAAACGCGCAAAGGAACCTTAATCAGGTCGTCCGTTCCCGTGAACCAGGGAGATTCACCCTTGCCTTCGAACCGCATTTATGATTCTGTGAGCTCGTTAACACCCGAGTTCAGATACCTGAAGCCGTCTTAAGCCTTGGACGGCTGTGCTTGGAAAGGATCGGAACCGACGCCGGCCAAGGAGACAGCAATGACCGAAACGGATTTTCACGGAGTTTTTCCCTACCTGGTATCCCCGATCCGTGCGACCGGAGAGGTCGATGCAAAAGTCCTTGCCCGGCTGTCCGACGATCTCGTCAAGGCCGGCGTTCATGGGCTGACCCCGCTCGGATCCACGGGAGAGTTCGCCTATCTCACATGGGCCCAGCGGCGGCGGGTCGTCGAGGTGGTTGTCGAGGCTGCGGACGGCCGGGTTCCGGTTGTGGCGGGAGTCGGTTCGACCACGATTGCCGACGCCGCATTCCAGGCGCGCGAGTTCGAACGAATAGGCTGCAGCGGCATTCTCGCAATTCTGGAGGCGTACTTTCCGGTTCCGGATGAAGGCGTGTTCGCCTACTTCAAGGCGATCGCCGAGGCGGTGTCCCTTCCCGTGGTGCTCTACACCAATCCGAATTTTCAGCGTTCGGACCTGAGCCTTTCCGTCATCGAGCGCCTGAGCCGCATACCCAATATCCGCTACATCAAGGACGCATCATCCAATACCGGCCGGCTGCTCTCGATCCTCAACCGGGTCGAAGGTCGGATTCAGGTCTTTGCGGCCTCGACGCACATTCCGGTCTGCGTGATGATGATCGGCGGCGTCGGATGGATGGCCGGGCCCGCCTGCGTTGCGCCCCGGCAAAGCGTCGAGCTGTACGAGCTCTGCCGGCGCGGCGACTGGGCGACGGCAATGGACCGGCAACGGCTGCTGTGGAATCTGAACCAGGCCTTTTCCCGATACAACCTCGCTGCCTGCATCAAGGGAGCGCTGCAGCTTCAAGGGTATGCGGTCGGCGATCCCCTGCCCCCGCAGGCGCCCCTGCCGCCCGAAGGCGTCGAGGAGGTGCGGCGCGCGCTTGTCGCGATCAAGGCGCTGTAGCCGGATTTCACTGCGAACCCGATCACACGGAACGGATTTGCAACGAGGTTTTGATGGAAATAGAGATCCGATGCGACTGCTCGGGAAATGAACCGGGAGGAAGTGGAATCATGAAGATAAATCCGGATTTGGTTGCGCCCTGCGGTCTGTATTGCGGAGTCTGCGCCATCTACATGGCGCACCGGGATAACAACCAGAAACTCAAGGAGCGGCTGGTCAATCTGTACAAAGGCGGGGTTCCCGGAAAAGGCACTCTGCCCAACAGCGAAAATCTTTCAACAGAAGACATTCAATGCCGCGGCTGTTTGTCTGATCGGCGTTTTATGCATTGCCGGCAGTGCGAAATCAGGAAATGCGCACAGGAGAAGGGTTTTGCCGGATGCCATCAATGCGCTGAATTTCCCTGTCAATACATTGAAGATTTTCCAATGGCGGTCGGCAAAAAGATCATATTGCGGGCTGTTCCATACCGGCGAAAAGTCGGTACTGAAAAGTGGATTCAGGATGAAGAGGCCCGCTATGTGTGTCCTGAATGCGGCAACAGAGTTTTCAGGGGCGCCGTGCAGTGCAACCGGTGCAAGATGAAACTGAATCTGGACTGATTCTATCTGAACAATAAGGGCCGTTTCAATATCGGCCATACGGGAAAACGCATCGGCGCGCTGCCCGGCTTCCCGTAAAACATGAAATTCAGAAACAGAGGAGAAAACCATGGTGATAAAAAAACTCAGCGATATTCCCTTTGCTGGCGTGCAGGGGTATGATCATGTCAGAAAGCAGATCGTCATCGGCCCGGAAGACGGATCGCAGGAGATCGTCCTGCGGTATTTCAGCATCGAATCCGGCGGAATGAGTCCCCATCACGCCCACGAATTTCCTCACCTGGTCAAAATCGAATCCGGCAGGGGCGCCGTGATGGATGCTTCGGGCAAAGAACATTTGCTGCAACCAGGCGATTATATTTATGTCGATCACAACGAGGCCCATCGCTTTCGAAATACGGGAACGGAACCTTTTGATTTCATCTGTATCGTTCCGAAAAGAGGAGAAAGTTGATGCCCCGCATTACCTGAAAGCGCGCGTTCGAAAATTTTATAGGACGTAACAGGGTGTTGAAAAACAAGGATCAGGCAGTCAGGCAAGGCGCGCGGCGATACGACAAGCGCAGCATATTCAAGCATATGTGAGCATTGGCGAGAGCCGTGCAACGCTGAATGGCGGCCTTAGACGCAGTTTTTCAACAGCCTGGTACGGCATTTCGTGCAACAACCCGATGGTCAGCATGAGCTTGACATAACCTTCGGTTACGGGGAAAATGTCAAATAAAGCGCTATCCGTAAATTGAGCCCAACCCTGGACAAATATGAGATGAGGAGGAAGTTATGAAACAGATCATCGGTTCAGCAACGGTCTTGTTTTTAGCGGCTTTAATTTCATTAACCCCGTTCAATGCCGCGATGGCTTCAGAAACCGGTCCGCTTTATGTCGGCATCACAGGGGGTTATACCCTTGGTTCGGATTTGGAGTATACTGAGTCTTATTACCCATCATACGACCTTGACATTCAGAATACCTGGGCGCTCGGAGCCAAAATCGGTTATACGATGCCTTTCGCCCGGGCCATAGCTTTGGAATTTGAATACCTGTATTTGGGTCCGGATGTGGATCAGACCGCTCTGACCTCAGCGGGGGATGATTTTTATGCAATGGAGGGTGATCTGGATGTTCATAATTTCATGTTTAATTTTATTGCCAAATACCCTGAGGGAAGGTTTCACCCGTTTCTGGGGTTTGGTTTAGGTTTCTCCCAGGTTGACTTTTCATGCAGAGGAACAGAGCGGTTTGAAGGGAAAATGTATACTTATTCGATAAGTTATGATGATACGGCTTTTGCGTGGCAGATATTGGCCGGGGTAAATTTTGAAATCAACCGGAACCTGTCGGTGGATCTTGCCTATCGGTTTTTTATGACAGACACAGATGATGATTATGAAGATTATTATTATCATTATTATGGAACTGAACTTGAAATCCAATCGAGCATTGTAACTGTGGGTCTGAATTTTCACTTTTAAGAAATCGCATAGATGTTTTTAAAAGGCGGGGTTCAATCGACTCCGCCTTTTTTATTGTTTTCTTTCGGTGATCATTCACTTCAAGATCCTTTCGCCAGTGAAGACAGTCAGTCTTTTCGGCAAACGCTTCTTCCTGAAGCAAGCACAGACCGAGTGACGTGATGTTTGCTGAATCATCCCGGTGAACATTGATAAAAACGATTGCTTCACCACTGAAAGGCTGTTAATCTTAGCGAAAAAATTGCATTCTCAACAGGGGGACCTGCCGATGCAAAAGCTTCACCATAGAGGCCGTTCATGGCATATTCGTTTCCTTATCACCGGCATGATCGCTGCTTTCTTATTCCTCTGTCTGTCATGCGGCAGCGAGAAAAAGGCATCGACAACTCCTCCGCCCGCAGTAACCGTGATGGAGGTCGTTCGGAAGGATGTGCCCGTTGTCTTTGAATACGTCGCCCAGACCCAGAGCTCACACCTCGTAAACATACAGGCCCGTGTAACCGGCTTCCTGGACAAGTGCCTGTACACGGAGGGTTCCGTGGTAAAGGAGGGGCAGGTCCTTTTTCAGATGGATGCCAAACCGTTTCAGGTCCAGCTTTCCCAGGCAAAGGCCACTCTGGCGAGGCAGGAGGCCGCGTTCGAAACGGCCCGTCTCAGCCTGGAGCGAACCAAACCGCTGACCGAGCAGGATGCGCTTTCGCAGAAGGACCTTGACGACGCCACGGGCCAGTATCAGTCGGCAGCAGCAGCCGTGGAGGAGGCGAAGGCAAAGGTCGAAACAGCGCGTTTGAATCTGTCCTACACAACCATCACTTCTCCCATTACCGGTATCACCAGTTCGGCCCGTCAAACAGAAGGCACCTATATCAGCCCCCAGAACAGCCTGCTCACAACCGTCTCGGCACTCTCTCCGATATGGGTGAACTTCAGTCTGTCTGAAAACGAGATGCAGCAGTACCGCGACCATGTTTCCAGAGGCATGCTTCGCATTCCGGAGGCTGAACGGTTCATCGTCGAGGTCGTGCTGGTGGACGGATCGATTCATCCGCACACCGGGCGCATGACGTTTGCCGAGCCTTCTTACAATCCGCAGACCGGCACTTTCGCGATCCGCGCCAGCGTTGACAATCCGGGCGGAGTCCTGCGTCCGAACCAGTACGTCCGGGTTCGTTTAAAAGGCGCTGTCCGTCCCGATACGATCCTGATTCCGCAAAAGGCGGTGCAGCAGGGTTCCAAAAGCCATTTTGTCTGGGTCGTGGACGGAGAGAGCAAGGCGGAACAGCGTCCCGTCGCCGTTGGAGAATGGCATGGAGAGGACTGGTTCATCCTGGAAGGACTGAGAAGCGGCGAACGGGTGGTGATAGACGGCGGTCTCATGCTCCGCCCCGGCATGACGGTGTCGGTGAAGTCCGATGATTCCGGGCATGGATCGGGATTTCCGGCGGGTTCCGAAAAAAAGTAACGATTGAAAGCCTGTCAAGGAGAGACATAACGCATGTTCTCCAGATTCTTCATTGAGCGGCCGATCTTTGCCGCGGTCATCTCGATTATCATCTGCCTTGCCGGTCTGGTGGCGATGATGTCCCTTTCAGTCGAGCAATATCCAACCATAACGCCGGTTCAAGTCACCGTATCGGCAACTTATCCGGGCGCGGATTCCCAGACCCTTGCCGATTCCGTTGCGGCGCCGATCGAGGCGCAGATCAACGGTGTGGACAACATGCTTTACATGTCTTCAACGAGTTCCTCAAACGGGCAACTGCAGCTCACCGTATATTTTGACCTGAATACGGACCCGGACATCGCGCAGGTCCAGGTTCAGAACCGGGTCACCCTCGCACAGCCCCAGCTGCCGGATGCCGTTTTGCAGCAGGGGGTTTCGGTTCAGAAAAAAGCCTCGACCATCATGATGCTGATCGGCGTCTTTTCCCAGGATGAGCGTTACAGTAGCGAATACATCGCAAATTACGCCAACGTCTATGTCCTTGACGCCATCAAGCGCGTGCCGGGAGCAGGACAGGCGCAGATCATGGGCATTCCGGACCAGGCGATACGCATCTGGATGAATCCGGATCGAATGGCCTCGATGGGGATCACCACCACCGACATACAGCAGGCGGTCGCCAGCCAGAACGCCCTGTACGGCGCAGGACAGATCGGGCAGCAGCCCACACAGAGGCCTGTCCAGTTGACATTCCCGGTAGTCACGCAGAGGCCCTTCACCCGGCCGGAACAGTACGATAACATCATTCTCCGTGCAAATCGGGACGGAAGCGGAATCGTACACCTGAAGGATGTTGCCCGCGCCGAGGTCGGCTTAAGGCAGTACATTGTTGACAGCAGGTTGAACGGCACGCCGGCAACCTTTATCGCCGTTTACCAGCAACCCGGAGCAAACGGGCTTGAGGTGTCGGAAGCGGTCCGCAAGACCCTTGAAGAGATGAAATCGCGCTTCCCCAGCGGGCTCGACTACCTGATCTCCCTGGATACCAACGATTTTGTCCGCCTGTCGATTGAAGAGGTGATTCACACCCTGTTCGAGGCTATTCTGCTGGTGGTGTTCATCGTATATCTCTTTCTTCAGAGCTTCCGCACCACCGTCATCTGCGCGGTGGCCATCGTGGTGGCCCTGGTCAGCACCTTTACCGGCATGTTCGCTTTGGGGTTTTCCATCAATCTGCTTACCCTCTTCGGCCTGGTGCTCGCCATCGGAATGGTTGTGGATGATGCCATTGTGGTGGTTGAAAATGTCGAGCGCAACATGGCGAGGTTCCATCTGCCTCCAAAGGAGGCGACCATTCGGGCCATGGACGAGATAGCCAGTTCGCTGGTGGCCGTTGTGCTGGTGATGGCGTCCGTTTTTATTCCCGCCGCATTTCTGCCCGGCGCCACCGGCCAGCTTTACAAGCAGTTTGCCATCACCATCGTCATATCGGTCGCGGTGTCCGGATTTGTAGCGCTCACGCTGACCCCGGCCATGTGCGGGGTGATGCTGAAGCACATCACGCCTCCAACACGGGGCTTCTTCGCCTGGTTCAACCGCGGAGTAGATGCGATCACCCGTGGTTTCGGACATGCCGTCGTGTTTGTGATCAAAAGGGTCGTAATTGCCTTTGCCGTTCTGGCGGTACTGATTTATTTCATGGTGCATCTTTTTAAAACCATACCCGGCAGCTTCGTGCCAAACGAGGACCAGGGATATGTCATGGCGGCGATCATCATGCCGGACGCCGCGAGCCTTGACCGGACAGTAGCCGTTGCCGAACGCCTGGAAACCATCTTCAGGGAAATCCCCGGCGTTGAAAACCGCACCCAGATCACCGGTTACAGCCTGATCGACAGCGGCTTCAAAACCAATTCCGGAACCTTCTTCGTAACCCTGAAGCCTTTTGAAGAGAGGTATGCCTCGGCAAAACAAGCGCGGGCCGAGAACGCGCGCGCCGTGCTGACCGGCATGAATCAGGAGGCGAGGAACATTCAGGAGGGCGTCGTCATTCCCGTGCCGCCGCCGGCGATTCCAGGAATCGGTACGACAGGCGGTTTTGAATTCTGGATTCAGGATACCGGATCCGGCGATGGGGCGAAACTGGATGATTTGACGCAACAGTTCCTCAGCAAGGCGCGCCAGCGCCCGGAGCTTTCCGGATTAAACACGACGTTCCGCGCCAGCACGCAGCAATTGAACGTTGACGTGGATCGTGACAAGGCGAACCTCATCGGCGTTTCCGTCAAGGACGTCTACAGCACCATTCAGGCGCAATTCGGATCTCTGTCCGTAAGCCAGTACAACGAGTTCAGCAGGGTCTGGCAGGTGATTCTCCAGTCAGAGCCGCAATACCGCAGCAATCCGCAAGATCTGGCGCGCCTGTATGCCAGATCGAGTCAGGGCGAGATGGTGCCGCTGGCGGCGCTGGTCACCACAAGATGGGTCACCGGTCCGGACCTGCTGCCGCATTTCAACGGGTTTCCGGCCGCAAAGGTGAACGGCAACGCCGCACCGGGGTACAGTTCGGGTCAGGCCATTGCCGCAATGGAAGAGATCGCGCAGGAGATACTGCCGCGGGGGTACACCTTCGCCTGGTCGGGGCTTGCCTTCGAAGAAAAGAAGTCCGGCGGCACATCGGCGATCGCCTTTTTGTTCGGCCTGATCATCGTCTTTCTCGTTCTTGCCGCACAGTATGAGTCATGGACCCTGCCGGGCACCGTGATGATGGCGGTGCCTTTCGGCGTGCTGGGCGCCCTGACCGCAAACTGGCTTCGAGGTCTTCAGAATGACGTCTATTTTCAGATCGGACTTCTGGTGCTGATCGGCCTGGGGGCAAAAAATGCGATTCTGAGAGTATCGTTTGCCGTCGAACTGCGCAAGCAGGGCAAATCCATCATGGATGCCACCATAGAGGCGGGCGAGCAGAGACTGAGGCCGATTATCATGACCTCGCTCGCCTTCGCCTTCGGCGTCCTGCCCCTGGCAATCGCCATGGGCGCAGGCGCCAACGCCCGACATTCCATCGGCACCGGCATCATCGGCGGCATGATCGGAGAAACGACCCTGGCCATGCTCTATGTGCCGTTGCTGTTCTACCTGTTTGATCGGCTGGGCGAACGCTCCAGGGCGAAGCAGGATGCCGCACAGATCGAAAAGGAGACTCAGACCGCGGGAAACGTGCCTGAATCTCCGTCCTGCAAGAATACGGAGGGCGTTCCGCCGTCTTGATATTGCCTTCCGTGGTGGAAATTATCTGGCCGCCACAAGATCATCCATGAATTGCCGCAGTCTTTGTCCCCAGTATTTAAAGGCCTCTTCGGCGGAGCCCCATTTGCTGAACCGCTCGGTAAAACCCGCATGATACTCGGCCTCCGCAACGGCGATCACCTCATGGGTCGCGGAGTCGAGGACCATCAGCTGGCTGGTTGTCGCCCCCGAGCCGCTCCATGACTCGGTGGCGCCTCTTTTCACGAGACTGATGCCCAGTCCGATCGGAATGACGGATGTTACGGCGCTCAAGCCGGGACGGCTCTGCTTCAGATCCACAATGGCGAACCGAAACCTCACCACGTCGGGACCAGGGTCGGCCACTATTGCGTATTTGTCTTTCAGTGCATCGACAATGGCCTGGGTGCAGGCATCTCCGAGTTTCTTCATCTCATCGCCGTTGATGCCCTTGTATTGAGAATCATCGGCCAGGGCGAAGACCACGTAATCCACCATCACTTTTTTGTATTTACGGAAATCAACCCCCGGCTTCAGCCAGCGCATCCTGGCTCCTCCAGGCGGCCCGGGCTCCATTTTTCGGGCATACTCTCCAAGAAAGTCCGCCTTCTGCGGCGCCGGTGCCGGCCCAGTGGTTGTACAACCTGCCAGGAACACCATTCCGACCAGCAATACCCAAGCTTTTTTCATTTTTTCCGCCTCCTTTACGGTTGTGACAGAACTCTGTAAAACCCCTCATTTTCCCGCAATATCACCGGCAACATCAGGCCAGAAATATCGGGCATTTATATGTTTCAGATCATTTCTGGTCTTCTCATCATCCCTGTTGGCGTACGTTTCATAAAGAACGGGCGCAATCCTTACAAAGGCATCGAGGATTTCCGGATCGAAATAACTGCCCTTCCCTTCGATGAGACGGTTCATCGTTTCCTCGTAACTCATCGCATCCTTGTAGGGGCGTTTTGATGAAAGGGCGTCAAAAACATCGGCAATGGAAAAAATACGCGCCACCCTGGGGATGTCGCCGTTGCTTCGTTTCTCCGGGTATCCGGTCCCGTCATATTTCTCGTGGTGACCTCCGACGATCAGGGCTGCATCACGGAGCCATTCTGAACCGCTCACGATATCCATGCCGTGTCGTACATGTTCGCTCATCTCTTTGAATTCTTCGGATGTCAGGCGGGAGAGCTTGAGCAGAATGCTGTCCCGTACGCCTATTTTACCCACGTCGTGCAGGAATGCCCCCTTGATCAGCGATCGGATTTCGTTTTCAGGCAGGCCCAGTTCTTCCGCAAGGCGGACAGCGTAGATGGTGACCCGGTAATTATGGATATCCGTATCGCTGTCCCGTTTGGCTATGGCGCTTCCCAGCACGCTGAGGATCTCCATGTTGGCGTGAAGCAGGCTGCCCGACAGGCCGGCAACCCGGCGCAGCAAACCGTTGATTGCAGGATAGAGAATCATGGAGGTCAGAAGTACGATGCCCGCTACCATCAATGCAGTGAAAATCGCCGATCGGCGGGCTTTTGAATAAAAGACCGGAGAAATCACATAGACGCCTTCAATATAGCCCGCGGGCACATCGGCGCTGTTTTTCAGGGTATAGCCCATATCAATGACAACATCCTTGCCCAGGCGAAGCATTCTGTTCCAGGCGCTCTGTTTTCTCAGCTTCTCAAGGTCTCTGTTTTGATGAATATAATCATTGATCTCGTTTATGCGGATATAGGCCGGGTCGTTCAGCCCCGCGACTTCACGAAAGTCAAGGTCATAAATGCGGACAAAGACAAAATGGCCGTCCGTCGGCATCACTCTGCCGACCGCCATCTTGTCCATCGTGCGCTGAATGCTCGCAGGGTCACCCAGGCCGGGCGCATCCAGATTGTCCATAATGGAGAACCTGAAGCGCTCGGATTGAACCAGGGCCTGTTCGACGGTCTGGGTTTCTATGTTCCTGAATTGGACATACAGGACAACAACGATCAGACAAACGGATATGAGAATTGAGGCCAGGAGGAGCCGTGTAACGAGCGCCCGGTGAATCGCGTTCTTTCGAATCGAATCTATTAAGGGGCGAGGCATTGAATCATCTGCTCATTTCGTTATGGCCCTTTTCATTCGGCCGAGCAGTCAGTTTGTCTGCCTCGGCCACCCAGCCGCCGCCCATTGCCTTGTAGATATTGATCAAAGAAGTATACAGCGAGGCGTTGTACTGCGCATAATTGAGTTCGGCGGGGAACAGCTGCTCCTCCGCCTGAAGCACGGTTGAATACGGAACATATCCGCCCTGATATTGCAGCCTTGCCAGCCGGACATATTCTCTGGCCGCATCGACCAGTCTTCCCTGGGCCTCGATCTGCTCCCCGATCTTCGTGCGCATGATCAGTGCGTTTTCCACATCGGCAAATGCGCTCTGAATCGACGACTCATAGGCAAGCAGGGCTCCCTTGCGGGCCGCTTCAGCCTGGCGCACCTGACCTGAAATCGCGCCGGCGGTGAAGATCGGTCCGGTAACGGACCCGCTGTATCCCCACTGGCGGGCCGGACCTTTGAAGAGATCGGAAAGGTCCTTGCTTGCCTGGCCGTAACTGCCGGTCAGGGATATTGTCGGAAAATAGAGGGCCTTTGCCGCGCCGATCCGGGCGTTTGCGGCAATAAGGTTCTGTTCGGCCTGGGCCACATCCGGCCGGCGCTCCAGCAGTTGTGAGGGAAGTCCGGAAGGAACGGCCGGAAGGACCAGTTCGCGCAGTGCTTTGCCCCGGACAATCGGGCCCGGATTCCGGCCCAGAAGAATGGACAGGGCATTCTCGGCCTGTGCAATCTGCGATTCGAACTGCGGGATCATCGCCGCCGCCGTCTCGAACCGCGTACGCGCCTGTTCGACGGTCATTCTGGAAACCTGTCCATACTTGAACTGGAGTTCAAAGAGCTTCACGGCCTTTCCATAGGAGTCCATGTTGTATCGGGCGATGAGCAACTGTTCGTCAAGGCCGCAGAGCTGAATGTAGGTATTCGCCACAGAGGCCACCAGCGAGAGAATGACGCCCCGATAGACCTCCTCCGTGGCAAACAGGCTTGCCTGGGCGGACTCGGAAAGGCGCTGAATGCGGCCCCAGAGGTCTATCTCCCAGGTTGCGCCCGCAAAGATCTGAAAGGCATTCCGAGGGTTCGGGACGGAGCCCGGTACCGGCGTGGCGTTCAATTCGCTGACCCGCTGGCGGTCCGCATTGACGCCGTAACTTGCCTGGGGATAAAAGGGGGCGCGGATCTGGGTCAGGACGGCTGCGGCCTGTTCCATGTTCGCGGCGGCGATTCCGAGGTTCTTGTTGCCGGCGAGGGCCTCGTTGATCAGACCGTCGAGAACCGGATCCTGAAACTGCCGCCACCAAGGCAGATTCGACGTGTCTTGAGCATCTTCTGTTGCGTACCGGTAGGAATCCGGCTGATCGACGACGGGCCGCTGATAGTCTGGACCCATCGTGCATCCGGCCAGAATCAGCAAATATACGACTATGAAGATGTTTCGCATGCCGGCTTCCGTCCTTCTTTTCAGCTGAAACATTATACAGTGTTCCTTCAAAATCCCGAATATTCCCTTCCCTATAATTATAATTCCGCCAGGGCGTCCAGCACCTTCAGCATCTCATTATTTTCCGGTATGTCGGACATGCTTTTGCCATACTGGGCAAAAGCAAGGGCACCCTGTCGGTCAATCACGAAAAGCGCCGGCATTCGGCCAAGTTTCACAATTTTCCATTCCTGGCCGTAGAGGTTGGCGAGCTTTCCGTCCGCATCGGGCACGCCGATCATGGGCAGATCCTCTTTTTGCCAGTACGCCGCGACCTTTTCCGCGGAATGCGGGGCGACGACAACGATCGCAGCATTTCTTGATTCGAACTTTTTGAAATCCTGTTTCATCTGCCCCAGATGCCGCCGGGCGTAGGGTCAGCCGAACCCGCGCAGGAACACCAGCATCACGGGACCCTGCCGCCGGAGCGCCGAGAGAGATATTTTCCGTCCATCGTATGAAATCGCTTCGAATACAGGCGCGGCCATTCCGGCAACAAGAACCGGCAACGCAAGGATTGACAATAAGATCAGATAAGAACTCATGAAAGTCCCCCTTACCTTGCTCGGGCAAACTGCGGCAGCAGATGCCGTCTATCTCCGGTCCAGTTCCTTTCGAACGGCAAGGCCGATCTTCTCCAGAATGTAGGGCTTTCGAACAAACGCTCCGGCGCCCATCTCCAGAGTCTTCTGAACCCGGTCCGTCTCCGAAAAGCCGCTTGCGATGACCGCCTTCTGCCCGGGATTGATTTCAAGCATTCTTCGATAGGTCTCCATTCCGTCAATTCCAGGGTCCATGATCATATCCAGAATAATCAGGTCGGCTTTGTTGCGTTTCAGGTATTCAACCGCCTCCTCCCCCCCGGCAACCGCCTCGACCCGGTACCCGAGCCTTTCCAGCATGTTCCTGGCAAGTTCCCGCTGCTCCTTCACATCGTCCACGACCAGTATGGATTCCCCCCTGCTCGCATAAGAATCCGGCAGCACGGCTTTTTCAACTTTCGGCAGGTCCTCTCTCGTCACCGGAAAATAAAGGGTGAAAACGCTCCCCCTGCCCTCCTCGCTCCGCACGTCAATGTATCCGCGATGATCCTTCACGGTTCCCCAGACAACGGCCAGTCCCAGACCGGTTCCGCTTCTTCCCATCACCTTCTTGGTATAGAAAGGCTCGAAAATCCTGCCCAGATCCTCGGCGGAGATGCCGCCGCCCGTATCGGAAACCGACAGGATCGCATAGTCCCCTTCCTGCATCTCATCGTATCCCTGTATGGGTTGATCGAGGTAGCGGTTTTCCGTTCGAATGGTCACCTCGCCCTCGCCGGATATGGCTTCTACGGCATTCGACACGAGATTCATGATCGTCTTTCCCAGATGAACGGGCGATCCCTTGATGTTCAGGAGCCCGTCTTCGAGCTCGGTCCGTATCCGAACCTCCGGATGGTAAAAATGCAGGCTTTCGAACTCGGGCGTTCTTAAGTAATCAAAGACCAGCCGGTTCAGATCGACCACCTCGGAAACGGTAACGCCCCTTCGCGTCAGGGTCAAAAGATCCTGAATGATGGCGGCGCCTCGAATGCTGGATTGGTGGATGTTGTCGGCATATTTTTTTAATGGACTGCTGTCGGGCAGCTTTTCCGCAAGCAGCTCCGAGTATCCGACCAGTATTCCCAGAACATTGTTCAGATCGTGTGCCACCCCGCCGGCCATTGTGCCCAGAACTTCCATTTTTTCCGCCCGCTGAAGACGTTCCTCGAGTTTGCGGTGCGCTTCCTCCGCCTGTTTTCGTTCCGTGATGTCCTCTATGGCGGCCATGGTGAGAACAGGCCGGCCGGCGGCATCGCGGATAACCGTCGCATTGACGTTCCCCCATACGACACTTCCGTCCTTGCGTATGAAGCGCTTCTCCACACGGAATTCCTGCGCCTCACCCCTCAAGACTCGATGGAAGGCACTGCATTCCCGCTCGCGGTCTTCCGGGTGTGTAATGTCGGAAACACAGAACGCGAGCATTTCATCTGAAGAATATCCCGTGATATCGCACAACTTGCGGTTCACGCGCAGCCACCGGCCTGTTTGCGGATCATTTTGAGCCATGCCAATGGAAGCCAGCTCGAACATAACCCGGAACTGTTCCTCGCTTTCCCGAAGCGCCTCTTCCGCCTGCTGGCGCTCCGCAATGAAACGCGCCTGCTGAATGTTCTGGTAGGCGAAATTGGAAAGCTGATTGGCAAGTGTATACAGCGCCTGAGCCACACGCTCGAACTGCTCGCGAGACATGACGGGCACCTTGCGGAAGGCCTCGATCAGGTCATTTTCGTCGGCCTCGATCTCCCTGGCGTATCGGCGCATATTTTCCTCGGTCTGGGTCTCGTCGCGCACCTGGCCGATCAACCAGTTGGCGATGTGCCTGCCGCCGACCGATATGCCGGCGCCGGCGTCCCACAGCCCGCCGCTCAGGCAGGGCTGGACGGTCGGCCCCTGGGTGGAAGCTCGTCCAATTATGGAATCAGACTTATAACAATTAGCGCGTCCTTTTTCGGTTTTGCGGATAATGTCGATGCACAGGCGGCAGAAATTGCTCGGCGAGGTGATGGGCGTTCCATCGGTGCGCGTGATGATGGAGGCGACGCCGGTTGCCTGGGAAAATTCGTCCTGAAGGCGCTGAATGTCGTCGATGTTGAACAGGTCTTCAAGTGCGATCCCGGCGGCGTCGTCCTGCGGCCGGGTCAGCGCCAGAATCCGCTTTTCCAGTGCCTCTTCCGCGCGCTTGCGCCAAGTGGTGTTTCGAATAATGGCGACAATCTGATCTTCGAGAAACGGCACCAGCCGGGCTTCATAGAATTGTTTCTGTCCACGTGGGGCCAGTGAATACTCCATAACGATGATGTTTTTCTCCGACCGCAGACGATCGACGGCGGCCTGAAACCGGTCGCTGATAGACCTTTCTGGAATATCCTGAATCCGTTTCCCGATCATCTTTTTCGGATCAACGATAAAATCCGTTTTTGCATCGGCCTTGCAGTCCAGAATCGTTCCGCTTCCGTCCAGCCGGAAAAGCAGATCCGGAATCGCCTTAAAGATGGCGAGCATTTCCGCGTTTGCCTCGAGAAGTTCGCTTGAACTCAGATCGAGGGATCGTTCCAGCATCTGGCGGTCCAGATCCATCTGCCAGTAGGCGTCGTTGACGGCGTTCATGAGATCTTCACATACCGTGGGAATGGGTTCCGAACCCAGATACCGCTTTATCTGACGCTTCAGCAGGCTGTGCGTGCGTTCCATGGCTATTCTTCCGAAAAGGCCGTAACCGTCATCGTCTGGTTGTGAAGTTCGCAAACCGCTCCCGGCAAAGCCGGAGATATCTCCCCGTAGGAATAGAACCCGGTCATAACGGTCTGCTGACCGAAAACATCGCGAATGCCATCCAGTTCTTCCTCGACCCGCTGCCGAAGAATGAGTTTCCTGCCCACGCAACTAATCAATATCGCCAATTCCGGCGGGCTGCCAAGAATGTCCAGACTCGTTCTGGCGGCCTCAACCGCGCCGTCGATCAAACGGTCGAAATTGGCCTTCATGAGTCGCGCATGAGCGCCCTCCGGAACATCGCCCGCAAAGGTCATGCTCTGATCTTTTTCGTTGACAGCGAGGATGGTGCGAACCACGCCTCGATCATTTTCTTTCAAACGGACGCTTAAGGGGAAGAGAAGGCCGGTGGAGGGCAAACCGTTCGCGTGATCTCCCAGATACTTCTTGTAAAGCGCCAGGGCCGATTTGCCGTCAAACTCGTAGAGCACGTTTCCCCTGGAATGCGTTATCAGCCGTTCGGGCCCGAAGGGATCCCATCCTCCCATGGAGGCGTATCCTATTTTCAGCCGGCTGCCGTAGAACCCCAGCGCGGCAACAATGTCCCTGTCTGGATCATCGACCCACAGCACGACGGTTTCCCTGAAAAGAGCGCCGTCCGCAGACAGCCCCCCTGTGACCGACACATGGGCGGGAAGATTCTCGATCAAGCCTCTCACCAGCTCGCTTCCATTGACCTTCAAACCGTCGGAAAGAATGAAGACATGCTTCAGATCTTCCTGATCCAGGGATCGAGCAAGCCGCCGTCCAATGTTGAAGCTGTTTTCCATCCTGTCAATTCGGGCTTTTGCGCCTCTGACCTGCGTGTGTTCGAAATGAACGGCCGTAACCACAAGTGAATCGTCAAACACCCGGTCGCCGCAGATTTCTCCGGCTGTGGAACATCCTAAAAGATGGGCATTCGGGTACATGCGCCTGACCTCGCTCAGGCGATCCCTGTCTTTCAGCCGCGTTACGCTTCCAAAAAGAAGAGCCAGCTGTGCGGCATCTTCCATTCCGATGTTCCCGCCGGAGGCCCATCCCTCGCCTTCCACCCACACTTTCTGCTCCAGTTTCATCCCACTCTCTCCTGATAAATCATGAATTCATCTCACTTTTTGCAAAGAAAAATATTTTTTATTTTGAACATGCTTTTTGCCGGGCTGTTTCTGGAGAGGCCTAACTTGTTATTGCATGGATAAAAAAATCGTGATTTTTTTTATATTTGACGCAAATATTATGCAAATTAATGGAAGTATGGTCTGGGTGTCAAGAAAATTGAAGAATAATCGTTTTGCTGATAGAAAACCAGCTTTTGAAACGAACAACGCCGCAGACGAAAAGAAATGATCAAGGCTTGAAACGTTTGAATGACGCCGTCAGACATTTCCTCCGCGGCGTGGTGCGGCTCGACGCAGACCGCACGTTGGATCTGGCCGTGTGGACTGGACGCCGATATCCCCGGCCGCAGTCACCGATCTGAATTTTATCCGGGAAATGATGGCCACGGCCGTCAAAAATTCGAGACCATCCCATGGCGGGACGCACACACCGTCCGATTCAGAGTGAATCACTTTACAGTAATCACCCATACGCCTTGCCATTCAACAGGCGGATGTTCAATGAGTTCCGTGCATTTCAAAATGTAAGCGCGCGCTGCTGCGTCATCTTGAGCAATATCTGAAAAAACAGTTTTTGCGCCGATAAAATCGCCCCTGTAGAACAAAGCCAGGGCTTTCGAAAACTCCGCCATCGTCTTTTGCCGATGCGCATCCATATTTTCCGGCAGAAACGGTTCATAAACCACAACGGGTTCACGCCGTCCCACAACCGCGACTCTCGAGACCTCTCGCACCGGAAAGGCGTCCGCCATCTGGTCTTTTGTCGTTTGTGAAATAAGCGTGTAGGTGCCAAACTGTTTGTTGATGCCCTCCAGGCGAGCCGCCAGGTTCACGGCGTCTCCAATCATGGTATAATCAAACCGGGAATGAGAACCCATGTTGCCGACCACCGCGTACCCGGTGTTGACGCCGATGCGCATATTCAAATCCTTACCCAGACGATTCCGAAAATCCGGGCGCATCATGGACAGCAGGGTCTGACAACGCAAGGCGGCGCGCACGCAACGCACGGCATGATCCGTCTGCGCGAGCGGCGCGTTCCAGAAGGCGATAATTGCATCGCCTTCATACTTGTCCACCGTGCCGCCTTCCTCGTGGATGATGTCGGTCATGGCCGACAGGTAAACGTTCAGCAGATTTGTGAGCGCCTCTGGTTCAAGGCCTTCGGAAATACCCGTAAAACCTTCAAGGTCTGAAAAAAAGATTGAGAGAATGCGTCGTTCACCGCCCAGCTTCAGGCGTTCCGGATGCGCGATAATCTGTTCAATAACATGCGGGCTTAAATACTGTTTAAAGGCGTTTTTGATAAACAGCTTCTGCCGTCCCTCAATCGTATAGTAAATGAGACCGCCGCTCGCAAGGGTGACGGCAACGCCCGCCTCCTGAACCACCAGCGGCAGCCAGAAGCCGAGGCGGTAGGCGACAAGGCAAATCACCACCGGCAGGCCCATGAAGAAGATATAAACGAAGGCGCTTCTGGCTATACCTGATGTCGAAGATGTCGACCATCCCGCCAAAAGGACAATGAGCAGCGTCAGAACAATCACCAGGATTGTGGGAACAGGCCGGATAAAATCATGGGCCAGTAAATTATCGAGCATCGTGGCGGAAATTTCCACACCAGGATAGATGCCGGAAACAGGCGCGGGACGGAGATCATAAAGACCGGGAGCGGAAAAACCGAACAGAACATGGGCGTCTTTGAAGTCATCAAGATTTTCGATCACTGGTTTTTCCCCGCTCTGAAGGCGCAGTTCGCTCTGAATGACCGACGCGGCACTGTATGCTTTATGAGTCCCCGACGGACCGCGGAAATTGAGAATCGCTTTTCCTGAGGTATCTATAGGGATTTCCTTCTCGCCCAGCATGAGACGACCTGGAATTATTTTTAAGGGGATGTCCGGCTGAGCGATCATATAACTGGCCAGGGCCAGCGACGGCAGCACCGTTCCGTCGAATACTTCGAAAAGCGCTGCACGGCGATAGACGCTGTCTGCATCAGGATTCAGGTGTACATTGGCTAAGATGCCCGAAGCGGCTGATATTTCCGCTACCGGAAATGAAGCCCGGGCAAAAGCGTTGTGCGCGGTTTGAGCCAGCCAGAGATCAATCCCTTCGACTTGCAATACCGGCACGGAAGCAAAAACCGGCCAGTGTTTTTCACTGCCCGATTTTTGACTGAGAAAAACAGCTGCTGCAAAGTTTTTAAAGCCGCGGATTGCGGAAGCCAGGGCCTGATCGTCGGCCACGCCGTATTTGGAGGGTTCCGTGAAGAGCACATCAAAGGCCAGCGACTTTACGCCCGTTCGTTTGCAGAACTGGATTATCAAGCCGTAAACTTCGCGCGGCCATGGCCAGGACAGGCCGTTTTCGTCCTTGGCCCAGTCGAGACTGTTTTGATCGAGCAAAATCAAACGGATTTTCTGCGTATGCGGCAACGGCTCTGCCAGCATGTTGACCCGCCAGTCCCAGGTTTTGGCCTCCCAGCGATCCAGCCAGCCGGAAAAGAAAAAAACTAAAGCAACAAGAGCTCCGACGACGCCCGCCGCAAGCCCCTGAACCAGTTTCGCCCTACGGCCTCGCAGCATTTTTTTTATATTCATTCTCCGGTTCCGGCAACGAATCCGTTTACAATAGATGACCCACCGCTCTGGCAAACCTCTTCTCACGGACACCGGAGGATTTACCGCCGGCAAGCAGCTGCCCGCTTTCCTTCAATTTGGCAATCCGGTCCTGCGGCGCCGGATGCGTCTTTGCAAAATCAAATCCGCCCGGCTTTATCTGCTTGGCCATAACGCCCAGCATATCGATCAGCGCACCTGGATTGTAACTCAGCCGATTCAGAATGGACACCGCCGCCGCATCGGCCTGATATTCATACGCTCGGGAATAGCCTTTATTGATCATGGCGCTGCTGACATCGGAAATTACACCATCGAAAGCCTTGATTAATGATGTATCTTCCCGGGACTTGAATGATTTCTCTCCCTCCTGCGCCAAAACGGTGAGCGCTTCCGTCATTCGCGCCTTCCTGATGGAATTCACGCCGTGCCTTAACTGAACGTGGCCGATTTCATGAGCTAAAACGGCTGCCAGCGCGTCTTCCGTCCGACAGCAGCGGATCAACCCGCGGGTGATAAAGATGTGACCGCCCGGTGTGGCAAATGCATTGATGTCATCGGAATCGAGCGCCAGAAACTGATACCCGATAAACAGCTCCGGCATGTCCGAAACCCGTGCCAGCGTCTGGCCGAACGTATTCAGATAAGCGTTGGCATTTGCGTCCTCAAGCGGCCGATATTTTTCAAGAACCACCGCACCGACGGTTCGTCCGATATAATATTCCTGTTCCGGGGTGAAATTTTCCACACTTTTTGCAACTGCCGCCGTGCTCTTGCGGATGGATTCACCCTGCTCCCTGGTGATCGTTCCGGTTGCCTCACCCACCGCAGTAGCCAGCGTTGTTGCTTTTTCAACAACAGCGCATCCGATCATCAGCCCTGTCAGAAATATGCCGACTGTCTGCCAAAGGTGTTTTTTCATGGTTTGCCTCCCATAACGCGGAGCTCCAAACGGCCATCGGCGATAAAATGCGCCATCTGTTCGGGAGACACCTTGATTCCCTCCATGCGATCGATCCAACTGTAATCAAGATGGCTATTGGTTTTACGGTACTCGGCTTCAACCTCCTCGCCAAACCCCTTTCCCGCCAGCGCAATCTCACCCTGAGAAACGGAAGTTCCCACATCGCCCTGTCCGGCTCTAAGCACTAACCGTTTGTTCGTCAGAGCCGTGGCGTGCATCCATCCTTGAGCGTCTCCGCCCGCGGCAGACAACAGCTTCCAGTCACCCGTTTCTTCGAGCACGGTCATCTGATGACCATATGATATCCTGGCCACGATTTTGCCAAAATGCGACGGCGAGGCCCGAAGCTGACCTTCCTTCACCTGTACACTCATCACTTTCTGCGCCCCGCCTGCTGCGCTCAGGAAAAAACTACTCAAAAGCGCGAGGCAAATGATTAGAGATATATAACGCAACATTTTAACCTCCCTATGCTGTTTTTAAAAAAGCGCCATAAATGTCGGCAGAACCTCTGCACACAGGCGGGTATTTCACGAAAATGTCAGCAAAAAAATCCTTATTAATCAGCGTGTTATATTTATTGAATCAAAGCATCGTCATGACATACCACAAGAACTGTGGCCTTTTCAAGACGCAAGGGATATCAACGGCGGCAATACTGCTTCAGACGTCGGCATCTAGATATTCTGTTTTTTTGACATAGAAGACACCTGTAATCTATAGTTCTCCAATCAAAGAGGCAAATCATACTGATAGAGAATGAACGTTTCCAAAGGAGTTTCGTCATGAAAATTGCCGCTTCCTGGTCCACAAATTCCGATTCCGTCCAGGCTGCCGAGGAAGCCTATTACGCCCTGATCGAGAAACTGGCTGAAAAACCCCGGATCATTCTCGTGCATGGATCTTGTCTCTACGACTGCAAAACTCTTCTCCACCGCCTGACCAAACTAGCCCCGGATGTGCCGATCCAGGGCGGAATTTCCTGTCTGGGCGTCATGACGGAGCAAGGATTCCACAGCAATAACGCCTTTGGTTTGGATCTGCTGGGTGTAGCGGATCCTGAAGGCGACTATGGAGCCGGTATATCCGATATCGGAAATGATCCCAAGAAAGCGGCCCGCATTGCCCTGGAAGATGCCCTTGCGCAGGCCGGCCGATCGGGAGAAGCGCCCGCGGCCATTCTCGTCGGCAACGCCCCCGGGCATGAAGAGCTGATCATCCAGGCCATTGAGGCGCATGTCGGCAGCGACGTGCCGATTATTAGCGGCACGTCTGCGGACAACGACATGAGCGGTCAGTAGCAACAATTCGCCAACGGCCGGTTTTCCAGCGCCGGGGTTTCCGTGGCCGTTCTGTTCCCCTCCGGAGATATCGGCTTTTCCTTCCACAGCGGTTATAAACCCACAGAACGTCAGGGGGTGGCTACCCGCACCCCGGACGCATCCTCCATGAAATCGACGGCCGCCCGGCGTCGCGATCTGACGAATCAATATCACAGCAGACGGTCGAAGAAAGGGATTCTCAAGCATGATCACGACGCCAAGGCCAAAATAGACGCGGCCCGTTTTTCCGGCAAGGATATTGTCGGCGGCAGGATGCTGCGGCAGATGGATGGCCGTCTGGCGCATATGCAGGAAGCGCTCGAGAACATTTATCAGGGTGTTGAAAAAACAAGAATCAGGCCGCCAGGCAAGGCGCGCGGCGATGCGACAAGCGCAGCATATTCAAGCATATGTGAGCATTGGCGAGAGCCGCGCAACGCTGAATGGCGGCCTCAGGCGCAGTTTTTCAACAGCCTGTTATGTCAAAAAACAATACACGCTTGGCATCTGGTTCCCCGGTTCGGCGTCCAAACGCGACATGCTGTTGAATGTTCCTTCGTAAATCCTACCGGTCGGAGAGCACAGGCAACTGGTCTGCCCTCATTTAACGATGCGTCCGAAAGATCGAATCGCTCTGACCGGACCGAACGGTGCCGGCAAAAGCACATTGCTGCGGTGGCTGCTCCCGCATCTGAACGTGCCGCCGGGGCAGATCACGTATGTACCTCAGGAGATTGATGCGGGGCAGTGTCGTGATATCCTGGCTCGGGTACGAGGCCTGCCGCATGAGCCATTGGGGCATCTGATGACGATTGTGAGCCGCCTGGGATCGCGTCCGCACTGGCTGATGGAAAGCAGGGAACCCAGCCCCGGCGAAACACGCAAGCTGATGCTGGCGCTCGGCATGACCCGCAAACCGCATATTATCATCATGGATAAACCGACCAACCACATGGATCTGCCATCCATTGAATGCCTGGAGGCGGCGCTGGCGGATTGCCCGTGCGGCCTTGTGATCGTCAGCCATGATCGACCCTTTCTTGAGAAACTGACCCGAACGGAATGGCGGATTGTCCGAAATGAACAGGCAGAGGGCTGCTTTGTCTTACTGGCCGGGTAATATTCACGGCTTCGTCAAAAGTCGGCTTTCTGCGTTGCGCTGCTGCATATCACATTTCCCGGAGAAACAACCGAATCAATCCGCTCCGGCAAGTTCCTTCCTCACGGCAAGCTCCAGTTCCTTCAACCCGTACGGCTTCTTGAGAAAGGCTCCGGCGCCCATGCGCTGGGCGGCCCGGACGTCATCGTTGAGGCTGTAGCCGCTGGCGATGATGGCCTTCTGGCCCGGACGAAACTGAATGATTCGCTCGTATGTTTCCCGGCCGTTGATGCCGGGATCCATTATCATATCGAGAATCACGAGGTCCGCCGGATTGGTTTTGAGATAGGCAATCGCCTCTTCCCCGCTGGCGGCGGATGCGGTTTCGAAACCCAGACTGGCGAGCATCTCGCAGACAAGCAGGCGCTGAACCTCCTGATCGTCCACCACCAGGATCTTCCGACCCTGTGCCCGGAACTGATCCGCAGGAATCCGCGCAGGCTGATCCTTGACGGTTTCCCGGTTAACGGGAAAATACAGAGAAAACCTCGTACCATCTGCGCCGGTCTGCAAATCGATATAGCCGTTATGGTCCTGCATGGTATTCCAGACAATGGTCAGGCCCAGACCGGTACCGCTTCTTCCCAGGCTCTTTTTGGCGTAGAAGGGTTCGAATATCCGCTCCATATCCTCTTCCGAAATGCCGGGACCGTTGTCGGACACGCTCAAAACGGCATATTCGCCCACAACGATATCCTCGTGCCGCTTCAAAGGCCGGTTTACATGAAGGTTTTGCGTTCTTACGGTGATGACGCCGTCAGCTCTGCCCCGGACCGCATCGATGGCGTTGGAGAACAGATTCAGCAGCGCCTTTTCCACGTGAATTCCGGACGCCCGGATGCTCGGCTGGCGGTCGTCCAGATTGGATCGGACGGTAACGCCGCTCTGTTTTTGGATCATTTCGAGACATTCGGGGCTGGCAAGAAAATATTCCACTACTGAATTGAGCTGCACAGTATCCTTGGCAACAGCAACGCCCCGAGTAACGGTCAGAAGATCCTGAACCACGGCGGCGGCCCGAAGGCCCGAAGTCCGGATGGTTTCAATGATCTGCCGGTGTTTCTGCGGCAAATCCGGATACATGAGCAGAAGATCGGGATAACTGACGATTCCGGAAAGAATGTTGTTCAGATCATGGGCGACGCTGCCGGCTAGAAGTCCCAACGCCTCAAGTTTCTGCGTCCTGGCCAGCTTTTTCTCGCTCTCGGCAAGCTTCCGGTTCAGATCCGCCATCCGTGCCTCTGTTTTCAGGCGTTCTTCGAGAAAGGCCACCCGGTGATCCGCTTCCAGCTTCATCAGGGCCTGCCGTGCAAGAAGTGAAAAACGGCGGGCCAGGTTGATGTGGCGGCGCGAAAAATGGGCTCGTTCCGGATGGGTGCAGACGAAAAGAGCCGGAAAGCTGTCCGTTCCCACGGAAAAGACGAGGGCCGAACGGCTCTCATTCCTTAAGGCATCGTCCTGAAGGCGCCACTCCTCCACCGCCGACGTATCGAAAATAGCGATGGGATTTCCCTTCATGGCCCGCCGGAATGCAGCTCCGGGCTTCCATAACGTCTTTTTGAACCGGGCTTCTGAGACGGCAATCGGCAGCATGAAGCCGTTTCCGGAAGCTGCCAGGACGAAGACGGCGCGGAAATCAAGAGGATTGCGCAATATTTCGAACAGGTTAGGGAAAAGCTCGCCGGTTTCCCTCGTCGTCGCCAGGACCTGCAGACCCGCCAAGAGCACCTCCGCCGTCTGGCGTTGCTGGGCCTCCATTTTTCTGGCTTCTTCGAGATCGAGGAGGGCCTCCCGCAATTCTTCCACGATAGTCGGCATGTGTCCTAATTCCCCTGGGCCGGCCCGAAAACGAGAACGGCCACCATGAGGTTGCCGTGACGGTTTTCACCCCCGATAAAGCAGCCTTGTTCTCCCAGGGTGAAGGCGCAGAGAAAAGGCGCTCCATGCAGAGCCTCGGACAGGCTTGCCTTCGGCTCGTCCATGCGCTCATGAACCGCGAGCATGCAGCCTGCGCAGAACAGAACCAAGGCGCCTCGGATGTCCTGCACTCCGAAGGGCGATCCTTCCACCGCAGCAGCAGCCGCACGACCGGCCCTGCTTACGAGGCTGTCGGGCGTTCCGCGCATCAGAACGATTTCACAGTCTTGCCGGACATCGGTGAACAGCAGAAGCGAGCCATCCGGCAGAGCCTCCACGGGGTATGACAAACGGTAGTAGGGAACGCTACGGACCTTTCCCACGGGATTTCCTAGGGGCGTTAAGGTGGCGGCCGGTACCAGACTGCCCCCGTCCGGCAGAACTCCGGAGATGAGGCCGTCCGTCCATTCGTTATAGACCTGGGCTGCCGGTCGGCCGTCGATTTCATGGAGGATGCGCCCGGAGGTACGGGTAGCCCGTCCCTGATGTTTCGTGGGTTCATAACCGCAGTGGAAGGAAAAGCCGATATCCCCGGAGGGGAAAAGAACGGCCACGGAAACCCCGGAGCTGGAAACCCGACCGTTGGCGTATTGGCGCCATTGGCCGCTCATGTCGTTGTCCGCCGAAGTGCCGCCGATAATCGGCACTCCTCTGCCGACATGTTCCTCGATGGCCTGTATGATCAACTCCTCATGACCGGGGGTGTTGCCCACAAGGATGGCTGCAGGCGCTTCTCCCGACCGACCTGCCTGAGCGAGGGCATCTTCCAGAGCAATGCGCGCCGCCCCCTGCGGGTCATTCCCGATATCGGCCATACCGACGCCATAGTCGCCTTCAGGATCCGCTACGCCCAGCAGGCCCAAACCAAAGGCGTTGTGGCTGTGGAACCCCTGCTCCGTCATGACGCCCAGGCAGGAAGTGCCGCCTTGTATCGGCACATCCGGGGCCAGCTCGGTCAGACGGTTGAGCAGGGCGTCACTGTTGTAAAGGCAGGATCCGTGCACCAGCATAATCTGGGGTTTGTCATCCAGTTTTTCGATCAGGGAGTTGTAGGCTTCCTCGGCGGCCAGGGCGGAATCGGAATTTGTGGACCAGGAAGTGGCAATTTTCACAGCGGATCTCCTTGATAAGATTCTCCTTTTCAATGGCAAGCAGGAGTATAAAACAAGGGTATATTCATGTCAAAGCAAATGGAAATTATTGTTCCGGTTTCCGGTCCAGTTCCTTTCGAACGGCAAGACCGATCTTCTCCAGAATGTAGGGCTTTCGAACAAACGCTCCGGCGCCCATCTCCAGAGTCTTCTGAACCCGGTCCGTCTCCGAAAAGCCGCTTGCGATGACCGCCTTCTGCCCGGGATTGATTTCAAGCATTCTTCGATAGGTCTCCATTCCGTCAATTCCAGGGTCCATGATCATATCCAGAATAATCAGGTCGGCTTTGTTGCGTTTCAGGTATTCAACCGCCTCCTCCCCCCCGGCAACCGCCTCGACCCGGTACCCGAGCCTTTCCAGCATGTTCCTGGCAAGTTCCCGCTGCTCCTTCACATCGTCCACGACCAGTATGGATTCCCCCCTGCTCGCATAAGAATCCGGCAGCACGGCTTTTTCAACTTTCGGCAGGTCCTCTCTCGTCACCGGAAAATAAAGGGTGAAAACGCTCCCCCTGCCCTCCTCGCTCCGCACGTCAATGTATCCGCGATGATCCTTCACGGTTCCCCAGACAACGGCCAGTCCCAGACCGGTTCCGCTTCTTCCCATCACCTTCTTGGTATAGAAAGGCTCGAAAATCCTGCCCAGATCCTCGGCGGAGATGCCGCCGCCCGTATCAGAAACCGACAGGATCGCATAGTCCCCTTCCTGCATCTCATCGTATCCCTCTATGGGTTGATTGAGATAGCGGCTTTCCGTTCGAATGATCACCTCGCCCTCGCCGGATATGGCTTCTACGGCATTCGACACGAGATTCATGATCGTCTTTCCCAGATGGACCGGCGATCCCTTGATGTTCAGGAGCCCGTCTTCGAGCTCGGTCCGTATCCGAACCTCCGGATGGTAAAAATGCAGGCTTTCGAACTCGGGCGTTCTTAAGTAATCAAAGACCAGCCGGTTCAGATCGACCACCTCGGAAACGGTAACGCCCCTTCGCGTCAGGGTCAAAAGATCCTGAATGATGGCGGCGCTTCTGATGCTGGATTGGTGGATGTTATCGGCATATTTTTTTAATGGACTGCTGTCGGGCAGTTTTTCCGCAAGCAGCTCCGAGTATCCGACCACCACGCCCAGCATGTTGTTGAGGTCGTGGGCCACTCCGCCCGCCAGCGTTCCCAGCGCTTCCATCTTCTCGGCTCGCTTCAGGCGCTCCTCCAGACGCTTTCGTTCCGTATTGTCCCGCAGGCATTCGATGGCGCCGACGGCCTCGCCTCTGGAATCTCGCAGCACGGATGCCATTCCGGAGAGATGCACATTTCCGGATGGCAGGTTCGGCGTATAAGCTTCTCCGAAAATACTGTCGCCAAATCTCTGCAGGGCGGTGTATTGCTTTTCTGTTTCCAGGTTCGGGTGAAGCGCGAAATCGATGAGAACGGGCCTTCGATCTCCGTAAAACGGCAGGGCATATTCATAGTCGCCCTTGCCGAGCATATCCTCCTTTTTGACGCCGGTCATTATTTCCATGGCCCGGTTCCAGGCGATCAGACTGCCGTCCTTGTCAATCACCATCGTGGCGTCGGGGAGGAACTCAATGATGTCTTCCAGTTTTCGCCGGGATTCGCGCAACTCCTCTTCAGCCCGTTTTCGGTCGGTGATGTCGATAAGAGAGGTTACGCTTTGTTTCGTTCCGGGAATCATATCGGCGATCAGGTAGATATCCTTGAGATGGCCGTCCCGGTGCACAAGCCGGAACTCATAACTCGTTTCCGCAAGGTTCGCATCCGCTGTTCTTCGCAGTCGGTGCTGGTGAATCATCCTTTCCAGGTCGGATTTATCGATGAATTCCGTCCATTTTTTAACGCCTACGACATCCTGCAGCCGATAACCGGTCAGTTTTTCAAATTCGGCATTGGCAAAGGATATCGTCATATCCTCTTCGAGAATCAACATCGTGGTTCCCGTGTTTTCCAGAATGCTTCGATGCCGGATTTCGCTTTCCCGAAGCGCCTCTTCCGCCTGCCGGCGCTCGGTGATGAAACGCGCCTGCTGAATGTTCTGGTAGGCGAAATTGGAAAGCTGGTTGGCAAGTGTATACAGCGCCTGAGCCGCATGCTCGAACTGCTCGCGAGACATGACGGGCACCTCGCGGAACGCATCGATCAGGTCATTTTCGTCGGCCCCGATCTCCCTGGCGTATCGGCGCATATTTTCCTCGGTCTGGGTCTCGTCGCGCACCTGGCCGATCAACCAGTTGGCGATGTGTATACCGCCGACCGAAATGCCGGCGCCGGCGTCCCACAGCCCGCCGCTCAGGCAGAGCCGGATGTTTGGCCCGTGAACGGCGGCCCGTCCAACCACCGAATCATTTCTCATACAATTCGCGAGACCTTTTTCGGTTTTCCGGATAATGTCTTTGCACAGGCGGCAGAAATTGCTCGGCGAGGTGATGGGCGTTCCATCCGTGTGGGTGATGAGGGAGGCGACGCCGGTTGCCTGGGCGAACTCGTCCTGAAGGCGCTGAATGTCGTCGATGTTGAACAGTTCTTCAAAGACGATGCCGGCGGCGTCATCCAGAGGCCGGGTCAGCGCCAGGATGCGCTTTTCCAGAGCCGCTTCCGCTCGCTTGCGGTCGGTGATGTCTTGCACGACGGCGCATACCCCTGCGGAGAAATCTTCAGAGTTGAAAGGGCTCAGACTGAGAACCACATCTATGAGTTCACCGTCTTTGCGCCGTATGACGGCATCCATTACACCTGTGCCTTCCCTTGCCGCCATCTCGTACAAGTCCCTGCCGACGCGTTGATATTCCTCATCATCAGGGAAGTGGAGGCGTGTCGTCATCCCCAGCATATCCTCCTCTGAATATCCTGTGATCCTGCAGAGGGCCTTGTTCACCTTTTTGAACACCCGGTCTTTCAAGAGCGCCACTCCTACCGGTGCGGCCTCGAAAATGCTCCCCAGGATCCCCTCGTTCTCCCTGAGAGATTCCTCAGCCCGCTTGCGCTCGGTGATGTCGCGATCGAAAGCGCATGCCGTCCAGCGGTCGTTGAACTCAAAATATTTGCTGCAGACTTCGACCGGATAGATGCGTCCGTCCCTGGCAAGGTGACGCGATTCGAAGGTCAGGGTTCCGTGACGCCGCAGCTGCTCTTTATGCCGATCAAATTGGTCAGATGGGATGTTCGGGTCGATATCAAAGATCTTCATTGTCATCAGTTCATCGCGGGAGTATCCCATTGAACTGCAGGCGGTTTCGTTTGCGTATACGATGCGGCCCTCGTCATCCACCCAGAGAATGCTTTCCGGCGCTTTGTCCATGGCGAACTGCGTTCTCTTCAGAGCGTCTCTTTCGTTTTTCCGTTCGGTGATATCAATGAAAAAACCGCTCCAGAGAATGCTGCCGTCCGGCAACTGCTCCGGGGTGGAGCGAACTTCAATCCAGATTTGCCGTTCATCGATAAAGAACCTGAGTACGGCATGGTAGGGCGTTAGAGAATTCGCCGATTCCAGAACGCCCTTATGAAACCTGTCGATGTCTTCGGGGTGTATTTTGCCGACAAGAACGGAAGCGTCCCGCATGGCGTCTTCAGGCGATATTCCCGTTACGGCGCGCAAAGAATCGTTTATATATGGGAAAGAATAGGTTCCGTCCGGCGCCATCATGAACTGATAAACAACACCCAGCGATTTATCCGAAAGTTTTTTGTACTTGGCTTCGCTCTCGCGCAGCGCTTCCGCAGTCCGCTTCGCCTTGTCTAATTCCGCTTCCAGCGTTCTGATTCTTTCTTCCAGGTCTTCACAGGTGTATTTTCTAGTCATAGATATGAGCTCCTCCATACACTTAGAAATCAGTCTTCAGCTCGACTTGTTTTCCCCAAGACCTTAGACGGAAGGGTGTGTGTTCCAGTTTCAGAATGTTTCCCGACAGCGCTGGAGTATTTTCAACCCTTATTATTTAAATTTTGCATACTTCTGAAATTTCATCAACTGAAAAGCGCCGAATATATCTAACTGTATTTCTCAATGGTTATATTTATCAATTATATCAACATAATGAATAATTAGCTAGCAATAGCGATTCGTGGTTCTGACAGGTTGGCATGATGTGGTATTCATGAATGAGGACGACGCGCTGCATATTGAATGCTTTGCTGCACACGCGGCATGGGAATGGTGCGTCTCACGCAAAGAGAAAAATGAAATCATTCATCGCTCAAAGCAGCAGACAACCTTCTGGCTGAGCGCATCGGCAAACAGAATAATGCCGGCATGACCTTCGCAGACCTCGGCCGTTTCGATGACCTTGACGGCGTCCGCCCACTTTTCCGCGGCAGGAACCAGTTCAAGAAGCCGGTTCGGAGACGTTTCAAACCATTCGGTACGAAGGTAGTTGTCTCCCCCGTGCGGGAGCAGAGCGAGGTACAGCATATCTGTTTCCACCAGTTCGTTGAGAAAATGCGTTCCCAGAGAGACGTCCGGCACGAGGTTCTCGTGCATGGCCACGATCTCGCAGAGCACGGAGATTCGGTTGATTGCCGCAAAGACGGCGGGAATGCCGAGAAAGGGATCACTGGTTCCCCATCTTCCAGGTCCCAGAAGCATGATGTCGCCCGCGGCCGGACCCGGAGCATGATTGATCTTTCCGATCAGCCTGGCCACCTCATATCGATCCTGGCGGGGAAGCCGGCCATAAACTTCCGGAACCACATAGATAAACCGACCGATGCGGATGCGGCGGCTGTGCCCGATCACGGCGCCGGACGCCTGTATGATGGTGTCGGCTTTTGAAACGCTCATTGGAGCAAGCTGGGGCGATTCCATGCCCTTGACGGGAAGGTGCCGGCACTGGACCAGGTGGATCCTGTAGGAGCCATCGTCTACGAAGTTCAGCGTAAATTCAATATCCACCGGATAGTCATAGGCTTTCTGAAGCACCCGCAGCATTTCACGCATATCGGCGACAAAATCGGTGGCCGAAAGCAGCCTGTCAAAGGTCAGGACCAGCGCCCTGCCGGCATTGCCGGACTCGGCGCGAAGCGTTCTGTCCTCGGAGGCGAACAACTCGATCGGAAAGTCATGGCTTTCCTGAATCACATCGAGGAAATGGCCGGACATGGGCCGGTTGGCCTGAAGATCCAGGTAGTCCACCCGCCGCTGGGCGTACTGGCGGATCTGCTCGAAATTGGATTCCGGACGCTTCTGCGGAGCGTTCAGGGCCACAAGCCGGGTGTAGTCGTCATCCGACCGGTCGACGGCACGGGTTCCCAGGCCGAAGACCAGCCTCAACACGCCCGCCTTGGGATCGATGCTCTCGTTCCAGGCATACGGATTGAAGGAAAAACCCACGCCGGCGGCCTGAGGATAGTAGTAACGGCCATGCACCGCGCCGGAAACCCGCATGATCAGGAGCGCCATCTGCTCATCCTGGTTCAGAAGATCCCGCTGTTCGCGGTACCGCAAGGCCTTTTCGCTCATCGTGCTCGCGTAGATCGTTCGAATCGCGGACAGAAAGTCATCCAGCCGGCGCTCCCTCGGCCCCTGGTTCGGGCAGAACACGCTCTCATACTTTCCGGCAAAGGAGTTGCCGAACTGGTCTTCCAGCAGGGAACTGGAACGGACGATGATCGGCGACTGGCCGAAATAGTCCAGTATCTGCTCGAACCGCTCCAGAATGTGATCCGGAAACTGTCCAACGAGAATCCGCTGGCGGGCCTGAACAGCGCCTTCCAGAAATGTCTGCGGATTTCGCTGCTTCTGACGCAGCCACCAGACGCCGTTTCGAACCAGATAGGTGTAGAACACATCGGAGCCGACATAAAACGAATCGTGATCTTCAAGCAGTTCGGTAAATCGGGACGAATGCCGCTGGAGAATGTTGCGGGCCACCAGCATGCCGACCGTTTTTCCGCCGATGAGTCCGGTGCCGACCATGCGTTTTCCGATGGCAAGAATGTCTTTCAGTGTGAAATAGCGCGAGACGAGCCTGAGCACGTCCGGATCACGTGAAATGGCCATGCGGCTGAGGCGGCGGAAGGTCTCATGCTCCTTCTCCGCGGGGCAGGCGCCCCCTCTCACCGCATCGAGGGTCTGCTCGGCTTCGGTAAAGGACCGTTTCCAGAAACCCGGCCGAATGTCGGAGTGAAGGTCCGACCAGTTCACTGACGTGAGGATCGAAGAAATCAGCACGCTGGAGGTTACGGGCCTGAATTCATCCTTATCCCACACGTGCAGCATGTTCATCGTTGAAGAGTAGCGGAACTGCACCTTGATCGGATGTATGTAGATGGCGCCGCGGTGGCGGTAGAGTTCCAGAAACAGCTGCGTGGTTTCGATAATGGGACGGATGGCCTTGGAACTGTGAAAATTCCGGAAGATCGCGAAATAGGCCACCGTCTCCAGATCATAAAGGTATGGGCAGGTGAGCATGAAAAAATTGCCGAGCATGGCATCCGAATACCAGTCGGCCGCCAGTTCCGACAGGCAGTCAAAGACATACAGCGCGCCGCGGCCGGCGTTCTCGATCACCCCGTGAATTTTCGCAATGAAGGTCTCGAAGCTGTCTGCGGGATCCAGCGCATGCATCTCGATGCGGTCATCAGGGTCCACCAGGGGCGGGTGGCTGGCAAACCGGAAATAGACGATCTTCTGGCCGGACCGCACCGCCGCCCTGCAATACGGTGCAACCACCGTCATGTAGTCTTCAATCGTCTCCACCTGCCAGACGATGTTGTCCCCCGGAAGGATGCCCTTCAGGGCCCGGTCCAGACCGGGAAGGCCCGTGGTGAATGCCATGCCGTAGTCGCTCATGCCGTTTTCTCCTTGTAAACAGAAGGTGTTTTTCGCAGACAAGCGCCTCGTCTGCGCTGCCAGTTTATGGATAAGGATGTCTGCCTGTCAAGAAAATACCTCTCCACCTCCATCCGCATCTTACCAGGGGCAGTGAAGTGTGTCACTATGGCCGGAGAATGCCGCAAACCCCTTCGAGAAAATCCGGAAATGCAGAATACCTTTGTCATCAGAAAATTTCAGCCATCTGATGCGGATGCGTGTTTTCAAATCCGGATCACGGATGACGGCCAGCACGGCCGTTCCCCTTCTGAACCAGGAATTTTATATAAAAATCGACTTTCACCGCTGCGGCGAAAGCGAAAAAGACTCCCCGGACGGCCCGGTCCGCGTCGTTTATTTTGCAAAAGATTTGATATAGAATCCGCAATGGATTGGTTGCTTCAGGATCTTGCTTTTCAGAGAAAACGGGAAAGCAAAGAGGGTTTGCTTCCCCGTTTTCTCAAGAGCGATCGTTCAAAACCCTGCGCTGGCAGAAAGCATCACCATGCCGTTTACTTGGGCAGCTGCGCTCCTACATCCGCTTTTGCGCCGAAGAGCTTCAGCGCATCCTCCATGGGATAGCGGTTGGCGAACATCGAAACCCGGGTAATCAGCTTGCCCTGTTTGGGCAGCCCGTAAATCTCGCGCAGAACATTGGCCGGAGAGTTGGGATCGTAGTCTTCCTGTTCGCTGTAGCGTGCGTTCAGGTAATTCTCGAAGTAAATCTTGTTGAGCGGCAGCGGCTCACCCAGCATCTCCGTATTGTTTTTGCAGCTGGCCAGCCCCAGATCGGCGCCCACATCCTCGATCTTCACCCGTTCCATCCTGCCTGCCGCTGATTTGCCGGGTTCAACGTAGAGCAGCGGCGCCTGCTTGTTCATGAAAATGATGTTGTTGTCGATTTTGATCCATTCGTTCAGATTGCCTCGGGTGTGATCAATGCCGGTCAGCACATTGCAGCCGATGAGATTGTCATGAATATCGTACGACAGCATGGTCATGATGCGAACACCGTAGCCCATATCCGCAAAATCCTTCAGACGGCTCCAGGTGAACATGATGGTGTTGCTGGCGATCTCCACATGCCCGTCTTTTGAGATGGGGCCCTTGGGACCCTTCTTTCCGCCTGTTCCGAAAATTTCAATCGCGGCCATTTTATTGGCCATAAACACATTGTTGAGTATTTTTACGGTTCCTTTTTTCAGGCCGCCCTGAATGCCGAAATGGCCGTTTAGAAAAGCACAGTTGCGGATGGTGATATCGCCTTCGACTTTTGCATTGACCTTGTTGGTGAAGCATACCAGCGGTTCGTGCACCGTGCTGTTGCCGGTAGAAGGTTTTTCGGTTTCAGAAAGAAGGCGACCGCCCAGGTTTTCGATAACGCCATCTTTCGGAGAATAGGCATTCTGATCACCCCTGTCGAAGATGAAACCGTCCAAAATGAAATGGCTGCCGGCCGGCACGTTGAGTATGCTCAACAACGGCTTTCTGCCGCTGGCCGCAGAATCATTGTTCGGCGCCACGACGGTCGAATACTGAATTAGATCCCTGGCCGAAAAATCAGACGCATAACCGCCCATCAGCTCTACAGGCTGGGGAGCTTCCAGAAACCCCTTGTCCCGCAGGCCGGTGTAGTTGCCCTGCGCCACGAATATTTTGTCGCCCGGCTTTGCCGCCTTAAACGCCGATTCAAGATTTTTAAAAGGCGCGTCCCTGGTGCCGGCATTCTGATTATCGCCCCTGTCCTTGGCTACATACAGATCTGCTGCGTTGACGGAAATCATACAGGCAAAAAAAGCAACCGACACAAACAAAGCTATTTTGACTGAACGAAGCATAAGTGTTCTCCTTCTCGTTAATAAAAGATGCCTTGCTGATGGCTGTTTTCGAAGAGCGACTCAAGGTTGAAAGACCTATCAATTGCGAAAGAAGACCTTTTAATTCCAATATGATGGACTGTGGCGAGGCTGTATCGTCAGACGGTTTCATTCTCCCTCAAACTTATCCTTAAGCTCCGAAATTTCCCTTCTTAACCGCGTATTTTCTTCGGTGGTTTCACGAAGCCGTTTGGCGAGTACTTCCGCAAACAAACGGTAAATGCTGTAGCTCAAAAAGACCTCATTGGTTTTCATCTTCCGGTCCAGAAGAGCGGCATCCAGCCCCAGAACCAGCGAATTTTCAAGAGCCCGGACCGATGCGGACCGGGGCGAACCGTCAATAACGCCCATTTCCCCGAACAGATCCCCGCTTCGATCCAGCGTACCGATCACCTTGTCTCCCTTGACGATCTCCAGAACGCCAAGAATTAAAAAATATACCGATGAGTCATAGTCGCCCTCGCGAATCAGCACCTCTCCGGCCATGCATTCCCTGATTTTGGCAAGCTGCTGAAACGTATGCAGATCATTGTCGGAAAACATATCGAAATTCTTGAGTTTCCTCAGAATACGAATCATGCGGTCATCGTTGTGACCAAATACAATCTCTTTCATTCCGACCTCCGGCGACAGGCGTTTTTTTAAAACTCAATTACCACAGAAAACAAACTCTGTCGTCGGTATTTTTCGTTCATTGTCTGTCTTTGCCGCCATGCCGGCACGCCGCAGGCAACCGCGCTTTGCATTCAAACCAGAAAGGTATTTCCGTTTGACAGGCATTCCGTGATCCCCTATAAATCGGCTGAACCGAAGCGGGAAAAGCGGGTTGGAAAACAGGCCCGTGAATTCAGGGCTAATGTCGCAGGGAGGCGCCGCCGCCAGTTTTCGCTCAATTCAAGTCTGTTTCCGGGCGGAAGGGTTTTTTTCAGCTTCGATCATTGGCAAACAGGGGATGCACGATGAATAACTCAAGAATGGTGGCGCGCGCCGTTATTCTGATCGCCGTGGCCGTTGTCCTGTCTCCGTTTCATATTCCCGTGGGATTTTCAAAGTGTTTTCCGGCCCAGCACATGGTCAATGTCATCAGCGCCGTGATGCTGGGTCCCTGGTATGCCATGGGTGTGGCTTTTCTTGCCGCAGTGATTCGCAATCTTTTGGGATGGGGCACCCTTCTGGCATTTCCGGGTGGTATGCTCGGAGCGCTTCTGGCGGGTCTGGCCTACCGGGCGTCAAAAAACATCTATGCCGCCGGCCTCGGCGAGCTGATCGGAACCGGCGTTCTCGGCGCCCTGGCAAGCGTGTGGATTGTCGGGCCGCATCTGATGCATAAACCCCTGGCCGCCGGAACCATGATCGTCGCTTTCAGCATCAGCAGCCTGGGAGGCGCCCTGATTGGAGTGATCGCCTTGAAAATGTTGGAAAAAACAGGAATCTGGAACGTTTGATTCGGCTCTCCGACATATGGTACCGCTATCCGTCTTCTGAATGGGCGCTCAAGGAGATCGGTCTTGAAACGCCGCAGGGACAGTATCTGGTGATCTGCGGGGGCAACGGATCCGGAAAATCCACCCTGGGGTATCTTCTGAACGGCCTTGCGCCGCACTTTTTCGGCGGCGTGCTTCAGGGATCGGTTTATATCGACGACACTTCCATTGACGGGCAAACCCCCTCGGATCTGCTCGCCACGGTGGGCCTGGTGTTTCAGAACGCCGACGCCCAGCTGTTCAACACAACGGTTGAAGACGAAATCGCCTTCGGCCTGGAAAGCCTGGGGCTTCCCCCGGATCAGATCGAACGCAGGATTCAGGACATCGCCCGCGCCCTGGAAATCGAAGACCTGCTGCACCGCTCTCCCATGGAGCTTTCCGGCGGGGAGAAGCGTCTGGTTGCGGTGGCGTCGGTACTGTGCCTGAATCCTAAAGTCCTGGTGCTCGACGAACCCTTTGCCAATCTGGACGGATACGGCGCCGGACTGCTTCGTAAAATCCTACAGCGCATTCACCAGCAGGGCCGGAATCTGGTGGTCATCGAACAGGTCATCGGTTCTTTTCTGGAAGACGCCGACCGGTGCATCGTGATCGAAGAAGGACGAATCGTTTCCGATGGTCCGGCTCGAAACGCCCGAAGCTTTTTGCGCGAAAAGCGTCTCATTCCTGGTTATCCGAGAAGGGACCCTGCCCCACCGCCGAGAACCGACCCGGTGCTCAGCGTCCGAAATATCTGCTGCAGGATTCAGGACCGCCCCCTGCTTGAAAACATATCCTTTGAGCTCAGACAGGGGGAGGCTGTTTCACTCATCGGCCGGAACGGCGCGGGAAAAACCACCCTGATCAAGCATCTGAACGGGCTTTCCAGGCCGGTTTCCGGGGAGGTGCTGTTCCGTGGTGAAAACATCGCTTCAAAGTCCCCCGAGCAGATGGCCTCGCGGGTGGGCATGTCTTTTCAAAATGCCAATGACCAGTTTTTTAAATCCACCGTAAAGGAAGAGCTGGCCGCAGGACCGCGCATGCTGGGGAAAAACCACGATGCATGGATTCGGGAAATCTGCGACCTCTTTGACCTGAACGCGTTTCTAGAAAAATCACCCTACCGGCTAAGCGAGGGTGAAAAAAAGCGTACGGCCATTGCCTCGATTCTGGCCATGAAGCCCGAGCTTCTGATTCTCGATGAACCCGCCGCCGGTCAGGACGGCCGTTTTCGGGAAAAGCTGGCCGCCGTGCTGAACACCCTGGAAAACCGGGGAAGCACAATTCTCATCGTCACACACGATCTGATCTTTGCCGGCGCCGTCACCGACCGCTGGATACTGCTTGAAAACGGCGCCATTCGGGCCGACGGGCCCCCTCATATGATCCATGGTCATCCGGCCCTGTACGAGAACCCCATCAACGGTCACGTGAGTTGAAATTTCATGGTAAAGCCTTCAGGAAAAATCAGCCTTCACCCGGTCACCCGTCTTTTTCTCTCTCTGGGGCTGATCGCGGCCGTTCTGATGGTTCGAAACATGACCTCGCTTTACTGCCAATGCCTTGCGATTCTGCTGTATCTGCTCTTTTTTGAAGAACGTGCAAAAAGGAAACAGATCGTGACGCTGACCGCTCCCATGGCGATTCTGGCGGCCGCCATGACATGGATCACTCTGGACGCCAAAACCGCGCTTTTTCTGACCCTGCGCTTCTGGAACCTGATGACCGTATCGGCCCTTTGTTTTCAGCGCATCGGGGCCGAGGACATGGCCGTCGCCCTGAGAACACTCAAAACGCCCTATTCCATCGTCTTCATGCTCACCTCCTCCATGCGCTACATTCCGCTGATTCGAATTCGGGTTCGGCATATTATCGAAGCCCAGAAATCCCGGGGCATCGACCTGCGTTTTCGGTTGAAGAACATCTCCAATATCTTTGCCCTGTTTCTGCCTTTGCTGGTTCAGTGCCTGATGCTTTCCGAAGAGATGGCCATGGCCATGGAATGCCGGGGGTTTTCCAGAAAAGGACGCACGCTGCGGCGCCGCAGCCGCCTTCAGGCCAAAGACTATCTTGTCATGGCCTGCGGCCTGATTCTGCTGCTCTTGCTGTATCAATGGGAATTTCGATAAACAACGAAACCGGCTGATGCACGGCAACACGTTACCATATATAATAATATACGATATCAAAAGGTTATACTGTTTTTGCCTCGGCATTTGGTGCTTTTCAAATCGTATCAAGTGTGTTAAGTGAACGGAATATGAGCCATATCATCTGCATCGCCAGCCAGAAAGGCGGCACCGGCAAGACCACCACCACGGTAAACCTGGCCGCGTCCCTTGCCCTGTTTGAAAAGTACACCCTGGTCATCGACTGCGATCCCCAGGGCAATGCCACCACCGGCCTGGGCATCGACAAGAAAAAACTTCAATGGGATCTGTATGATGTGCTGGTCGGCAAAGCGTCCGCCAAAAAAGCGGTAGTTTCCACGGCCATGAATTATCTGGACGTGCTGCCCGCCAGGTTTCATCTCCATCAGATGGAAAACCCTCTGGCGACAGAATCCCGCCGGCAGCGAATTTTGAAAACCCGCCTTTACACCCTGACCGCCCGTTATGATTTCATCCTGATCGATACGCCGCCATCCCTGGGTTTTCTGACGCTCACCGCCCTGACGGCCGCCAGCTGGCTGATAATACCCCTTCAGTGCCAGCTCTACGCTCTCGAAGGATTGGGCCAGCTGCTGGCCGTCGTACATGAAGTCCGGAAAGAGTTGAACCGGGAACTGAAGATCGCGGGCGTTCTGCTGACCATGTGCGAAAGGAAATCCGCCGAGCCGGATCCGATCGTGACCCGGATTTCGGACAAGTTTCAGAAAAAAATTTTCAATACCACAATTCCGCGCGATTCCCTGATCCGGGATTCGTCCAATTTTTCAAAGCCCCTGGCCCTGCATGACATTCTGGCCAGGGGAACAGCGGCATATCTGGATCTGGCCGACGAATTAATCCAGCTCTTTCAGAATGAAAACAATCTTCAAATAAACATCGAAAATCCAAATTGAATTAAGGGGGAACCCGTGAAACTTACCGACACCCAACTGATCAAGGCCAAGGAAAAAGAGCTGATCCGCTCCATCACGAAGGATCTGGACTGGCGGATGATTCGAAACATTTTCCGCGAAAAGCGCCAGCTGGAACTCGGAGATTCCGTGACCTACAAGCACGGAGACATGGTGGTGCGCAACAACGACATCGCCTATCAGCTGGAGTTTGAGGTCAAGGTCTCTCTGAACGTCATTCTGGACAGAGCGGGCAATTATCTTTCCTGCACCACATCGGCGGATGTTCCGGAACCTGTGGAAGTGGTTGAAGAAAACACGGCCGAAAAGCCGGCGCCCGAAAGCCCGACGGCGGACCCCAAGCTTGAACCGCAGGAAAATATTTCCGAAATGGCTTCCCAGCTGGCCAGCATGATCTCCGAAATCAACGAGGAATAGCCGGAGGAAATGACGGACGCTTCGCGTTTTTACGCCAGCACGTGTTTATCCAGAACAAAACACGAAAAAACGCCGGTAAAGACAGGTTCTCCGCTTCGGGTCACCTGTACGGAGACGGTGTGCTTTTTGCCCTGGACAGCGTCCACCTGCGCTTCCGCGACGAGCGTCTGCCCGACCTGAACCGGTTTGAGAAATCTGCACTCGGCGGAACCCAGAACCACATTGGGATCATTGACCGCGATCATGGCCGCGTAATCCGCCAGACCGAAAACAAACCCGCCGTGAACCAGCCCCCTGGCATCCACAGCCATCTCCTGCAAGGGCGTCAGTTCCACGCGGCTGCATCCTGATTCCACGCTGACCGCCCGGCCGCACAGCCCGGCATTGATTAACTCATGGGTCTGTATTTTCATGATACCTCTCTTTTTAAGATTTTCGATAATCCAGCGCCTCCCGGACGCATCGGGCCATATTGTCTAGGGATATCGGCTTGTAAAAAAACTTTCGAATCCCCATGGCCAGCGCCTTGTGTTCGGTGATTCGATCGCTGTATCCCGTGCAGAGCACGATCGGAATATCCGGCGCAACGGCCAGAATTTTGGACGCCAGGACATCGCCGGTCATTCCGGGCATGGTCATGTCCGTAATCACCAGATCAAAATCGTCCGGCGACTTCTGAAACATCTCAAGGGCTTTACAGCTGTCGGTGCATGTCTCCACCCGGTATCCGAGGTATTCCAGAGCGCTTTGAGCGATTTCGGCAATGTTGGATTCGTCGTCGACAAAAAGAATGCGTTCCGTTCCGGTCGGCGGATTCGCATCTTTGACAGCTCCGGAACCGGCCGTCTCTTCGTTTGAGCACGGCAGGAACACGTAAAAAGCGCTCCCTTTGCCCGGAGCGCTTTCCACCCGGATCATTCCGCGGTGAGACTTGACGATGGCATGCACCACGGCGAGCCCCAATCCGGTCCCTCTGCCCTTGGTGGTAAAATAAGGATCAAAAATCTTATTCACGATTTCCGACGTCATGCCGCATCCGGTATCCCGAACGCTGATCTGGGCATAGGGGCCGGGCGGCAGATCCGGAAAAGACGCTGTGTCTGCTTCCGTAATATCGACCTGCCTGATTACCACCTCGATGGTTCCAGAATGGTCGCCGATGGCATGGGCCGCATTGGTCAGCAGGTTCATCAGAACCTGATGCATCTGGGTGGCGTTGGCACGGACCACGATGGGTCCGGACTGAATATTCTGGCGAATCGTCAACGTGGCGGGCAGAGAAGCGCGAAGCAGCTTGAGGCTTTCCTGCATGACGCCCTGAATATGAAGCGGTTTCATATGCTGATCGGATTTTCGGCTGAAGGACAGGATCTGCTGAACCAGATCCCTGGCCCGCTCGCTGGATTGAATAACCTTTTCCAGCGGATTGATCATCGCGGGCTGATTGGCTCTGGCCATGGCGATCTCGGTATAGCCGATGATCGAAGAGAGAACGTTGTTGAAATCGTGGGCGATTCCGCCGGCCAGCGTGCCGATGGCCTCCATCTTCTGAGCCTGCATCAGCTGTCTTTGAAGGCTTTGCTTTTCCTGATCCGCCCGCTTATCGGCCGTGATGTCCCGCCCGATGGACTGGTATTCCACTATCTGCATCCGGTCGTTGAAAATCGCCCGGTCGGTCCATTCCTGCCACCGCATGCCGCCGTCCGGAGCGATCACCTGGTGCTCGTAAGTCACCATGGGATGATCCGGATTCAAGCCGTCGTAATGTTTACGCACGCCGGGACGGTCTTTTTCGGGAATGAACTGGAAAAAGTTCGCTCCGATCAACTCAGATGCATTTTTGTTGAAATAACCGCAATAAAGGTCATTGACAAAGGTCAGCGTTCCGTCCGGAAGAAAGCGGCAGACCATGGCGGGCATATCATCCACCAGGGTGCGATACCGGTCCTGGCTTTGACGAAGAGCGCGCCGGGTCTTATGGGCCTCGATCGTCTTGCCGATAACCTTTGTGATCGTTCTGAGAATATCCGCATCGTCGATTTTCCAGTCGATCAACCGGGTTGCACCGAACTGAATGAATCCGTAAAACGTATTCAGCGCGCAAAGGGGAACAACCAGAACCGACCGGATGTTTTCAAGGCCCAAACTGGCTTTCAGAAACTCGTCTCCACTGTCCTCTAGATTCGAAAAGACAAGAATCTCTCCGGCTTTCAGCCGCCGAATCCATTTGGAAATCGGCCCGGCGGGCAGATTCTGAAGGCGATCTGTATTTAAAATCTCACCTTCCCGGGCCCATTCACTTATGCGGCAAATAGAGTCGGTCTCATCGCAACAGCGAAACAGATACGCGCAACCGGCTTCCAGAGCGGTTCCCAGCAGTGCCAGGCAGTCTTTGAAAAACCGGGAGATGTCATCCGCCAAAACCGAACGGCTTGAAATATCAGACAGAACCTTTTCCAGAAGCAGACGGCGCCGAAGCCCGGCATCAGCCTCGTTTCGGACATGAATTTCAACGGCCATCTCATATCGAACCGTTCTGCCGTCCGGCCACTGCATTGCCTTGGAATAACCCTGGAACCATCCCCCCAGTGCCGGATTGAAAAAGTTGCGGATTTTCAAGGCATGCGGCGTGGCGGAAAAAATAGTGGAAATATCGCAATTTGAGCAGGGAATATCCAGTCCGTAAAACGCCTGAAAACACTTTTTCCCGAGCACATCCGCGCCGCAGGCTTTTCTGACCGCCTGACTGGCGTAGAGCATTTCATGGGTATCTGGATCCGTTACATAAACATAAATGCCCGAATCCAGATCGTCAAAAACAGACTTCCAGGCCGGTTCGCTTTTCAAATGCGGTTCCTCGGGCGTTTCCTGTTTTGAATTCTGGAATCTGCAATTGTTGTTTGGAAAATTCGAACCATTCTGCATTGAGTATTCTCCCGCCGAATGAAAAGGTTTCCGGCAGCGAGTGATTCGCGGCGTCCGTTCGGCCCATGGTGAAAAGCAGGTTCACACCATGACGCGCAAACAACGTACCGGCGCATTTTTGTGCCGGAAGGCCCGGTTGTCTGCCGGAGTTTTTTTTACAGAAAATCGGGCAGGGACAAAACAGCAATCTCAGATCGGTTGAATTGTCGGAATTTCGGCAGATGGCCTGAGGTTCCGGTAAAGGCAAGTTCTGAAACACATCCTGGTTCATTGTCTAAGTGCCCGTACTGATCATGGATGAAAATCGATGTTTTCCATATGAATCGAATACATGACAAAATCCAGATTTTTCCTATTGAAAATCGATCGCCATGTCAAGCGATAAGGAGGATCGCTGTTGACTCAGTTCCCTGTTCCAAAGTAGTATAATCAAAAATTTACGCGGGGTTGAAAGGATCGACTCAAAGCGAGCCCTTATGATTTCAACCTTGAACCGGAGCGCGCATGAAACAGCATCCCCTCATTAAAACCCCTCTTCCAGGTCCACGGGCGGCCAGGCTCATCGAAACGGACAGCCGTTATGTTTCACCCTCCTACACCCGCATGTATCCCCTGGTGGTGGAAAAAGGCAATGGATCGTGGGTTCAGGACGTCGACGGCAATTCTTTTCTGGATTTTACCTCCGGCATCGCCGTATGCGCCACAGGCCACTGCCATCCCCGCGTGGTAGAGGCGATCAAGAACCAGGCGGACCGGCTGATTCACATGTCAGGAACCGATTTTTACTACGGTCCGCAAATTCGTCTGGCCGAAAAACTGGCTTCCCTGATTCCAGGAGACAACCCCAAGAAGGTGTATTTTGGAAACTCCGGCGCTGAAGCGGTTGAGGCCGCATTCAAACTGGCCCGCTGGCACACGCGCCGGGATCTGACCATTGCTTTTTACGGCGCCTTTCACGGCCGGACCATGGGAGCGCTTTCCCTGACGGCCAGCAAAACCATTCAGAAAAAGCACTACAATCCCCTGGTGCCCGGCATCACCCACATTCCTTATGCCTACTGCTTTCGATGCGCCTACAACCTCACCTACCCCCGGTGCAATCTGGCCTGCGCCCGATGGGTTGAGGAAACTCTTTTCCGCACCACCCTTCCTCCGGAGGAAGTGGCCGCGATCATCGTGGAACCCATTCAGGGAGAAGGCGGCTATATTGTTCCACCCCCTGAATTTCACCGGGAACTGTACCGGATCGCCAAAAACTACGGCATTCTCTATGTGGCGGACGAGGTTCAGTCAGGCATGGGACGAACCGGAAAAATGTTCGCCATGGAGCATTTTGACGTGATTCCGGACATGATTGCCCTTGCCAAGGGAATTGCCTCCGGCATGCCGCTGGGCGCCATGGCGGCTCCGGCGGATATCATGAACTGGGAAGCCGGCTCTCATGCCTCGACTTTCGGCGGAAATCCGATTTCCTGCCAGGCGGCCCTGGCCACCATCGAACTGCTTGAAACGGAGCTGATAACCAACGCGGTCAGACAGGGAGAGCGTCTGATTGAGGAACTTGGCCGGCTTCAGGAAATTCACGAATGCATCGGAGATGTACGCGGCAAGGGTCTGATGGTCGGCATCGAGCTGGTCGCCGACCGGACCAGCCTGAAACCCGCCGCCCGACTGAGAAACGATATTATTCGAAAAGCCTTTGAAAAAGGCTTGCTGCTTCTGGGATGCGGGGCCAACAGCATCCGTTTCTGCCCGGCCCTGACCATATCCTCCCGTGAAATCGATCTTGGCATAACGATTCTCGATGAGGCAATCCGGGAGACGGCCGAATGAGATCAGATCTTCGGCCCGCAAAGGCAAAGTCATGAACACGATTCTGAACCGTCTGGGTTTGACCCGAACGCTCTCCGGCGTCGGTTCCGGAACCTGGCTATCCGGACAGGGCGCCACGGTTTCGGCGGTTTCGCCGATCGACGGCAAACCGTTTGCAAAGGTCCGATGCGCCGACGCAAGCGAATACGACCGGATCTCTCGAACCGCTGCTGAGGCTTTTTTGAAATGGCGGGCGGTTCCAGCCCCCCGTCGCGGCGAGATCGTGCGGAAAATCGGAATGGCCCTGCGCAGCGCCAAGGCGGATCTAGGCGCACTGATCACCCTTGAGGTGGGTAAAATCCGTGACGAAGCCGAAGGCGAGGTTCAGGAAATGATCGACATGGCGGATTTTGCCGTCGGTCAATCACGGATGCTATACGGCCTGACCATGCACAGCGAAAGGCCCGGCCACCGCATGTTCGAGCAGTGGCACCCGCTGGGACCCGTCGGCGTGATCACCGCATTCAATTTCCCCGCGGCCGTCTGGTCCTGGAATTCCCTGATCGCCCTGATCACCGGAAACACGGTAATCTGGAAGCCTTCCTCCAAGGCGCTTGTCACCGCAGCAGCCATTACCGCCATCGTCTGGCGCGTGCTGAGTGAAAACGGTCTTCCTGACGGCATCGTCAATCTGGTTTCCGGCAACCGCGATGAGGTGGGGAAAAAACTGCTTCAGGATACAGGAATTCCTCTGGTATCGGCGACCGGAAGCGTCGCCATGGGTCGGGAGGCGGCTCGAACCGTATCGCGGCGTCTGGGGAAAACCATTCTGGAGCTGGGCGGCAACAATGCCGTCATCGTAACGGCCAACGCGGATCTGAATCTGGCCGTACGCGCCATTGTGTTCGGCGCCGTGGGAACCGCCGGACAGCGCTGCACCACCACCCGGCGGGCAATTGTTCATGAAAGCATCTTTGACGCTCTTTCCCGGGCGCTGATTCACGCCTACCGGCAGATTTGCATCGGTGATCCCCGCAAACCGGAAACCCTGATGGGGCCTTTGATCGACTCGGCCGCCGTCGAACGAATGCAGAAGACCCTGCAAAAGATCCAGGCCCAGGGGGGCCGGATTCTTTGCGGGGGAAAAAAACTTTCCGGAGGTATTTTTGACGCCGGAACCTATGTCGTTCCCTGCATCTGCGAAGCGAATCCCGACATGTCTGTTGTCGCCGAGGAGACCTTTGCACCGATCCTGTATCTGATGCCCTATTCGACCCTGGATCAGGCCATCTCCATTCAGAACGCGGTTCCCCAGGGACTTTCATCGGCCATTTTTACCAATGATCTGCTGGAAGCCGAGACCTTTCTCGGCTGTGCCGGAAGCGACTGCGGCATCGCCAATGTCAATGCGGGCACATCCGGCGCCGAGATCGGAGGTGCTTTCGGAGGGGAAAAACATACCGGCGGCGGCCGGGAAGCGGGTTCCGACGCATGGAAGGCTTATATGCGCCGCCAGACCTGCGTCGTCAACGCATCCGGATCGCTTCCGCTTTCCCAGGGCATCCGCTTTCAGTTGGATTCATCAGAATCCCAATGAACCCATGGCTTTCAACCGCCCGGACCTGATTTTCCAGTTGCGGCCCGGGTATTCAAAAATACGATCAGGAGTCTGTTTTGTCGCATTGCACAACGGAAAGAATTCAAAAGATCAGAGAACGTCTCGGCAAATCCGATCTCGACACCTTCTGGGTGCTGGCCGAGGAAAACCGGCATTATCTGAGCGGCTTTCAGGGCGAAGACGGCCAGTTCGACGAATCCGCGGGCGTACTGTTCATCACCGCGGACCGGTGCGTTCTGGCCACGGATTCCCGCTTTGAACTTCAGGCCAGGGCCGAAGCCCCCGGCTTCGAGGTGTTCTGCTACAGAAAAAGCCTTGCGGATTCGATATCCGAAATCTTTGCCGACCTGAAAACAAGAAAGGTCGGATTCGAGAGTGCACGCATGTCCGTGGCCCAGCACGAAAAGATCACCGGACGTCTGAAGGAAGACGGGATTTCGGTTCAGATGACCTCAACCCAGGGGTGGGTGGAAGAACTCCGATCTATCAAGGATGAAGCGGAAATTCAGGCGATTCGAAAGGCGCTGAACCTGGCCGAAACCGCCTTCTCGAACATCCTGCCCGGAATCAAGCCCGAAATGACCGAAAAGCAGCTCGCCTGGTCCCTGGAAAAAGCCATGCGGGAAGCCGGTGCGGACGAACTTTCATTTCCCGTCATTGCGGCGGCGGGTCCCAACAGCGCCCTGCCCCACGCAATTGCGGGCAATCGCCGCATAAAAGCCGGCGAACCGATACTTCTGGACTGGGGCGCCCGTCTGGACGGCTATTGCTCGGATATTTCCAGAACCCTGATTCGGGGAACACCGGACAAAAACTTTAAAACCCTGTACCCCATTGTTCGGGAGGCTCAGCAAAAGGCCATCGAATCGATCCGGCCCGGCATCGACGCCCGCGAGGTCGATCAGATCGCCCGGAATCATATTGCCCGAATGGGGTACGGAGAATACTTCGGTCACAGTCTTGGACACGGGGTCGGGCTGCGCGTTCACGAACATCCCCGTCTGGGCCCCTCCAGCGATCAGACGCTGGTTCCGGGCATGGTCGCCACCGTCGAACCGGGCGTCTATCTGCCCCAATGGGGAGGTATTCGAATCGAAAACATGGTCTGGATCCGTGAAGACGGCCCGGAGGTTCTCAATTCGCTCGACACCGACATGAAATGTCTTGAATGAGGAACCCTGATGAGCCAGAATGCATTGCCGCCTTTTGCACCGGACGCCCTGGTCGATCAGTATCTGAACTATCTGCGCGTTGAAAAGGGGCTGGCTTCTCAGACCATCGAGGCTTACAGCCGGGATCTGACCCGTTATCTGGATTTTCTGCATCGAAACGCAGTGAATGTGATTGCAGAAACGGATGCCTCGATGATTCTCAGGCATCTGATCGAACTGCGCAGCGAGGGACTGGCCGCAAGATCCAGGGCCCGCCATCTGGTGGCGCTGCGGGGATTTTACCGGTTCTGCTTTCAGGAAAAGATCCTGTCCGAGGATCCGGCCCGAATGGTGGATCTACCCAAGATCGGGTTCAAGCTTCCCGATGTCCTGTCCGTTGAGGAAATCCATGCGCTGCTTCAGAGTCCCGACCCGTCGAGCCCTCAGGGGATTCGAGACGCCGCCATGCTGGAGCTGTTGTATGCCGCCGGACTACGGGTTTCCGAACTGATCGGAATGCGGGTTTCGGATGTGAATCTGGAAGCGGGTTTTGTCCGCGTCACGGGAAAAGGCGCCAAGCAGCGGCTGGTTCCCATTGGACAGTACGCCAGGGAAAAGATTCTGATCTATCTTCAGAACGCCCGCAGCCGGCTGATTCGTAGGGGGGCCAGTATTTATCTGTTTATCGGCCGCCAGGGAAAACCGCTGACCCGCCAGGGATTCTGGAAACTGCTGAAACGCTACGGCCGGCAGACCGGCATTGAAAAACAGCTGACCCCGCATTCCTTCCGGCACTCTTTTGCCACCCATCTGCTGGAAGGAGGTGCGGATCTGAGAGCCGTTCAGATCATGCTCGGGCATGTGGACATTTCAACGACCCAGATCTACACTCATGTAGCAAATGATCAGTTAAAGCAGACGCATCGAAAATTTCATCCCAGAGGCTGATCGGCAAGGTTTTCCGGCCTTCTTGAACCTCAAATTCGCCCAGGGTTCTTGACACTTCCAGACGGATCGAGTAAGTTTAACATTTTCGGAAAGCCATCGCACCCATGCCGGTTTTTTGGCCCGGGAATCCTTGGTTTGACTTAAATTCATCGAAAAGAGATCGAATTGAACAAAGCGGCAAACCCTTTGAAATCAGTCTGGTGGAAACCCGGTAAAATTCTGCCCGCTTCAGGACAGGAGGAGATTCATCAGGCCCTGTTGCAGCTGAGTTCCCCTTTTTGCCTGATTCGGGACGGCCACAGCGTTCGTCTGGGCCAAAGCGGCGGCATTCGGCTGGAAGGCACGGCAAGGGAAAATTTCGAATACCCCCTTCTGGCCTATGCGCCCGCTTTTCTTCCCGAAAATCTCGGAAACGCCGACTTCCGCCATACATACGGCCTTCGCTATCCGTACATTGCCGGCGCCATGGCCAACGGGATCACTTCCGTTGCCATGGTCAAAGCCATGGCCCATGCCGGAATGATGGGATTTTTCGGCGCAGCCGGTCTGGGGCTGGATAAAATCGAACAGGCCGTTGACGATCTTCAAAGGGATTTGAAAAACCTGCCTTTCGGAATCAACCTCATTCACAGCCCCGGTGATCCGGCGCATGAATCCGCCGTGGTCGATCTGTTTCTGAAAAAACGGATTCGACACATCAGCGCCTCCGCCTATCTGGATCTCAGTCTTCCCCTGGTGTATTACCGGGTCAAGGGCATTCGGCGCGACGCGCAGACCGGAAGCGCGGTGTGCGACCACCATGTCTTTGCAAAGGTCTCCCGCGTGGAGGTGGCGGAAAAGTTCTTCTCTCCGCCGCCCAAAAAGCATATCGACCGCCTGGTCGAACAGGGGTTGATTACCCGGGAACAGGCCGATCTGTCCGCATCGGTTCCCATGGCGAACGCGCTGACCGCTGAGGCGGATTCCGGCGGACATACCGACAACCGGCCGGCCATATCCCTGTTTCCGACCATGACAGCCCTTAGAGACGAGGTGGTCCGGCGTCATGGATATGCGCAACCCATCTGGATCGGCCTTGCAGGCGGAGTTTCAACGCCCGCCGCAACGGCCGCCGCATTTGCCATGGGCGCCGCATACGTGGTGACCGGATCCGTCAACCAGGCCTGCATCGAGGCGGGAACCTCCGAGATCGTCCGCCGAATGCTGGCCGAAACCCGCCAGGCCGATGTGATCATGGCCCCTTCGGCGGACATGTTTGAAATGGGCGTCAAGGTTCAGGTACTCAAACGCGGAACCCTTTTTGCCCTGAGAGCCGCCAAACTGTACGAACTCTTCACCCGGTACGAGCGTTACGAGGATATTCCGGAAAAACAGCGGCAGATCCTTGAGCGCGATTTCTTCCGTAAAAGTTTTCAGGAAGAATGGGAGCAGACCCGGGCGTTTTTCGCCCGCCGGGATCCCAGACAGATCGCCCTGGGGGAAAAAGATTCAAAGCACAAGATGGCGCTGGTGTTCCGTTCCTATCTGGGCCAGTCGTCCATGTGGGCGATTCAGGGCGACCCATCGCGCAAGATGGATTACCAGATCTGGTGCGGACCCTCCCTGGGCGCTTTCAACCAGTGGGTCAAGGGCTCTTTTCTGGAAAATCCCGACCATCGGGATGTGACGACCGTTGCCATGAATCTTCTGGTCGGGGCCTGCGTTGCGGCCCGCGCCGGCTGGATTCGAAGCCAGGGCGTCGCTCTGCCCGAATCAGCAGGACGATTTTCACCCATGACCCTTTCCGATATCAATACGCTGCTGGCGAATCAGAGGATAACCGATGACCAAACAAACCCGTAAAAACCCGCCGATTGCCATTATCGGCATGGGCTGTTTCTTTCCCGAAGCAGCGGGCCTTAAGGCTTACTGGCGCTTACTGTTTCAGGGCATTGATGCCGTAACCGACATTCCGGAAAATACCCACTGGTCGGCCGCCGATTATTACGACTCGGATCCGGGCAAAACCGATCGGGTCTGCTGCAAACGCGGCGGGTTTCTTTCCCCCGTGATGTTCGATCCGGCCGAATTCGGCATTCCGCCGGCCGTTCTCGAGGCAACGGACACCTCGCAGCTGCTGGGGCTGGCGGCGGCCAGGGCCGCTCTGCGGGATGCCGGATACGATGATGCCGGAGATTTTGACCGGGACCGGACCAGCGTGATTCTCGGAGTCACCGGCACCCAGGAACTCGTGATTCCACTAAGTTCCCGCCTGGGATACCCGAAGTGGGAAAAAGCCCTGAAAAATGCGGGAATTCCGGCGCAGACCATTTCACAGATCATCGAAGACATCTCCGGCGCCTATGTGCCCTGGCAGGAGAACTCCTTTCCAGGACTGCTGGGCAACGTGGTGGCCGGCCGAATCTGCAACCGTCTGAATATCGGAGGAACCAACTGCGTGGTGGACGCGGCCTGCGCCAGCTCCATGGGCGCCCTGCATCTGGCACTGATGGAACTTTACACCGGGAAAAGCGATATGGCGGTGACCGGCGGCGTGGACACGCTCAACGACATATTCATGCACATGTGCTTTTCCAAATCTTCCGTTTTGTCCCGCTCGGGAGACGCCAGACCGTTTTCGAAACATGCCGACGGAACCGTTCTCGGCGAAGGCGTCGGCCTGATCGTACTCAAACGGCTGGACGATGCGGAAAAAGACGGCGACCGGATCTATGCGGTCATTCGCGGCGTGGGATCCTCCAGCGACGGAAAATTCCAGAGCATATACGCCCCCCGAATGGACGGCCAGATCAAGGCCCTCAGGGCCGCCTACGATGCAGCCCGCGTATCTCCGGCCACTGTGGGTCTGATTGAAGCCCACGGAACCGGCACCCGGGTGGGAGACCAGGTGGAATTCAACGCGCTGTGCAAGGTTTACGGCCCTGAAATGCCAGAAGGCCGGCGCAGCGCGCTGGGATCGGTCAAATCCATGATCGGCCACACCAAGGCGGCCGCAGGCTCTGCCGGCCTGATCAAGGCGGTGCTTTCCCTGCACCACAAAACCCTTCCTCCGACCCTGAAAGCCGATGAACCGGACCCCAACCTGAATATCGAGAACAGTCCTCTGTATCTGAACACGGCAACACGCCCCTGGTTCGGCGCTCCGGATCACCCGAGACGCGCCGCGGTCAGCGCCTTCGGATTCGGCGGAAGCAATTTTCACGCGGTTCTCGAAGAATACCGCGCCGATAAAACCCATATTTCCTGGGACGGATCCGTTCAGATTCTTGCCTTTGGCGCACAGAGTCCGGAATCGCTTTGTACAAAGCTTCAGGAATTTGAATCCCGGCTTTTCAAAAATCCTGAAGACGCTTTTTCCAGAATGGCGCATGAAACCCGCCAGTCGTTTTCCGCGCAGGCCCCCTGCCGTCTGCTCATGGTCATTCAGGATCCGGCGGACCTGTCCCGGCGGATTGCTAAAGCCCTGGACGCCATTACTTCTCATGGTTTGAACCCGTTTGGCATCTCCGATATTTATTACGGCAGCGGGAAAACGCCCGGGAAAATCGGCTTTGCTTTCCCCGGCCAGGGAAGCCAGTACCTTGCCATGGGGCGGGACCTGACATGCATTTTTCCACAGGCCATGAAACGCCTGGAGGCGGCGGATGCAAAATTCGGCTCTCTGACGGACCGGATCTATCCGATTCCGGCGTACTCCAATGAATCGAAAATAGAGCAGGAAAAGGCTCTTCGCCGTACCGACGCGGCCCAGCCCGCCATCGGCGCCGTCAGCATGGCCATGTTCGATATTCTGGAATACTTCGGCATTCGGCCGGACGCCGTGTGCGGTCACAGCTACGGAGAACTCTGCGCCCTTCATGCGGCCGGACGCATCGATGCGGATGCGTTGCTGAATCTTTCCATTCTTCGCGGCCGCCTGATGGCCGAGGCCGGCGCCAAGCATGCCGAAGGCGCCATGGCGGCAGTTAAGGCCCCCCTGAAAGAGATCGAAAGGATCATTCGGGATTTTTCACTGAACGTGATCCTGGCCAACCGCAACAGTCCGGACCAGGGGGTCCTTTCAGGCAGCATCGAGGCGCTGACGAACGCGGAGGAAATTTTCCGGAAAAACGGCCTCGAAGCCGCGCGACTCCCGGTTTCCGCCGCTTTTCACAGCCCACTGATGCAGGAGGCTCAAAAGCCTTTTGCCGACGCGCTGAAACAAATCGAATTTGCAAAAGCAATAATTCCGGTCTATTCCAATGTTTCCGGCCGGCAATACCCGGAAGACAGTCAGGCCGCCCGGAAACTTCTGGCCGACCAGATTCTGAATCCCGTCGACTTTCTCGGCAACATCGAAAACCTGTTCGCCTTTGGCGTGAGAACCTTTGTCGAGGTTGGGCCCAAGGCGGTTCTGACCGGTCTGACTCGATCGATTCTCAAGGACCGGAACGCCGTCGCGATCGCCGTGGACGGCTCGTTAGGGCAGCGATCGGGCATCGTCGATCTGGCAAGAATCCTAAGCCATCTGGCTGCGATGGGATATTCGGCGGATCTGACCCGATGGGAAGACGTTCCAGTGGAAAACCGGCCGCAACGCATGCGCATTCCGGTGTGCGGCGCCAATTTTCAGCCCAAGCCGATTTCAGAGAAACCCGCACCGCCTCAGCCGGCCGGCCCACTGGTGCAGACCGAACCGGTTCATGGTCTTAAAACGCGGCAAACGACATCGAAACCCGCTGCGCAAACGCCGCAATTCGAACAACCGGTGAATTCAGGATTTTCTGATATGACGCAATCACCTGAAAAAAAACTCGATACCCGAACGCAGCAGCCTGAATCCCTCTCTTATCAGGCTCTGAAAGCGGTTCAGGAGGGTTTGAAGTCCCTTCAGGAACTGCAGCGGCAAACCACGCGGGTTCACGAAAAATTCCTGGAAACCCAGGCCCAGGCCGGCCGGACCCTTCAGGAGATCATGGAAAGCACGCGCAAAATGGCGGGAATCGTCATGGAAGCGCAAAGCGCTTCAGCGGACCAGCTGATTCAAAAACACGCCATTCAAACTCCGGATTCGGCGGTTTCAAAACCATCAGCCTCCCCGCAGATTTCCCCGGAATCTGATCCGGTGCAAATGGGAAAAACAGCGGATATTTCACCAGTAAACCCGGGAAAAACCGACGCGGCGCCAAATATTCCGGATTTGAAAATCGACGCAACGCTGACCGGAGTAGTCAGCCGTTTGACCGGATATCCCGTAGAAATGCTCGACCCCGAAATGGATATGGAGGCGGATCTGGGCATCGACTCCATCAAACGTGTGGAAATCTTCTCCGCTCTGGAAGAGGCCATTCCCGGGCTCCCGCCCGTGGCCCCGGAAAACATGGCCCGCATTCGAACCCTTGCCCAGGTCGCCGAACACCTGACGGAAATCACCCGAATCCGGCCCAGCACGGCAACCCAAACAGCTTCGGATAACCACGGCGTTGCGGATGAAGGCCCGCCACTTCAGCCCATTGCGCGCAGTATCGTTGAAATTCACGGCCAGGCGTATGATAACAGCCCGTCTCTGCCGAATATTGCCAACAGGCTCTGTCCCGGAAAATGCGTGTATGTGTCCAGGGACCGCCGCGGACTGGGAAAGGCCCTGTCTTCCCTGCTGACCTCGGCCGGCGTCGATTCCAGACTCGCGTCTCTGGACAGTGTTTCAAAAACCTCAGACATTCCGGCATCCGGTCTGATCATAGTAGCCGATCCGGACTGCAACGACGCTTTTCTGAAAAAGGCATTTTTAGCCGCCAGGCGCCTGGGGCCTGAACTCACGGCATCGGCTCAGGGCGGCGGCGCTGTTTTTGCCGCAATTACCGCCATGGACGGGGCCTTTGGATTCCACGGCAAGGGAGGCTTCAACCCGGTCCAAGGCGGTCTGGCCGGACTGGTGAAAACCGCGGCAATTGAATGGGCCCCGATACTGTGCCGGGCCGTGGATATCGATCCTCAGTTTACGGATATTTCCAGCCTGGCCAGGCGCCTGATCAGCGAACTCTTTTCTCCAGGACCAGTGGAAATCGGGCTCACGCAGAGCACCCGGCAAACCCTGGTTGTGAGGACCGCGGAATATCCCGCAGGATCACTGGATCTGAACGAGCAGGACCTGGTGGTCGTCACCGGCGGCGCCCGGGGCGTAACGGCCGAGGCCGCCAAGGCCATGGCCCGATGTTCGCAGTGCAGGCTGGCGCTGCTGGGCCGATCCGAAAGCCCCTTTGAGGAACCGGCATGGCTGAAGGACCTCACAGAGGCGGGCGCCATGAAAAAAGCCATCCTCGATAACGAATTTTCCGGCCGAAAACCTTCCCCGGCCATGCTGGAATCGGCCTTTCGGCGGTATGCCGCCAACCGGGAAATCATCCGCACGCTTGAGGCGATTCAATCTTCAGGGTCACAGGTCCGGTATGTCTGCGCGGATGTGAGAAAACCCGAGGCCGTCCGGTCGGTTCTCGATCAAATCCGGTCGGATTTTGGACCTGTGCGGGCGCTGATTCACGGCGCCGGCGTGCTCGAAGACCGCAGAATCGTCGACAAGACGCCGGCACAATTCGACCATGTATACGACACCAAGGTGAAGGGATTTCGCGCGCTGATGGAGGCCCTTTCCAAAGATCCGCTCAAATACATCGTCCTGTTCTCATCGGTTGCAGCCCGAAGCGGCAACAAGGGTCAGGCTGATTATGCCATGGCCAACGAGGTGCTCAACAAGACGGCCCAGAATCTGGCGGCCGAACGCTCGAATTGTCGGGTCGTTTCCATCAACTGGGGGCCGTGGGACGGCGGCATGGTAGGGCCGGGCCTCAAGCGCGAGTTTTCCAGAAACAACATTCCGCTGATACCGATTCAAAACGGTTCCCAATCCCTGATTCGGGAAATGTCCGGACAGGGACCGGCGGAAGTGGTCATCGGCGCCGGTCTGATGCCCGATGTTCCCACACCGGTTCCCCAGGAATCTCCCGTTCAGACGGAAAACCTGTTTCTTGCGGTCAAGCGCGAGGTGGATCTTTCTGAATTTCCGATTCTGGAAGCCCACAAACTGGATGGAAAGTCCGTCGTGCCCTTTGCCCTGATCGCGGAATGGCTGGGCCACGGCGCGCTTCATGCCAATCCGGGCCTGGTGCTCTGCGGCATGGACGACATTCGGCTGCTCAAGGGCATTCAGCTGAATCCCTCCGATCGAAAGCTGATTCGACTGATGGCCGGAAAATCCCGGAAGAACGGGGCTTTTTTCGAAGTGGATGTCGAAATTCGAAACGGAATTCCGGAAGAAAAAGACATGGTGCATTACCGGGCCAGGGCTCTGCTGTCCGACCGGACGCCCGCTTCGCCCCGGTTCGACGCCCTTCGCCTGAACAATGCCGATTCATACACGCGGCCGATGAAAGAGGTCTACGACAAGGTCCTCTTTCACGGAGAACCTCTGCAGGGCATCCGCCGGATTCTGAGCCTGACCCCTACGCAGATGGTGGCCCTTGTCTCATCTGCGCCTCCGCCCTCATCCTGGATGACCGCCCCCCTGCGAAGCGCCTGGATCGGTGATCCGCTGGCTCTGGATTCGGCATTCCAGATGGCCTCTCTCTGGTGCTACGAACAGATGGGCAACGTGTCTCTACCCTCGTATGTGGCATCGTATCGCCAGTACTGCCGGCGTTTTCCCTCAGGCGAGCTGACCGTCGTGCTTCAGATTCGGGAAACTTCCGAGCACAAACTCAAGGGAGACTTCGTATTCCTGGACGCCGACCGCAAGATGGCAGCTGCCCTGACCGGCTACGAGGCAGTCATGGATGCCGCCCTGTACCGGGCGTTCAAGCCTCAGTACGCGCAAAGCGCCTGAAAACGAAATCGCAAAGCCTTGAAAACAAAAAGCCGCGGCCTTTCGAAACAGCTGAAGGGCTCCGGCTTCTGGCCGTCAGGTCAGGATTTCATAAACCGGGACTCGAATTGGGCCAGAACATCGAGAAACTTGTCCGGCAGACGCGACTTGGTTCCAAATTCGATGGATGGCGGAATTTCACGATAAAACGCCTGCGCCACGCCGCCGGCAATGCAGGCCAGGGTGTCGCTGTCGCCGCCCAGGGCAACGGCGTTTCGAACGGCGTCCTCGTAATCCGCGGATTCAAAAAAGCATATCAGAGCTTCCGGAACCGTTCCCTGGCAGGAAACGTCAAAGCTGTAATTCGGCCGGATCCGGTCAAGGCTTCGATTCAGATCATAGCCGAATCTCTGTGTGATCTCCAAGTGGATAATTTTTTTGTTGTTTCCTTTTCGAGCCAGGAAAACGGCCAGGGCCGTCGCCTGAGCGCCCTTGATTCCTTCCGGGTGATTGTGGGTAACCTCCGCGCTTTTTCGCGCCTGATCCAGTACCGCCTCGATCGAGTCAAAGGCGAATCCCACGGGACTGACCCGCATGGCCGAGCCGTTTCCCCAGCTGTTGTAGGGTTCTGAATTCTCGGATTGCATCCATTGAAAAAAAGTACCGCCATATCCCGCCCAGGGATACATTCTGGCAAAACGCTTATAGGCCTGCCCGTAATCCGTACCGCTGAGAATGGCAAAGGCCGTGGCCAAGGTCAATACCGTGTCGTCGGTAAAACGCGAATTCGGGGAAAAAAGAGGGAATTCCTTGGATTTAAGGGGCTGATGCTCATATACGGACCCGATCACATCACCGGCAATGGCGCCTAGCATACAGTCTCCTTGGATTCAGGCATTCTGTTCCGAAAGCATTGCATGAATAATATCAATACAACTTACCGATATATTGTAATTAATCATTTAATCGCTAGAGAATCCGCGTGACATGCGTTTTGGTCAGGCCGGTGCCGCTCTTGAAATACAGGAACGCCTCCTGGTTGAGTTCCATGTCTTCGGGATCAATCTCCATCCCTTCCAGTGTTTCGACTTTGACGACCAGATGCCGCAGGGAATTCAAATAAAATTCTCCAAAAGTGGGCACGTAGTATTTTTTCATCTCGAATCGCCTTTCGTTGTGCAAGCGGTTTGATGCGCATGAAATCGCTGAAATTTTGACACGATGTCGATGCATAACACAGGCCAGAGGCAAACCGCAACGGACTTGTTCACGGTCTTATTTCAAAAAGCATCCGTACGCAGTTCTGGTATCTTTTCTGTGCTGATTTTTGGAAACGATCCCGCGGATGATACCTTTCTCGGCGTGTCCAAGCCGGAAGCATGAGGTCTGGAATTTTATTTGATGTAGTACCCTGATACTCGCCAGATACCATCCTTGTCCATCATGGGAGTGACCGTTTCTACCGCCGCTTTTTTGTTTTCAAACGCGGTTTCGAACTGGATGACGACATATTCGCCGTCTGGGGCGCCTGGCAAGGAGGTCATGTAGGTTCTCGTACTTACCCTTCTCGATAGGAGCTGACCCAAAGGCGCCCGCACAGCTTGCATGGACTGCTCCCACTGCTCGAGCTTCACCGCATTTTTGAATAATTCAGAGCCCTTGTTCCAGCTTTCGGCATATTCTCCACTGTCAACCATGGCAAGCCAGCTCTCGGCTGCAAAAACGGCTGCCGCTTCTTTTTCCGAATTTCCCGCCATGGCGTTCAGGCCTGAAAGAATCAGGCCTATTGCGGCCAGACATGCGATTTTACGAATCATGCGCGTTTCCTCCTCTAAATACAGGACGTTTCTGAATCCGTTTCAAATTACGAAAGCCTTGATTCAATGAGAACATCAATTCGAGTGTTGCGGTCCGAACATTCGTGAAACGAGAAAATAATTTTTAGCACAAAAAGCTGATCATCAAAAATATTTTCGGAAAATGGTGTATGTCTCGCACAAAGGAGCAAATCGCCAGGATATTTCATCTTCACCCCCCGCCAGCGTCTTGATCGGGGATATCCATCAGCATGCCCCGTTTATACCGCTAACAGGCTGTTGAAAAACTGCACCTGAGGCCGCCATTCAGCGTTGCGCGGCTCTCGCCAATGCTCACATATGCTTGAATATGCTGCGCTTGTCGCATCGCCGCGCGCCTTGCCTGACGGCCTGATTCTTGTTTTTCAACACCCTGCTAAAGTCTTTGTTCGGTTCATCCGATAAAAAAAACAGTTTTGATATATGCAAAACCGGTCGAAAGGAACGTTCAATGTCCATTTCACTGATTTCCGGAATGGTTCAGACCCTGAACGCCTATCAGGAACGCCTGAACAAGATCGCTCAGAATACGGCCAACGTTCTTACCGAGGGTTACCGGCCGCTTGAAACCGTATTCCGCCAGGATTCGGCCGGCGGCGTCCGAGCCGAAACCCGGGCCATGGAAAAAGAAGACATCGTCGATGTGTCCAAGGAAATAACGGATAAAATCGCGGTTGAAACGGGATATAAAGCGGCGATCAGCGTTGTCAAAACCGAACAGGAAATGATGCAGACCCTGCTGAATATCAAAAAATAGCAAACGTTAAAACCGCGTCTGAAACGGAAGTGTCCGGATTGCCGGTTTTATTCCTTTCTTTCATTGAGCAGGTCTCTTACCGCTCCGGCGATGCTTCTCAGGGTAAACGGTTTCATGAGAAATTTTCTGATGCCCAGCTTCTTTGCTTCTTCTTCGGAAATGAGCTCGCTGAATCCCGTGCAAAGAATAATGGGAATATCCGGCCTGATTTTGAGAATTTCCTTTGAAAGATCGGCGCCCGTCATGCCTGGCATGGTCATGTCGGTTATCACAAGATCAAAACGATCGGGTTGAGCGCGAAAGATCTCCAGAGCTTTGCCGCTGCTCGTCGTTCCAAGGGCCTCGTACCCGAGTTCCTCGAGAATCTCCCGGCCGATATCCACCAAGGCATCTTCATCGTCAATCAACAAAATCCGCCCGCTGCCCCGCGGCACGTCATCAGAAGGCGACGTCTCGGGTTTCGCAACGTGTTCGATTGCAGGCAGAAAAACGGTAAAAACAGAACCCGCGCCGGGCACGCTCTGAACGGCAATCGTGCCTCCATACGTTTTGACAATGCCGTAGACTACCGAAAGTCCGAGACCGGTCCCTTCCCCTCTCCGCTTGGTCGTAAAGAAGGGATCAAATATTCTTTCCTGAATCTCGGGCGGTATGCCGCACCCCTTATCGCTCACGGAGAGCTTGACGTAGTGACCCGGCTTTAAATCCGGATACAATGATGCTGCTTCCGTTGTTATCTCGGCATTGTCAAGTGTGACCTCAAGCATGCCTCCTTTTTCGCGCATGGCATGGGCGGCGTTCGTGCAGAGGTTCATCACCACCTGGTGAACCTGAGTCGGATCCGCCAGAATGGCGTACAGTTCCGAAGAAATGTCCAGACGCATCTCGACGGTGGAGGGAAGGGTCGCGCGCAACAGCTTGAAGACTTCCTTTACCAGAGAACCGATATCGAGTGGTTTGATATCCGTATCCGCCTGGCGGCTGAATGTCAGAATCTGTGCGACCAGATTTCTGGCGCGGTCGCCGGATTTCAGAACCTGGTCTAGGTAGAACTGCAGCTCCGTCTGCCGCAGTTTTCCCTTTGCTATCTCCGTATACCCGATAATTGCTGCCAGAATGTTGTTGAAGTCGTGGGCGATTCCGCCGGCCAGCGTACCGATGGCCTCCAGCTTATGGACCTGGAGAAGCCTGGATTCTATGGCCTTGCGGTCCGTAATATCCTGGGCAGTGCCTTCATAATAACTTAATTTTCCGCTGCGGTCACAAACAGAGCGTATATTTAAAGTTACCCAGGCAATGCTTCCGTCTTTCCTGTAAAACCGTGTTTCAAATTCTCGAACAACGTTCTGCAAGCCAACCAGGTTCAGGAGTTCGGACCGATTTTCGGGATGGACGTACAGCTGTCGGGCAATATCTGTCAGCGAATTCATCAAAACATCCGGCGACTCGTATCCAAGAATACGGGCAAAGGCAGGATTGGCGCTCAGAAATCGTCCATCGGGCGTTGTCTGGAATATGCCTTCGATGGCATTTTCAAAAATGGTCCGATATTTTTCCTCGGCTTGCGAAAGCGCCTCCTCCACGCGCCTCCGCTCGGTGACGTCCCGAATAGATTCAATAGCGCCGACGATCTTTCCGCTTGAGTCGCGCAGAGCGCTTGCCGTTCCGAAAAGCACCCTGCCGCCTTTGATTTCGGGTGTAAATGAGTCTCCGGCAACGACCAAACCTTTTCTGGTTATGTTGCTATATGTTGCTTCGATGTTTTCATCGGAATTCAAAATAAGATCGATGAGAATCGGCCTTCTTTTACCGTAAAACGGCAGAGCATATTCATAATCGTCCTTGCCCATCATGTCTGACGCCTCGATTCCCGTTATCTCTTCCATGGCCTGGTTCCACGCGATTACCCGGCTCTCCTGATTGATAACAAATGTTGGATCCGGAAGAAAATCGATGATGTCCGCCAGTTGCTGCTGGGATTCTTTCAACTGCTGATGGGCGGTCCTCAGCTGATCTTCAGCGCTTTTCCTTTCCGTGATATCTTCAAGGGTTTCTGTCGCGCCGATAATATTCCCTTCAGAATTTTTGATAATAGAGGCGGTAAAGCGCAGCCATTTTCCCCTGTCGCCGAGTTCCGGAAAAAAATCCGTCGCATCGTACGCATCCTCAATCAGACTGGATTGGCTGGCCTTGCCCGCATACCACCGGGGAATCGCCTCAAAGGTGTGATCGACAAGCAGGTCCGCCATGCAGGGCCTCTGCTCGCTATAGAAAGCCCGCCAGTGCTGGCTGGTGCCGACCATATCTTCAGACCTGAGTCCCGTAAGCTCCTCGATCGCCCTGTTCCAGTATAAGATCCTGTGTTCCCTATCGATGACAAACGAAGGGATGAAAGACCCCTGAACAATGCTGAACAACTTCCGTTCGCTTTCCAATAAGGCCACCTGCGCCTGTTCATGCTCTTCGATTTCCTGCTGAAGGAACCTGTTGGCCGTTAACAACTCGGCCGTTCGCTGCTGAACCCCGGCTTCCAGTTCATCGCGGGCTTTTCTCAACTCATTTTCCGCAATTTTACGCCGTCGTATGTTGAAAATCAGAACGATGACAACCAGAATCAGTCCGGCCATGCCGGCCAGAATCCCGCGGAGAACCCCTTTGTGGATCTCATAAAATGACGCGGGATCGTTGATGAAAACACTTTCCTTTGGAATCGCGGAAAGGTTGATGCCGAAACGCTCAACCTGCCGGTAATCAAACATGTAACGCGTTTGAGTCTTCATGATCACGGGAATGCTTTCAATTCTTTCTCCCCGCAAAATTCGCAGGGCCATCTTTCCCGCAGCCCTGCCTTGGTCGTATCCGCTGGTCAGCAACCCGCCGACGATTCCATACCCGAGGCTGAAATCCCATGTCCCGTAGATGGGAACCTTCGCGCGCTGTTCGATCAGGGAAATGCTCTCGTCATATTCATAAAATTTCCCCGCTTTGTCCCGAAAAAAAAGCGTATATAAAATCAGGCTGTCCGAAGGGAGGTTTTCGACCTTTTTCAGAAGTTCCTCCATCTCGATGTCCTGGAGAAACTCAAACCGGACCTTCTCCTGAAACGATGGCGCCAGCTTGATAAAATCGTTATAAATTCTTTTGCCCGTAATGGTGGCGTCGTTGATGACAAAAATGTTTCGGGTGGATGGATGAAGCTTCAGAGCGACTTCGATGGTTCCTTGAACGTCGATCGTCTCATTGACTCCGGTATAGAGCGTCTGTCCCTTAAGATCGCTCTCCGTAAAGTAATTGATTCCGCAAAAAACGGTCGGCACTTTTCCGAAAAGATCGTCTCTGTATTTGATCATGAAGTCGAGGGCGTCATTGTCCGAAAGGATGATCACATCAAACCGGGCATTCCGGAATTTATGTTTCATCGTGCGGTAAAGCTGCTCGAAATAAGGCTCGTCGCTCACCCACTTGGTGCCCATATATTCGATGTAAATGGTGAGATCATCTTCGATCGGCGCCAGCGCGGCAAGAATGCCCCGGGTTTCTTCATCGGTCCACTTGTAGCCCTGGTGATAGGAATTGAGGATGAGGACGTTTTTCTTGCCGCCGGCGGATACGCCTGCCGTCGGACACAGCGTTGTTATAATAACGGCGAAAAGCAGCAAAGGGTATAAAATTCGATATGTTCTATGAATAGATATCATAATCCCGGCAACAGATCGTTTCGTAGCGTTTGAGGACCTCAAAATCGCCGAATTGCCGCATCAGCGACCAGGTTGAAATTATTCTCTTCATTCGAGCAACACATGTATGGCAGGAACCCCTTGAACCCGAGGAGACAACCTGCATGAATACCTAACGACACTCTTCTGAAGTTGCGCAATAAAACATGACCGGCGAAAATATGCAAGCCGATTTTGTGAAATCGTTCAGCACGGTCATGCTCGATATTTGTACCGCTGCTTTCGAGAATGGAATTCAATAAATAGCGTGAAATGCGTCCATAAAAAATACCGCTTTGTTGCGCATGTTGTTTCGAAGAATGATCTTGCAATTTCAAGTAGTCACGGTAACATTTGAATAGTTTCTAACCGCATGTTCGGCAGACGGGTTGACAGGGGCAAAACGAGGCACTATAAGAATCAGGGCTTCAGGCATCCGCTTTGATCGGTGCTTTTGCCCCGTGCGGACTGCGCCCGTCAGGGAATTGTCGATAAACACATGTTTTTTTGAGGTCGAGGCAGGCCCGAACGATCCGTCGAAGCCAAGGATGTTTGACGCCTGCAGTGACCCGTTTTTTTCAAGAACAGGCCCAATCTTTTCGAATCATAACCTTCCTTTTCAGCGAGAACCGGCATGCCCAAATTATACATCAAGGAATATCAGAAAGCGCTTGTCGGCAAAACCTTGCTGATCGCCTGCCGTGAAGGGATTCTTCGGGATCATTTTTCCCATATTATCGAAGACATTCGCTTTTTGGACCGGCAGGGGGTTGACACGATTTTTCTTCACAACCTGTCCAACCGGTTTGCCAACCAGAAGCATTTCAGCCGTTTGTCCTTCAAACTCTTCAACACCCGGGTCGTGCGCATTCCCAGCGACCGGGATTTTTATGAATGCGTGCTGAATTACCCGGCCCGGGTTTCCAAGATCATTTTTCTCGAACGAAAATACCTGATCGGACCCAATGGTCTCAGGATCAATTCCCTGTCCACCCAGAAGGCCCGCCAGGGCAATTTCACCTACGGGGACCTGATCGGAAACCTGAATTTCAAGCGGATCATCGAACAGGTCTGCCAGAAAATCGAGTCCAACGAAATCGAACGCGTGCATATTCTGCCTGCCGGAAAGCATGCCATCAAGCACGAACTGTTTACCATCGAGGGAACGGGCACGCTGATCGCCAACAATTTCGTGGAAACCTTCGAGCCCGTTCGAACCGACGAGGATCTGCAGATGGTTTCGCACATTCTGACGATCTGCCACAAGGAAGGATATCTGAAACAGCGTTCAAAGCAATACGTCGAAGCGCACCGCCAGAACTTTTTTACCGCCAAGATCGACGGCATCATCGTGGGCTGCACGGAAAAAATCCTGATCGATGAAGACACCGTGGAGCTTGGCGCCCTGGCGATTTCGACAAAATTCCGAAATCAGCAGATCGGTTTACTGCTGATCCGTTCGTTCATAGAGGAAATGGAAAAGCAGGGATATAAAACGATCATTTCGCTGACCAACAACCCGAAACTCAAAGATCTGTATCTCTCTCTGGGTTTTGAACAAAAAAGTCCGGCGGCATATCGACAGCGCCAGGAGCAATCGCCCGGAGTCACCATGTATCACCGGAGTCTGAAAAACGTTTGAGAAAAAATATGAACTCAACAAGATCCGCCGCCCCTCAAATGGAACGTCTGTTCTTTCAGGCGGCCAACCTGTGGGCAAAGGCCATCCCCCGGGAAGCGCCTTCGAATGAAAGACTCAGGTCCTGTAAGCTGATCGCCCACCGAGGCGTGCATGACAGCGCCGTTCTGGAAAACTCCCTGAATGCCTTTGACCGGGCGCTATCTCTCGGAATCTGGGGCATTGAGCTGGACATCCGGTGGACCCGGGACATGGCGCCGGTGGTGATTCATGATCCGGACTGCAACAGAGTCCATGCAAGGGATATCGTTATTGCCGAAACCTTGCTCGACGAACTGAAAGAATCCCTGCCGGAAATACCGACCCTTGAGCAGGTGATTCTTCGCTACGGCCGCAAACTGCATCTGATGGCGGAAATCAAAAACGATGCCCTCAAGGACCCGAAGCGGCAGAACAGCATTCTGGCCGAGCTGTTTTCAGGGCTAACACCGGGAAGGGATTTTCATCTGATCAGCCTCAATCCGAAGAATTTTGACTGCCTGACCTTTGCGCCCCGGTCCTGTCTGCTTCCGATCGCACGGCACAACGCCGGCAGGCTCAGCCGTTTGGCCATTGAAAAAGCTTACGGAGGACTGACCGGCCATTTTGTCCTGATCGACAAAAAAACGATCCGGCACCATCATGACCGCGGCCAGAAGATCGGAACCGGGTTCGTCAATTCCCGAAATGCGCTGTTCCGGGAAATCAGCCGGGGAGTGGACTGGATATTTTCCGACTGCGCCGATAAGATTCAACAGATCATCGATCAGCGCACTGCCCCGCCCGTCTGAGAAGCATTTGCCGTAAAATCTTCCAGCTCCCGCCGGCCCCTGCCTTCATCCACCATCATCAGAAGTCCGGTCCCGATCACAAACAGAATCAGCACCGAGGCAATGGACCATCGAGACGCCAGGCGCCCGACCTCGGCAAGCTGCTGAACGGTCGGATTTTCGGGCATCAACAGCCGTCTCACCGCAAGTCCGATGGTGGCCATGAGCGCGGGACCGACAATGGCGGAAAACTTCCCCATCATGTTGTAAAATCCATAAAACTCCGCTGCCTGGTCTTTTGGAATCAGCCGGGAATAATACGAACGGCTCAGGGCCTGAACCCCGCCCTGAACCAGCCCGATCATCACCGCAAGTCCGTAGAAACTGGCACGCGTGGTCATCAGGCTGCCCCATACGGTGACCCCCATGTAGATCGCAATGCCGAGAAATATGGATTTTTTCGCTCCCCAGCGCTGGCCGAGCCTGCCGAAACCCAGGGCGGCCGGAAAGCCAACGAACTGGACCAGCAGAAGCGACAGAATCAGATCCTGCGGGGTGAAACCCAGAGACAGCCCGTAGTCCACCGCCATGCGGATAATGGTGTCCACGCCGTCAATGTAAAACCAGTAGGCCAGCAGGAAGAGACCCGCGGTTTTCAGGCGGCGGATTTTGGACAGCGTGGTCCGCAGCTGCCGCACTCCCTTGGCAAAACGGTTGCGTACAGGCGCCCTTTCGATCGTGCCCGTCTCTCTGATCCATGCAAGGGGAAACAGGCAGAATCCGGCCCACCACAGGGCGACGGACAAAAAGGAAAAGCCCACGGCGGCACCGGCATCGGGAAGGTTGAACCGTTCCGGGAACAGCACCATCAGCACATTGATCGTAAACAGAATGCCGCCGCCCAGATACCCCATGGAATATCCGAGCCCGGACACAAAATCCACGGATCCCTCGTCGGAAACAGCCGGAAGCAGCGCGTCATAGAAGATGTTGGCGCCGGCAAATCCCACGACGGCAAGCCCGTAAGCCAGAAGGGCAAGATGCCACTGGTTTCGCCCAATCCAGAAAAGGGCCGCGGTCATCAATGCGCCGAAATAAGCAAATGTCAGCATAAACCGTTTCCGTGATCCGCCCAGATCCGCCATGGCCCCCAGGACGGGCGCCATCAGGGCGATCAGAATGCCGGCAACCGCATTGCCGTATCCCAGCCGGGCCGAACTCAGGTTCACATCCACCCCGGCATTCCAGTACTGTTTGAAATAAATGGGGAAAAAGCCGGCCATCACCGTGGTGGCAAACGCCGAGTTGGCCCAGTCGTAAAGGGCCCAGCCCCAGATGGATTTTTTAGATGGATTCAAGGTCCGCCGTCCCTGCAGATGCGTTGCACGCAGCTTTTAAGTTTTTGTTGCATATCCGGCAGATCCTATTATCATACTGCCGAAGGCGCTTCAATGCGATTGAGCGGCGCCGCGGCAGCCGTAAAGAGTTGGCATTTTTGCATCGATGATTCATAAAACCCGACAGGCGCAGATTGATGAACCCAAACAAAATTCCACCCAAAGCCGTGGTGCTTTCCAGCGGAGGTCTGGATTCAACCACGGTCATGGCCATCGCTCAAAGCCGGGGGTTTGAGCTTTTCAGCCTGAGTTTCGATTACGGCCAGCGGCATGTATTTGAACTCAAGGCCGCTGAAAAGGTGGCTCAATTCTTCCGGGTCAAAAAGCATCTGGTTTGCCGCCTGGACCTGAACAAGATCGGCGGTTCGGCCCTGACCGACAATATTCAGGTTCCCAAACAAAGGGATATTCGGAACATGTCCGGTGAAATTCCCGTGACCTATGTTCCGGCCCGCAATACGATCTTTCTCGCCCACGCCCTGGCCTGGGCCGAGGTGATCGAGGCGTCGGACATCTTTATCGGCGTCAATGCCGTGGATTACAGCGGCTATCCGGACTGCCGGCCGGAATACCTTCGAGCCTTTGAGGCAATGGCCCGGCTGGCGACCAAGACGGGTGTCACCGGAAAGACGTCGATTCGAATTCAGGCGCCCCTTCTGTTTCTCAGCAAGGCGCAGATCATTCAAACGGGAATATCCCTTGGCGTGGACTATTCCCTGACGCACAGCTGCTATGATCCGACGCCGGACGGCAGGGCCTGCGGGCAGTGCGACAGCTGCATGCTTCGAAAAAAAGGCTTTGCCGAGGCGGGCATTGTGGATCCGATCCCCTATGCCTGCTGAACCCGCGCCTTTATCGGCCGCGCTTTTCCATCAAAACCTGGTAGGCGTGTTGAATTCTCTTGAATTTGTGTTCGGCAAGTCTTTGAAATTCATCGCCCAGATGAAGCACCTTGTCCGGGTGATACATGTTGGCCAGCCGGCGGTAGGCCTGCCGAATCTCATCCTCGGAGGCCCCCGGCGCAAGGCCGAGAATCTGAAACGGGTCCTGGGACTCATCTTCGGAACGGGCTTGCGCATTTTCCTGAAAAGATTCACCCGCCCGGCGTCCGGCACCCTGACTTCCGGTGTTCGAGCCTTTTGCCCGCGCTGAAAACACATACCGCCAGAGAAGCCAGATAATGATCAGATCGTCGATCCAGCCCCGGCCGATGAAAAAATCCGGAAGCAGATCATAGGGACACAGCACATAGCCGATTCCCAGAACAGATAAGATGATTTTTTTGATCAGCATGGTCAAAAGGCCGGCAAATTGTCTTCGACGAAGTTCATCTTCCCGAGTCGAGCCTTGCGCCGTTATTCACAAGTTCACCGTTCTATTTCAACTCCTACCGGGCAATGATCCGAACCCGGAATTTCATCACAGATAAAAGCGCTTCGAATCCGGTTCGCTTCGATCATGTTCCGGCTGACAAAGACGTAATCGATCCGCCACCCGATGTTCTTGGCTCTGGCGTTGAACCGGTACGACCACCAGGAATACCGGACCTCGCCGGGATGAAAATGCCGGAAGACATCCACAAATCCGTCCGCAATGATCTGATCCATCCAGTCCCGTTCGATTCTCAGAAATCCCGAATACTTTTCGTTGGCTTTGGGGTTTTTCAGATCGATCTCATTGTGGGCCGTGTTGAAATCGCCGACAATGACCAGGTTTCTGCCCGCTGATTTCAGCCGGCCGACATGATCGAAAAAATCCCTATAAAAATCGAGCTTGTACGCAAGACGCTCCGGACTCATTTTGCCGTTGGGAAAATATACGTTAAACACCGTGAAGTCGTCAAATACAAGCTCCAGAATGCGCCCCTCGTCGTCATAACGCGGAATGCCGATCCCGTGCCGGACCTCGATCGGATTCATGCGGGTGTATGCGGCAACCCCGCTGTAGCCTTTTTTGACCGCGCAGTGCGAGGCAAAGGCCTGATACCCTTCGAATTCCTTCATCGGCCCGACAAACTGAGGCACCTGAAGCTTGGTTTCCTGAATGGCCAGAATATCTGCGTTCAGGCTTTCAAGGCTTTGTGAAAACTCCTTCTGCATCACCGACCGAAGGCCGTTGACATTCCATGAGATCACACGGACGGGTTTTTGCTCAGGCATCTGTTCTCCTTGATTCGGTTATCGAGACCGGTTCACATTCACTCTCGGGCACATGCCGGCAACCGGACACCGGCTGCACCAGGGGGATACCGGCCGGCAGACGGTCTGACCGAAGGCCACGAGAAGCTCGTTGTACCGGATCCAGTATGGATGGGGCAGTTTGCTGCGCAGGGCCTGTTCGGTCTGATCCGGGGTACGGGTTTTCACATACCCGATCCGGTTGCTGATCCGGTGGACATGGGTGTCCACACAGACCGCCGGCTGCCCCCAGCCCTCAATCATCACCAGATTGGCGGTTTTTCGGCCGACGCCGGGCAGTTCCAGAAGCGCCTCCAGTGTGTCGGGCACGCGGCCCTGGTGTTTTTCGATCAGAATCCGGCTGATCTGCTGCAACCGCCTGGCCTTGGTCGGATAAAACCCCACCGGGTAGATCAGTTTCTCGAGCCTTTCGACATCCATTCCAAGAATCTGATGCGGGGTTTTCGCCTCGGCAAACAGCCTCTCGGAGGCCTTTAAGGTGACCTCGTCCTTGGTGCGAAGGGAGAGGATTGTGGATACGAGGATTTCAAAGGCGGAACGGCCCCGTCCGGCCATCAGGGTGACCACTGGCGCGTTCCATTCCGGATAGTGTTCGGTCAGCGTTTCCATGAACCGGTCGATATCGAGACTCTTTTCCGAAGCCGGAGACCGTGGGGTATCCATTGTATTCATCTGACTGTAATCCCTTGCATTCATTTCAGACTTGCAGACACTAATCACAAAACTGGGCCGGCGGTCAACCGGTTTCATCCGCGGGATGACTCCGCAACACATCGCGCCGGATTGATACTCCGCAAGCATGCCATGTATCAAAAAAAGAACGGCTCTCAACAAAGCAGAGCCGTTCCCCTGTCGTTATGCCTTGATATTCGAATCAGGCGACTTCGAAAAAGGCCTTGGCCTTGGCGCCGCATACCGGGCAGGTTTCCGGCGCATGACCTTCGCAGGTATAGCCGCAGACCGAGCACACATAATAATTTGTCTCCGGCAGCGCTTTCATGTTGTCGAGGGCCTTTTGATAGAGCTGAGCATGTATCTTTTCTACCGCGTTGGCAAAGGTGAAACTCCGCTCGGCAGCCTTTTTCCCCTCGGCCTTGGCCGCTTCGATCATGCCGGGGTACATTTCCTTGAATTCATGAATCTCGCCGCTGACGGCATCCCGAAGGTTGTCCGCAGTCGAACCGATGGCGCCCAAGGCTCTGAGATGGGCGTGGGCATGGACGGTTTCGGCTTCGGCGGCGGCCCGGAACAGTCTGGCGACCTGAAGATAGCCCTCTTTATCCGCCTGAGCGGCAAACGCAAGGTATTTCCGGTTGGCCTGAGATTCTCCTGCAAAAGCTTCCCACAGATTTTTTTCCGTTTCTTTCATCAGCATTCTCCTTTTTTTTCGGCCGCTGGCGATACGATCCGTCCAGGGCGCTTCAAGACTGAAATGAGGTTAAATAGACTCAAAACCGACAACAACGGGGATCAATGGCTGGGAAATCACCTTCTGCCTTTATCAGGCTGTTGAAAAACTGCGTCTGAGGCCGCCATTCAGCGTTGCGCGGCTCTCGCCAATGCTCACATATGCTTGAATATGCTGCGCTTGTCGTATCGCCGCGCGCCTTGCCTGACGGCCTGATCCTTGTTTTTCAACACCCTGTTATTCAGGCAAAAGCATATTCGACTCGGCGCCGCACGCCTTGAGCCAGGCTTTCAATCTTCCGGAACTCATGTATGCATCTATCTTGTAACATACAAAACGGTCGGTTGGAAAAGCCATTTCCGCCGGCAGTCCTTTCAAAGGAAAAAATCTTGCCTCCTGAGCGTCCGTGCCGGGCTGAAGGCGCCCTCCGGTGCATTCAGACCAGAACCAGACGCCGACAGTCTGCTTCGCAGGATCATGAAAATTTGAATGCGCGTCGATGACCGGACCCAGTGCGACATCAAGCCCGGTTTCCTCCCTGAATTCACGCACACCCGCCAGACGGATGTCTTCATCCCATTCCACATGACCGCAGGGAATGCACCACATGCCGGCATAGGAACCGTTGCGCCGGACTAGCAGAATACGATTCGACCGCATCAGAACCACGGCCACGCCCACGGTGGGATTCCGGTAAAAAAGCTGACGGCACCGGGGACAGTAGGGCCTTATTTTTCCGTCCTTGTCCATCGGTTGCAGCTGCTGTGCGCAGAGTGGACAAAATTTGAAATGCATTATCTGTGTACCCATCAAGTTCATTGTCAATTTCATTGAATATGATTAGAATAAAAAACACTTGGAAAAACATCAAGTGTTTTGGGGTATAAGCAGGAGCAATACGCTTCTTTAAACCGTTGAAAATAAATCTTAACTATTTGTTATAATTTTATTTTCTTATTATCCCGCATTAGGATTTGAACGCAACTAGGAATTCAACGCATGATACCTGCAAACATGTTTCTGATCGTTGCCTGCGGCTTTATGGTAGGCATCGGAGCGGCATTTTCCGGTCTGGGAGGCGGATTTATCATGGTTCCTCTGCTGCTTTTCATGGGATACTCAGCCCAGCAGGCCGTTGGAACCTCTTTTCTGGCCATTCTGGTAATCTCGCTTTCCGCTCTGATTGCCCACAACAAGCTGGCTCATGTAGATTACAGGGCAGGCCTGCTTCTGGGCATAGGAGGGGTCGTCGGCGCCCAGATCGGCGCGCGGCTGATCGGTCAGGTGCCCACGGAAGTCTTTAGAAAGATTCTGGCCGGCATTCTGATCGGTCTGGCCTCCTATCTGCTTTTCAAAAAATAATTCCCCTGCCCCGGTTTATCGGGCAAATAAAATGAGAATAACCGTCCTCGGCATCTATCAATCTCTGAAAGCGCGGCAGCGGACTCTCGAAACGTCTTCCGTCATTCATCCGCCCCGGTATCAGGGGAAATTTCGGTTCCCTGTTTTTCGGGTTTTTCCAAACGCGGTCGCTTTTTCCATATTCCGCCTTCAGCAAAGCATCCCCAGGCCCACCGGAACCATTTTAGCAACGAAGCGGCCAGCCACAGGGCCCAGGCCAGCATCAACATATGATAGACCAGCAGAGGCAGGGAAAAGACCCATGGTCGCGGCAGGTCGATACCGGTGCGATCCTGGGTCCAGTGCAGGTAAAAATCGCTGGACTGGTTTCCGGCGATCTGCATGTCCGGAATGCCCAGCAATCCTCTTTCAATGGCCAGATACAACCCCGACAGAGCCGCCAGGGTCCAGGCGATCAACACCAGTTGTGAAAGGTTGAACGATAACCAGTGACCGGCATGCGAGCGCCGACGGACTCCCAGAACCAGGAACCATCCGGCCACGATTACCGCCGCCGGAGGGGGAACCTGCGTCAGACCGAGCCCCAGCAGAAACCAGTGTCCGGTGTTAAGCGGGGTCCAGGAAACCCTTCCCAGCCCCAGCGCCGCCAGCGCAATGACGAAAACATAGCTCCAGAACAGGACCGCGGGCCCCATTCGGGGACCCTGGACCCATAGTATCCAGCGGTCCCGGGGCATGTAAAATGTCGTATTCGAGTTGACGGCCGTCTGGCCTATATCTACCGCAGGTCCTTTGAACAAACAGCCGGGCGGGTCATCCTGTCGCCATTTAAGTTGAACCTTCTGCGCGCCGGGAACGATGGGAATCACCACCTCGACGCCCTTCTGTCGAATATTCTGAATCAGGCCGTTGATTTCCGCCGACAGCAGGCTCGCGTTTTCAGGAATTTGAAGTCGATGCTCTCCACCCTGGCTGGCGCGGATATCCAGAGTCAGTTCCGCTGCAGTGGAGCGCTGACCCGGCGTCAGGGCCAGATCAAGGCGATCGATGGTTTGAATGTTTCCGGAAACGGCCTTGGGCCGGGTCACCTCGATGGCCACCGATTCTCCGGCCCAGGGCTTCCACTCAGGACGCCAGTGCCCGTTCACGTCCTGGTGATGAATCACAGCGATGCCGGAAGGATCGCAATGCCATATGGGGCTTGCGTCCAGAATCCAGGTTTCGTTCCAGGACGACTGGATCGGCGCCTGAAGGAAAATTTTCGGCGATATCTCCAGATTGGAATCCCAGAAAATTTCGCGCCCCGCGGCCGGAATGGAAATCACGGCCGTGGAATCCTCCACCGGAATGCCGGGCGTGGTGACCGCTTCGGTATCCAGAAGGGGTATGGCAAGCACCGCCGGGGTTCCCTGAGGGCTTCTCCTTTCGACACGGGTATGAACCTTCCAGACAAGGCCCAGCTTCAAAATCCGGGTGACATGGAAAAAGGGAGGAATATGGCTTTCATAAATCTCCGGGGTCGTCGCCTCCGTACGTTTTCGAATCAGCTGAATCCCGGCTCCCACACGGCCGTCCGGTTCGATTCCCTGAATTTCCCAGTCCGGCGCCTCCACCGTCACCTGATGCGGTCTCAGGGGCAAGGGAATATGAAACGCATCATAGGGCGGGGTGCGACCGGAAAGGGTCAGCACATGCACGCCTGCCCGCGTCACGGCCCACACCACTCCATCGGCATCCCTTCTCAGGGGCCGGAATTCATCGTCGATCGAAACGGATTGCGGATGCCAGGATTCCAGACCAATGGGAAGCGGGATGGCCGTATCCACGGCGGCATCCACGGACATGCGAACCATCAGCGCATCGTCTTTTATGTGAATTCGCATCCAGGCGCAATCCGCGCAGGACGGAAAACAGTCTGGCTTTTCAAGAAGCCGGTTCTGAAGTTCCTTGAGCAGCGATTCGGAGGGGAAAGCTTCCGCACGCAGCTCCGGAACGCCGGACAACAGCAGCGCGATACAGGCAACCGCCGCGATTCCGGGCTTCACCCATCTGACCCAGGATTTCAGATCCACAAACGCGGCGATAAATACGGCCAGCAGAACAACCCGCAAAAACGCCAGAATCAGATTCACCAGCGGCGAAAGCAGATACAGGGCGATCTTGTGGTTGCTCTGAACCGGCCCGTTCCACTTCATCGAAATCTGCCGCCAACGCCAGTCGGGCAATCCGGGGCCGGTCTGAATCAAAGCGCCGGGATCATATCCCTTGAGTTCGAGACTTTTCCTTTGCGCCTCCTGGTCCAGGGCCTGCTCGGGTGCAGACGATCTCATTTCCCTGGCAAGACGGGACGTGCCGGGCATAACGACGTCGGACGTTTCGGAAACCGCGCCCCCGCGATACGCGGAATAATCTGCCTGGGGCGAAACAGGCTCCAGCTGGGGATAGATTCCCCATCGCACCTGCTGAATCATAAAGGGTATGGCTATCACCACAAGGGCGATCAAGGCCCCGATCCGCCAGAACCGTATCAGCTGCCGAACACGGCCGTCCGGCAACAGCCCCAGCAGGGCCGTGGCGGCCAGAATATGCAGCCATACCAGGCGCGGGGCACCGGGTTCCTGGAAAATTAACGCTAAAACAATCAGGGCGACCAGGCCCCATCGCCATCCGTTCAGTTTTAAAACAGCCAGAGCGATGATCAGAACCAGAAAAAAATCCAGCAGGGTCCAGCGCTCAAACCAGGTTCCCGGCATCACATCAACGCCCGCGGCGGTCAAAAGCCGCCAGCCGGGCGGAAGATGGAGTACGCCGTCAACCGACTGAAAATCATGATCCCAACCCACGGCCGGAAGGCTCCGCATCAGAGCCGGAAAACGGGATTCGGCGATCAGGTTCAAACGGCCGCGTCGAAGCTCCACTCCGGACTTTTCATCCGGGCCGTAAGCGGTGATCAGCTGATCCTGACCGTCTACGCTCACCCGGCCGAGCTCGGCGGGAGCATTCATGGCCAGATACCATTGCCGGCTTAATGTACCGGTGATCCTGTCCTGAATGGTCAAACCACGGCCATCAAAATCCAGCCACCAGACTCGATGCAGATTCAGCTGATCCGGCACCGGGTCCGGATCCCCCCGCCGGATTTCCTGAAATTGCATTCTGGAACCGTCTTTAACCACGTAAGTCGGAAAGTTTTTCCAGGCCTGCGGCGTTTCGGTTCGATTGGGGTCGATTGGCAAAAGCCCCAGAATCTTGACCATGCGCAGATGGTTCTGCGCTTCAAAAGCCCATATTTCCTCGCCGTAGACTGGATGAACCGGCCCGATTTCGGAAACCGGATTCCAGAAGCGTCCGACCAGCCAGATCTCCCATTGTCCGGGCCGGACCTGAAGTTTCAATTTGCCGTCCGCCGTGATTCTTGCCGGAATGGGGCTTGTCAGCCCCAGCGGCTGCATGCCGTCCAGAAGAATTGCTTCGAGTTCCACCTCCCGTGAACTCCCCGAAACATCGATTCGAAGATGCTGGGTGACCGTCATGGGAATATCGTCTTTGATCAGACGATGGATTCGAATCTCCATTCGGTCTTCGGAAGCCTGAACCGATGTTGATTTTTTCAGCCAGAGCCTTCCGTCCGGCTCGCGGATCGGGAATGGCTGGCTCTGACCGCTGATCGTCAGCCGGATCAGCCCGGTGTCCGAAGGAATTCGAATCATTTCAGGAATCCGGGACCACTCGAAAGCACCCTCAACCTGGTGCTTGCCGGACGACATGCGCACGTGCGGTACTCCGTTACGGTCAACCACCGCGGCAGGCAGGCCATCCAGACCGACTTTGACGGGTCTCAGGCCATCGCCGCCCGGAAGCGCCACCCAGGCGTCGGTAAAAACAGACCAGTCCTGCGTAAAGCGCCCGCCCTCGGAATCAACCTGGAGTTCCAGCTGAGAAGGCCAGGTGCATTGATATGTGTTCGGGTCGTTATAGGGGGTGGGGCATTGACGGTCCTCCATGCCGTGGAGAACCCAGGGCGCCCAGCGGGCCAGTTCGGGAGGAATGTTCTGCAAAATATCGGCGGCCGGTACCGAAGTCGTGAGCCATAAAGTCAAAGCGATCATCCACGGTACGACGACTTTTGCCTTTGTCATATGCCTCCTTCCAGGAGTCCGGACAGCAAAATGGTCAAGAAAAAGCGAATCAAATTTTTTGAAATTGACTGATAATTTCAGATGACAATTTATCGCAGATACGCTAAAAGCGCAACAAATCCTCCGCGAAGGGCATTTGTCTATTGCGCTTCCGAGTTTTTGCGGCAGCTCGTCCGCACAATACCCGAGCCGGAATAAAGAGATAAAATGATCGCGCCGCAGGTTCTAAGTGTTCGAAACCGGGCGCGACCGGATGATGAACGAAAAATTTCGGAGCTTTCAAACCATGCATGTGAATCCCTGTCTATCCTGCGGTGCATGCTGTGCGCACTATCGCGTCTCCTTTTACTGGGCTGAAACCGATGCCGCATTCGACAACGGCGTCCCCTCGAATATGACCCACAAGGTCAACGACTTCCTGGTGGCCATGAAAGGCACCCAGACATTCCCCTGCCGGTGCATCGCGCTTCAGGGCGTCATCGGAACAAACGTTTTTTGTTCAATTTACGACAGGCGGGCTTCGGTATGCCGGGAGTTTGAGCCTTCCTGGGGAAACGGAATCCATAATCTTCGATGCGATGAGGCCCGTATGGCCATAGGGCTTGCGCCCCTGAAACCGGAATCCTGGATGGATCCAAACAACTTTCCCAAAGCGGCTTAATCGGAATTGCAAGATCTCAAGCGCATGTGAGCTCTGGCGGAAGCCGCGCAACGCGACATCCACGGGTGAAGTAAAATGCGTCAGGTTGTGGGCTCCATGCTCCGGGTCCAGATGGGAGACAGGGCGTAAAGAACCATGTAGGTCAGGGCGACATACCCGAAATACGGCGTAAACATCGATATCACCAGCAACAGCAGGTTCAGGCGGCCAAACCATGGACGTCGGTCCACAAACTGCCCCATATGCAGATAGTGCAATGCATAGGCATTCATCAGAACCGCGGCCAGCAGCATGATTCCGGCTGAAAAGATTCCCCAGAAATGGAGCCATTCTCCGCTGCTTCTCGCCTGGTGCAGCATGATCAGGGGAGCGGCGACCAGAAGAGCGGCCGCAGGCGTGGGCATTCCCTTGAAAAAACCCGGAATCGGACTGCGATCCAGCGTGAAAAAAACCAGCCTGCAAACGCCCATCAGCGCATAAAGCACGGCGATGCCTTTTGCCGGAAAACGCGCCAGAAACGGATCGCTGACGTCAGCAAACACCAGAAAAAAAATCCAGGCGGGCACAATGCAAAAGCTGATGGCATCGGAAATGTCATCCAGAATGCCCCCCAGTGTGATTCCGGTCGTTAAACCGGTTTCTACAAGACCGAGTTTTCTGGCCAGCGCCCCGTCGAGCTTGTCAAAAATGGCCGCCCCGAGAAGAAACAGATAAGCCTCCCGAATACGGCCCTGATAGGCGAAAAACACGGCCAGCAGGCCCATCATCGCATTCATCACCGTCAGGGAATTGGGAAATACCGCAAGAATTTTTCGCCGCAACCGGTCATCCTCCATGCAGACTTCATCCAGGCAGAGAGTGCCGTATTTGCGGCAATAACCCGCAATGGATCCGAAATTGATCGTGAGAAACACAATCTCAATAAAGAAAAGATCCCGCAGAGAAATTCCGTTCACAAGGGAAAGCCAGCCATACAAAAACAAATCGGATTGAGAAGGCACGTTGAAAGCAACGGCATAAAGCAGAACCCCCACCGGCGCAGCCACAACGGTTCGAATGCGGGTCAGATCACTGGATTCCAGATCCAGATCCCTTCGGAGGGCAAATCCCCGCATGAAGTGGGCAAAGTTGTCCCGAATCAGCACCGTAACGCAGAGAATCAGAACAAATAAGGCGTGAAGGAGCTGCCCCCCGGTCGGCGCCGGCGTAAAAACCTGCAAACGCCACATCATGCCGACCGCGACAAGGGGGAAAACAATCGAATATACCACCTTGTCCATAACCCGGTCGGCCAGATGCGCCAGCAGGGGATTGGGCTGAAACCTGGCAGAAAACCAGCCGTCGATCAGGTCAAAACTCATGGATATGACGAGAAAAATCACACCGGCCAAATAAAATGCAGGATTACTGAACCACATCACCCCTATGGCGCAGATCATGGCGCCGAAAACCAGCGGAGGTCGACCGTAAACCAGCAAGGCCGTAAATTTTTTGGGTATATCCATAATCTCGCTTTGCAGACCTTTAAATTCAAATACACAAATGCCATGATCATAAAGAAACTACCCTCCCCTGTCAAGACGGGTACAAAACCCGTAATTCTTGCTGATGTTCGATGGCTGAGATGATCAAAATGCCCTTCAAGGTTGCTTCTAGATAGCAACAGATTGAAATGTATGGTAGAAAAGCAGATGCGATCGTCGGCTTTTTCCAAAGGAGGTCCAGCACATGAAGATGCGGTGTGTAACGATTCTGGTTTTAACTTGCGCGGCTGTTCTCCTGTCTGCCTGCGTGTCCTCAACAAAATACAGGGAACTGGAGAACGCCCTTGCCGACACTTCTCAGCAGGCCGAACAGCGTTACAATGATCAGTCCGTGAAACTGGATGAGGCACGGCGAGTCAGCGCCGGCTGTCTCGCAGAACTGGCTGCCCTGAAAAACGAGTACCGAAGAATGCTTGCGGCAAAGCAGAATATGGAGCAGCGCATCGGATCACTTTCCGATGAGAACGCGTTCCTGAAATTCGAGAAGGAACAGAAAAGCGCCGCCATGCATCTTCAGGAAGAGGTCATCAGCCAGATGGATGACACCCGAGCCAAAATCGAATCGGATCTCGAGGATCAGATCGCATCCCGGGAGATTCGAATCGAAGAACTCAGCGGAAAACTCAAGATAACTTTTGTGGACAAGATTCTGTTTGATTCGGGAAGCCATCACATCAAACCCCTCGGCCGGCAAATCCTTTTGAAACTGTCGGAATCCATCCGCACGGATCCGAATGATATTATTGTGGAGGGGCATACGGATAATGTCGGAATCGGAGGCGTATTGAAAGAACGCTTTCCGACCAACTGGGAACTTTCAACGGCCAGGGCGAGCGCGGTCGTCCGGTTTTTTCAGGAAAAAGGCGGAATCGATCCGAAACGGCTTTCCGCCCGCGGCTATGGATCCTATCGCCCGGCGGCATCCAACGAGACGGAGACCGGTCGCAGAGAAAATCGAAGAATTGAAATCATTCTCGCGCCAAGGCAGCAATAAGGTTGATGCGATCAAAATTCAAAACATGATTCCGCATTCCGCCGACCCGATCTTCACGGTTTTAATTGAACCGGCGGATAAATTTTTATAAACTTGCGGAAAAAAACAATACCGAGGAACCACCGTGCCCCCAAAAAAAGAAGAAACCACACGTCCGCGCCGTCCGGCTCCATCGCCGGCCTTGAAAACCAAATCCGTTCCGCTGTATCAGACCGATCTCGATCCGGCTACCGATGCCTGGGTGACGGCCTTTTTTATTGAAAATCATCTGGATTATTACAGCTATCCGGATCAGGTGGCCAGTCCCGAGCAGATACGGTTCATGGTCTGCACCGAACCGGAAGACCGTTATTACCCCTGTACGGATCAGGTGTTCGAGGCGATTATTTTCCGGAACAACTCGGCGCTGCTTCAGGAGGCCTATCAGAAAATATACCAGCGCATGCTGCACCTGATCGACGAGCAGATCGAAGAGGAACGGGAAAAACAATACCTCAAGGCTCTGGTCAGCATCAAATACCGTCATGAAACCCGGGACGAATTCATGATTCCTTCCCGCCTGGAAAAACGACTGCTCAAAATCTTCATCAACCGCACCCAGATCGAGGATCCCTGCCTTTTTACGAAAATTTGCAGAAACCAGAAGGTTTATGCAGCGCTGAATTCCAAGGCTTATCAGGCCGCGGTCAACAGCCTGGACTCCGGAGAGTTTACCACGCTTCCAAAGACGCTCACCGAGGTCAAAAGCATTCTGGAGCAGCTCGAACTCAAGCGCCTGCTCACGTTGTGCGTGGAAAACCGTCTATGGGAAAGCGAAGATGACGTATCTTTCAAGGAGGCCGATTACCGGACCGTCTTTGCCCGGCCGATCGCCGGAAACGGCTGGTTGCCGCTGCTCGATTTTCTGGGGCTTGGCAGCGACTTTCGAATCAAAGGAAAGACCCTGCCCCGAAAAATCCTCTGGCTGGCCGATCAGGCCGGTGAATTCATGGTGGATATCGCAATCATCCATCATCTGGCCAAACTCGGTCACAAGATCGTGATTGCTTTCAAGGAGGCCCCGATTTTCACGACCGTCGATTTCTACGATGTTCAGGAAGACGTCGCACTCAGAAACCAGCTCGGAAACGCCCTGTGGATCAAGGACCGTCGTCTGAGCAAAAATGAGCTGATCCGGATCCTTCGAAGCGAGGAGAACATCATCATCGTCTCCGATGGAAGCCGGGAGATTCTGAATCTGGCGTTGTGCTCCACGGCCTTTGCCAGGATCTTCAAGGAGGTCGACGGCGTTATCTCCAGAGGGATCGATCAGCGGCGGCATTTTTTTGAAACCCGATTCCAGTTCACACAGGATATTTTCAACATATCGGTCGGACCGGACCATTCAGTGGATGTCCGCTTCAAGCCCCGCCATCCCTCGGTGATCAAATTTTCCCATGAGGAGCTTGAAAAAAAAGCATCGGCAATCATCGCCCGAATGGAAGAAGCCAGAAACAAAGGCATGACCGTGATGTTCTACAGCGGGATCATCGGATCAATTCCGGGCAAGCTCAAGGTTGCCCAGCAGGTGATGAACATATTCATCGGCCATCTCAAGGAACAAAGCGCCAAAACCTTTATCATCAACCCCTCGGAATATTTTGAACCCGGCATGGACGCCGACGATCTGATGTACATGTGGGAGATCGTGCAGCGCAGCGGCCTGATCGACATCTGGCGTTTTCAGTCCTACGACGACATTTTCAAGGCGTTTCAGCTCATGGGCAAAAAAGTGCCCCCCGAATGGGTCGGAAAAGACGCCACCTACAGCACCGGATGCACCAAGGAAATGAAGATCGCCCTGGATGTTCAGCATGACAACCCGGAGATGCAGATCATCGGACCGTCCAGGGAGAAATTCATGCGCCGCGGGGAATACGGCATCGGAAAGCTCTACGACCAGCGCCTGCAGAAGTATCAGCCGTAACGGTATCGAAAAAGTCCGATTGCGTTGTTGACCGGCATTCACCATCGAACGGGAATGCGCACGGCATTGCCGGACTTATTGGTAAAAAGCAGATACCCGTTTTTCTTTCCGAACAGGAAAAGATCCCGTGTGATCTTGACATCCATCCTGCAGTATTCGACAATCTTGTCCAACTTCCCCTGCTTCCACCAGCGAAGCGCGGCCAGTCCGTCTGCGCTTTTCTCGGCGCCCAGGGTCGTTCGAGCAAGCTGATCCAGAGACAGGCGGTAGCCCAGACGATTTTTAACCTCGGCAAGCATGTCGAGGGTGGACAGGCTTGAAAAGTCGGCCGGCTCATACCCGCGAAGCACCGCGTAGTCGAACCGGATGATGTTGAAGCCGACGACCAGTTCCAGTGTGTTCAGATGCCGAATCAGTTCGGGAATCCGGTCTTCGTAAAAGGTGATGAAATCGTCCAGAACCGAGTCGTACAGCACGGCGCAGCTGACGCCCATCAGGTCCGCGCGATGCCATCCCCCCACCTCCTGGGCCGATCTCTGAGTTTCGATATCCAGAACCCCGTAATGCCCGGGAAGCGGAAGCGGCTCATAAGATTCTTCGACAACAGGCGGCCGCGTCAAAATGGCCGGCACCGATGCGTTCCCGACGGGTCTGTATTCCTTGATCCCCTTTAAAATGAAGATAGCCGCCTTTTTGTCAATCGGCCGGTTGCCCGACCCGCATTTGGGCGAATGCACGCAGGACGGGCACCCGGCATCGCAGGAACAGGTCTGAATGGATTTCAGCGTCAGCTCCAGCAGAGCCTCGGCCTGATGACAGGCCTGTCTGGAAAGTCCGGCGCCGCCCGGAATGCCGTCATAGATAAAGACCGCAGCGCTTTGAACCTGGGAATGCCAGGGAGTTGAAATGCCGCCCAGATCGTTTCGGTCAGCCAGGACCAGGAGGGGAAATATGCCGATGGCGGCATGCTCAACGGCATGAATGCCGCCCATGAAATGAAGGCAGCCCGCCTCGGCCCGGGCCTGAACCTGCGGCGGAATTCGAAACCAGATGCCTTCGGTTTCAAAGATCAGCGGCGGCAGTTCCAGGGGTACGACCTCGATCTTTTTCTGCGGCCGGATTTTCCATCGCTCAAATCCGGTCACCTGATCGGTCACCTTCAGCCGCCCCAGATACACCCGTGTGCCCCAGGCATTGCGGGCATCCAGCACTTCGAGAATCTCCGTCTGCTTGACCGCCGTCACACGGGTGTAATAATCCGCATCGATTCTGGAAACCTGTGCAAGATGATTCTCGATATCCAGATGGTCCACCCGAAAGGCGTCGGTCTTGTGAAGATAAACCGCACCGGGATGGGTTTCCCTGAATGCCCGGAATCCGTCGATCTCACCGATGCGCTCTCCGGTATGCCGGGAAATGATTTCAAACCGGGTGCCCGTTCCTCGAAGGTCCACGTCGCGATGCGGGTTTTTTCGGGCCGGATAAAGGGTCTGTCCATCGGCGCTGCGAAGCAGCTGAGCACGATCCTCCAGAAACTCGACCGCCCGGATCACCGCGGGGTCGGCCATCAGGGGTTCGTCCTGCCTCAGGGGGCGTTCGGCGGCCGCACAGACCAGATGCTGCCTGAGAATGATCGGGTTTTCGGGATTGATCACGGCGGCCTCGGGACTTCTTTGAATCAGATCCCAGGGGTTTCTCAGAAAATACTGGTCCAGTGCGTCTTCTCCGGCAATCAGCGCCAGAGCCGAATCCTGACCGCTGCGCCCGACCCTTCCGCCGCGCTGCCAGGTCGATACCACGGTTCCCGGATAACCGACCAGAAGGCAGAGGTCCAGATCGCCGATATCGATCCCCAGCTCCAGAGCGCTGGTGGAAATAACGGCCAACAGTTGTCCGGATGACAGTTTCTGTTCGATCTGACGGCGTTCTTCGGCCAGATACCCCGAACGGTAGGGACTGATCCGTTCCGCCAGGGCCCCGCCGTCTTTTTGGGCCCAGATCGATATGAGCTCGGCCAGTTTTCTGGACTGGGTGTATACAATGGTGCGCAGTCCACGGACCAGGGCCGCCCTGAGCAGCATAACTGCCGTACGCGCGGGTCCTTCCAGGCCGTCGATAAAAACCACATGACGTCTTCCCCGAGCGGACCCGCTTTCCTCAACAGAGACGACATCGAGTCCGGTCAGCTGCCGGGTCAGTTCCTCGGGGTTGGCTACGGTGGCGGAACAGAAAACATAGGCGGGAGAAGCGCCGTATATCGCGCAGATTCTGTGAAAGCGCCTGAAGATCTGAGCCATGTGAGAACCGGTCACGCCCCGGTAGGTGTGCACCTCGTCCACCACGACGGTTCGAAGTCCGGAAAGAAAGCCGGCCCATTTTTCATGATGCGCCAGGATGGAAAGGTGGAGCATCTCGGGATTGGACATCAGCACGTTGGGGGGTCTGTGTCGGATTCGGGACCGGCGCCAGGCGGTGGTATCCCCGTCATAGATGGCCGCCGTCGCACCGATCGACGGGCATCGCCCGGCCATGGCGTTGAATGTCTGAAGCTGATCCTGGGCCAGGGCCTTGAGCGGAAACAGATACAGGGCCCGGCTTTCCGGGTTTTCATGAATTTTTTCCAGTACGGGAAGGTTGTAGATCAGCGTTTTTCCGCTGGCCGTCGGGGTGGCCGCCACTACGTTTTTGCCGTTTCGCACCGCATTCACGGCCACGGCCTGATGACGATAAAGCCCTTGAATGCCGAGGTCTTCCAGAAGGCGAACGATAACCTTCGGCCAGCTTTTTTCCGGTTCCGCCCATCGGGCGTCGACCGCCGGAAGCACCGTATGAAAGGCCACCTGAGGCCCGAAACGAGCCGAAGCCAGCAGAGACCGGATATATTCATTGATCGGGGAGTCCGGCGTCACCAGGGTGAAGGGTTCCTATTTGCTTGAAAAAATGAAGATCTGTTATATAATTTCATCAGTTCGTCGGTATATCGCATGGGTCCACCCCCAAAGGCAAGAGGAAGTCGTCCATTTTGGAAGTTCCGCTATTAGTCGAAACAAGCCTGATTCTCATTCTTCTGGTGGTTTCCGGGGTTTTTTCCGGGTCGGAAACCGCCCTGTTTTCCCTGACGCTGCTCAAACGGGAACGCATTCGAAAACGTTCCGAAACAGCGGCCGAGTTCATCGAATTTCTGCTCTCCCGGCCCAACCGCCTGATTACCACGATTCTGATCGGAAACGATCTGGTCAACATCGCCGCCTCGGTGCTGTCGGCATCCTTGTTTGTCTCCCTTTACGGCGATTCTGGCCGATGGATCGCCATCGCCGTCATGACGCCGCTGACCCTGATTTTTGCAGAAGTGATCCCCAAAACGCTGTTCATGGCCCACAATGAGCGCGTCGCACCCGTAGTGGCCGGTCCGCTGACGGTGTTTCAGAAGCTCATCGCTCCGGTGCGATGGGCCTTTGAAAAAATTTCAAACGCCCTGATCTCACGCGCCGGCCTGAAGCGTTCGGATCGTTCAACCGCCCTGATGGAAGATGATTTTCTGGACATGGTGGATCACAGCCACCTCAAGGGGCAGCTCAGGGCCAGCGAAAAAGAGCTGATTCACAATGTTTTCGAATTCAGCGACGTGCGCGTGGTCGACGTCATGACGCCGTTTGACCGGATGGTTGCACTGTCCGAAGACGTCAAGGCTCAGGAAATTCTCAGCCGGGTCAACGAAACCCGTCACGCCAGAATTCCGGTTTACAGCAAGGACCGCCGCCATATTGTCGGCATCCTCTATGTCAAGGACCTGCTCAAGGTGGATTTCAGACGCACCAACCCTCAGGCCAGAATTCTTCCCCAGTTGATCCGCCGGCCCTATTTCATTCCGGAAACCAAAAAGGCGGATGAACTTTTTAACATTCTCAAACAGAAACGGATTCACATGGCCATCTGCCTTAACGACCGGCAGGAGGTATCGGGTCTGGTGACGATGGAAGATCTGCTCGAAGAACTTTTCGGGGAAATTTACGACGAATACGACGAGGTTCCGGATGAACACACTTCTTAACATTCTGGTGATCATCGGCTGTGTCGTCTTTCAGGCGTTCTTTTCGGGCTCTGAAATGGCTATTCTGGCCGCGGACAAACTGCGGCTGCGAAGAAAAGCCAAGGAGGGGTCGGCCGGCGCCGTGCTTTTTCTCAGATTTTTGAAAAATCCTCGATGGTTTCTGGCCACCACCACAACTGGCACCAACATGGCCGTGATTATCGCCTCGGTAACGGCGGCCCTGTGGTTTGAAACCCGATTCGGAAATTACGGCGAGGCCATGACCGTTTTATTTCTCTCCCCGGTTCTGCTGATGCTCGGAGAGATCATTCCCCGCACTATTTTTCAGCATCATGCAACGGACATCGCTCCCCGCCTGGCCTATCCGCTGCTCTTCGCCTCCCGGGCCATTTCCCCGGTCACTTTAATGATCGTATCCGTCAGCCGGCTCTTCAGCCGGCGATCGTCCATGGATGCGATGGAGCACTTTCCCCTGGCCAGCCGGGAAGAACTGGCCATGATCCTGGACCGGTCCGGCCGGGGCAGCGATCTGCAGCAAAAGGAGAAAATCCTCATTCGCCAGGTGTTTCACCTGGCCAAGGCCAGCGTGGAAGACGTCATGATCCCCCTGGTCAACGTGACCGCGCTTTCCGACGAAACGATCGTGTCCGAAGCGGTCAAGTATGCAGCCAGAACCGGATTTTCACGGCTTCCTGTCTACAACGAACGCATCGACAACATCATCGGCATCATCCATGCCTTTGATCTGATCAACGCCCCGGACCCGCAGGCGCCGGTGCGCACGCTGGTGCGCGACGTTCCATTTGTTCCGGAAATCAACAGCGCCCAGGACCTTCTGATTTTTCTGCAGAAGACCCGCAACTCCTTTGCCGTGGTGGTGGATGAATACGGAGGCGCTGTAGGAATCATCACCATGGAAGATCTGCTCGAGGAAGTGGTGGGCGAGATCCGGGACGAGTACGACTTCGAAGACATGCCCATAGCCAGACTGGACAACAACCGGTTTCGCGTCAGCGCCCGCCTCGACCTTCAGGAGGTCAACGAACGGCTCAAGATTCAGCTCCCCGAAGGCGACTACGAAACCATCGCCGGTTTTATGCTCAAGCATATGAAAAAGGTGCCCAAGACCGGCGAGAGCATGAACTACGGGGAAATTCAACTGACGGTCAGCCAGGCCAGCCGTCGGGGAATTCGGGAAATCATCATACAGATGCCCCGGGCCGATGCGGTTCATTGAGGCGCGCCGGAATTTTTTCGGAACCACACAGGGCGGACTCGCGGCAAAACCGGAATCTCAGGGATTTTGTTCCAGAACCGGTTTCTCTTTCACCGCCTCATTGAACGGCAGGGTAATGGTAAAGACCGATCCCCGGCCGGGAGCGCTGTTCGCCTGAATGCTTCCACCGTGGCGCTCGACAATTTTACGGCAGACCGCGAGGCCGATGCCGGTTCCCTCGTAAACGCCGCGTCCGTGAAGGCGCTGAAAAACCCCAAAAATGCGCTCGGCATAAGCTTCATCAAAACCGATGCCGTTGTCTTCCACAAAAATCCGGCAGAACGAGCCGTCTTTTTTGCGGCTGTCTTTGAAAATTTCCGACCGTATTTTGACCATTGGCGCCACGCCTTCCCGGTTAAACTTAAGGGCGTTACCGATCAGGTTATGAAACAGCTGGCGCAGCTGCGTCGAATCGCCTTCAACCACCGGCAGATCCCCGACCTCCACCTTGCCCCGGGTCTGCTCGATGCGAAAATCCATGTCCAGCAGAACCTCCCGCACCACCCTTTTCAGATTCACCGGCGTAAAGGAGCTTGCACGGGTCGTGACCCGGGAAAAGGTCAACAAGTCGTTGATCAGAACCTGCATCCGCTTGGCCGCATTCTGCATGCGCTTGAGATAGTCGCGGCCCTGATCGCTGATCTCATCGGCGCATTTGGCGTTCAGGCGTTCGCCGAAAGCCTGGATTTTTCTCAACGGCTCCTGAAGGTCGTGGGAAGCCACATAGGCAAACTGCTCCAGCTCGGAATTGGATCTCGCCAGCTCAAGAGTCTGCCGGGCCAGCGCTCCCTCCGCCCGCTTGCGTTCGGTAATGTCGGTCATAACCGAAAAACTTCCGGCAAAATCGCCATTCTCATCGACAATGACCCGGGGAGACATGATGGTGGTGACCTTCTGACCGTCCTTTGTCGTCCAGGTAATCTCGTAGGGCGCATAGATTCCCTGTTTACGTTTTTCCATTTCTTCTTCAAAAACGGCCCGATTGGCTTCATCCAGAAATTCTTCCATGCGGCGGTTGAGAATTCCGTCCCTGGATGCGCCCCATATCCGGCAGAGCTGTTCATTGACAAAAGAGATTCGGCCGTTTTTGTCCCGAACGATCAGCCCGTCGCTCATCGTATCGATCAGCATCCGGTACCGTTCCTCGCTTTTGCGGATCTTCTCCTCGGACAGCCGGTGCTCCGTCATGTCGCGAACCGACTCAATGGCGCCGATGAGATTTCCCGATTTGTCATAGATCGGGCCGGCCTTTCCCCAAAGATAGATGGTTTTCCCCCCTGGAATCTGAATTTTGGCCTCAGCGATCAGCGCCTCTTCCTCTCTTCTCACAAAGGCGTATTTCTCTTTGATTTCCTCATCGGATTCAAAAACCAGATCGATCACCATGGGCCTTCGGACACTGTAAAACGGAAGGGCATATTCATAATCGCCCCTTCCCAGCATGTTCGACGCCTTGACCCCCGTAATTTCCTCCATGGCCCGGTTCCAGGCAATGACTTTGCCCTGAACATCGATGGCAAAGGTGGCATCCGGAAGGAAATTAATGATCTCGGACAATCTTTGCTCCGATTCCAGAAGGGCGTTTTCCGCGCGTTTCTGAGCCCTGGCGCTGAGAATCAGCTGTGAAACGGAAAAAAAACCAACCAGCACTATCAAAACCGTTTCAAGAATCGCCTCCTGCCAGTTGATCAGGCTTTGCCGCGCGCCGAGCAGCCAATGGGGTATATCGAAAATTTCGTGCACCCAGATAAGGATGCACAGCAGAAGAAACGCTCCCGCTGTCGGCAGCCATATTCCGCTGGTTCTGACCGGTTTGTGCACCGGTTGCGAGGGGGCCGCCGACCCAATATCCACAACTGCATGTCTGATCTGATCCGAATCTTTCAAAACAACCGCCTGATAATATGGAAATATTTACAACCGATGAATCGTGACGCAACACGTCGCATTTCAAAAGATATTACGCTATAGACATCGATGCCAAAAATCAAGCAAACAACGCCGCAATTTTGAAAATACCCGCTAAACGGCGCTTGAAACACTCGAAATGGCTGTAACCCGGCCGAAATTTGAAATGATTCGAAAAACGCAGGCGTCCGATTCGCCGGTTCAATTTTTTCCTTGCGTTTATTCTGATTTTTATCGATATTTTCTCTTAACATTTCTGCACAGGATCACCCGTTTCAGGGTTCGTTGCGCCCGTGCCATGGTGTTTGAATTGAGCAAGAACACTACAGGAGAAAATTGATGAAGAAAAACTCAAATAGGCTTCATTCTGGAATGTGCATCCTTCTGGCGCTGTTTTGCGCCGCCGCGCAGACCGCTTTTTCCAGCACTGATGCAAGGGCCGAGGTGGTAAGCATCGAAGGCGTGAGTTACAACGTGAACTCCTCCATCGCCGCCAACTTGAAGACTCTGACCGGAAAAAAAGTGTACATCACGCTCACCTCGGGCAACACCTTTTCCGGAAGCGTCAAGGAGGTCGGAAGCCACCTGATTCACCTTGAAAAGCTGGAGGGTAAGGATTTTTTCGACGCTCTGATTCGAATCGATGCCATCAGCGCGATCGATACCCGGTTTCGGGACTACCAGCGCTGACCGGATTTCCAAATTGAAATCCGCGGTCTGATCGGCACAGACCATCAAGCAGATTGGGATCCGGCCTGCCGATGAATGACATTCAGAACATGGAATTCACTTATGAGACGATCGCCATCCGCAGCGGACGCGTACCGGACAAGGCCTGAAAGGGTTGCTTTTTCTGCGCGGATCTTCCCTTCGCTGACCTTTTACCTTCAATTTCTGGCCGTCGTATTGAAAGCGGGTTTCAGGGCAAAACACGGCCGATACGATGACGAACAGTGGGTTCGAAGCAGTTTGGCGATCCTCAAAGCCCTGGAAGGCATCGGCATCCACTTCCAGATGACGGGCATGGATCATATTCGGAACCTGCGAGAACCGTGCGTTCTGATCTCCAATCACATGAGCATTCTTGAAACCGTCATACTTCCCTGCGTCGTTCAGCCGGTGAAGAAGACGACCTTTATCGTCAAGGAAAGCCTGCTTGATTACCCCGTGTTCGGCCACGTCATGCGTTCCCGTGATCCGATCGCCGTCGGGCGCAAAAATCCCCGGCTGGATCTGAAAACCGTTCTGGAAGGGGGAACCGAACGGCTGAATAAGGGAATCTCCATTATCGCCTTTCCCCAGACCACCCGGACCTTTTCGTTTGATCCGGCCCAGTTCAACACCATCGGCGTCAAGCTGGCCCGAAAGGCCGGTGTGCCGGTCGTTCCGGTCGCCCTGCTGACCGACGCCTGGCAAAATGGAAAACATCTCAAGGACTTCGGAAAAATCGACACATCCAGAACCGTTCATTTTGCCTTTGGAGAACCGATTCGGATTCGGGGAAGGGGAGATGCCGAACACAGGGCGATCATCGGCTTCATCATCGAAAATCTGAATAAATGGAAATCCGAAAGGCACGAAAATCAATATGATCCGGCAGAAATTCGACAGTTCCCGGGCATTTCAAATCCAAGGAGGAATTCATGACAAAGGCATGCATTCTGGGCATACTGTTTGTTATCGGTTGCGCTTTTCCCGCGGGCTCACAGGAGACCTTTGAAAAAGATCCGGTTGAAATGTCGGCCGGAAAGCTCGAAATCACCTTTATCGGACACGGCACCCTGATCCTGGCCTTCGACGGAAAGATCATCCACGTGGATCCGTACGGTCATCTGGCCGATTACTCGAAACTTCCGAAGGCCGATATCGTCCTGATCACCCATGAACATGGAGACCATCTGGATCCGGCCGCACTGGCGCAGGTACGCACGGAAAAAACCCGGCTGGTGTACACTGAAAAGTGCGCGGCACAGGTTCAGGGCGGCACAATCATGAAAAACGGGGATGTGCAAACAATCGAAGGAATTCTGATCGAAGCGGTTCCGGCCTACAATCGGGTGCACCGGCGGGACAACGGACAGCCGTATCATCCTCAAGGAGATGGAAACGGGTATGTGCTGACCTTCGGCGACAAGAGAATCTATATTGCCGGAGACACGGAAAACATCCCGGAAATGAAGGCCCTGACCGGCATCGATTTCGCTTTTCTGCCCATGAACCTGCCCTATACCATGACGCCGGAGATGGCGGCCGATGCGGCAAGAGCGTTCAGGCCCAAAGTGCTCTACCCGTATCACTACGGGGAAACGGACGTTTACCGGATTATGGAACTGCTCAAGGACAGCCCGAATATCGAGGTCCGCATCCACCGCATGAAGTGATTGACGTGCATTTTCTCAAAGCCGGAATCTATCAGGCTGTTGGAAAACAAGAATCAGGCCGTCAGACAAGGCGCACGGCGATGCGACAAGCGCAGCATATTTCAAGCATATGTGAGCATTGGCGGAAGCCGCGTAACGCTGAATGGCGGCCTCAGGCCCGGTTATTCAACAGCCTGATAGGGAGGATTGTCGGCGGCGTTCAGGACCTATCGTTCAATAAAATGAGAATATGAATCAGCCTCACCCTGTTCCGTCGTTCATTCCCGCCACCCTGAAGGAGATGGATCTTCTTGGATGGAAGGCCTTGGACGTGATCCTGGTCACCGGGGATGCCTACATCGACGCGCCCCAAATCGGAGTTGCGGTCATCGGCAAGGCGCTGTTGCATGCGGGCTGGCGCGTGGGCATTATCTCCCAGCCCGATGTCTCCAGCAGCGTGGATATTGCCAGGCTGGGAGAACCCGAACTTTTCTGGGGCGTCACATCCGGCTGCGTGGACTCGATGATCGCCAACTACACGGCTTCGGGAAAACGCCGGAAAAAAGACGACCTGACCCCCGGCGGATTGAACGACAGAAGGCCGGACCGGGCTGTGATCGTCTACAGCAATCTGATCCGCCGGTATTTCAAAAAGACCAAACCCCTTGTTCTGGGCGGAATCGAAGCCAGCCTGAGACGCATATCGCATTACGACGCCTGGTCCGACTCGGTGAGAAGATCCGTTCTCTTTGACGCGAAAGCCGATTTTCTGGCCTATGGAATGGCCGAGCAGAGCATCCTCGAACTTGCCCAAAAACTGCGCCATGGGCAGGAAACCCATTCGATTCGGGGAATCTGTTATATCAGTCCGAATATGCCGCCGGAAAATCCGGAATTTCCCGGACCGGACATTTTTCTTCCGGATCATGCCGCCGCTGCGGAAAACAGGGACGCTTTCGCGCGCATGTTCACGGAATTTTACCGGAATGCCGACCCCGTAACCGGAAGGCGGCTCATTCAGAAGCAGGACGCCCGGTATCTGGTTCAGAACCCTCCCTGCCCCACGCCTTTGCCCGAAGCGCTTGACCGGGTTTACGAGCTGCCCTATGCGCGGAATGTGCACCCCCTTCACAAAGAGCAGGGACGCGTGACCGCGCTGGACACCATCGCCTTTTCGATCACAACCCACCGGGGCTGCTACGGCGAGTGCCGGTTCTGCGCCATTGCGGTTCATCAGGGTCGAGATGTGGTCTCGCGCAGCGAGGAATCCGTTCTCCGCGAAGCCGCCGCCCTGACAAAGCATCGGAATTTTAAAGGAATCATATCGGACCTGGGAGGACCCACGGCCAACATGTATGGAATCGAATGCGACCGGAAAAGAATCAGAGGCGCATGCCGGGACAGAAGCTGCCTCTTTCCCGAACCGTGCCCCGGTCTGCCCGTGCATCACGGACGTCAGATCGCGCTGTTAAAAGCCATTCGCAACCTGCCCGGAATCCGGAAGGTCTTTGTGGGATCGGGCATACGATATGATTTGATTCTTCGGGACCGGTCCGCCGGCGCGCGGTATCTGGAAGAAATTCTGCGGCACCATGTTTCCGGACAGCTCAAGATCGCCCCCGAACACGTTCAAGAGCCGGTCCTTGCCCTGATGGGAAAACCCGGCCGCAAACGCCTCGAGGAGTTCATAACCCTGTTTGAGAAGCAGAACCGGAAATGCGAGCAAAAGACCTTTCTCACCTATTATCTGATGGCCGCCCATCCCGGATGCACCTTCGAAGACATGAAGAAGCTCAGGGAGTTTGCCGTCCGCAGCCTCCGCCTGCTGCCCGAACAGATACAGATCTTTACGCCCTCGCCTTCCACCTTTTCCACCCTGATGTACCATACAGGGCGGGACCCGTTTTCGGGCCGGGAAATCTTTGTGGAAAAAACAGCGGCCGGAAAGGAGAAGCAAAAAGCCGTCATGCGGCGACCGGCCGTTGGAACCAGACGGATTTCTCACGACAAACGGTCGCGGAAGGAAAGGTGCTGATATGATGGTTTTCATGCGCCATTCGATAAAAATCGGCTTATTCCTTCTGACTTTGCTGCACCTGGCTTGGCCCTGTCTTTCGGCTGAGGTGAAAGCGGTCGAAAATGCCGTGCTGATGCTCTCCGGAAACATTCACGATGCCGACAAAGAGGGAATCGCGGGAGCATCCGTGTACCTCGTCGTCAACAGCTCCGAAGGAACCGTACGGAAAACATTACATACCGACCATTCCGGACATTTTGCATTCGAAATCCGGCTTTCAACCGATGCGATGACCTCAGCGCAGGTAAAAATCAAGGCTGAGAAGTCGCTGTACGCCCCTTCCGGTTTGATTGCCCTTAAACCGGTGAAGGCCGAAATTCAGAATAATGGAAGGGTGTTTTATCTGGCTCGCGCCGATATCACCCTTCAGCGGGCGGCTTCTCCAGCCCGCTGGATTGCCGCCGCAATCCTGGCGGTAGTGTTCGCGCTGATCGCTTTTGACCTGATGCACCGCACGCTTGCGGTTCTTCTGGGCGCAACGGCGCTGCTGGGAATCACATACCTTCCGGGCGCTTTTTTTCCGGAGCTCAGGATCATCTCATTCGAGGATGCGGTTCAGGCCGTTGATATGAATGTGATCCTGCTCCTGATGTCCATGATGATCATCGTAGGCGTCATTCGAAAAACCGGAATTTTTCAATGGCTGGCATCCAAATGCTACCATATTTCCGGAGGCCGGGGGCCTCTGCTGATCACGGTTCTGATGGGGGCGACGGCGGTTGCCTCGGCTTTTCTGGACAACGTGACCACCATGCTCCTGATCATTCCGGTCACCATGCAAATCGCCGCTGCCCTGAAAATCAAACCCATCAAACTTCTGCTTCCGGAGGTTTTTGCATCCAATGTGGGAGGAACGGCCACACTGATCGGAGATCCGCCCAACATGATGATCGGCTCATATGCCGGGCTGACATTTCTGGATTTTATTCGGCATCTTTCCGTGTTTTGCCTGCTGATCCTCGTGTTGAGCATGGTCTATTTCATCTTCCGTTTTCATTTCAGATCCGCCCTGGAAAAGCAGCGCAAAGGCAGAAAACCGCCAAAAGCCCTGGACCGGACTTATCCGATTGCCGATTCGAGGCTGCTGATTCTGTCGCTGAGCTTTCTGGGCCTGACCATCGTACTATTCACCCTGCACAGCGCGCTGAACATGGCCCCGTGCATCGCGGCCCTGATCGGCGCCACCTCGCTTTTGATCACAAGCCGCGTGGACATCGTTGAATTGATCGAAAAAGAGATCGACTGGCCGACGCTGATCTTTTTTATGATGCTGTTTATTATCGTCGCCGCCGCCGAGCAAAGCGGACTGATTCAGGGGATATCCGCCTGGGTCAGAACCATGTCCAGAGGGTCCATAAATGCGGCCATTCTCATGGTCCTGTGGTTTTCCGCACTGTCCTCGTGCCTGATCGGCAATATTCCGGCGACCGCCACCCTGCTGCCGGTGGTAGACCACCTGACCCGAACCATTCCCGGAACCCAGGACGGCATTTTGTGGTGGGCGCTGGCGCTGGGCGCCTGCCTCGGAGGAAACGGCACGCTGATCGGCGCCGGCGCCAATGTGGTCACAGCCGGCATGGCCGAACATCATGGGTGCGAAATATCCTTCATGGATTACTTTAAGGTTTGCTTCCTTCCCATGATAATTACGATCGCAGCGTCTTCGGTCTGGCTTCTTTTTGTTGCGGATTGATCCGTCGTTCTGGTTTTTGTAAAATGCCCTGACAGGCAGATTGAAAGCGTGTTCGCCGGTCGATCGAACAGTAAATGCGTCTTAACTTTCAAATTCCGGTGCAAAAAGATGACGCCGGCCCGGGCATCTCGCACAATGCCCGAACCGGCGTCTTCGCGGCTTCACATGAAGCGCTTCGGCAGAATGCCGTCCGTTAAGCCAGATCCGCGGCTCAGGACGGCCGGACAATCATCAGCCAGATATGCGCAATAATCACGCTGATGATCATATAGGGAAAGGCAACCTTCAGGAAGCCTCCGAAAGAAATCTTGTATCCTCTGGACTCGGCGATTCCCATGGTGACCACATTGGCGGAAGCGCCGATAATGGTGCCGTTGCCGCCAAAGCAGGCGCCCAGCGCCAGCGCCCACCACAGCGTGTTTTCAGCGCCCGGAATTACCTGGCTCAGGTAGGCCACGATGGGCAGCATGGTGGCGGTGAACGGAATGTTGTCCACAAACGCGGAGACAAGGGCGGCGACCCACAGAATCAGCGCGCAGGCCACCACAAAATTACCGGCCGCAAGCTTCTGAATCCAGTCGGCGATCAGGGCCAGCAGTCCGGAGGATTCAACCGCGCCGACAAGAATGAACAGGAAGATGAAAAACATCAGGGTGGGCCACTCGATATCCTTCTCGATCAACTCCAGCAGATCGACCTTTTTACCCAGCACCGCGATGGTCAGCAGCACCGCCGCTCCGGTCAGTGCGGCGATGCTGACTTCCATGTGCCAGTAACCGTGGCTGAGAAACAGGAAAACAACGACGATCAGAACGGCAATCCCATGTTTGAGCAGGGCAGGATCCTTGATTCTGTATTTCGCCTGCAGTTCCTTGATGTATTCCGGCACATTGTCCACCCTGGCCTTCGCATACTCTTTTCCCCAGACCGACTTGGCATAGACCGCGAGGGCAACCATGCACAGCACGCAGATCATTCCGAGGGCGATCACGAAATCCATGAAGGTCAGACCGGCATAGGAACCGATCATGATATTGGGCGGGTCGCCGATCAGCGTTGAGGTGCCGCCGATATTGGATGCCAGGACCAGCGGGATGAGCATGGAAAGCGGGTTGATGGCCAGGGACGTGCAGATTTCTATCGCGACGCCGGTTAAAAGCAGCATCGTGGTCACATTGTCCAGAAAGGCCGAAGCCACGCCGGTAAAGATCATCAGATAAACCGAAAGCAGAAACACCTTTCCCCCGGCCAGCTTGTAGGACATGTATGCGCACCACTGAAATACGCCGGTGTGCTTCAGAATGCCGACGATGATCATCATGCCCATGAGCAGAAAGATCACGTTCATATCGATGGACAGGATCGCGCGTTCAAAGGAAAATATATGATACTCCGGATTCAGCACGCCGACGGTATAGGAAATCACCATCATCAGGCCCGCGCCCAGCATGGCGGCGATGGTTCGATGGAGCAGTTCGAAGGTGATCAGGGCATAGGCGAGAATGAATACCAGCGTGGAAATCCAGAACGCCGGCCCCAGAGTGCGGCTCAGAGTAATATCCTGAGTGAAATACAGCTGGTTTCCGGCCCGCGCCAGCTGAGCGCCTTCGATCTGTGACTCCTGTGCCTTGAAGCTCGCCTTGCGCGCTTCAAGAAGAATTTTTGCGGCAGAGACCGCGCCTTTTTCCAGGGTGAACCGGGAAAGATATTTTCCATCATGGCCCGTCTCAAACTCGTCGACCACCTTTCCATCCACGGTCAGTCGCAGTTCGGCTTCGGCGATCGGTTCGTTGTGGGTATCCACGATTGAGCCCGAAATGGAAACCCGATCCCCGTCAAGAATCATTTCCCCGGTATTCGCGCCTTTTCCGCCGTGCGAGGCCCATGCAAGGGGAGCGAGCATCAACAGGGCCAATATGAATGTAATGATTTTCATGGATCGCATATGGTACATAAGAACAACTCTCCTGTGCTTCAATTTTGATTGACGCTGGTTTTGCACATACACGATCGATTGCAACGCACTGGTAAGGACCCTCGCTCCGCACCCGACGTCTGATGCAAAACCTCCTCAAAACAAACTCGTATCTATTTAAATATATTGATTTTAACATGACATATCAGTTGTGGTCTGGCATCAGACAATTCAAGAAAGGTCTTGATTGATCTGCTCAGGTCGCACCGAAGCTCTATTCCACCCCCCTCCGACGCAGAAAAAAGATTTCATCGTTAAACATGAATTTCTGAAAGGAAAAGAATCGGAAGAAGCCCTGAGTCAACGCGCAGGCGTGGCCGCAAAAATGCACCATAACATTTCAAAATAAATAAACATTTTGAAACCTTATCTACATTTTAATTTGTCTGGTACTGCGTCTGCTGCTTTTCAACGCCAGAGGCGCCGGCGGAGTTTTCTGACTGACCTGTAGTTGATCATTCGAATCATCCGACTTTGGCGGGCAAACTCTGATGGTAAGGAAAATATTGCCATGGAGTTTTTGAAAATGTATAAGCCATCAAATTTCATCGAAAAGCCTAACACCCTCAAAAAAATGGGGGGAGAGCTTTGGGTGAATTTTACATGCAAATCCTGCCAAAGCGATTGCGCTCAGCCAAGGTTCAGAAACCGTCGGTTTCATCTTCCAAAACTAAACCGGATCACTTTTAGATCCGCCCCATGTCTTTGTCAAGAAGAATTTTTATGCCTTTATTTTTTCCAACATGCCGTTATATTTATATTTTATTTCTTAATCTCACAAAGAGAATAAATATCATGGATAAATTTTACAATGGTTCCAAATGTGGCTGTTCATGCCCGGCAGCCTGATTCGCGTGATGGGAAAAAGATGCGCGGGATGAGTCAGCCTGACGAAACCCGCAAATTCAAGTCGATGATCCGACGTTTTCATTAAAGTTTTTGCTTTTTCTGCCGATTAATAAAAACAGAAACACTTCCGTCATTTTTTGAATTTGTGCCAAAACGGCATGATTCGGCGCTTTCAGCGCTTCCGTGTGTTCGATGTCCCTGCTTGTATTGCGCCGGAACTCCGGCCAGAAATTCTAAAGCCGGCGATTGTTTCATGGCCGGGCATCAGCGCTTGAATACCGGGAGAACGTCCGATGTCTCTAAAATTGAAAACCATCATCGCCTTTTTGTGCGTATTTATTGCGTTTGCGGCCGCGAATCTTCTGGTCTACCGCATGATCATATTTCCAAAATTCGTGGAGCTGGAAAACGAAGAGATACAGAAAGACGCCCAGCGCGCGATCCATGCAATCCACCGCGAGATCGAGCATCTGGATCAAATCTGTCATGACTGGTCCGCCTGGGACGATACCCACGCTTTCGCCGAAACCCGCGCAGAGGACTATATCAACGACAATTTTCCGGAGAATCTTTATGAGGACCTCCGGCTCAATCTGGTCTGCATCTTCGACAAGGAAGGGCGGCTCCTCTTCGGTCAGCACCGGAAAGCGGGGAGTTACGAGCCTTTCGAAACCCCGATTTCGGATAATTGGCCGGTTAAACTGGACGATTTTTCGCTGGTTTCTCAAGCTGAAACCCGCGCCTTCGGAGACATCAAGATTACCGGAATTTACATAACCGATCAGGGTCCCATGATCGTTGCCTCCCGTCCGATCCTCAGCAGCATGAATCAGGGTCCGATCAACGGCACGCTGATCATGGGGCGCGTGCTGGATCCGGCTTTTGTCAAATCCGTCGCCGAACAGGCGAATATATCTCTGGAAATCAAGACCATTCTCAATGTTGTGCTTCCGATGTCGCTTCATGAGATCGTTTCGAGAATCAGCCCGAAATCGCCTTTCTGGATTGAAAGAAACAATCCGGACAACCTCAGTTGTTTTGCGGTTTTTTCGGACATTGAAGGACGACCGGCGCTGCTTCTGACCGTAAAATCCGCTTCAAAGATCTCGGCAACGGGCGCTTCGGCCATCGGCTATGCCTGGCTGCTGAATTCGCTGTCCGCCGTTGCGGTGCTTCTCGTGGCGCTTTGGATGCTCCAACGCGCCGTGGTCGGACCGGTTACCCGATTGTCGGAACACGCGCTTTCCATTGGAAATGAAAGGAATCTTTCCAAGGGTCTCAACATACCAAAAACCGATGAAATCGGCAGGCTCGAATATATCTTGGACAAGATTGTGGCGCATCTGGACGATGTTGCATCGCAATTGGCAAAATCAGAGGAAATGTACCGCCTGATTACCGAGCATGCCCTGTCCGTCGTCCTTCTGTTTCAGAACGGCATATTGATATACGCAAACCGCAAGGCCGTCGAATTAAGCGGTTACAGTCCGGAAGAGATCATGTACATGCCGACGCGGGAACTGATGCATCCGGAAGACCTCCAGCGGCTGGAGGAGATCCGGCAGATCGGTCAGACCCCGGTATCCCAGGAGATCCGTTATCTGACCCGGTCCGGACAGACCCGGTGGCTTGAGATGCTGTCGGTTCCCATTGTTTACAACAACGCGGATACGACGCTGATTCACGGCATCGACATCACCGACAAAAAGAAGATCCAGATGGAGCAGAAGGAAATTGCAACCCGGTTGCAGCGCGCCGAAAAAATGGAGATGATCGGCGCCATTGTCGGCGGAGTGGCCCATGATCTGAACAATATTCTCAGCGGACTGATCACCTATCCCGAGCTGATTCTGATTCAAATGCCCGCCGACAGCCCGTACCGAAACGCCCTGAACACCATTCGGCAGTCCGGAAAAAAAGCCGAAGCCATCGTGCAGGATCTGCTGACCCTGTCCCGAAGAGGCGTGGCCTGCTCGGAAGCCGTCTGCCTGAATGAAATCGTGGCAACCTATCTTGACAGCCCGGAACACCACAAAATCATGTCCTTCAACACGAAAGTCCAAGTGATCACCAATCTTGATGAAAATTTATTGAATATCATGGGCTCGCCCGTGCATCTGTCCAAGACACTGATGAACCTGGCATCCAATGCCGTGGAATCCATGGCCGGCGGAGGCACGCTGAGCATATCCACGGAAAACTGTTATCTGGATTACCCGCTAAAGGGATATAATACGGTCAAAGAAGGCGATTATGTCCGCCTGACCGTATCGGATACGGGCACAGGCATCGGCGAGGAAGACCGGGAAAAAATATTCGAGCCGTTCTACACCAAGAAGGTCATGGGGAAAAGCGGCACCGGCCTCGGGCTTGCCGTGGTCTGGTCCACGGTTAAGGATCATCAGGGGTATATTCAACTGGAAAGCGTGATTGGAAAAGGCTCCTCCTTTCACCTGTATTTTCCGGTGACTCTGAAAATCGCTCAAAGGACGGCCCCTGCCGTTTCCCTGGACAGGTTCAGGGGAAACGGCGAAAAGATTCTGGTGGTGGACGATGTTTCCGAGCAGAGGGAGATCGCCGCTGAAATGTTGAAAGCGCTGGGATATCACGCGGCATCGGTTCCCAACGGAGAAGCGGCGCTGGAATACCTGGCGCACAGCCCGGCGGACCTCATTCTGCTGGACATGATCATGGATCCGGGCATGGACGGCCTGGAAACCTACCGCCGCATACTAAAAATAAGGCCGGGTCAGAAGGCGATCATCGTGAGCGGCTATTCGGAAACCGACCGGGTGAGTGAGGTCAAAAGCCTGGGCGCCGTGCAGTATATCAAAAAGCCCTATATGCTGGAAAAAATCGGCCTGGCAATTCGGCGCGAACTCGAAAAGCCAGAATGAAAACTCACTAAAAGAATTTGAACCACGAAGAATAAAGAGCTTGAACCACGAAAGACAAGAGGTTGAAGCAGAATCGCTGTACGGCATCAACCCAGTCAGAAAAGATTCAGATCTTTCGCCCACTATTATGTTTTTCAAGTAATTTCAGCATATTGATATTTATGCCAAAAAAAGTTGATCCGACAGAATAAGGTCTTCATTCCGCAAAACCTTCGTGTTCTTCGTGCCCTTTGTGGTAAAAAATCATGCTCCGCTATATCGCGCCGTCGAGGTCAATGCGGCTTCCAGCGGAAAACTGATCTGCAAAACTCTCATCATTGGTGGTCACGATGATCTGTCGCCCGGGGGAAATCTCGGTCAGCAGCTGGGCGAGCATTTTCTTTCTTTTCAGGTCCAGTCCGTCGGCCGGATCATCCAGAATGAACACCCCCAGGTGGCTCAGCGCATCTCCGATCGCCAACTTGAGCAGAAGGTAAAGAAAGATGCGTTCGCTCTTGCTCATCTGGTTGAGCTTGTACTGATATCCCTTGGCCTGAATGATCGGACTGATCTGCTGCGGACCCAGTTCGATATCGAAATCGCGCAGAAAGGTGAAGCGCCCCGCCCACTCGGAGATGCTGCGGCGCACCTTTTCCAGAAGCGACCGGTTCAGGCTCTGAATCGCGTAATCAACGGCCTGGCAGGCGATGTTGCACATCAGCATGTGATGCCTGGACAGCTCGAATTTTTCCCTGCATTCCTGAATGAGCGCAAGATCCTGTTCCATCTGACGGACCGAGACCCTGGCGTTGATGATCCTTCCCTCCAGGCGCTCACGCTCTTTTTCAAGCTCCCGAAGCCGCTCAAAGTGCTTCTCCGGATCCTTGAGATTTTGGGTCAGGGCCTGGTACTGGTGAAGCTCCTCGTCGGATTTGAGAAGCTGGGCCTTCAGTTCGCCGATCTGCTCTTCCAGACGCCGGGCCTCGGGAATTTTGCGCCGAAGCGTTTCGAGTTCCCGCCGCGCCGCTTCGAGACGGCGCTCCGCATCCAGAGCGCCTTGAAGATCGCGCCTTGTGGATTGAAGGCTTTTTTCCGCTGCTTCTTTCCGGCCGGCCAGCTCTGAAATCAGTTCCGACAACCGCTGCTTTGGAATCGGCTGACCGCAGGCGGCGCACCGGGCACGGCTCTCAAGCTGCCGCAATCGAGCGGACTCGTCGTCGATATCCCGAAGACCGCGTTCCAGTTCGCCCATCCGGCGCTGAAACGCGTCGCTGGAGCCGACCGATTCCCCGGCCGCCGCCAGAAACGCCTCGACCTCCTTTAAACGCCCGGTCAATTCGCTCAATTCGGGAAGCTGATTCCTCTGGGCCGAAGCCGCCTCCAGGGCGCCTGCCTTTTCATCCCGGCGCTGCCGAAGCAGCTTGAACAGGTTGGGATCCACAGCCTTGCCGGCATACTCGGACAGGTTTTTCAATTCCGCATCGATTCGAGTCCGTTCGGCATCCAACGCTTCCGCCTGCTTTTTCTGTTCTTCCAGACTCAGGGCCGTAACCTCTTTTTGAGGGCAGGCCTGGTGCAGAGCCTTGTTTTCCTCCCTGGCCAGAACCAGAGCTTTCCTGAATCTGGACTGCACAATCATTACGTCGTCCATCTGAACAAGGTTCTGCAGCAGGGTTTTGTTGTACCGGGGAATATCCTGAAGAAAATAAATCAACTCGCCTTCCCGGAAAAATGAGGTCAGTGAAGCCACTTCGGCCGAAATGCCGATCGGATCCGTCTGCAAATTATCCGGAATCTCGGGATGCCAGTCTTCGGCATCCGCGCTCCTTGCATACAGCGCGGGCCCGCCCTGGGTGGAACGCTTCAGCCGGAAGGAACGGTCCCCGGCTTCAAAATCCAGAATTGCGGTTCCGAAGGTCTGCCCCTTGCGGCACAGATCCAGCGTCTTCAATCCGCTGTGAAGGTGGGTTCCGAACAGCCCGAAAAACAGGGCGTAGATCAGCGTGGATTTTCCGGTCCGGTTTTCTCCGCGCACCACCGTCAGATCGCCGAAATCAAAGGATCTGGAAACATAGCACCCGATGTTTTCAAGCTCCGCCCGCCGGATCTTCATTTTGAAACCTGCTGCTTCAGCCGCGCACCGATCTCACGCTCGTCGGCATAGGGATTTTCCAGGGCAAACCGGAATACGTCCCTGATCCGCTGTTTATCGTCGTCATTCAGGTTGTTTTCCAATGCCAGTTCATCCACGCGCCTGTCAAACAGGTGAATCAGCCATTCGTTCTGTATCACGCCGCGCTCCGCCTTGAGTTAGAATTCAGACCCTTTTCTGAACACATTTATGAACCCCTGTCGACTGAAAAATTCGAGGCGGCTCGAACCCGCTGTAAAACAAAGAGGCTAAAGCCGCCCGACTGTTCCGAAATCGATCAACTTAATGAACGCGAGGGTCCTGCTTCTCAGCGTCGGCATCAACTTCGACTGCTTTTTCAGCGGCGCCGGCATCAGCCTCGACCGCCTTTTCAGCGGGCTTTGAATCCACCGGCATTTTCCCGCGCATCATGGGGCGGCGGCCCATCCTGTCGTGTCTCATTCTTTTATACGGCATGTCTTTTTGTAGTTTTTCAAGCTGCTCGGGGGTCAGTTTCGCCTTAATCTGCTCCCTGAGTTTGAGGCTCATGACCTCCAGGTCCGCTCGAAGCGATGAGACCTGACGTATTTTCTGCTCAGCGAGCGGCATGTCAACTCCGTCCGCCGCCAGAATTTCCTGCAATTCAATCGAGGCGACATCGATATCCGCTCTTTTCCGCACCATGTCTTTTGCATACAGGAACCGAATCGTCTGGATTTCCTGCTGTTGCTCATCCGTCAGGTCCAGCATGGAGATCGCTTTTAAAACATGATCCGGCATGTCCATTTCGCATGGCGCCATGCATCTGACCGGGCACTTTTCCTGCGCTCCGGCGTCCTTCATTCCTTCCATCATCATCGCCGAAGCGCCGGCGGCAAAGACCACGACAGACACACCCAGCAGCCATCCCAATAAATGCTTTTTCATCAGTTTTCCTCCGCAAATTTCAGGTTGATGATGTTTACCAGGGTGTTGAAAAACAAGAATCAGGCCGTCAGGCAAGGCGCGCGGCAATGCGACAGGCACCGCATATTCAAGCATATGTGAGCATTTGCGAGAGTCGCGCAATGCTGAATGGCGGCCTCAGACGCAGTTTTTCAACAGCCTGTTACACCGTTCATGAATACGAACGCTCAATAAAACCATGGATTCACAATTTTATCCGGACCCCTGATCAAAACTTTTGATCGATGCCGGAGAAGGCTATTCCGGCGTTTCAGGCCCTTTCAGAATAATCCGGCAGTCGGCCACGGTCGTCCCCCTGCCCTTTTCATGCACCAGCAGCGGATTCACATCCAGCTCCAGAATTTCTGAATGCCGCATGGCCATATCCGACAGGCACACGATCATCCTTTCGATCTCGGCGATATCGGCCTCGGGTTTTCCGCGATACCCGGAAAAGAGCCTGGAGGCCTGAATTCCGGCCACCATCCGCATGGCCGAACTGCGGTTGACGGGCGCCAGGCGGAAGACCACATCCTTGAACACCTCGACAAAAACCCCGCCCAGGCCGAACATCAAAAGCGGTCCGAAAACCGGATACCGGTGCATTCCCAGAATCACCTCATAACCCGAAGGCGCCATCTTCTGAACCAGAACTCCGGAAATTTCGGCCTTGGCGTCAAACGCCCCGGCATTGGAAATGATCGCGTCGAATGCCGCGCGCACCTGGGTTTCGTCTTTAAGATCGATTCTGACTCCGCCGGCGTCGGTCTTGTGAATGATCTGAGGAGAGACGATCTTGAGGGCCACGGGATATCCGATTTCGGCGGCGATTTGAACCGCCTCGTCCGGGGACCGCGCCAGGCTGCCCGGCAGGGTGTTGAACCCGTAGCTTTTCAGAATTTCGACGCTCTCGAGTTCTCCCAGATAGGTCCGGCCTCTTTGAAGACAGGATTCGATCACCCGCGAAGCCCTGTCCGTGTCGTGCTCCAGCTGAATGTCGGACACATGAGGCCGGCTGATCCACCGGGAGTAGCGGTACAGGGCGGCAAAGGCCCGGGCCGCGCTTTCCGGAAACTTGTAAACCGGGTATCCGTGCTCCTGAAGGAACTTGACGCCCGCGGACACATCGATGATGCCCATGAACGAACAGAGGATCGGCTTGAACGACCGCCGTGCGATTTTTACAACGACCCTGGCCGTTTCAAGCGCGTTGGTCATGGACTGGGGCGTGAGAATGACCAGTGCGCCGTCGACGTTTTCATCGTTGATCACCGCTTCCAGGGCCCGTTCATACCGGTTCGGGTCCGCGTCTCCGATTACGTCCACCGGGTTTTTCAAATTGGCGGCAGAAGGAAGATGGCGTGAAAGGGCCTCGATGGTTCCGGGTTGAAACTCGGCCAGGGCCAGTCCGGCGGACACCGTGACGTCGGTGGCCAGAATGCCCGGGCCGCCGGCATTTGTGACGATGGCCACGCGGTTTCCGGCGGGAAGCTTTCGGATCATCTTGCCCAGAGCGGTTTCATGCTTGTAGTTGAACGCTTCGGCCAGATCGAAGAGTTCCCCGATGGAATCGGCCCGAATAATGCCTGTCTGATCGAAAATGGCTTCATACACTGCTTCGGAACCGGCCAGAGCGCCTGTATGGGAGGCTGCGGCCCTGGCCCCCGCGCCGGTGCGGCCGGACTTGATCACGAGAACCGGCATGGGGCGGTCGCCGGAGGTGATCTCGCGCACAGCCTCGACAAACTCGGGTCCCCGGCGGAGTTCTTCAAGATAAATCATGATGACGCTGGTATCCGGATCCGCGTGCATGTACCGGAGCAGGTCCAGTTCGTCGACATCGGCCTTGTTTCCGATGGAAACAAATTTCGAAAATCCGAAGTCCCGGTCGGCTGCAAAATCCAGGACCGCCGTGCAGAGCGCTCCGCTCTGGGAAATGAACGAGATGTTGCCGGACGCCGGCATGCGGGCGGAAAAACTGGCGTTCAGTCGAACGTCCTCCATTGGATTGATCACGCCCAGGCAGTTGGGGCCGATCAGGCGCACGCCGGCCTTGCGGCACATGGCCACAATCCGGTTTTCGATCTTCACGCCCTCCCCGCCCACCTCGCGGAAACCGGCCGACACGATCACCACGCCCCGAACGCCCTTCTCAATGGCGTCCTCAACGGTCTTCTCCGCAATGCCGGGCGGAACGATCACCATGGCCAGATCCACCGGATCCGGAATCTCCAGAATGCTGGAATAGGCCTTGACGCACAGGATCGACCTTGCGTTCGGATTCACCGGATACAGCGTGCCCTTGAATCCGCCCCTTAAAATATTGGCGAATATGTCATGGCCCACCTTGCCCGGCGTTGTCGATGCTCCGATCACGGCAACGGAGCCGGGAGAAAATATGGCATCCAGATCGCTCATGGTTTTAAACTTTCAATTTCGAGAAATGGCAATCCCCTTCTGATAATGGATCATACCGATGGGGCGTGAATTTCCTGCGGCCTGCAAAGCTCCTGTGGACCCGTATTTGCCTCAGGACCAGTTGCATGCCTTTTGCGCGCTCTGAGCCTGCGCCACGGTAATGGCGATCACGTTGACCACGTTTTCCATGTCCGTGCCCCGCTGCAAAACGTTAAACGGCTTGCTGATGCCCATCAGCAGAGGCCCCACGGCCTTTGCGCCGCCCAGGCGCTCCAGCAGCTTGAAAGCGACGTTACCGGCGGCCAGATCCGAGAAAATCAATACATTGGCCGGTCCGCCCAGCCGGTTGAAAGGAAATTGCCGGGTTAGAATTTCCTCGGATACCGCGGTATCGGCCTGCATCTCTCCGTCGATGACCAGATCGGGTTTGCGTTTCCGGACAATTTCCACGGCGCGTTCCACCCTTTTGGTATCCGGATGCTGGGTGCTGCCGAAGTTGGAGAAGGAAAGCATGGCCACCCTGGGCCGGATATCCAGGAATTCCGCCATTTCTGCGGTCTGCAGGGCGATTTCCGCAAGATCCTCGGAGTCGGGATGAATATTGACGGTTGCGTCGGCAAAAAGCAGAATGCGGCCCCGCAGACACATCAGGTACCCCCCGCACACCTTTCGTACGCCGGCCCGGCGCTGGATCACCTGCAGAACCGGACGGATGGCCTCGGGATAGGATCTTGTGATTCCGTGAACCTGTCCGTCGACCAGGCCTTCGTGAACCATCATGGCGCCGAAGATATACCGGTTCTGAAGCTGGCGGCGGGTCTCATCCATGGACCATCCTTTTCGGGCCCGCATCTGAAAAAGCTTGGGCGCGAATTCCTTGTTCAACTCACTGGTCGTATGATCCAGAATCTCTATCCCGTCCAGAGGAATATGAAGCTCCTTGGCCAGCATTCGAATCTCACGGGGGTTGCCCAGCAGCAGAACCTGGGCGATGTTTTCTTCCACAGCCTGGTGGGCCGCGCGCAGCACTACCGGATCATTGCCCTCGGGAAGAACGATGTGCTTGGGATCACGCTGGGCGCGGGTAATCAATTTGCGCAGGGTCTCACGCTCGGGACCGAGCAGGGCTTCAAGAGACTGAACATAATGCGAATGGGATGGCAGCTCGACCCGGGCCGCTCCGCTTTGAACCGCCGCCTGGGCCACGGCGGGCGTAACCTTCAGAAGAACGCGGGAATCAAGGGGCTTGGGGATGATGTATTCCGGACCGAACTGAAACGCGCAATCTCCGTAAGCGCGAATTACCGAATCGGAAACATTTTCACGGGCCAGCTCGGCCAGCGCTCTGACCGCGGCCACCTTCATCTGGATGTTGATGGCCCGGGCGCGCACATCCAGGGCGCCTCGGAAAATATAGGGAAAACCCAGAACATTGTTGACCTGATTGGGATAGTCCGATCGGCCGGTGGCAACAATCGCATCGGGCCGGGCCGCTTTGGCCTCATCGTAATCGATCTCGGAATCCGGATTGGCCAACGCGAAAATAATCGGCCGTTCGTTCATGGTGGATATCAGTTCCGGCGTAAACGCGCCTTTCACGGACAGGCCCACCAGCACGTCGGCACCGCGGACCGCCTCGGCCAGGGTGCGCATCGGGGTGTCGACGGCCCACTCCTCCTTGTAGGGGTTCATTCCCTTAGTGCGGCCCCTGTAAATGATTCCCTTGGAGTCCGCAAAAATCACGTTTTCCTTTTGAACCCCGATTTCGAGATACAGGCGCGCACTGGCAAGAGCCGCGGCCCCGGCGCCGTTGATCACCACGCGCAGATCCTCCATTTTCCGCTCCGTCAGCCTGGCGGCATTCAGAAGCGCGGCGGCCGATATGATCGCCGTGCCATGCTGATCGTCGTGAAACACGGGAATCGACATCTGCCGAATGAGCTGTTCCTCGATGTAAAAGCATTCCGGTGCGCTGATGTCTTCCAGGTTGATGCCGCCGAAAGTGGGTTCAAGCGACTTGACGATTCGAATGAATTCGTCCGGATCCTTGGTGTTGATCTCGATGTCGAAGACATCGATATTGGCAAAGCGTTTGAAGAGAACGGCCTTGCCTTCCATGACGGGCTTTCCGGCCAGGGGACCGATGTTCCCGAGGCCCAGGACAGCCGTTCCGTTGGTAACAACGCCGACCAGGTTGCCGCGGGAAGTATAATCAAAGGAGAGATTGGGGTCTTTCTGAATTTTCATACAGGGAACGGCAACCCCCGGCGTATAGGCCAGACTCAGGTCCGACTGAGTCAGGCATCGTTTCAGGGGAACGACCTCGATCTTTCCGGGGCGGGGGTTTTTGTGATAGTAAAGCGCTTCTCTTTCGTAGAGCATTGAACAAACTCCTTGTTTCTTTCGTTTCCGCACCGCTTTCGATCCTGCCCGGCGGAACACCCCCCGAACAAGCCGAAGTCCACGGACCGGAATCCATATCATCTGGCCGTCATACGACCCTGTAAGTTCCTGTAAATCATTTATGCAACGAAATCAAAGAAAACCGATGCTTTTGTTCAACTGAACCCGGTTTTACAAACGAACGGCCATGATCGAAAGCTCGATGCACAAAAGGATCAACTGGCTTGAAACCGCGGCAAGGGAACCGGTTCACCCTGAAGTATTAGAAGTTTAAAAAATGCGCCCTTCCTGGCGACACCAGACAGCACATCGGACCTGCTAAGAACCTTTGTCAAACCACCTGCGGAAAAGTCCGTATTTGAGGATCGCGCATATCGCCCTGAAACCGTCCTTGACCCCGATCTTTTTGCCCTCCGAATAAGTCCGGCCGTAGTAGGAGATTCCCACCTCATAGAAAACAAATTTTTTACGAGCCAGCTTGGCGGTCACTTCCGGTTCAAAGCCGAACCGGTTTTCCTCGATTTGAATGGACTGGATCACCTCGCGACGGAAGGCCTTGTAGCAGGTTTCCATGTCGGACAGGTTCAGGTCGGTGAGGGCATTGGAAAGCAGGGTGAGAAAACGGTTGCCCAGCATGTGCCAGAAATAAACCACGCGGTGGGCCTCGCTGCCGACAAACCGGGAGCCGTACACCACATCGGCGTTCCGATTCAGAATCGGATCGATGAGGCGGGGGTATTCCTGAGGATCGTACTCCAGATCGGCATCCTGGATGATGACGATCTGGCCGGAAGCATGAGCCAGCCCCGTTCGCAGGGCCGCACCCTTCCCCTGGTTGACGTCGTGAAAAATCACCCGGTCCACCATCGGCGCAACGGCGGTCTGCAATATTTCCCGGGTTCCGTCCGTGGAGGCGTCGTCGACGACAATGATCTGCATGCGACGAACCGGGGCGCTCCGAACCCGGTCCACAATGGCCGAAATGGTCTTTGCCTCGTTGTAGCAGGGAATCACGACGGACAGCGCATAGTTTTCCGGGTCAATCGCCGGCTTTGTTAGATTCGGGTTCATGGGTTGCGCTCCTCTTCAGCAGACAGGGCCGCTTTAAAAATGAATCCGTCTTCCCCCTGATAGACGATGTTCAGGGGCAGATGTTTTTTCAGGTCTTCGGCGCTGGGAAGATACCACCGCCAGTCGATCATATTAGCATACACCAGCACCCCGTCTTTTTGCGCAAGTTCCTGCATCATCCCGGAAATCTGCTTTTGAAAATCCGGATTTTTTCTTCGAACCCCCGGATTAAAGAGATTCGGAACCATCTTCGCGGGCCGGTCGGCCAGAATATCCAGGGCATCGGGCGCGTTTGAATAAATGAGCGTTTGCCGGGGAAGCGCTCTGACGCCGGCCATCAGTTCGGAGACCTGCCAGTATCTGGAAGCGTAGCCGCTCCCATTCTCGTAAAGCGCTCTCAGATCCGTTTTTAAAATAAAGACCTGGGCGAACGAAAAACCCAGAACCACCGCAATTACTCCGAGTACGTAAAAAGGCCGCGTAAAAGCTCGCCGTGCCTGAAGCGCCAGGTACATCAGAATGCTGAGTCCGACAATATACACCGGAGACAGAATACGCACATCCATCGGCGTATGGGCATCAAAAAAGGAAATCGACGCCATCAGCAGGACAAGATAGCAGATCAGAAAAACAGATGCCGTTGCCGGAAAAGCGGACAGGTCGTTCGAAAAATTCCCGTCCGCCTGAATCTTGCGGAGTTTGAGCCGGAAGGCCGCTCCCAGAAGGCAGAGCGCTGCCAGATAGATTCCCGCTTGAACCGGGTCCGGCGTCCATCCCGGCGCCATCATGGCGCCCACGGTGGCCAGCATTCCCTCGACCTGTTCGCCGGTGACGGGATGAATGATCAGGGCCCGGTTGGTCGCTGTTCCCGCCGCCAGGCGGTTTCGAATCATCCACAGGATCATGGGAAAAACGCTGATCGCGCCAAACAGGGCCGCATCCCGGATTTTTTGTAAAACCGGATTTTTTGAAAACAGAAAAACGGCTGCAGCGCCCGCCAGCGCCAGGGAAGCGCCGATATACCGGGTCAAAAACGCCAGAGCCGTAAAAAGTCCAGCAAAAACAAGAGACAAACGCCGGTCGGTCTCTAGAAAACCGGCCAGTGCAATCAGGCTCAGCAAGGTCCAGGAGACGAAAAGCGGTTCAGACCAGGCTCTGGCATGAATTATCAGCATGACCGGCGAGGTGATAAACAGAATGCTTCCCAGGCTCCATCCGATGATGGATCTGCCAGAGGCCCGGTAAAAAAGATACCCCAGAACCCCGGTATTGGCGGCAAACAGAAAGCCGTGAATCCATCTTGCGCTGTGCAGCGGATCGGTTCCGAAAACAGAGGCGCTCGCCAGCGTCAATGGGTACAGCGGTGGGTAATGGGTCATGGGGGTTCCCGGCGGATGGACCAGCCCGAGTTTTCGAACGATGTTTCTCGCCGCGCCGATGTAAACCGTGGAATCCGGCGTCAGGCCGATTCCCCAGCGTGTTGCGACCCAAATCATCCAGACGGCGGTCATCGAAAACAGCGCACAGACAAGCGCCGCATGCATGGCGCTGGTTGAATGCTCTCCGGAATCGGGTTTCGAAAACGGCCTCACAGGCTTACTTTGCATCTTTGAGTTTTCAGCGGTTGCCGCGACGCCGGACGATGAAGCATCCGGCATTTGTCTCAAAAACAGATACAGGCCGTGTGCCGGAACCTCGCGGCGAGGCGACGGCACACGACCTGTATTACAGCTATCTGCGGGCAAGGGTCAAAACAATTTTACGAGGCTTCTTTTGCAGAATCCGACCGCGACCTCTTTCATACCCGGAACGGTTTCCATGCCCATAGCCCGCTGTCGAATCAACGTTCGAATCATCAGGGTGATCAGTTTCACGGTCTGGGGAATCGGAACTCTTTTAAATTCTCCGGACCGTATCCCCCTTCTAAGGCATTGTGTTAAAAACCCTTCCAGCCAGGAATCCAGTCGTTCGAGACCTTGGCGGCACACTTCCTGAGCATCCTTGAGTTTTGAAGGACAGGAACCGAGAATCAGGGTGGTTTCCCTGGGCTTTCGGTCAACAAACTCATAATACGCAGCAAAGAGTCTTTCGATCTTTTTGAATTCCGTGGCGGTTTTGCCCTCAACTGCTTTGAGCAGCACAAAGAACTCCTCAAGGGTAGAGGTCAGAATGTAGGCGAAAAGGTCGTGCTTTCCCTTGAAATGATAATAGATCATCGGCTCGGTCACACCGGCCGTCCGGGCGATCTCCAGAGTCGTGGAGCCGTTAAAACCGCGCGTGGCGAAAAGTTCGGCCGCAGCCTCGATCAGGTCTTCTTTTGTACCCAAGCATTACCTCCCATGTATAATGGATGCATCTGCAACAGAAGTCTCTGTGTTTGACGGTCTCGTCAAAATCACAATGACGGATGCGACGCGGAAACTGGATTTTTTACAAAACCTCCATTTTAGTAAAAGCTACAATTCCAAATCTGTCAATCCAAATTCATCAAAACTTGAAATTTATTTTTCTCAAACACGTCAAACGGAATGGATTTGCCACAAAGCACAGAGAAAAACGGAGTTTAAAGAGAGTTTGAACCACGAAGGACATGAAGCTCACGAAGAACGATGGTTATTTCTATGTTTTTCAGTATGTTACCATTTATTACAAAAAATCACACAAAATATAAAAATTAAGGGCTTCATTCCACGTAACCTTCGTGATCTTCATGATCTTCGTGGTAAAAAAATTAAAATAAAATCTTCATTCCGCTAAACCTTCGCGCCCTTGGAGAATTTCCGCCTGTTAAGTCTCCAGAACCACCTGCGCAATGGTGATGCGCTCAGATTTCGAAACACCGGGGTTTTCCCTGACATACAAAGCATTTACGGCCCAGAGCATTTCGTTGAGCCGGTTCAGATCAATGACGTCGGACATGGGCAGGCTGGAAATATTTCGAAAGTTCTTCGGACAGGCGTCGATTCTTCCATCCTCATCCGGAACCAGAATAGGCATGCCATGGGTCCGGCAGATAATCGGGCGGGCGTCATAAACCAGGCAGGCGTCCTCGTGAAGCAGCGGGCAGGCGTCGGTCTGTTTCCGGGCCCTTTGACGGGCCGCCAGCAGGACTTCCGGGGAAAGACGCCGCACGGCCTTGCTCAGAACCGCGGCCTCCACCGGAAAAACCGATATGTTCCGGCAGCAGTCCCCGCAGCTTTTCCGGCAGGCGATATGCGCGGCGTATTTGAACTGGATCCGGGCGCAGGCGGCATCCACTTTCGCCACCAGGGTCCTGTAGCCGGACAGAGCGCTCAAAAAAACCTCTTTTCGTGAACATCCGGCGCCATTCGGACGCCTTTGAACCCGGCCGTCAAGCAAAGGCGCGCGGCGATGCGACAAAAGCATATGTGAGCATTGTAAAAACCGCACAACGCCCAATGGCGGCCTCAGGCGCGGTTTTTCAACAATCTGTTACAGATCGGTCATTCCGAAACTCTCGCCCCAGACTTCAACCAGCCTGTGAGTGCGGGTTCGCATCCGGTCCGAAACCACCCGGTACAAGCGCGTCATGATCTGGAAGCCGGTTCGGGGGTCGTTTTCGAAAAGCTCCTTGAGGATATCGGCGGATACGAAAAATGCTTCGCCGGCCTTGGTGCAGGTAACCGTGGCGCTTTGATATCCGTCCTCCAGCAGGGAAGACCAGCCGAAGATTTCTCCCGGAGCAATCGTGTCCACCGCCACGGGTTTCTGCATCGTTTTCACCCGCGCCAGGGCGCCTTTTTCGGTCCGGAAATCATGTGCAAGCATCTGATAGGTAAACGTCAGGGAGAGCTCGACCTCGCCGCTCAAAACCCCGTAAAGGTACTTGGCGGGTTCGTCCTGGGCCACGATCACCATTCCGGGCGTCAGGGACATGACCTCGCAGTGACGCGCGATGGATTCCAGTTGCTTCTCATCGATGCCTGAAAAGACCGGAAACTGTTCCAACCGCTTTTTGTCCAGCATAGCTGCCTCCTTGATTTCGGGCACGGTTAGGGCAACCCGAACTTCATGTATCATTTCGAAAACAACGCTGATTCGGAACCTCTTTCGAAATAGTATTTCATTCAGCGTTTATGTATATATCAGATTCCGGCAGTCGAAGATAGTTTTTCAGCATTCGATGCATCAAGCGGTAGGGATTTTCCCTGCGCTCCATAATGTCCGAAACCAGCTGGTCCATGCGATGGTTCTGCGTCAGATGGGCCTTGATCACGCGGAACAGCTCGTAATGAATCATCTGAAGCGTTTCGTCGCGGGTCCGCTCCCGGCGTTTGTCGATCAGCCGGTTGTTTTGTTCCAGATAGATTCGATGCGCCTGAATCGCATCGAACATCAGATCGATGCCCTCATTTTCCGTGGCCACGGTCTGAACCACCGGAGGGGGCCATTCCCGGGCGCGGATTTCAACATCCTGGGCCACCCGGTGGGTGACTTCCGCGCAAAGCTGATCCGCTCCTGGCCGGTCGGACTTGTTGATCACATAGACATCGGCGATTTCCATCACCCCGGCCTTCATGCTCTGAATCACATCGCCCAGGCCGGGCACCAGCACCAGGCAGACCGTATCGGCGATTCGAATGATATCCACCTCGTCCTGGCCCACGCCCACGGTTTCGATCAGGACAACGTCCTTACCAGCGGCGTCCAGCACCTTGACCGCATTGCCGGTGGCCTGGGCCAGCCCGCCGAGATAACCGCGGGTGGCCATGCTGCGGATAAACACGCCCGGATCCATGGCGATATCGCCCATCCGCACCCGGTCTCCGAGAATGGCGCCGCCGGTAAAGGGGCTGGTGGGGTCCACGGCCACTATGCCCACGGTAAACCCATGGGACCGCATTTTCTGGGTCAGCTTGTCGGTCAGGGAGCTTTTCCCGGACCCCGGGGAACCGGTGATGCCCATAATATAGGCCCGGCCCGTGTGCGGATAGAGCTTTTCCATGCACGCCGAAGCCCTTTCATCATCATTTTCCAGCCAGGAAATCACCCGCGAGATGGCCTGCGGAGATCCTTTCAGAATTTCTGCGACATAATCGATGGCCATAAGAACAGTCCTGTCTTTTTGAAATTCTGGGGCGGACCCCGAAGCGTCCGCCCCGCCGGAATTATTTCCTGACATTTTCCTTGATGAAACTGACGATCGTTTCGGTGTTCGTGCCGGGTCCGAAGATTTCCGCCACGCCGGCCTGCTTCAATCCCGGAATATCCTCCTTGGGAATGATACCCCCGCCGACCACCAGCACATCGTTCATCTTCTTCTCTCTCAGCAGTTCAACCACTCTGGGAAAGAAATAGTTGTGAACCCCGGAAAGGCTGCTCAGGCCGACGACGTCCGCATCCTCCTGAATGGCGGCCGCCACGATCATTTCCGGCGTCTGCCGCAGACCGGTATAGATCACCTCCATTCCGGCCTCGGCAAAAATCCTCGAAAGAAGCTTCGCGCCCCGGTCGTGTCCGTCAAGTCCGGGTTTGGCTACGATCATTTTTATTTTTTTCTCTGCCATGGCAAGTTACCTCCTGATTAAATATATTCCTTGGGTCTGTATTCGCCATAAACCCCGCGCCACACATCGCAGATCTCGCCGACGGTGGCCTTGGCCTTGACGGCTCGAATCACGGCGGGCATCACGTTTTCAGTGGTTCCGGACACCTCCCGCAGGTTGTCCAGTGCGCTCTTCCAAGCGCCCTGATCGCGCCCGGCCCGAAGCTTCTTCAGCTTTTCGGCCTCAATTTCGCCCTGCTGCATGTTTACCTTGAGCAGGTTGGTCAGCGGGGGCTCTTCCATGGTGTACTTGTTGATGCCCACATAGATCCGTTCATTGGATTCGATCTCTTTCTGGAAACGGTAGGAACTGTTCTGAATTTCCTTCTGAATGTAACCCTGCTCGATGGCGGAAAGGGTGCCGCCGATGGAATCGATCTTCCTGATGTATTCTTCGATGTCCGCCTCGATCTGGTCGGTCAGGGCCTCCACGTAATAGGAGCCGGCCAGCGGATCCACGGTGTCGGTCGCGCCGCTTTCCTCGGCCACGACCTGCTGAGTTCGAAGCGCCACGGTCACGGCCTCCTGGGTGGGCAGGCACAGGGCTTCGTCGTAGGAATTGGTATGCAGGGACTGGCATCCGCCAAGCGCCGCGGCATAAGTCTGAAGCGCCACGCGGACGATGTTGTTCATGGGCTGCTGCGCCGTCAGGGTGACGCCGCCGGTCTGAACATGGTAGCGGAGCATCATCGAACGTGCGTCCTTGGCCTTGAAACGGTCCTTCATGATTCTGGCCCAGCATCGACGGGCCGCCCTGAACTTGGCGACCTCCTCGCACACGTTGGTGAAGGCGTTGAAAAAGAAGCTCAGCCGCCCGGCAAACGCGTCCACATCCATGCCTCTTTCCACACAGGCCTGAGTGTAGGCGATGCCGTCGGCCAGGGTAAAGGCCATCTCCTGAGCGGCCGTGGCGCCGGATTCCCGAATATGGTACCCGCTGATGCTGATGCTGTTCCAGCGGGGCACCTGTTTCTGGCAGAATTCGATCAGGTCCACGGTCAGACGCATGGTGGGTTTGGGCGGAAAGATATACTGGCCGCGGCAGATGATCTCCTTGAGAACGTCGTTCTGAATCGTGCCGCCGACCTTGTCCCAGGGCACTCCCTGCTCCTCGGCAAGCGCCAGGTACATGCCGAGCAGCACCGGCGCCGGCGCGTTGATGGTCATGGACGTGGTGACCTTGCCCAGCGGAATGCCGCCAAAGAGCACCCGCATGTCCTCGATCGAATCAACCGCCACGCCGACCTTGCCGACCTCGCCCATGGAAAGGGGATGGTCGCTGTCGTATCCGGCCTGAGTGGGAAGCTGGAACGCCACGCTCAGTCCGGTCTGGCCCTGATCGAGGAGGTACCGGTAGCGCGCGTTCGTCTCCTTGGCGCTGCCGAAGCCCGCATACTGGCGCATGGTCCAGTACCGGCCCCGGTACATCGTCGGCTGAACGCCCCGGGTGAAGGGATAGGTTCCCGGAAAGCCCAGGCCTTCGGCGTAATTCAGGCCGGAAACATCCAGTGGGGTGTAGAGCCGTTCGATGTTGGTGCCGGAGATCGAGGTGAACTCCTTTTTCTGTTCCCCCTGCTTGTCCAGAGTTTTTTTCAGTGTCTTGTCTTCCCAGTTCTGTCTTGCCTGCCGGATCTTCTCCAATTCGCTTTTGTCAAACATGTTTAACCTCCTGCCAAACGGATTCCCGATGGTTATCCTTGTGTTGCCGTCAAAAACCAGGACGAAAAAGAGGTTCAGCGATGGGAAAACGAAATGCCGGTTCGGACCGGACTCTGAATGCCGAATGCAAAATACAGCGTCAAGAACGGGAAACGACACCAAGGATAAAATATGGTCGGGGGCAACAGCGCCCCCCACTTCCCAGAAACGCCTTTTGGAAAAAAACGCATCGGCATTGTCTTGGCGACCTGCGGCTGATATTCAGTCGCGCAATCAATGCCGTCTGCGGTGTTGATTTAAATCTGGAAGAAATTGATTGCTACGGATTGTGGAATACTTCAAACCCCCGGTTTTAAAATGCCAGCCTAGATGATAGATGTCAATAAAATTTTCTGCATTAAAATTAGCTTTTGATCACTGTTTATTTATTGAATCAAAATTTTCAAACTCAGAAAGCTTGAGCCACGAAGCGAACAAGGAACACGAAGAATAAAGAGAATTTGAACCACGAAGATGGACGGGATATTCAAAGACAGAAATCAGGGCGTCAGGCAAGGCGCGCAACACTGAATGGCGATTTCGGGCGCAGTTTTTCCACAGTCTGTTAAAATATTACTCAAACTCGTTCCCTGATGGTGATATAATCGCCTTCAACAGGACAGCCCCAATCACTTCGCAGGGTGTTGAAAAATAAGAATCAGGCTATCAGGCAAGGCGCGCGGCGATACGACAAGCGGAGCATAAGCATGTGTGAGCATTGTGAAAGCCGCGCAACGCTGAATGGCGGCCTCAGGCGCGGTTTTTCAACAGCCTGTCAGCAGCAGGCTCGGTAACGCATGAAATTTTACAGCCACATATGGAACACCGGAGCCATCATGAAAGCCGAGGATTGCCATTTTCTTCCCGGCATTCTGAATCTGGTCGAAAACCTGATCGACGCACCCAAAGGGCCGATTCCGGGCATGGCGGACTTCACCTATACCTTGACAAAATCCGCTGGCGCGGCCATGTTGAGCGTCTATCGACTCGGCGTGCCGATCTGGACCGCCGGCTTTTATCTGAATCAGGACGGCGCCGGGCTTCTGCTGCTGGCCCTGGGAAGCATGGCGGACGGCATCGGAGACGAACCGTGCCGATGCGGCCGTCTCAAGACGCCCGGAATGATCACCCTGGTTCACAGAACCAGTTCGATCGCCCGAATCACACAAAAGGACGCGGCCATGCTCACCGACTTTGGAAAGGTCATGTGCGCGGCCTGGCTGAAAGGCAGACACACGGGTGTTTGAACCACGAAGGACACGAAGCACAATGGAATGAAGTCTTTATTTTTATTAATGTTTTTTGATTTTAACCATACAACGCACGAGGAGCGGGATTCACCCGAACACGAAGATTGAAGAGAACTGCTTCACCATGAAGGGAGCGAAGGACATGAAGATTAAAAAGAGTGGGCTCACCATGAAGCTCACCAGCGGATTAAAACCCTCGTGATCTTCGTGGTAAAAAATTAAAATTAAGTTCTTCATTCCGCTATACCTTCGTGATCTTCGTGGCATTCGTAATAAAAAATATTTACTGACAAGCGGAAACCCAATGAAGCTGCCCGACCTTGTGAAAAATTTTTTTATCATCCTGGCCCTGATTTCAGCCGCGCCGGCCTTTGCGATCACCGGCACGGAAATCATCGAACGATCCGACCGGGCGGTTCAGGGCAAAACCCAGATCGCCGAGATCGAGATCACCATTCAAACGCGAAGGTGGACCCGGACTTTGTCGATGAAGTCCTTCGGCATCCGCGGAGAGAAAAAATCCTTTTCGGAAATACTTTCGCCCAAGAAGGACGCGGGCAACCGGTTCCTGCTGGTCGGAGACAACATGTGGCACTACGTGCCCAATCTTCAGCAGACCATCAAGATTTCCCCGTCCATGATGCTTCAGTCCTGGATGGGTTCGGACTTCACCAACGACGACATCGTCAAGGAATCAAGCATCGTCAATGACTACACCCATGAAATCGCCGGCGAGGAAACCGTGGACGGGCACGAATGCTACCGAGTGGAGCTGATTCCCAAACCCGAAGCCGTCGTGGTCTGGGGAAAAATCGTCTACTATGCCCGGATTTCGGATTGTCTGCCGGTGCGCGAGGATTTTTACAGCGAGCGCAATGAATTAAAAAAGCAGCTTTTCTGCGAAAACTTCCGGCACATGGACGACCGGGTCATTCCGACGGTTTACCGAATGCAGACCCTCAGCACGCCGGACCGGTACACGATGATGGAAATTCGATCCGTTCAATTCGACCGGCCGATTCCCGAATCCGTGTTTTCGTTTCAGAACCTGAAAAGGAGATAAGCAGGCCGTGTCCTCCTCCCGAATCATCTTTCTTCTGGCCTGGCGCAACGTATGGCGAAACCGGCGCCGGACCGTGCTGACCCTGCTGACCATCATGATCGGCGCGGCCATGATCATTTTTTTAAACGCCATGGCCAAGGGCGGTCACGACCAGATGATCGAGGACGCCGCAGCCCTGAACACCGGCCATATTCAGATTCACGAAAAAGGGTTCCAGGACAACCAGACCATCGACTACGCCTTTGTTCCCTCCGACGGCCTGATCCGGTTTCTGGACGACCACCCCGACATTCAGGGCCGGGCCCCGAGGGTCCTGGCCGGGGGGCTGCTCGCCTTTGAAGACAACACACGGGGCGTGATGATTCAGGGTATCGATCCGGAAGCGGAGATCAATGTCAGCGACCTGTACCGCAAGATTCTGCCCGGCGGCCGGTATTTATCGGCCGCGGACTCCCTGTCGGTGATCATGGGCCAGACCCTTGCCGACAACGCCGGGGTTGCGGTCGGGGATTCGATCGCCCTGATCTCCCAGGGATTCGACGGTTCCATCGCCGCGGACCGCTTTGTGGTCGAAGGCCTGTTTGTCACGGGGAATCCGGAATACGACCGCAACCTCGTCCTCATGCCCCTTTCCCAGGCCCAGGAGACCTTCACGATGATGGGGCACATTCACACCATGGCCCTTCGCCTTTCCGAGGCCGGACGGACGGAAGCCGTCAGGGCCGAAATTCTGGAACAGGTTGCAAACGCCCCCTACCCTCTTGAGGTCCTGGGCTGGGACGAGCTGATGCCCGAGCTGGTCCAGTTCATCGTAATGGACGACATCGGGGGATACATCTTCGACGGCATTCTGTTTCTCGTGGTGGCCTTCGGCATTCTCAACACCATTCAGATGTCGGTCTTTGAACGCACCCGGGAAATCGGCATCATGCTGTCCATCGGAACCCGGCCCACAGCCGTTTCCGGCATGATTCTCATCGAGTCCATGGCGATCGCCGCAATGGGAATCGTTCTGGGAATCGCCCTGGGCGGGGGAATCAGTCTGTATTTTGAGTTCAACCCCCTGGACTATTCCCGGTTCTCGGAGGAAATCGCTGTGTGGGGAATGACCACCACGGTGTATCCGGCCATCGCCACGAAGCTCAACATTCTGGCGACATCGGCAACGATCTTTGTGCTGGCCGTGCTCTTTTCCCTGCTGCCAGCCCGGCGCGCCGCCGGGCTCAAACCGGTGGACGCCATCAGAAAGCTGTGAGGCCATGAAAATCTTTTTCCGAATCGGCTGGCGAAACCTGTGGAGAAACAAACGGCGGTCCCTGGTGGTGATCTCCTCGATCGCCCTGGGAATCTTCGCCATGATGTTTTCCATGGCCCTGATGAACGGCCTGAACAACCAGATGGTGGAAAACACGATCAGCACCTCCCTGGGCCATATCGCCGTCCAGCACGCGGGATTTCAGGACGACATGAAGCTTCAGAACAGCTTCGCCCTGTCGGAAAACACAACGCACAGCCTGGAACAGACTCCCGGCATTCTGGCTTATGCGCCCAGAATTCAGCTCGAAGGCATGATCCGGTCCAGCGAGGCCTCGCGGGGGGTCCTGATCATCGGAATCGATCCGGAAAAGGAAAAATCGGTCTCGGACATCGCTGAATATCTGCTGCCCGATCAGGGCGGAACCTTTCTGTTGAACCGAGGCTCGCGGGAACTGCTGATCTCAAAGACCCTGGCCGAGAAGCTCGACCTGAGGGTCGGCGACAAGGCGGTGATCCTGTTTCAGGACATCGACCGGGAAATCTCGGGTGCGGCCCTGACCGTTCGGGGGCTCTACCAGAGCCCGATCGACAGCTTCGACAAGTATGTGATCTACACGGGCATGGACACCCTGGCGAAAATGGCCGGCATCGGAAACCGGATTTCCCGGGTCGTGGTGAGAACCGAAAACCGGGACGCGGTGGATTCGGCGGCCGCGCTCCTGAGGGCGGCTGTTCCGGACCCCGGCATCGAGATTCTCACCTGGAAGGACATGGCGCCGAACCTGCTCAGCGCCGTGGCCCTGTTTGACGCGATGATGTATATCTTCTTTGCCATCATCTTCACCACCGTGGTCTTTTCCATCGCCAACGTCCTGATCATGGCGGTCATGGAGCGGTTTCACGAGATCGGGGTGATGAAATCCATCGGTACCCGTCCGGTATGGATCGGCGCCATGGTGGTGTTCGAGGCCGTCAATCTGGCCCTGGCGGGCCTGATCGCCGGGGTGGTTCCGGGCCTGCTGCTCGTCGGGCTGCTCTCGGTCACGGGCATAGATTTTTCCTTTTACATGGAGTCTGTGCGGGTCTGGGGAACCGGCGCCGTCGTGTATCCCTCGATCAAGCCGATGGATGTCTGGGTTTCGGCCCTGATCGTGATGGGCACCACCCTGACGGCGGCCGTCTATCCGGCGGTCAAGGCCGCCCGCATCAAACCCCTGGAAGCCCTTCACTTCATCTGATTCGGAGACTCTATCGATGATCGTTCTGAAAAACGTCGAAAAAGATTACCTTCACCACGGCAAAAAGATTCCGGCCCTGCGCGGGGTGAGCCTGACGATTCAGGGCGGGGAATTTTCCGCCCTGGCCGGGCCCTCGGGGTCGGGAAAAACCACTCTGCTCAACATCATCGGGGGTCTGGACGCGCCCACCGCCGGATCGGTGACCGTGGACGGAACGGCCCTGACCGCGCTTTCCCCCAGGGAACTGGCCGACATGCGGCTGAGAAAAATCGGATTCGTCTTTCAGGCCTACAACCTGATTCCCGTGCTCAGCGCCCTGGAAAACGTGGAATACGTCCTGCTGCTTCAGGGCCTTGAAAAAAAACAGCGGCGTGAACGGGCCGTGGCCGTGCTGACCGAGGTGGGGCTTATAGACCAGTTGCACCGTCTGCCCCATGAACTTTCCGGAGGCCAGCAGCAGCGCGTGGCCGTGGCCCGGGCCATCGTATCGGCGCCGTCCATCGTGCTGGCCGACGAGCCGACTGCCAACCTGGACCAGAAAACCGGGGCCATGCTCATGGACATCATGCACGAGATGAACCTGAAAAAAGGCATCACCTTTCTGTTTTCCACCCATGACCCCATGGTCATGGAACGTTCTGAGCGGCTGATCCGCCTCTCGGACGGAAACATCGTCTCGGATGAATCAAAACGATGAGATCCATCATCCCGCTGATCCCCGCCCTGGCCGCGGTTCTTCTGCTGGGAGCGATGCTTCCCGCATATGCTCAGGACGCCGAGGAACCGGTCTTCAAACTGACCGGGCGGTACCAGAACCTGCTGGTCGCCGCCGGGACCGAGGACACCGCCGGTCAGGATACGGACACCCTGGTCTTTGACCTGAACCGGCTTCGCCTGACCCCGGAATTCCGGTTTTCGGACAATTTCATCCTCCATGCGGACGTGGACAACGAACTCTTTGTCGGAAACGACCTCGACGGCCCGGCATTTCAGGATTACCTGAATCCGTGGTCCTACAACGATCTGTGGAACCCGAGCACGGACAACGAAATCGGCGGCGACCTGGTCTACCGCCTCAAGCTGCACCGGGCCTACGCCAAGCTGGTCACGGGAAAATGGACCCTGACCCTGGGCCGCCAGCAGGTCCGGTTCGGCAGCGGCCGAATCTGGAATCCCCTGGACATTCTCAACCCCATATCCCCCACCTTTGTCGAGGGGGCCGAGGACCAGAAGGGCATCGATGCGTTTAGGGCCGAATACTATCCCGGCCCGGCCACGGAGATTACCGCGGTGTATGCTCCCCGGCGCGAGGACGATGTCCTGGATACTTCAGCCCTGGTCCATGCGGACGCAATCGTCCGGTTCAAGACCGCCTGGAAAGATACGGATCTGGCCGTGCTGGGAGGGACGGTCGCCCGGCGTGCCGTAATCGGCGCGGATGCCGCCGGCATTCTGAAAGGCGGCCTTCTGCGGGCCGCCGTGATGCATTCAAAACCCGAGGACGGAGACGGATTCTGGCTGGCCGGTGCGGGCTACGAATACGCGTTTCAAAACGGCCTGTACACGCTTGTCGAGTATTTCTACAACGGAAACGCCCTGAACGATGATCCGGAACTGGCCCAGGCCTGGGCCGAAACCCGAATTCAGGGCATGAACGAGGAGCGGTACCGGCTGCTGTCCAATCATTTTCTCACCTTGAACGCCCACTACCTGGGCCTGGCCATGGGATACGACATCACCCCGCTGGTGCGGGCCGACCTGTTTCTCATCTACGACGTCGAGGGAAACGGAATCTTTATCTCCCCGACCGCGACCTGGAACATGTTCCAGAACACGGATCTTTCCGTGTCCGTGATGACGGGCTGCGTGTCTGACGGATCGGACGAGTCCGACTTCGAGGCGTTTGCCGAACATCCGCTGGTCTCCGTATCGCTGATCCGCTATTTTTGAAAGGGCTTGAACCAGGTATTTTGGGGTCGGCAGGTATTTTGGCATATTTTGGGGTCGTTGCTCCATTTTGGGGTCGCTCCATGGTGTGCATTTTGGGGTGGGTGCATTTTGGGGTCGGGCCACGCTATCTTATTGATATCTCAGGATTATACCTCCAAAAATAGGCGTTTTTGACTCTTAAACCACTATTTTCGGGGGTAAAATCACCATTGTAAGAAACCTGCGCCTCAGGAAGTTGATGTGCCATATATGACCTGGAAGATAATGCCGCTTTGCTCTTGCCATCTGCACTCGTTTTTCTTAAATGCGCGTTTTTGACCCCTAAAATGCCCTTTTAAGCCTTTTTTTAGCGTGTTTTTTTAATGTATTGTTCATGATATCAAATCGTTACCGTGGCCCGACCCTCGATTCGCAGCCTGATTATGCCTTGACACCCAAGCCCTCCTGCTGTTAAGAATCAGTCTATTTTTAAAGGGTTCAATCGTCGCACCATGAAAAAAATTCAGCCCGTTGTCATACTTCTCGGCCTTATGATCCTCGCGGCCGGCATTCTGATCCGCCGCGAGGAACGGGGATGATAACGGCTTAAAATTAAAGGTTCGCAAATCAGTTTAAACCGTTATCCGCCCCGGGCTGATAACGGTTTTTGATTTGATTCGAATCGATTCGAAGGAAAAGGAAGGCGCCATGGAGCTGACCGGTTTACAGATTCTTGTCAAGGCCCTTGAGGCCGAGGGCGTGGATACCCTGTTCATGTATTCGGGCGCCCCGGCCGGACGCATTCGCGATGCGCTGGACCAGAGCGCTATCCGCCGCGTTTCCTGCCGCCATGAGCAGGGCGCCGTGCACGCCGCAGATGGTTACGCCAGGGCCGGCGGAAAACCCGGCGCATGCCTGATCGCCGCGGGTTCCAACCCCACCAGCGCCGTCACCGGAATCACGGCCGCCTGCATGGACCACATTCCGATGGTGGTCCTCATCGAGCAGGAATCCGGCCCTCCAGAGGGTTTCGACGGTTTTCAGGAGGTCGATATACTGGGAATCGCCCTTTCCTGCGCCAAGCACGCCTACCAGGTCGTTCGTGCCGAAGAGATTGCTCAGGTCGTTCGGGAGGCCTTTTCGGTGGCCGCCTCCGGCCGTCCGGGACCCGTGTTGATCGACATTTCCAAGGAAGCCGGCATGCAGAAGGCGGATTATGATCCAGATTCCAGCCCCGCAGGGCGGGAAGGCAAAATCGCCGGACCCGGATCGGCCGAACTTGCCAAGGCCATCGATCTGATCCAAACGGCCAGGCGTCCGATGCTGTTTGCCGGCGGCGGGGTGATCTCATCCAAAGCCGTCGATGCCTTCCGCGAGTTTGCCCGCAAAACCCGAATTCCCGTCACCGCCTCGCTGATGGCCATCGGCGTTTTCCCCGCATCCGATCCGCTGTGGCTCGGCATGACCGGCATTCAGGGAATATCACGCGCCCAGTCGGCCGCGGGCAGCTGCGACCTGCTGATCGCAGTCGGTTTGTGCGGCGACACCCGCGCCATCGGAAAAACCGACGTGTTCACCTCGTCGGCCAAGATCATTCATATCGACGAGGACCCTAACGCCCTGATGCACGATATTCCCATCGCCCTGCCCCTTGCCGGCGACTGCCGCAAAACCCTGGAAAGCCTGACCCAAATGGCCGAGGAAGATAGGGAGAAAGCAGCCAGCTGGCTGAATTACCTGAGCCAGTGGAAGATCAAGCCGCCCCCGCCCTTCTTTCCCGAGCCGATCATTCGGCCCAGGCAGGCACTTGAAGCCCTTTTTGCATCCACCCGGGGCGAGGCCCTGATCTGCACCGGCGCCCGGCGCAACCAGATGTGGATCGCCCAGTACTATCCCTTTGACGCCCCGCACCTCTTCACCCCGATCGGTCTGGGATGTCCGGGTTTCGGACTTCCGGCCGCCGTCGGTGCGAAGATCGCCCGGCCGGACAAAATTGTCGCCGTGGTGGAGGACGCCTCCGGTTTTCAGATCAACGTTCAGGAGCTGGCGACCGCGGTCGAACTCGGCCTGCCCCTGAAAATCATCCTTCTCAACTCCGAAAGGAAAACCCCGGACCTCATCAAACTGGCCGAGGCCTACGGCATAAACGGTTTCCGGGCGGAAAAGCCGGATCAGATCGAAAGCGCGCTGCAGCAGGCCCTTGCGGTTAAAGGAAAACCAGCGGTCGTCGAATTCGTCATCACGCCCTGAAGCGAAGGTTTTTTTACCACGAAGGGTACGAAGAGTACGAAGGGCTGAAGAACAAAGGCTTCATTCCTTTATACCTTCGTGTCCTTCGTGAACTTTGGGGTCCAAGCTCTTTTATTATTCTTCGTGGTTCATAATTCTTTTTTATATTCGTGTCCTCAGATGCCTCCGGCGAAAGGGTCGGGGTGAGTGGGGCGGAAGCAAAGCTCACGGCCGAAATTCAATTGACACAGAGAACCGCTCTACATATACTCGCGTCGTGAAAAAGCGATACCCATTCCCATATTCAGGTTTTTTCGAAGAATTGCCGGAAAAAACAGCCGCCATGGTCAATCCTACCATAACCCGGAGCATCGAATGACCGTTGCCGAGGACAACCGCTTCCAGGATTTCTTTGAAGACGGGCAATACGTCGCGCTGAAGAACCATCTCTACAATTACCTGCTCAGAAAACGCGCCGTCGAAAAGGTCATGCAGAATGAAGAAAAGGGCCTCGTCTTAGAGATCGGCAGCGGCATCTCTCCGGTTCTGACCTCCTGGAACCGGGTCGTCTATTCCGATCTGTCCTTTTCGGCGCTCCGGCATCTGAGCCGCATCCAGGAAAAAGGATATTACGTCGTCGCAGACGGCATGAACCTTCCCTTCAGGGATGCCTCCTTTTCCCACGTAATTTCATCCGAGGTTCTGGAACACATCGAGGACGACCGAAGGGCGCTGCGGGAAATAGCCAGAACGATCCGGCCCGGAGGCGCCCTGGTCGTCACCTTTCCGCACCGCCGTTTCTACTTTTCCATTGACGACCGCTTCGTCAATCACCATCGCCGCTACGAACTTTCCGATATGATATCCCGGCTGCAGGAAGCCGGTCTGCATCCCGTTTCCGTGCAAAAGGTTCTCGGACCCCTGGAGAAGATCTCAATGATTCTGGTCATCGCAGGCATCTCCATTTTCCAGGGTTCACTGAAGAAACAGACCCAGGCCTCTCAATCGAACCCCCCTGACATTCTGATCCGTTTTTTCAAATGGGCCAACCGGGTTTTTGCCGGCCTTGCTCGAATCGATGCCCTCGTCATGCCGCGCTCGCTCTCGACGGTTCTGCTGATCAAGGCTGTCAAAACCGGCTCCTGATATTTCAAGAACCCGATAAAAAAGGCTTTATTCCATTTAAACTTCGTGAACTTCGTGCCCTTCGTGGTTCAAGCTCTTTTTTTTATTCTTCGTTCACTAAAACATCTTGCGCGTTTTTTTTGGCTGTGTTATGAGCAGTTTAATTACTCGTAAAGGAGCCGAATTGGACAACCTTTTTTCAGGTCTGATCGCCTCAAAAACAAGGATCAAGCTGCTCGTCCGCTTCTTCTTCAACCCCATGGCCCGGTCCTATCTCCGGGAGCTGGCCAAGGAGCTGGACGTTTCCACCAACTCGGTCCGCGAGGAACTCAACCAGCTGAGCCGGGCCCAACTGCTCACCTCCGAAAAAAGCGGCCGCCAGGTCTACTACGCCGCCAACACCGCGCATCCCCTCTTTCCCGAACTCCGCTCCATGGTCGGCAAGCTCATGGGAATCGACCAGGTGATCGACGGCATCGTCAACCGGCTGGGAGAGATGGAAAAGGCTTACCTGATCGACGATTACGCCGAAGGCAGGGATACCGGGATCATCGACCTGGTGCTGGTGGGAAACATCGACCCGTATCATCTGAACGATCTGAGCAGAAAAACTGAACGATACATCAAGCGCAAGATTCGAACCATGGTCCTGACACGGCAGGAATTCGAGGCCATGCAGGACCGGTTTAAAAACCGGCCCAAAGTGCTGATCTGGGAATCCCCGAACAGCGCCGGTTGAGCGGTTTCCGCCGCTTGCGGCAAACAAATATACTTTAATTTCGAACAGTTGCACAAGATTTTACCGTGTAACTCAAAGGGCGGAGCTGTCTGAAAGGAAAAAATCCGATGAACGTACTGGTCACAGGCGGCGCGGGGTACATCGGAAGTCATGCCTGCAAGGCCCTGGCGCTGGCGGGCCACACGCCCGTCGCATACGACAACCTGGTCTACGGGCATCGCCGGGCCGTACTATGGGGTCCACTGGAAACCGGCGACATCAGCGACCGCGAGCGGCTGGACGCGGTCATCGCCCGCTATAAACCTCAGGCGGTCATGCACTTTGCCGCCTATGCCTATGTCGGAGAATCTGTTGAAAATCCCGGCAAGTATTACCGCAACAACGTGGCCGGGGCACTGACCCTGCTCGAAGCCATGCGCGATTCCGGAATCAATCGAATCGTGTTTTCCAGCACCTGCGCCACCTACGGCGTGCCGCGCAAAGTTCCAATCATCGAGGATCATCCTCAAAACCCCATCAATCCCTACGGATGCTCCAAGTTCATGGTGGAACAGATGCTGAAGGATTTTCATGCGGCCCATCAAATCAACTCGATCTCGCTTCGGTATTTCAACGCCGCGGGCGCGGACCCGGACGCAGAGATTGGAGAGGATCATGATCCCGAGACCCACCTGATCCCGCTGGTTCTGGATGCAGCCATGGGCAAACGCCCGGCCATCACCGTTTACGGAGAGGACTACGACACGCCAGACGGCACCTGCATTCGGGACTACATTCATGTCAGCGATCTGGCCCAGGCTCATATCCTTGCCCTGGAAAAGCTTCAGAATGCAAACGGGCGTCATGCCTTCAACCTGGGAAACGGAAACGGATATTCCGTCAAGCAGGTGGTCGATACGGCTCAAAAGATAACCGGACGCGACATTCAAACGACCATCGGATCGCGCCGGCCCGGCGATCCGGACTCTCTGGTGGGGGATGCATCGCGGATTCAAAAGGAACTGGGCTGGCAGCCCCGGTTCCCGGATTTAAAAGACATCATCGAAACGGCCTGGAACTGGCACCGAAAACATTTTGCTTCCTGAAGAACTGCCGAACCGTAAAACCATATAAAAAACCATTCTTATCTTATATGAAAAATCTAATCAAAAAGATACCCATCCTTCGCTCTATTGCAAAGTATGTTTACTTCACTTTGATTCAGCCCTTTAAACCATTTCATGGCTCCGAGGAGTACTGGAAAGAAAGATACAGGTCGGGGCAAACTTCCGGGGATGGCTCTTACCACAAACTGGCCGAATTCAAAGCAGAGGTTCTGAATGATTTTGTACGAGGCAAACAAATCAGAACGATTATTGAATACGGCTGCGGGGATGGCAATCAATTGAGATTGTCAGAATATCCATCATATACAGGTTTTGATGTGAGTCGAGAAGCCATATCGCAATGTGAGAATATCTTCTCCAATGACGCAACAAAAACCTTCAAATTGATGGACGAATATGCAAACGAAACTGCCGAGCTAACTTTGTCTTTAGACGTCATTTATCATCTTATTGAAGATACTGTTTTCTTTACTTATATGAAAAGGCTTTTTGACTCTTCAACAAGATTTGTGATCATTTACTCATCCAACACCGATAAGCAGGCAAGATTGCAAGCGAATCATGTTAGACATCGAAAGTTTTCGAAATGGATAGAACAAAACAAGCCAGAGTGGAAACTAATAGAACATCTTCCAAACAGATATCCGTATAACGGCGATGAACAAAAGACATCTTTCGCTGATTTATATATATATGAAAATTCCTAACAGCCATTGAACAAAGCATGCGATGAAACCGACACAAGACTTAAAAACAGTGGTGTACTCTCCGGAATCTTCTATCGCCGGTCCGGTTAAACTCATCGGCGGGATGTTCCGTGACCTGATGGCCGGACGCGAACTGGCCCGGCAGCTGGCCGTGCGCGACATCCGCGCACAGTACCGCCAGACCGCGCTGGGCCTGCTCTGGGCTTTCATTCTGCCGCTGGCCCATACCTTCACCT
>JAXGZF010000010.1:0-131012 GCA_040771865.1 Desulfobacterales bacterium
GGGCCAAGCTAACTTTCAGAAATTATGATAAATAATTTCAAAATAGCTCGCGAAATCAGGCTTTAAACGACCTTGATAAAAGATGGAAAGAAAGGATTGGGACATTTGGAAACGGTTGAGGCTCGCCGCGTGCTGTTGTGCTGCTGGGCAGTGTGGGCGCTTGACCTCGACGCGGTGGAACTGGCCGGAAGGCTTGGCATTTTTCATCCCACGGCCAGCCAATCGGTCAAACGAAGCGAAAAATCGTAAGAGACAAGGGGCTCAGGGTTCCGAAATGATTTATGCCAACATATCAATACCCGTCCACAAAAATGACCAAACCGAGTACTTCGTTCGCCATTCGAGAAAATCAAACGAACGATGCGGGAACGGATGTTTGGTCCAGCCGTTGGTTTGCCAGGATTCTGGGCTGTGGAGATTACCTCAATTTCGAGGGGGTTGTCGAGAAGGCCAGGCTGGCATGTTTCAACAGCGGCCACCGCATTGAGGATCATTTCGGTGACGTCACCGAAATGATCAAAATCGGCAGCGGTTCAGAACGCTCTCAAAACGGTTCTCCATTCCCGTATCCATGTCGAGCTGGAGGACCTGAACGCCGAGGCCGTGCAACTGGCCGCGACGGTCAAGAAGAACATAGTCTCAGGGGGTCGGGCCAAGCTAACTTTCTGAAATCAGGATGATTCATTTCAAAATAACCCTCGAAATCAGGCTTAAATCCAGCTTTTGGGTGCCGGAAAGCGAGCTCAAAGAAAACCGGGTACGATCGAACCGTATTTCTGATTCTGCAAAAGCGCCTTGGTATGCTTGAATGTGCTGCCGTGAACATTGGTCAGAGGACCCGGTCGAGGTGAGAAACATGCCCATGAAAAAACCGTTCCCCCGCAGTTACTGGGTCGTTCCCGGCCGATTTCTGGCCGGGCATTATCCCGGAGACCGGCGCAGGGAGGAGATGGAGCGCAGGATGCAGGGCCTTCTGAATTGCGGCATACGCTGCGTCGTCAATCTGATGGAACCGGATGAGCGGGATTATGACGGCCTGCTGTTTGTAGATTATGCGCCGGTTCTGAAACGCCTCGCCGGCGGCGAAACTTCCATTGAATGCTGCCGCATGCCCATTCGGGATTTCGATGCGCCTTCTCAGGAATTCATGATTCGAATCCTCGACCGGATCGACGCTTTTCTGAATGAAAACCGCTTCGTCTATGTTCACTGCTGGGGAGGGAGGGGCAGGACCGGCACGGTGGTGGGCTGCTGGCTTATCCGCCACGGCATCGCCGAAGGCCGGAGCGTTCTGGAAAAGATCCGGGAGCTGCGACGTTCGGATCCCGGGGTTCGCTGGCCGTCCCCGGAAATGCCCGACCAGGTTCTCATGGTCCGGTCCTGGAAGAAGGGGAAATGAAAACGGCAGCCCGGAAAAACGAGCTGCCGTTTTACATGTTGGAATGACGGGTCAGGGTTGTTTGGTATCTTTTTCAGCGGACCGGGTCATATAGACGGCCTGTTCCCGGATTTCAACCAGATCCTTCTGCATCTTGGCAAAGCCGTACCAAGTCGCATAGTCGGGGTTCATGTGAAAACCGGCCTGAAACGCCTTCATCCGGTGGTCCATGAACATCTCGTAGAGGGTCTGCTCGATCTTGGTGTCCACATCGTAAAAGGTCAGCAGATCCGGGTAGGCAAAGGGCTGGCCCGGTTTCTGCTTGATGATTCCCTTTTTGTAAAGGTCGGCCACGATCTCGATCGCCTCGGCAAAGATCCTGTCGGTTTCCCGCACCATCTGATCGGCGTTCTTGAAATTTTCCGCCACAAAGCCCGGGGAGTGGCAATCCTGGCAGATGGCGACAAACCTGGCCCGCTCGGCGTCGAACTCTTCACGGCTCAGCCGCGCGACCTTGCCGGCCTTGACCACATCCAGCCGGCCGGTGGGATTTCCTTCAGGGTCCAGAACGCCCAGGCCCTTGAGAATGGTGACGCGGTCCTGCATCCACGCCGGGTCGTCTTCCGGAAGGCGGACGGCCAGAAAACCCCAGGCCGTCATGACCCGGTGGTCGCCGCCGGCCATGTGACAGGTCTGGCAGCGGGGCGCACGGTCCTTGTTTTTCGGATCGATGATGCGGTTCATCAGATAGGTGACGCCGTGTTTTGCACCGGACCACATTTCCCATTGCGGGTGGTCAAACCCCATGTGGCAGGTCATGCAGGATTCCGGTTCCAGGGCCTCGGCCTTGGAAAAGGCGTGCCGGGTATGGCAGTTCTGGCAGTCCATTCCGTATTTGTAATACTTCCGGTTTTCCGTCTCCCGGTCCTTGGCTTCGGCCAGACCCATCGTATGACAGCCGCCGCAGCCTTTCTGGCCTTCAATAAACGCCTTGGGCTGCTGGTGGGTCCTAGGCATGGCATCCATGGCAATTTTGCCCAGCGCGTGCTTGCCGTCCAGGTACTGGCCGGCTTGGGCGGCGTGGCAGCGCTTGCAGGTGGCGATCGTCGGCAGAACCGCCTGGTCCACGTTTTCTTCGCTGTTGTGTTTGCTGCCGTGGCAGGCCGCGCAGGTCAGTTTCTCGGCCATCTTTCCGCGGTTGAAGTCCGTTACCATGGCCGGCGAGATTCCGGCGTGGCATTCCTCGCATTCCGACGGCTTTGCCGCGACGGCGGCAGGAAAAGACGCCGCGAACATCAGAAGTGCGGCCAGCAGGCAGAACACATTTCCGGCTTTGTTCATATGCTTCTCCTTTCCTTCATCAGAATTTCGTGACAAACAGAGGTTGACTTTGCAGTAATTTGCGGTCCGAAGCAGGAGCGCCTGAAGCGTTGAACGGCCCTGAATTCCGGTCCGAAACAGGTTGAGTTTCATGCTCCGGATGTTGAAATCATATAGCTTCTCTGAATTGAACGCAACTGATTTGAAACCATGATTTGAAAACACGGCGGATGAAAAGTCGGATTGACAAACCGGCCGGGCAGGTTCTAATGAAAGTCATGAGCGGATCGGTTTCTTACTAACCCTCGGCCGTTATCGGAGACATCTTTATGCCGGATCTCAAACTCAACACGGGCTATCTGCCCGGCCTGATCGGACGGATTGCCGAGCTTCATGCCCTGTACTATCACGAACACTGGGGTTTCGGCGCCTTTTTTGAAGCCAAGGTGGCTTCGGAACTGGCCCAGTTCATTACGCGATACGATGCGGACCTGGATGGGGTGTGGACCGTGACCTCGGAAAACCGGGTCGAGGGTTCCATTGTCATGGACAGGCCGGATGAAAGCGGGCGGGGCGCTCATCTGCGATGGTTTATCACCTCGCCGGAAATTCAAGGAAAAGGGTGGGGCGGCCGGCTGATCGATACGGCAATGGATTTTTGCAGGGACAGAGGGTATGAGAAGGTTTATCTCTGGACCTTCGAGGGCCTTTACCCGGCCCGGCATCTTTATGAGAAAACGGGTTTCCGGCTGGTGGAGCAGCATATCGGCCGGCAGTGGGGCAAAACGGTCAATGAACAGCGTTTTGAAGCCGTGCTGTCGTGAACTGCGGATTGATCCTCGTTTACAGCTGATTTCAATACAGAGGGCCATTCAAGGAGACCGAAAAAACCGGTGGGAATTGCGGCAGACATCGTCATTATTGTGGTTGCGGCACTGGCCGGCGGCCTGATCGCACAGAAACTCAAGCTCCCCCTGATTCTGGGATATATTCTGTCCGGGGTGCTGGTAGGACCCTACACCGGCGGCGTCACGGTTTCGGACATTCACGATATCGAACTGCTGGCGGAAATCGGGGTGGCCCTTCTGCTTTTTGCTCTGGGCCTCGAGTTTTCGTTCAAGAAATTAATGCCCGTGCGTCATATCGCCCTGTTCGGCACGCCCATTCAGATGCTGCTGACCATGGGCATTGGGGCAGGCATCGGCCGGTGGCTCGGCTGGGAGTGGATTCCATCCATCTGGCTGGGCGCCCTGATTTCCCTGTCCAGCACCATGGTCATCCTGAAAACCCTGATGAACCAGGGCTGGATGGGGACGCTTTCCAGCCGGGTGATGATCGGCATGCTGATCGTCCAGGACCTTGCGGTCATTCCGATGATGATCATCCTGCCGAAGCTCAACGACCCGCAGGCCGGTCTGCCGATCCTGGCCTGGGCCGCGGTAAAAGCCGCCCTCTTTCTGGCCGCGACGATTCTGGTCGGCACCCGGCTGCTGCCGCGCGTGATGGCCGTGATTGCCGGGTGGAATTCCCGTGAGCTGTTTCTTTTGGCCATTACCGCCCTCGGGCTCGGCATCGGTTACGCCACCTACCTGATCGGGCTTTCGTTTTCCTTTGGCGCGTTTATTGCCGGGATGGTGCTCAGCGAGTCGGATTACGGGCATCAGGCGCTGAGCGACATCATTCCCCTGCGGGATCTGTTCGGCCTGCTCTTCTTTGCCTCGGTGGGCATGCTGCTGGACCCGGCCTTTCTGATTTCGGACATCGGCGCGGTGCTGGCGATCGTCGTTGTGGTTTCTGTCGGAAAGGCCCTGATTTTCATGGCTTTATCGGCATCCTTCGGGTACGGCAACGTGGTTCCGCTGGCCACGGGGCTGGGATTGTTTCAAATCGGCGAGTTCAGCTTTGTGCTGGCGCGAATGGGCATTCAGACGAATTCGATCAGCCACGAGGTCTATTCCCTGGTTCTGACGACCGCCATTATTACCATGATCGCCACACCGTTTGTTTCGGGATTTACCGCTCCGCTGTACGCGCTCAGGAAACGAAGGTTCAATCACGAACCGCTTCAGACCATCAATATTCCTTCAACCGGACTTCGCAACCATGTGGTGATTGCCGGCGGCGGACGCATCGGCCATCACGTTGCTCAGGTGCTGCGGCGGCTGAACCTCGCCTTTGTGATTATTGAACTGGACTTTCACCGGCTGGAGCAGGCAAAGGCAGCCTCCCTGCCGGTCATTTACGGGGATGCCAGCCAGCAGGTGGTGCTGGAGGCCGCCGAAATAGAGCATGCGGCCTTGCTTCTCATCACCGTTCCGGCCAATCTGGTTTCCCAGGCCATCGTCAAACAGGTCCGTCGAATGAACCCGGATCTGGATATCGTCGCCCGAGCCGAAAGCCTGGATTTGATGAAAAAATTATATCAATACGGCGTTTACGAGGTGGTTCAGCCGGAGTTTGAGGCAGGCCTTGAGATCACCCGCCAGGCTCTGCTGCATCTCAATGTTCCGACCGCCGAAATCCAGCAGTACACGGACGCGATTCGAAGGGAATTATACGCCCCGATGTATGAGAAGAACTATTCCTACCGGACCATCTCTGATTTGCGGAATGTCGCCGGCATGCTGGAGCTTGCCTGGGTAAATATCGTGTCCGGCAGCGCGATGATCGGAAAAACGATCGGGGAACTCGCTATCCGGAGTCGAACCGGCGTTTCCGTGGTGGGGGTCATGCGCGGCGGAAACCTGCATTCAAACCCGGACGCCGAATTCCGGTTTATGACGGAGGATATCGTGGCGATCATCGGCAAGGCGCAGGAGCGCTGCTCTTTTCAGGCCCTGGCCGGTTCGGGCGCCTGTGATGCGCAAACCGCATTCGGCGATGAAACGCGATAGGCGTTTTGTTCAATTCCCGCCCATCAAAGCTTATGTTGAAACAATGCATAAATGAGTGTAAATTCAATTCATGTGCTGATCCATGAAATCGGCAAAATTGCGCTTGAAAATCGCCTGTTTCTCCGTCTGACCCCATGCCGAAAATCTCTGTTTTTGGAATGCCGATCCTCTGAGATCGTATCCGGCCTGATATTCGAACGAAGTCGGCATTGCGATTTCTGATCGTGCCCGAAGCGTCCTGTCTTTGGCGCAGATGAACGCATGAACATTCAACAAGGAGGCATGAAATGAAAAAGATCATCATTGGCATGGCGTTGTTAATTGTTTTTGCGATATCCGGCGCATCGGTTTATGCTGAGATGCCCGGACCCGATCCCGGGGCGCTCTGGAATTACATCGCCGTGGAATCTCCTTACCAGAACTGGTCTTTCTGGCCGGATCATCAGGGAATGCAGCCGGGACGAGCCCCGCACGGGCCTTTTCACAAGGTCTTTGTCAATGACCTGGCCCTGAATTCGCCGAAAGCGCCGGTTCAAAACGGATCGATCGAGGTCAAGGAAAACTACGGCAAAGCCGGCGAACTGGCCGCCATTACCGTGATGTACAAGATCAGCGGCTATAACCCGAATGACGGAGACTGGTTCTGGGTCAAATACAGCCCCGACGGCAAGGCCGACGCGGCCGGGAAGATAGCGGGATGCATCGGATGTCACGGAACCCGCGCTTCCAACGACTTTATTCTGGTGCACGAATTCAAATAAGATTCGAACGGATTGCGTATGATTCTGCTGCATGCGGTTTTACAATGCTTGTCCACTCTGGCGGCCGCTTATGCATTTTATCTTGGAATAGCGCGCTTCCAGGCACTTCACCTGGGCCGGAAGGCCGCCTTCAAATGGAAAAGGCATGTATGGGTCGGCTCTATTGCGCTGATTCTGATGCTCGCCGGCGGTTTGCTCGGGGTGATGCTCATATACTTATATTGGAATCGTTTTCTGATGGCAGGATTGCATGCCGCAATCGGCGTGGCGATGATGCCCTTGATGCTCTTCGGCCTGGTTTCGGGCTATTTCATGAATCGCGACAGGAAAAGACGGCCCGCGCTCGCCCTGGTTCACGGCATCAACAATCTGCTCGTCGTCATTCTGGCGGCCTGGCAGATTAAAACCGGTTTGCAGGTTTATGCGCTGTACGTTTCAGCCGGGTGAAGAGGGCAAAAAGGATTCAGATTCGATTTTCGACCGTGCATTATTGGATGCGACCGTGCTTCGGGCCATGATTCAGGCCTAAGCACGGTTTTTTCAGACAGGCCGGTCCTCACCGGAAATGCCGCTTCCTGCCGCATAACCCTGCTCTGCGATTTTGGATGGGTTTTTTGAAACCGCTGTGATATAAAAGCATGTTTCAAATAACAAAATCACCTTGAGGCGATATGCGTGCAGGACTGGGATATGATGTGCACCGGCTGGTCGAAGGCAGAAAGCTGATGCTCGGCGGCGTTGAGATTCCCTTTGAAAAGGGGCTTCTCGGGCATTCCGACGCGGATGTTCTGCTTCATGCCCTGTGCGACGCCATGCTCGGCGCCGCAGGCCTGGGGGATATCGGCATGCATTTTCCGGATACGGACAGCCGGTACAAGGACATCTCCAGTCTGGTTCTGCTCGAAAGCACCCGGGCGATGGTTCGAAAAACCGGGTACCGGGTGGTAAACATCGATGCCACGGTTTTTGCACAGGCCCCGAAGATCGCCCCGTATCGAATTGCCATTCAGAAATCCATCGCATCCGCATTGCGAATTGAAATCGATGCGGTGAACATCAAAGCCACGACCACCGAAGGCCTCGGCACGATCGGCGAAGGAGAAGGCATCGGCGCCATGTGCGTGGCGCTGCTGGAAAAACGATGAAACCGCACCGACTTGAAAGGATTTTCATGCGATGACGCTTCGAGTTTACAATACCCTGGGAAGAAAAAAGGAAGTTTTTGAACCGATTGAACCCGGAAAGGTTCGAATGTACGTCTGCGGACCCACGGTCTATGATTCCTGCCACATCGGCCATGCCCGTTCCGTGGTGGTTTTCGACGTGATCGTCCGCTATCTTGAGGCTGCGGGATATGCGGTCACCTATGTGAGAAACTTTACCGATGTGGACGACAAGATCATCAAGAGGGCCAACGAGATGGGCATCGGCACGGCGCAGCTGGCCGAAAAGTTCATTGCCGAGTTTTACCGGGACATGGATGCGCTGAATATTCGGCGGGCGACCGTCGAACCCAGAGCCACCGAGCATATCGATGCGATCATTCGGGTTATTGAAAGGCTGTCTGCAAAAGGTCTGGCCTATGTCGTGGACGGGGATGTCTATTTTTCGGTGGCCGATTTTGCGGACTACGGAAAACTTTCCGGCAGAAAACTCGAAGACATGGAAGCCGGGGCCCGGGTGGATGTGGATGACCGAAAGAAAAACCCGTTTGACTTTGCCCTGTGGAAATCGGCCAAGCCCGGAGAGCCCAGCTGGGAAAGCCCCTGGGGCAGGGGGCGTCCGGGATGGCACATCGAGTGTTCGGCCATGAGCGGCGTCTTTCTCGGGGAAAGCTTCGATATTCACGGCGGCGGCAAGGACCTGATCTTTCCGCATCATGAAAATGAGATCGCCCAGTCCGAGGGCGCATTTGGAAAACCATTCGCGAAATACTGGATTCACAACGGATTTGTCAATATCAACCAGGAAAAGATGTCCAAGTCTCTGGGCAATTTTCTGATGATCCGGGACGTGCTCGAGTCCTATCATCCCGAGAGCGTCCGCCTGTTTCTGCTGTCCAATCATTACCGCAGTCCGATTGACTTCAGCGACAGGGCCATGGACGAATCCACCACGGCGCTGGATAAGATCTATGCGCTGATGGAGCGTTTCGAGGAGATTCCGGCGGCTGAAAACAGCGGCGCCCTCTGGAACAGCTTTCGAGAGGCCATGGATGATGACTTTAATACCGCCCGGGGGATCGGAATCGTGTTCGATGCGGTCCGGAACCTCAACCGCCTTCTGGATGAAAACCTTGACCCGGCTTCCATGCCTGAACTGCGATCCGCCAAAGCCGATTTTCTGAAAATCGGAGACATTCTCGGCATTCTTCAGGAGCCGCCGAACCAGTATTTTGAAAAGAAGAAATCCCGGGGGCTTGAAAAGAGCGCGGTGGATCCCGAAACCATTGACAAGCTCATCGCCGAGCGTCTGGCGGCCCGCAAATCCAAAAACTGGGCCAGAGCCGACGAGATTCGCGATTTTCTGGCCGGCCATAACATTGTGCTTGAGGATCGTCCCGAAGGCACGGTCTGGAAGATCAAAGATTGACCGATCTGCGCTCATGCTCCACGAAAACATGAATGCCTGATTTTAAAATAATTTCCGATTTTACGCCCAAAGGCGATCAGCCCGGCGCCATCGACGCCCTGAGCCGGGGGCTTATCTCCGGGAAAAATCACCAGGTGCTGCTCGGGGTGACCGGCTCCGGCAAGACCTTTGCCATGGCCCATGTGATCGCCCGGGTCCAGAGGCCGACGCTGGTCATCGCGCCCAACAAGACCCTGGCGGCCCAGCTCTACCATGAATTCAGGCAGTTTTTCCCTGAAAACGCGGTGGAGTATTTTGTCAGCTACTACGACTATTATCAGCCCGAAGCCTATATCCCGGCCAGCGATACCTATATTCAGAAAGATTCCTCCATCAATGAGATGATCGACAAGCTCCGGCACTCGGCCACGCGATCCGTGCTTTCGCGCAAGGATGTCCTGGTGGTGGCCAGCGTATCGTGCATCTTCGGCCTCGGCGCTCCGGAAGATTACCTGGCCATGCGTCTTGAGCTTAAAGCCGGCACGGAAAAACCAAGGGAACGCATTCTCAAGGATCTCGTCTCCATGCATTACGAGCGGAACGACTGGGATTTTCACCGGGGTACGTTCCGGGTACGGGGGGATCGGGTTGAAATCTTTCCGGCCTATGAGGAAGATGCGGCTATTCGCATCGAATTTTTCGGAGACGAGATCGACGCCATCGCTGAAATCGACTCCCTGAAGGGAACTGTAAAACGGACCTTTTCCCAGACAACGGTGTATCCGGCCAGCCACTATGTCACGCAGAAAGCCACCCTGAAACGCGCATCCGAGTCCATTGTCGCGGAGCTCAAAGAGCGGATCCGCTTTTTCCGGGATCAGGGAAAACTGATCGAAGCGCAGAGAATCGAGGAGCGCACCCATTTTGACCTGGAAATGATGATGGAGCTGGGATACTGCAACGGCATTGAAAATTATTCCAGGCATCTGACCGGAAGGAAACGCGGCCAGCCGCCGCCGACCCTTCTGGATTATTTTCCGAAAGACTTTCTCCTCTTTATCGATGAAAGCCATATCGGCGTTCCCCAGATCCGGGCCATGTATCACGGGGATCGTTCCCGCAAACAGACTCTGGTTGAATACGGGTTCCGCCTGCCTTCGGCTCTGGACAACCGTCCTTTGACCTTTGAGGAATTCAACGGGCGGATTCGCCAGGCGGTATATGTTTCGGCAACGCCTTCGGAATACGAACTTGAGAAGGCGGACGGCGCCGTTTCAGAGCTGATCGTGCGGCCTACCGGACTTCTGGATCCCGTCATCGAGGTGCGCTCCGCGCAAAACCAGGTGGACGATCTGCTGGATGAAATCCTTTCCTGCGCCCGGAACCAGGACCGGGTGCTGATCACCACGCTGACCAAGCGGATGGCCGAGGATCTGACCGAATACTACAAGGAACTGGGCGTGAGGATCAGGTATCTGCACTCGGATATCAGCACCATGGAACGCATGGAGATCCTGCAGGATCTAAGAGCGGGCAAGTTCGACGTGCTGGTGGGAATCAACCTGCTTCGCGAAGGTCTGGATATTCCGGAAGTCTCTCTGGTGGCCATTCTGGACGCCGACAAGGAAGGCTTTTTGAGATCGGGGCGTTCCCTGATACAGACCTGCGGCAGGGCATCCCGAAACGCGAGAGGCCGGGTGATCATGTATGCCGATACCCGCACCCGAGCCATGGAGCAGGCGATCGATGAAACCGTCCGAAGAAGAACCATTCAGCAGGCCTACAATGAGCAATACCACATCACGCCGACGACGATTCAGAAGGCGGTTTCATTCGTGTTCGCGGACCTTTACGAAACGCAGAAAACCGCGATTCGGGCCGTTGAAGAGCCGGTGGACTCCTTTGAGTCTCTCAACGATCTGGATGCGGCTATCGGACGCCTGGAGTCCGAGATGAAACAGGCGGCTAAAGACCTTGCCTTTGAACGGGCCGCCAGACTGAGGGACCGCATTCGGGAACTCAGAAAGCTGGGGGTTTTTGGAGGATAACCATTGAATGATGAGAATGTGACAGAATCGCCGTTTGTGGAGAAACTGCAATCCGTCACCGTCGGGCCGGGGGTTTATCTGATGAAGGACGCGGACGGCGCCGTCATCTATGTGGGCAAGGCCAGGAATCTCAAAAAACGCCTGGGATCCTATTTCAAGCCGACCCGGCTTCAGGATTCGAAAACCGCCGCGCTGGTAAAAAAAATCAGCAGTTTTGAAACTATTGTCACCCATACCGAAAAAGAGGCCCTGATTCTTGAATCCAACCTGATCAAGCGATACCGGCCCCGCTACAATGTGATTCTGAAGGACGACAAACGGTATGCCTGCCTGAAGCTGGAAATCCGCAGTGAATATCCTTTTCTGAGCGTGGCCCGAAAGATCGAAAAAGACGGCGCCATGTATTTCGGACCATTTTCCTCCGGGCTTGCCGTCCGGCAGACGCTGAAGCTGATTGACAAGACGTTCAAGCTGCGAAAATGCAGGACCAAAGAGCTGAAAAAGCGGGCCCGCCCCTGCCTGCTGTATCAGATGAATGCCTGCCTGGCGCCGTGCTGCCGGAATGTGAATTCCGATGAATACCAGGAAATCATCCATGAGGTTGTGCTGTTCCTGAAGGGAAGGACCCCGGAACTGATCGAAAAGGTTCGCAGCCGAATGACCGAAGCGGCCAAGGCCCAGGAATTTGAGAAGGCGGCCGCCTTGAGAGACAGGCTGTTTGCGCTTCAGGAAACGCTGGAAAAGCAGGTTTCGGTTACGACCGATTTTGCGGATCGGGATGTGCTGGCCGTCGCCGAAGCAGACGGGACGAGCCTGGTCACGCAGATGATCGTTCGGAACGGATTTCTGCTGGGCGTGCGCCATTTCGCCTTTTCCGGAACCGTGGTCTCAGGCCGCGATCTGCTGGAAACCTTCATTCGGCAGCACTATGAGGCCACGCCCTTTGTTCCCAAAGAGATCCTGATCGCCGAGCCGATCGAAACCGCCTTTGAGCTTTCGGAATTGCTCGGGGACATCAAGGGACAAAAGGTGCGCATCATTCGTCCGCAGCGGGGAGAAAAACTTCGGTTGACCGAAATGGCCCTGCAGAATGCGATCAACCATCTTCGGGAACTCGTCGACGCTCGAACGGCAAACGCGGATATGCTCGATCGTCTTGCCAGGATTTTAAATATACGGTCGGCCAGCCGCATCGAATGCGTGGACAACTCCAACATCGGCGGAACCGGAATGGTGTCCGGCCTTGTGGTTTACGTAGACGCCATGCCCAAAAAATCAGACTACCGACGCTACCGGGTTCGAACGGCGGCCGGGCCGGATGATTATGCCGCCATGAGCGAGGTGCTGAGGCGCCGTTTTGGAAAAGAAGACGCCGCGTATCCCGACCTTCTCATGGTGGACGGCGGCAAGGGGCAACTCGGCATGGCGGTTGCCGTTGCCAGGGAACTGGGCATCGAGGGCCGGTTCCAGATCATCGGGATTGCCAAGAAGGACGAGGCCCGGGGAGAAACTCGGGACAAGATTTATCAGCCCGGCCGAAGCAATCCGGTCAACTTTCTAGGCCAGGAGGAGCTGCTTTTGTTCCTTCAGCGCATTCGCGACGAGGCGCACCGGTTTGCCGTCTCCTATCATCGGAAGAGACGCGGCAAGGCGGCGCTGCAGTCGGTTCTGGATCATATTCCGGGAATCGGAATACAGCGCAAAAAGACCCTGCTTCAGCATTTCGGCAGCATAAAAAAAATCCGGGCAGCGTCGGTTGATGAACTCAGCGCGCTGCCCGGAATGAATCGAAAGTCCGCTGAAGCCGTGCATCAGGCACTGGCTTCATGACTCATTTTACTGCAGTTTTTTCATGGCGTCGACAAGACCCTGAACTGCGGCGGCGGATTTTTTCAGAGCCGCATCTTCTTCAGCAGTCATTTTGATTTCGACGACTTTTTCAACGCCGTTTTTGCCCAGAACGACGGGAACACCGACAAACAGGCCGTTGATGCCGTATTCGCCTTCCAGCAGGACGGCGCAGGGCAGAACCATGCGTTTGTCTTTAAGGATGGATTCAGCCATCTGAGCCGCGCCGGAGGCCGGTCCAAAGAAAGCGCTTCCGGTCTTGAGCAGCTTGACGACTTCGGCGCCGCCGTTGGCGGTTCTGTCGCACAGGGCATCGATTCTTTCCTTGGACATCAGTTCAGTGATCGGAATGCCGGCGACCGTGGAGAAGCGGGGCAGGGGAACCATGGTGTCTCCATGTCCGCCGAGCACGAAGGCGTGGGTGCTTTCCACCGACACATTAAGCTCTTCGGCGATGAAGTAACGGAACCGGGCGGAGTCAAGAACGCCGGCCATGCCGATGACGCGGTTCTTCGGGAATCCGGAGGTATCGTAGGCCACATGGCACATCGCATCCAGCGGATTGGCGACCACGATGATGATGGCGTTGGGAGAGTATTTGATCGCCTTGGAGACGACGTCCCTCATGATCTTGGAGTTGATGCCCAGCAGGTCGTCGCGGCTCATGCCCGGTTTTCTTGGAACGCCGGAGGTGATGATGATGATATCGGAATTGGCGGAAGCTTCGTATCCTTTGGATGAACCGGTGATTCGGGAATCATGCTTTTCGACCGGTGCGGCTTCGGCAAGGTCGAGGCCTTTGCCTTCAGGAAGCCCGTCAATAATATCGATCAAACAAACATCGCACAGCTCTTTTTCAGCCAGCCGTTGTGCACAGGTAGCGCCGACATTGCCAGCTCCGACTACGGTTACTTTCTTGTCCATAGAAATCTCCTTCTTGTGTAATTGCGGTTAAAATAAAGCAGTTTAAAATTGGCCACTGCAAATAAATACACGCCGATGGGTTGATAAGAGTAAATTCCCGCACCACAAAAACCATCCGTTTGAGAACCCCGCTACATGAAGACCTCAGACGAAAGGCTTTAGAATACCATATATTCTTATTGTGTCAATACCATAAATAGTAAGGGCGTTTCATTTTTTTATATGGCCTGCTCAACCGGACCGGCGGCGGAAAAATTTTCAGTCGAATACGCCATGGATGCCTCGGGAACCTGCGCCGCGTTCCTGCCCCGGCATGGTTGAATAATCTCATGTTGCGATAAGTTAAAAGATAAGGTATAAAGTTAAGGCTTCAAAACATGACGTTTTTTGAATGCGTCATTATTATATGTATTTGCATTCTCAGGAATATTGACATAGATTTCAATAAAGGATATGTTGCTGAGACTTTTGTTTTTGGTTCTTTCCGTTGAACAGGGTGATTGAGATATTTCTTCTTTTAAGTCAACGGCATAAAAAATAAAGTTGCATGTCCGTTTCTGGTAAGGCTGATCCTCGGTTCAAACGGGGTTTAGCGGAGTTTTCGCATGGATGTTAAAGAACAGATCAAAATTCTACTCCGGGAAGCCGAAGTTTATCAGCGACAAGGACTGCTGGGTGAGGCGAAAATGAAGTACGGCAAAGCGGTTTCCCTCATCCGCGGCATCGAACGTGTGAAAAACAAGGAGCAACTGATAGAGGGCATACAGGCCAAGATTGAAGCGATTGAACAATCGGTTCAGAAAATTGTCAAGGCCGAAATGCATCCCAAAATATCCGCACGGATTCAAGACCTGATTCAGGAGAAGTTTGCATTTTCCGGAGACAAGGATGAGGCCGCCCTGGAAGGCGCCATTGCGCTGGCCAAATTCGGTCAGTATGAGAGAGCGCTGAAAGAGTTCGACAGTCTGATCGACAAAGACGCCGTAAGGCTCGAGGCGGCAAAAAACATGATCCGTTGCCATCTGGCCATGGCAACGCCGGATAATGCCGATGCCGCCGTTGAACAGTACAAAAATTGGCTGGACGCCGGCATTTTGTCGGTTGAGGAGTTGCATAAGATCCGTGCTTTTCTGGATACGCATCTGCACCAGAAAGGCATTTCTGAATTTTTGCCCATACCGGGCGCGGAGGAAACCGCCGCCGGATTCGAGGTCGGCATGCCCGTTTCGGAAACTTCCGATGAGTCCGAATCAGGCCTGGAAGCTGCCGAAGAGGATATGGTGGATATCAACGCCGTCTCCTTCGCGCTGGATCATGGCCCTTTAAAAGGGAAGAGATTCGAGCTGGAGGTAAGCTTTCAATCCGGCAACACCCTGAGTTTCATTATCCCCGGTCAGGAGACTTCGCTGCTGAACAATTTGACTGTCGGCCAAAAGATCGGCGATGTCCAGTTTTTCTCATCGATAGCCATTTTTGAGGCCAGCGCTCTGGTAACGGCCAGAACTGAAATTAAATCCGGCCCCAAGCAGGGCTCTTTCAGCCTAGATCTGAAGATAATGAACGCGTAGTTTTGATTCGACCGAACAATGCAATATTAATCAGGTAGAAAGATCTGCAATCGGAGCTGCTCGGCATGGCAATATTTAATATTCAAAAACGGGAAATTGAATGCAAGATCGTTTATTATGGTCCGGGCAGATGCGGGAAAACCACGAATCTCGAATATATTTTCAAGTCTTTTAAAAAGCAGATCTCCGGCGACATGGTTTCCATCGACACAGAAGGAGACCGAACGCTTTTTTTTGATTTTTTACCCATGGGATTGGGCCAGATCAAAGGTTGCGATGTTCGAGTGCAGCTTTACACGGTTCCGGGGCAGGTTAAATACAGTTCCACACGAAAACTGGTTTTAAGGGGTGTGGACGGAGTTGTTTTCGTGGCGGACTCTCTTGAGGTCAGACGCAAGAAAAACATGATTGCATTGAAGGATCTGGAGCAGAATCTCAAAGAATACAATATGAGCATATTTAAGATTCCACTTGTGTTGCAGTATAATAAGCGAGATTTGGCGGAACAGGGCCTTCCGGTCATGTCGATCGAAATGCTGGAAAACGATCTGAACCGTCAGTTAAAGGCGCCGGCTTTTCCAGCCGTTGCTTTTACCGGCGAAGGCGTGGGAAAGAGTCTGAAGGAATGTTTGAAATTAACTCTGAAACACCTGCAGAAAAACCTGCAATGGGGGCAGTAGAAATCAGCCATGGAATATAATCAAGCTTTTTCAGGCCATCTGAATTTTCTCAGCCTGGCGGATGTACTGCAGATTCTGGGAACCAGCGGATGTTCAGGTCTGCTTCAGCTTCACAGCAAATTTGCCGAGGGGCCTGGGGCTGTCTATATTTCCAAAGGCAATCCAATCCATGCCTCTGCCGGAAAATTAGAGGGATTGGAGGCTCTGTACGCCCTGTTCGGATGGAAGGATGGGAAATTTGAATTTTTCAGAAAGGCCGTCCATCAGGGGAAAACGATTCGAAAAAACCGCATGGAAATTATCCTGGACGGCCTTCGACTTCTGGATGACGGGCAAATTCCCGTTTTGGGGCCATCCGAAAACTTCCTGCCGCATGGAGCGGAAAAAGACGTCTCAGGCATTCCTTTAATTAGAGGCCCCTTGGTTGACTATATGTTCGTGGTTGATGAAGAATACTTTGAAGACGAAAACGTGGTCGTCGAGGGCCGATATGGAAGCTGGATATGGGTGATCCTTGAAGGTGTCGCCGAGATTGTCAAGGAGACGCCTGCCGGCCCGATTCCCGTACTGAGACTTGGAGAAGGCGCTTTCATCGGAAATTTGTCCTCTTTTTTGCTGCATCAGCATTTTGAAAGAACTTATTCGGCCAGAGCCGCTGGCAAACTGCAGCTCGGCGTGCTCGATTCACAAAGGTTGTCCAAGGAATTTGCCCGGATCCCGTCAGCTTTCAGAGGATTCCTTTTAAGTCTGAACAATCGTTTTATCCAGTTATACGACCGCGTGGTTGAACTGGCCTTAAACAAACCCGGTGATTTCCCGCTTTGCCCGAACCAGATCATCAAACAAGGCAAGAGCGATGAAAAACTTTACCACATCACCGAGGGGCACGTCCTGGTGAGCCGATCGATTGATCAGAAAAAAAATCTGCCGCTGGTACGCCTTGAAACAAACGACTATTTCGGCGATGTTCCTTTTCTGGATATGGGATTGGAACCCTACGGAGCATCGGTTTTTGCGTCGGAAGATTTTCAGGTCACGCCCGTGGATATCGAACTTTTTGACTTGGAATTCAATCGCTTGTCCACCACGTTCCGGAATATGCTTGAGGTGACCGCCTCGTCCATATCCATTACAGCCAAGGTGGCTTGCGATATTTTTAACCGAAAACAAGGCAAGACGAGCATCAAATGACGGATACGCGAACGGAAATCATTCAGAATGGGTTGCGGTTGCTGGATAACGGAAAAATTCCCGTAATCAAAGGCCCGCCAATTGACTATATGTATGTGGTTGATGAGGAATCCTACAAAGATGAGAATGTGATCTTCGAGGGCCGGTATGGAAACTGGATATGGATGATTCTTCATGGCATTGTTGAGATTATCAAGGAGACGCCCGCTGGTCCGATTTCCATTCTGAGACTTGGAGAAGGCGCTTTCATCGGCAATCTGGCTGCATTTTTACCGCAACAGCAGGTGGAAAGAACTGCTTCGGTCAGGGCCATCGGTAAATTGCAGCTGGCCGTGCTGGATTCACAACGACTGGCCAAGGAATTCGCTCAAAGCTCTCCGGATTTTCGAGGGCTTATTTTAAGTCTGAACCATCGTTTAATCCAGGCGACGAACCGCGTGGTTGAGCTTGCCTTAAACAAACCCGGCGATTTCCCGCTTTGCCCGAAACAAATCATCAAGCAGGCTGAGAGCGTCGTTGAACCGCTTTTTCGCATCACAGCAGGACGCGCTCTGGTGAGCCGATCCATTGACCAGAAAAACAATCTGCCGCTGGTGTGCCTTGAAAAAGACGACTATTTCGGCAATGTTTCTTTTTTGAATACAGGGTTGGAGCCTTGCGGAGCATCTGTTTTTGCTTCGGAAGATTTTCAGGCCGCACCCGTGGACACCCAGCTTATTGAACAGGAATTTGCGCGTTTGTCCACCACTTTTCAAAATATGCTCAAGGTGACGGCCTCGTCAATATCCATCACAAGCCAGGTGGCTTATGACTTTTTTAACCGAATTCAAGGCAAGACGAAAATCAAATGACGGACAGACGAAAAGACCCAAGACTGGATTCACTGTTGCTCATTTATCTGGAAACCTATGACGGCGAAGCGGTTGCAGGCCAGGGCATGGGCCGAACCATCGATATTTCGCGTTCCGGCGTTCGCCTTGAAACAAGATTTCCCATCGATGCCGCCGAAAAGAGGCCGATATTGGTGGCCATTGGCGTGAAAAACAAGGTGGTTGAAATCAGGTCCCAAATAGTCCGCTCCTCAAGTCCTGAACCCGGCGTGTTCCATTATGGCATCCAGTTTATGGAACAGGATCCGAAGAAGCAGAAAATTCTAGATGCCTACATCCAGGCATTCCAGAATCACAAGAACGGAGGAGCGCCGGAATTCAAATGAAAATCGGCGTGATCTCGGATACCCATCTCTCTGCGCCGGACACGACCATCCAGCGGGTTAACGCGGAGATCTTTGAGGGCATTTCTCTGATCTTACATGCCGGTGATATTACTCATCTGAACGTCCTGGAAGCTTTTACGGGCAAGCAGGTCATCGGAGTCTGCGGCAATATGGATCATGCAGAGGTTGCGCATGCTCTGCCAAAAAAGCGCATCATCAGCATTGAGGGATATCGCATCGGCCTGATTCATGGATGGGGATCTCCGACAGGCATAGAAGATCGCATACAGGACCAGTTCGATTCGGTCCACGCGATTGTATACGGGCACACCCACAAACCGGCAAATCACATCAAAAACGGCATACTCATGTTTAATCCCGGTGCTTTTTCCGGCTCCTTTCCCATGAGGCGCAATCCGTCTGCAGGAATTCTGACCATCGACGATCAGGGGATTCACGGCGCAATCGTGCCATTATAGCCAGCGCTTGCTAACTGATGCATATAAAGGAATTCGAAGAGATGAAACAGGCGGTATTTGAAACCAATTTTCCTGGTCTGCGGCTTGTCAGACGCGGAAAGGTGCGCGACATGTATGATCTGGGCGACGCCCTGTTGATGGTCGCTACGGACCGCATATCGGCCTTTGACGTTGTCATGCAGGATCCGGTACCCGACAAGGGGAAGATTCTGACCCGGATTTCACGGTTCTGGTTTGGCGTTATGGAACCGCTGGTACCCAATCATATTCTTGAAACGGACGTTCAAAAATATCCGGCTGCATGCCGGCCCTACCAGGATATTCTCGAAGGCCGGAGCATGCTGGTCAAAAAAGCGACCCCGCTTCCTGTCGAGTGCGTGGTGCGGGGATATCTCTCCGGCTCAGGTTGGCAATCCTATCTTGCATCCGGAAAGGTATGCGGCATCACCCTTCCAAAAGGCTTGAGCGAGTCTGAGAAGCTGCCTGATCCGATTTTTACTCCCTCCACCAAAGAGGATGCCGGACACGATATCAACATTGATTTTGCGGAAATGCAGAATCGCATCGGTTCCAGGCTGGCCGAGAAAATCAGGGCGCTGAGCATTGCGATTTATCAAAAAGGTGCGGAACTGGCGGGACGGAAGGGAATTATCATTGCCGACACCAAGTTTGAATTCGGACTGTTCAATGATGAGGTGATTCTGATCGATGAGGTTTTAACGCCGGACTCCTCCCGGTTCTGGCCAAAGGCGTCTTACCAGCCCGGTCGAGGCCAGGAAAGTTTTGACAAGCAATACCTTCGCGACTATCTGAATTCGATTCGCTGGAATAAAAATCCTCCTGCTCCGGCGCTTCCGTCCGAGGTTATCCATAATACCAGAGAAAAATATCTTGAAGCCTTGAAACGTCTTACCGGTATTCATGATGGATTTTAACCGTCAAAGCCTGCCGCTCTCATCCATAGATGATCAGACGCAGACTTACAGGATTACGACTGAAGAAAACTGCTCCGATCTGATCGCATCCATTGAATATCTCGGATTGATTCATTCTCCGATTCTGATGCCTGCTAACGAGGGGTACGAGGTCATCAGCGGTTTCAGGCGCGTTCGCGCGTGTCGAAAACTCGGATGGAGTTGTCTTGATGCCAGAGTGCTTTCTGCCGATACGCCGGCTATTGAATGCGCCTGCCTGGCTATTGCCGAGAACTCGATGCCGCGTCCTCTGAACTGGCTTGAGATTGCCCGATCGTTTGCACTCCTCGATAAAAGCGGCATAATTCCGGAAAGCCTGAGCCGAACCGCCGCCGCGCTCAGATTGCCCTGTCATCCCGAAATCATCAAGAAAATACGCAGGATCTCCGGGCTTTCCGAATATGTTCAAAAATGCGTTCTTCATGAGACGATTTCGTTCGCCATGGCCCAGGAACTTGCAAACAGATCTGCAGACGAGGCCGATTGTTTTGCCAGACTCTTCGAGGATCTGAAGCTGAGTTTAAACAAACAGAGAGAATTATTAAGTCTGACTGACGAAATTTCTCGTAGAGAAGAAATCAGTGTAATGGGAGTGCTTAATGGTCAGCGCTTTCAGGAGATTCTTCAAGATGACCGGCTGGATCGTGCGCAGAAAGCGCAACAGCTCAGATTCTGTTTGAAGCAGCGTCGTTTTCCGAATATGACCCGCACTTATGAGAATTTCAACGAACATCTTCAGCGGCTTGAATTGACAGCCGGCATCGAGCTGTCCCCGCCCGGAAATTTTGAAGGTCGCGATTACACCTTCAGTCTTGTTTTTCATGATTTATTCCAATTAAAGAAACAGATTGATTTTCTGAACCGTCTTTTGTCTCACCCAGATCTTCACACGCTGATCTTCTGATAACCTCCTATTAGAAATTTAAATGTTTCAGGCATCTATGTAAGTATATTTATATAATAATATACAATTTACTTGACAAACATATTATAACTTCTATAATTCCATACATGAATTAAATGGAATTCATTTTATGGGAATCAAACAGCGCAAAAAAAGGGAAAAAGAAAGAAGACGGCAACAGATCATGGTCGCCGCCAAAAGAGTTTTTGCCGAAAAGGGATTCACCAGAACCACCATTGAAGATATTGCCAGAGAAGCTGAACTGAGTCCGGGAACCTTGTATCTTTATTTCAAGAACAAGGATGAACTCTATGCTTCGCTTTCCCTCAGAATTTTAAAATACCTCCAGATTCGTCTTGAAGATCTGCACATCACAAAAGGCCTGAGCCCCGAGCAACGCGTCGGCTTGCTTAAGGAACTGCTTTACGATGTCTATGAGTTTGATCCGACGATTCTGATCAACATGTTTCACCTTCAATCCGGAGACACAATGAAAAATTTATCCCCGGAGTTGCTCTCGGAGATTAAAACCATGTCGGATCAGGCCCTGTCGATACTTTCCAAAATATTTGAAGATGTCGATCAGAAAGGGGCCTTTGTTGATAAAAATCCACTGGTCCTTGCCAACATTCTTTGGGCGCTTTTCGCGGGCATCGTTTTGTGGGAAGAAAGCAAGCAGACCGTCTCAGAAAAGAGCAGCAGCAACCTGAAACAGACCCTGGAAACCGCGTTTGATATTTTTCACCGGGGTATCTTAAAGATCGAACGAAACGAAAACAACACCTGATACAATCCGATCATTTTTGTAAGCCGATTCCGATTTTTTGCCGCAAGCCGCCATGAAAACGGGTTTTTCTGCCGTAAACACATATTTACATCAAATATAAAGCTGTGGTATAATTATAAATTATTATATCCATTTATAATAAAAGGATTTTTTGTGCCAAAGGCGTGGTTTTGACGGCTTGAATTCAGAATACAGCGAGCCGCTCAATTCCTGTGCGAAGTTATCGAGATTTTTTGTTGTGGAAAACTCAGGCGACTGATGAATTCAGTCGCCTCCTTGAAGGAGACAGGTACATGCCGGATAAAAAAGTTGTCAAAACAACCGAGGCTGAAATCGCCGTTCATTGGAAAGAAGAGGAATATTATTATCCTTCGACCCGTTTTATAGCGCAGGCCAATCTGACCGATGAGAGCATCTTCGACCGTTTCGGTCTGGATCGTTTTCCGGATTGTTTCAAGGAATATGCCGATCTGCTCGATTGGGACCGGTACTGGCACACCATCCTCGATACCAGCGACGCTCCGTGCTGGAAGTGGTTTACAGGCGGAAAACTCAATGCCTCCTATAACTGTATCGACCGTCATCTCGTCAAAGACAGGAACAAGACAGCCATCCATTTTGTTCCGGAACCCGAAACCGAACGGATCGAACATATCACTTATCAGGGGCTTTACAGAAGAGTGAATGAATTTGCGGCTCTGCTTCGAGATTTTGCCGGCTTGAAGACCGGAGACCGTGTGACGCTGCATATGCCCATGGTGCCGGAACTTCCGATTACGATGCTGGCCTGCGCCAGACTGGGGATTATTCATTCAGAAGTATTCGGCGGTTTCAGCGGCAAGGCGTGCGCCGACCGGATCATCGATTCCGGAAGCGAGGTACTGATTACCATTGACGCATATTACCGGGGCGGGAAGCTGCTGGATCACAAGAGCAAGGCCGATGCGGCCGTCGAGGCTTCACGGAAAGAGGGCCACCATGTTAAAAAGGTGCTGATCTGGCAACGGTATCACGGAAAATATTCCTGCGAAACCCCGCTTGTAAAAGACCGGGATTATGTCGTCAACGATCTTTTGAAGAACTATCGGGGCAGAATCGTTCCGCCGGTTTCCATGCCGGCCGAGGCGCCCCTGTTTCTCATGTACACAAGCGGCACTACCGGAAAACCCAAGGGCTGCCAGCACAGCACCGGCGGCTATATGGCTTATGTGACAGCTACTGCCAAGCATATTCTCGATATTCATCCCGAGGATGTATACTGGTGCATGGCGGACATCGGATGGATCACGGGCCATTCCTATATTGTCTATGGTCCTCTGTCTCTGGGCGGGACTACTGTTATTTATGAAGGCATTCCGACCTACCCGGATCCGGGACGGGCCTGGCGCCTTGCCGAAGAGCTGAATGTCAACATTTTCCATACTGCGCCCACAGCCATTCGCAGTCTGCGAAAGATCGGACCGGATGAACCGGCAAAATACAATTGTCACTTCAAACTCCTGACCACAGTGGGCGAGCCCATTGAGCCCGAGGTGTGGAAGTGGTATCAGGAGGTGGTCGGCAAGGGCGAGGCGGTCGTTGTGGATACCTGGTGGCAGACGGAAACCGGCGGATTTCTGTGCAGTACCGTTCCGGCCCTGAAACCCATGAAACCAGGAAGCGCGGGGCCGGCAGTTCCTGGAATACATCCGGTAATATTCGATGAAGAAGGCAACGAGATTAAGCCCGGAGACGGCAAAGCCGGCAATATATGCATCCGCAACCCCTGGCCCGGCGCCTTTCAAACCATATGGGGAGACCGGGAGCGGTATGTTGAAGCTTATTATGCGCGCTATTGCAAAAATCCGAAAAGCAAGGACTGGCGGGATTGGCCCTACCTGACCGGCGATGCCGCGGTTCAGGATAAAGACGGATACTATCGGATTCTGGGCCGAATCGATGACGTAATCAATGTGTCAGGGCACCGGCTTGGAACCAAAGAGATCGAATCCGCGGCACTGGTGGTTTTGGAAGTGGCGGAAGCAGCTGTTGTGGCCGTGGCCGATTCGCTCAAGGGAACGGTTCCGGATCTTTATGTTTCATTGAAACCCGGATTCCAGCCCAGCCAGGAAATTGAAAAAAAGGTGGCCGACAGCATTATCGACGCGATCGGCAGAATCGCAAGTCCCCGAAAAATATGGATTGTCAGCGACATGCCCAAAACGCGGTCGGGTAAGATCATGCGGCGGGTTCTTGCTGCCATTTCCAACGAGAAAGATGTGGGAGACACAACCACCCTGGCCAACCCGGAGATCGTTGAAGAAATTCAGAAAATGGTCGCCGGTCAGCACTGAATTGATTTTCAATTGTTTTACACCCTGCCTTGATTATATTCAGGGCAGGGTGAATTTTATATGAAAGGGCGAAAAACAGGTTTGACGATTTCAAGGGTTTATATAGATGCTTCCATCGCCGATTCTCCGAAACTTGAGAGCTTTTTGGCAAAGACACATGCTCCCTACCAGGTTGTCGGAGATGCCCGGACCGTTTTTGAAGCGATCGAGGCAGACGATGATCCGGTCGAAAAGGCCAAGCATATCCTGTATCTGACACGCAACCGGGGCGCCTTTATTCGGGATTGTCCCGGAACCCGAAACTATACCTGCTGCGGGTATCGTATTCTGCATATCGGCACGTTCTGCATCATGGACTGTTCCTATTGCATACTGCAGTCTTACTTTCATCCGCCGGTTCTTCAATATTTTCTCAATCATGAGGACATGTGCGCCGAACTGGATGCCATGTTTGCTCGAAAACAGACAGTTCGCATCGGAACCGGCGAATTTACCGACAGCATGATCTGGGAGTTGTGGACGGATCTGTCTTCTTTCCTGGTGCCCCGCTTTGCTTCGCAGCGATCCTGCGTACTGGAATTAAAAACCAAGGCAACCGTTGTTCAGCCTCTGCAGAGGCTTTCGCACAACCGAAAGACCATCATGGCTTGGTCGGTCAATGCCGATGCCGTCATTCGGAATGAAGAGAGAAACACGTCCTCTTTGAGCGCAAGACTCAAAGCCGCCGCGCTTTGTCAAAGCTGGGGATATCCGCTGGCTTTTCATTTTGACCCCATGATCATCTATGAAGGATGCGAGCTGGATTACCTGCAGGCGGCTGAGCAAATTTTTTCGGCAGTGGATGCCAGAAATATCGTATGGATCAGCATGGGGGCCTTCCGTTTCATGCCGGCGCTCAAACCGATTATTCAAAAACGGTTTCCGGCCTCCAAAATCGTTTATGGAGAATTTATTCCGGGAATGGACGCCAAAATGCGATATTTCAAGCCGCTTCGAATTGAGCTGTACCGAAAACTGGCAGGCCGAATTCGGGAAATAGCGCCGAATGTTCGAATTTATCTGTGCATGGAAAGCGATGAGGTCTGGGAAAAGACTTTCGGATACAAACCGGCGGATCTGGGAGGACTGCCGTTCATGCTGGACCAGAGCGCCAGGGAGCATTGTGGTGCTGAATAGGAAATGGGTTTTATTCCGAATCGCCGAATTACTGAGCACGCTGCTATTCCTTGCAGGCTACTGGTCGTGGTGCCATGCAAACGAGTGGGGTTATGTCGATCGGGTGGACGATGGGGACAGTATTGTTCTGGTCGACGGCCGCCGGATACGGTATCTTGGAATTAATGCACCTGAAATTCAGCATGCCGGAAAATCCAGCGAGCCTTTCGGCAAGGCGGCAATGCGCTTTAACAGAGATCTGGTGCTGCATCAAAAAGTTCGACTCGAGTACGATGCCGAGCTGCAGGATGCCTATGGCCGTGATTTGGCCTATCTGTTTCTTTCGAACGGGGTTTTTGTAAATGCGGAAATCGTCCGGCACGGATATGCGCACTGTCTGCCGAGCGCGCTCAACAAACGGTATGAAACTCTTCTGCTTTTGTCCCAGCGTGAAGCCATGGTGCAGGGAAGGGGGATCTGGCAGAAGATGAAAAAAGGCTTCGAACGGCTGGTTGGCAATATGAATTCAAAACGTTTTCATCGACCGGGGTGTCAAGCCGCCAGGAATATGCGACAGGCCAATAAACTCTTTTTTTATGGAAAGTGGAATGCCTTCTGGAACGGCTATGCGCCCTGCAAACAATGTCTGCCCTGAAAAAGGAAGCCAGGATCAAAAAGAGAAACGGCCCGCCTGTTTTGAATCGTTCGCAAGCGGGCCGTTATGTTATGGTGAATATCTTTATTCTTTTTCCTTGTTGATTTCTTCGATAATTTTTTGAGAAATCTGCGCAGGGACCTCGTCATAATGGGAAAACTCCATGGAGAAGATGCCTCGTCCGGCCGTCATCGAACGAAGATCCGGCGCATAGGTCAGGAATTCAGACAGGGGAACCTGAGCGTTAATCACCTGATTTTTTCCCTTGGTGTCCATGCCCAGAACGCGTCCTCTCCGGCTGTTGAGATCTCCCATAATATCTCCCATGAATTCATCGGGTGTGATAATGGACACTTTCATGATCGGCTCGAGCAATACGGGGCTGGCATCGACGGCGGCCTTTTTGAAGGCAAGGGAGCCTGCAATCTTGAAGGCCATTTCCGATGAATCCACCGCGTGGTACGAACCAAAATCCAGAGTGGCCCTGAAGTCGACGCAGGGAAAACCCGCCAGAACGCCTCTCAGGGCCGCTTCGATGATTCCTTTTTCAACCGCCGGAATGTACTGCCTGGGAACAACGCCCCCAACAATGGCGTCGACAAATTCAAATCCGGCGCCGCGGGGGAGGGGTTCGATCTGGACCCAGCAGTCACCGTACTGCCCGTGTCCGCCGGACTGTTTCTTGTGTTTTCCCTGCACCCGGACTTTTTTCTTGATGGTTTCCTTGTACGGCACCTTGGGTACGGTGAGCTGAACATCCACGTTGAACTTGCGCTTGAGTTTTTCCAGCGTTGCCTCAATATGAATCTGTCCCAGCCCCGAAAGCAGAATTTCCTTGGTTTCCACATTGCGCGTCAGTTTGAGAGCCGTATCTTCCTCGAGAAGTTTATTTAAACCGGAGACGATTTTATCCTCATCCCCCTTTTCCTTGGCGCCAATGGCAAAGGAGATCAGGATCGGCAGGGATTCGGGAAAATCAAAGGTCAGCTTGTTTGATTCATCGCAAAGGGTGTTTCCGGTGGTGGTTTCCTTGAGCTTCGCCACGGCGACAATGGAGCCGGGATATGCCTCTGTGACGGGTTTCTGTTCCTTGCCCGCAATTCTCAGCAGTTGACTGAAGCGCTCCCGGTTCTGTTTGGTGGCATTATAAAAATTACCGTCTGAACCCAGCTTGCCGGATATGACCCGGAATATGGAAAGTCTTCCCGCATAAGGGTCCGCAACGGTTTTAAAGACGATTGCTGAAAAAGGAGCATCTGGGTCCGGCGCAACCTCTGCGGTTTCACCGTTGGATTTTTTGGCAGCGCGGTTTCCACGGTCCAGCGGAGATGGCATATAATCAGCGATAAAATTCATCAACTGGTCGATTCCGATATTTTCGGTTGCTGAACCACAGAGGACCGGAACCAGTTTTCCGGCGGCAATTCCATTTCTCAGGGCCTGCCGGATCTGTTCATCGGATAGTGTTTCACCTTCGAGGTATTTTTCCAGCAGTTCGTCATCGGCTTCCGCCACGTTTTCGACCATGGCTTCACGCTCGGTTTCCACCTGGTCCTTCATATCGGAGGGAATTTCACTTTCCTTACCTTTTCCGCCTTCGTAAACATGGGCCTTCATGCTGAGAAGATCGACAACTCCCTTGAAATCGGCTTCGGACCCGATGGGAAGTTGAACCAGAATCGGCTTGGGCTGAAAAAGCTCTGCGGTTTCGCCAAAAATCCGGAAAAAATCCGATCTTTCCCGGTTGAGTTTATTGATGAAAATCATGCGGGGAAGTCTGAACTCATCGGCAAATTCCCATGCCTGTTCGGTCTGTACCTTGATGCCGTCCACAGCGTCGATGAGAACGACCAGACTGTCGGCGGCAAACATGCAGTTCTTGGTATCCGAAAAAAAGTTCTGATCGCCCGGCGTATCCATCAGGCTGATCGTATGATTTTTCCATTCAAATTGATGAAAAGCTGTGGAAAGGCTCGTTCGGCGTTTGAGCTCCTCGGGTTCGAAATCCATGACCGTATTTCCGTCTTCAACCCGTCCGATGCGGGTCGTCACCCCTGCGTCAAAAAGCATGGCCTCGGCTAAAGAGGTTTTGCCGGCCCCGCCATGAGCAACCAGAGCAATATTTCTGAGTTTTTTGGCCTTTTCAATCATCTAATTTCCTCTCTGCATTGGATATTTTCAACAACGCCATATGGATCAAACCGGACTTAACTTAAAACCTCTATCGATTCGCCCCTAAAAAATCAAGCCTTAAATACCGTTTTGTTCAGGCAATTATATTCCGCCCGACGACCGGTTCAGCAGAAGATAAGTGATGAATTCCCTGTTTCCTTTGGGTCCGAGAATGGGGGAGGGGATGATTCCCTGGGAAACCAGTCCTGCCTGAAGGAAAAAATCGCAAAGCCGTTCATTAACCTCTCTGTGCAGTTCCGGATCTCTAACCACGCCACCCTTTCCGACCCTGCCTTTTCCCACTTCGAACTGGGGTTTGATCAAAGCGATGATGCCTGCGGAATCAGCCATGAATTTCAGGATTGCCGGAACGACGATGCGCAGTGAGATAAAGGATGCATCAATCGTGACCAGGTCCACAGGCCAGGGGATTTTGTCTGCGGACATGTGACGGATATTGGTTCGTTCAATGACCACGACACGAGGATCCTGACGTAGTTTCCAGGCCAGCTGACCGTATCCCACGTCGACCGCAAAAACCTTTTCGGCTCCGTGTTGAAGCAGGCAATCCGTGAAACCGCCGGTGGAAGCCCCCACGTCCAGGCAAACCCGGCCTGAAGCATCGATTGCAAAATATTCCAGGGCACGCTCCAGTTTCAATCCGCCCCGGCTCACATAGGGCATGTTTTCTCCCCGGATGATGATTTCGTCCTCAGACGAGACCAGGCTTCCGGGTTTATTCTCTGGTTGCTGATTGACCAGCACCTTTCCGGCCATGATCAGAGCTTGGGCACGCTGGCGGCTTTGCACCAATACTCTTTCCACCAGAGTCGTATCGAGTCTTTTCTTCCCGGTCACGCCGGTCCTCTGTAAACGCTTTTGAACTCCGACTTTCGAACCATCAATTCCGCAGCACGAACGATTCCATCCGCATCGATGCCGTATTTGGCGCGAAGAACCTTGGATGGTCCGTGTTCAACAAAGGTGTCCTGAATGCCGATGCGCCTGATCCGGCAGCCATTTATCTCATGATCTGCCAGACATTCAAGTACCGCGCTGCCGAATCCACCCTGCAACACATGATCCTCGACAGTTATGATACTGGAAATCTTACGGGCTAGCCGAATGATGAGTTCGGCATCCAGCGGTTTGACAAAACGGCAGTCAACAAGGGTCGGATGAATATTTTGCCTAACGAGCAGGTCTCGGGCCTTTAGAGCTTCGCACACCCCGTGTCCGATGGCCAGTATCAAAAGATCGTCGCCGGTTTCCAGCACCTCTGCCTGACCGATGGGAACCGGTTGAATATTTTCATCCAAGCCAACTCCAATTGCTGCTCCTCGGGGATATCGCAAAGCGATGGGTCCGTTGTGTGAAAAGGCGGTTGCCAGCATGCGGACGAGTTCGTTTTCGTTTCTGGGCGCCATGATCGTCATGTTGGGAATGCTGCGAAGGTACGTAAAATCAAACGATCCATGATGAGTGGCCCCGTCTTCTCCTACGATGCCTCCCCGATCGATTGCAAAAATAACTGGCAGCGAATCAAGGCATACATCCTCTATAATCTGATCGTAGGCCCGCTGAAGGAAGGTCGAGTAGATTGCAACCACAGGCCGAAAGCCTTCTGAAGCCATTCCGGCGGCAAAACTGACTCCGTGCTGCTCGGCGATGCCAACGTCAAAAAAACGATCCGGATATCTTTCGGCAAATTCCGCCAGTCCGGTGCCTTCCGGCATGGCGGCGGTAACGGCAATAATCTTTTCATTTTTGGCGGCAAATTGAACCATCGCCTGGCCGAAGACCTCGGCATAGGTTGGCATATGGCCGGACTTTTTGATGCTGTTTCCGGTTTCGACCTCAAAACAGCCCACCCCGTGAAAGAACACGGGATTTTTTTCTGCGGGCGGATACCCCTTTCCCTTTCGGGTGACGACATGAAGAAGCACCGGTTTCCGCAGCGTCTTGATATTTTCCAGAATATCGATCAGATGGGGGAGTTTGTGGCCGTTGATCGGCCCGAAATACTCGAAATTCAGTGCTTCGAAAAGCATTCCCGGGGTGATGAAGGTTTTAAAAGACTCTTCCGCCTTTTTGGCGAACTGGTAGATATCGTCTCCGAACTTCGGCACTGACTTGAGAAAGTCTCCGAGTTCCGTTCGAAAATTCTGAAGGTATTTTGCGGAAAACTTGCGGCTCAAAAAAGAGGATAATGACCCGACATTGTGGGCAATAGCCATGTCGTTGTCGTTGAGAATGACGACTATGTCTTCTTTTCGGCAGTCTCCGGCTTTATTTAGGCCTTCAAAGGCGACCCCTCCGGTTAAGGATCCATCTCCGATGATGCTGATCACTTTTGCGGAGTCGTTTTTCAGCCGCTTGGCGCAGGCAATTCCCAGTCCGGCCGAAATGGATGTGCTGCTGTGCCCGGACGAAAAAGCGTCGTAGGGGCTTTCGCTGATTCTGGTGAATCCGCAGACGCCATTGTGCTGGCGCAGCGTGTGAAATCGATCCTTGCGGCCGGTCAGAATCTTGTGCGCATAGGCCTGGTGCCCGACATCCCAGATGATTTTGTCCCGGGGGGCATTAAACACATAATGAACGGCCAGAGTCAGTTCTACAACGCCCAGGCTGGCCGAAAGATGGCCCCCGTTTTTAGACACCACTTCGACGATTATTCGGCGCAATTCTTCTGCCAGCGCCGGTAATCGATCCCGCCCTATCTTTTTCAGGTCGGCCGGAGAATTGATCGTGTCCAGCAATTCCAAGGCGGTTGAACTCCTTTGGTAATTTATTGATTCCGCTCGATAATGTATTGTGCAAGAGCTCGAAGCGGATCTGCTCTATTATCAAAATAATCCAGAGCATTCAAGGCTTCATCTACAAGACGGCGGGAAAAAATTCTGGAATTTTCCAGTCCCAGCAGGGCCGGATAGGTGTTCTTGCTGCGATCCGCATCGGTTCCCACAGCCTTGCCCAATATGGCTGGATTTCCTTCAATGTTTAATATATCGTCAACAACCTGAAAGGCCAGCCCGATGCGTCTGGCGTATGTGCAAAGCTGTTCGATCTGATAAGAATCGGCGTCGCCCAGATAGGATCCCACATACACGGAAGCCTCGATCAGCGCGCCGGTTTTGAATCCATGCAGGGTTTCCAGGGCATCCAGGTTCAGACGGGCGCCCTCCGAGGCCATATCCTGCATCTGGCCTTCGATCATTCCTTGAAATCCGGCGGCATGGGCGATCGAGCGGATCACCTGAAGACGTTTAACAGCCAGATCAGGGGGGTCATTTGAAAATTTCGCTGACACCTCGAAGGCCAGGGTCAGCAGTGCGTCTCCGGCCAGTATGGCGGTGGCCTCATCAAATTTCATATGGCAGGTGGGCTGTCCCCGGCGAAGTTCATCGTTATCCATGGCTGGAAGGTCGTCGTGAATCAGGGAATAGGTGTGAATCATCTCCAGGGCGCATGCCGCATCCATGACCTGTGAAACCAGACCTCCGACCGACTCGCATGCGGCCATGCACAAAATTGGTCGCAGACGCTTTCCGCCGGCCATCAATGAGTATTCCATGGCCTGGCGGATAAGCCCGGTATGACCGGAATGATTCAGAATGCCGACCAGGGCATCGTTGATTATTGCGCGCCGGGTTCCCAAGTAGTCTCTCAGATCAAACATCGAACCTGCTTCAGCCTTTCAATAAACCGGAGTTGTTTAAGTTTCTTCGGAATCCAGAAAAGGTCTTTCCTCCAGGTTGCCGTCGATATCCTGCATCAGCAGCCGGACCCGGTTTTCGGTTTCATCCAGCTTTTTCGAGCAGAATTTGGAGAGCTGAACTCCCTGTTCGAATACCTTGAGTGCTTTTTCAAGGGGCAATTCAGGGTTTTCAAGCTCCTGGACGATCTTTTCAAGCTGAGACAGGGCGGATTCAAATGTTTTTGGAGTCATGATCCTGCTTTCCTTCCACGCGGCAAATCAGCGCACCTCTCGCCAGAGTGATATGCAATCTCTGATCGATCGCCACGAAATCGGCGTTTTTGACGATGCCTCCATCGGGCATTGATCTGGTGATGCTGTAGCCGCGATTTAAAATCGACAGGGGGTTTAAGAGAAACAGCTTATCGAACAGCGCCGTAAATCGGAACCTATTGTTACTATAATTATTATTAAATGATTTTATTAGGTTGGATGTATTTTCATTAAGTTTTGTCTTAAGCTTAACGATCCGATGTATTGGATAATTTTTATACAGAAGTTTTTCGTGCCATCGGAAGTGTTCACGCTCTCTTCTGATATGACTGTTGGCCATGTCCACATGCATGCGGTGGGTCAGATCAGCAAGCCGCAGACGAAAGTCCTGGATTCTTTTTTTGGGATGCGCCACACGGACTTTCAACTGATTCAATTGCAGGGCAAGATGGCTCAGGCAGTGCTGCATGGCAACAATCAATGATCGTTGAAGCGCACGAGAATGTATCTGCAATTCGGCTTTTACCGGAACGGCAAGTTCAGCGGCGGCCGAAGGCGTCGGCGCTCTCATATCCGCGGTAAAATCCGAAATCGTCACATCGGTTTCATGACCCACGGCGGAAATTACCGGAATATCGGACTGGAATATTGCTCTGGCCACGGCTTCGGAATTGAAGGCGTGCAGATCTTCCAGAGAACCGCCTCCACGGGCCAGAATAATCACCTCGGCCTCGGTTTTTGCATTGGCCAGATTTAAGGCCGATACAATTTCATATTCAGCCCCTTCGCCTTGAACCCTTACCGGTATGATATCGATAGAAATGCCGGGAAATCTGCGGTTGACAATTCTCAATATGTCATGAACCACGGCGCCGGTCGGCGAGGTGATGATGCAGATTCTTCGCGGAAGAAACGGAATGGATTTTTTGCGGGCCTGATCAAAGAGGCCTTCTTCCTGCAGCTTGGTCTTAAGCTGCTCGAAAGCGATCTGAAGGGCGCCGATTCCGGCGGGTTCCAGGTATTCTATCAGAATCTGATACGATCCCCGGGGCGGATATACGCTGATGCGCCCAAGGCAGGTCACTTTCATTCCATCTTCAGGTCGAAATTTAAGTTGTCGATTCTGTCCGCGAAACATGATTGCAGAAACCTGGGCGTTCGCGTCTTTGAGCGTAAAATAGAGATGACCGGAAACCGGCATGCTGATATTGGATATTTCACCGCAAATCCAGATAAATGAAAATGATTCTTCAAGCAGGGCCTTAATTTCCTGAGTCAGCTCGGAAACCGTATAAATCCGGCCCCGCTGAATGGACTGCGCATTCAATTCTGCCACCTGCATTCAAGTGATATGAAAAAACATATATTCTTCACGATACGTAAGGGTCTTTAGCTACCATAGAAGGCCCTTTGATTCAACGTCTGAATTTAAGTTTAATAAGGTCTGATAAGATATATTATGTAAACTAATTAATAGACGATGAAAGATGTGGATGCTTTATACTGTATTTTCGATGTATTCTCTTATGGCCGGCATCACGTAAATGCCGTCTAAAGGAAGCTTTTTCAGAAAAGACGCCAGCTGAACGCACTTCACCCGCATCGGCAGATGTTTGTCGAGAATATAGACGCTTTTTCCCCTTACCTTGCAAAAGCCGCTTTGAACCTTGACGACGGGATTGGCAAGATTTTGCTCCGAAACCGTGATGTCGAATTTTTCCAATACTGCTTTAAGGAGCGGATAGCATTGTTCTGGCGTCATGACATCTATACCGGTCAAAAATTCTTGCAATTATGATAAGGGCCTTATAAATTTAAAAACAATTTGTCGCAAATGCTTTTTTACAGACTCGGTTTTTTTTGTGAAATATTCTTCTTAAGGAGGAAATAATGAACGCAGTACCCTTGAGGCAGACCTATGCCGAGGTTCAGGTCAGTGGATTTATTCGAAGTGTATACAACTGGATGGCCGTTGGACTTGGCCTGACCGGTTTGGTTGCTTATACTGTTGCCAACAGCGAAACGATGACAAGTCTGATTTATGGAAATCCCGTATTGTTTTATGGGCTGATTATCGGTGAACTCGTGCTTGTTTTTTTTATCAGCGCGCGGGTGAACAAAATCAGCAGTTCCACGGCTACCGCGCTTTTCGTCTTGTATGCCGCGCTGAATGGCATAACGCTTTCCTTTATTTTTCTGGTTTTTGCCAAAGCCACAATTGCTTCCACCTTCTTTATCTGCGCCGCCACCTTTGTTGCTTCAAGCATCTATGGAATGGCGACCAAAAGAGATTTAACCTCAGTTGGCGGCTTTATGATCATGGGCCTTTTTGGTATCATCATTGCCTCTGTTGTAAATATATTCATCAAAAGCTCCGCGATGAGCATGATTATCAGCTATATCGGCGTACTGGTTTTTGTCGGCCTGACGGCATACGACACACAGAAACTGAAAACCATGGCCATGACGCAGCCGGAAGGGCTTGAGGCCGGTGTGATTCGAAAAGGCGCCATCATGGGCGCCCTGTCTTTGTACCTGGATTTTATCAATCTCTTTCTGATGCTGCTGCACATCCTGGGGGGGAATCGGGACTAACGCCCCCAGAGGTGGTCCTTTTCGCAATCTGAAAATGCCCCGCTTGCTGATGAGAGCCGGTCTGACAAAACTGGAAAGCGACTTGGCGTCGTGTTGCTGAAAGCTTATCAGGCCAGTAATTTCCAAAAAAGACTTTCATATTGACCCAGCACAAGATCAGGAGTGTAATTCTGAGAAAAAATCTGATGCGAAAAGGCAGCACGTTGTCTGGCTGAATCAGGATTCTGAATTCCGTTCAGGATTGCCATTGCCATATCTTCATGATCATCAATTTCACAAAAGAAAGCGCTCTTTTCACAAAGAACTTCAAGCGGTCCCCTGGTGCGTGTAGAAATAATACAATTTCCACTGGCCATGGCCTCAAGGACAACGATACCAAAAGGTTCATTGCGTGATGGCAAAACAAAAAAAGGGGCCTTTTTTAAGAAATCTTCAACATTATCCACCCACCCGCAAAAATGGACAAGATCTAATACATGCAAATTCGAAGAAAGCTTTTTGAAAGATTCAAGTTCAGCCCCCTCCCCACCCAGAAAAAGTTCAAGATCCACTCCTTTTTGTCTAAGCAGGGCTACGGCTCTGATCAAAACATCAAATCCCTTTTTTTGAACAAATCGGCCAAATGCAACAAGCTTTGGTATTGAAAAATCATGATGAGAGGGTGAAGTGTTTTGAATTCGAGTAAAATGAGGAATTACCGTGATGTCTTTTTCAGAAACTCCATTTGATTTCAGATAAGAGGCCTGATGCTCCGTTCCGGGAACAAAATGATCGATATGTTTATAATATTTTAATTTTATATAGTTATGAATATTTGCGATTATCGGCTTGAAACGCCCTCTTAACGCAGCTCCTGTAAGTGAGGCTGTGCGCGCTAGATGTGTATGAATAACTTCTGTATTAAAAGAGGAAATAAGCCTTCTCAGTTTCATTTCAGCAAATGGATTACGATCCCAGTGGCTGTTCACCGCTTCAATGCAAATATCAGGACCCACATCCAACAAGGAAATTCCCTGAAAATCCTCAGGGCATATGGCAAGAATTTTGTGCCCTCTCATTGCCATTCCGTTGCAAATATCTACAAAAAGACGTTCAGCGCCACCGAAACCTGAAGAAATGAGAACCTGTGAAACCCTCATATAATTTCCAATATCCAACTTTTTCGAATGTCCGGATGCCGCCTCATTTCCGACAGATTAACAGGATAAGTTACGACTTGTGTTACGTTGTATAAAAATTTGACAGCTCGTCGGAATGGGCGGTCATTCCGATTAATACCAGAATATAAGCTACCAGTGTCAGGTACCAGCTATCGTAGATGTTAAATCCAGTCAATCCAAAAACAAACATGACAATCGGCAACGTCATCAGGCCCCACCGCCATCCGTCTATTTTTTTGCACGTCATCTTAACGGAGTTTACAAAAAGCCAGCCGAATGTCGTCACGCCTAAAATCCCGGTCGTGGACATCAACATCAGAACCGTATTGTGTGAGTGAGACGCCCATGACAAATTAATCAATTTACCGTGGGGCGACAGATAGGCAATAGATCCAGAGGTTGAAATCGCCGTAAAAACATCCTGAAAAGCGGATACTCCCACGCCGATCCATGGGTGATCTCGCCACATCATCAAGGATATCTTCCAAATATAAAAGCGGTAGTGCAGGCTGCTCAAATCTTCCATTTTTCGAAAATGGAAAAAAATTACCACACAGGCGATCAAAAATATGCCAGTTCCCATTGCCGTCAGCCATGAAAATTGTTTTTTAACCCTGTATAATAAAACAGGGAATAGACCGGTCAGCATGGCAATGATTGCAGTCCGGATACGGAACTGAAAGGTTAGTGCCACCGCTATCAAACCGATAACTGTAATGATCTGTTTTACTCTTGGAGTTAATCGTTTATCCATTAATGCCCAGGTCAGGGAAAAAGACGCGGCGTAAGCGCAAAGTCCTGTAATTCTTCCTGCTTCCTTGAGCTTTCTCGTATACCGAAGAACCAGTGGATTTCCGAGCAGATCAAATCCCATTATATAGGCACTGAGCGTGTTAATAGCGGATAGTACTACTCCGGCGGCCAATCCAAAGAGACAGTATCGAACCACAGGTCGACGACGGCTGGAATCGATCATAGCAAGAGCAAACAGGGGGAAACGTACAAAACTGACGTCATGCGCCCATCCCTTACTGCCTTGTCCGTTTAATATCAGGCTGAGTGCGATGCATCCGAACCAGATCATCCAGGGTAATATTAGAGGATGCCGGATTAAATCCGGCAAAGGATTTTTCTTCGCAACAAAACAACGGCCGATCCAGAAGAGTCCAGTGGCGGCAATAAGGGTTTCAAAACCGATATTTCCAACTACCAACCCTACCGGAATCAGGGCGCCGGTTACGCTGACAAGATCGTCAAGTCGCCGTTCTATATGCATTTTTTTGTTTGAAAGTGCTGCAATTTCTGGCATCATAGTCCGAATTGAAAAATCTAATTTGAAAATAAAATTTAAAACAGAGGTCGTATTTATACACTAAAATAAAGATTTTCAAAACGACAGATGGTAAAAGCAAAAAATAATTGCGTGCTGCGAGTGGGGATATGCCCATGGAAAAAACGGGGATCTGTAAAGGCAAGCAAGTGCGGCAACCGGGGAATCGTCAAATTGCGTTTGAATGAGAAATAAGAGGCGGCCTTTTCTATTTACCGCATGCTGATAAATGAATCGGCCGCCTGTAGAGCTATTAGGATAGCTGTTTTATTTTTTTGTTGATTTGGAGCCTTTTTCAGCGGTTTCTCCGACAATGATCCTGTCTTTGTTGAGTTCCCAGATCTTTGGCCCGATGCCCTGCACTTTCATGATATCCTCGGGAGTTTTGAACATTCCATTCTCATTTCGGTAGGCCACAATTCTTTCGGCATATTTATCCCCGACCTTGTCGAGCTGGGTCAGCTCCTCAACCGTTGCCGTATTGATATTGATCTTGGTGCTTTCTTCGGCAAACAATACCCCGCTCATTACGACTCCCAGTATTGCAGCAGCGCAGAACAACTTTAAGATCAAATGGTACTTTTTCATGTTTTCCTCCTGACTTCAGGTGTTTATAAAACGACGCCGAATTTTTTAACCCTTTCATGGCGTCCGACATCAGCAACAAAAAGTAAAAAAGATTTGTTCATTTTAAATCGTTCGCCAATTAATTCTCGGCAGCTGCCTCCGGTACTTCATCATCCACGACGATTCGATCCTTATTCAGTTCCCAGGCTCTCGGACCAATCCCCGGAACATTGATAATGTCTTCCGGCGATAGAAAGGGACCATGTTCGTTGCGATAGGCTATGATCCGCCGGGCGTGTTTAAGCGTCACGCCTCTGAGTTTCACAAAATCCGTGAACGAAGCGGTATTAATATTGATTTTTTCCTTCGAACCCGAACCGCTTTCAGCGTTTTCCGCCTGAATGGACGGGATGAAAACCAACAAAACAGCGGTCATGCACAAGGTGATCAGAAATAGTTTTTTAAGACTCATTTTTTCCTCCTTGTCGGTTGCAGACATAAAAATTATTCCACATAACATTGGCAGAGTATAGAAAAACCGCCCCAAGACAACTCTTTGTCATCAGCATATTGATTGCGCCAATTATAAACGTAGAATAAACCATGTCTACGAATTTTTCGCGACAACTTTTGGAACAAACACTTAAATAAACGTACGGAGGTTCTAAAGAAAAGGCCTTTATATTATCGGCCTATAACGAACACCGGCCGGCAGGTCGCGGCATCGGCTGGAACAGTGAAATTTAATTATTAGAGATTTTCTGTGAAAAGGTCAAGTTAAAATTTTTTCGAAGCTTTCAACCATGTTTTGAAAATCTTCAATCCCCTTTTCATCGACGATTTTTAATCTGCGAACCATCTCAAGGTTCACCAGGGCAAATATGCCGGTAGCCCGGCAAGACAGCTGATCGTTTTCGTTAAAAATAAGCCCTTCCAGGGTCGCTTTTCGCTTGTTGACTTCAATCATTCTTGCCTCTGCCCGCAACCGTCGGCCGACGGCAACGGGATTCTTAAAATCCACGGCAATGGATTGCGTCAATATAAATGAACGCATCATGTAAATCGCCGTCCAGCTCATGATCTCGTCGAGAATGGTGGACAGCACCCCGCCATGCGCCAGATTGTTCCATCCGCACAGGTGTTCCGGAATGGTGAGCCAGGAAAACAGAGACTTTTCATCGGTATAAAACCGCATTTTCAGGCCGTGTGGATTTGAGGGGCTGCAGGCAAAACATCGATGCGTCTGTCTGACCGGCAATGGTTTATAAGCGGGGTTAATAATCATTTTTTTCACTTTCCCGAGCTTCTTTCTGGTAAATGGCGCGAAGCATGCGATTGCTTTCGTCCAGCCCCTGCTGGCAAAACGGCCCCAGAAAATTGCGAATGCTTTCCAGATACTCAAGGCCGGCGTGATTGCATCCGGAAAGCAGCTTGGTTCTGGATTCGTTTAAAGCCGCAAAATAAGCCTCCAGAACCGGTTCGACATGAGGATTGGATGCCATCAGCGTCCGGTAAAGCTCCAGGTCCTGGGCAAATAAACGGGCGGTCAGATTCATGTTGGCCCTGAAAACCGGAGTGGCAATCAGCAGGGATTCCTCGGGATTGACCGCCAGCATCTCCAGAGTCCTGGCAAAAGAGACCGTGATCATATGCGTGAGGCCCTGCACAACCGCCATGCACCGGTCATGCTTCTGAGGATCCATGTAGTTGACCGCAGCGCCGTAATTTTTAAACAAGGCGATCATCCATTGAACAAGGGTCTCCCCCCTGCCCGGACAGACGATAAGATTCTGGCCCCGAATGGTTTCCGTGAAAGGCCCGAACAGGGGATGAACGCCCATGACCTGCGCCGGGCTGCAACGCAGCATTGCATCCAGAACGGGAGCTTTTAGAGAGCAGACATCCATCATGAGCTGGTCGGACGAAAGCAGCGGTCCAACCTGTCCGCACATGAGGATCGCGGTTTGAATCGGCAGGCTGAGAACGATCACATCGCAGGATCGGGCCAGCATTTCGGGGGTCTGATCCGTATTCAGATCACAGATTTGCACCGAATGACCGGCCAGGATGAAAAAACTTTCAAACCACCTTCCCATGTTTCCCTTGCCGCCGATGATACCGATGCGAACCTGTTTCATTTGAACGCCTTTTGTCTGAGAAGATGATCGGCCAGCACGAGGTTGACCATGGCCTCGCATACCACGTTGATTCTGGGAATGGCGCAGACGTCATGGCGTCCCGCTATCTGAATCGCGGTCGGGCTACCTTTCCGGTCGATGGTTTGCTGAATTTTTCCAATGGAAGGAATCGGTTTGACCGCAGCTCGAATAATGATGTCCTGGCCACTTGTGATTCCGGCGAGAATCCCTCCCGCATGGTTGGATAGAAATCCGTTATCCGAAATCGGATCATTGTGCTGAGAACCCAGCATGCGGGCGGATTGAAATCCGGATCCGATTTCAACGCCTTTAACCGCACCAATGCTCATCAATGCTTTGGCAATATCCGCGTCCATCTTGTCAAACACGGGTTCTCCCAAACCAGTGGGTACGCCTTGCGCGAGAACCTCAACGATGCCTCCGACCGAATCCTGCGCCTTTCGGACCTCGTCGATTCTGCGGGCGATTTTCTCCGCAGCCGACATGTCGGGACACAAAAAGGGATTATTCGTTACAACGGACAGGTCCTTTTCCTGAGCCCGGATTCCACCGACTTCCAGAGTGTAGGCCCTCACTCGAATCCCTTGGACTTTTAATATTTCAGCCGCTACCGCTCCTGCGGCAACTCGGGCCGAGGTTTCACGGGCAGAAGCGCGTCCGCCTCCTCGCCAGTCGCGAATACCGTATTTGGCCTCATAGGTGAAGTCACCATGTCCGGGACGGAACACATCGGCCAGGGGGGCGTAAGCCTTGGATTGTGCGTCGGAATTTTCAATCAGAATCGAAATCGGAGTTCCGGTGCTGCGACCCTCGAAGACTCCGGAAAGGATGCGGATGCGATCCGATTCCCTGCGCGAGGTGCTTGCGGTGCTGGAACCGGGTTTTCTTCGATCCATCATGGGCTGAATGACGGATTCATTGAGCACAATGCCCGGCGGGCAGCCGTCGATGACGACGCCAAGGGCCGGGCCGTGAGATTCACCCCAGGTGGTGATTCGGAAAAAAGATCCAAATGTGTTTCCCGGCATAAGACAGACTCCAACAAATCAGGCGATACGGATCATCGGGTTTTGATCCGCCAGAATTTTTAAAATCGCATCGCCGATTTCTTCAACTGATGCATCATCGGTGTCAACAAAAAAATCCATGGCCTGGGAATAAATTGGATTTCGCACGGCCAGCAACTCGCAAATTTCCTCAAGGCTCCCCTTTTCCGTCAAAGCCGGTCTGAAATTCGATGTATTGACGTCTTTCCGCATTCGATGATCAATGGTTTCAGGCCTGGCGCGCAACCAGATCAGCAATCCGCAGGATTTCATTTCAAGAACGTTTTCAAGATTCAGAATAACGCCTCCACCGGTTGCAATCACCTGACGGCCCGAAAGACAGAGACGTTTCAAAAGCGCGGTCTCTTTTTCACGAAAATAGCGCCATCCCTGCGCCTGAACGATTTCCCGAATGCTCTGGCCGAAATCGTCGACGAGCACCGAATCCATGTCGATAAACGGCCAGTGCAAATGATCTGCAAGCCAGCGGCCGACGGCAGTTTTGCCGGAACACCGATACCCGATCAAAAAGATATTCATGTTTGCCCCTTGCCCGCATTCTGCTGGTGAAAATCGTACAGGCTTTCAAAAACATGCCAGAAGTTTGGAAATGACTTGACGACGCACTCCCTGTTCTCAATCACGATTCCCGGTATATGCAAACCGGCCAGAGCAAAGCTCATGGCCATTCGATGGTCGTTGTATGTATGAATCAAGGCACCTGAAGGCTTGCCTCCGGCAATTTGAAGCTCGGAGTCGGTGCATGACGCATCAATTCCCATTCTGTTCAATTCGGCAACCACGGCAGCAAGCCGGTTGCTTTCCTTTTCCTTTAAATGTCCGACGTTTCGAATGGTCGTGACGCCGTCTGCAAATGCGGCCACAACCGCAAGGGTGGGAACCAGATCCGGCATGTCGCCCATATCCACATCCACACCACGAACGGCCCGACCGCATACCTCGATGCCCTTTGAAGATTCGACAATGCGGCATCCCATACGCTCCAACACTCCGGTAAAGCGCACATCGCCCTGCCTGGACTGTCTGTTCAGCCCATTGACGGAGACGCAGGCACCGGTAATTGCCGCGGCGGCCCAAAAATAGCCCGCCTGGGAAGCGTCCGGTTCAACGTCGCAGATTCCCGACCGGTATACCTGGCCCGGCGGAACATAAAAACGATCATATCCGTTTCTTTGTACAGTCACACCAAAGCGTTCCATTACATCCACGGTCAAATCGATATAAGGCCTCGACACGACCCGGCCCTGAGTAAAAATTTCCATTCCGGAACGCGCGCAGGGCGCAATCAACAGTAAGGCGGAAAGATACTGGCTGCTTTTGGTACAGTCGAGCCTAACGGTGCCCCCGAATGCCGAACCGCCGGTAATAATGATCGGCGGGCAACCAGTGCCGTCGACCGATCGAGCGCTTACTTTTATCTGGTTCAATGCATCCAGAAGATCCGAGATCGGGCGCTGATGCATCCTCGACGTGCCGTAAAACCGGTAATCGCCGCTGCCAAGCGCAGCAACCGCGGCCAGCAGACGCATGCTGGTGCCCGAATTCCCAAGAAAGATGGGTTCCGTGCAAGGCGCCAGCCTGCCGCCGGTTCCAAAGACCTTTGCCGAATTTTCACAAGCTTCGATGCGCACGCCCATCCGCTCAAGGGCATTGATGGTCAGAAGCGTGTCTTCGCTGAACAGCGGATGGTTGATGTTGCAGATTCCGTCGGAAAGCGCCGCGGCGATCAGGACGCGATGGGTAAAACTCTTGGATCCTGGAACACAAACCTCGGTCCTGGCGCGAACTGGCCCATTAACAATCTTCACATCGATGGACATGGTTTATACCCTTCTGACGATTATTACTGTAAAGCCTTCAGCACCGCCGCTCGCATCGCGTCGATCGGCGCTTCTCGGCCGGTCCACCATTGAAACTGCAAAGCCCCTTGGTAAACAAACATGGCCACCCCGTCTATCGCAGTGCAACCCCTTGCTCCGGCTTCCTGAAGCAGGGCCGTTTTTAAGGGTCTGTAGACAATATCCATAACCACCATACCGGGTTCAAGGTTTTCGGAATTTATGGCGAGCTCGTGAACATTCGGAAACATTCCCATGGGTGTGGTGTGAATCAGAATATCGCAACGAATTGTTTCACTGTCCTCAAGCGGACGAAAATTTGCATCCAGGTCCCGAGCCAGCGTTTCCCCTCTTATCCGGCTGCGATTGTAAATGGTCAATTTGCCGGCTTTTTTCCGGATTTCAAACCCTATGGCCCGGGCAGCTCCTCCGGCGCCGATGATGGCCACATGTTTTCCATTCAGGCTTGTTCTGGATTCAAGCGCGAGAATCGCCCCTTTACCGTCGGAATTACAGCCTTTCAGAAGTCCGTTCAAATTGACGACGGTGTTGACCGCTCCGGTTATTTGAGCTTCCGGGTCCAATTCATCCAGGGCGGCGATCACGTCGACTTTATGTGGAATGGTGATGCTCGCGCCTTTAATGTCCAAGGCCCGCATCGCGTTCATGGCGACCCGAATGTCTTTGACATCAAAAGCCATATACGCCGCATTGATCCCCGCAGTCATAAAGGCGCGGTTGTGCATGACCGGACTCAGGCTATGGGCCACGGGATGCCCGAACACGGCGTAAAGATCGGTATTCGCCGTGATGGATGTTCTGAAATTATCTTTTATTTCCGTTTGGTTCATTTTCTGTCAACCCTGGGCCCTGGGATAAGAACCCAGTATTTTAAGGTACAGACACAGAGAACGCATCTGATCGATGGCGGTATGCACCGGAGGGTCCTGCTGGTGCCCGTCGAGTTCCACAAAGAAGAAATAACTCCAGTTCTGCTGCTTGGTCGGCCGGGATTCGAGCTTGACCATGTTGATGCCAGCATCGGCAATCGGTTGAAGCGCATGATAGAGAGCGCCCGGCCGGTGCGCGGTGACCAGCATGATCGAAGTCTTGTCGTTTGCCGTGGGCGCCGAAGCGTCTTTTCCGATTATGATAAACCGCGTGGTGTTCCGGCTTGAATCCTCAATAGCCCATGCCGCCACTTGAAGCCCGTAGATCTGGGCCGCCTCGCTGCTGGCAACGGCCCCGGCATCGGGACGTTCCGCCGCCATTCGGGCCGCATATCCTGTGCTTTCGCAGGTGTGAATAAGGGCGTCGGGAAGATGCCTGTCCAGCCAGCGGCGGCACTGAGCCAGAGCCTGAGGATGAGAGAAGATCTCTCGAATATCCTCCGGCCGTCCATTTTTACACAACAGGGCGTGAGATATGGGAGAATAGATTTCACCGCAAATCGACACGGTAGATTCAAACAGAAGGTCCAGCGTGTGATTGACCGCGCCCTCGATGGAGTTCTCCACCGGGACGACCCCGTAATGGCATTTGCCCCTCTCAACCTGCGAAAAAATCTCGTAGATGTTTTCCTGTGGCACAAATTCATTCAGATGGCCGAAATGCTTCAATGCGGCCAGATGGGTAAAGGTCGCCTCCGGTCCCAGAAAGGCGATCTGAATGGGGCGCTGCACTCTTCGAGCGGCGGCGATGATCTCGCCGAATATATGTCGCAGTTCCTCGGTCTTCAGAGGCCCTTCGTTGGTGTCACACAAAGACTTCATCAGCCTGGCCTCCCGATCCGGATCCAGAACAGGCGTCCCGTTCAGGCCTTTCAAGTGGCCGATCTTTCCGGCGATGGTCAACCGCTGGTTGATCAGTTTCAGAATATTTTGATCGATCAAGTCGATTTGAGTGCGCAAATCTTCGATCGATGTCCGATCCTCTTTATTTTCTGTCATGCGGCCACCGCCATGATTTATTTTTCGGAAATGGTTTCATTAATGGCATATCCAAAATGTCTGGCCCCTTCCTCCATCGCCACAAGCACCTTGTCGCCAGGGCAAAGGCTTGCCACCGACAACGGCGAGCCATCCGGAGCCGTCAGGCGTATGGTTTCGGCATTTTGAAGCAAAACGGAGATTTCCTTTCCGCTGCAGACCGCTGCAATAAGAATCAAGGGCCGTTTTTCGATCTTCAGACGACCGATCACCGCCTCGGATGCCTCTCCTTTATGATTAACGATCTGCACGGCATCACCGGCCCGAAGCTCAGAAAGATACCGGGTCTTGCCCCCCGGCGTCCGGGTATAGGCATGCACCGGACCGGCATTGACGCGAAAAGGCCGGGGCGCTACATAGGGGTTCTCGATGCTTTCCGCATGCACCAGAAAAAGGGCGTTGCTACTGTTTCCCACCAGCATTCCCTCTCCCTGGGTCATTGTGGTGCAGGTATCCACGCATACCCGATCTCCCATGCCAACAGGGCGAATCTGTTTGATTTCAGCTTCCGAAAGCGCAATGCTCTCGTTGCCCCGGTTCAGCAGGGTCAGAATCTTTGCCAGTTGACCCGGATCCTGCGTGTCGACCAGAATATGATTGACGCCTTTTTCCAGAATTCCAAATGCGGTCTGGGCTTCGTCAAAATCACGCACATGGGCGATGATTCGAGCCCCCCTGGCGATAAGGTTCTCAAGGGGAATCACGCTCCAGTCGGAAAAGGTCACCACGACCTGTTTGTGCCGGGAAAGCTGAAGAATTTCGGGCTCATCCTCCGCGCTTTGAATTTGAAAAAACACCACCTGCTCGCCGATCTTCAGATCTCCGTCCTCGGAGACGGTCTGAATTCTTCCCAGTTCCTTGACCTTTCCGGAGAATCCCTTGGGAATCATCACCGCCTCTGCACCGCCTTCAAGCGCCGTGGTTACCAGGGATTTATTCCAGGGGTCCGCCTTTACCCAGATTGTCCGCATATTTCCACTCCCTGCTCAGGATGATGCATTTAAAATGTCCAATGCGCTTTGAACATCCGTCCCATCGTGAACAATGGCCGATATGGCCCTGACCATTCGGGAAGGATTGCGATGCTGAAACACGTTTCTTCCGATTGATGCGCCGGCGCCGCCAGCATCGATGGACCCCTTGACCATTTCCAAGATATCCCGGTCCGAATCCATCTTGGGACCGCCCGCGATTATAACGGGAATCGCGCATCCAGCCACCACCTCTTTAAAGGTTTCGACAGAACCCGTGTAAGAAACCTTGACCAGGTCGGCACCCATTTCGTATCCAACCCGGGCGGCATGTTTGATGACATTGACGTCGAACTCGTCCTTGATGCGTTCGCCTCGCGGATAGATCATGGCCAGAAGCGGCATGCCCCATTCCCTTGCCTCATAGCTGATGCGTCCGAAATCCTGAAGCATTTCCTTTTCCTGGCCGTTTCCGATGTTGACGTGGATCGATACCGCGTCCGCACCCAGCTTGATCGCCTCTTCCACGCTGCACACCAGGGTTTTCGAATTTGGATTTGGAGACAGCGAGGTGGAGGCCGAGAGATGGATGATCAGTCCGATATCCCCTCCTTCCCCGCGATGCCCCTCGGCTACGAGTCCCTTATGGGCGACCACGGCATTTGCGCCGCCGCTGACGATCCTTCCGATGGCCTGTTTCATGTCTCCCAGGCCCGCAATCGGGCCCATGGAAATTCCATGATCCATTGGAACAACCACTGTTTTTCCGGTGTTTCGATTGATGATCCGTTCTATACGGATACGCTTCCCCAACAAGCTCATGATAGATACCCTCTCCTTAAAAGCAAAAGGCTGTGAGGATTTCCCGCTCACAGCCCCTGAAAATCAAAAAGCCGTGAGCAGAGTGTCTGCCCACGGCTTTTGCGCTCAGTTGATGATAATCAGCGCACCAAGGGCAGACCTCTGGTGAAATAATAATACCAAAAATATCCGCCCGAAAAATTCTGTGTCATCTGATCATCCATTCAGTTAATAACTGATACAATTCCTTTTCTCAATTATCCAAGCCGATCCTGTTTGTCAAGAAAATTTATTGAAAGGATTCGAGTGGAATTGAAGCCTTGTATAAAACAGCCTGGCCCCAAATTTCATAACGCTTTACGGCTGCGGGAACGACCAGCGATGCTCCCCGGGCTATTCTGATCGCGCTCTTCGCCCCCGCGTCCACGAACTCCGCAGTTCCTTCAACGCACAGAAGAATCTCCATGCTTCTCTGTCCGGCGCTGGAATAGCGGCATCCGTCCTGAAGCGAAATTGTGGATAGCGCAAATTCCCGGGCGCAAACCGGGTATATCTTTTCGCATTCCCCAACCGATCCCGGATAAAGGACGGATACCGGTTGCACGTCAAATTTTACAACACGCATCAGTTCGACGCAATCGATATGTTTACTGGTCAGACCGCCCCGAAGCACGTTGTCCGAATCGGCCATCAGCTCAACACCCATTCCTTTGAGATATACGTGAAGCTCCCCGGCTTGAAGAAAGATCGCCTCTCCGGGCTGAAGGCAAACCAGGTTCAGAAAAAACGGCGCCAGCATGCCGACATCATTCGGATACTCCTGATTCAGATGCAAAGCCCATTGAAACGCCGGATCATCATATTTGCCGGCACTGGATACCGTTTCAGCAATCAGATCGGCCCGTTGAAGGCTGGAAAGCGTCATGAGCGATTTGAAAAAACTTTTCAGCCCGGAAATATCAAGATTGCGTAAATTCCTTGGACAGGCTCTGTTCAAGAGGCGTTGCGTTTCATCCAGACCTCGAAAACCTTTTAACGCCCAGAACGGCGTCAGGGCGCAAAGACATTCGGGTTTATGGTTGTCGTCCCGGTAATTCCGGTTGAAGGCGTTTATGGCGATGTTTTTCCGGTTTTCCCGAAAAAAACCTTCCACGGCCTGTTCCTTGTTCGGGTGAGCCTGAATGGAAAGGGGCTTTTCAGCGGCCAGCACCTTGAACAGGTAGGGAAGTTTCCTATGAAACCTTTCCGATGCAATTTTTCCCAGAATCTGTTCCGGAAATTCTGCAATCAGATCGGGCAGCAGAACCCATCTGTCGTTTATCCTGACCCTGGAAGGCCCTCGGGGGTGAGTACCCATCCAAAGCTCTGCCTGAGGGACGTCTGAAAAATTCGGATTTCCCGTCAATTCGGCGATCGCCGAACGGGAACCCCACGCATATGGCTGCACTGTATTTTGAAGAATGCCAAACGTATTCATTCAATCCTTCAATAAGTCTTCGTAGTCAAAACTGATTTTTGATTATTATATTTTATATGCAATTTCAAGAAGTTTGACCCTCAGGGCCAATGACGGGTCAGGCATATTGCCTTGTCACTCAAGACGATCTGTGGTAGCGAACACCATAATTTCATGTTTTTTTGAAACCAGAACTTGAACTGACGCATGAGATTTCCCTGGTTTGGCGGCATGTGCTGTTGAATACGGGTTGATGGATCAGCATTGAACGAACTGCAATTATTTTTTCATTTTTCCAAATTATGATGAACGCATCCAATGTTTTTGAAAAAGTTTGTCTGGCCTTTGCGAATCCCGCTTTTTATCCGCATCCTGCTTCTGGAATTGAGCGGCGCGATACCCATATTTCAGCGGTTTTTCTGACCGGCCCGTGGGTCTACAAACTCAAAAAAAGCGTGGATTTCGGATTCCTTGATTTTCGAACCCTGAAGGCACGAAAACACTTTTGCGAGATGGAAATCCTTTTGAATCGCAGACTCAGCCAGGGCATCTATGATGCAGCGGTACCGGTATATATGGATGCCGACGGGCGCATCAGTCTCAGACCTGAAGGGAATGTGGTTGAATATGCCGTGAGAATGAAGCAGCTTTCCGATGAATGCTGCATGGCAACCATGCTGTCCGAAGATCAGGTCCGCGCAGAGCATCTATCGGGTCTGGGGAAATATCTGGCGGACTTCTACGCTCGAAGCCAGCGCAATTCTGAGATCGACTCCTTTGGAAGCATCAAACAGGTGGAATTCAATGTCGAGGAAAACTTTCAGCAGGTCGCGCCCTATGTCGATGCTTTTCTGGATCCGCAACAATGGGAGCATATCTGTAAAACGAGCCGGGCTTTTCTCAGAGACCGTGGGAGTTTGTTTCAGAAACGGATCCGCGCGGGTCGCATTTGCGACGGACACGGAGATCTTCGGGCGGAACATGTATATTTTCAGGACGGGATTCAGATTCTGGACTGTATCGAGTTTAATGACCGCTTTCGGTACGGGGATGTTGCCGTGGATCTGGCCTTTCTTCATATGGATCTGGAATATAGGGGATATTCCGAAAAAAGCCAGGGATTGCTTCGTTCTTATGTAGAGCGGGCGAACGATGCCCAGCTTTATGCGATGCTGGACTTTTACGGCGCCTACCGGGCCGTCGTCCGCCTGAAAGTGTCCTGCTTGACCCTGGACGGACTGAAACCGGAAGCGGCCGCTTATATGAAAAAGGCCGTCTCTCACTATCAGGATCTTGCTTACGAGTACGCCCTGCGATTCAGCCGCCCAACCCTCTGGATTTTTTGCGGCCTTCCGGCAACAGGAAAATCATCACTGGCCAGGGAGGTTCAATCCATACTGGATATTCCATGGCTTCAATCCGATAAAATCAGAAGACTGGAACTGTCTAAAACCCCCGAAGTCACCGCTTACGGACAGGGAATTTACCGCCCCGAATCCAGAGATCTGATTTATCAGCGGCTCCTGGAGGAAGCCGCAAGATATCTGGAAAATGGAAGTTCGGCAATAGTGGACGCCACATTTTCACGGAGCGTGTGGCGGGAACATGCGCTTCGAATTGCGAATGAGTGTGAAAGCGACATTATTTTTGTGGAATGCCGGTGCAGCGAGGATCAGATCGTTCAACGACTTCGGCAAAGAGAAATCACCCAAGGACTTTCAGATGCGCGGCTGGAGCATCTGCCGGACATGATCAGGGAATTTGAGTCCATGGAGACCATTGAAGGGCAGTACCGCATTGCCATCGACGCCTATGGATCTGTTTCTCGATGCGCACACCACATTGTTTCCCAGGGATATGACCGCAAGTGCGCCCGGATCAAGCAACTGATGAAAAGACCAGCCTGAAATGCCGCATGTATCCAATGTGTCGGTATTGCTCAGTCCCGGATCCGCCGTCTGAATTCTTCAAACCGTTGCCGTTTCACGGCGCTACTCGAATTTTTTCCGAATCATCGGATAAAATGGTTCCGATGTCTGCCGCAACAATCTGCTTTTTCTCAAGATCGCTGATCAGCGAAACGGTATCCTCCTCTTTGAGGCAGATCAGCAGCCCCCCGGAAGTCTGCGGGTCATAAAGGACATCACGCATGACGTCGTCTATGGCCGGATCCATAATTACCATGGGCTCCCGGAATGTGCGATTCTTGTGAGCGCCGGCTGGAACAAGGCCGATGGCGGCATATTCCATGGCTTCAGGAAGGACCGGTACACAAGCGCTTTTGAGTAAAACGCTGCATCCTGAACCGGCGGTCATTTCGGCCATGTGGCCCAACAGTCCGAAACCCGTGATATCGGTGCAGGCATGGACGGTATATTGCTTCATGATTTCCGCCGCCTGCCGGTTCAGGGCCGCCATCAGACGGGTCGCTTTTTCAATAACCTCCGGACCGGCCAGCCCCCCCTTGACAGCCGTATTGATGATCCCCGTTCCAAGGGGTTTGGTCAGCACCAGATGATCGCCCGGAATCAGTCTGCTCTTAATCAGCACCTCCCGGGGATGAATAAATCCGGTGACCGACAACCCGTATTTGAGTTCAGGGTCTTCAACGCTGTGACCGCCGACAAGAGCAACGGCGGCTTCCTTGAGCTTGTCTATGCCGCCCTGAAGGATCTGGCGCAAGATGCCGACATCCATCTGCTTGATGGGAAAGGCAACAATATTCATGGCGGTCTTGGGAACTCCGCCCATGGCGTAGATATCGCTCAATGCGTTGGCCGCGGCAATCTGTCCAAACCAGTAAGGATCATCCACAATAGGCGTGAAGAAATCCAGGGTCTGAATCAGGGCAAGCTCGTCGTTTATTTTATAAACTCCGGCGTCATCGGCTCGATCCATACCTACTATGACGTTTTCATCTGTGGGAAACGTCAACCCGCATAAAGCCCGGTCCAGGTCCCCTGGCGCCAGCTTGGACGCTCAGCCGGCTCCTGAGACGGTCTCGGTTAAACGGCGCGGCTCAATACTGCCCATACTCGCACTTCCTTGCTTAAAAAAATAAAATGGTCATATCTCATCGGCTTGTGGAACTCCGATACAGCTTGACATGTAAGGCTATAGTTTATAGTTTTCTATAAAATTTATTCTAAACGATATTTAGACTTTATTCAACCCGAGAGCCGGTTCTGCTCATTGATTCTTTTCGTGGAGGCTGAATTATGAAAGGCTATCTCTATATCATCAGCACGATGTCGTTTTTATTCGGAATCGCCCTGGTTCTTTACACAGATACTTTAAGAAATCGGCATAGGTCCCTTATGTCAATAGGCAAAACGGCAAGACGTGTCATCTCGTTTTTCGTTCTTGCAGCAGGCGTAACGCTGGCCTTTGCCGCAGTGGACAGCTTGAATTTTGAGTTTATTCTCGGTTCGGGAATTATCGTTGCCCTTGCGGGGCTGGTTTTTTCAATCAACCCCCGACACATTTTTGAAAAGACTGTAGAATGGTTTGTTGATAAGGCGTCATCTCGGGTTTTGCGGCTCTGTGCCGTGCTGATGATTGTGATGGGCGAAGCGATTTGGTTTTTGACTTAGTGCCAACATGTTTATTATTTAAAAACAAAATGTTAGATATGAATATATTAACATAATATTTATAAATATATTCTAACACACTAAGATATAAGAATAATTTGAAATAATTTTATATCATAATATTTCAGCTACAGGGATTGTGGCGATATCGGCAAATTTGAAGCTGGGCTGATCGTGTTCAGCGAGCATATCGGCCACGCGTGCAAAAGAATTTTCAGTAAAAACCGTTCTTTCTCCATTTTTCCTTTGAATGCCGAATCGAATTGAGGAAAGATCTTCGGTTCCCAACTTGTTGATTACGTTTTTCGTCACCCAGATAGAGCCGTAACGGGCGAAATCCGAGAGTCGAGCGGCATAGTTGATGGTGTCTCCCAGCGCGGTAAATTCAACAAATGAAGCGCAACGTATTGTTCCACAGAATTCCTGTCCCTCATTGATGCCGATGTTCAGGTAAAAATCATTAAGCCAGCCTTTGCGAACCCGCCACTTCTCGCTGAAAACCTTAATTCTTTCACGCATCTCTCTTGCGCAATTAATGGCATTCAACACATGGTTGCCGCCATTGGGACGATTGAGGAAATAATAAACGAACCCGTCTCCGGCGTGCTTCCCACAGATTCCATCGTGTTTTTCAATGCAGCCTGTCAGGGATTCCCACAACTGGTTGATCATCTCGAAATATTCGGCAGGAGGCAATTCTGCGCAGATTCGGACGGAATCCTGCAGGTCCGCCACGAGCACGCTAAGCGATTCCAAGGACGGAATTCGTTTCCGGAGCAGATCGGCGATGATATTGCGGCGCTGTCCCAAAAAATCCAGAACATGACCGGGGGATTCTTCAGCAGGCACATATACAAGAAACAATCCCTCCCGAAAATGCACGCAATAAATGTGGTAGACCTGAGTGGTTTCATCCCTCAGCTCGAATCGCCCCCAAAGGTCACAGATCTCCTTGTATTCCACCGCTACGGCATCATCATACAGGTTTTTCAGCAAATGGATTTCGCTTTCTCCGACCCCGGAAAACAAAGTGGGAATGTCGGTCCTGGGCAGGTTGTTTTTAACAACACTCAGATGGAGGCTAATGATTTGCTGCCAGTTTTGAACATGGTCATGAAATTGCCATTTGAAAAAAAGCTTGAAAATATTGCGGGACGCCAGTTCTTCAATGGAGCGGAGAGGTTGATTGAAAATCTTTTCCTGAGCCGCGTCATTGATCCATTCAATCTCAAAATGGTGATTAATTAAGTAAGCTGGAACATTGAGTTTGTCGACGGTCAATGTCAGGCGGGAATCATCGCTCGTTGTTTCAGGAGCCTGAGTTGGAGAATTGGTTCTTCTGTCATCCGTATGACCGTCGTCATTTCTGTTTAAAGGATCGATTTTTTTAAAACGGGCCGCAATTTCATCAATGGTATGATTTTCCCGTTTCAACTGTTTGACCTTCGAAATTCTGTCAAGGACTTCCTTGGGAAAATAACCGATCTGTTTTACCCCTTTGATGGTTGCACCAGGATTTTTAACGATTGGACGCGGCAAAATTCCCAATTTGATATAATTGTTGAGAGTGGCTCGGGAAATGTTTGACTGTGCTAAAACCTCCTTACTTGAAATCCATCCGCATAAATCTGTCGGATTCACGGTTCAGCCTCCATAAGTAGTTGAAGTCCATAAGTAGAAGTCAATTTTAACACTAAATTATACAGACCGTTATATCTGCCTAAATAAACCGTTTTAGTAGCCATGTCAAGCAATTTATAGTGTCCAAGCAGTATTATTTTGTTTTTATCACGAGTTGACATAAGACTGTACGTCCTACAGCCAAACAGTATAATTAAACTGGCTATAACAAATTGTCGATTGCTGCCTTCTGGATTTTCTGATATAGAATCACTCTTTAATTACCATCAGAACCAAAGAGAATCGGAATTATATATGGATGCAAAATACATCGGAGCCATTGTCGGCTTTATTTTGGGAATAGCTGGATATCCATTGGCCAAATTCTGGATAATACCTATCATAAGATTTAAACAGGTCCGGAGTCGGACGCTGAAATTGATGTCTTGCGTTGAAGACGCTTTTGACTTCGGCAGACTTCAGGAAACCATGGTTACTAAACTTAGACAGAACAGCATTCTGCTGAACGAAAAGTATAATCGCTTACATCCTGCTTATCGGTCCTTTCTTGTAAATAAGGGCGTTTCGGTTAACGATGCGGGTAAACACCTATTAAAGCTTGCCAATACGCACAATTCAGAGCATGCCAGAAACCATGTTTCAAAAATTATAGACTGTCTAAAATGATGAACGGCTCCACTTTATCGGTATACGCGCATTCTTGCTTCCGCAGCGGATTTCAACACGTCAACCCGAATGTCTACATAGTCGAAAACCCGGGCTTGGGACTTTCCGGGCGCAGGCCTGAGAATCCTCCCGAGATATTGAAGAACTCTGCCGCTAAAACGTATGGGCGTTGTCATGAATAAGGTAGACAGATTACTGCAATCAAACCCTTCGCCTATCAGCTGACCGGTCGCCACAAGCGCCCTGGCCTGTCCGGAATTAATTCTGTCCAGAACCGTTCTTCGTTCCGAAGCCGACATGTCTCCGGTCAGAAGCTCCGCATCAATCTTATGTCCATAGGTCAGCAACGCATGAAGCGTTCGACAGTGGTTTTTACGATCGGATAGTATCAGACTTACTCCCGGACGAGATTGCACCTCCCGGGCCACATCCGATGCGATCAGGCGGTTGCGCGCATCGTCCGCCACGAGTTCGGAAAGCATTCGACTGTATTCCTTTACCGGATCAAAATAGGGCTTGAATTCGGTTTCTCGGACCACGACCTCGGCCTTTAACACGGCGCCGTCTTCGATCAGCTTCTCGGCATCCATTTCATGATGCACACCGCCCAGATGCCAGAAGATGAGACGGCTCAGCCCGTCCCTGCGCCAGGGAGTCGCGCTCAGGCCGAGCATGTATTTGCAGTCAAACCCGATGACCGCTTCGGTGAAAGTGCGGCTTGGAATTCGATGGCATTCATCTACGATCAGATGGCCGGTCTGCTTGAAAATTTCTTCCACGTGTCGATACAGGCTTTGAACCAGAGCAACGGTAATAATTTCACCCACCCGGCGTTTGCCGTCTCCAATAAAGCCGATCTCGTTTTCGGAAAGTCCCAGAAATTGTGCAATACGCTCTATCCACTGGAATGCCAGTTCCTTGGTGTGAACCACGATCAAGGCGGGCTGGCGCCGTACGGCGATCATGTAAAGCGCCATGATGGTTTTGCCGGAACCGGTCGGAGCGCTCAACGTGCCGAAATCTTTGGCCAGCATGTGGTTGACAGCGACCTGCTGATACGGTCTTAGACTTCCTGAAAAGCAATATTCCACCGGAGCCAACGCTCTCCGGCGATCAACAATTTCATAGGCTACGGAATGCCGGCGGCAAAGATGAATGATCTGTCGAATGCATCCTCGCGGAACGATCAGTGCATTACCGGCGCCCTTGGAGTAAAATTTAAGGATTTTGGGTGTGCCGCGGTTCCACCGCCCCATTCGGTGATTTTCTATCCATTTGGGGTTGTCAAAGCTGAGTCTTTCCATCACCTCGTTGCGAAAATTCTCCGGCATGCCGGTGATCCTCAGCCTGTCTTTCAGCGTCAACTGGATGGAATGGACCTGTGTATGGTCTGTTGTCATCTTGATACCCCCTTGTTTGTCAAAAATTTAATACATCAACGCCACGGTAAGAACAAGCATTCGAATCAAAAAGCAGTCTTTATCAGCAGTTGTTTTGGGGATGTTGCCATCCAATTGGACTGCGGCCAGTTTTGATAAAAAATTTTTCCATACAGAAGATGCGGGTCAATAATTCAGGTCATTGAGAGCCAGCCTTCAAGGCTTCTTTTGCCGATAGTGTTTGCCGCCAATCCCAGGCCCCGGGCATGCTCAACCTGATCGGATCACCTTCCAATATCGTGATCAGCGACGACCTGGTCGGCGCGGGCAGAAGCCGTATTGATTTTGTTTTTTCCCTTTGGTAAAAAGAATATACATGAAAAAATCCTGCCTGCCGGGCACAGCGGCGAGCTTCGGGCAGTCAGAGTAAATCCCTTTATCGTTGTATTCCGCTATTCAGTTAAGCCAATGCCGACTGTTTCCCGAAGGGTCTTTGTGCAACAAAAGCCCGCCATCGCTTTTGAAAACAAGCCATATCAGGGAGGCATACATGAAGAAACCCCTTTTGGATTTGCTGATCTGCCCGGCCTGCCTGCCGGATGAAATTCAATTGAAGGAAACCATCAAAGAAGCCTCGGAGGGCGACATTTTCAAAGGAAAGTTGGCCTGCCCGCAATGCCGCAAGGCCTATCCCATCGAAAACGGGATCGCCAATCTAAATCCGAATGCATCTTTCGGCAAAACTTCGACCGAAAACAAATATGAAACTCCACAGGTGGTCTCCACCTACCTGTGGAGTCATTACGCGGATATTTTAAACGATGAAAATGCTTCGGACGCCTATTGCCGGTGGGCGGACCTGATGCAACCCCATGACGGCGTCGCGATCGACGCGGGGGCCGCAGCGGGAAGATTCACCTTCGAAATGGGGCAAAAAAGCGATCTCGCAATTGGCCTCGACAATTCGCATGCCTTTATTCGAACGGCCAGAGAGTTGATGAAGCGCCGTGAAATAAGGATAGCGCTGAAACAGGAGGGAAACATTACCACCGATGTCGCCTTGTCCCTTCCCCCGGAATGGAACAGCGAAAAGGTTGAATTCATCGTCGCCGACGCCCTGGCGCTGCCTTTTCGAACCGACAGCGCCGCGTCGCTTTCCTCTTTGAACCTGATCGACAAGGTGCCGCGACCGATCCTGCACCTCGAGGAAATGAACCGGGTGGTCCGCAAGGAGGGCGCCCAGTTCCTCCTTTCAGATCCATTTTCATGGTCCGAGGAGGCCGCCAGTGAAGCGGAGTGGCTGGGCGGCAAGACCAGCGGTCCTTATGCCGGCAGAGGCATTGACAATGTCATGTCTCTTCTGAACGGCAACCTGAACCGGCTGACTCCCAGATGGAACATAACGTCGTACGGGCATGTATGGTGGAAGATTCGTACGCATGCCAACCACTTTGAACAGATTCGAAGCTGTTATGTAAAAGCCGGCAGGTAGTTCAACAAATCCAGAGGAGATCAACCCGATGAAACTTGATACCATCTGTCGTTTATGTTCTTCCTGCTGCCCGATTGAAGCCGAAATCGAAAACAACCGGCTGATTTCCGCCAAAAGAAAATCGATTTTATCTGAAGACAAACAGCTGATCTGCCCGAAATTAAAAGCGGCCGCCGATATCGTCTATTCTCCCAAGAGGCTGAAAAAACCGCTGATTAAAGACGATGCCGGTAACTTTCAGGAGGCGTCCTGGGACCAGGCGCTCGATGCAGTTGCCAAACGGTTTCATTATTTTAAAAAAGAAAGCGGCGCTCAATCCGTCTGCTGGCTCAGAGGCATGGCGGCTGACTGGGGCGCGCCCTGGGACTATGTCAATCGCCTGATGAACGCCTTTGGTTCGCCCAATGCCATCGGAAACGGTTCGGTCTGTCACGTGGGGCGCGAATTTGCCCATGCGATCACCTACGGCGCCATGACCCTCCCCCTGCTGCCAAGCGCCCGCTGCATCCTGGTCTGGGGCAAGAACGACCGGGACACCAATCCGGCCGCCGCCGAAGGCATTCTGCAGGCCCGACAAAACGGCGCAAAGCTGATTGTGGTCGAACCGATCAAAACCCACCTGGCAGCCAATGCCGACATATGGCTGCAGATCAAACCCGCCCATGACGGTCTGCTGGCCATGGCCATGATGCATGAAATCATCTCGCAACAACTATACGACGCTGATTTTGTCGGCAGATGGACCGTCGGCTTTGAAGCCTTGAAGCAATCAGCGGAAAAATTTCCGGCCAAAAAGATCGCCAGGGATATCTGGCTGGATCCGCAAGCCGTTAAAGCAGCGGCCCGGCTGTACGCGACCGCCCGACCGGCCTGCATTGTCGATGGCAATGGTCTGGACATGCAACTGGACACTTTTGACGCGACCCGCGCGGTTTGCATGCTAAGAGCTCTGACCGGCAACCTGGACGTCAAGGGCGGAGACTTTATCCCGCAGCCGGTTCCGGCCCGCAATCTTCAGCTCAAAGACCGCCTGCCCGCCGGCATCAAGCCGATCACCGCCGACTACCCGCTGTTTAACGAATTCAGCGCGACTTGGGGCCATCACGTGCAGTCCTGCGTGATAGACGCGATTCTGGACGAAAAACCGTATCCAATCAGAATGCTCGTGTCGCAGTCCGGCAATCCGGCCGCATCGCTGATGGATTCCGGCCGCGTGATGCGTGCGCTTGGAAAACTCGATTTTCTGGTGGTCATCGATATGTTCATGACGCAAACCGCTCAAATGGCCGATGTGGTGCTGCCTGCCTGCAGTTGTTTTGAAAAAACGCAGCTCAACCGCGCTTACCTGCGCAACAGCCTGGTTCGCATTCAGAATCAGGTCATCGAGCCGCTGGCGGACAGCTGGCCGGACTGGAAAATCATTTTTGAACTGGGCCGCAGAATCGGCCTGGAAAAAGAGTTTCCCTGGAAAAGCGTCGAGGAAGCCATCGATTATCAACTGGAGCCGGCCGGCATCACTGTGAAAATGCTGCGGGAAAATCCAGACGGCGTTCGGACCTCGGACATGCAGTTTGAAAAGCATAAAACCAGCGGATTCAGAACCCCCACGGGAAAAGTGGAATTTTATTCCGAAAAACTTGCGGTAAATGGATTTTCGTCCATACCTTACGCCGACGGTTTTCTGGCAGAACCGATCAGCTTCAGCGATCAACAGGACCAGTATCCGATCATAGGCGTCAGCGGTGCCCGCGACAACCGCTTTACCCATTCCCAGTTTCACCAGATTCCATCGCTTTCGATGAACCAAAAGGGTTGCGCCGTTGATGTTCATCCAGACGATGCGAAGACGTACGGAATTGTCGACAACGACAAGGTTCGGGTGGAAACCCCGCGCGGATGGATTGCGATGCCGGCCAGAATTTCCGAAGTGGTTCATTCGGGATCGATTCGAATCGCCTGGGGCTGGGGCGATGTAAATCCGGAATGCGGCCTGAACCGTTTGACCGACGACAACCGGCGCAACCCGATCATCGGTACGCCGTCAGGCCGAAGTTTTATGTGCCGGATCTCAAAGGTAGAATAACGGCAAGTCCCTCTGTTCTGAAAAGGCCTTTCTAAACAGCTCCCCTTTCGACTCATCGAGGCTCGCAATCCCGAATTTATGGTATTCAGCGGCACAGTATGGATGTTCTCGTTCGGAATGATGAATCCATATGAAAAATTTTTCCATGTTGACTCCTCCGCTGGGTTCTGTTTGTGATAGGAAAATCGGAAGGCATTTTTCAACCTCGTTCTCTCCGGATATTCTCATGAAAAACAAAGACCATATTGTGCGCAAAGAGGCCCTGAAGGATTTGCGGTCTATACCGGGCGTGGGTAAAAGCATAGCGGAAGATCTTTGGGATATGGGTTTCAGATCGCCCGCCGACCTGAAAGGGCTTGATCCCGAGAAAATGTATCTTGAGCTTCAGAAGATTCAGGGCCGCCCGGTTGACCGCTGCATGCTGTATGTTTTCAGATGCGCCGTATATTATGCCTCGGAAAAAAATCATGATCTCGAACTGCTGAAGTGGTGGAACTGGAAGGACCGGAAGCTGCAGGAACCCTGAAATGGAAATAACATTTATCATACTCGCCGCGACGATCGCATTGTTTGTCATCAACCGCCTGAGACCGGACCTCGTCGCCCTGCTCTCCCTGATTTCGCTCTACATTGCCGGCGTGGTCGATCTGAAACAGGCGTTTTCCGGTTTTTCAGACAGCGTTGTGGTCATGGTGGCGGGTCTTTTTGTCGTAAGCGAGGGCCTGACCGCAACACGGGTCACGGCATGGATGGGCCAGAGGCTTTTCACCCTTGCGGGCAGAAGCGAACTGCGCCTGATGGTGCTGGTAATCGGGTTTACCGCCTTTCTTTCGGCCTTCATCAGCAATACGGGCACGACCGCCATACTCATGCCGGTCGTGATTGCGGCGGCATGGCGAATCGGCAGCTACCCTTCAAGGCTGCTTCTCCCGATGGCGTTTGCCGCCAATCTCGGGGGCATGCTCACGCTGATCGGAACCCCTCCCAACATCGTGGTCACAGACTACCTGGCCGGCGCCGGACTGGAACCGTTCGGATTTTTTGAATTCACCGTCATCGGTCTTCCGGTTTTAATGCTCGTTACGCTGTTTATCACCACGATCGGCAGAAGAATTTTGCCCGTGCATGCCTCCGTTGCCAGGATTCCTGATTTGGACAGCTCGGTTGGCGACCTTGCCGGTTCATACAGTCTGAAGGGCTATCTTTACCGGTTGAGGGTCGGGTCCGATTCGCCGCTCTCGGGCAAATCCCTCAAGGAGATGCGGTTCGGAGGCGATTACGGCGTGAACGTGCTCAGCATTGAAAGGCCGGTTCGCTCTTTCGGCAGAACCTTGATGCGAAAGATTGTGCCTGAACCGCGCACCATAATCGAGGCGGGAGACTGGCTGGTCGCGAACGGAAACGGAACAGACATCGACAGGACGGTTGCCCATTTCCGTCTTGAGATTGATTCAAAAAACCCGATCGATGAAAATATCCCTGCCCTTCTGCTGAACTCCGAGGCAGGCTTGGCCGAGATCATCATCGCCCCCCGAAGCGAATATGCCGGACAGACCCTTGAAGAGAGCCGTTTCTCTGAAAAAAACAAGCTTCAGGTCGTCAGCATTCGACGCAACGGCAGGGTTCTTCCGGACAGAAAATCCCGCATTCGATTCGGAGACTCCCTTCTGGTCAGGGGCACCTGGGCGGCGGTTGAAAAGATACGCGGCGAAGAGAGAAATTTTGTGGTTGTCGGCAATCCGGAGATCATGGCTCGCCAGGTGGTTGAACTCACGCCGAAATCCGTTGTAGCGGTCGTCATGCTTGCCGCCATGGTTGCCGCCATGGCCTCCGGCGTTCTTCCTCCCGCCGTTGCCGTGCTCTGCGCGGCCGCCGGAATGGTGCTGACCGGATGCGTCCCGATGGATCGGGCCTACGGTTCGATCGGCTGGCAGACGGTGATGATTCTTGCGGCATTGCTCCCCATGGGAACCGCCCTTCAGACGACCGGCGGCGCCCTGTTTATTGCCGACGGGCTGGTTAAAAGCATCGGCGTCCTGGGAAACCTGCCCCTGCTGGCCTGCATCTATCTGATGGCCGCGGGGCTGAGTCAGGTGATCAGTAATACGGCCACCGCCGTTCTCATGTCTCCGATCGTGCTGCAGAGCTGCGCCTCGCTCGGCGTGTCGCCCTACCCCTTTCTGATGATGGTGGCGCTCGGGGCTTCTTCCGCTTTTCTCACCCCGATATCGACGCCGGTCAATACTCTCGTTTTCGGGCCGGGAGGATATTCTTTTGGAGATTACGCCAAAAACGGACTCCCGCTGCTTTTCATTGCCTTGATCACAGGGCTTGTTCTGATACCCTGGGTCTGGCCATTTTAACTCCCTTTCAGCCTTGCATAGAAACAGCCCGGGGCATTTTCATCGGTTTGCCCGCACCAGAATAAGGCGTTCATGTGAAACATGACAGAAAATGCAATGAGACGATCAGAATGAAACAGAAACGTTTGCTCTGGGTTCAAGGAGATTGTTGGTGGGGTTGCATTCCGGACGGCATAAACCGTTCTTGAATGCAAAAATCAGATCGTTCCGGGATCGGACCGGCGTGGAGAACCGAGTGCAGACCGTACCCAGCTCATCAAGCGAGTGGGCATCGCTTCCCCCACAGCAGGTCAGGAAATGTTCTTTGCGCCATTTTTTAACCTGCTGATTTTCAGAGGGAGTATTCCGGCCGTTCACGCTTTCGATGATCCGGCAAAAGCCTTTCCGTACAAGGAATTCACTGACTGGCCGGTCGTTTCTGAAAGGATGGGCCGCGATTGCAACCCCGCCTTGTTCTCTGACCTGTTCCAAGAGTTGAATTGCCGGCAGGTCTTCAGCAATATCCTCAAAGGGCCCGAACAGTAAAAAATCTCCGTGCGCAGTGGCATACTCGATTCCGAAGACAACGCACAGGCCGTTATACTGAAGCCCCTCTCGAAGATGTTTTCGAATTTCCATGGTCTGGTGATCGGTAATGCACACCCCATCCAGGCCACGCGCTTTCGCCTGTTTCAGAGCATCTGCTATGGATAAATCGCTGCAGGGGGAAATTTTGGTATGAACATGAATGTCGAAAAGCATGTAAATATATTACCGAATCTTCTCTATAAATCAAATTTTTTTAATCAATATATAAATATGAAATAATTGAGATGGTCTATCATTTTATTTGGTCGCGGAAAGAGGTGTTGATTCCAACTCAATACAATCCGAATTGGATCTGATGGCTGGTTAACTTGTTGAAATATAGCCGGATCATGTGCGAATGAACCGGGTCGGCCATATCGTTTCAAAAAGCACCGGAAGCACTCAATTTGAACTGGCGTAGAATTCTGGTCAGCGGAAAAACGGGCTCTTCCATCGCGGCAGGCTTTATCTGGATCATCTCATGGAAAGGCAGATAAGAGCAGCGGTTGCGGGCTGTCTTTTCCATGATTGAGGATAATCCAGATAGTATATGATTTCAAAGAACAGCCGCGCAGCGCGGGCTGGCTAAAATTTGGGAAATCACAGCTTCTTTGATTATTTGTGAATATTGTAATAACTCATTGTCGAAGCGCTTCAAGGAGAGTGCGGCAGAGAACGAGAAATTGAGTGGTATCCATTTCTCGAGGCCGTGGCAGATCGACAGCCATATCCTTTCTTATCCGGCCGGGGTCCTTCCCCATCAGCAAGATTCGATCGGCCATCTTGACGGCTTCCTGGACGTCGTGAGTGACAAACAGAATCGTATGGGAAAACTTTTGCCATAACGATAGGAGAAGATTCTGCATCTCTTCGCGGGTTTGTGCATCCAGAGCGGCAAATGGTTCATCCATAAGAAGCACCGCAGGTTTCAGAATCAACACCCGCGCCAGGGCCACCCGCTGTTTCATGCCTCCAGAGATTTCCCGGGGCAGGTAATCGCGAAATTCCGTCAATCCAACCAGCGAAAGAAACCGGTCTGTCTCCTCTCGTACTTTGCGTCTCGTCCCTCCCAGACCAAAACCGATGTTCTCTTCAACCGTCAGCCAGGGGAAAAGAGCATCTTCCTGGAAAACCACACATCGGTCCGGTCCGGGCTTCGTAGCCGAATGACCTCCAATCAGAACCTGACCGGCTGTCGGTGGAATAAATCCGGCCAGAATGTTGAGCAGCGTTGTTTTGCCGCAACCGCTGCGTCCAAGGATGCAGATCATTTCCCCCTTATTCACTGAAAAATGGATCTGTTCCAGAACCGTGGTAAACTTTCCGGAGACTTGGAAGGTTTTCCGTAACTCCCTGATTTCCAGAATACCTTCCGTCGGCCGGTCGGGGACCTCCTGAGGAACCAACTTCAAGCGAGTTCTCACGTTAACCTCCGGGCGCTTTTGAAACACAGACGCATGAAGTGGTAAAGAAACAGATCGCTGATTCTGCCGACGACCGCGATGATGATGATTCCCACAATGATGATATCGATGCGTCCAAGCATGCGGGCATCCATAATCACGGCGCCCAGTCCGTTGGGAACCCCTGTCAGTTCCCCCAGAACCAGATAAGCCCATGCAATTCCAAGACCCAGCCGCAAGCCGCTGATGATTTGAGGCATGGCGGAGGGTATAAGGATGGCAAACACGCCGCGAAGCCGTGTAACACCCATCATGGCCCCCGCCTGATAATAAATGGGTTTGACCTGGCGGGCGCCCGAGGCCGTGTTCAGGTAAATCGGGAAAAATGCGGCCAATGCCACCAAAAATACGGTGGTCTTCATGCCGATGCCAAACCAGACCATGGCTATCGGAAGCCAGCTGATTCCTGGAACGGCGCGGACTGCGTTGAACGTATTACTGAACAGTCGATTCACCAGAGTGATGCGCCCCGAAAACATGCCGGCCGGTATGCCGATGGCCGCCGCCAGCCCAAAGCCAAGCGCCACACGCGAGAGGCTGCTGAAAAAGTCATCCATGAACCGTCCGGCATACGGCATCTGCCCGGGAGAGCCCAGAATATAGCTGTAGGCGGCTTTTCCGATCTGAAAAGGATGGGGCAACAGGTAAATCGGCACGGCTCCTGTTTCACTGACAGCAAACCAGAGCAACAGTATTCCGAGCGGGATTATCCACGGTTGCAAAGTGCTGGCGGCGTTTTTCGAGCTGATGCGCTTGATCACCAAAAACCTCCTCTGAGCAGATATGCCCTTCACCCGTCCCGATCAGGGGCCATGCTGCCGATTGCTTTCCGAACAAAGCGCAAGTCGAATAGTTTCTCATAGTCGGGCTGACGTTCGATCATGCCCAACGCTTGCATGCGCTCGCCCAGCGCACGGGTTCTGGCAACAAAATCTTCATCCATCGACCACGCCAGCTCCATGTTGGGCGCTGCTTTTTCTAGGACGGAAAGGGGGGTGCCGAATTCGGCTGCCCGCTCCAGCCATTGATCCGGATGCGCATTCAGGTACTGGGTTGCCTTGGCATGGGCCAGAACCAGTTCCATGACGAGGCTGGGGTTTTTCTCGATGAATTCCCGTTTAACCAGCATTCCGGCATTGACGGCACCGATTGACTCTCCATAATAGGGATGCGCAAGCACCCGGCCATAGCCCTTGACTGTCGCCAGTGAGGGAAAAGGCTCGCCGGACAAAAAAGCATCGATTCCTCCGCCGGCCAGCGCGGCACCCATGTCGAAAAAATCAACCCGCATCAGCTTTACATCTTTTTCCGGAGACAGGCCGCTGCGGACGAGTGCCTCCCGCAGCAGGATTTCGTGCATGGTGCCCGGAACATAGCCGATACTTTTGCCTTTTAAATCTTCCACCTTTTGAACGGGGCTGTCCTTTTTCACGACCAAGGCCGAACACCTGTTGCACAGTGCCGCCACCAGAACCACCGGCTGCCCCTGGGAAGCCGAATATATGGCATGGGCCAGAGTGGTACCGCACATGTCCAGGCTGTCCGCCAGAAGCGCTGTTTTCTGGTCGGCCGGATTCGTGAACGGAAATATCTGCAATTTGTACTTTGCCGGCAGAAATTGCGCATAGAAAAAAGGTTGAATGGTCTGGGCAGTTTTCCAGGTTCCCAAACGCACTTCCAGGGCCATAGCGGGCGCGGAAACTGCCAGAATCACGAAGGCCCAGAGGAGGTTTGACAGAAATGGCCTATATCGCATACAAACTCTCTCCTGCTGACTGGAAATTGCCTGAATTCGACCCGGAGCCGGGTCTGTATGGTTCCGATCGGGGGAAACAATTTGACGGCAGGTCCGGGTTCCAGTTCATCTCGACAAACAGGCGGCTGCATTCACTCAGATTCCGTCCGCGGCCCTTGCCGGTATCCGGCGCTTGATCCCGCGGACTGGAGCCTACCTCCGGAAAAAATAGATTGGCGCCGGCCAGCAGTGAGGCGGCGTTTGGTTCATGAGTGCAGTGCGCTCTGGGAACCGGCCCCATCACCAGACGGCTAACGGCCACCATTCGGGCCATTTCCAGTTCGGAGATCATGCCATACTTTTCCATCGGCGAACCGGGGAAATTGATCCGCCGCATCACGCCGCTATAGGTGGCCCCGTAATCGCGGGCCAGAAACATCAGATCGACAATCTCTTCCGCACTGTGCTCGGGTCCCACAGGTTCCACACAGTTCATCCATTGCAGTCCTACGTGCCGAAGCACTTGAATGGTCCTGATACGCTGCTCTTTCTTAAAAGGTGTTACGCGGCCTTCGCCCAAACGCACCGCATGATAGAATCCCACAAAACCGGCATCGAGCAGACGCTCTCCCTCCTGGTAATTGATGTCTCTGGTGTTGGCCACCAGCGGCACGGAGACGTTTGCTCTAAGCAAACGCCCCACATCAAGCAGTCTTTCAAATGCGTAGGTGCCTGTGGTCATCAGGTTCAGAGCATCGGCGCCCTCAACTTCCCCCTGTTTGGCCCATTTCAGCAAAGTATCCTCTGAGAATTCTATTTTTTCCTTGAAAATACCGGCCGTTCTCGTGAGCGAACAGAATGCGCAATCCATGGGACATGGCTCAACATTCAAACCGATGTGAAAATGTTTTTCACCCTTGTTGCCGAATTGCTGTCGTGACATCCGGTTGGCGGTTTCCATGAGCGCATAGGCGGCTTTGCTGTGCAATCCGATTCGCATCAGGGCCAGCGCCTCATCTCTTGAAATCTTTTCGAAGTCGTTTGCTTTATTAAGAATTTCTGCTATGGCAGGGGGAATTTTCCAGGACATAATTTGACAGCTCCAATTTTGTACTTGTTACGGCACATCGAAATCCTATAAATCGTGCAGGCTCTTTTAACAAATCTTCAGAACCGGCATTTATCTGCCGAACGGACATAAAAGCTCGCTCGCATGATACACGTGCTTTTCGCCGCAAAACGGGCAGGGCTGGTCGATTGCTACCTTCGCATTCAGCGTTTTATTTCCGGCTTCGTCAGTTACCACGCCTCTGCTTTCCAGAATGGTAAAATCCGAGCTTTCAAAAACCTTGTTATGGGTTGGGCAAACAAAACAAATTTTCATTTTTTCTCTGATTCGATTCAGGCGCCTTCTTCTCTGAATGGACGCCTTGCGACCGCCTCAACCAGCCCGCGGAACACGCGGCGCATATCCTGATCCCCGATTTCCAGCTTTGCTTCTTCTGCAAAATCCTGCCGAATATCCTCATGATTGTTATTGCCCGAGTGATCGGACGGGTGATTGGAGGGGCACGCCTCAAATAACGCATTACTGTCTGTAGAGACCTCTTTCAGCCGGCTGTTGTTATCCAGCCAGCGCTGGCATTCATCGTGGGCTCCCAGAAATAGAATAAATACTCTATCCCCCTGTAGCAGTGTGATCAGTCGAAAACCACAGCCCAGATCGAATTTTCGGCACTTCTTGATGCGTTTCTCACCGAACTTGGTTAAACTTCCGACCGTATTCAACCGGCGCCGGGCAGCTCCGGATGCAAGGCCTTCGATAACGCGTGTTGCTTTTTGCGCTAGCGCCATTCCCGCCTTACCGGATTTTTTCAGGCCGTTTAAGCGGCTTTGAACCCCCGCGCTGATATGGATACATCTCATAACGAATTCCTGCATCACTCGAAAAACGATCTTTTTGTTAAGGTCATAAAAGCACGAAGATGCATCTTCGCCTTGATATTCAGAGTGCGGCGGCAAGTGATGCATATTTTTTGACTTCGATTCATCTTTTTACTCAGACATTTCCTTAAATTTGACTGAGTCCCTGATCCTGAAGCAGCATCACCTTATCCGCGATCCGCCGCATCTGGTCCATGTAGTGGGATACCACCAGAAGCGTACATTTCGCCTTGAGACTGACCAGGAAGTCCTCGATAATTCCGGCGGCCTTTTTGTCCAGGGAGCTGGTAGGTTCGTCGCATAACAGCACCTCGGGCTCCAACACCAGCGCCCTGGCGATGCACAGCCGCTGCTTCTGGCCCCCGGACAGATCCAGCGCGCTTTTTTCCAGGCGGTCCTTCACTTCTTCCCACAGAAACGCCTGTGCCAGCGATTTTTGAATCTTTTCTTCGATTAAGGACTGATCCCGTAAACCGGCAAGCTTCAGAGGAAAAGCCATGTTTGAGGCAATGCTCATCGGCAGCGGGTTGGGTTCCTGAAAAATCATGGCGACCTTTCGGCGCAAAAGCGGCATGGGTATGTCTTTCTGGATCGGCGACACCCATTTGTCGCCAAGTCGAATTCGAATGGTTCCGGTACAGCGGGCGCCTGGAATCTCGTCCCACATACAATTGAACAGCCCCAGCAGCGTGGACTTTCCCTGTCCGGAAGGCCCGGTAATTGCCGTAATGGCGCCTTCAGCAAAACTTGCGTGAATATTGTTCAGCACCCGGTTTCGCCCATAATAGAAACTGATCCCCTTGACGATTATTTTATCCTTTGCTTCCATCAATTCCGTATCAACCTGCCCGACGGCTTCCTATGCCCTGTAAAGTGTCCAGTAAGACAGATGCTTTTTCATCCCGTATGCCAGCATGAACAGAAAAGCGCAGACTCCCAGCAAAATCAGGGACGCACCATAACCGCCGGCCAGTTCCTCCGGGTTCGTATACTGATTGGATATGTAGTAAATATAAAAGGGCAGCGCCTCGTATTGCGACAACAGGGAGGACGGCACGCCGGCCGTCGCCACCACGCCTGTCAACAGCATAACCGCTGTATCTTCGGCGCATCGGCCGACGGCCAGGATAATGCCGGAGCTGATGCCGGAAAGCGCGTTCGGTATCAATACATAGACAATGTTTTGGAGTTTATTCGCACCAAGAGCAAGGGCGGTTCTGCGGATGCCCGGCGACAGCTCCTCCAGAGATATCTGGGTGCTCCGGACAATGTAGGGCAGTACGAGTATGGCAAGCGACAGGGAACTGATCAGCAGACAAGGCCCGATGCGGTCATCAAAGTGGTTATGCAGGAAAACAGCGAGGCTGAAGCCGAACAGGCCGATTACAATGGAGGGAATGCCTGCCAGAATGTCGAACAACATCCCTGAAAGTTTTTTCATTCCGGGTCCTGCGTATTCTGCCAGATAGATGCCGGAACACACGCCCACCGGCACCGCGAGAGATGCGGACAATACAACCAGGCAAAGGGTCCCCACAATAGCCGGAAAGATGCCGTCGAAAACCCTGGCGCGGCCCAGTAAGGCTTGAAGCGGATCCGCCTGACCGAAAATCAGCTCTCTTCCGAGGCTCGGAAGACCCTGAATCAGCAGGTATCCCAGAAATAGAGACACAAACAGGCAAAGCAGGATTGTCATGATCCAGGAAAAAACCACAACCGCCTTTTCAGCAAAACCCTGCATCACTGCACCACGCTCTTTTTATGACCGATGAATCTAACTGCAACGACGGCCGTGGTTGTAAACAGATACAGGGCGATGCCGCATGTAAAAATGGAACGGAACTCCAGACTGTTGAAGTCCGCGGCATTTACCAGCGCGATATGCGCGGTCAGCGTCCTGGCCGGTTCCAGAAATCCGCGCGGCGCGCGTATCGCATTTCCGGCCAGCATCAGCGAAATGAGGGTATCCCCAAGGGCGCGGCCCAGGGCAAGGATAAATCCCGATATCATGCCGTTTAAAGCTTTTGGCATGATGATATACAGCAGACGCTGCGCACGGTCGGCGCCGAGGGCCTTGGCTGCCTGAACATCAACCGGATCCACGGCCAGCAAACTGTCTGAAAAAAACAGGATCATGGTGGGGCTGATCAGTATGGCCAGTACAACAACTGCCGCCAGCACGCACATGCCTGCTCCGCCAAATCCCTCCCGTATCAGCGGCACCAGCAGAAAGATGCCCACGAAACCGTAAATCACGGTGGGAATGCCGGTCATGAAACGAACCAGAGCGCCCAGTATCCTGCGCAATCCCGGCCCGCCCAGACTGGTGATCGCAAAAGACGTTCCCAGGGAAAGGGGAAGCGACAAAGCTGTGGCCGGAAGCGCAATCCACAGGGTGCCGGAAATCATGGGCCGTATGCCGTAAAGTCCCTGATAGGGGTCCCACGGACCGGCCCAGATGGAAAGGAACATACCTTCCTGAAACAGGGGAAGGCCCAGTGCGATCAAGAACAACAATATCGACGAAATGGTGACCGCACTGGCCAGTGTGCAAAAAAGAAATATATTTTTTGCGGTGGTTTCCCTGGAAAATATCATTTTACCGAAATGAACCCGCTATCGACGACTATTTGTTGCCCTTCGGTCGTGAAGAGGTAGTCGATGAACAGCTTGGCCAACCCCGTGGGCTCGCCCTTGGTATTGCTGTATAATCCGCGGGACACCTTGTATTGACCATTTACGACGGTTTCGATGGTCGGCGTTACGCCGTCAAGGGCCACTGGGGCCACGGTTTCGTCCATGTGGCCTACGGAAACATAGCCGATTGCGTATGGGTCGTTTGCAACGGCGGTTTTCATGGCGCCATTGGACGGCACGAAAAGCGCCTTTGCGGATATGTCGCCTTTATTCAGGGCTTTTTCCCAGAAAACTTCCCGGGTTCCACTGGATTCATCCCGAGTGTAAACGGTAATTTCATGATCCGCGCCGCCCAGAGCCTTCCAGTTGCTGATTTTTTCGGAATAAATATCTTTCAACTGGTCTTTGGTCAGAGATTTTACGGGATTTGCCGGATTGACCGTTACAGCTACTCCGTCAATAGCCCATTTGAACATTTTGAGGTTATACGGTTCGATTTCTTCCGGCTTGGGCGCACGGCCGGAGTTTCCGATGTCCACAAGCCCCTCGCCCACCTGTTTGATGCCGACGCCCGAGCCGCCGCCGCCCACGGTGATCACGATATCCTTGTAGCGCGTCATGATCCGTTTGGCCGCTTCCTTCATCACCGGGATGTGAGCCGTGCCGCCGGCGATCTTAAGGGTTCCCTTCTGTCCTTCGAAGGCATCCAGGGCGCCGCCGAAACAAGGCGAAGCCAGAAAGCAAAATGCGAAGAAAACAATAAGCATTTGAATCGGCTTTTTTGACATGGTCTTTTTCTCTCCCTTTCAATTCTCTGATTTTGATGAACATTACAAGATATTGCCTGCCAGCAACGCCGCACCCAAGGCACCGATCAACTGTGGATCATCCGGGCAAAGCACTTTGCGGCCGAGTTTTTCCGACAATAGCGTGCGCATGCACGGGTTTTTGGCCACGCCGCCGGTGAAAACGATATCGCCTTCCGATGAAACCCGGCTGATCATGCCGGCAACCCGGCGAACGACGCTGGCGTGCAGACCCCTGGCGATGTCCCGGCGGCTCTCTCCTCTGGCAATCAGCGAGGTGACCTCGGATTCGGCAAATACCGTGCACATGCTGGAAATATTCAGATCGTTTTCCGCCAGAAGCGCTTCCTTGCCAAAACTCTCGACGTCATAACCCAGGGTTCTGGCCATAATTTCCAGAAACTTTCCGGTTCCGGCTGCGCAGCGGTCGTTCATCTCGAATTTTTTTACCCGGCCGTTTGCAAACATCGAAATGGCCTTGCTGTCCTGCCCCCCGATATCCAGGACCGTTCGAACATCCGGGAAAAAGACCCGCGCACCCCTGGCGTGGGCTTTGATTTCCGTGACCGTGGGGGCGTTAAAGGAGATCTCGAAAAGGTTCCGGCCGTATCCGGTGGCCATGATGCGGTGATAAGACACGCCGTTGATCAGCGTTGAGGCCTCAGCCATGGGATCGAAGCCGGTGTCCGTCTGAAGGCTGAGGGCGATTTGACCCGTGTCATTTACCAGCACCAGTTTAATGGTGCGCGAGCCGATATCGATTCCCGCAAAATGCATGGTTCTTTTGGTTCCCAAAGCCTAACGAAGCTGTTCGATAAAGGCCTCGATCCTGGTTTTCAGCTGACCGACATCCTCCATGCTGTAATCGGTCTCGATGCGCAGCGTAGGAATGTTTTTTTCTTCGAGCGCCTTTTCGATCGGCATGGATTCCATGAGATAGGGCTGGCAGAACTGAAGACCATAGTGGATTACCCCGTCGGCTCTGTATGTTTTAACCATTTCCTGAATATGGTCCAGACGGTCCGGGTTGGGCGTGAAAATGGCGCAATCCACCTTGAAATAACGATCCACGATGGAGTCCATCATTTCATCAACTGTCTGCCCGGATTCGTCCGTGAGGTTCCGTGTGCCGCGTTCGCCCACGCAGGATTCCTCGCCCACGATCACTGCGCCGGAGGTCTCCACGATAAAGGGCAGCTTCCAGTTGGGAACCGCCTGGGGACAACCGGATACCAGTATGCGAGGGGTTTTCTCGGGGAAAGCGCCCCTTTTCTCTTCAACCCGCTTTTCCAGTTCGTCGCAGATCTTGTTTACGGATGCCGTAAACCGGGCCGGATTGTCGTAGAAGAACACCTGGTTGGCCAGAAGAGCGTCCAGACCGGATATGGGCGCCGGGTCCGCCTTGCGCAGGGACGACAGCCGATGAATGGCGGCGCGTTTGGCATTGACCGTTCGAATTGCCTGCTTCAGGGATTCCGCAGTGATCGAAACGCTGGTTAGCTCCTCGACGGATTTCTTGAACCGGTCGTATTCCGTTTTCAACAGCGCCCTGCCCTGCCCGGATTTTACCTGCGGCAGATCCATTACATAAAGATTTTTGACCATGCTGTTCAGGGATTCATAGGCTTTTTTCTTGCCGTCGCAGGTATTTTCACCGACCACCATGTCCGCGCTTTCGAGATATGGACAAACCTTGCCGAGCTTGAACCCGAAGGACGATTTAATCAAAGCGCAGGTATTGCGCGGCAGAAGCTTTTCCACCTCTTCCATGGCAAAATCCGCGCCGGAGCAAAGTCCGACAAGCGTCGCATTGGCCGCCAGAACGATTTCCTCGGGCACAAAAACGCAGTAGGACCCGATAATCCTGCGACCGGCAGCCTTTTCGCCCATCAGCTCCTTGATCCGCAGCCCGTGGACCTCGCTCATGACAAAATCAAAATAACCCATCCCCTCGGGGCGGTTCTTTTGAGACATGAAAATATCCTGGTACGCTTTTCCCAGAACTCCCAGAAGAACATCGTGTGCAGCCAGGTCAAGTCCCAAGTCGAGCCACATGTTTTTATAATCTTCGCTCATACGCTTCTCCTTAAAATGATAATAAAATTTAAGTTTATATCTATATAATTTATTATAAAAATGTGTCAAATTTATAATATTTATAAATATATCTATTATTTATTGATAAAAACAATTAATCCCGATGCCACAGATATTATAGAACGCAGAAACCAAATCGATTACGCTCAAAATAATGGGCAGTCAAATGCTGCAACGGAAAAATCATCCATACTGCCGCTGTATTGATTTACTGGCTGATTAACAAAATTGCCATTATAATTATCTATTTGACAAATATATGTTTTATATAACATAAAAAGGACGATTCAAATTTCACCTTCTGAAAGGTCTTCCATGATTTATCAGAATTACGATTTCGGCTTTACCTGACGGCTTTAACAGGTCTGACCGGGTTGTCGGACACATAAGCCGTTTGCCGGAATCGAATCCAGTCTGCATTCACTTTTTTCATCTCGGGTTCGGTCCAGCACATTTAATTTCGCTCATTGCAGTACAGCTCTTGACGGTTGCTTTTTCATGGTGCTCTGCCTGCTTGCAGGACAGGCGTAATGTCTCGTTGTTGCAAAGATAAGCATCGGCTTTTTTGAAAACAGCAATAGACTCAATGGATTGTGAGTTCAAGGAAGGGCTTTGAGCTTCGGGCGGAAAAGGGAGGAGGTGAGAAATTCTTAACCAAGCAAGACGTTTCGGAAGGCCGGAATTCCTTCAGGAAACCGGTCGGGAAACGCAAATCCGGAAATTCGTTATTCATTTAAACCCCAAAAACAGGAGATAGATTTCATGAATGTAACACGAAGGGAGTTTATCCAGATCACGGGCGCGACCGCCGCTGGTCTGGCCGTGAGCGGGATCGGATTCGGCCTCTCCCCGGTCAAATCTCACGCCCAGATGCTCAAGACCAAGTATGCCAAGCAGACCACGACCATCTGCTGTTACTGCGCCGTGGGCTGCGGCGCCATCGTGCACACAAACAAAGCGGATGGTCGGGCCATCAATGTCGAGGGTGATCCGGATCATGTGATCAACCGCGGCGCACTCTGCGCCAAGGGCGCGTCTCTGTTTCAGCTGGCGGAGAACAGGAACCGTCTGACCGAACCCATGTACCGAGCGCCTTACTCGGATAGATGGCAGAAGGTTTCCTGGGAATGGGCGATCGAAAATATCGCCGATAGAGTCAAGAAAACGCGCGACGCCAATTTTACGACCCAAAACGACAAGGGGCAGACGGTCAACCGCACCACCGCCATCGCATCCGTCGGCAGCGCGGCTTTCGACAACGAGGAGTGCTTTATCTATCAGTCATTGATGCGGGCACTGGGGCTTGTCTATATCGAGCATCAGGCCCGTATCTGCCACAGTTCTACCGTTCCGGCGCTGGCGGAATCGTTCGGACGCGGTGCCATGACCAATCACTACATTGACCTGAGAAACAGCGATGTCCTGCTGGCAATGGGCGGCAATCCGGCGGAAAACCATCCCATTTCCTTCAAGTACATCACTGAGGCCCAGCTCAAGGGCGCGACGCTGATCAGCGTGGACCCCCGCTTTACCAAAACATCGTCCAAGGCCGATATATACGCGCCGATGCGTTCCGGCACGGACATCGCCTTCCTCGGAGGCATGATCAAGTACATTCTGGACAACAAGCTCTACGATGTGGAATACGTGTCCAATTACACCAACGCTTGTTTTATCGTCGGCAAAGGCTTTAGTTTCAAGGACGGTCTTTTCTCGGGTTATGACAAGGCCAAGCGGGCCTACGACAAAAAACAGTGGGCGTACGAGATGGACGCCAACGGGGTCCCCAAGATGGACCGGACCCTCAAGGACAAACGGTGCGTTCTGAGTCTGCTCAAGAAGCATTACGACCGCTACACCACCAAACTCGTTTCCAAGATCACCGGAACGCCCGAAGCCGATCTGGTCAAGGTTTACAAGGCTTACGGCGCCACGGGCGCCAAGGGCAAGGCCGGAACGAGCATGTACGCCATGGGCTGGACCCAGCATACCGTGGGCGTGCAGAACATCCGCACCATGGCCATGATTCAGCTTCTTCTGGGCAACATCGGTTGCGCCGGCGGCGGCGTGAACGCCATGCGCGGCGAGTCCAACGTTCAGGCGTCAACGGACTGGGCCTTGCTGTTCAATATCCTGCCCGGCTACCTGAAGATTCCGCGGGCATCCGATGATTCGCTGAATACTTATCTAACGAAGAACACGCCCAAGAGCAATGATCCTCAGAGCGCCAATTGGTGGCAGAACTATCCCAAGTACACGGTCAGCCTGCTCAAATCCTTTTTCGGGGATAAGGCCCAGAAAGAGAACGGTTTCGGATTCAACTGGCTGCCCAAGTGCGATGACGGCAAGGATTACTCCTGGCTGAGCCTCTTTGACGAAATGTACAAGGGCTCGTTCAAGGGATTTTTTGCCTGGGGCATGAACCCGGCATGCAGCGGGGCCAATTCCAACAAGACCCGCGCGGCTTTGGGAAAGCTCGACTGGATGGTTAATGTCAACCTGTTTGACAATGAGACCGGTTCTTTCTGGCGCGGTCCGGGGATGAATCCGGCCAGCATTAAGACCGAGGTGTTCATGCTGCCCGCCTGCGTTTCCTATGAGAAGGAAGGCAGCATCACGAACAGCGGCCGGTGGATGCAGTGGCGCTACCAGGGGCCCGACCGCCTGGGCAACAGCAAACCCGACGGCGACATGATGATCGAACTGGGCCTCAAGCTCAAAGAGCTTTATGCGAGAGGCGGCGCATTTACAGAACCCATTCTCAATCTCAAGTGGGATTACATGACCCACCATGAGTTTGATCCTCACAAGGCGGCCAAGGAGATCAACGGATACTTCCTGAAAGACGTGACCATTAAGGATACGACGTACAAGGCCGGCACCCTGGTGCCGAGCTTTGCCATGCTGCAGGCCGACGGATCGACCTCTTCGGCCAACTGGCTGTATTGCGGCAGCTATACGGAAAAGGGCAACATGGCCGCACGCCGGGGCCAGGAAGACGCCGAGAACAAGATCGGTCTCTATCCCAATTTTTCCTGGTGCTGGCCGGTCAACCGGCGCATCATCTACAACCGCGCATCCGTGGATCTCAAGGGCAATCCGAGAGATGAGAAGCGATGGGTCATCAAGTGGAACGGAGAAAAGTGGATCGGCGATGTGCCCGACGGTCCGTGGCCCCCGCTGCAGAATGCCGACGGCTCGCCCAATCCCGCCGGCCGGCATCCGTTCATCATGCAACAACACGGGCATGCGCATATCTTTGGCCCGGGCCTGGTTGACGGTCCGTTCCCCGAGCATTACGAACCGATCGAGTGCCCGGTGGAAAAGAACCTCCTCGGAAAGCAGCTTAACAGCCCGACCGCTCCGGTTTATACGTCGGATAAGGATGCGGTCGTTTCCTGCGATCCGCGCTTCCCGTATGTCGGATCGACCTACCGGGTTGTCGAGCACTGGCAGACCGGTCTGATGACGCGGCCCCAGCCCTGGCTGCTGGAACTTCAGCCCCAGGTGTTCGTGGAGATGAGCGAAGAGCTTGCCAAACTCAAGGGCATCAAGAACGGAGAACGCGTCCGGGTGTCTTCCGCGCGCGGTTCGGTTGATTGTGTCGCCATGGTGACCAAGCGCTTCAAGCCCTTTAAAATCGCCGGGAATACGGTTCATGAGGTTGGCGTGCCCTGGCATTTTGGATGGCGATGGCCGGAAAGCGGCGCCGAGGAAAGCGCCAATATGCTGACTGTGTCCGCAGGCGATTCCAACACCCGAATTCCGGAAAGCAAGGCATTTATGTGCAATGTTTCGAAAATATAGAGGGGAGGCGAGATAGATGAGCAAAGCAATTTTTGTCGATACGACAACCTGCACAGCCTGTCGCGGTTGCCAGATAGCCTGCAAGCAGTGGCATGGCCTGCCTGCGGAACAAACCACCAATCGTGGAACTTTTGAAAATCCTGCGGATCTTTCTTTCAACACCTACAAGATCGTCCGGATGCGGGAAGAGGTGATCGACGGCAAGCTGAACTGGCTGTTCTTTCCGGAGCAGTGCCGTCACTGCCTCGAACCGCCCTGCGGAGGCATTGCCCAGGATGAGAGTTCCATTTTCCGGGATGAGCGGACCGGCGCCGTGATTTTTACGGCGAACAGCAAGAGTCTCAACGCTCAGGAAATCACCGAAGCCTGCCCGTACAATATTCCCCGGGCCGGCGAGGATGGGACGCTGGCCAAGTGCGACCTGTGCAACGACCGGGTCGAGAACGGACTGCTTCCGGCCTGCGTGCAGACGTGCCCCACAGGCGCCATGAGTTTCGGCGACCGGGAAGAGATGCTGGACAAGGCCAAGAAACGCCTGGAAGTGGTGAAGCAGAAATATCCCAAGGCCATGCTGCTGGATCCTGACGATGTCAGCGTGATTTATCTGGTGGCCTTTGAACCGAAGTACTACCATGAGTTTGCGGTGGCTTCGCGTTCGACGGGATACGACATGACGCGGAAGATGGCTCTGCGGAAGATGTTCCGTCCGCTGGCAAACATCATGTCTTCATTGACATAAACAAAACGTGTATTAATTTCAAAAAGTAACATCGAGAGGGGAGAGTTGATCTCCCCTCTCGCGCTACATGACTATGACAAACGATCAGGAGAAGGAATGACCCAGCAGACAGAGACCACCCCGGCCCAGGTCGGAAAAGCGGCAGAATCCATTATGAGCATAAGACCTTTTTACGGGGAGCTGATCGGGTTTTACCAGGCCGTATTTATGGCACAGGAAGAGGCGAAGCAGACCGTTCGAATCGAGGCAAAACCGATTTCCGAGGACATGCTGAAGCTCAAGCTCAAGGAGAAGTTTCCCCTGGTTTCCGTAAGCGAGTTTGAGCTGGATGAAGTCTCCTGCAGGCAGCTTTTTGATAAAATCAGCCGCATCATTTGCGAGAAAAATCCGGGTCTGAAGTCCTCCGCCGAGGTTTTGATCGCCGCTGTGGACAAGGGCGATCTCAGGGTTGAGGATCTCTGCCGGGCCCTGCTGGCCGGAAATGATTCCGTTTTTGAAAAGTACGCCGAGGAATTGAAGGTTGACAAGAAGCTGCTGGCATTTATTGTCTACAACAGCGTCAAGCCTTCGCTGAACGTTTTTGCCGAAAAGACGGCACAGCAACTGGCGCCGGATTATTACTGGGGCAAGGGGTATTGCCCGGTATGCGGAAACACTCCGGCCATTGCGGTTCTGCAGGGCGAGGGAGAGCGGTTTTTGCACTGCGGCTTCTGCGGTTATCACTGGTCCGCGATGCGTATATACTGTCCGTTCTGCGAAAACAAGGACGCCAAGACCCTGAGCTATTTTTACAGCGAGTCGGAACCGGAGTACCGGGTGGATATCTGCGAAGCCTGCAACAAGTACATCAAGACGGTGGATCTTCGAAAGCTCAGCCGGGAGTGCTACATACCCCTGGAGCAGGTCGCGACCCTTCACCTGGATCTGAAGGCCCGTGAAATGGGCATTGAAAGTGGAACCAGCCTGTATCTGGAACCCTGATCGGAAAGATTCATCCGAGGCTCTCGTCACGGAAGCCGGATGAATCCGGGCCATTATGATTCAGGGATACCATCTGGCGAGCCTTTCCGGGCGAACGCCGAGCAGGTGGAGCAAAACCATGGTCCAGTTGCGCAGCGTGCAGGCGATTATTCCCTCTCTTCTCCACCGGCGGGAGGATGTCTTCACCCTTTCGTCCAGGAGGCATATTTTTCCGCCGTTTCTCTTGATGCGCCGCATCAGGTCCATGTCCTCCATAACGGGCAGGTCCCTGTATCCGCCCATTCGAAGGAAATAGTCACGCCTGAGGAATATCGCCTGATCTCCGTAAGGAATGCGCGTAATGCGGGATCGAATGGATGCCGCCTTCTCGATGATGCGGAGCGCATATCCTCTATCCGCTATTTCCAGGTCAAAGGCACCGCCCGCGTAATTATCATTCTTCATTACAGAGGAGATCCTTCGAAGGCCTCCGGAAGGAAGTTTCGTATCGATGTGAAGAAACAGAAGGATATTACCGGATGCCGCCGCAGCCCCCTTGTTCATCTGCGTTCCTCGTCCTTTCCGTGAGGCGAGGCCTTTCACCCCTTTGACCGTCATGGCCTTCAGGGTCGCCGCCTCTTCACCGCCGTCCACCACAATGATTTCGACTGCCTCTTCCGTCTCCGCGCACAGAAGCCGGTTGATCGCATCGTTAATCAGAGCTTCTTCATGGTAAACGGGAACGATGATTGAGATGGTCATGATGGAACCTCAAAAAAAAATGATAGTTCAGGGCGCTTCAAAACCGGAGATAGAGGGCGAACACTGCGCCGCAGCGGGGAAGATGACCGCAGCTCGACCTGGACGGATTATTTACGAAGCTCTCGCTCATAATGTCGCCAGCGAAAAGTGTTGCGCAGATAATCGATCGTTTTGAGTCCGCCGGGCGGAAGGTCCTTTTGCCGTTCGCAGACTTCCGCAAGGTCCGGAAATTCATCTATGTCGCTCCAAAGCGGGAGAACGTGAACATCGACGCCATTCTTTCGAAACACCCGCATGGTGGCCTCAAAAACTTCCGGTCCGCTCCACTTGATGCCGCAAAATACCGCCGGAAGAAAGCCGCCGGAGGAGAAGCCTATTAGGTAATACCCCCCGTCCCGGGCCGGTCCGAGGACTGCGCCGCAGGTTTTGAGCGCATCAAACGCCTCGTGGAGAAAAGCCGGGGGAAGATCCGGGCAATCGCTGCCGATAAGAACGGCCCGTGAGCTTTGAAGCAATACATTCTGAAACGCATCGAGCATCCTTTGTCCCAGATCGCCCCCTTTCTGCGGAACGCAGACGATGTCGCCTCCGATCCAGTTTTCGACCGCGCCCCGGGCTTCGGGCGGATGAAAGAATGCCAGCGCAGGATAACCGGCGTGCCGAACCGTTGCAAAAATGTCGGAGACGAAACAGCGGTAGAGGTCAAGGGCGGCCTTATCGCCGATGCTTTGCGCCAGTCTTGTCTTCACGGCGCCTCTGACGGGGTTTTTCACAAAAACGATCAACCGGTTTTCGGCAGGGATTTTGGAATCCTCCGCACCGCCATTTATTTCCCGCGGATCGCAAAATTCTTCCATAAACGATGTCTTCTTATTTCTTCCATCCCGCAGGTGCGCTAACATCGTCCGTTCGACACCGCATACGCACCCCTTCATGTTCATGCGGTTTCAAAAATATCTACATTGGCGGTATTCATGTGTCAAATAAATAAAAAAAATTAATTGATGTCGGAAAATTGAAAAAAACAATCAGCCAGAACGTGTCGGATTTAAGCAAAACCTGTATTTCGAGAGGGGAATTAATTTTCTTTGGACAGCCATATTTTTATTGTATGCTCAGGCGCTTTCAAGGCAATATTCTATTACCGAACAGTGACGCATAACTTCCTGGCAGCCATTATCTATGAATCGCTTGAAAACAGACCGGACACCATCTTGTATCAGGCCAAGGCTGTCCGGTTTGCTCACGCTCATCCCTGTTACGGCCTGCGCTTTCCTGGCGCTGGAACCCGAACTTCGGCTGGCTGTTCCGTTAATTGTTGGCCTTACGGCGGTGATGGCCATAACGCTTGCATGTGCGCTTTATTTTGGCGAGCGCAATACAATCGCTTGGTCTCCGTTCATAATTCTTGCCGTGGCGCTGATTTTGCGCCTGATGTTTTTGTTTTCTCCCCCGCAGCTATCCGACGACATCTACCGATATCAATGGGATGGCGGCAATTTGCTGAGGGGCATCAATCCTTATGCTGCGGCGCCGTCCGATGTCGCTCCCCCGTCTGCCCTTTCCGACGTTCACTCCCGGATCAATCATTCCGAGTACGTCACCATTTATCCGCCGTCGGCCCAGGTGATTTTTGCTGCAGGGGTCGCACTGGGAGGCGGCATTTTCGCCATGAAAAGTTTGCTCGTGCTGCTGGACATGGCGCTGTGCGTCCAGTTGGTTTTATTGTTGAAACGTCTTGAGATGCCGGCGTGGCGGGCGGTTCTGTATGCATGGAATCCCCTGCCGATACTGGAGATCGCCGGTTCCGGACATGTGGATGGAGCGGGCCTTTCGATGCTGATCGGCTCCGTCATCCTGCTGGTGATGCGACAGAAAAACGATTCCAGGCGCGGTCTCGAACGCTGGCCGTTTCTGTTGTCAGGAGCGCTCATGGCCGGGGCGGGCCTGGTGAAACTGTTTCCGTTCATGCTGGCGCCGGTGATTTTCTTTCTGGCGCCGAAAAGCCGCCGTCTGCATTTTACAGTCGGATTGACAGTGACTTCAGCGGCGCTTGTTTTTCCGTTCCTGCCGCACATAGTCAACATGGCCGACAGTCTGAACGTTTATGCCCGCCACTGGGAATTCGCCGGTTTTGCATTCAACGCTTTTCGCCTCATAAGCGGCTCGGGAACAATCGCCAGACAGGTTTTATCGCTCTGTTTTCTGTTGATCGTTGCGGCTGTCGTTTTCCGTTTCGTCTCCGGCACGCCTCGATCCGTTTGTCCCATGGCCGCAACGCGTCAGGCTTTGAACGCCTGTTACGCTATCGCCATGGCCTTTTTGCTGCTTACCCCTACCCTGCATCCCTGGTATGCTCTTTACCTGGCCGTGTTTCTGCCGTTCGTTCCGGGCGCTTCAGGAATGGTGCTCTGCTGGGCGGTCTTTCTGATATACCAGGTTCAGATTCTCTATTTTTCTGCCGGACAATGGGTCGAGAACCCGTACGTTGCGGCAGCGGTTTTCCTTGCCCCGTTCTCAGCCTGGTTTCTTAGCAGATCTCTTGCCGGAATTTGGCAGAAGCACGGGGGCCCAAGGGTCAGTAGTATTTACCCTTAAGATAGTGCCTCACATCGCTCACAAAATGTCTCAAGGTCTGTTTATACGGATAGATTCGAAATCTCAAACAATAACCTTTCCAAAGCCGGTCCAGCAATTCATAAAACTTCCGCAAGGGCAGCGCGATCAGCATCCGCACCAGCGCTCTCGGCAGATTCAGACGGACGCACAATGCAAAAACAGCGCGAAGCCTGCCTCGTTTATCCTGATCTTTAATGACGATTGACGAGTTCTCATAAAATGTTTCAGGAAAGCGGGCGACCGGCGACTTCGCGAATCCGTGACGGAGAGCGTAAGCCTCAATATCGGTTCCCGGATAAACCTGCATCAGGGAAACGAAACTAAAGTGCGGCCGGACATGCGCATTGACCGAATAAGTCAACAGGTCGTCGTCGAGAGTTGATCCGGGCGCGCCAAGAATATTTTCCGTCGCAAATCGGATGCCATTTGCATGCAGCCAGTCACAGGCGTTTTCGAACTGCGAAAGACTCATCCCCCGCTTCAGAATTCCGTTGCGCACCGCTTCGTTCCCTGCCTCCAGACCGAGCTTGACCGAAAGACAACCGGCCTGTCTCAGCAGGCCGGTTGTCTCGGCATCCAGCAAATCAGCCCGCAGATGACAGTGAAACGGAATCCCGATTTTGCAGGCATAGCGTTCTGCAAAGGCCCGAAGCCATCCCTGATCCAGGTTGAAGGTGTCGTCCTGAAAAACCACCATCTGCAGCGGATAGCGCCGCTGCAACTGCTGAATCTCCCCGATGACATGTCCGATGCTGCGCCTTCGGCAGAACATCCCGCGGCCATGATACAACCTGCGATAGGCATGATTGAAGCAATAACTGCAATTGAATGGGCAGCCTCGAGATGCCATGACGTAAACAGTCGCCGGTTTGGCGCCCTGGCTGGCCCGCTCGAAAATGCTGCGGTCCGGCCAGGGCAGCTCATCGAGATTTTCAACAAGGTGACCCAGGTCATTTCGGCAAATCGTTCCGTCCGGGCGTTTGATCCACCAGTTTGACAGGTTTTCGGGTAAAGCGCCGGTTTGGACTAGGGCGTTGACAAGGGCCGGAAGCGCATTATCGCCTTCACCCCTGCATACGGCATCGATGCAGGGTTCGTTAATGCACTCCGGATAGAACGTCGGATGCGGACCTCCGGCCAGGACGAGCAGATGCGGATGCGTGGATTTGATTTGCCTAGCTCTTTCGATAAACAGGGGGTGCTGGCCCGTGATCAGCGAAAGACACAGTATATCGGGTTTGAAAATGCGCAACAATAATTCCTGGCGCGCCGTATCCCCGAGAGCGGCGACCTCGGCGCGATGTCCGGCCTTTAAAAGCACGGCCGAAAGGGAAGCGATCCCCAGCGGTTGGGTGAGATGGTCAAAAGAAATAAAAAGGAGTTTCATTGGATATTCTATTCTACGCGTTGACAATATTGCGTAGATGCCGGCTGGTAGAAGCAGCCAGGTGAACCCATTTATGCAGGGAATTGAGGTTTTTCAGAAAAAAAAGAATCCGAGACGGTCTGAGACTGAAGCGGATAAATGTCCTGCCGGCAATGGCGTGCAATTCCTTCGGCGGAACCTTGGCCAGGTTGTTGACCGCATTCTGGAACACGCAATCCGAAAACCGGGCAGCTGCATCCGGTTGAAGCTGTGCGAAGATATCCGAACCGGGCAGTGGAACGAGAACCGAGAACGCCACCGCATCGAGATTCAGGGAAAGCGCCAGATCAACCGTCTGCGATATGTCATCGAACGTCTCATCCGGAAACCCCAGCATAAAAAATCCGCCGACATCGATGCCGTTTTTCTTCAGGTATGAGATCTTTAACGGCAGCTGATTCAGGTTGAGCTCCTTGCGAATCGATTTCTGAATTCGAGGACTCCCGGACTCGATGCCCAGGAATACGAAATGGCAGCCGCTCCTGCCCATCCATTCCGCAAGTTCCGCATCGAGGCTGTTGGCCTTGACGCCGTTGGGACAGCTCCAGACCATATCCAGCTTCCGGTCAAGAATTCCCCTGCAGATTTGAATCATACGGGCTTTGTCCTGAATGCAGTTGCTGTCCAGGATTTGAATTTCTCGGATGCCGTAATTTCGAACAAGCAATTCAATCTCATCCAGAACGTGTTCGGCCGATCGGGCCCGATATCGCCGCCCCTCGATCAGGTGTATCGCGCAGAAGGTGCAATGCGAGGTGCAGCCGCGAGCGGTCGAAATTCCGACAATCGGATGACGTTTGGAGTAGAACAGATTGAATGGTACGTGCATTGATTCCGGATCGAGCAGGTCCCAGGCGGGCCAGCCGAGCTGATCCAGGTTTTCGACGGCCTCCGGCGGATTGCTCTCAATTGCGCTGTTGTTGCGCCACATGAGACCGGGAATGGTACGCAGCTTTTCCGCCGGCGGTCTGCCGGCATGGAATTGAAGCGATGAAACGAATCGTGGAAAACTCTGGTCCGCTTCGCCTATGAAAGCATATTCAAGACCGGGAAACTGATCGAATGCCGATTTTTTTGCGCCGCAGACATGGGGCCCGCCCAGAACAACCGAAATCTGCGGAAATTCTTGAGCGACCGCGGCATACAGTTGACGGCATGCGCCGAGGTCGCAAGTCATGACCTTCATGCCGACAATATCAATCGAGTTGGAGCGGATGGCCTCTAGCGCGCGGGCTGTACTCCATCCCCTGGTGTCTGGCACATGGAGAATCGGACTGTGTCCGGCCTTGCGCAGACCGGTTGCGAGATACCCGAGACCAAGATCGGGAACCCGGTAGTTCAAAAGGGTTTTCTGGGGGCGGGTTAGCAAAACGCGCATGGCATGATTTTATGGCGCAGATTAATGTCAACGTCGCGAACGTTCAAATGATCAGACTCATTTGCCCTGCAGACCCGGCTCTGTTTAAAAACGTTTATCATTCCGATGATCTTTCGATTGCCTTGTATAATGATTCCCTGATGTCTTTTGCCATGGTCAATGCAAAACCGAATGGAACCAGCAACAGCAAGGATATGGCAAGCCAGGTCCCCCGCTGCGATGCAAAAAGAATCGGCAGCAGGCAGTAGAGGAACAGCAGGCCGTTGATGAAAATGTAAGGGATGTTTTTCTGATGATACTGCAGGGCCGGCACCGGCATCCGGTCATCTTCCCGCATGCCGAATTTCGGCGTCCTCTCGAAAGCCCCGCCCGATCGAAACAGCCCCTTCAGCACGGAAAGGGAGATGCTGGGCGCCAGACCGATGGTAAGAGCCGGAAGCAGAAATACATAGCTCAGCTTTTTGGAGTTGCTTCGAATCGAATAAAGCAGGAAGTAGCTCATGATCGCTCCGGTTGAAACCAGAAAAAGCGGCAGATCAATGCTGACGACCTGTTGCAGGCCGATGCCGACCCGCCAGTTGATCGCCGGGTAGAGGGTCAGTATGGCGATCATGCCTAGGAGCCAGAAGATATTGGCCATCAAATGAACTGCGGCTTCAATCTTGACGGGCAGCGGCAAGCGTTCCTTCAAAAGTCGCGGCAGAATCTTCCGGGCCGTCTGTATGGAGCCTTTTGCCCAGCGCTGCTGCTGGGTGCGCAGTGCAGACAGGGTTACAGGAAGCTCGGATGGCACGTGGCACTCTTCGAGATAGACGAATCGCCATCCGGCCATTTGAGCCCGGTAACTCAGATCCAGGTCCTCGGTGACCGTGTCCGCCTGCCAGCCGCCGGCGGATTCGATGGCGCTTTTCCGCCAGACGCCGGCGGTGCCGTTGAAATTAAAGAACAGGCCCTGCTGAAAACGCACGCGATGCTCGATGCTGAAATGGGCGCCGAGCATGAGGGATTGAATGCCAGTGAACCAGGAGTGGCCGGCATTGCAGAAGCTCCAGCGGGCTTGGACCATGCCGACTTTCGGGTCCCTGAACCAGGGGGCGGTGGAATGCAGAAAATCAGAAGGAGGAATGAAGTCGGCGTCGAAAACGGCGATCAGTTCGCCCTGTGCCGTTTTGAGACCATTGGCGAGCGCTCCGGCCTTGTAGCCGACCCGGCAGGATCTTCGCACCACTCTCATAACAACCCCGCGCTGCCGCCACCAGGCAACACGTGCGTCCACCAGAGCGCAGGTATCATCGTCCGAATCGTCCAGCACCTGAATGTCGAGACGATCCGCAGGCCAGTCAAGACGGGCGGCTGCGTCCAGCAGGCGTTCCGCCACAAAGCGTTCATTGTAAAGCGGCAGTTGTACCGTAACCACAGGGAAGTGTTCGAATGCGGAAAAAGGGGCCGGCATGGCCGTTTCATCCGGCTTTTGTTTGTACAGGCAACAGATCAGCCAGAGCCGGTGTAATCCGTACAGGCAGACCAAAGACAGAGCGGCAAAATGGATCACCCCCAGAACCGGTATCAGTGCGGACAACATGCTGGCACTTCCGTTTCCTGCTTGTTTGCGGACACGCAGATGTCTGCCTCGGATTCAGCAAATGACGCGCCGCATCCTGAACCCTCTCCGGCGGTGCAACTGAAACAATGGTCGGCCATCAGAATGCTTCTGCCCGTGAAAATCGCCTCGTCGATCCGATCGATGGTCATAAGCGCGCCATCCATATCTTTCAGCGGCATGGCGGCAGCCAGGTTAAAGTCGCAGTTGTAGATCGTTCCGTCCCAGCCGACGCTGACCAGAGTCCGGCACATGATTCTCTCTGCGGCCTGAGGGTTGAATTTCTCCTCCAGATATTCGATGTAGCGTCGATAAGTTCCCCTGTTTTCCAGAAGATCACGGAATCGGCCGATGGGCGCATTGCTCATGCAGTGGAGCCGGTTGAACCTCACGCCAAAGCGCTGGAGCAGTTCCATGCGGTAGTGCTGTTCCAGTATATTCCGTGATCCGTAGATGGAGCGGTTGCCCGGGTTGTGGACGAGATGAAGTTCCAGATCATCGCCATAGCCCTGCCGATTAAGGCGTCGCAACACCTCGATGCTTCGGGTGAAAACCCCTTTTCCTCTCTGTTTGTCCACATTTTCCTGTTCGTAGCATGGAAGCGACGCCATTACCACCAGGTTCTGCCGGCGATAAAAATCAGGCAGCCACTCCATTCCAAGCTCAAGGGCGACAACCAGATTGCTGCGGATGATGCGGCGTGTCGCGTATTCCGCCGTTGCTTCGATAAAATCGCGGAAGTGTGGATTCATTTCCGGACATCCGCCGGTTATATCCAGCGTCAGACCGGGATGCCCCGCCAGGAAGGCCGTAATCCGATCCATGACGGCCCTGTCCATGAGACGGCTGCCGTCCGGAGAGGCATGATGATGACAGTGGGCGCAGCTCAGGTTGCAGAGATCGCCCAGATTCACCTGGAGCGTTTCCAGTTTGCAGAATCTGCTAAAACGCGAATTGACCGCCTCGACTTTCTGTTTGAACAGTTCTCTCATGACTTGAGTTTCTCCGGTTCGTGTCATTTGCCGGCAATGCCGAGCTGTTTTTCCTCGAAAAGATACCTGTCCGGCCGCCAGTCCCGCAACGAACCCGTCTTCCCGACGCCGCCGATCACGTCTTCTCCGGATACCAGCCAGAAACGCCGGGTCCAGTTTTTCCAGAACCCTGCCAGCTCCAGTGCGCCGTGTTCGTCGCTCGTTCCCCGGGCCAGGATTTGGGCACTGGGCGGATCATCCGAATAGCGGATCAGGGCGTAGCACGCACGGGGATGGAGGCCCGAAGCGTTCAGAATGAAGGCGCCAGTGGACTCCCGATAGATCATTCTGCCGCTTCCGCCGTTGACAATGGACCAATCGGCGGGGTTCTTGGCAAACAGCAGCAGTTCCTTGGCATCGCGGGCTGCACGCGTTGTTGATTCCAATTCTGCCGTAAAGCTGACTGAAACTGAAACCATAAGCGCCAGAGCCGCCAGCGTCAGTTCGCACAAAGATTGGAGTGTGGACGGTAAGATGTTCATGATCGTGCCGGCGATATGGCTTTATTGCTTGCCGGACCGCTTTTCCCAGGCCGCCCATCCGCCCTTGTAATTGCGGGCATCGGGCAATCCCGCCAGCTGATGCGTCATCCATGCGTAGGCTGAGCGCACTCCTCCCAGACAGTAATAGACCACGGGTTTGGAAGTGTCCACACCATGCCTGGCGAGCAGTTTCTTCAACTCGGCCGGCGGAAGCGGGCGGCGGTCTTTGCCTGTATGGAAATCTTCCCAGGGAATGCGGATGGCGCCGGAAATCCGGCCCTTGATCCATTCAAAGGTCGAACGGACGTCCACCAGCACGCAGGATCCGTTGCCGTTCCGCACATCCTCCGTAGATGCAATACACTGGGGCTGAAGATTGACCTGGTAACCGGCCTTCTTCGCGACGGGCTTTTCCGGGCCTTCGGCCAACGAAAAATTCAGCTTGCGCCAGGCCTGAATGCCGCCGTTCAGCAGCCGGATTGGGCCCTCGTGTCCAAGCCATGTTAACAGCCACACGTCATATCCTTCGCATCCCCAGCTTTTATCGGCATCTCCGTAAACCACGACCGGTGTTTTTTCGTCTATGCCCAGTCCTGCCAGCACAGCAGCCAGTTCCTCAGGCGGAAAGGAGCTGAACTCTATCCCCTGAGCATCGGTGCGGGTATAATTTTCCCAGGAAAACGGAATTGCCCCCGGAATATGGCCGCCTTTCCACTCATCGTCGGGACGGGCATCCAGGATGACCCATTTTGCCAGATCGGTTTTCAAGCTTGTCGGATCGATCAGTCCCAGATCAGCGGCCGTGGCAGCCGATGAATACAAAATGATCGCAATGAGCGTCACCAATAAGACCCTGTTGACACGATAAAACCCGCCTGTTTTTGCATGTTTGCCAAACTTTGCCGTAATCCGCATAACGATTTTTCTCTTTGTATGAAAATATCCGCGATCGATAGCTTGCTCTTGCAATTTTACATTCCGTTGCGTCGATCAGCATAGATCATGTTATTTTATAATTGTTACTTTAATCTCGATGGGTTCGCCCGGTCCGGGCATGAGCTCGGATTTAGGGAAAAACCGGCCAGCATAGTAATTTCTTTCATCGTCGGGCTGTCCGAAGGTGTCGTAGATCCCGCCATCGGCAAACCATACGTCATCGTTCACCTTGTCATTGCTTGAAATTCCACACACGCATGAGTACAGGCAGAAGATGCATCCAGGATTCCAGAGGAGGTTGGAATCACGTGTTCCGCCCATGCGGGCTTCGATGCCGAGCGGTTCGAACCCGGCCGGATTCGGGTGAAATTCAGACGGTCTTTCTTCAAAAAGTTCTTCTAACGCATAATATTGTCCTGCGCCGTTCCATGTGACAGAATAATCGATGCGGTCACCGTCCGCAAATTTGCTGCCGTATTCTTCGGAAGTGCCGTAATAGATGCCGTCGGCCATATTGCCTTCCGGACTTACGCCCAGATACATCAGCAATTCGTGGAAAATAAACGGCGGAATATCAGCGACAAGAAAACTGTAAACATTTAACGCACCGCCTTTATAAGTGATGCCGTGGTGGGTGGGCCGAGTGGACACATTGTCATAATTGGCGTTGTTAATAAAACCGGTAAAAACAAAACTGCCGTTTTCCTGATCCACAGAAACCGCTCCCGGTCCGTATTTTTGGACGTAATCGGGGTAACGCTCAGCCCATTTTTCATAACCGCCTGAAAGATGGTCGACATCCGTATATCCGATCTCTTTGGCGATTTCCTCGGCATCTTCGGCATAATCGCCGTAAAAAATGATTTCCGAATTCTGATAAGTTGAGACAAAATCATTGACAAGCTGGTTGACCAGCATGTGTCTTAACCAGGAGTCGGCTATCTGGTCGGACGCGGTTGGGCTGACTTCATCATAATTGTTGGTGTAAAGGGCTTTGCCATTCTCGGATATCATCTGATAAGGGATGCTTAAGGCGTCCTTGATATGGCCATCAATATATTCGGCGCTGGACCGGGTGTCCACCACCAGAATTCGGTTTTGCGCCCCTTCTTCGGTGGCGCCGCTTTGGATGTAGGTCGCCAGTGTTTTCATGGATACCCCGGATCCATCCGAATCGCTGCCGCAACCAGCCATTACAAGTCCAGATAGCATGATTAACAAGAAGAAACCGATTCTATTCATTATTTTAAACCTCCTTGTTTTTTAACACCCTTATATGTTTTTTTTCAGGTTTTTCCTGGTGGTTTTTGCTTCGCAATCCGTGCATCAATTCGCGGCCGATAACCCACAGGATGGTGCTTCCAGCCTTGATGGTTCCCATGACTGTCCGACTGATCTTTGACTTGCCAGCAGTTCGCAGATGATATGGAACGTCGATCTCCCGTATTGTGAGATCCTGCTTGATTGCCCGGATCTGCATTTCAACCGTCCATCCGAAGGCCTGATCCGCCATATTCAACCGGCTCAGGGCAGGCCAGCTGATGACGCGCATGGGCCCCAGGTCGTAAAAACGGTGTTTCCAGATAAGATGTATCAGCCGGGTTGCCAGAATATGGCCGAAGCGTTGTTGAAAACTTAAAGCCGCCGCTACGACCGGAAGGCGCCGACCCAGCGCCATGTCGGCCTCGCCTGCGGCAACCGGGGCGATCAGGTCGGACAGGCGCGACGGCTCATCGCTTCCGTCGGCATCGACAAAGGCAACGATGTCGGGCGGATGACGCCGCAGGGCATTCAATCCCGCCAGGCAGGCTCTTCCGTAACCTGCCACCGGTTCACGAATGACCAGCGCGCCGTGTGCGGCGGCAACTTTCCCCGTTCCATCCGTAGAGCCGTTGTCCACTACGATGACGCGTTCGATTTCCGCGGGCAGATTCGCCAGCACGCCCGGCAGGGATCCTTCTTCGTTGCGCGCCGGAATAATCAGCGCGATATCGGGATGAACGGTTTTCAATGGGTCGCCTCGCTGGTCGATTTTCTTTTTTTCAACTGCCGGTAGGCAACCGGGATCAGAGAAACCAGCACGATCAGGGCGATGCCGATCAGGGCCGCAGGGGATATGTGCCCCCGGATCAATCCCAGCAATGAGCTGGAAAAAACGATGAAGGCAATGCAGGCCGGCAGCATGCAAATGAAAGAGGCAGCCACGTAATGCGTAAACGGCACCTTGGTCAGTCCAAAGGCGTAGTTCAGCAGGTTGAACGGAAAGGCAGGAATCAGCCGGGTGAAGGCCACGACCTTCCAGCCGTGCTGGGCTACGTCGCGGTCAAGCTTTTCCCATCTTGAGCCGGTCAGTTTGGCGGCCACCCAGTCGCGGGCCACGTACCGCGCCGCCAGAAAAGCCAGGGAAGCGCCGATGGTTGAGCCGGTAATGGTATAGACCACGCCCCAGAAAGGTCCGAAAACGATGCCGCCAACAATGGTGATCGGCAGTCCGGGCAGAAAAAGAACCGGTGCCAGGGAATAGATCAGCATGTAGATGGCCGGCGCCAGAGATCCGTAAGCACCGATCAGCGCACGCAACCTGTCCTGCTCCAGGTACTGAGTTGCGCCCGACAGGTGGACGCCGGCAACCACCGCCGCCAGCATCGCCAGAAATATCAGCGGTTTCCAGGAACGTTTCTTTTGAGTCTCCTGGTCGTCGACAAAGGTGCGTTCACGCTTCACGGCGAATCCCTCCCGGCGTTTAAAGGCCCCTTTGAGGCGAAGCCGGTTCAGATAGGTGAAGGGGGCGCCGGCGCCTTTGACTTTTCCGGCCAGGGTTTGAGCCGGTTTGAAAAGAACATCGACGAGGTGATTGGTCGGCGTATGCCCGCCCAGGGTCTGAGTGCAGCCGGCGCAATAGGTGATGATCCTCTTGCCGTCCGCTTCTTTTTTGCGAAGTTCGCCCCATTCTGCGGCAAGTTCCGGGTTCAGCAGGTTGACTGCGCCTCCCTGGCCGCAACAGATGGTTTTTTTTCCTGAATGGGGCATTTCCTCCACCGTCAGTCCCTGGCGCTTCAGCAGGGTGCGTACGGCCTGATGCACCGGCTCGGCATGGCGGATGGCGCAGGGGTCGTGAACCGTCACCGTGCCGGATGCTTTCTCAGGCTGCAGCCCGTTTTCCGCCAGGGCCTCCCACACGGTTTTCACTTTCAGCCCCTCGCCCAGAGAAGCGAACATCGACTGACAGTTGGGGCAGGCCACCAGTACCTTCCGAACCCCCTGCTGCACGAGCCAGCTGCGCATCTCCTCGAACATGACGCGAGCGTGCCGCTCCCGGCCAACGGTCCGGGACGGCTTGGAACAGCAGTCAAAAACGATGCCGATGGCCGGATCAGCCTGCCGGAGCTGAGCGAAAATCTTCTCGACTCCTTCGGGACGGGTGCCCGACAGGGAACAGCCAGGAAAGAAGATCGTCGTGCATCCCTCAGGCAGGCGGTACAGGGTGAAACGGCGGGTCGTTCCTATTCGTTCGTAGTTCAACAGGGGTTTATGCTCTGAATGCTCGCCAAGACCCTGATCGACCGCTTCGCGCCGCATTTCCAGAAACATGCCGGCTACATCTATCTGCTTCGGGCAGTTTGCCGTGCAGAGATTGCACAGGCTGCATTCAAAGGAGCGCGACAGGGATTCTGGTGAGGAAAGGTCGAAACCGGCGGCGATTGACTTCGGTGCGCCGTATTTCTTGAGAAAGACGCACTCTCTCATGCATTTGCCGCAGTCGGTGCAGTCTGATGCGATTGCATTAATGAGCTCCCGCAGTTCCGGGCGGATCTTGTTTCCGCTGACAACGTTCATGAATATGATCCTCTCAAGGCGTCTTGTAATAGACGGAAATCGAATAATTGGCGCCGGCCGCCGTATTCTGGCCATAGATGTCGGGCCGATAGCTTAACTCAACGCCCCAGGACTGAGTGATCTTGTATCCCAGCGCGATATCGAGCTTGCCGAGGTCATAGTTGTAGGTTGACGTAGGATTGCCGCTGCTGTCTTTCTTTTCCCCGTCATCCATGCTGTAGATGCCGTCCAGCTTGACGCGGGCATAGACGCTGCTGGTGATGTCCGCACCGAACTCGATCAGGTAGCGAATCTCATCGGAAGGCTCTTCCGCGCGAAAGCGGTAGCCTACCTCGAAATTGCAGTAACCGGGGATCAGCGGATAAAGCGAACGGCCGTAAAGCAGCCGGATTTCCGTATCGAGCTGATCGTTGCCCAGGGGCAGGTCGTCGTCTTCGTCATACGGCCCGGGAATCTTGAAAAGCAGTTGCGTGGAAATGATGCCGATCCGGTCGCTGTCCAGCAATTTGTACCGCAACCCGAGGTCAATGTCGCCGATGCCGTACGCTTCCGAGGTAAACGCGTCGTTGTCGTTTTCCAGCCATTTGTAGGTCAGCGAGTTGATCAGGGTCAGGTTGTCGAGCAACCCGTACTCAAAGTAGTTGGAAACGTTGTAATCGGTGAATTCCCCGTTGTTGGGCGTGCTCTCGCGGTCTCCGTCCGGATCGAAAGTGTCGCTCGAATAATAATAATTGAAGGAAACCTGTTCGTAGAATCCGCCCTTCTTTTGAGTCCAGGCGCCGGAAAAGCAGGTCGCGGCGGATACCGTTACCAGCAGGATGACAACGATTGTTGACAGAACAAGATTTTTCATAAGGGACCTTTCAATGTGGTAGCCAGGAGGGCGACCGTTATGGTTGCCCTCCTGTAGGTAGTAAACCTCATTATTTCTTGTAATGACGACAGGATAATCCTGAATTATTCAGCGCCAAGAACTCTGGGTCGATCCGGATCCCAGGTCCACTCGTACCAGCTTCCATCGTAGTTTTTGATTTCAGGGTAGCCCATGGAGTACGCAAAAAAGAAGACCATACTGGTCCTCCATGCCGTCCCTCAGTAAAAGGCCAGCATTTTGTCAGAAGTAATTCCCCTATCCTGCCACATCTGTTCCACTTCGGGATAGCTCCGCAGCGTCTTGTCGGCGTCGAAATACCAGCCGCTATTCTCCGCGTACACATCGCCTGGAATGTGGCCTGCTGCCGTAAAGAAGTTGTAGTGGGTACCACCATCTTCGCCGGTATGTTCTTCCCAGCTGCGTATGTCCACAACTACAGAATGCGGGTCAGACAACATTTCCTGGATTTCCGCGGTAGTAGCCAGATATTCCGGATGAACCGGAACGACGGCGCCGAAATCAGCAATGGGAATCGGTATGTTCGGCGTGGTTTCCACGCCGCCGCCGCTTGCCGACCACGCCTCGTATCCGCCGTTGAGAACGCGCACATCCTCGACACCGGCATACATCAAAGCCCATGCAACCCTGAAATAGTTTGATGATGAGCCGTAGCCATACACAACCACCGTTGTGTCACGAGTGATCCCCAACTCTTCGATCAGTGTTTGAAGCTGGGGATCCGGCGGTAAATTTGCTTCAGCCGGACAAGTGTATACATCAGCGCCACAAGTTAGTTCACGGGTGCCGACGTGTATGGCACCTGGTATGTGGCCCGTGTTGTATTTAAGGTTAGGACTTGTGCTTTCCGTTTCCAAGATTACATATCTTTCACTCTCGAATGTCGGCGGCGTGCCGCCCGCAATGAGTTCCTCAATCCATCCCGGATACACCAGCATGTGATAGTTGGCCATCTTGTCCATCGGATACGCGGTTTCATCCGCGGCGGCCCACTCGATAATGGAGGCGTCGTAATTGGCCGCGCTGGGATAGCCCATCAGCCTCAGGGCAAAATAGACAAATCCGCTGCGGATGCCGACCGTGCAGTTGGAGGCGACTTCCTTGTCGGCAGTGACGCCACGGGTTTCAAGCAGGGTCTTGAGATCCGCATAGGACAGAACGGTTTTATCGCTGTTAAAAAACCAGGCATAGGGAATCTGGACCGCTCCGGGAATATGACCGCCCCGCGCTTCTCCGTAGATCTGCCAGCCGTTGTATTCTTCATCCGTCCGGGCGTCGATGAGAACAAAATCGCTGCTCTGCTCCTTGGCCAGAATGGATTCCTTGGTAGCCCGCACGGCGTCCTTGACCGATGCTGTAAAGGTCGCCTTGATCAGGGCGTTGGTTCTTGTTTCTGTTGGTCTCCCGTCGGCGATCCATTTGTCCCAGCCGCCGTTGAGGATGTGGACGTCGTTGCATCCGAGGTATTCAAGCATCCAGAAGATGCGCCCCGCAGCGCCCCAGGCCGCCGTGGTGTTGTCGTAGACAACGACGGTCATATCCCGGGTCAAACCCGCCTCGCCGAGAAGAGCTTCCAGCTCTTCCACGGGTTTCAGGCCGGAACCCCAGGTCCAGAAGTCGTTGTGTATCAGGTTGATGGCGCCTGGTATGTGTCCCTGGTCGTATGCGGCTTTACCCCGCGCGTCGATAACCAGCAGATCGGGGTTGCTCAGGTTGTCCTCGACGGAACCTGCCCATACGAGGAGGTCGGCATTGGGATATTCCGTGGAAGATGGAACAAGAATCGATGCTGAGCTTGATGATCCTTTGTTGTCCACGGAACTGCCGCAGCCCGAAATTAAGCATGCGGCCGCCAACGCCAGAAACGACAGGATGATAAGTAGTCCGTTGCGTTTCATTCGAATTTTTCCCTTTCACGCTTTTGAACGTTTATGTCGTACTGTTTTCGTGCCTGATTTTCATATATTTGATTTGTATTTTCTCTCCTTTCATGGGTTGGAATCTTCAAATGAACGGTTAGCGCGTCTGTTCCCGTAATGACGCACTGGCTTAAAGATAGCGGTATCTTCACAATTTTATAAATAAGTCAAATTGATAATAAGAATATAAAAATAATCAATTATTGAGATAAGCGATCAATTATGGTTTCTTTACAGGCGGGCTTAATAGCAATAATAATGGTCCTGCGGAAAAATACATTTTCTGAAGAATAGAGTGCGTTCCGGCGCAGAAATTAAAGCGCGTTGAGAATCGATTTCAAACAAAAGGCCGCCTGAAAAGGCGGCCTTTTGTTTGAATTATTATGCACAAATTCAGGGCAGATCCGGATTCTCATCCAGGATGGGATTTTCGACCGGATAATCTCCGTTATAGGCGGATCCATTACCCATGCTCCATTCGAACCAGGAACTGTCGAAATTGCTGATTTCCGGATAACCGATCATGTATGCATAAAACCAGGCCAAACTGGAGCGCCAGGCCGTCCCGCAGTAAAAGCTCAGGTGCTTGTCGGTGGTGATGCCGTGAGAATTCCAGTAGATGTAAATCTCAGCGGATGATTTCAGAGTGCCGTCGTCGTTGACATAGTCTTCCATGGTCCACGGGCCTGAACCTGCCTTGCCCCAGACTGCGCCGGGAATGCGGCCGCTGGTGGGAATATAGCTGTACGGAGCTGTCGCACCGGTATATTCATCCCAGGAACGGATGTCAACAATCAGTGCATCGGTTTCAACGCCGTTGACAACATCGCGCACATAGGGAATGTCCACCTTGTATTCGGGATGAATGGCCGTGATTCGGCCGGGATCATCCGGGTCAAAGAATGCCGCCGGCGACCGGAGATTGGTGGTTGTTTCCAGTTCATATCCGGCGGATGTCCAGGCATTCTTGCCTCCGTCTAAAAAGCGGACGTCGCTGACGCCGGCGTACATAAGAGTCCAGAACAGACGTGCGGCGGCGGTTGCGTCATCGCCATAAACGACGACCGTGGCATCTTTGTTGATGCCCATGTAGGCAATGGCCGGAAGCAGATACTCGTCCGGATAGATATTCCACCAGTTCCGCGGCAGGGCATCATTCGGACCAAGCCCCTTGGCGGCGTCCTCTTCTTCCGTTGTGCTGCGATCCCAGCAGGCCGGTTCGCCCGCTTCCACGGGCCAGGCGTTGCGGGCGTTGAAACAGTCGTATTCGATCTCGTCGGTGTTTACCCAGATTGCTCTCGGGATATGACCGTTGTAGTATGGAGCATCAGCCGGGCCCCAGCCGGTTTCGACGATCACATAAGGCTTGCCGCCATTGTTGTTATCCGTCATTTGCTTTAACCAGGCCGCGCTGACCAACTTGTCGGTATTGCCGGTCTCCCTTGGATTGTCGTAATAGGACCACTGGAACCAGCCTCCATCAAAGTTTGCGGCCTGCCATCCCATCAGATAGGCATAAAAAGTATACAGACCGGATCGCCAGCCCGTACCGCAATAGAAATACATGGTTTTATCCGGTGAAAACCCCGAAGCGATCCAGTTCTTTTCAACCTCCGTATAGGTTCGCAGCGATTGCGTATCGTCTCTGACCAGTTCAACCCAGTCCCCGATCCATCGGGCTGTAGGAATGCGGCCGTATTCATGGAAATAGTGATAGTAGGAATTTGATGATCCGACGAATTCCGCCCATTCCCGATCGTCCACGATGATTGCGTCGGTATTGACGCCGCCGATCACGTCATGCAGATCCTCCATGGTGGCGAGGAATTGAGCATTGCCTTCTCCGCCGCCAAAATTAGCGGCAGGCAGGGTGTGCGGCGTGGTTTCGATGTCTCCGCCATATGCAACCCAGGCGGCATAGCTTCCATTGAGGATGCGCACATCGTTCACTCCGGCAAGAAGCAATGCCCAGGCCGTGCGTCCGGCGGTCATCATGGAAATATCGTCATCCGCGTAAACCACGACGGTCTTGTCTTTGGAAATGCCCAGTTCGCCGAAAAACTGCTGTAACTCGGCAATGGGTTTGACATTGCCTTCCTCGGGAAATTCATATCCGTCTCCGTACTCTGAATTCGGGCCGTTTTCGATACTGTATGTGTCCATGAAAATCGAACCCGGAATGTGACCGTTTTCATAATGGCTTCCAACATAATCCGTCCGGTTTTCACTGTATCGGGGCTCATACGAAGTATAAAGAATGACAAACCCGTTCCCCGGATAGGTCGGCGGGTTATTCCCCTTGATAAGCTCGTCCACCCATCCCGGATACACCAGAGCCTGATAATTGGCCATCTTGTCCATCGGATACGTGGTTTCATCCGCGGCGGCCCACTCGATAATGGATGCGTCATAGTTGGCTGCGATGGGGTAGCCCATCAGCCTCAGGGTAAAGTAGACAAATCCGCTTCGAATGCCGACCGTGCAGTTGGAGGCGACATCCTTGTCGGCAGTGACGCCGCGCGCTTCAAGCAGGGTCTTGAGATCCGCATAGGCCAGAACGGTCTTGTCTGCGTTAAAGAACCGGGCGTAGGGAATCTGGACCGCGCCGGGAATATGGCCGCCCCGGGCTTCTCCATAAAGCTGCCAGCCGTTGTATTCTTCATCCGTCCGGGCGTCGATGAGAACGAAATTGTTGTTTTGCATTTTGGCCAGAATGGATTCCTTGGTGGCCCTCACGGAGTTGTTGACCGCCGCCTTGAAGGTTGCCTGGGTCAGGGCGTTGGTTTTTGTTTCCGTAGGTCTTCCGTCAGCGACCCATTTGTCCCACCCTCCGTTGAGAATGTGGACATCCGTGCACCCGAGGTATTCGAGCATCCAGAAGATGCGCCCCGCAGCACCCCAGGCCGCCGTGGTGTTGTCGTAGACGACGACGGTCATATCCCGGGTCAAACCCGCCTCGCCGAGAAGAACCTCCAGCTCTTCCACGGGTTTCAGGCCGGATCCCCAGGTCCAGAAGTCGTTGTGTATCAGGCTGATGGCCCCCGGTATGTGTCCCTGGTCGTATGCGGCTTTGCCCCGCGCATCGATGACCAGCAGATCGGAGTTGTTCAGGTTGTCCTCGACGGAATCCGCGGATACGAGAAGTCCGGCATTGGGGTATTCCGTTGACGCGGGATCAAGAGTCACCACCGTTTCCTTGCTGTCCGAGGAGCTGCTGCAACCGGGAAGCAGAAATATTGCCGCCAAGGCCAAAAGGCCCAGAACTATAAAAACACTGCTGCGTTTCATACGAATTTCATCCTTTCATTTTACTTAATTCCTATCTCTGTTATGAAGCCGGTTGCTGTGCCAAAACAGCGGCCTCTTTATTGGGCCGGGGATGGCTCCTGCGGAACTCAAACTGTACGGAAAGATCTTAACTTTTCCATATTATCACAAGACCACTCGATGCATTATCCCTGTCGAGCTTCTGCATATTGGAGTGTATTCTTTTAACCATCTGACTCCTCCGGTTATTCTGGCACTCCGGTCTCCCTGTCATTATCATCATTAGTTGACCACAGGAACCATCCGCCTTCATAGTTTGCTGCAGGCCATCCCATCATATATGCATAAAAGGTATACATGGCCGACCTCGCACCTCCGCCGCAATAAAAATACATTTTTTTGCTAGGCGTAAATCCTTTTTGCTTCCAATCATACTCTGCATCTGCAAAGGGTATAAAAGACTGATGATCCTCACTTACAATGTCAACCCAGTCGCCTATCCATTTTGCTGTAGGGATACGGCCGTATTCTTCAAACCACCAATAGTATGAATTAGACGCGCCGGTGTATTCATCCCACTCACGGTCATCGACGATAATTGAACCAGTGTCGATGCCGTCAATAACATCCTGAAGATCTTCAGTGGTAGCTATATACTCAGTGTTGCCCGAAGATACGCCAAAACTTGCCACGGGGGACCATGAAGTTTCTCCGGTTTCGACTGCAAATCCCGCCGCCGTCCATGCTTGATAGCCCCCGTTCAGAATACGCACGTCGTCGACCCCTGCATATAATAATGCCCAGGCAATGCGCCCTGCTGTCATCATGGAAATATCATCATTCGCGTAAACGATGACTGTTTTATCCTTGGTGATTCCCATTCCGGCAAAAAATGTCTGCAAAGCAGAAAGTTCCTTGACATATGATTCGCTCGGACTCTGATAACCATCTCCAAATTCTGAATTCGGACCGGTCTCGACTGAATAAGTATCCAGGAATATAGCGCCGGGAATGTGCCCGACTGAGGAGAAGGGGGTTCCTGCCCCGGTAGTAGATATCTCATTTGTCTCCCATCGGGGCCACCATGATGTAAAGACAATCACGTATCCGTTGCCGGGATATGTTGCAGGATTGTTGCCTTCGATCAGATCATTAACCCATTGCGGAGATACCAGGGCCTCAAAATGCGCCATCTTGTCCATCGGATACGCGGTTTCATCCGCGGCGGCCCACTCGATAATGGATGCGTCATAGTTGGCTGCGATGGGGTAGCCCATCAGCCTCAGGGTAAAGTAGACAAATCCGCTTCGAATGCCGACCGTGCAGTTGGAGGCGACATCCTTGTCGGCAGTGACGCCGCGCGCTTCAAGCAGGGTCTTGAGATCCGCATAGGCCAGAACGGTCTTGTCTGCGTTAAAGAACCGGGCGTAGGGAATCTGGACCGCGCCGGGAATATGGCCGCCCCGGGCTTCTCCATAAAGCTGCCAGCCGTTGTATTCTTCATCCGTCCGGGCGTCGATGAGAACGAAATTGTTGTTTTGCATTTTGGCCAGAATGGATTCCTTGGTGGCCCTCACGGAGTTGTTGACCGCCGCCTTGAAGGTTGCCTGGGTCAGGGCGTTGGTTTTTGTTTCCGTAGGTCTTCCGTCAGCGACCCATTTGTCCCACCCTCCGTTGAGAATGTGGACATCCGTGCACCCGAGGTATTCGAGCATCCAGAAGATGCGCCCCGCAGCACCCCAGGCCGCCGTGGTGTTGTCGTAGACGACGACGGTCATATCCCGGGTCAAACCCGCCTCGCCGAGAAGAGCTTCCAGCTCTTCCACGGGTTTCAGGCCGGAGCCCCAGGTCCAGAAGTCGTTGTGTATCAGGTTGATGGCGCCTGGTATGTGTCCCTCGTCGTATGCGGCTTTGCCCCGCGCATCGATGACCAGCAGATCGGAGTTGTTCAGGTTGTCCTCGACGGAATCCGCGGATACGAGAAGTCCGGCATTGGGGTATTCCGTTGACGCGGGATCAAGAGTCACCACCGTTTCCTTGCTGTCCGAGGAGCTGCTGCAACCGGGAAGCATAAATATTGCCGCCAAGGCCAAAAGACCCAGAACTATAAAAACACTGCTGCGTTTCATTCAAACTTTCTCCTTTCTCGGGTTAGAGCTTTGACGCCGTATTATTTGCATACATGTTTCCTTTAAGATGGACCGATTATAACGTAGCCGGTATCCTCATATTTTTATCAATGTGTCAAATTGTTAATTATAATGCATTAAAGATAACTCATTTTTAAAAACTATTAATTAAAGTGTTAAGTACATTGGCACAAAAAAAAGAATCAAAAAGATAGATATCGAAGCGAATAAGTGTTTTTATCCTTAAAGGTTTTATGCTATATTCCCCCTCGCCGTACGGGCTGAAAGCGGTGTTTTGCGAAATTTTAAAATAACTCCGCTTGCCGATAGACAGCGGCGCTTTCTGTCGGACAGATTCCTATTTCGGACAAAGGATGCCGGAAATATATGCCAAGCAAATGCGTTCTGATTCTTCTGGATGGTCTGGGCGACCGCAGCTATGAACAGCTTCTGCATCAGACCCCGCTGCAGGCGGCCCGAACCCCTGCCCTGGATTATCTGGCGGAAATGGGCGCCAGCGGTCTTTACCACGCTTCCCTGGTGGGTCAGGCCCTGCCCAGTGAAAATGCCCATTTCGCGATGTTTGGCTACGAAAAAGACGAATTTCCCGGCCGGGGCGCTCTGGAGGCTTTAGGTGCCGGAATCGATCTGAATCCTGAGGATGTTGCCGTGCTTGCCCATTTCGTCAGCGTGCGCGAGTCGAAAGGGTCCCTCGTTCTGGTAAAGGATCGACCGGTTGCCTCCGAGGATGAGATCGTTGCGCTGTTTAAGGCAGTGGAAGCATATGAAGAAGGCGGCGTGAACGTCCGTTTTATTCGAACAAAAAAAATGGACGGAATCATCATGCTTCAGGGAAATGTGGCACCCTTTGTGACCGATTCGGATTCCATCAGAAAAGGCGCCCCGCTTGTGGAAATCAAACCATGGACGGATTACCGCCAGGATGCCGCTTCCTGCAATACGGCCAGGGCTTTAAAGAGTTATCTGGTTTACAGCTACAGGAAGTTGAAGAACCATCCGGTGAATAAACTTCGAGCTAAAAAAGGACTGCCCCCTGTCAACGCGATTGCCACACAACGCGCCGGCCGTTTGAAAACAGTGGTTCCTTTTGCCCGGAAGTACGGTCTTCGCGGACTTTCCATCGCATCTTCATTCGTCTACTGGGGCCTTTCCGCATATATCGGCCTGGATTGCATAAAGGCGGCAGATACGCAAGATCCGGGCAAAGATATTGCCCGGCGTCTGGCCATTGCCCGCAAGGCCCTGAAAACCTATGACTTTATACACGTTCATACCAAGGCGCCGGACGAGGCGGCGCACAAAAAGGATCCGGTGGAAAAAAAACGGGTCATCGAATCCCTGGACAGGGGTATCGGAGAGGCAATCGAACCGCTGATGAATGATCCCGAGGTGCTGATCGTGGCTACGGCCGATCATTGCACGCCAAGCGAGGAACCGCTGATTCACTCGGGCGAGACGGTGCCGCTGACTTTTTTCGGCCGGGGCATACGGCGGGACCGTGTGAACAGATTCGACGAAATCAGCGCCGCGAACGGTGCCCTGGGGTGTCTTCGGGGAAAGGAATTCACCTACCTGATTCTCAATCACCTGGAACGGGCAAAACTCCACGGCATTATGGACACGCCGAATGATCAGCCGTTCTGGCCCGGCCATTATGAGCCGTTCAAAATCGAACAGGACAGGAAATGACAAACACGGTGCCAGAAAATGAAACCGGCGTGATTCACGGACGGTTTCAGGTGGTTCACAACGACCATGTGAGATACCTTCTGGCCGGCAAGAGGCTTTGCCGGCATCTCGTCGTGGGCATCACCAACCCCGATCCTCTGCTGACCCGCAATGAGGATTCGGATTTAAAAAGAAGCGGCCCTCTGGCCAATCCATTAACCTATTACGAACGGTATATTCTCATTCGATCGACACTGGCCGAATCCGGTCTGAATCCTGATGAATTCTCCGTGGTGCCGCTGCCGATCAGTCTGCCGGAACTGTATCAATATTATGTTCCCATGGACGCCGTTTTTTATCTGTCGATTTACGATGAATGGGGAAGACGAAAACTTGGCTACTTTCAGTCTCTGGGGCTTAAGACCCATGTCCTGCGGAATGTGCCGATAGCGGAAAAGGGCATCAGCGGCAGCGATGTCCGAAACCGGATGCTCATGGGAGAACCCTGGGAGCACCTGGTTCCGCAGGCGGTCAGCGCGCTTCTGAAACATTGGGATATTCCGGCACGGCTCAGAAAAATTCGGGAAATTCAGATGCTCCGGCAATAATCGTAGCCAAGGATACTGTTTGATCAACTCGAAGCAATCGAATTGTTGTTAAATTTAATCATAAGGAGACAACCATGTCGAATACAGTGGATACAAGAGGACTTGCCTGCCCCCAACCGGTCATCATGACGAAAATGGCGCTTGATACGGATGAGCATATCATCGTGATCGTCGATAATCCCGCGGCCAGAGAGAATGTATGCCGTCTGGCGAAAAGCAAGGGATGTGAGCTCAAGGTTGAAGAAAAGCCGGATGGAATCTATATCTCTATTTTTTCAGACGACTCGAAAGTCAAAGAAGCTGAGAGCCCGGCCGGCATAGACGACCCGGTCGGAGATGCGGATCGGAAAACAGGCCCTCTGGTCGTCACCATTCAGGAGAACCGAATGGGAAGAGGCAATGATGAGCTGGGCTACGTTTTGATCAAAAGCTTTCTCCACACCCTGGGCGAGGTCCGTCCTTCTCCCGACGTCATGATTTTCTTCAACACGGGCGTCAAGCTCTGCGTAAAAGGATCGGATGTGGTTGATGATTTGAAGCATCTTCAGGAAACAGGGATCAAAATACTCGTGTGCGGAACCTGCCTGAATTTTTTCGGACTGATGAACGACCTGGAGGCAGGGATGATTTCCAATATGTACGATATCAGCGAGACCCTGCTTTCGGCCGGAAAAATCGTGACCGTCTGAACGATTCGAAGCCACAGTGTACAACCTTTTCCCTTGCTTCCATGTATCGCATGTTTTGCGTTGACCTGTTTCATCGGATGGTCGAAATCCTTTGTGGCCGAACGCTCGAAATTCTGATAATAGAAAATAAACGAAATTTCGACAGCGGGAAGAGAACTCCTCGACAAAGCAAGGAAGCATCATGGAAGACGCGGGCGCAATGATAGCCTTTGGCGGCATTTTTCTGGGAATCTATTTTATTGTCAAGGCAGTGGCACAGTTTCATTCGATGCGGCGCGTAAACCCGGCCCAGGGTGCTGCGGGCAGCCAGGATGTGAGTCCCTCAAAAACATCCGATGATGAACCCGGCTCATAGAAGATAACCGACAATGTCGTTTGAAACTTTTATCGCAGGCCGTTATCTTCGGGCAAAACACAAACAGGTATTCATCTCTCTGATCAATTTTCTGTCGATCGCCGGAGTGACCGTGGGCGTGATGACCCTGATTGCGGTGATTGCCGTGATGACCGGATCGGATTTTGAGCTCAGGGCCCGAATACTGGGCATTCAACCCCATGTGCTGATGATGCGCCACGGAGGCGCTTTTTCCGACTACAGGCCCGTCATCGAAACCATCCGTAAAATGGATGGGGTCAAAAATGCAGCCCCTTTTGCCTACGCCCAGGTGATGCTCCGGTCGGCGTCCGGCATTGAGGGGGCGGTTCTCAAAGGCATTCTTCCGGAATCTTCCGACATTCTGATTTATAAAACAGCGCTGAAATCTCTGAATTCAACGCCGGGCGGACGTGAAGCCGGAACCGGCAATATTCCAGGCATTGTGCTTGGAAAGGAGCTTGCCGAAAAACTCGGCGTCGGAACCGGGCAGCTCGTGGATCTGATCACTCCTTCGGGCATGTCGTCCGCTTCCCGCCTTCCGACGATCCGGCGACTGGAAGTTCGCGACACCGTTGATACCGGCATGTACGAATATGACAGCACATTCGGCTATGTATCTCTGGAGACGGCCCAGAAGATTTTGGGAATGGGCGAGGCGGTTACCGGCATCGAGATACAGGTTGACGATGTTTACAACGCCGATGCTGTCTCCGAGCGAATCGACGCTGCCAACGGATTCCCCTACTGGACGGTCGACTGGATGCAGCGCAACCGCAACATCTTCACCTCTCTGAAGATTCAGAAAGCCGTCATGTTCGTCATATTCTCACTGATCATACTGGTGGCCGGATTCAGCATCACCAGCGCCCTGATCATGTCGGTGATTGAAAAGACCCGGGATATTTCCATTCTCAAAGCCATGGGCGCGTCTAACCGAAGCATTCGAAAAATATTCATGCTCAAGGGAATGGCGATCGGTGCGCTGGGAACCGGTCTAGGAATAGTGCTGGGTTTCGTGCTCTGCGAGGCGCTCGGCCGATACCAGTTCGTGGAGCTTCCCAAGGACGTGTACTTCTTTTCCACCCTGCCCGTTCGCATCGAAACTCTCGACGTGCTGTCCATTGCGGGCGCGGCTTTCCTGATCTGTCTGCTGGCCTCGCTTTATCCCGCCATTCGGGCCTCCCGGCTCAATCCCGTGGACGGGATTCGAAATCGGTAAGAAAAAAGTCATGAATTCCTTTTTTCATGTTTATTGAATTTGTGGATTTCATCTACGGGTACTGAAGAAAAACCCCATGCCCTTGTTGACAAGCACGGTAGAATAGTACAAATTTTAAATCGGATTCATAAAGAATGCCGTATTGCATCGATTACGGATTCAATTCCGGCCTGCCTCGGCGTTTCTCAGACCCCAAAAGGCAGATGATGCATATCGAACCAGCGAGTCTAAAGCCCCTTATTGGAGAGCCTGTGATGGAAAAAGAAAAACGAGTGTCGCCAGATCCAAGCGTCCGTAATACGGCCAATTCGGACGATATCGCCGAAGATGAAAAATCCCCGCTCTGGGCTACTCAGGAAAACCTGATACGATTGCAGAACATGCGTGATGAGGCGTTTCTGGGCGGCGGAACCGGTCGAATTAAGGAACAGCATACCAAGGGAAAACTTACCGCGCGCGAGCGGGTTGACGTGCTGCTGGATGAGGGTTCGTTTGAAGAATTCGATACGCTGAAATCCGGCCGGGGCGGGCATCTGGGGGATGACAAGTCCTACCTGACAGACGGCGTCATCACCGGACATGGGACCATCGACGGCAGAGAGGTCTTTATCTTCAGCCAGGACTTTACCGTGCTGGGCGGCTCTCTGGGTGAGGCTCATTCCGAGAAGATCTGCAAGGTCATGGATCATGCCGTCCGCGTGGGAGCGCCGGTAATCGGCCTCAACGACTCGGGCGGCGCAAGAATTCAGGAAGGCGTGGATGCCCTGGCATCGTACGGTCAGATTTTCAACCGCAACGTCATGGCCAGCGGCGTGATACCTCAGATTTCCTGCATCATGGGACCCTGCGCCGGCGGAGCGGTGTACAGCCCGTCCATGACGGATTTCACCTTCATGGTGGACCACACCTCGTATATGTTCGTCACCGGACCCAACGTGGTCAAGACCATCATTCATCAGGACATCAGCTTTGAAGACCTTGGCGGCCCCCGAATGCATGCTGAAAAAAGCGGGGTGGCGCATTTCGTGATGCCCAACGACATTCTGTGTCTTCGAGAAATTCGAAGGCTGATCAATTATCTTCCCTCCAACAACCGCCACAAGCCGCCTATTCTGGATCTTCGGGACCCGGTGGACCGAACCGATCCGGTTCTGGATTATCTGGTTCCGGCAAACCCCAATCAACCTTACGATATGAAAGTTCTGGTTCACAGCATACTGGACGGCGCCGAATTCATGGAAGTGCATTCCTCCTTCGCCCGCAACATAATCGTCGGCTTCGGACGGCTGGGCGGCGAGACGATCGGCCTGATCGCCAACCAGCCCGCGGTTCTGGCCGGCGTTCTGGACAACGACGCGTCGGTCAAGGGTGCTCGGTTTGTACGATTCTGCGATACCTTCAACATTCCGATTATATGCCTGGTGGACGTTCCCGGATTCATGCCCGGACCGCAGCAGGAACACGGCGGCATCATCCGCCACGGCGCCAAGCTGCTCTATGCGTTTATCGAAGCCACTGTTCCCCGGATTACCGTCATTGTCCGAAAAGCTTACGGCGGCGCCTACATCGTGATGAACTCCAAGCATATCGGCGCGGACATCAACTATGCATGGCCGACGGCCGAAATTGCGGTTCTGGGTCCGAGGGGAGCGGCGGAGGTGATTTTCCGCAGGGAAGTTCAGGAGGCATCCGATCCTTCGGCCGTGCTCAGGGAAAAGGAGGAATCCTACCGTCAGACCTTCTGCAACCCTTTTATCGCAGCCAAAAAGGGATATATCGATGACGTTGTCTTTCCAAGAAACACCCGCGGCCGTCTCATTCGAAGTCTTCAGGTCCTGGAAACCAAAAAATCCCTTAAACCCGAACGCAAACACGGAAACATTCCCCTGTGAGGTGACGACATGTTTGACAAGGTTCTGATTGCCAATCGATCTGAAATCGCCCTTCGCATCATTCGAACCTGCAGACGCATGGGGATCAGCACGGTGGCCGTGTTCTCCGAGGTGGATTCTAGATCGCCGTATGTGGAAGAAGCGGATGAAACCGTGTTTATCGGCGCGGCCCGGGCCCAGGAATCCTTTTTGAATCAAAAGAAGATTCTGGCGGCCGCCCTTTCCCGAAAATGTCAGGCCATTCACCCGGGGTATGGTTTTTTGTCCGAAAACGCCGAGTTTGCAAAACGGGTGGCTGATGCCGGCTTGAGCTTTATCGGCCCCCCTGCCGAGGCGATCGCCCGGCTGGGAGACAAGGTGCAGGCCAAGCACCTGGCGATCAAGGCAGGCGTTCCGGTGGTGCCGGGCCATGCCGAACCCCTGGAAGACGTTGAATACGCAAAACAAATCGCCGAAAAGATCGGCTTTCCCATTCTGCTGAAACCCGCTGCGGGCGGAGGCGGACGTGGAATGCGCATCGTCCGGAAAGAAGAGGATCTGGCTTCGGCATTTTCCGCCTGCCGGGAAGAGGCCAGGAAGGGGTTTGCCGATGACCGCCTGTTTTTAGAGCGTTTTATCGAACGTCCCCGTCATATTGAATTCCAGATTATGGCCGACAGCTTCGGCAATGTGATTCATTTAGGAGAGCGGGAATGCTCCGTGCAGCGCCGCTATCAGAAGCTGGTGGAAGAAACCCCCTCCGTGGTTCTGGATGAGGTCCAGCGTCGAAAAATGGGCGAAATTGCCTGCCTTCTGGCCAAGGAAGCCGGTTTTGTCAATGCAGGCACAGTGGAATTTATTCTGGATGCGGACAAAAACTGTTATTTCCTTGAAATGAACACCCGGCTTCAGGTGGAGCACCCGGTCACCGAAATGGTTACATCTCTGGATCTGGTGGAGCTGCAGCTTCGCATTGCCGCCGGAGAAGTACTTCCCCTCAAACAGGAGGACGTGCGGATCAAGGGATGGGCTATCGAGGCTCGCATCTGCGCTGAGGATCCTTTCCGGAATTTTTTGCCGACCACCGGCATCATCAGCCGGTATTCCGAACCCCGGGTTCGAAACGTTCGGATCGACAGCGGGGTTACGCCCGGCAGTGTAGTGACCATATACTACGATTCTCTTCTGGCCAAGGTGATCGCCTGGGGAAACAACCGGAACGAGGCCGTCGACACGCTGGTACGGGGCCTGAACGGCTTTCATATTGTGGGATTGACGACCAACGTGGACTTCGTCAATTCCGTTCTCAACCATTCGGCCTTTATCCGTGGAGAACTTTCCACGAATTTCATAGACGAGCATTTCGAAAATGGCCGCAGCAAGATTCCGCCATCGACCGAAACCCTTCACTACATGGCAATGGCCGCCGTCCTGGTTTTTCACAACCGTCAGCGTCTGATGCGCGATTCGCTTAAATCCATGAGTCCGATTGTGGGCAGGACTCAGGTGCCTAAGAAAGAGCATGTTTATATCGTTCGTGGCGAAAAAAACGTATTTGAGGTCAAACTTCTGAAAACAGACGAACCCCGACACTGGCGGATCAGAATCAACCGGAAAAGCTACGAGGTAACAGTTCCGGATTTCGAGTTTTTCCGAAGGCGCCTGAAACTCAATATTGACGGTAAATCCCACATGTTCCGCCTTCGCTATCAGGATGCCCACATCATGACGTTTTTCCGGGGAACCGTACGTACGGTCGAGATTTACACTTTACGGGAATGGCGGCTGAGCCATTACATGCTCCGCGACAAGAAAGCAGCGGCCGACAACGTATTGAAATGCCCCATGCCCGGGCTTGTGACGGCGGTCTGCGTGAAAAAGGGAGACGTCGTTCACCGGGGAGACGAGGTGCTTCGCATGGAATCCATGAAAATGGAAAGCGGCATTGCCGCGCCCTGCGACGGGATGGTCGAGAATATTCTGGTTCAGCCCGGACAGACCGTGGAAAGCGACGAGGTGCTCATCACATTCAAGCTGTAATCATGAACGATCAAACCGGCAAACATGTGGCTCATATTGCCACCATTCTGGACAGTGTGGCCGACGGCGTATTCACCGTTGACGAAAGCATGCGCATCACCTCGTTCAACCGGGCCGCCGAAGAAATCACCGGTTTTTCAAGGAACGAGGCCATGGGTCAGCGCTGTTGTGAAATATTCCGCACCGATGTATGCTTTTCCGCCTGCCCGGTTCAGGAAGCCCTGAAGACCGGTCGGGATGTGACCAACCGGGAAGTGAATGTGCTGGATCGACGGAACCGTGAAATTCCCATATCGGTCAATGCGTCGGCATTGCGCGATGCGGACGGACGGACGGCCGGCGGCGTGGAAACCTTTCGGGACCTTTCTCAACTTCGCGCCCTGACGCGGGAGATGGAACAAAAATATACCTTCCATAACCTGGTCAGCCGCAATCCGGCCATGCGCAAGCTTTTCGACATACTGCCGGATGTCGCGGCCAGCGACGTTGCGGTCCTGATTCAGGGCGACAGCGGCACCGGCAAGGAATTGTTTGCCCGGGCCATTCACAATCTAAGTCCCAGAAAAGACAAGCCGCTGGTGGTGGTCAACTGCGGCGCCCTTCCCGAGCCGCTGCTGGAGGCGGAGATTTTCGGCGCCAAACGCGGCGCGTACACCGGAGCGTTGAATGACCGGCCCGGACGCCTGGAAATGGCCGAAGGCGGCACTTTTTTCCTCGACGAAATCGGAGATTTGCCTCTCGCTCTTCAGGTCAAACTGCTCCGCGTGATCGAAAATCACGAATATCAGCCTCTGGGCGCCAAGCGTTCTATAAAAGCCGATGTACGGTTTGTGGCCGCCACTCACCGGGATCTGGAACAGATGGTGCGGGCCGGTAATTTCCGGCAGGATCTGTTTTTCCGCCTGAACGTCATTGCCTTGAAGATCCCTCCCCTGTCCGCTCGAAGTGAGGACATTCCCCTGCTGCTGGACCTGGCCCTTGAAAGGTTCAATGCCAAATACGGCAAAAAAATCCGCGGATTTTCCAGGGATGCGCTGAGCTTTCTCCTGAATCACGCCTATCCCGGAAATGTGCGGGAATTGCTGAACCTTGTGGAGCGGGCGGTCATTCTGAGCCACGAGGCCATGATCGGCGTCAAGGATTTCCCCGCCATTTCCCGCGACCTCTCCCCGCACTCGATCCGGGCCGAGGCTCAGAAGCCCTCCAGAAAGGATCTGCAACAGATTTTGGAACAATACGGAGGAAATCGCGCACTAGCCGCTCGATCCCTGAGGATCCATCGCACCACGTTGTGGCGATGGATGAAGACATTGGATTGAAAAAACGCTTCATGTGTTTCAAGTATCGTTGCAAATAAAACGCTTTTGCAACAAATGCAAATTCCCTCCTGATTCAAGGACATCGTTCTCGCCCCATCCCGCCATGTGTTGCAGATGCATCATGAAATGCAACATCAATCAGGTTGAATTCAACATCTTCGAATTAAATTAATCTTCAATTTAATAAATATGTTCCGGATGTTATATCATCCGATACTTTATGCGGCATGAATATTGTAAAACAACCAGATATGTGCGCAGCGACATGTCAATGCCGGATTCTGATCGCCGTTCCCAGTTATGAAAACCGGGTCATGCCGCGATTCGGCCAGGCAAGGGAATTCCACCTCGCCGAGCTCGACGCGTCCGCCTGCAGAATTTTATCGCTGCATCGGCATCCGCTTCCTGCATCGGTGTCGAGCTTTCAGACAATTTCCTGGCTGGCGCAGAACACTGTACAGGGTGTTGTTTGCGCCGGAATTCATCCGCGTTTTCAGACCGCCCTGCACAATGAAAACATCTGGGTGTGCTGGGGGTACCGGGGCGAGGTTGCATCGGTTATTCATCAGTGGCTGGCAGATGGAATGCTGGTTTCAAGTCCGGAACCTTTCGAAAATATGATGCAGGCTGCCGGAAGAAAAAAACAAGATTAACTTAATCGGAGAATCGAAAACATGAAAATTCTGATCAGTTCACAGGGAAATACCCCGGACAGCGCGGTCAATCCGCGTTTCAGCCGGGCGCCGTGGTTTATGGTCTATGACGACTCGCTTCAGACATGGACCGCGTTTGACAATTCCAAAGCGATGGATATCGCAAGGGGCGCCGGAATTCAAGCAGCCCAGACGGTATCCGACCTTGGCGCCAAAGTGGTCATCTCCGGCATCATGGGTCCAAAAGCATATAAGGCCATGAATGCAGCCGGTATTCAGATCTATATCGGTGCGTCCAATACAGTGCGCCAGGCACTGGAGGCCTATCAAAGCGGCAAATTAACGCTGGCCGATGAAAAAAGCGCCAGCGGAGTATGACAGGCGGGTTCAAGCGCAAAAGTGCGGCAAAGCAGCTGAACAAAAAAATGAGTCAGGATGCCTGAGAATGTCAAAAATAAAAATAGCGATCGCCAGTGGGAAGGGAGGAACCGGCAAAACCCTGGTCGCCGTCAACCTGTGCAGAATCGCATCGGAATCGCTTTCGGTCGCCTATGTGGACTGCGACGTGGAAGCGCCCAACGGTCATATTTTTTTAAAACCCGAGTTTAACGGGACCCTTTCCGTAAAACAGCGGATTCCACTCGTGGATTTGAATCGATGCACCGGCTGCGGCCGATGTGCGGCCATCTGCGAGTTTCATGCCATTCTCTGCCTGGACAGGGAGGTGATGGTTTTCCCTGAACTGTGCCATGGATGCGGCGGATGCATGCGGGTGTGCCCGGAAAACGCCATCACCGAAACCGGGCGTGGAATCGGTCATATCGATATCGGAAAAGCGGATTCAATTCATTTCATACAAGGCGTGCTCAACGTGGGAGAGCCCATGGCGCCGCCGCTGATCAAGGCGGTAAAAAACGTCCCGATTGAAGCTGATCTGGTGATTCTGGATTCGCCGCCCGGAACGTCCTGTCCGGTGGTCGAAACCGTCCGGGGCAGCGCGCTGGTGGTTCTGGTCACCGACGCCACGCCTTTCGGCCTTCATGATCTGAAGCTGGCCGTTGACACGCTTCGCGTCCTCGAACTTCCTTTTGTCGTGGTGGTCAACCGCGCTGACGTGGGCGACAGAGAGGTCTTTTCCTATTGCAGTCAGGAAGGGATTAAGATTCTGGCCGAAATGCCAGACGATCGCCGTGTTGCCGAAGCGTATTCCCGAGGGGAGGTAATTGTTGAAAGCATCCCCTCATATCGGCCGCTCTTTTCCTCACTGAAAGATGCCTTGTTGCGGGAAGCCGATTTAAATTCAGGAAGGTCCAGATGAAAGAACTCATCGTCATCAGCGGCAAGGGCGGAACCGGAAAAACTTCAGTATTGTCCTGCTTTGCCGCCCTGGCTGAAAATCCGGTGCTGGCTGACTGCGATGTGGACGCATCGGATCTCCATCTGATTTTAAAACCCGAAATCATTCACAGCCAGAATTTTTCAGGCGGAAATCGGGCGGAAATAATGCCCGAAAAATGTACGGCCTGCGGAACCTGTCATGAAATCTGCCGGTTTGATGCGGTTCATTATCGGAAAACGGCGCATGGAAAATCGATTTTTGCCATCGACCCGATTGCCTGCGAGGGCTGCGGGGTGTGTGCTCATTTTTGTCCGGCGCAGGCCGTATCTTTCAAACCCGCTGTAAACGGGCAGTGGTTTATTTCCAAAACCCGTTTCGGGCCGATGGTCCATGCCCGACTCGGCGTAGCCGAGGAAAATTCCGGCAAACTGGTCAGCCTGGTTCGCCAGCAGGCCAGAAAGATCGCTCAGGATCAGGGCCGGGAACTCGTCCTGGTCGACGGCCCGCCTGGAATGGGCTGTCCGGTGATCGCGTCCATTTCCGGAGCAAGCCTGGTGCTGGCGGTGACGGAGCCCACGCTCAGCGGGCTTCATGACCTGGAGCGCGTCATTGAGCTGGCGCGTCACTTTGACATTCCCCTGATGATCAGCGTCAACAAGTGGGATATCAATCCATCCCTCGCCAGCCGCATCGAAAAACAGGCCTCCCGTGCCGGCGCGGCCGTTTCCTTGCGGATACCTTATGATCCTGCCGTGACCCGGGCGCAGATACAGATGCAGGCGGTAGTTGAATATGCCGATACGCCCGCGGCTCAGGATATTCGAACACTCTGGAAAGCGGTCCTGTTATCGCTTTCAAAGAATAATGCATAAACAAGGAGATTATATGAAAATTGCCGTACCCTTGACAAAGGGAGTGCTCAGCGCTCATTTCGGTCATTGTGAGGAATTTGCCCTTCTGGAAATCGACAGGGATCAAAAAACCATACTCAGCAAAACGATTCTGCAACCGCCGCCTCACGAACCGGGGGTGCTGCCCAGATGGCTGGGACAACTCGGCGTTAATGTCATCATCGCCGGCGGGATGGGAAAAAGAGCTATTGAGATTTTTGCCGAAAATGACATCACTGTTCTGGTGGGCGCTCCGCAGGAGGAGGTGGAGAAACTGGTTCAAAAGTTTTTGGCCGGTTCCCTGACCACCGGCATCAACTTATGCGATCACTGATCATGATCTCTCAAGAGGCTCTTAAATGGAAGAAGAATACGACCTGGTTATTGATTTTGAAGGCACCAAACGTTACGAAAAAATTCTTTCGGCCCTGGGATATTCAGACAAGGCCATTCGATACTTTATTGACAAGCCCTTTATGGGAAGACTTCCGGATCCCGACCTGACTTTCGAGTATTCCGGAGACTGCGGAGACCATCTGATTCTGGATCTGAAACTGGACCAGGACCGGATTGTCGATGCCCGCTTTGAGGTGGACGGATGTCCGGGATCAATCTCTTCTGCCATGGCCCTTGCGGATATGATCCGGGGCATGACTCTTGAAGAAGCGCGGAATCTTGAGGTCGAAGGCTTGCAGCTTTATGTGGAAGGGCTTCCGGAGACCAAGGTTCACTGTCTTCGGCTTGCGGTCTCCACCCTTCACGAACTGATCGACGCGACAAAAAAGGCGCCTGCAGAAAGTCACTGAATCCAAAGCGGCAAATCAAATTTTTGACTTGCCGCTTTGGATGTCTTTCGAAGTCTGAATACGGATCACTGTGTTTCGGGTAAGCAACCGATAACATCAAAACAAAATTATTTCCGGTCTTCCCTTGAAGAACTGCCGCTGAATATTTTTTCTCCCATCTTATCGGCTTCCTGTTTCAGGCGCGTGTCGGCAACAATTTTCTGCGTCATGCTGAGAATCATGGATTCAAATTTTTCACGACTCATGCCATGCTCTTTCCAAGGCTTTGCCGCGAGATACTCTTTTCTGGAAATGCCAAGCTTCTGCCAGGGTTTGATCGTGGTTCGTTTTATTGCCATGTGAATTCAATCAGATCCAATTGCGGGGGGTTTCGTATCAGAATCAGAAGGAGCGGAAAAATCACATATCCCGCGATCATCCGGCGGATTGTTCCTTAACGATACAGTGATTGCTGTACGGCACCTCAATCACAATCTTGGTCCCCTGCCTGGGGCGTGATTGAATCTGAAACTTCCCGTTGAGCAAACTGATGCGCTCCTGCATGCTTCTCAGACCCATGCGTTTTTCATTCAGAGCGGTATTTAAACGCCGGGTGACATCAAAGCCGTTTCCGTCATCTTCGATGCGAAGAATGAGGTTGGGAAACGATGCCACGATCCTCACCGTAACCGTTTTGGCCTCGGCGTGTTTGCGGATGTTGTTGAGAGCTTCCTGAACCACCCGGTACAGATTGATCTCCGTATCAAAATCCAGAGTCAGGCCGTTGATGCCGACCGGGAGAAAGTCAACCGTAATTCCGGTCTGCTGGGAAAAATCCTGGCAGTACTGATTCAGGGCACGAACCAGTCCCAGCTTGTCGAGCGCCGCAGGATGCAGGTCGTAGGAAACGCCGCGAATCAGGTGAATCGAACGCTTCAGGCCATTAGACAACTCGGCCAGTTTAGATCGGATTTCCTTGGGCGTATCCGGAAACACGTCGCCGATCATGTCGCAGCCGATTTTCAGGCTGGAAAGATCCTGCGCCACGCTGTCGTGCAGATACCGGGAAATCCGCTTGCGCTCATTTTCCTGTGCCTTGATCAGCCGATGCGTCAGGATATGGATCTGGGCTTCGGCCCGTTTGCGCCGGCTGAAGTCCTGAATTTGCGACAGGAAGCCGTTGAAACTGTCTGAAGAACTTTTTCCGATGGGCGTCAGAATGATGCTGAGATCACGAATGCCGGTGTAAACGCTGTCGAACAAGGCTTTCTGACGGATCATGTCAAAATCAAATTCAACGTCTTCAAAACGCACATTGTATCCTTGATGCAGACGTTCTTTTGACTCGGCGGGTAAAAAGGATTCATCAAAAAGGTTTAAGGAGTCGAATGCCGACGGACTCGCTACGCCGAAAATTTTCAAAGCAGAACGGTTGGCCTCGAGAAACCGGCCCTGGGCGTCAAAAAGCATCAGGCCGATGGGAGATTCGGCGAATATGGATCGAAATTTTTCCTCGCTGGCCGCGAGCGCTTTTCGCATATTGACCTGTTCGGTGATTTCCACCGAGATTCCGCCCAGCAAGGCGGGCTTTCCATCCCGGAGCACGGGAAACTTGAAGGTGCGGTAAACGCGGTCAACGCCGTTGCGGTCCGGAAGGGTTTCCATAATCTTGATGCCTTTACCGCTGATGGCCTTCAGGTCCTCCTCGCGATGCCGTTCAATAACGGATTCCGGTAAAAGATCCCGGCTTTTGCCATCCGAAGTTGCTTCTTTTCCGAACATCTCCCGGCAGTATTTGTTCGCATAAATCAGCTTGGAACTCGTGTCTTTCATGAAGGCGGCGCCGGGAAAATAGTCCATAAAGGTGGAAAACCGCTCCTCGCTTTCCCGAAGCGCCTCCTGGGAGATCCGGTACTGGGTGACATCCCGGATCGACTCGATGGCGCCGATCAGTTCTCCGTTGGCGTCATAGATGGGAGCGGCCTTACCCCACAGATAGATTGATCTGCCATTGACCGACAGCGGATGGATTGTTTCTCCGATCAGCATGTTTTTTTCACGGCAGATCATGCGGTACCCCTTTTCAGCCGCCTCATCGGGATTGAGGACCATATCAATCAGAATGGGTTTGGAGTGTCCGTAAAATGGTATTCTGTAAGCATTGTCTCCACGACCCAGCATTTCGCTTGCCGCTATGCCGGTCATTTCCTCAATCGCCTTGTTCCATGCGATTACCTTGCCGAAACGATCGATCGCAAAGGTGGCGTCGGGTAGAAAGTTGAAAATTTCAGTCATCTGTCGTCTGGATTCCTCAAGCGCCATTTCCGAGTGCTTCCGGGCGGTAATGTCTCTTAAAGATGCCAGATAAGCGTTCCGACCCTCCCAGACAATGGCGGCCACCCGCATTTCCGCAATAGCGGAGGATTGATTGTCTGTTTTGACCAGAATTTCTGTGGATGTACCGGGTATCAGGGGAAAAGGAAAATACCCGTCTGGAAGGCAATCCGGGTTGCCCGCAAACAGCGCCTCTGCCGCTGGATTGACGAACTGAACCACGCCGGCAATATCCGTGATTACAATGCCGTCCAGGGTGTTTTTTACGATCGTCCGAAGGCGATTTTCGCTGGTTTTCAAGCTTCGCTGAAGCCGATGCCGTTCAACGGCGTAGCGTAACGTCCGCTCCAGCATTCGTGGGCCAATTTCCTCCTTCTCGAGATAATCTGAGGCGCCGGCTTTCATCGCCTCCAGGTCGATTCTAAAGTCTCCCTGACCGGTCAGCAGAATAATTGGAATATCGCATCCCGCGTCCTTGGCTTCCTGCAACAGATCCAGCCCACTGCGCTCGCCAAGCCTGAGATCCAGAAGACAGACGTCATAGGATTGGCCAAGAAGCTTTGACAGTCCGGTTTCATAAGTCGAAGCCCACTCCAGGTGAAATCGCACACCATCAGTTTCAGACAAAAGTTCTCGAGTAATGATGTAATCGTCTTCGTCGTCTTCAATCAGCAGAACCCTTAGACAAGGCGCTTCCATAAACTTCTCCACTTTCTGCTTCATAGGAGCATGAACGCCGCAAAGCTTGCGCGAGATAAAACAAGAACGTCGCACCACTCGCGATGGGGTTGGTGCGAACTCATTTTCCCCGTTTGAAAAGCATCTCAATCCTATCCGCTAAAACAGTGTTCGGGATGCGGGATTTCTCACTCTTCCGGGATTTTTCAAGGGGCCGGGCGCATGTCGGGGATCGCTTCCTTCTGTCCGCTGTTACGACGCCGGTCCGTGTGTTAAAAAAAACCGTTGCAGTCAGGATCTTGAATTTCAACTCAATTCGCTATTCAAAACAACAGCCTAATTCAGGGTTTTAAAATGAACTGGTATTTCTTGTTGCTGCCGAATGCGTTGACTGCATAGCGCTCTAAAATCAGATTGACGCCATCGTTCAAAGATGCCGCCTTGATCGGTTCGGAAGTCGGGGCCTGTCCCGGCCATGGCATGGGCATGGCCCAGAACCGGTCGTATTTCTTTTCCACATCGCCGATGTGAAGATCGCCATCCTTGTGAATCGCGTAAACAGCCAGAGTGCCGAGGTCTCCCTTGATCCGGTAGTCGATTTTCGAGGCCTGCTGATCCTTAAAAAGATCCAGGCGTTTGCGTTTGGCGATGTCGAGTCTGAAAGCGGCGCTCTCGGCCATCAGCTTCTTCTCGGAGTCAATCGCGGGGCCATCGGACCGGGCAAGAATGCCCTGGGCCTGCTCATACCACTGAATGGCCTGGGTGGCGTCTTTTCCAACCCCCTTGCCGTATAAATAGTAATCACCGATCATGATGGCTGCTCCAGGCTGGCGGCCTGCATTAAAGGCGCTGGAAAACCACTGACGGGCGGTCGCATAATCGCCTTCGCTGTGGCAGGCCTGTGCAAGTTCCAGCATGGCCCTCATCTCGCCGTGCTGGGCCGCAAGGGACAGCCAGTGCCTGGCGTTGTATCTGGCCCTCTTTACAATGCCGGCCTTGAGCACCTGAGCCAGATTGTATTGCATCTCCTTGTACTTACCCTGAGATACGGCGGGATTGTTGATCAAATCCGTATAATAGAAGGCCGCCTGATCCTGATTCATGGGAATCCTGGACTTCAACCGCTCGACATCTTCCGGATGCTGAACGACATAGCCCTGAGGAAAGGTTTGCAGGTAAGCCTCCGCAAGAAATATCTGAGCATCGGCGAAATTTTGTCTGGCGGCTGAATCGATCAGAGAGAGCCCATGGTCTACGGATTTTTCCTCAGGGGTCTGCAGGAATCGGATACCGCGATTATAGATACCTTCCGGCGTGCAGTTCCAGCAGAAATAGTCCTGCAGGCTCAGGTATCCGATGTATCCCCCATAAGACAGCGCGGCGAGTGCCGAGACGACCAATGCGGATTTAATCCACTTCTTCATGCCTGTTGACTCCCCCCATGTTTGCCGAACCCAAACCGGCCCGGTTGTTCAATATTTCAGTCAAAGAGATGCTGCGACAATCGACTTGAATCGCGAATCATCATCTATTGGAGACGATGCGCATCGCCGTGGCAGTCCAGACAGCCCTCAAAATCCTTGAGCATCTCTTCGTCATGCGGTCCGTTGCCATGACAGTCCTGACAGGTCGGAATGAATCCATGCTTTGCCGCATGACAGAACACACAGTTTAACGGAGCATGACCTTTTCCGCTGCCGGATAGATCCATCGCGGCCCCGGAATGGCATCCGCTGCAGAGACTGCTTGAAACATCGCCGGAATACTCAATGCGCAACGGCGCGTGAACCGGATGGCATCCCGCACATCCGGCATTGTCCTTGTACGGAGCGTGCGGCTGATCATGGCACGCCGTGCACTCCGGAATGTATCCATGTTTATCGGCATGGCATTCGATGCAGGACATTTCCGCATGAGCGCTGGCATTTTCCTTGATTTCTCCCGCCTGAACGTGGTGGCAATTCATGCAGTCCTGAATCATCTTGTCCAGCTCGATGCTGAAAACCGGCGCATGGACATTGGCATGGCATCGCTTGCAATCGGCAAATTTTCCCTCGTGGACGGTGGAATGACAGGTTGCGCAGGTCGGCAATGCCTTGCTGGAATCATCGCCCGGCTTTTTGGTATGGAAAACCTCATGGCACTTCCGGCAGGCGAGCTTGTGTGCGCCGCCCTGGTCGCGGATGTCGGTAAAAACCGAATAATGGCACTGGGCGCATTCAAGCGTGGTCAGCTGCCGGACTTTCAGATCGTAAACCTCCGGCCCCTCCTCCTGGCCCGACACTGCCGTTCCCGCAAAAACGCATGTCATCAGGAACAACATCCCGACGGTAAAAGTTGTCAATCCCTTTGCCTTCATTGTCCCTCTCTCATCCTCTTTTATAGGTTCCATCCAAGGTCCGGCTGCGAGCTATCGCATTAACGCGTGGGCATCCTTGTGACAGGTCACGCATTTCGGATACTTTGCATGAAGTTTGAAATCGTGGGGCTCCCCGTGACACACACCGCACTCAAATACGGACCTGTGACGCTCTTTATGACAATAGACGCAAGCCAGGTCTTTGTGTTTGGCGCTGGTTCTTTCAAGTTTGACGCCTTCGGCCGCATGACATCCGGTGCAGAAATCACTGGGCGTATCATTGGCGTACAAGACTTCCTTTGGAATGTGTGGCTTATGGCACCGTATGCAATCCGCGTTTTCCATGGTCTTGGAATGGGGTTCGTGGCAGTCGGTACACAAAGCCGATTCAGGGTGTCGCGTATGACATTCGGCGCAATCCATATCCGCATGCGCGGAGGGAGCGCTTTGCATCTGCTTTCCCGGCTCAGGGTGGCAGGAAAGACAGACGGGTTTAGTCTCCTCCCCGCGGCTCATCGGCGTATCGGCCGGGCTGTGAGGGTTGTGGCATCCGGCGCATTGACCCACGGCATAATGGGGGGAGTCGTCGCGTGAATGGCATTGCCCGCACTCGGGCATTACGTCGGCATCCGGCGGATGTTTCTGGTGGCAATCCGCGCATTCAAGCTCCTTATGAGCTCCTCCCTTTTCATCCAGTACGCTGATGGTATCGTCGTGGCACGGGCTGCACAGGCGGGACGACACGGTCCCTTCGTACACCAGGGGTTTGGGTCGATGCGGTTTGTGGCACAGCCGGCAGTCGGCGGCAGTCATATTGTCCCCGTGGGGCTCATGACAATCCACGCAGGAATCGGACTGAGGGTGCTGGGCGTGACATTCCTTGCAGTCCATATCGGCATGAGCGGTGGGATGGGTCTTCATCTGCTCCAGAGGCTCGGCATGACATGAAACACAGGCCGCTTTGGACGAATCGATCTTGCTGAAATCCGTTTCCAGGGGGGTGTGAGGTTTATGGCAATCCAGGCATTTATCCACGGCATAATGCGCCGATTCCTGGGGTGAGTGGCAATCGGCGCAGGAAAGAACGACCGCCTGTCCTGTTGGCGGATGCTGCGGGTGACAGTCCAGGCAGCCGATTTCTGTCTTATGTGATGCTCCCCCGGCATCGACTTCATCCGCCTCTGCAGGATGGCATTTGACGCAATCCCTTTCTGTCAAAGGCGGAATGTCGCCGTATGACGTTCCCAGGCCGAATGCGATCCACGCACAAACAAGGATGCCGATACAAAACACTCTTTTCATTCGCGCCCCCAACCTCAGATCTGAGCGTTTATAGGAATTTGATTCCAATGCGCAAGAACTCGCCGGCTTATTTACCCAGCGAATGCGGTTCCATATGGCAGGCCAGGCATTCCGGAAATTTCTTGTGCATATTTTCACCATGCAGATTCGCTTCATGACAATCCGTGCAGGCTGACGCCGATCCATGCGTTGCAGCATGGCACTCGACGCAGGCCATTTCCGTATGCGAATTCTTGCTCTTGACCAGGACATCGGCGACTTCGCCATGACAACAGGCGCAGTGTTTATCTGGCACCGAATTTCCATAAGCCACAGGGTCCTTGGGAGAATGGGTGGCATGACAGCCTTTGCAGTCAGCCATTGCCATGCCTTCGGCGTGAGCGTCATGGCAGCCGAGGCATTCGGTCGATTCTTTATGGGTGGCGTGACATTCGAGACAATCCATCTCGGAATGGGAACTGGGACGTTCCGTCATGGCTTTTCCCTGATCGGGATGGCAGGAGATACAGGCTCGTTTGACCGTTGCAACCTTTGAAAAATCGATTTCAGTGGGTCGATGCGTCGTATGACAGCTTTTGCAGTCCTCGATCGCATAATGTGCGGAACTGCCGGGATCATGACAGGCATCGCATGCCGAGATAACGTCTTTTCCGAGGGGTGGATGTTCCGGGTGGCAATCCACACACCCGAGATCCGCATGCTTGGCGCCCTTGTCCTTAAGGTCCTGGGTTTCTGTGGGGTGGCATTTGGCGCAATCGGCATTCTCCAAGGGTATCCGTTCGACCCCTGCAAAAGCGCCCATACTCAGAAAGGCAATCAGCAAGCAGCTCAAACAACCCGCATAACACCATTTTTTCATCCCTTGTCTCCTTTTCCCTCTGCCGTTAGCGAATAAAAAACTGAACCGCATCGAACCGGTACAATACGGACCCTTTGCAAAGTTAAATGCTATAACATTTTTGATGTTTTTTTCCAACACTTATACGAGTTAAAGATTTTAAAATTTTGATCATGCCGTAACGCAGGAGTTTCACTGATGCATGCAGCGTTTTGACGTCACGTCTTTTGCCTTGATTGTCAAAGGGTTGAAGCAAACGGCCCGTCGATTTACCGAATATTCGACGACCCGCTTTCAGAACCATAGACCGCCTTTCCTGAATTCAAACGCCGGTCGAATATCCTGTTTGCAACGTTCGTTAAGCCAGATTCGGACGGTGTCTCGGCAACATCCATTTTTGAACCGACCTTTGCGATATGAATCATCATTATCATGTTTTACCGAGTATTGATCCTGGGTTGTTCGCTGGTTGCCCGGCGGCTTCGAAAATCCGGCTGATCACCTGCCGCGCAAGGTATCAAACACGGATGATCTTTAATCATTTTGAATTATTGTGTGATTGAATCCGATGGAAGTGCAACGCATCCTGGAACTTTTATCAATCGCCTTAAATTTGATTGGATGATTTGATAAAAAATCGGTATGCTTTCAATCGCTCCGGCAGGATGTTGAAAAACAAGGATCGGGTCGTCGGAAAAAGCGAACGGCGATGCGACAAGCGCACCCGGCATGTGATCATCGGCACGAGTCGGGCAAAGCTGCCTTTTGAGCATCTGGTTCGGTTTTTCAATAACCTGTCAGGTTTAACAGCGATTTGCATCAACCGGGCGGATTTCGGCCCGCAAATGATCCGTAAAACTCAAAAGCAGGGAGGATTCAATGGCTCAGTACGGATGGAACAAGGAATTGAACGTCTCGGTTCTGGAAAAGATCAAAGCCGACCTTAAAAACGCCATGCTCAAGAGGGATGATGAGGTGCGCAGCGCCCTTCGAATGATCATGAGCGAATTTCCAAAAATCACCGTTCCCATTCAGCTGGAAGACGGGAAAAAAACCACCCGCCCGAAAACCGCCGCGGAAATCACCGATGATGATGTGCACGGCATCATTCGCGGGCTGGTTAAATCCGAAAAAATTGTTCTCGAATTAACCAAGAAGGCTTCATCCCCCTATCTGGAGATTCTGGAGTCTTATTTGCCGAAAATGGCCGGCCGCGATGAAATTGTTCAGTGGATTTCGGAAAACATCGACTTTTCAAAAATGAAAAGCGCCGCCCAGGCCATGGGGCCGATCATGAAACACTTCGGAAAACTGGCGGACGGCAATCTGGTCAAGCAGATCCTTCAGGATATGTCCAAAAAGTCCGGAACCTGACCGGACGGAAAGGAACTGGCCCATGTCGCGATTTTTCAAGACCGCAATGCTGCTTCTTCTGGCACTCGGCATCTGGTGCGCCCAGGCGTGGTCCGGCAATGTACTGACGCAGATCTCCACGATCGATGCACTGCTTGCAGGGGCCTACGACGGACAGGCGACAATCGGAGAGCTCAAGGCCTTCGGGGATCTGGGAATCGGAACTTTTCACGCCCTGGACGGGGAAATGATCGTCTTGAACGGCAGGGTTTTCCAGGCCAGAGCCGACGGACAGATTGTTGCGGTTCCGGATTCGCTGACCACTCCCTTTGCCGTCATGGTCTTTTTCGAGGCCGAAGAAACCCTGGCCCTTCCCTCCGGCATCAACATGGAGGGGCTCTCCCGAATGATCGACCCGCTGCTTCCGAGTGCCAACCTGTTTTATGCCTTCCGAATCGAGGGTTCCTTTGAGTCGATGCGCGTTCGAAGCGTTCCCGGCCAGACCAAACCCTATCCGCCGCTGACGGAGGTTGTCGAGCATCAGTATCTGAAGACTCTGGAAAAGGTTGAGGGCGTGGTGGTGGGGTTCCGGTGCCCCCCGTTCGTCCGGGGCGTCAATGTGCCGGGATATCACCTGCATTTTATCGACAAGGATGAAAAGGCGGGTGGCCATGTGCTGGAATTTACCGTTGCCAAAGCCGTTCTCCAGTGGGATGAGATTTCAAATTTTCACATGATGCTTCCCCGTGATCCGCTGTTTTCACGGATGAACCTGGATAAAGACCGTCAGGAAGATCTTCAGAAAGTCGAAAAATAGACAGGAATATTGCGTACTTTAACGGCCATGGAATTCAAAGATACAACCTCTTTCAGTCCCGGCAAAATCGTCCGGCTGCGCATGGATTCAACAAATGCCGGCCGGGTCCATGTTGTGCTCGACAGCGGTCTCGAATTTTTTGTGAGCCTTCTGGAAGGGGCTGATCTGAAACCCGAACAGGTTTTATCTTCGGAACAGGTTCAACGCTATTACCTGGAAGACCGGTTCAAACAGGCCTGTTCGAATGCCTTTGCCCTGCTGTCCCGCAGAGAGCGGAGCCGCCGGGAAGTTCAAACGCATCTGCTGAAAAAAGGATATGCGAAACCCACGGTTGCCCATGTTCTCGAGTATCTGGAAGCGGAAAATTATCTGAATGACGACCGGTTCTGCGCCCTCTGGATTCGAAGCCGTCAGAGAACCCGGCCCAAAGGCGCTTATGCCCTGCGCTGCGAGCTGAAGCAGAAAGGCATCGGCGATGAAATGGTTCAACGCCATATCGGGGAGGTCGATGAGGAAAGCGCCGCATGGGACGCCCTTCAGTCGAAGCTGAAACGATGGGCCGGTCTCGATCGCAGGCGGTTTGTCTCCGGGGCGGGCGGGTTTCTGCAGCGCCGCGGATTCGACTCGCAAACTGTCCGCAAAACCATTGACCGGGCCTGGCAGGCGATGACCGGCAAACCGCCTGAAAATCCGGATGGTTTTATGCTGACCGACACATAACCCAAGGAGAAGACCATGGTGTGCCATGAGGTGGATTACAGAATTATCGGGGACGACATTCAAACGGTTGAGGTCGAACTCGACCCGGAAGAGACCGTCATCGCCGAAGCCGGTTCCATGAATTACATGGAGGACGGCATATCCTTTGAAGCCAGAATGGGAGACGGGTCCGAAATCGAAAACGGCCTTTTCGGCAAACTGATGAGCGCCGGCCTGGGGCAAGCAGACAGGCGAAGGCTCGCTGCTGGGCGGTCTTGGACGATTGATGGACGGTGACAACCGTTGACGATTGACTTGTCGGCGTTCAGGAAATTGCGATTGAAACGTTGATTTCCATGAAAGTCGCCGTATCTTAAAATATTGAAAATCCGCGTTCAATTTCTTTCAAAACATCAGACAGTCTGAAGGAGCGTTCATGGAACAGATTGCCGTATTGCCGGGAGACGGAATCGGCCCGGAGGTCATGAAGGAAGCCGTCAAGGTGTTGTCGGCGGTTCAGGAAAAGTTTTCGTTTCAGCTCAAGCCGGTTTTCGCCGATGTGGGCGGCGTGGCCATCGATCTTCACGGAACGGCCCTGCCCCCGGAAACCCTGAAGCTCTGCGAGGCCAGTTCGGCGATCCTGTTTGGTTCCGTCGGCGGCCCCAGATGGGATCAGCTCCCTCCGGAACAGCAACCCGAACGAGCCTCCCTGCTGCCGATTCGCAAGCACTTTCAGCTATTCTGCAACCTGAGGCCTTCTAGAATCTATCCTTTTCTGATCTCCGCAAGCCCGCTGAAAGCGGAAATCATTGAATCCGGCGTGGATCTGCTCTGTGTGAGGGAGCTGACCGGCGGAATTTATTTCGGCCGTCCCAGGGGCAGGGAGGGAACGGGGCCCGATGAGCGGGCCTTTGACACCATGGTCTACACGAGAAGAGAGGTTGAGCGCATTGCAAGGTTTGCCTTTGAGGCGGCCCGCGGACGCCGAAAGAAGGTGGCCTCCATCGATAAAGCCAATGTGCTTGCCTCCATGGTGCTCTGGCGGGAGGTGGTCACCTCCATTAGCCGGGAATACACGGATGTAGAACTTGAGCACCTGTACGTCGATAATGCGGTCATGCAGATGATGCGAAATCCCGGACAGTATGACGTGCTTCTCTGTCCCAACATGTTCGGAGACATTATTTCGGATCAATGCGCGATGATAGCGGGCTCCATGGGCCTTCTGGCATCGGCCAGCATCAATGAAAGCCGTTTTGGCATGTATGAGCCGGCCGGCGGGTCGGCGCCGGACATCGCGGGCAAAAACATCGCCAACCCGGTCGCCCAGATCCTTTCGGCCGCCATGATGCTCAGATACAGCCTGGGACGACCCGAGGCCGCGGATACCGTTGAGCAGGCCGTCGCCGATGTCCTGGAATCCGGACTCCGTACGGCGGATATTGCCCTGAAGGGTCAAAAGGCGCTGAATACGTCCGCCATGGGCGATGCGATTGTTCGGCGCATACTCGAATGATTTCGATGCTTGAATTCATCGACACCCACGCACACCTGCACGACCCGGCATTTACGCCGGATCTGCCAGACGTGCTTTCCCGCGCGACAGCGGCAGGAGTTCGAACCGTCATTCTCATGGGCGAGAATCCGCCCCACGCGCAAAGGAACATCGAGCTTGCAAAAAAGTATTCGATGCTCAGGGCCGGCGCCGGTCTGTATCCCGACTGCCTCGACATGGAGGCAGCCGAAACCCTGATGACCTTTATCCGTGACCATCGAAACGAAATTGCGGCGATCGGAGAAGTGGGCCTCGACTACTGGATCGTGAAAACCGAATCGGAACGGGAGGTTCAGCGGGAAATATTCAACCGCTTCATCAAACTGAGCCTGGAACTGGATCTGCCGCTCAACGTTCATTCGCGGTCGGCGGGCAGGCAGGCGGTTTCCCTTCTCCTTGATAGCGGGGCGAGAAAGGTTCAGCTTCACGCATTTGACGGCCGGGCCGGAGCGGCGATGGAGGCGGTGGAAGCCGGATATTATTTTTCCGTTCCGCCTTCCGTGGTCCGTTCCCGGCAGAAGCAGAAGCTGGTCGGACACCTGCCCATGTCCTGCCTGCTGCTTGAAACAGACAGCCCGGTTCTGGGACCGGTTTGCGGACAGCGCAACGAGCCGGCCCATATCCGAATCGCCGCCGAGGAGGTAGCACGGATTAAAAACCTGCCCCTGAAGGCAGTCGTCGAGCGGGTCTGGCAAAACACCATTGAATTGTACGGAGATCGCGTAAGGCCGCGCTTTTGAGTTGCGGGTTTTAAATGCGATGGATTGATAAACCATGCCGATGTTTCTGATCGTATTCTTTTCAATTTACGGGGCCATGCATGCGGTCTTTTATTATCGCATTCGCACCCTTCTGCCCGCCTCAATTCCGGCGCATGCGGCGATGCTGATATTTCTGGCTTTCATGGTCGCCTCCCCACTGATATCCCGGTATGTGGAGCTTTACGGGCATGATCCGGCGGCCCGACTGGTCGGCATGCTCGGTTACTGCTGGATGGGATTTATTTTTCTGGTATTTTCCGGAATCGTTCTCTTTCAGGTTCTGAACATCGTCGCTCGAATCATCGGCCGTTTCGGAGGGTTCTCTTTTTCGTGGTTTTCATCCGGATCCGCAACCGCGTTTCTGATTGTGCTGGCAGCGGCCGCATGTATTTACGGCGTCATGGAAGCGCGCCAGCTTCAAGTCGAGACGCTTTCCATTCAGACCGGAAAACTGCCCTCGAATCTGCCGCGACTGCGGATTGTTCAGATCACCGACGTTCACCTGGGCCTGATGACAAGGCCTGAATGCATACAGAAGATCGTTGATACGGTCCGGGCGGAAAGGCCCGATATTCTGGTCTGCACCGGGGATCTGGTGGACGGAAGCCCGGATCACATCAACGGGCTGATCGAAATGTTCCGGAGACTTGAGGCGCCGTACGGGAAATTTGCCGTTAACGGCAACCATGAGTTCTACAGAGGGCTGGACATCTCGGCGGAATTTTTCAAACAGGCCGGCTTTGACCTGCTGCGCGGAGAGGTCCGCACGGTTCGCGGCGCCATCAACATCGCCGGAGTGGACGATCCCCAGATTCCAGGCAGATTTTCCGAAGCCAAGGTCCTCGATTCCCTTCCAGAAAACGGGCTTTTCAATTTGCTTCTCAAGCACCGGCCGGAACTGGACAAGCACAGCGGGGGAGGTTTTGACCTTCAGCTTTCCGGACACGCTCATGGAGGCCAGATCTTTCCGTTCAATTTCATCGTGGCCCTGGCCTATCCGCTGATGAACGGATATCATGAGGTGGAAGGCGGCGTTCTGTATGCCAGCCGCGGAACCGGCACCTGGGGTCCGCCCATGCGCGTGCTGGCGCCGCCCGAAATCACCGTGATCGATCTGGTCCGGCTGAATTGAAAACAAATTGGATGGAATCCCTGCCCCGGCGCTTTACGAGGATCGCTGAATACAGCCGAGCAACCGGTCAGATTCCTCCCAGGCAGAGATACTTGACCTCGAGGTACTCGTCGATGCCGTACCGGGAGCCTTCCCGCCCGATTCCCGACTGCTTCATTCCGCCGAAAGGCGCCACGGTCGAGGAAATCAGGCCGGTATTGATGCCGACCATTCCGTATTCGAGCGCCTCTGCCACGCGCCAGATCCTGCCGACATCCCGGCTGTAGAGATAGGCGGCCAGGCCGTATTCGGTGTCATTCGCCATACGGATTGCCTCATCATCGGTCTTGAAACGAAAGAGCGGGGCCACCGGCCCGAACGTCTCTTCTTGAGCAACCGCCATTTCGGGCGTGACATCGGCCAGTATCGTCGGCTGAAAAAAGGCGCCGCCCAGTTCATGCCGCCTGCCGCCCATAACGATCCGGGCGCCCTTTGAGACGGCGTCGGCAATGTGCGCTTCGACCTTCTCGACCGCAGGCATGTCTATGAGGGGGCCCTGCTGCGTCTCGCCCTTCAAACCGTCCCCGACAATGAATTGAGCGACCCGCTCCATGAGCTTCGTGGCAAAGGCCTCGTAGATCCTGTCCTGAATGAGAAAGCGGTTGGTGCAGACGCATGTCTGGCCGGTGTTGCGATACTTGGAGACCACGGCCCCTTCGACGGCCGCATCCAGATCCGCGTCGTCGAACACGATAAAGGGGGCGTTTCCGCCGAGTTCCAGGGAAACCTTCTTGATCGTTCCGGCGCATTGCTTCATAAGGCGCCGGCCGGTTTCGGTAGACCCGGTAAAGGAGAATTTGCGGACCATCGGATTGCCGGTCATTTCCCGGCCGATGGCGTCGGAATCGCCGGTTACCACGTTAAAGACTCCGGCCGGAATTCCGGCCCTTTCGGCCAGAACGGCCAGGGCCAAGGCTGAACATGGGGTCTGGCCGGCGGGCTTGACAACCATGGTGCACCCGGCGGCCAGGGCCGGGCCGGCCTTGCGCGTGATCATGGATGAAGGAAAGTTCCACGGCGTAATGGCGGCGCAGACGCCGATCGGCTCCTTGACGACAACGACCCGCTTGTCTTCGGCAAACGACGGTATCGTATCGCCGTAGACCCGCTTTCCCTCTTCGGAAAACCACTCGATGAAGGAGGCGGCGTATGCGATTTCGCCGCGTGACTCGGCCATCGGTTTTCCCTGTTCGGCGGTCATCAGTATTGCCAGATCCTCCTGGTTTTCCAGAATCAGCTCAAACCAGCGGCGCAAAAGCGAAGAGCGCTCGGCAGCCGGCCTGCCCCGCCAGGCAGGATAGGCCCTGTTGGCCGCTTCGATGGCGGTTCGCGTCTCTGCCGCGCCGAGCCTTGGAACCGTGCCGATCACCTGCCCCGTGGCCGGATTGGTTACGTTTATCACGGCGCCCCGCGCCCCATCGATCCACCGGCCGTCAACGAAGCACTGACGGCGAAGCAGGGTTTTGTCTTTCAATGCGAACATCGGTATGACCTCCTTAATGGGTGGCTTTGTAAAAAACTCCAGAGATTTCAGTGCGCCCTATGCGATTCGCCGCACAACGCCGTGCAGCAATGTTCCGTTCAAACGGCCGTCACGATGTTTTTTTGACCCAGTACGACTGTTTATGGCCTTTTGACTCGAATTCCCGGACGAGTTGGAAAGCCTCGGTTTCCACAAGCCGGTCCTTTACCAGAAAGACGTTTCCATGCTCATCCTGACGCCAGACCGAATATCCGGTTTCAGAGGTCTCTTTTTCAAGATCCTCACGCCGGCCGTTCGGATCCGTTTCACATTCATCCATAATGGCAACCGCGCGCGACCTCGTGGATTGCTCGCGTAAATGCTCAATCCGGCGATATTCCTCGGAGCCGAAGCACCCCTGCATCTGCGCCTTGCTTTCGAATCGAATCAGAATCATCCGTTGAGGCTTCCAATCTCCTGAAACAGGGATCATGCGGCTGGAACGAAAGACATATTCGCCGCCGAATTTCCGAATGATCCCGAATGCCCTGTCGACGTAATCCTGATACTTTCCGGGATCAAGCACCTCGATTTCCGCTAGAAAATAAACAGGCATCTTCTTCTCCCTTCACAACGAACCCAAAGTTGAATTTTGAATTCGCCCTGGTCGCAACGGCATGAATCCTTCGTCAGCAGCGAATGCCGGGAACCTGCGCCGATCCATAACGGGCTGCCGGCAGTTTTCCTGACTATAGTGAAAATGCCGGCGATGGTCAAACATTGCCAGCGGAAATAAAAAAGGTTCATATTTTCGTTGCAAAGCCGTAGACGGCATGGTTTTACAATCAGAGCGCAACTCTGTTGCACAATATGCCGGTGCGGCGCCACATTATGAATGATGATCCCAGGGGCGTGTTCCATGCAGAAAGTGATATTTCTGGTCGACATGAATGCATTTTTTATCAGCTGCGAAATGACGAGAAATCATTCTCTTGCCGGAAGACCGGCCGCGGTCGCGGGCGACCCCAAGAAGCGCACCGGCATCATACTGGCGGCAAACTATGAGGCAAGGTCATACGGGGTCAAAACCGCCATGGTGATTCATGAGGCTTTGAAGCTGTGCCCCAAGATCCTCCTGACGCCGCCGGATCATCGCTTCTATGAAGAGAAATCCCGGGAGGTGATGGAACTGCTGTCGCATTACACGCCGGTTCTGGAACAGAACAGCATCGATGAGGCCTGGCTGGACATGACGGGATGCGAGGGACTTTTCGGCAAACCCGTGGAGGCCGCGAAACGCATCATGGATGAAATTCGAAACCGTCTCGGGCTCTGGTGCTCGATTGGAATTGCCGAAAACAAGTTCCTGGCAAAAATGGCGTCGGAAATGAAGAAGCCCCTCGGCATCACCGAACTGTGGAAGCGCGATATTCCCATCAAACTCTGGCCCCTGCCGGTAAAAGACATGTACGGCATCGGCGGCAAAACCGCTGAAAAACTCAACCGAATGGGAATACGGACGATCGGCGAGCTTGCCGGGTTCGATATCGGCCGTCTTGTCAAAACGCTCGGGAAAAGCGGAAACGAGATCCATCAGCGCGCAAACGGAACGGACCCCTCCCCTGTTCAGGCCCGCATGCCGGACGACATCAGGTCGATCGGACGCTTTAAAACGCTGCCGGAAGACATATTCGACATCGGGAAGGCAAAAACGGTTCTCATGGAGCTTGCCGATGACGTCGGCATGAGAGCGAGAAGGCGCGGCAAAAAAGGCCGCACGGTGCATATCACTCTCAAATATTCCGATTTCCGGGTGATTACAAGACAGGCAACCATTCCGGCAACCTGCGCCACTCGGGATATATATCAGGCCGGATGCGGTCTGCTGGAGCGGAACTGGAACCGGCTCGATCCAGTAAGGTTAATCGGAATCAGCCTTTCGGGATTTCGTGAAGGCTCCTCACCCGAGCAGCTGTCGCTTTTTGATTCCATGGACGAAAAGGCAAAGAACGAAAAGAACGAACGAATCGAAGAAGCCATGGACAAAATCAGAAACAAACATGGCGCTGAAACGATCACCTATGCCGCATTGATGAAGAAATAGCCGGCAGCGCGTATTTTTACATGTCTGTTTCGTTAACAGGCTGTTGAAAAACCGCGCCTGAGGCCGCCATTCAGCGTTGCGCGGCTCTCGC
>JAXGZF010000011.1:0-98347 GCA_040771865.1 Desulfobacterales bacterium
TAGATCTATGCGGTTGACCTCCTCTACCGTACGCCCGGAGAACTCATATTTCGCTGTGACAGCGAAGGTTTGTGGCATGTCCGGATTCTCGGCGCCACCCTCGAACACTTTAAACCCTTGTGCCAGAGCAAAGGTGATGTCTGCGCCAGGTGGAAAGGAATCGATAGTCTGGTTAAACGCCGTAAATGATGCCAAATCTCGTGCCTCTGACTTCTCTCCAAACTTAAAGAATGACTTGTCCAAGGTTAGCCGTAGATTTTGCGCCGATATTCTTCCCGTATTTGACACGCGAAGATAGAAGATAGGGTTATCCACCTCTAAGACAGGGGCCACGACAACATATGGCCTAGTCGTAGCAAGCGCTTCCTCCCGCATTGCATCGACAACATTTTCATTGGCTCTAAGTATTTTGTAAGTTGCCCAAGCATAGAATGCGGTGATGATGACGAGCGCCCCTGTTAAAACCTCTAAAATCATCCCGTTACCTCTCTACCGACGAGTTCCACCGGAAGGCGGGTGCTCTTTTCCGCCAATCCGGTGGAACGCCGGGTTAAGCGTCGTTCATAGGATGCCATTTGCGAATCTCCTGCTCGCCTGCTAAAATCAGTTCGTCAATAGATGGTTGGTCGTCAATTCTTTTCGCCAAACGATTCGGATTTTCAGTGTCTCTGTAATATTGGAAAATCTTAGAATAGAGTCGGGTATTAGCTTTTATACCCCACAGGCTATCAAACAACTCACGACGCTCCGTTTCAACAGCCTCATTGGAATCCGTAAAGGCAATTATACTCCTTGCGATTGTATGTAGTTTCTTATCGAGAGAGCCGAGCAAGTTGATGGTGTTATTGGTACTCTGACCACGAACCATATCGAGCCACTGGTGAATTAGGGTTAGGTCCCAAGTGGCGTTCTTGATTCCCGCTATGGCCCGCTCACGATCCTCTGATCGAATCTGTTTGAACAAACCCTTCTTAGGGCTGTTGGGGGAGAAATAGCAGAGCGCAAGGATTGTCGAGGGGGCAAGAAACACGTACTGGGAATACATCCAGTCGAATAGTTTTTCCGCAAGGATTTCGGCTCGCCCGCCGTATAATGTAAGCGCAGCAGTCTTCAATGCCAGAACATAGTTTCTACGCCACATTCTGAGGGGCATGGTGAAGTCAATGTCTTTCCTTGGAGGTAAGTTTTCCGGTGTTATGAATGACGGAGAACTATCGAAACGACCTATGGCGATCTCCGCCAGGTCACGAGGATTGGTGTTGTCTGCTATCCTGAACATAGCCTCTTCGTTGTTAGCAGCCTCATTCCCTGATTCTGCCGCAACCTCGTAAAGCGCGATATTCGGTTCAATAAGTATTCCACAGCACTGGCAGAAAGCAAGTACTGCCGCTGCGACTCTAACCTCATCAGTTACTGAAGCCCCTGTCGTCAGATTGACCCATCGAGTCAGTAGGTTTCGATCTGCCAGCAGGCAAGTGTCTGTATCGTGACCGTCTTTTTGGACAAGGTATGTTACCGGGTCGTAAACATCGGCATGTCTTGCATTAAAACCGGGAGTAAGGACGTCACGGAGACGAAGCATATCTGCTATTTGCAGCAAGGTATCGGCCGCTATCGGAAACTGATAAGACACGATCTTCATGTGGGCCTTTTCAAGGACTCAGCTCGCCGTTCCCGTTGCGCGAAGCGCTGCGGAAACCATTAGTAATCAGGCCAATTTGCCCTGATTATTTGATGTTAAAGGTATTTTCGGGCACATCTGCTCTGAACTGGATTTATCAAAAATGCTCGATATTGCCGATTTATTTTTTTCATACCACTATGAAAGATTTATCCTGACTTAGATTTCTTTTCACAGATTTTTTGCGCTGCGTTTTCACGGTCAAAAAGGCTTGATGAATATCTTGTGGTGCTTTGATGGTGCAAAGATTTTTTATAGCCCATAATTTTTTTACGTCAAGGAAAAGATTTTTAAAGGAGGGCTGAGGGATGAAACCATAAACTGAGGGCTGAGGGCTGAAACTTGAAACCTGAGGGATAAGATCAGAGGGATGAGACCTGAGACCTGAGAGGGCTGAAGGATGAGACCTGAGACCTGAAGATTTGAGCTTTGGGCTTTCAGTTTTGAGCTTCCATCGGCCGGGCAACCTGCCGGCAACTTTACGCATCGCTTTGTCGCTTGCCTTCTGCGTTCGAGTCCGTTATAAAATTTGATTCATGTTTTCTTGGCCAATGGAACTCAATCAACTTGTGGATGCATGATGAACGAAAAACCGCTGATTGCCGTTGTAGGAATGGCCGGAGTGTTTCCCGGCGCCCTGGACATTGACGCCTACTGGCAAAACATCGTTCAAAAGATCGATGCGATCTCAACGGTTCCGGAAAACCGGTGGATCGCCGATCCGCAGTTCATGCTTCGCGCCGGGACGGTTCCGGACAAGGCGATTTCCAGGCGGGCCGGCCTGGTTCAGGGGTTCAGCTTCGATCCTGCGGGCATCGATCTGGATTCAGAGCTTCTGATGGATCTGGACCCCATGCATCACATGATCCTTCATGTCGGCCGGGCCGCGCTGAGCGGGTGCAACATGGATCCGGTGGACCGGTCCCGAATCGGAACAGTGCTGGCGGCCATCGCGCTTCCCACCGAAGGATCTTCACGCATCGCTCGAAATATACTATCCCAAGTCCTTGAAAAAAGGCTTTTTAATTCCAGCGATCAGATTCGAATCGACAGCCGGGACTACCTGTCCAGCCGGGTGACGGGCCTTCCCGGCGCCATTCTGGCCAGAGGGCTGAATCTGGGTGGCGGAAGCTTCACGCTGGACGCCGCATGCGCCTCCTCTTTGTATGCCGTCAAACTCGCCTGCGACGAGCTGACCTCGTTTCGGGCCGACGCCATGCTGGCCGGCGGGGTTTCCCGGCCCGACTGCCTTTACACCCAGGTGGGGTTCAGCCAGCTTCTGGCCCTGTCCCCCACGGGGCGCTGCGCGCCCTTTGACGCAAGCGCCGACGGGCTGGTGGTCGGCGAAGGCGCCGGCATTCTGGTTCTCAAGAGACTCGAAGACGCCGTGGCCCATAACGACGCGATTCTGGGCATCATTCGCGGATGCGGCCTTGCCAACGACATTCGGGGCAACCTGCTCGCGCCGGACAGCGAGGGGCAGGTCCGGGCCATGCGCCGGGCCTATGATTCGGTCGGCTGGCAGCCCCGGGACGTGGACTACGTCGAATGCCACGGCACCGGCACCCCGGTGGGAGATGCGGTGGAAATCACGAGCCTGACCCGGCTCTGGGAAAACGGGTCGTGGAAGACCGGTCAATGCCCGATCGGATCGGTCAAATCCATGATCGGCCACCTGCTGACCGCAGCCGGGGCCGCGGCCCTCATCAAAACCCTTCTGGGAATGCGGCATGGGGTGTTGCCGCCCGCCTGCCATTTTCGAAAAGCGCCGGAAAACAGCCCCCTGCCCGAAAGCCCCTTCCGGGTTCAGACCGAGGCTCAGCCCTGGAAGATCCGTGAAGGATTTTTCTCGCGCCGGGCCGCGGTCAGCGCCTTTGGATTCGGCGGCATCAACGGGCATATGCTGCTGGAATCCTGGAACCCGGACCTGTATTGCCGCAAACATCGGAAAAAAGCGGCTCCGGCATTCAAAAGCCCCTCGGCGGGTCGCCAGCACCCCGCGCCGATCGCCGTGGTCGGCATGGGAGCCGCCTTTGGAAGCATCGATTCCCTGCACGATTTTCAGGAAACCGTGTTCCAGGGAAAGACGATCTTCATCGAACGACCTGAAGCCCGATGGAAGGGCTGCGACTCTGAAATTCAAAGCCTGATCGACGGAAGGGCACGATGGGGCGGGTACATGAGCCGGCTTTCCGTGCCTTTGGGAAAATTTCACATTCCGCCCATCGAAATGCCCGATATTCTGCCCCAGCATCTTCTCATGCTCAAGGTTGCGGCAGACGCCATGCAGGACGCATCGCTTCCCCTGAGAGGGGTTCGGCCCGAAATGGGGGCCATCGTCGGCATCGACTTTGATTTTGAGGCCACGGATTTTCATCTTCGATGGGCCCTGCCGCGATGGATCGAAGCCTGGAAGCGCCGGCCCGAATGCCCGGACCCGGAAGCGCTTCAAAATCTTCTGGAAAGCTTGCAGAACGGATGCAGCGAGCCTCTGACCGCCGTCCGGACCCTGGGGGCCCTGGGCGGAATCGTGGCCAGCCGGATCTCCCGGGAGTTTCAATTCGGCGGACCGAGCTTTACCGTTTCCTGCGAGGCGGCATCGGGCCTGAGAGCCCTCGAGATTGCCGTTCGCATGCTTCAGTCCGGGGAAACCGAAACCATGCTGGTCGGCGCCGTGGATCTTGCAGGGGAGCTTCGAAGCGTTCTGACGCAAAACGCCTGCCATGCCTTTTCCCATGGCAGTGAAATACGGCCCTTTGATGCCGAGGCAGACGGCCCGCTTCCCGGAGAAGGCGCCGTGGCCCTGGTGCTAAAGCCGCTGACCAGGGCAGTTGAAGACGGCGACCGGGTTTACTGCGTCATTCGCGGGCTGGGGAGCGCCGGAGGCGGAGGCGTGGACCAGGTCGCGGCGACCGAATCCGCTTGCCGGCATTCTCTTTCCTGCGCCATGGCCGAAGCCGGGGTTCAGGCTGAATCGATCCGCTATGTCGAAACCCACGGCAGCGCCGTTCGCGAACAGGACGCCGTCGAGGCCGGGGCCCTGACCCGCGAGCTGGAATCAAAGCAAAGCGCCTGCGCCCTGGGTTCGCTCAAAGCCAGCATCGGCCATGCCGGGGCCGCATCCGGTCTGGCGTCGCTGGCAAAAACCGCCCTGTGCCTGTATCAGCAGATCATCCCTCCCCTTGCCGGGTACCGTTGTCCCGGATCTTCATTGTGGGAAGACACCCGGTTTCACATGCCCGCCGTTCCCCAGCACTGGCTTCGGGACCGGGCAAAAGGACCGAGGACCGCGGCCGTCTCATCCATGACAGCGGACGGAAACTTCATGCACGCGGTTCTGGAAGAATTCGAGCCTTCGGAAGATGCGCCGAAAACGGTTCTGGAACGCAAAAAACCCCTGGGGTTTAATTCCTGCGCGCTGTTCGCCCTGTGCGCGGATACCGATCGCGGGCTGATCGAAGCGCTCGGGGAGCTTGAAAGCCGCGTTAAGGCCGCTTCCGGTATGCCGGTCGAGGCCATGGCAAGGTCCTGGCATGAAAAAAAAGGGCTGGACTGCGCCAAACCTGTGGCCGTCTGCCTGACGGCGGAGAGCATTGGCGAGCTTGAAAAATCCATCCAATCCGCGAGACAGGCAATCGAATCCAAAAAAGAGATGCGGATCAACGGATCCGGCGCTGTTGCCTATACGCCCGGTCCGCTGGGCAAAAAGGGAAAAATCGCCTTTGTGTATCCGGGCTCCGGAAACCACTGGGTGGGAATGGGAACGGACCTCGGAACCCGGTGGCCGGAGATTCTGCGAAACATGGATGCGCGAACCCCTCAGCTCGAAGCCCAGATGAAGCCCGCCTGCTATGCGCCCTGGCGCACTGACTGGGAAGCCGGCTGGAGAGGTTCGGCCCGCGAGAATCTGATTTCCGACGCCCTGAACATGATCTTCGGCCAGGTCGTCTACGGATCCGTGATGACGGATCTGATCCGCAGGTTCGGCCTTGCGCCCGAGGCCATGATCGGCTACAGCCTGGGAGAATCCGCGGGCCTGTTTTCCCTGGGCGCCTGGCCGGACCGCAACGAGATGCTCAAACGCATGCAGAAGACGGATCTGTTCACCACTCAGCTGGCCGGTTCATTTGACGCCGCCGCAGCGGCCTGGAACCTTCCTGCCGGCCAGAAGGTCGACTGGTGCGCGGCCATCGTCAACCGGTCGGCCGAAGCGGTCCGATCCGCTATGAGCAAATATCCTCTGGCCCGGCTTCTCATCGTCAATACCCCGGCCGAATCGGTCATCGGCGGCCACCGGCCCCATGTCGGCGCCCTGATTCAATCTCTTCAGTGCGAGGCGATTTACCTGGAAGGGGTGGTTTCGGTTCACTGCGACGCGGTGAATCCCGTGGCCGACGCATACCGGGCGCTTCACCTGTTTCCCGCGGCCGCGCCGGAAGGCATCGATTTCTACAGCGCGGCCCTGGGAAGACGATACGAGGTGACCTCGAACGCCGCGGCCGACTCCATTCTCAAGCAGGCACAGGAAGGTTTTGATTTCACCGATCTGATCGACCGGGCCCATGCCGACGGCGTTCGCATCTTTCTGGAAATGGGACCGCACGCCTCCTGCACGCGAATGATCGGCCGCATTCTTCAGGAAAAACCCCATCTGGCGGTTTCCGCCTCCTTCAAGGAGGAACCCGAAAGCCGCAGCGTGCCAAGGTTTCTGGCAACCCTGATCGCCCACCGGATTCCCGTTGACCTGAATTTTCTGTATGCGGACGCCGCCTTTCCGCCGGCCCTGAACGTTTCTCAAAGCAAGGAAAAGCCCAAGGAGATGATTCGAATCATCGGCGGCAAGACCATCGCGGTTCCGGAACTTCCGGTCTGCGTTGAAAAACTTCCTGATCCGGTTCTGCCCGAAATTCCGATTTCAAAACCACTGGTTCCAGAGGAAAGCGCATCCGGTCCGCAGGCTGAAACGTCTTTTATGAATCTGATCTCGATGATGGAGGAAAACATTCAGGCCACCGCTGCGGCCCACCGGCGCTTTCTGGATCTCACTTCGGAACTGAACCGTTCCTGTGCGCAGAACATCGCGCTTCAAACCCGTCTTGTCGAAAAGATGCTCAAAGATCCGGATTTCGCGGATGCGCCCGTTTCCATGCCTTCTGAACTCCCGCGTTCCCCGGCCCCGGCCTTTGACCGGAACATGTGCATGGAATTTGCCGTCGGATCCCTGGCAAGGGTGTTCGGGCCGGAGTTTGCCTTGGTTGACGGTTACAAGGTCCGCGTCCGCCTGCCGGACGAGCCTCTGATGCTCGTGGACCGCATCCTGTCGGTGGAGGGCGAAAAGGGCTCGATGCAGTCCGGTCGCGTGACGACCGAACACGACGTTCAACCCGGGGCCTGGTATCTGGACGGGGGCCGGGCCCCGCTCTGCATCTCCATCGAGGCGGGACAGGCGGACCTGTTTCTCTGCTCTTATCTGGGCATCGACAAGGTGGTTCGAGGGAAACGGGCCTACCGGCTGCTGGATGCCAGGGTGACCTTCTTCCGGGGCCGGCCCCTGGCCGGAGAGACCATCCGGTACGAGATCGAGATCGAGAAGTTCATACGCCAGGGCGAGACCCACATGTTCTTTTTCCATTTCGACGGGTGGATCGGAAACCAGCGCCTGATTCGCATGCGAAACGGATGCGCGGGGTTTTTTACCGAGGAAGAAGTCGAAAACTCCGGCGGCATTATTCTGACGACCGAGGAAAAAGAATCCGTTCCGGGACGAAGAGATCCGGACTGCACACCCCTGGCGCCGATGCGGCGGGAATCGTATTCCGACGCGGCGGTCAAGGCCCTTCGCCGGGGCGATGCAGCCTGTTTCGGACCGGAATTTGCCGGAATGCGCATCTCGGAGTCCATCCGCCTGCCCGAGGGCAGAATGAACCTCATCGACCGGGTCCTGAAGCTGGATCCCGAAGGCGGCCGGTACGGACTCGGATCCATTCGGGCCGAGGCCGACATTCATCCGGACGACTGGTTTCTGACCTGCCATTTCATGGATGATCCGGTGATGCCCGGAACTTTGATGTACGAGTGCTGCGCCCAGACGTTGAAGATCTTCATGCAGCGCTTCGGCTGGATCACGGACAGCCCGGATGTCTGCTACGAGCCGGTTTGCCGCGTGGAAAGCGTGCTGAGATGCCGGGGGCCGGTAACCCCGAAAACCGCAAAGGTGGTTTACGAGGTGGAAATCAGCCGGATGGGGTATGATCCCGAACCCTACGCGATCGCCGACGCCAGGATGTACGCGGACGGGCATTTCATCGTGCTGTTCAGGGACATGACCCTGAAAATGAGCGGCATCACTCGGGCAGATTTGAAATCCTTCTGGCAGAAACATGATATCGAAAATTCCCGGCCTGCAGGAAACGAAAAACCGCTGTTTGACCAAGAGTCGATTCTGGCCTTTGCCCAGGGCAAACCCGCCTCTCAGGTCTTTGGAAAGCCCTATGGGCCTTTTGACGAGGGCCGTTTCATCGCCCGGCTTCCGGCCCCTCCGTATTCCTGCCTCAGCTGCATCACCCGCATCGAGCCCGAACCCTGGGTCCTCAAACCCGATGGCTGGGTGGAGGCCCGTTTCGATGTTCCGGCCGATGCCTGGTATTTCAGGGCCAACCAGACAGACACCCTTCCCTACTGCATTCTCATGGAAGCCGCCCTTCAGACCTGCGGCTGGCTGGCCGCCTACATGGGATCGGCCCTGAAAAGCGAAAAGGATTTACGGTTCAGAAACCTCGAGGGCAGCGCCGTCTGCCATGAAAACGCGGACCGGAACTGCGGGACCCTGACCCTGCGCGCCCGCCTGACCCATGTCTCTTCCGCCGGAGCGATGATCATCGAACGCTTCGACATGCAGGCAATTAGCGCCGGAGCGCTGATTTACGAGGGCGATACGACCTTCGGGTTTTTCACTTCAGAAGCCCTTTCCCAGCAGGTGGGCATCCGGAATTGTGAAAACCTTATCCACCTGCCGACGCCCCAGGAGCTTAAAAGCGGCCTTTCCGAGGTTTTTCCAGACCGGGCGCCGCTTTTTCCGGAGGATGCCGGCACAGGTAGTTCCGATTTTTTGGAGATGCCCGCCAAAGCCATTCGCATGATCGATGAAATTGAGGTATATATCCCTGAGGGCGGTCCGCACGGCCTGGGATTTATCCGGGGAATCAAGCGCGTCAATCCGGACGAGTGGTTTTTCAAGGCCCATTTTTTCAGAGATCCGGTGTGCCCGGGGTCTCTGGGGATCGAGTCTTTTTTGCAGCTGATCCGGTTTGCGGTCCTGAAACGCTGGCCCGGCCTGGCAAAAACCCATAACGTGGAGCTGATCGCCGATCAGGTTCACCGCTGGACCTACCGGGGCCAGATCGTTCCGGAAAACCGATGCGTGACGGTTGAAGCCGTCATCACCAGAATTCAGGAACAGCCCTGGCCGGAAATTACGGCCAGCGGCGTGCTGAAGGTGGATGGTCTGTGCATCTATGCAATGGAGAACTTCGGGTTGCGGCTGGCGCCAAAAAGTCAATGAATTACATTAGCTACTTTATATCAACAACTTGTTTTTTAAGGTTTTAAGAAAATAACGAAGGACGTTGAATTCAAGCCATGCGCTATCAAAACGTATTGATTGAGGCCCTTGGATACGAGCTGCCCTCGAGAGTGGTGACCTCCGAAGACCTCGAAGACCGGCTGGAACCGCTTTACAAGGCCCTGCGGTTTCAGAAAGGCCAGCTGGAGGTGATTACCGGCGTACAGGAGCGGCGTTTCTGGAAACCGGGATTCCAGATGAAGGACGGCGCCGTTGCTGCCGGGAGAAAGGCCCTGGAAGAAACCAGCGTATCTTCTGATCGCATCGGCATGCTGATTTTCGGCGGGGTCTGCCGGGATCATGTGGAACCGGCCACGGCCTGCGCCGTGGCTCATGAGCTTCGGCTCGGGCCGGAAACCCAGATCTATGATGTTTCCAACGCCTGCCTGGGCGTTTTAAACGGCATGGTTCAGGCGGCCAATGCCATCGAACTGGGACAGATCGAAGCGGGTCTGGTCGTCTCCTGCGAATCTTCCCGGGAGATCATCGACAACACCATAGCGCGCCTGCTGGCCCATCCCGACATGAGCCTGTTTCGCAAAACCGTTGCTACGCTGACCGGCGGCTCCGGCGCCGTGGCGGTTCTGCTGGTTCACAAATCGCTTTCATCCAGAAGGCGCCGGCTGCTGGGCGCAACGGTCAGAAACGCCTCACAACACCACGGGCTCTGCCTCTGGAGCCCCATGACCGAAATTGCTCCCAGAGGAGAAATGGCCCTGGAAACCGATTCGGCGGCGGTACTTCAAAACGGAGTGATTTTGGGCCAGAAGACCTTCGACGTCTTTCGCAAAAACCTCGGCTGGAACAAGAATCTGCCCGACAAGATCATCTGCCATCAGGTGGGGGCGACCCATCAGCGCTCCATACTCAAGGCCCTGAACATTCCGGCTGAAAAGGATTTCACCACCTTTGCCTACCTGGGCAACATCGGAACGGTATCCCTTCCCATTACCGCGGCCATCGCCGATCAGCGCGAGTTTCTGCTGCCCGGCGACCGGGTGGGATTTCTGGGCATCGGAAGCGGGCTGAACTGTCTCATGCTGGGAATCGAGTGGTAGTCCATGACCGAAAAATCCATCGACATTTCGCCTTTCAGGCATCTGTATCCTTTTGAATCCCGTTTCCTTTCGCTTCGTGGAATGCGTCTGCACTATCTGGATCAGGGCGCCGGCGAACCGGTCGTGATGGTGCATGGAAACCCCACCTGGTCCTTTTACTTCCGCAGCCTGATGGGAACGCTTTCCCAAAAATACCGGGCCATCGCGCCGGATCATTTCGGGTGCGGGCTTTCCGATTCTCCATCCGAAGACAGCTACGATTACCGGCTTCACAGCCGCGTTGAAGACCTGGAGGCCCTGATCGACGCCCTGAAACTTCAGCAGAAGCTTACCCTGATCCTTCACGACTGGGGCGGCATGATCGGCATGGCCTTTGCCCTGAGGCATTCAGAGAAAATCGGCCGCATCGTTCTGACCAATACGGCGGCGTTTCCGCCTCCGGACGGAAAATCCATTCCCTGGCAACTGAAGCTGATTCGAAACTTCCCCTTCTGGGCCGCCCCGGCGGTTCTGAGATTCAATCTCTTTGCCAGGGCCGCCCTGTTCATGGCGCCGGCCAAACGGCTTTCTTCAGAAGTCCGCGCGGGCCTGATCGCCCCTTACAACAGTCCTCGAAACCGCCTGGCGACCCTGCGGTTCGTTCAGGACATTCCCCTGACGCCCTCGGATCCAAGCCATGCCCTGCTCAGAGCTGTGGACGCGGGCCTTCATCAATTCGCCAGTATTCCAATCATGATCTGCTGGGGAATGAAGGATTTCGTTTTTGACGCGGATTATCTGGCCCAGTGGCGTCTCCGTTTTCCCAAAGCGCAGGTGCATGTCTTTCCAAGGGCCGGGCACTACCTGCTCGAAGACGAGCCGGAAGCCGTCGAATCTCATGTGATGCACTTTTTGAATCAACACCCTTTAACCCCATAATTGACCGACTGCAATGAATGACAATTTTATCAATATTTCAAAATACTTAAAAGAAAATGCCGCGGAGTTTCCCTATCGCCGGGCCGTGGTTTATTCAGCGGGCCGCGATACGGCCGGAAGGATGACCTACGCGCACCTGACCTTTCAGCAGCTGGACCGGGAATCCGACTGCCTGGCCCACGGGTTTCAGGAGGCCGGAATCGTTCAGGGCGCACGGACCATCCTCATGGTCCGGCCCAGTCCGGAGCTGTTTGCCCTGACCTTCGCGCTGTTCAAGATCGGCGCGGTTCCGGTCATGGTGGACCCGGGCATGGGCGTGAAGCGCATGCTGGCCTGCCTTGAGGAGGGCCAGCCCGAGGCCTTTATCGGCATTCCGGCCGCCCACGCGCTTCGAGTGCTTCGGCCGGGATTCTTTAAAACCGTCAGGATTCCGATCACCGTCGGAAAGCGCTGGTTCTGGGGGGGATCGACCCTGACGCAGATCCGCAAGACGCCCTGGACGCCCTTTTCCATGGCCCGGACTCGAAAAGAGGATACGGCCGCGATTCTGTTCACCACGGGCAGCACCGGCCCGGCCAAGGGTGCGATCTATACGAACGGAATCTTTGACGCCCAGGTGAAATCCATTCGCCGCCTGTTTGAAATCGGTCCGGATGAAATCGATCTGCCCACCTTCCCCCTTTTTTCCCTGTTTGACCCGGCTCTGGGCATGACCGCGGTGATTCCGGACATGGATCCGACCCGGCCCGCTCTGGTCAACGCGGAAAAAATCATTCAGGCCATCGAAGATCAGGGGGTTACCAACATGTTCGCCTCCCCCGCCCTGCTGAGCCGCGTGGGCGCCCATGCAAAATCCCGCGGCATTCAACTGCCCTCGGTTCGCAGAGTGGTCTGTGCGGGCGCTCCGGCATCTCCGGAGAATATCGAACAGTTTTCCAAAATTCTCGGCAATGATGCAAAAATCTTCACGCCCTACGGCGCCACCGAGGCCATGCCGGTCCTGTCCATCGAAAGCCGCGAGATTCTTTCCGAAACCGCCGAGTTGACCCGTCAGGGATTCGGCGCCTGCGTGGGACGGCCGGTCGAGGACATGGATGTGCGCATCATTGAAATCACCGATGATCCGATTGCCGAATGGTCGGACGATCTGGAAATCGGCAAGGATGAAATCGGGGAAATTACGGTAAAGGGAAATGTCGTCACGCCGGGGTATTTTCAAAGACCCGAAGCGGATGCGCTTGCCAAAATAAACGATGGAAATGGAATCCGGCACCGTATGGGCGATCTGGGCTGGCGGGATCAAAAAGGCCGCATCTGGTTCTGCGGCCGGAAAAGCCACCGGGTGATCACCGAAACCGGCCCCCTGTTCACCATTCCCTGCGAGGCGATATTCAATCAGCACCCGGCAGTGCTGCGAAGCGCCCTGGTCGGCGTGGGGGAAAAAACCCGGCAGGCGCCGGTCATCTGCGTCGAGCTCAAGCCCGAAGCGTGCGGTATGAACAGAAACCAGCTCACCCGCGAACTTCTGGAACTCGGCCGACTGAACATTCTGACCCAGTCCATCGATGTGATCCTCTTTCACAAGGCCTTTCCCGTGGACATTCGGCATAACTCAAAAATATTCCGGGAAAAACTCGCCGTCTGGGCCGAAAAACATCTTAAAAAGAAGGGGCTTTCATGACTTCGCGCAAGTCGCCGGTCGCGCTGGTCACCGGGGGCGGGGGATTTCTGGGCCTTGCCATTGTCCGGGGTCTTTTGCGGCAGAATACCCGAGTCCGAAGCTTTTCTCGAAACAGACATTCGGAACTCGAACGCCTGGGCGTGGAACAGATTCAAGGCGACCTGCGCGACCCGAAGGCCCTGATTCAGGCCTGCCGGAATGCGGACCGGGTGTTTCACACGGCGGCCAAAGCCGGCGTGTGGGGAGACTATCAGGACTACTACGAGACCAATTGCCTGGGCACCGAAAATGTGATTTCGGCCTGCCGAAAGTGCGGGGTTTCTCTGCTGATTCACACCAGCTCGCCGAGCGTGGTGTTCTCCGGAAAGGATATGGAAGGGACGGACGAGTCGGCCCCCTACCCGGCGCGCTACCTCTCCCATTATCCCGAAACCAAGGCCATGGCCGAACGGGCCGTCATACGGGCTGCCCGGAATTTGAGGACGATTGTTCTGCGGCCGCATCTGATCTGGGGGCCGGGCGATCCCCATCTGACGCCCAGAATTCTGGCCCGGGCAAGACGCCTCAGGCGGGTGGGAGACGGCCGTAACCAGGTGGATGTCACCTATATCGACAACGCGGCCCATGCTCACCTGCTGGCGGCCGAACGGCTGGCGCAACATTCAAGGCTTTCGGGCCGGGTGTATTTCATCAGCCAGGGAGAACCGGTTTTGCTCTGGGACATGATCGACCGGATTCTCAAGGCCGGCGGGCTTCCTCCTGTCCGGGGAACCATTTCCCGAAAGGCGGCGAAGCGCATCGGCGCGATTCTGGAAACGGTTTACAGGACCTTTCGCATCCGCTCGGAGCCCATAATGACGCGCTTTGTCGCCGACGAGCTGGCGGCCTCCCACTGGTTTGACATCAATGCGGCCAGAAGGGATCTGGACTACGCGCCGCAGGTCAGCATTGAAGAAGGGCTCGAAAAGCTCGCGGAATACCTGAAAGGCAGTAAGAATTGAGGTCGCCGGCTCGAATTTAATCGGGCAGGGTATTGTAAAAATACAGCATCAGATCGGAACGGGTGACGATTCCCAGCAGCTCTTCGTTTTCAACCACCGGAAGCCGTCCGATGTCGTGCCGGACCATGATATGAACCGCCTGCATGGGCGTTTTGTCCGGCGAAATGGTCAGAACCTGGCTGCTCATGAAGGCCTTGACCGGAGACCGGTTCAGCTGGGATTCATTGCGGACCTTTCGAAAATCCCGCCGGGAGATGATTCCCGCCAGCTTTCCATGGTCCAGCACCGGCATGCCCGTACTTCCGGTACGGCGCAGAATGGAAGCCACCTCGGCCATGCAGGTGTCGGAACTGACCGTAACCACAGGATGGGACATCAGATCGCGGATCAGAATGGATGAACCCGGAGCGCTTTGAACCAGGTCCATTATTTTTGCTTCCGCCTCCTCCAGGGTCATGCCGCGGATCATCGCGGATCCGGCCACGGAGTGACCGCCGCCGCCCAGATGACGCATGATGGCGCCTACATCAATGCTCTCGATTTCGCTGCGTCCGATGATGATGCACTTGGATCCCTGATTGACGGAAAAAATTCCAAATGCCGCCTCCACATTCAGAATCTCGCGGTACATCTGAATCACCACGGCCAGATTGCCCACATGGCCTTCGATATCCGCCTTGGCGATGCCGATATGACAGCCGTTGATCGGAATACGTTTTGCGTCCCTGAGCAGGGAAAACAGGACGTTCTTCTGTTTTTCTCCGTAAGCCGGCCTCAGAATCGACTGCAGCACCTTCAGATCGGCTTTCCGTTCAAGCAGATACGCGGCGGCATGGGCATCGTCGGCGGTCGCCGACAGGAAGGTCAGGTTTCCCGTATCCTCGTAAAGGCCCACGAGAAAGAGGGTGGCCTGAATCGGCGTGATGATCTTGTTCTCTTTCATCAGCCGGCGGACCATCAGGGTGATCGTGGCGCCCGTGGGGGCTTCGCACCGCCAGTTTGCATCGATATTGGATCCTTCCATGTGGTGATCCCAGAGATGAATCTCGAGATCCTTGCGCTCCCGCAGCGCCTCCATGCCTTCCAGCCGGCTCCAGTTGTTGGTGTCCACGACGATCAGGCGTCGCACTCCACTCAGGTCGACCTCCTCGGGGGAACGCATGTCAAACAGGTCCTTGTGAAGCGACAGAAAGGCCTTGATATTGGAGTTGACGTTTCTGGGAAGCACCGGAACCGCGTCCGGATACAGAATGGTGGCCGCCACCAAGGACGCCAGCGCATCAAAATCGGTATTTTTATGCGTTGTTACGATCTGCATTTTTCAAATCGTCCGGTTTTCCATCGGCATTGTTCTGATCCCATGCCGTGGCCTGAGGCGGCGCCTTCCGGTTATCTTCGTATCCCAGCAAGAGACGCTGCTCGGCGGCTTTGGCGTCGTATTCCAGCTGAAGCCGGTATTTATCGATCTCGATGTGGCTTTCGATGGTTTTTTTGGCCAGAAGGTATCTCAGATAAACCAGCCAGGTAAGCAGCAGCGCCATCACCACGGCGATTCCCAGAAACACCCATCGATACCGGCTCAGAGTTTCAACTCCAACCCGTCCGATATAAGTGATCAGATTGGGAATCACCCAGTAGAGAAAAACCCCGAGGAAAATGAAAAACCCGATGGTAAAGATATTCAGCCGGGCCACCTTGGAAAAAATCTGTTCGAACCGTGATTTCCCTTTTAAATCCTCTGGTTCTTCGGATGTTCGCGTACTTTCATCTCCGTGAAATAAGGCGACATAGGCCTTGACCACAAAGCCCAGCAGCAGAATGGCTCCCACGGGAACGCCGATGGCTGCCACAAACCAGGCGCGAAACGGGAAAGGCTCTTCCCGGGTCACAAGCCGGACCTGGTACTTCTCCAGAGGTCCGAAGGTTCTTTCAAAGTAATACCGGTTAAAATCGGTCAGGGTCTTTCCGTCGGCCTCATAGATCAGGGATCCGCTGCTGTCCAGCACTTCCAGGGTGGATTTTTTGCCGGATTTGATCACCGCAACCGAAAGGATTTCCAGTTCGATCAGAAACAGGCCGATGAGAATGATGATAAACAGGCCTTTATTTTCACCGATCAAGGACAGTATGTTTTTGTTTTTAGACATGTTTTCCGCTTTCAATGTTTTTCCGGACGATCAATCGAATTTGATAATTAGCACAGGCCGCCTTGCATATTCAAGGCATAAAAAGAGAGCCTGAAATATGCCGCATCGCGCATCTACATCCATAAAGCGAACATTGGGTTCGTTGCGGATCGGCATAATAATCAACCTGCACGCCCGTTTCCAAGGATTATATTTGACAAGCGGGCCGTCAAAGCGTTAATCAGCACATGTTTTGATGGTCGGCGATCGATTCAAACCGATACATCGACACTGTTCAGGATCATTCAACCTGATGATATTTTTCGGGAGCGAATCTCAATGGGAGGCAAGGCGATCATCTCGGTTCTGGGCCCAGATCGACCCGGCATACTGGCTGCTGTTTCACAGCTGCTGTTAGAACTCGACTGCAACATCGAAAACGCCCGGCAGACCATTCTGCAGGGAGAATTTGCGGGCATTTTCATTGCGTCCATTCCCAAGGATCTGAAACCTGCTGAAATCAGGGACCGCATGCAGAAAGCCGTCAAACCGATGGACCTGACCGTTCATGTCAAAAACCTTTCGCCTGGGCCCTTTGCCGCCGGTTGCGCCTGCGAACCCTTTGTCATTACCACCCAGGGCCCGGACCGCAAAGGGCTTGTAGCCGGCATCACCCGCATTCTGGCATCTTACGGCGTCAATGTCACCAACCTGCAGGCGGTTTTCCAGGGCGGAGACGACCCTGAGGGAAACGTGATGATCTACGAGGTGGATATTCCCGGCGATATCGACAGCCAGGCGCTATACGCGGATCTTCGCTCCGGCGCTCAGGCGCTGGGACTGAGCATCAGCATTCAGCACCGTAACATTTTTGAAGCCCTTAACAGGATTTAAACCATGCTGACCGACCGAGAAATTCTTTCCACCATCGCCATGCTGAAAAATGAGCATCTCGATGTGCGCACCGTAACGCTGGGAATCAATCTGATGGACTGCGTCGCCGATGATCTGGGCAGGTTTCTGAACAACATCCGCAACAGGATCCTCGGCAGGGCTGAGGATCTTGTCCGGGTATGTGATGCGGTGGGAGAAAAATACGGCATTCCGGTGGTCAACAAGCGCATCGCCATCAGTCCGGTTGCGGTTATCGGGGCGCGGTTCTCCACAGAGGAACTGGTCGAGGTCGCCAGAGCCCTCGATGCCGCGGCGTCCGAGGTGAATGTGGATTTTATCGGCGGTTTTTCAGCCCTGGTGGAAAAAGGCGCGGCCCGGGGCGACCGGGCTCTGATGGATGCCATTCCCCGGGCTCTGGCCGAGACACAGCGGGTCTGCGCCTCGGTGAACGTGGCTTCCAGTAAGGCGGGCATCAACATGGACGCCATTCTGAAAATGGGCGCGGTCATCAAAAATGCCGCATCCCTTTCGGCGGATCGGGACGGCCTTGCCTGCGCCAAGCTGTGCGTGTTTGCCAACATCCCTCAGGACATTCCCTTCATGGCCGGCGCGTATCTTGGAATCGGAGAAGCCGATGCGGTGATCAACGTCGGAGTCAGCGGCCCGGGAGCAGTGAGAAAAGCCATCGATCGCGCCATGGCTTCGGAAGCGAATCTGAACCTCGGGCGCATTTCCGAAATCATCAAAAAAACGGCCTACAAGGTGACCCGTGTTGGAGAGCTGATCGGAAGAGAGGTGGCGAAAAACCTGAATATCCGTTTTGGAATCGTGGATCTTTCGCTGGCGCCGACTCCTCACGTGGGCGACAGCGTGGGCGAAATTTTTCAGAGCCTCGGGCTCAGAAGCATCGGCCTTCCGGGAACCACCGCGGCCCTGGCCCTGATCAATGATGCGGTCAAAAAAGGCGGGGCCTTCGCGAGCTCCCATGTGGGCGGATTAAGCGGCGCCTTTATACCGGTCAGCGAAGACCTGAACATCTCCGAAGCCGTCCGCGAAGGATATCTGTCCCTGGAAAAACTGGAGGCCATCACCAGCGTGTGCTCGGTGGGGCTGGACATGGTGGCGCTTCCCGGGGATATTTCCGAGGAAACCCTGGCCGCCATCATCGCCGATGAAATGGCCATCGGTGTGATCAACCGGAAAACCACAGCAACCCGGCTGATTCCGGTTCCCGGGAAAAGAGCCGGCGACACAGCCTGCTTCGGAGGCCTTCTGGGACAGGCCACCATCGTGGCGGTCACCGATGCCAGGGATAATGCCTTTGTACGTATGGGCGGACTGATTCCGGCGCCCATTCAAAGCCTGACCAATTGATTTCAGCCGGATAGAATCATTCCAGGGCGGAAAGCACCGCCTTCATGAAGGCCGGCAGATCATCCGGCCTTCGGCTGGTAATCATGTTGCCGTCCTTCACTACCTCCTGATCCACCCATTTTGCACCGGCATGAACCAGATCGTCCTTGATTGAAAAAAAAGAAGTCGCTGTGCGGCCTTTCAGAATATCCGCAGAGGCCAGAAGCCATCCGGCATGACAGATGGCGGCCACCACCTTGCCGCTCTGAAAAACCTTTCGAACCAGCTTCACCATCGAGGGGTGACGGCGCATGTAGTCCGGCGCAATGCCTCCGGGAATGATCAGCGCATCCACATCGGTGTATGAAATCTGTTCGGCAGAAAATTCCACGCACACCGATGTGCCGTATTTTCCGACATAGTCCCAGGCGCTTCCGGAGCCGGCCTTCAGGACCCTGACGCCGGCCTCCTTCAGACGGTAATAGGGATACCAGAATTCCAGGTCGTTGAACATATGCTCCACCAGAATAACCGCTGTCTTTCCGATCGCTGCCATTGTCCCCGTCCTCCTTCTCAAGCTTGAATATAAAATCGGCGTTTCATTGCCCCGAACCGCATGAAGAGGGGCATCCTGCGAAAGATCCCTTTTTCAGGCCACCATCAGGGTTCCAATGCCGGGCTGTGGAAAAACCACCAGCTGATGGCGGAATCATCGCCGCCGCTGTCGTCAATCGCCCTGCCCTCGTACTCAAAGGCAAGACAGCGGACGGCTTCGGACAGTTTGAAGGTCCGGTTGAACCTGATGTCTTCCACTGGCTTCATATGACCGGAATTCACCGCCAGCAGATTTTTTTGAAACACCCTGCCGGAATCATCCATAAAATACACATAAATGCGGAAATACTCCATACTCGAATAATTATAGATCAGATGGAAGGCAAAGAAGATGTCGCCGGCAATGGCGATCTCCTGGTCCCGGATCTGGCACTGCGCCATCAGATTCATGTCCCGGGTGCCCCAGTTGATTCCGGCGGCGCTTTTATTCTCCAGACAAATCCGATCCTGTGCTGTTACCAATCTTCCGACAGCGGTCCTCGGGGTCCACTGGCATGCGGCCAGGGACAGAATCGCCACGGTCAGAATCAGAGAACGCATGATACGGATGGTGGATCGATTGTTGCGGGTGTTCATGGGTTGCCTCAAAAGCATGGTGCGCTGAAATCCGGTTCGCATGTTCCGCGCACAAAAGAATGTTTACGTTGTTTATTAACATATTGTTATATTTAAATATTTAATATATGACCGTATTTGTGCCGCATGTCAAGTCAAATTGCTTCTCAAATTACTTCTCCATATCAGGAAGCCGCCGGGTCTGAAATCAGCGTCAGGCAAAGAATCTCGCCGGGACGCCGCGGGCGCCGGCATTCCGATCATGCTCTGGGCCGCTTCTGCCGGATAATGCGTTCAAGACGGAAACAGTCTGTAAAGATCGGCAATCAATTTTCAGTCTTCAGGTTAAAAATAGGAATAAATGAAAGACGGGAAATTGGACCCTGCATTCTTAAAAACGGTTTTTCGGCATTCGAAAGGTCGATTTAAGCCTGATTTCGCGGGTTATTTTGAAATGAATTATCCTGATTTCAGAAAGTTACCTTGGCCCGACCCTCTGAGAAGAGCTTTCCTCGCCGCTGGTACCTTTCATGGGGCAACACGACCCGCTGGACGGCCTGATCACCTACAGACAGATTCGATCCACGGCATTCGAACTTTTCGGACCCACGGCATCCGTCCTTGATTCCGAAATCGCGGACATGGAAGCCTTCTGCAAGGGACAGAACTGGGTGACCGGGGATCCTCTGGGAATCGGCGGCCTTCTGGGGGATGCATACCAACTCATGCAACTGAACCTGAGGGGCGGTTTTGCGCACGCCAACCTCTTTCTCGCCCTGCTGGAATCTTCATTAGCAGGTTTGGATGCAATCGCGAGAGACCCGTTATGGAAGCTTCCGGACGATTACCGGCTTGCGTTCAGAAAATTGGGAATGGCAATCGGGCTGCATGCGGTGGAAAGAATGAAGGATCGGATGTCAAAAAATCCCGACCTGTTTCCCCGAAATCACAAGGCCCCTGTGTTGATCGATCATCTCGAGCGCCATGTTCCCTTAAGTGAAACTATCGAAAGATTCTGGCTCGAACCGCGCCGCAGAAAATCCCGCACATGGACCGAGCATCGGGATATAAACAGCGTCATGCTGGCAACCAGCTTGGCCCCTGGCGGATATCTGGAATTGTCGATCGCTGACAACAGGCTGAACGCCGGAACAAACCCATAAGCGGCGGTCTTGGCGCTGCGGGTCGGGCACTTGCCGCTCCGGCCAGGACACACCCCATGCCATTGTCTCTTTTTGAGAGACAATTCAATTGGTTTTTATCTCATTTTTAGAGATGGCGATTCCTTTGGGTGCGCGGGAACTGAAATGCTTGGCGAAGCGTATTTCTTTGTTTTGAACAGGATATGAACGGGGAGATATGATTAAGCTGAAAAAGCAAGATCCGAACAATTTGCGGTCCACGGGAAGCGCCATCCCCGGCCCCGAAAAGAGGCCGAAGATGGCGCACGGTTGTCTTATAGGGAATACTTGTTTTACCGAAACATCAACCCAGGGGGCGGAATGACCGAAGACTAGAATCTATCGCAAAAAACTACTTTGTCGCCTTTCCGATTCGTACTGGCGACCAATGGCCAACAGCGCACCCGCCTTCATCCAGCCCAACACGGATATTGTAATCGCCATTGGTCAACTTGCTGATGTTCCAGTTCAAGATATACTGATCCGCCACAGGATCATAGCGCATGAGGCTGCCGGTATCGGCAATATCAGGCTGGATCGCTACCGCCTGAGACTCCACTGCACCGGCCACGGTATTCGCAAAGTAGACCCGGGCCTCCGCATTGGCTACCGGTGATCCATAATAGTCTGCTATCTTGATCTTCACCGGAATAACCTTGCCCTGGAACAGACCAATCCCCAGACCCGAGGTGGCTGTATCCTGAACCAATACCGGCGGCAGAAAGCCCAGCCATTTGTAGGTTACACATTGAGTGGCGGAGTCGCTGGATGACGCATAACTGCCAGATCCCTCATAATTGGCCGCAATCAAATGATCTCCCGGTTTCAGATCGCCGGTGCTATATCCAACACTCGCCACACCGAATCCATCCGTCGTCACCGGACCGAATCGGGTATCATTGACATAGAAATAGATATCCTGGCCTGACAAAGGCGCCCCCGCGGCAGTCTTCAAAGTCGCGGTAAAGATATTGCTAGGCGTACGATACAGGATTCCCGGAGATTCCAGAGTCAGGGTCAGTTCTGTCTGTTCCGGCTCACCGCTCACAACCGTAAAGTGAACGACAATGCCGTCGCCCGGCGTAAATCCGTTGCCTTTGAATCCGTCGATCGCCTGAATTTTGAAGTGATAGCTTCCCGGAGTAGAAGGGGCCCAGGCAGTTACAGTGGTCATCAATGATGCAATCTTGTTGCTGGTCTTTTCATACGTATGAACAACGGTGTCTGTCAAGTCAGTGGCGGGGGAGCCGAATTTGACCACCGGTTTTTCAGGGCCGCCGGTATTCTGAACGCCGAATGTCACTGTTACGGGAAGTGCCGAGGTCGGCCCGCCGACGGATTCGATCAGTTCAAACGTGAGATTGAAAGTGATGGTTTGACCCGGTGTAATCGGATCTATCAGTTTAAAATGGCCGGAATGGCCGGAAAAAATGGCCTGCGGCTGAATGTCGGTCGCAACGTAATCAATGCTGTGCGCAAAAGCCGAGGGAGCCAGAAAAATCCAAAATAGAAAGGCTGTAAGCGCCGCCAAAAATAAATTTCTACTTTTACGAATCATAATATTATCCTCCCTGCATTGATGTTGTCTTGAATTGTTCTGTCCCCATACGCTGCTGTTTTGTGAACGGTCGTTTAATCTGATTCCCCCATCCCTCCTTGCCTTCATGGTTAAATAAACGGCTGAATCATGCAGGATAAATACGACTCGCCGGGATCTCGCTGGTTTCGACCAGCATGTCAGCCTGCCTCACCGCATTTGCCGCAGTGTTTACATACCCCTTGAAGATTGACCTGGATCGAATCTACTCGATGCCCGTCTATATTTCTTTTGGTTGACGCATCTGCTTCCACCGCAGGGAAAGCATCGCAATCTATATCGAAGACTTCTCCGCACAACTTACAGTAAAAGTGATGATGAGGAGCTATGCAGGGATCGAACCGCTTTCTGTTCGGGTCCACATCCAGCACCTGTATTTTCCCCCCCTCTGCAAGTTTTGACAATATGTTGTAAACCGTTGCCAGAGATATTCTGGGATACTCGTTCAATAATTCATGGTGAATGTTTTCCGCCGAAGGGTGTTTCACGTTCCCTTCCAACAACTTCAAGACGGCTTGACGCTGCGGGGTCACTCTTAACCCTGCCTGCCTGAGTGTTAACAGCAACTTTTTCATTATAAATATAATTTATTACATGATAATGATTCTTGTCAAGCAGAATTGTTTTTTTGGGGTCGGGCCACGCTATCTTATTAATATTTCAGGATTATCTCTCCAAAAATAAGCGTTTTTAGCTCTTAAATCGCTATTTTCAGGGGTAAAATTACCATTGTAAGGAACCTGCGCCTCACGAAGTTGATGTGCCCCGCTCGATTCAACCACCCGCCGACCCTTGGCGCGAATACTGAGTTTCGCTTTTATATCTTCAACAAAACCTTTACTTCCAACAGCGATGTTTTCAGTCCATCTGCTCTCTCGTACATAATTCTTTTCCCTGAGAACTCGTTCAACACTTTCCCTGTGAAAGCTTCTAAGATCATCAATCGATGAAAAATGAAAAAGCTCCATCAGACGATTGTAATCTATCAATGCATACCTCTCATGAGGCTTATGGATTTCGTTATACCCGCCGAAATTCCATTCCGATGGATGGTTGACTGCGCCGGCACGAACCATGTTCAAATCAATATATACCATGCATTGAATCAGATGATGGTCGCTTGATACAGCAGTCGCATGATACCGGTCCTCCCAAAACGCACCCTTCCGATTTTTTCTTTGATTATATTCTTGACCGGTTCGGCCAGCAATTAATTGCAGCGATTTTGGAATAACCTCCCGCACGCCAACATCCGCTACAAGAAGATGAATATGGTTTGAGGTTACCATCTAGTTTAAAATACTCAGACCATAACGCTTCCTGGCTTCAAAAAGCCAGTGCAACCATCGACGGCGATCTCTGGCAAATTTAAGTAAAAATTCTTTTTTATGACACCGGTGTGTAATGTGCCATACATGCCCTGAAAGATAATGCCGCTTTGCTCTTGCCATCTGACCTCGTTTTATCTTAACAGGCTGTTGAAAAACTGCGCCCGAAGCCGCCATTCAACGTTGCGCGGCTCTCCCCAATGCTCACATATGCTTGAATATGCTGCGCTTGTCGCATCGCCACGCGCCTTGCCTGACGGCCTGATTCTTGTTTTTCAGCACCCTGTTAAACGTGTGTTTTTGACCCCTAAAATGCCCTTTTAAGCCATTTTTTGGCGTGTTTTTTTAATCTATTGCTCATGATATCAATTCGTTACCGAGGCCCGACCCTCGAACTGGGCTCGAACTGCGAATGGTTTGCTGAACGAGGGTGTCTTCGGTATATTCTGAAATTGGCGCCACACCGTCACCTCCACAGGAATGCCCAGTTGAACGGTAATCGGCGTATAGATGTCGATTTTTCGTCCGTCGTATGCAGCAAAACGATCAGGGAATACCTGGCCTTCCGATCCCATACTTCGCTGAATAGCGGCCTCAGGCGCAGTTTTTCAACAGTCTGTTAAAGGAGGGCTGAGGTCAGATCGGCCTGATTCGTTTTTAAAAGCGGAAATTGAACCATGGCGTTCAGCTAGCCGCAGAGACGACAAGGGTCATTCCGAAGGCTTGAATTTTGCCAGGTCCAGAACGGCCCGCACCTGTTTTTCCACCGGCTCAAAGGACCGGGCGTCCATTTTCTGATCACACATGCGTTCGAGGGCCTCGAAGGCCGAGCGCAGGATACGATCGCCTCCGGCGCCTATCCGCACCCGGACCTGAAACAGGAAAAAGCTCAGCAGCAGGACGATGCCGAAGGTCAGAAACGCGTGCAGAAAAAAAGCGGATGACAGATAGTTGGCTGAAAAATACTCCCGAACCGTAATCCATCCGGCGTGGCAGAGAATCGCGAGAACCGGAAGGTTGAACAGAATCTGGGAGAATACGCCGCTCAATCTCACGGAAGCGTTTTCCACCGCATCTTCCAGGGCCTCCTTCCAGAGCTGGTCCATTTCCTCCCCAAAGGCATTTTCCTCGGGCAGCACCCTGCCGGTTTCCGTGATTCGCGGGTCGAATCGCGCCGCGGTCAGGGCGTCAGCGATATCCGGCCATCTCTGGTTGACCGCCGTGCGATAGGCCCGGAACGCCAGATCGATTCTCCGGCTGTTTTGCATGCCTTCCAGGGCCCGGCTCGCATCCTTGTAATGTACGAAAGAGGAAATCGCGCCCCATGCCTGGCGCAGGGGGTTTCCGAACCGAAGCATCGAGGCGATTCCCGTTCCGAAGAGCAGAATCCGGCTCCACACGGCGATCGTCCACCCCACGGGGCCCAGCCAGCGCTGGGAAAGCCGCTGGTAAAGCATCAGGTTGACGGCCGGGTGCCGGCCCCGGTCCCGCTGAATCTCCTTCAAGGCCGCTCGAAGGGCCTCTTCCCGGACCCTTTGAACTTCCCCCCCGACCTTCTTCAGCACAGGAACGTCCTTTTCAACCTGAACGCGCACGGCCTCAAAGGTCACGTCTCTGAGGCTGCGGGCGTTTTCAATCCGCCGGTCGACCACGAAACCGCCCTGGTTGAACGTTCCGAATATCATTTTGTGAAGCTGTTCGAATTCATCAAAATCGTGCCGGGGCCTCGCGTCCGGCTCCCAGGACGGGTCCTTGAGGCGGCTTCGGGCGCTGGTGCAGAGAATCCGGCTCACCGGTTTTTCCCAGGCATTGTAAATGTAGTCTGAAAATTCGGGTAGAATACGTTCCCTGAGCTCGGTTTCGTCCAGACGGTCGCACTTGTTGATCACAACGATCAGGGACTCGCCGCTGAACTGTTGAACAAAGGGCTGAAAAAAATCCACCGTATCCCTTCTTCGGGGATTCTCCGCGTTGAACACGCAGATCAGAATATCGGAAAACGCGATGGCTTTCGAGACCAGGGCGACGTGATCTTTTTCATGAATGCTGTCGATGTCCGGCGTGTCCACCAGAATGACCCCGGACAGGGCCGCGGCGGCCGGGCTGGTGCGAATGCGGACAGAACCGGCCTCCGGAAAACTCGAAATGAAATCCGCGTCCGAACGGTCCTTGCAGAATACGATCAGCGATTCGGTGGTGGGGCGATGAATTCCGGTTTCGGACAAATCGTCCACTCCGGCCAGGGCGTTGAGCAGGGTGGATTTGCCCGATCCGCAGGCGCCGATGATGGATACGGTCAGCTTGCGATCAAAACGCCGGGCCGTCTGATCGATCCGGTCCACGCTTCGAAGGCACTGCGTTTTCAAAACCGCCGAAGGCCGCCAGAGATCGGCGGATTGGAGGGATTGGCAGAGCGCCTGAAGGTCGTTTCGGAATCCTTCGATGGCGCCGGCCGCCTGTATCTGAATGAGGTTCTGGGAATCAGTCATATTCAAGCACGCCTCTGCACTGTTCGATTCGACGGTCCATGTCAATGATCCGGGTTCCGGCCGTTTCCAGGGTGCGCCGGGCAGCGGTCAGCGCCGGGCCGGTGATCTGCTGTTCAAAAAGATCGTGAACGACCTTGAGCTTGCTGGAAAGCCAGCTTCGCGCCACGGGCCCGAGAATCTCCTCGAGCTGCCTGGCATCCGCCTGTTTCAGACCGCTGGTCGCCGGAATGGCGATCAGGGCATACAGATCCTGAAGCCCGAAAAGACCGGCGAGCTTGACCTTGATGCCGGCCGCGCCCACGGGATCTCCGGTGGAAAGCACGTAGGTGACGGCCGCCGTGGCGGGAAGCACATTGAGCAGGGCCGAAAAGGTCTGCCGGACCCTGGCGCCATAGCTCATTCTGCTGCGGAAGGAACGGGCCATTTCCAGAAGCTCATGGTCGATCTGATCCGGAATGGCCGCGATCCGGTTTTTTTCGGCGACAATGGCCGACAGCGCCGTCTGAAATCCCCTTTTACGGATCTGTTCCTGCCCGGAAAAAAGCGCCGGATGCGCGTCCACGGCAATGCTCGACACCCCGTTTCCGCGCTCGGCCTCGGCCTTGAACATCCCTTCTCCACCGGAAGCGCGCATGGCCTGAATCTGGTTCACGAGCGCGTTCAGAGCCGCATCCCGGTCCGGGCCGGATACGATGATTTCCGATCCCACGGTCCACTGGTAGAGCCGGTTGGCGGCGGCAATCAGCTCGTCTTCCAGATTCTGCATAAAATCTGAAGCCGCACCGGGCCTGTCCGCTGAACGGGATCTGAAAATCCTGCGAAAACCCGACACCATGGCCTTGAACGGCCATTCCACCACATTTCCGGTCTTGCGCATCGCCCGAATGTGGGCCGGTTCGGTATCCTGCCACAGCCGGACAAACCGCTTCAAAATCTGATCCATGGGAAAATGCCGAAGCGCGTCGCGCACGCACCGTTCCTGAACCATCAGCAGCGTTTTGGTGTAAAGGTCCAGATGGTTCAGGGAGATTTTTCCCCGCCCGGATATATCACCGGCCTGTTTCAGAACGTCCTCCAGCATCGAGGAAACCAGTTCCAGCCGAAGACGGGTTCGATTCAGGCCTCGAAGCGCGGCCTCAAAATCCGGATCATGTTCCCGGACCGGCCTGAGGGTCATGGGACGCAGCCCCTCGGCCACGGCGTTATCCTCGTCGGTCCGGTAAATTCCCAGAACGTACTGACCGGCCATGGCGCCGTAAATGTTTCGCGCCACGGTCATCGTATGATTCAGGGCGTCGGATCCCGGCATGGACGAACCGGTCCGGTACACGAGGAAGCTTTTTCGAACGCCCACCTCGGTGAGAATGGATGCGATGAAATCGGTGTTGTCCTTGTTGTTGTAATTGGCGTTGGTAAAGATGTAGACGAGAATGTCGGAGACTTCCATGACCCGGCGGGCCGCTTCCCGGTTCGCGTATTCTCCTCTCGCGCCGGTGTCGAAATCCGGGGCGTCGAGAATCACCCACCCGTCCGGTGCCTTGCTGCTGAAAGCATACAGGGGGTTTCCTGAAGTTTCAAGCTGAGCGGAATCTTTCAGGGGTTCGGGCCCGGCGCCGAAGAGATCGAAAAAGCCCTGAAAAAAGACGGCGGACATGAGATCTTGCCGACAGGACATCAATGCCCGCCGGTTGATGCCGGCAAACCCGCCGGTCGGCGACAGTTTTTCTCCGATCAGCGCGTTGAAAAGCGTGGACTTTCCCGAAGAACCGCCGCCGCATACGGCGGCGATCATGGGAAAGTCCGGCGAAAACCGGGACAACAGCCTCGCTTGAATGACGTGAATCCACGCATCCAGGTCCGCCCCCAGGCAAAGGGCCTTGTTAAGCGCGGGCCCGTCGCGCCGAAGGTCTTCAAGGGCCTGATGAAGGGCGGATTTTTTGTCCATGGATCTGTTTCCAGAAAGCGGATTCCGATGCGAGCACCAGTTTCACTAAAATAGCCCTTTATCATCCGGCCCGCAAGGGCTTTTCCTGAAAATCCGTCGTTGATTCAGATCCGGGACGCTTTGCTCAGTTTCGCGTCAGGGTGATTCGAAACCCCTCCGCTCCAGCATCCTCGATGTTGGCGGACCAGTTCTTTCCCTGGGCGGATCGCACGACGTTTTCCTTAGAAGCGTCCGAATCCACCAGCACAACGATCGGCCCTTCCGGGCTCTTTTTGATTTCATTCAGCGTCATCAGCACCGGCTGAGGACATGAAAGACCCCGCGCATCGATGATGTTCGACATAGCGCCCTCCTCCTTATCTCGTCTGATTTCTCATGGTAAAACCGATAAACACGCACACGACCAGGCCGATCACAAGCGCGGCGACGCCATGGGGACCGATGCCAGCGGGAGAACTGGCCAGACCGAAGTTATGCGAAAACGCGGCGCCCGCGATCATGCCCAGAACAAAGACCGCCGCATCCCCGTCCCCCTCGCCGGCCAGAAAAAGCTGCCGTCCGGGACAGCCACCGGCCAGCGCAAAGGCCAGGCCCGCCAGAACCATTCCGCCGAAATTCCAGACGCCCATGGTATGGGCCACGGGCTGGCCGGCAAATCCCGCATGAAACTGGCCGAGCATAAAATTGGTCGCAAATGCGGCGACCAGAAGCCCCAGTACGCCGGAGAAAAGGTGCATCTGCCGGAACAGAATCAGGTCCCGCAGGGCGCCCATGGTGCAGAACCGGCTTCGCTGGGCCAGAAAGCCGATGAGAAGACCGATTCCAAGCGACACGGCCAGGGGCGCATGCTGGGATCCGGGACCTTTGACGCTGTAAAATAGAACCCCGCTTTTGGGCTCGCCCTGAATCTGGGGGAAGACCAGCAGAAGAGCCAGAAAACCGAGGCATACCAGGGGCATCATCCATCCGGCTGCGGCATGGGTGGCTTGAGATCGGCCCAGGTTGTAACCCTGTTTGAGAAAAAGGGTTCCGACCCACACCCCCACGGCAAGGCCGGCCAGACCGAAAATCGCGTTGCCGTCCCCACCCGCCAGCCGAAGCAGTGCCCGCCAGGGACAACCCAGAAAAATCAGGGCGCCGATCATGGCAAAGACGCCCAGAATGAAACGGACGATCGTCGCGGAGCCGCCTCTGGGCTTGAACTCCTTGAACATATAGGCCGCAATCAGCGAGCCCAGCACGAATCCGAGAATCTCGGGCCGCATGTACTGAACCACAGACGCCTGGTGCAGGCCCAGGGCCCCGGCGATATCCCGCTCGAAGCAGGCGACGCAGACTCCCATGTTCGGCGGATTGCCGAGTTTCTGAAGCAGGGCCGCTAGAATTCCGATGATTGCCCCGATGCCGATGATTCCCCATTGACTCGCAAAAAAGTTTTTTAACTTCATAGTCTCCCCCATTGCTTCGCTATCGTTGTAAAATTTAGAAGCCGTTCTTCCTGAGTCATGAAACCGGTTAAAAGATTTCGGTTTGCCGACAAATTGCCAGTGCAGTCCGTTCAATAAAAGGTCCATCCGTATATTAAATACAGAGATGATACAAATACATATTTATGATGCAATTTTATGGGAATATTGAGGAATTCTATGCTTGCGGGTCGGCGACCTGAAGCCCGGACAGGGGCTTGATATCGATGATGGGCGTGCCGTCGCGCATGTCCAGGCCTCTGACGCGAATCCGGCAGCCGTCAACGGATAGAACCTGAACCACGCTCATGCCCAGGGGGTTGGGCCGGACCGGAGAGCAGGTGCTGAACACGCCCCGGGGCGCATTCCGGTGAGGCGGTTTCTGAATGAGAAGGTCTTTGGTGAAGGAAGGGCTCTGGTGAAAAATGAAAAACACCAGAATCCGCTCCTGGGCAACGATGTCTTTCAGGCCTGAAGCATAGGCCGGGTCGATCTCAAGCCAGCCCTCGACCTCCGATACGCTCCAGTGCCGGGGGAGGGTCCGGCTTTCCGTGCGGACCACGCCGATGGGATGAAATTCGATTTTCATGACGGTCTCATATCTTTTCCAGCCTGGCAACCGCTTCGATGTGAAAGGTATGGGGAAACATGTCCACCGGCTGAACCTCGAGAATTCTGTACCGCTCCTTGAGCTCCGCCAGATCCCGTGCCAGGGTGGCCGGGTTGCAGGAAACATATATGATTCTTTCAGGTCCCATGGCAAGCACCTGTTGGACGACGTCCTTGTGCATGCCCACCCGGGGCGGATCGATGATCATCACCTCGGGCCGCGCATCGATGCGGGGAAGACAGTCCTTCATATCTCCCTGAACAAAGGCGCAGTTTGAAATCCGGTTTCGCGCGCAGTTCCTGACGGCGTCCGCCACCGCACTGGGCGCCACCTCGATGCCGAAGACCCGTGCGGCCCGGTCCGACAGGCAGATGGCGATGCTTCCGGTTCCGCAGTATAGATCCAGAACGGTTTCCGTTCCGCGAAGATCGGCGTACTGCCGGACCGTATCGTAGAGCCGGCCCGCCCCGCGGGTATTGGTCTGGAAAAAGGAGTTGGCCGATATTTCGAATTCATAGGAACCGATGGCGTCCACGATGGTCGGGCTTCCCGCCAGACAATGCTCGGACTCGCCCAAAGAGACGGCGGCCCTGCCGGCCGTGACGTTGTTGACCACCGAAACCACGCTGCCATATTCTGTGGAAAGCCGGTCGGCCAGGGGCTGAAGAATTCTGGAATCCCGCGCGGAGGTCACGATATTGACCATCCACTGATTCCTGGCCACGGAATGCCGAAGCATGAGAAACCGCCAGAATCCGGCGTGAGACCGAAGTCCGTAGGCCGGAGCGCCGGAGGATTTCATGTACCCGCGCACCTCGGCCAGCAGCCGGTTGCCGAACGCCGGCTGAAGCAGGCAGGCCTCGGTGTCCAGAACCCGGTCAAAGGTTCCGGGCACATGAAGTCCCAGGGCGAAATCCATGTCCGGTCTTTCCTGCCCCATCTCGCCGGGAAGCAGCCAGCGCCGGTCCGAGCAGGAAAATTCCATCTTGTTTCGGTATTCAAAGATCCGCTCCGATCCGATGGCCGGATTCACGACAACGTCCGAGACCAGCCCGATATGGGCCAGACAATCGGCCACATGACGGCGTTTGAATTCAAGCTGCTTTTCGTACCGGAGAAACTGAAGTTTGCATCCTCCGCAGAAGCCGCTGTATGGACAGGGCGGAGTGATCCGGTCAACCGACGGCGACAGCAGGGTTTCCACCCGGGCCTCGGCGTACTGCTTTTTTTTTCGGACGATTCTGGCCAGAACCCGGTCTCCGGCAACGGTCTGATCCACGAACACGACCATGCCGTCGATTCTGGCCAGCCCTTTTCCGCCAAAGGCGATGTCCAGAATATCCAGCTCAAACAGCTGTCCTTTTTTCACCTGCATAAAAAACCCTGAAATTTCATGATGCTGCCGCAAAATGGGTTCGGTCCGTCTTCCGGAGCCTTGAATCCGCAAGTCGACAGAAAACGAATATGTCTGTATAATGGCAAAAAATCCTCAACGCAAGGAAACCTTGAAATGCCGCAGACATTTGCCATTGAAAAAATCACATTCATGTCCGACGGCTTCCGGCTCACCGGGGCGCTGCACCTTCCTGCGGCCCACAATCCTCCGCTGATTGTGGGGGCCCACGGCCTGATGAGCAGCGGCGAATCTCCCAAACAGATCGCCCTGGCCCGCCGGTGCAACGAACTCGGCATGGCGTTTTTCCGGTTCAATCACCGGGGGTGCCTGGACAGCCAGGGGGATTTCAGAAAGGACACCACCTTTGAATCCCGGCGCCGGGACCTGGAATGCGCCGTTGAAGCGGTTCGAGCCAAAGCCGGTTTCCCGGACCGGCTGGGACTTTTCGGAAGCAGCCTGGGAGGAGCGGTCTGCCTCCATGCGGCCGCAAATCTTTCCATCCAGGCGCTGGTCGTCACGGCCGCTCCGATTCGAAACCGGGCCATTGCCGACGATGCCGCCGGACGCGGCAATCTGGAGGTTGACCCGGAATTCTACCGCAACAACATCCGCTTCGACCTTTCCGAAGCCCTTGCCGCTATATCCCGGATCCTGATATTTCACGGGGATCAGGACGAAATTGTGCCCGTATCCAGCGGCCGGGAGATCTACGCCAAAGTCGGCGAACCGAAAAAACTCATTGTTCTGCCCGAGGGCGACCATCTGATGAGCCGCAGGGATCATCAGGAACGGTTCATACGCGAGGCCGTTCTGTGGTTTGAACGGTTTCTGATTCCGGGTCATGAAGCGGAAACCGAGTAGAAACGCCAGGCGGGCTCAGGTTTTCAGCAGCATTGAAAGCGATCTTCTCAGCTGATCCAGGGCCTTCATGGCAAAAACCTGCTTGTTGCGGGTCCGGTCAGCAAAGTCCAGGCAATAGCGCCAGGCGACAACCTCCTTCGGACCGGCAAATCCGATGCATACCGTGCCCACGGGTTTTTCCGGGCTCCCCCCGTCCGGCCCGGCAATGCCGGTCGTGGAAACGGCATAGTCGGCTCCTGAGATGCGTCGAGCTCCCCGGGCCATTTCCATGGCGGTCTGTTCCGAAACCGCGCCGAATCGATCCAGAGTCTTCCGGCTTACGCCCAGAACCTTCATTTTGGCCTCATTGCTGTAAGTCACGCCGGAAAACAGAAAATAGTCCGAACTGCCGGCGACCTCGGTCAGAAGGTGGGATATGAGTCCGCCGGTGCAGCTTTCGGAAACGGCGAGCGTCGCGTTTTGAGCCCTTAAAAGATTTCCGACAACCGCCTCCATGGAAAATCCGTTCCTGGAAAACACGTAATCCCCGATGATCGAGCAGACCTGTTCCGCGGCCTTGTCCAGGTTTTCCTCGAGCTCCGCCCGGTCCAGAGCGCGGCCGTAGAGCTTGACCTGAACCTCGGGGAAAACGGACCGCAGTCCGAGCCGGACGCCCTGAAACGATTCTTCCAGAACGGCCAGACGCTCTCCGATAACCGGTTCCGGCAGGCCAAAGACGCAAAGCGACCGGACGGCAAACACCTGATTGTCCGTTCGCAGCCGTGCGATTCGAGGCAGCACCGCATCGTGCATCATTCGCATCATCTCGGAGGGAACGCCGGGAAGAAAGAAGAAAGTGCATCGTCGAAACCGGAACATGAAGCCCGGCGCCGTTCCGGTCGGGTTGTACAGCATTTCGGCGCCCTCAGGCAGCCAGGCCTGTTTCTCGTTGGACGAAGACATCTTCCGGTTCCGGCGGTGGAAGAATTCCGTTACATTCTCCATGGCCTTTAAATCCAGTTTCAGGTTTACTCCGAATGCCCGGGCCGCAGCCGAGGCGGTCAGATCGTCTCCGGTCGGCCCCAGGCCGCCGGTTACCACGGCAAAATCGGCCGCAGGAGCGATCATTCTCAGGCTTTCGGCAATCTTTTCCACATCATCGCCCACGCACAGATGCCGGGCCACCTCGATTCCCCGGGCCTCGAAACACTGCGCGATATAAGCCGCATTGGTGTCGGTCACGGCCCCGGAACGGACCTCCTCTCCCGTAGACAGAATTTCAGCGATCATTTTTTCTCCCTGCTTGCGGAACGTTGCCGATCCGATCTTTTAGCAGGCTGCTGAAAAGCCATTGCGACAGAGCATTTGATTTGCCGGGAAGGGCTCGAAGCGCACGAAGGGTTAGCGGAATGAAGACCTTTATTTTTGTGTTTTGTATGACTGGATTCATATCCGCAGGCAATCAATACTGCTTCAAACTTGACGTTCTTCATGAACTTCATGGTTCATCATTCTTTTTCTTCGTGGACATTGTGGACTTCGTGGTGAAGCACTTCTCTTCAATCTTCGTGTTCTCTGTGAACATCGTGGTCTTGGTTTTTCAGCAGCCTGTATTGACATTGTCATAAATCAAGCCCGAAACAAAATACGCCTTTCCAAAATCTATGTCACCTGAAAAATCATGTTTTGGAAGCCGTTTATCCGGCTTCGATATACTGTTCATTTGGCTTTACTCGTTGAATTTGCTATAATTTTGTGTATTGTGTAAAAAGTTCGATTTCTGGTTGCGCTGCATTCCTCCATAACGACAAATTGTCGCGACCGGCATTTTTCAGTCGCCATGAATTAACCCTTCATAGAGAGGCGGGTCTGGTTTATGAAACTTCTGGTATGCATCAACGGCCATCCGGGCGGACTGGAGGCGGCCCGAACCGCCGGAAGAATTCTGCGGTTTCAAGCCGGCCAGGTTTGTTTTCTCTACGTCCGGCGATCCGGACACCGAAGCCGGGGCCTCAACTACGCGAAAAGGATGTCACAGGTTATCGCCTCAATTCAGGCGCCTTTTTCTGAATTCCACCATCTGGCCGAAGCGCAGAAAGTTTTTTATGAAGCGAGCGGACCCATGCCGAATGCGGGAACGGCTTCAAGCCGCCGGGAAGCCCTGATCCAGGTCGGCAACGGGATATTTGAAAGGGCAACGGTGGATATCTCCGCATCGGATGTCGTTACCTCCCGCGTTCGGGAAGGATTCCCCCATGAAGAAATTCTCAAGGAGGCCGGCGAACAGGCTTATGATCTGATCCTTCTGGGTGGGCGCCGTTCCGACTCCTGCAACTGGTTTGATCCTGAGAACATTCCGCTGAGCGTTCTGAAAAAGAGCCCGTGCCCGGTTCTGGCGGTACAGAAGCCGATTCCCGAACACGGCGCCTTTCTCATCATGCCCGGAACGCTCGATCTTTCCGCCGTTCACTGGCGAATGATATCCGATCTTGCCCTCGCATTTGACTGCAATCTTCACATTTTAAGCACATCGGAAGAAACACATGAAGACAGGCAAATTCCTTCCGGTTTCAACTCGAAGATTGCCCTCTCCCGGATGGTTGCGGACAGAGATCCGCTTCGATTTGTCGCCGAGCGCAAAGACGCATACGGACTTTACATCTGTCCTTCGAAGCGATCCGTCTTTTTTTCCAGCATCAGCCGGCATGCAGAAAAAATTTTCTGTCTCGGGCTCAACACTCTGGCGCTCCGATAATCTTTGACGGGTGCACAACAAGTCCGATTCCCGCGTTTCGCTGCATCCCGCGTCGTTGCGGCATACGGTGAGCGGATCTTGTTCCCCGTAATTTGCAAAGCCTTGAACTTAAACTTTATACTTTGAAATCTAAGCGCCTTGACTTATTAATATATCGTCGTCTTTGCCGTTCCGGAATCGAGGTTCATCAATATGAAGGAAATTTGTTTAATTGATCGCTTCCAAAAAATTGACGCATCCTCGAATTTTTGTTAAAGTTCTTGAATTCACCCAGCGTCTCTCGGCAAACGACCCTTTTGGAAAGGAGACATGCACCATGCCCGAACAGATAGAACACATTGCCCTGCGCATACGGGATCTGCGCGAAATATCCGGTTATTCCATTGAAACCCTGGCCAGGGAGTTTGGCGTTTCGGTGGAGACCTACCAGGCCTATGAAAGCGGAAAGACGGACATTCCCGTCGGTTTTCTGCACAAGGCGGCCGCCCGTTTCGGCGTGGACCTGACCACCCTGCTCACCGGCCAGGACCCCAGGCTTCATATCTATTCTCTGGTCCGAAAAGGACAGGGACTGAGCGTGGAGCGCCGCAAGCAGTACAAGTACCAGAATCTGGCGTACAATTTCATTCACAAGAAGGCCGAGCCCTTCCTTGTGACCGTGGAGCCGGAATCCGCAAACACCCCCTTTCATTTCAACAGTCATCCGGGTCAGGAATTCAACTACGTTCTGAAAGGCAGACTCAAGGTGATCATCAAGGACAATGAACTGATCCTGGAAGAGGGAGACTCTTTGTTTTTCGACTCCAACTACCCCCACGCGATGAAGGCCCTGGACAACCAGACAGCCGAATTTCTGGCGATAATTTTATAAGCAAGATAAAGAGGATGACGATGCTGGAAAAATATCTTCCCCGCCTGACCTTCGATTCATATGAGGACTTCTACCAGAATTTTAAAATCAATGTTCCTGATAATTTCAATTTCGCGTTTGACGTGGTGGACGCCACCGCTGAAATTCGGCCCGACAAGCCGGCCATGGTCTGGTGCGACGACCAGGGCCATGAGGCCCGGTTTTCCTTTCAGCAGATGCGGCAGTACAGCAACAGGGCGGCCAATTTCTTTCGATCACTGGGCATTCAAAAGGGCGATGCGGTCATGCTGATCCTCAAGCGCCGGTATGAGTTCTGGTTCTGCCTGCTGGGGCTGCACAAGATCGGCGCCGTCGGCATTCCGGCCACCCATCTGCTGACCAGCAAGGATATCGCCTACCGAAACAACTCGGCGGACATCAAGATGATCGTCACGGTCAACGAAGAAGGCATCTGCCGCGAGGTGGAAAACGCGGCAGACAAGTCCCCCTCCCTGAAACTTAAAGCGGTCGTGAGCGGCAACCGGCCCGGGTGGATCGACATGGATGCCGGTCTGGCAAAGGCTTCCGATGTGTTTCTGCGTCCGACGGGGGATCAGGCCACATGCAACGACGATATTCTCCTGTTGTATTTCACATCCGGAACCACTGGAATGCCGAAAATGGTTCAGCTCAATCAAACCTATCCTCTAGGCCATATTCTAACGGCAAAATACTGGCAGAATGTGTCGGATGACGGACTGCATCTGACCGTGGCCGATACGGGATGGGCCAAGGCCGCATGGGGAAAGATATACGGCCAGTGGCTTTCCGGCAGCGCGGTATTTGTCTACGATTACGACAAGTTCGTTCCCAAAGCCCTGCTCGAGGTCATCGACCGTTACGGAATCACCACGTTCTGCGCGCCGCCGACCATCTACCGCTTCTTCATCAAGGAAGATCTCTCTCAGTTCCGTTTCGAGAAACTCCGGTACTGCGTCATCGCAGGAGAGCCGCTGAACCCCGAGGTCTACCATCAGTGGCTGAAGGCCACTAAAATCAAGCTGATGGAAGGATACGGCCAGACCGAAATGACCGTGGCAATCGGCAATTATCCCTGGTTCGACCCCAAACCCGGCTCCATGGGGAAACCCTCGCCCGGATACGACATCGATATATTCGACGAGGACGGAAATTCGTGCACCGTGGGCGAAGAAGGCCAGATCGTCATTCAAACGGGCCAGAATGCGCCGATCGGCATGTTTGACGGGTATTACCGGGATCCAAAACTCACCCGCAAGGCCTGGAGAAACGGCATCTACTATACCGGAGACACGGCATGGCGCGATGAAAACGGCTTTCTCTGGTTTGTCGGCCGGGCCGACGATGTGATCAAAAGCTCCGGGTACCGTATCGGTCCCTTTGAAGTGGAAAGCGCGCTTCTGGAGCATCCGGCGGTTCTGGAATGCGCCATCACCGGCGTTCCGGATCCGGTTCGGGGCCAGGTCGTCAAGGCCACCGTGGTTCTTGCCAAGGATTACACGCCCGGAGACGCCCTGGTCAAAGAACTTCAGGAGCATGTCAAGAAGGTAACGGCGCCGTACAAATACCCCAGAATCATTGACTTTGTCAGAGAACTGCCCAAAACCATCAGCGGCAAGATACGCCGTGTGGAAATCCGCGGAAAAGACGAGGAATCCGCTTAATCAATTTCGGCGCCTCCTGTAAACCCGGGAAGCGGATTCATCCGCTTCCCGGCATTTTTCCTTCCGGTTGAACGACATGCCCGATATTCTGCTGATCCAGCCGCCGATTCAGGACTTTTATCTCACCGCCAAAAGGACCTTTCCCTACGGCCTGGCCTGCATGGCGGCCACGCTGCGTCAAGCCGGATTTTCCGTTGAAATACTCGACGCCCTGGCCGTCAACCGGTCCAAAATCATTCCCTGGCCCGCCGAAATGGCGTATCTTAAAGAATTCTACGAACCGGCGGATGCATCGGCGTTTTGCCTGTTCAACTGCTTCCGGCATTATGGATACAGCTTCGAGCATATTGGAAGAATCGCCCGCGAATCCGGCGCCTTTCTGGTGGGAATCTCCTCTCTTTTTACCGCCTACAGCCGACAGGCCCTGGAAACAGCCCGAATCGTCAAGGCCTATCACCCGAACTGCAAGGTGGTAATCGGGGGACATCATCCCACGGCCCTTCCCCGTGAGACCCTCGACGAACCGGCCGTGGATTTCATCATTCGCGGAGAGGGTGAAATCTCCCTGCCGCTTCTCGCCCGGGCCCTTGAATCAGGCCAACCGGTAGACCGGATTCCCGGCATCGGCCTCCGCGCATTCGACGGATCACTTCGAATATCGCCGCCCACTTTTGTCGCCGACATAGAGACAATCCCCCTGCCGGCGCTGGATCTGGTCAAACGGAATTTCTACCGCCGCAAAGACTTTTCCGCCGTGGTCGTGTCCAGCCGGGGATGCCCGATGCACTGCAGCTACTGTTCCATGGGTGCGAACTCACCTCTTCCGTATCGAAAAAGAAGCGTTCATTCGGTGCTGAAGGAGATCGAGAACGCCGTGCTGCGCTTCGGCGCAAGGTTCATAGACTTTGAAGACGAGAATCTTTCCCTGGACCGGAAGGAGTTTATATCGCTTCTCAGGTCGATTCAAAAGCGTTTCGGGCATCTGAATCCGGAGCTTCGAGCCATGAACGGTCTGTTTCCGCCCTCGTTGGACGACGAAACAATCTGCGCCATGAAGCAGGCCGGATTCAGGGTTCTGAATCTATCCCTGGGAACCCGTGATCCGGATCAGCTCAAACGGTTCAACCGGGCGGATGTCCGGAATTCCTTTGAGAACGCGCTGGATCTGGCTCCAAAATATGGTCTTGAAGCCGTCGGTTATATCATTGCCGGCGCGCCCGACCAAAAGGCGGAAACCTCGGTTTCCGACCTGCTTTATCTCGCCGGAAAGCGGATTCTGGCCGGCGTTTCCGTATTTTACCCGGCACCGGGAAGCGCCGATTTCAAACGTCTCGAGCAATCGGGCTCGCTTCCCGAATCGCTTTGTCTGATGCGTTCCAGCGCACTTCCATCAAATGACCCCGCCCGCCAAAAGGAAGCCGTCACCCTGCTCAGGCTCGGCCGGATTCTGAATTTCATCAAAAAACTCATTGATGACGGGAAAAAGATTCCCGAGCCTTCGGAATATTCAAAAAATGCTTCGGAAAAAATATCCGACCCGGACAAAAGGCTTTTAAGCTGGTTTCTGAACGACGGGCGCATTCGGGGTATAACACCGGATGGCAGCCTGTTTGAACAAGCCGTCTCTCATCGGCTCACGGAATTGTTCATCGACGGGCTGATGTCGCAGGAAATTCGGGGATGCCGGTCCACGGATTTCCTGCGCATCGGCCGGAAAATTTCGGGCTGATTTCAAAAACCATTAACTGATCTCATATTAGGGCTTTTATTTTTCTTTTTTTTTGATTAATACCACCACGGATATTCAACAGCAGGGAAACCGCTGGCCGTGTCCGCCAAAACCGGCCCTGAATCTTTCAGGCGTCGATAATGATTCGGGCGGCAAGATCACTTGATTCGACGGGAGAAAGGTATGGGTGGATTTTTTGGAGTGGCCTCTAAAAATGACTGCGTAAATGATTTATTTTATGGAACGGATTACCATTCCCACCTGGGAACCCGACGCGGCGGACTTGCCGTTTGCAACGCCCACGGGTATCAGAGATCCATTCACAATATCGAAAACGATTATTTCCGATCCAAATTCGAGCAGGACCTGCCCGATCTTCAGGGAAAATGCGGCATCGGAATCATCAGCGATCACGACGCACAGCCCCTGATCATCGGTTCCCATCTGGGCACCTTCGCCATCGTGACAGTCGGAAAGATTCAGAATATCGAAGCGCTTGCGCAAAAGGCGTCCGGCCGGAAACTGCACTTCTCTGAAATGAGCGGAGGCGAAATCAACCCCACGGAACTGGTCGCCATGCTGATCACCGAGGAGGATTCCTTCGAGGCAGGCATTCAGAACGCCCAGCAGGCTATTCAGGGTTCCTGTTCCATGCTGATTCTGACCCCGAAAGGCATTTACGCAGCCCGAGACCGGTTGGGCCGGACTCCGGTAATCATCGGAAATAAAAAAAGCGCCTATGCCGCGTCTTCCGAAACCTGCGCCTTTGCCAATCTGGATTATGAAATTACTCACTTCCTGGGCCCCGGAGAAATCGTATTTATTTCCGAAGACGGATACGAACAGCGCAAAGCCCCCGGCAAGGCCATGCAGATCTGCAGTTTTCTCTGGGTCTATTACGGATATCCGGCTTCAAGCTATGAAGACATCAACGTGGAATCCGTCCGCTACCGGTGCGGCCGGGCTCTGGCCCGAAACGACACGGTGGCCATCGACTGCGTCGCCGGCATTCCGGATTCAGGAACGGGTCACGCCATTGGATATGCCAATGAAAGGCGGATTCCCTATATACGACCCTTTGTCAAATACACCCCGACATGGCCCCGAAGCTTCATGCCCCAGAATCAGACACGCCGGGATCTGGTCGCCAAAATGAAACTCATTCCCATTCAATCCCTGATTGAGGGGAACAGAATTCTTTTCTGCGAGGATTCCATTGTTCGGGGCACCCAGTTGAAAGACAAGGTTCAAACGCTTTTCGCTTCGGGGGCAAAAGAGGTCCACATGCGCCCGGCCTGCCCGACCCTGATTTATCCATGTGAATTTCTGAATTTTTCCGCATCACGTTCCACCATGGATCTGATCGGCCGTCAGGTTGTCCGGGAACTGGAAGGCAGCGAAGATGCGCATCTGGATCAGTACGCCATGGCCGGATCCGAACGACACACCGCCATGGTCAAAGCCATCGAAAAGAAACTGGGTTTGAGTTCCCTGAAGTACCAGCGGCTTGAAGATCTGGTTGGCGCCATCGGACTGCCGAAACACTTGCTGTGCACCCATTGCTGGGATGGTTCGAGTTGTTTTTAAGTATGACGGCTTCTTAAAAAGTCCATTTTCTGTTTCACGCCGCATTCCCCGTCACTGTGACGCGCACTGAATACATCTCTTGTTCCGGGATTTGCGATGCCCTGCACTTGAACTTTTTACTTTGCCATGAAAATTTTGACTCATTACAGGACTTTCAAAAATCGAGTTTAAAATCTCCAAAGGCAATATTCAACGATGCTCTACCCGAGTTTTACTTTCAATCTGCCCGACTGGCTCATGAATTTTTCACCGCAAGAATCGTCGTTTCCCGAAATTGAATCCCGCATGGAACTTGTCATCGAACTTTCGCGGCTGAACGTCGTACAAGAAACCGGCGGGCCCTTCGGCGCGGCCATCTTCGACATGAACAGCCATCAACTTCTTGCTCCCGGAGTCAACATCGTCGTACCCGCAAAGTGCAGCATTCTTCATGCTGAAATTGTCGCCATTATGATAGCCCAGCGCATTGTTGGACATTTCACGCTCGGTTCCGACCCCGCAGTCGATTATGAAATGGTGGTCAGCACCGAGCCTTGCGCGATGTGCTTTGGCGCCATTCCATGGTCCGGAATTCGCAGGCTGGTCTGCGGCGCCAGACGTGAAGATGCCGAGCGCATCGGTTTTGATGAAGGGCTCAAGCCTTTCAACTGGGTGGAATCACTCGAAAGTCGTGAAATTTCCGTGATAAGAGACATCTGTAGGGAACAGGCGGCGGCAGTTCTGCAGGACTACCATGAAAGTGGAGGAATCATTTACACCGGCAAGAAATCATCTATTTGATTTTATTATGAAAATTTAATATTGCAATTTTATGCAAATCAAAGTAAGTTCTTTGCAATTTATGATTGGCGAAGGCAAAGTTCTGGTGTGTTTCTTGCTTTAAATTTGAAGCAGGATATGTGCGAGCAAGCACATCTATACAGGAGGCCCGATATCATCGAAATGAACCGAAGAGATGCCTTAAAAGCGATATTTGGCGGATTCGCCTCGCTGTACCTTCCATTCTGGATACAGCCAGCGGATGCGTCAGCACGCCTGCCCCGGTGCAGCGGAAAACTTTCCCTTTACAATATGCATACCGATGAAGAATTATCCATAGCCTATCTCAATGCACAGGGAAAGTTGAATCCCAAGGCCTTGAAACGTCTTGATCATTTCTTCCGCTGCCATCACAACGACAAGGTATGCCATATGGACCCCAGGCTTTACAAGCTTCTGGATACCGTTCAAACCCGTCTCGGAGTTCATGATCGAGCCATTCAACTGGTTTCCGGTTACCGGTCTCCAGAATACAACCGCCTGCTGCGCTCCAGGAGCTCCAGGGTGGCAAAACAAAGTTACCATACAAAGGGCATGGCGGCGGACATTCAAATCGAAGGCGTGTGCCTGTCCAATATTCAAAGAACCGCTATGAAGATCAACGCCGGCGGCGTCGGCCGCTATTCTGAATTCATTCATCTGGATGTCGGACCTTCAAGGGCCTGGTAAACGGTCAGTCCTGCAAATCCAAATCCCTGTCCGAATCCTGGTTCAGCGCATCCCACAACGGTTTGTCCCGTTCATAGATATCGTCCCGGAAATTCAGTTCGCCGTTTTCGTCAATCCAGGCCGTCCAGTACAGCAGATGCACGTCACAGGTCTGGTTGATCCGGATCGTTTTTCTTTGTCCGCTCGCGATTAATTGCTCAAGCCGCTCAAGACTCCAGAAGGGATCATCCTGCAGTAAAAAAACGGCAAGATCCAATGGGTTTCCGACACGAATGCACCCGTGGCTCAAAGCCCGTCTGGGATTTGAAAACAGTCGGCGGGTCGGAGTATCATGAAGATAAACCTGAAATTGATTCGGAAACATGAACTTAATTCGCCCCAGCGCATTCCACGGACCGGGTATCTGGCGAATCCGTCCGGGAAGATCGCCCTCACGCACTGTGTTCCAGTCGATCTGAGCCGGATTGATGATCCGGATCGGGGATTCCCATCCGGCCACTATCTCGTAGTGGTTGCGGACAAGATAATTCGGATCCTTCTGCAATACGGGCAGCAATTCTTTGACCACAATGGAACTGGGTACGTTCCAGTAGGGATTAATGACCATATACCCCATCTTTCCGGAAAACACCGGCGTCTTCTGGTAGGCTTTGCCGACAATTACCGGCATTTCGATCTGCTTGCGTTCTCCCCGGTACGCCTGAAGCGTAAAAGCGGCGATGTTTACAACGATCCGGCAATCCTGCCATTGGCGGGGAAGCCATCGCCAGCGTTCCATGTTCAACTTGAGCTGCCGCCATCTCTGGTCCGCCGTCACATTCAGCGCCGCAAGCGTATCCTTTCCGACGACGCCGTCTGTCTTCAGACCGTGCCGTAATTGAAAACGGCGAACCGCCGCCTCCAGATTCGGGCCAAACAAGTCGCCGCCGTCAGTCGGCGCATCAAAATCTCCGCTTAACGCCAAACGGGTTCTGAGCCGCTTGATCCGGGGGGAGCGATCGCCCGGCCTCATCGTGCTTCCTGCCTCGATGATCGGCCATCCGCCTGCATCCACAACGGATTTAAGCTGAACCGACGCCTGCGCCAGATTCCAGTATTCAACATGCGGCGGTGCAAGTTCATGAATTGCCTCCTGAATTTTCCGGTGGACCGACAGCCTGTTCAACATTTCCATAATATCGAATTTGTGGTCAGGAGAAATCCAGTGGGGATCAAAACGCTGCGGACTGACCTTTCCCTCCAGAAGATGCGTGCTGAAACGAAAAAAGGCATCCGTCATAAGAACATCCATGATTCCGATCAGCTGGTCCGCGTTCCCGGTCCGAGACAGCATCTCATTTATTTGATCGCCATACTGCTTCAAAAGCTCAAGGTGGTAATCCTTAGGCCTCAATCCGTGGAGCCATGAAGTTCTGATCGTCTGAATCCAGTCATTTCCCAGAGAAGAGGGGCCGTTTCTATCGACCCAGTACGGAGTCCACCAACGGCTTTCGTAATATCGGATCAAAACCTTGACGGATTCAGGTTTCAAGCATTCGGAGAGGGACAAATCCCTCTCAAGCACGGAACGGATCGTATCGGAAATCATCCCGGCGGTTTCAGTTCGACCGGAGGATGCATGGAAGATGCCGCTTCCCGGAATCAGAATACCGAGAATACCGATGAAGACGCAAAACCAGCGCCGCTTCAATTCAAAACCTGAAATTCGCCTCTCATAAAATTTCATAATGACCCACTATAGCAGCAGGCATATTGCCAGTCAATTGCCGTATTCCCTATATATTTTATTATATCAGCAAGTTGCAATTATATGAAGAAAGATTGAACCCTATACGACTCTATTCAGGAAATTTCAAGTCTGATGTGTAAAATTAAGGGAGAGATGTTTGTGGCCGACAGCTGTTACCATACGCCTTGATACGGCGGCCGAAGGTCCAGATTCGAAGTCTGGGTTTGGGGCAAAGTGTCAGCCACAAACAATTCTTCGGCCAACCTGCGCCGCGCCGGCCGCGATTGCATCCTGATTCGAACATAGGATTCGATAACAAATAGATATCTATGAAAAAAAGTTGACATGAAAGAGCGAATTGGATAAAGAGGAGCTTCGAATGAAAAGACTATGCTCCTGTTCAAGCCGAACTAATACAACAAGGCTTTGATTTTAATTATACTTTAAAGGCGGAAGCTGGTATAATTTATATTAAATATGCATAGCGGAGCATACACCGGGTCAGCAAACGATTCTTACCAACTCTACTGAAGGAGGGCAAGGCATGCAAGAACACAAAGTTAAAGACTTAATGAACCCGATCAGCGAATACAATACCATAGATGTCAATGCACATTTCTGCGAGGCATTGAGCGTGTTAAAGGGAAATTATGAAAAGGCCAAAGCCGGCAAAGCCGGCACCTTCCATAAAACCCTTTTCGTTACGGACGCCTCCAAGAACATCATCGGAAAAATCGCCATGTACGATCTGATTCGAGGCCTGGTGCCCGAACCTGCAAAAAAACTGGAATTCGCCCGCACCTTCCTGAATGCACTTTCTTCCCGTTCGATGGAGGTGGCTAAAGATATCGGAGAAATGCAGGAACGTTTTAAATGGGTCAAAAGCACCTTTGTTGAACTGGCCAAGGCCCAGGCCCACAAGAAGGTAAGTCAGATCATGACGCCAGTCAGCCCCATTCTGACTGAAAACGATTCACTGACGCAGGCCATCTATCTGATGTTTAAGGAAGGCGTCCGTGAACCGCTGGTCATGAAAGGAGACAAACCGGTGGGCGTTTTGAATCTCATGAAAATTCTCGAGGAGCTGATGGAAGTCGTCGGCGAGGAATGCTTCGTGAAATGGTAGTCTGATCCGCTTTTTAAAACCATTTTTTCGAATAGAATTTAAATTAAGGTTCTGGCGGGCAAAGCCATTTGTTCCGTCAGAACCTTTTTTACAATTACCTTTCCCCCGTTCACCCCTGAATAATCCGACGACATTTTTGTTGATTTTAATCAACCCATAAGTTATTGCTTTCGGGATATATACGACGGTTCCGAGAACTAAAGGGCGCAATCATCTGTAATAATAAAAAATACAATTTAATCAGCCTATCCGGCTTTGGTAGCGAGTGAAAATCTGTGCGTCCCACACTTCCGGAACAAGACTCATGGCCCCTTTCACAGCAATTTCGGAACAGTGTTACGGACTCAGAAAATCGACATCGAAAACCAGAGAATGACAGGGAGAAACCTTCATGCCCAGACGCGACGACATACGCAAGGTATTGATCATCGGATCCGGTCCGATCATTATCGGCCAGGCGTGTGAGTTTGATTACTCCGGAACCCAGGCCTGCAAGGCGCTTCGCTCGCTTGGATACGAAATCGTTCTGGTGAACTCCAACCCGGCAACGATCATGACCGATCCCGGTACGGCGGATGCAACCTACATAGAACCTCTGAACGTCAAGGTTCTTACGGAAATTATCGAAAAGGAACGCCCGGACGCGCTCCTGCCCAACCTAGGAGGCCAATCCGGATTAAATCTCTCCTCGGAACTGGCCCGTTCCGGAGTGCTGGAAAAATATGGGGTCAAGGTGATCGGCGTCAACGTCGACGCCATCGAACGCGGAGAGGACCGCACGGCATTCAAGAATACCATGACCCGCCTCGGCATCGAAATGCCCAGAAGTAAAGCCGTCAACAACGTTGCGGATGCCGAAAAGGTTGCCGAGGAACTCGGCTATCCCGTGGTGATTCGACCGGCCTATACCATGGGCGGGACCGGAGGGGGCTTGGTCTACAACATCGAAGAACTCCGCACCATAGCGGCCCGCGGCCTTGCCGCCAGCCTGGTTCATCAGGTTCTGGTAGAAGAATCGGTTCTCGGCTGGGAGGAACTGGAACTGGAGGTCGTGCGGGACGCCAAAAACCAGATGATAACGGTTTGTTTCATTGAAAACGTCGATGCCATGGGGGTGCATACGGGAGACTCCTACTGTACCGCCCCAATGCTGACGATTTCCGAGGAACTTCAACAGAAACTGCAGAAATACGCCTATTCCATCGTGGAAGCCATTGAGGTGATCGGCGGCACCAATGTTCAGTTTGCTCATGATCCGAAAACCGATCGGGTGGTCGTCATCGAAATCAATCCCCGTACCTCGCGATCCTCCGCCCTGGCATCCAAGGCAACGGGCTTTCCGATCGCCTTTGTTTCCTCTCTGCTGGCCGGCGGTCTGACCCTAGACGAAATTCCATACTGGCGCGATGGAACCCTTGAAAAATACACTCCCTCCGGAGACTATGTGGTGGTGAAATTCGCACGATGGGCTTTTGAAAAATTTCCTGGAGTCGAAGACCGTCTGGGAACCCAGATGCGTGCGGTCGGCGAGGTCATGAGCATCGGCAAGACTTACAAGGAAGCTTTCCAGAAAGCCATTCGATCTCTGGAAATAAACCGGCACGGATTGGGCTTTGCCAAGGACTTCAACAAAAAGTCTCTGAATGAGCTGATGCACATGCTTCGCACGGCAACCAGCGAACGGCAATTTGTCATGTATGAAGCGCTCCGCAAGGGAGCGGATATCGGGGAACTTTACCATCTGACCCACATCAAGCCCTGGTTCATCGAACAGATGAAAGAACTGGTCGAACTGGAAGAGAAAATTCTGAGCTTTCAAGGCGGGCCGATTCCCGACGAACTGCTCATACAGGCCAAAAAAGACGGGTTTTCCGACAAATACCTGTCCAAGCTTCTGGGCCGGCCGGAAACTCAGGTCAGGGAAACCCGGCTGTCACTGGGCATTTCCGAGGCCTGGGACGCCGTTCCGGTCAGCGGGGTGGAAAACGCCGCCTATTACTACTCAACCTACAACGCCCCGGATCGCGTTCCGGTCAGCGACCGGAAAAAAATCATGGTGCTGGGCGGGGGTCCCAACCGCATCGGCCAAGGAATCGAATTCGACTACTGCTGCGTTCACACGGCCTTTACCATTCGGGATGACGGTTATGAATCCATCATGGTCAACTGCAACCCGGAAACCGTGTCAACAGACTACGACACATCGGACAAACTCTACTTTGAGCCCCTGACCGTCGAAGACGTGCTGAGCATTTATGAAAAGGAAAAACCCGAGGGCGTCATCGTCCAGTTCGGCGGACAGACCCCGCTGAACATCGCAGCCGAACTGGCCCAGGCTGGCGTCAGAATCCTCGGTACCACTCCTGAAGCCATCGATCTGGCCGAAGACCGGGACCGGTTCAATCAAATGATGCGCAAACTCGGCATTCCGCAGCCCAGATCCGGCATGGCGCACACCGTTGAAGAGGCCTTCAAGATCGCCTCGGAGATCGGCTATCCCCTGATCGTCCGCCCCTCCTATGTGCTCGGCGGCCGGGCCATGGAAGTGGTTTACGATTCGGAAAGCCTCGGCCATTACATGCGGGCCGCCGTAGACGTTACCCCCGAGCGGCCCATTCTGATCGATAAATTCCTTGAAAACGCCATCGAGGCCGAGGCGGACGCCATTTCCGACGGAGCGGACGCCTTTGTGCCGGCGATCATGGAACACATCGAACTGGCCGGCGTTCACTCAGGCGATTCGGCCTGCGCGATTCCGCCGCTGAGCATTCCTCCCAAGCACATCGAGACGATTGAGGAATATACGCGGAAAATCGCCATCGAACTGGGCGTCATCGGCCTGATGAACATTCAGTACGCGATCTGCAATGATACCGTATACATTCTAGAGGCCAACCCGAGGGCTTCCCGTACGGTGCCGATCGTTTCCAAGGTCTGCAGCATCTCCATGGCCAGAGTCGCGACCCAGGTCATCCTCGGAACGCCCCTTGCCGAAATCGGGCTCAAACAGAAGGCGATCTCCCATTTCGGGGTCAAGGAAGCCGTGTTTCCGTTCAACATGTTTCCCGAGGTGGACCCGGTTCTGGGGCCGGAAATGCGCTCCACAGGAGAAGTCCTAGGGCTGGCCGATTCCTTCGGACTGGCATATTTCAAAGCCATTGAGGCCACGCAGCTGACGCTTCCGCTTCAAGGAACCGTGCTCATTACGATCTCAGACCGGGACAAACCCAGTGCCCTTGAGCCGGCAAGGCTTTTCAGAGAGCTGGGATTCAAGCTGATCGCAACCAAGGGAACTCTTGAGTTTCTCGCCGAAAACGGCATCGAAGCCGAATCGATTCGAAAGCTGGGATACGGCCGCCCGGATATTGTGGACGCGATCAAAAACGGAGAAATTCATCTGATCATCAACACGCCCGGCGGAAAAGAAACCCAGGAAGACGATTCCTACATTCGAAAGGCCGCCATCAACTACAAGGTGCCCAACATCACCACCACGGCTGGCGCCCTGGCGGCGGCCAAGGGTATTGCGGCAAGAAGAAAGGGTCAGGCCTGGGTCAAGTCCCTTCAGGACTACCATTCGGAAATGAGATAAATCTCATCGACATGCTGGAGTCAAAAGGGCCGTGCGGAAAGCACGGCCCTTTTTTTGTTCGGGCAAGCAAATTCAATCCGTTCGATTTACTGATTACTTTGAACTCCTGTCGTAATGCTGAAAATGCTTTGGAATTTCAGGGTCTTTGGATGCGCCATCGCCGAGTTTTTCCAGCATTTCGATCGTTTTGATATCCAGACGCAGCTTGCGAATCTTGGCATCATAGGCGGGAAGCGCGCTTTTGAGTTTTTTCCTCTGTTCGATCGGCATAAAGGGCTTTTCCTCCAGAAGTTTTTGAATTCCATCACGCACGGCGCTTTCCTGATGCAGCTGTTTTTTCAGCAATTCGAGGCGACCGGCGGCATCAAGGGTTTCGTTTGCCGACGGTAGCGCTTCTTGCGCTTGCGGCATTGTTTTTTGTGCCGGCGGACTGGAAACCCTGGCCTCTTCCTCTCTCACCGCCGCAATGGGCGAGTTGAGCAAATGCGATTTATGAGCCGAAACAGGTTTTTCTGTTGTGCTGATGCAGACGTCGACAAAAAAATCCCCTGCCGAAGATGAAAATGGAATCACGATGCTGGGCCCTTTGAGAACATGATCCACCGTATGGCCGATCCCGTAAATAACGGTCGGAATGGCGCCGTAGACGCGCATTCCCTGCTTTTCCATGTGCGTCCGGGCCACGCCGGATATCATGTTAGTGAGTTCTCCGACCGCATCCAGAACATCGTCATTGATTTTCGGATACGGCTCGCCGAGCATCTTTTCGACAATTTTCAAAATGCTATCAATGTGAAAACTGATAGCCAAAGATCCAATGGCGTCCCCTGTAATGCCGATAATGCCGGATACATCTCCGCAGGCTGCATCGCCGGATTTGACATAGGGGTTGCCGGCTTTGGGTTCAATGAAGGCCATTTTTTTCAACACATCAATGGTTCCGTATAAAAACGGATTGATATATCGAACATCCATGGATCAATTTCCCTGTGTTTGCATTCCGAAAGGTTTGCACGAATTAACCCTTCGATGCAATCCTTCAGACTGTCTCGTAAAATTTGGCATCGCCGCCCGGTTGTCCCACACCGAAAATAACGCGAACAGTCCCTCCAACTCTGAAAACATGATCTGAAATAAAAAACTCCGGCCGCGTCACGTTCCCGGAATGATCATGATATTCGTCCGCCTCATGGATACGGGAACGCTTCTCATCATCATCACCCGGCGGCCAGAATCCTTCACAGGCTGCAAAACGAAAAAAAAGAACATCATCGTGCGACCCAATTTTGAAATTGGAAAAAGCAACCAGTTGTTTTGCATCCCGCTCGCCTTAAAACAAACCACAACATTCCATCAATGCCGGTTCCGAATGTTCATCCGCTTCAGTTCCGAAGGGTTTGCCGTTTTCAAATCCGCCTGTTTAAAGTCATTGTCTTCTTATGCAAATTATGGACCGAAAAGCATCGGCAAAAGGCAGTTTATACGGATGAATCTGAATAAAAAACGAAATCGGTTCCCGGTGATCCTGTTTTCCCTCTATCCAGCGAATCCGCCGGACGGATTCGATTTCATTCGGCGCAACCCTTCCCTTCATCGCAATCAGGATACCCTCAGGTTTCAGCACAGGAATCGCCATCTGTACAAACTCTTCCAGGGGTCCCAGGGCGCGGCTGATGATCGCATCAAAATTTTCTGCCGGTTTGTTCAGTGCCATGTCTTCTGCACGGAAATGGGCGGCCCGCGCCGGGTTCAGCTTCAGCAACCGTATCAGATGATTCAAAAAACTGACTTTTTTGCGGGAGGCGTCAATCAGCGTCAAACTCAGGTCGGGCATGAGAATTTTCAAGGGAATCCCCGGAAAACCGCCGCCGGAACCTATATCCAGCAAAGACCCGTTTGGATCCATCCAAGCGGCCGGCGCCAGAGAATCGACAAAATGTTTGACGGCTATTTCTTGAGGATTGGTGATGGCGGTCAGGTTGCATTTCCTAGTCCAGATGAGAAGCTCTTCGGCGTGGACTGAAAATTGATCCATCTGACAGGCATCCACCCCAATGCCCAGGGATTCGGCGCCCTGAGCAATGAGGTTCCGCCATTCAAGCGATCCGACCTGCATCATCCGCCTCTTCGCCATGTTCGGTCGCGTCGTCAAATTTCATGGTTACCAACACATCGGTCCCACTGCTGGTGGAAATTCTGGCATTGGGATAACGTTTTTTAAACACATGAATCATGGTGTAATTTTCACGCAACACCACAGCGCTGAAGGCTTCATATCCATTTTCCCTGGCGATGCTCTCCAGAAACTTGAGAAGGAAGGACGCAATTCCCTTGTTGTGAAAATCCTCGCGGATCACAAAGGCCACCTCGGCACGTTCCTCATCTTCCTGGGCATACGATCCGACGGCCATGATCTCCTTGTGTCCGCCCTTCTGAATGAGTCCGACGATGGACATGTTTTTGCGATAATCCACGCTGGCCCATTGTTTCTGGGCCACCTCATGGGAGAAAATCTTCATCTTGTAAAAAAATCGGAAATAGATCGTGCGCTCATTAAGCGAATAGAAAAAATTCCGGTAGGCAAACTCGTCTGAAGGCAGAAGCGGGCGAAATTGGACCGTCGTGCCGTCTTTGAGCTCCAGGCTGGTCTTGTAGGCTTCCAGAAAGAGCAGATCGTCGGTGGAAGGCGGAAGCTGATCCCTGAAGATATACCGGTGTTTCTTGGCCGCGGCGATGAGCTCTTCCCGGAATTTGGGATGCGCGATCTGGGCCAGTTCCATGACCCGCTGATAAATGCCCTTGCCCTGCAGCTCGGCAATTCCGTATTCCGTAACCACAAAATTCACGTCTCCACGCGTGGTGGCCACCCCTGCCCCTTCGCTCAAATGTGATACAATGCGCGACACGGTACCGTTCTGCGCCGTGGAGGACAGAGCGATAATGCTGTATCCACCTCTGGACATGGCGCTTCCTCGAAGGAAATCGACCTGGTCGCCGATGCCGCTGTAAAACATGTATCCCATTGAATCCATGCAGACCTGCCCGGTCAGATCCACCTCCAGAGCCGAGCTGATGGAAACAAGGTTGTCGTTTCTAGCGATCACCGTGGGATCATTGACAAACTCCGAAGACCGGAAATAGAAGGCCGGATTGTTGTTCACATATTCATACAGAACGCTTGACCCCATGCACAGGGAAGCCACGGCACGACCCGGAAGCAGGGTCTTTTTCCTGTTGGTGATCACCTTTTTTTCCATCAGGGGAATCAGGCCGTCGGTGATCAGCTGCGTGTGAATGCCCAGATCGTTTTTCTCATCCAGATGCTGCAGAATCTGATAGGGAAGATGCCCGAATCCGATCTGAAGCGTCACCCCGTCCCCAACAATCTGAGAAACAAAGTGCCCAATTCTTCGGGCGATCTCGTTCTCCTTGATCGAGGGAATGGACTCCAGCAGGGGTTCTTCGTAATAAACCAGATAATCGATCTCGTCCACATGGACAAAGCTGTCTCCCAGCGTGCGGGGCATTCGAGGATTGACCTGGGCGATAACCATCCCAGCGTTCTGCATTCCGGGTTTGGTAATATCCACGGAAACACCCAGGCTGCAATATCCGAAACGATCCGGAGGGCTGACCTGAACCAGGGCGACATCCAGTTCGATCAGCTTGCTGGCAAAAAGCCAGGGTATCTGAGACAGGTAAGCGGGAATATAATCGATTTTCCCTTCAAAAGCCGCCTTTCGAATCAGGTTGCTGATAAAGAAAAGACGAAGCGAGAAGCGCCTGAGAAAAGATTCATCATCGACAAATTCGGCAAATGTTGAAGAAAGCATCTGGTATACCATGATATCTTGAAGGTTCATGTCTTTCACCATGGTGCGGATCAGATGTTGAGGTTCTCCGCAGCCGGTGCCCACAAACACGCGGCTTCCTCTTTTAATCTTGGAAATAGCCTGCTCAGCGCTCACGACTTTGCCGGGACCGTATTTCATCAAATCCATCGATTCCTCCCTCTCGGTCACTCTGATAATGCTGGTTCAAATTCTCAATTTAGTAAAGATATCATTCCGACGGATCAGAAGCAAACAAAACCCGACCGACCATAGCCCAAACTCATACCAACGATCTGAGACACCCCGGATTTTCTTCCGGCGATCCGATTACATTTACCCTTCTGATCTCCACAGGCGCAGCAGTGAACAAAATATGGACAAGGCTAGCCACCATCAGATTTTTTAAAAAATGACTCGCTCCTAAAATAGGATATTTCTGCGTTGCGCGGTGTGCGAAAAACGGAACTCAATTCCGGATATGCACCGCCTTGAATATGAACTTTGACATCGTCGTCAATATTCTGACTTTTTTAAAACCATCAAACTTTATTGCACCGCCCTGACGTTTTAGACCTGGCTCTTTACAATTCTTCTCAATGTGTTAAAAAAATTGAAAGCGTTAACGGAATGCCCGCCCTCGGCATTTCAAACTTGAAAGAACCACGCCCGGGCGAAACAACATGGAAAAAGTCTATCGAAATCCACTGGTCACCGTGGATATTATCATCGAAATCACAGGTGGCATCGTTCTGATTCAAAGGGCCAATCCTCCGCTTGGATGGGCGCTTCCAGGAGGATTTGTCGACTACGGGGAATCCCTTGAAGCAGCGGCCCTTCGTGAAGCCAAGGAAGAAACCAGCCTGGACGTCATTTTACAGGAACAGTTTTACACCTATTCCAGCCCTGACAGAGATCCAAGGCATCACACCGTTACAACGGTCTTTATCGCGGACGGCAAGGGAGTCCTGACAGCGAAAGACGACGCCCGCCATGCGGCCGTCTTTGATGAAAATCATCTTCCGAGCCCGTTTGTCTTTGACCATTCCAGGATCATATCGGATTATTTTCAATACCGTAAATCCGGATTTATCCGTCGCTTGTTTCGCGGATAAATGGTAAGCAGGCATTGTGGAGGATGCGATGAAACGCGGTAATTCATTCGAAAGCTTCAAACCATTTCAAGGTCTGGACGCACTCTTAAAAAGGAAGTCCTTTGTCCTGGCATCGCCAAGGCTGCTTGACCCGAAGGGGCAGATTCATGATCAGAAAGCCGACCTCCTCATCTTTCGTGAAGCCATGGCGGACGTCAAACCCTTGACGGGTCGGAATCATATAGAAACGCATGCCCCGGTTGCCACCGGCCCTTCAACACCGGAAAATACCGATATCGAGACCATGCATCGACTCAACGGTCTTGTACGCAACGGAAAGGGATTCAACCTTCCGGACACTCCGGAATACCTGGAAGGCACCGGTTATCATGTCCATCCCGGGGTTGCCAGAAAATTGCACGAAGGCTTTTTTTCCGTCCAGATGCATCTGGACCTGCATGGCATGAGCGTTCATGCGGCCATGGATGCCTTGAATACCTTTTTGATTCTGGCGATCCGGAAAAATCAGCGGGCGGTGCTGATCGTTCATGGACGCGGACTGTCTTCCCCCATCATGCCTGTCCTGAAATCCAAGGTCGAGGAATGGCTTTCCCGCGGCGCATGGCGCAAATGGGTTCTGGCCTTCTCCAGTGCACGGGGATGCGACGGCGGCACAGGCGCAACCTATGTGCTGCTCAGACAGCGCCCGGCAACCCGGCGGCTTCGAAAATCTCCGGCGTCCATGCGAACGGACGGCTGTAAAAATTGAAACTTGAACACACCTTCTGAGAAAGGAGTCGGTTATGACAAAAATTGGCGTATTGCTTTCCGGTTGCGGCGTATACGACGGAAGCGAAATTCATGAAGCGGTCCTCACCCTGCTCTTTCTAGACCGCGCAGGCACGGAAATCATCTGTATGGCGCCGGACGTCGACCAGTTCGATGTCGTCAACCATCTGACCGGAAAAACCGAAAATGTTAAACGCAGCGTTCTTGCGGAATCGGCGAGAATTGCCCGGGGGAATATACGGGATTTAAAAACGGTCAAGGCTTCAGATATCGATGGGCTCATCATTCCCGGAGGATTCGGAGCGGCAAAGAATCTCAGCAACTTTGCCGTCAAGGGAAAAGACGCCGAGGTCAACCCCGAGACCCGCCGTCTGCTGAAGGAATTGCACGCAGCCGGCAAACCCGTTGGAGCCATCTGCATTGCTCCGGCAACACTGGCCAGGGCGCTGGCGGAAAAATCTCCCCAGGTCACCATCGGCAATGATCCGGGAACCGCTAAGGCTGTCGAAGCCATGGGTGGTGTCCACCACAACTGTTCGGTGGATCAGATTCATGTGGATTCCATCAACAGACTGGTGACCACTCCGGCCTACATGCTGGGACCCGGTATCAAAGACGTCGCCGTCGGCATCGAAAAGCTGGTGAGTAAGGTGCTGGAACTGGCCCGCTGAGCAAAACAGCCGTCGGCGCAAGCAAAATGGTATGACAGGCATTCGAACAAAAAAAATCGGGTTTCCGGGCAAGTCGTCGGTGCAGCAAGCGCCGCGTATTCAATCAAATATATGAGCACGCGTGAGAGACTCGCAGTACTGCATGACGACATGAAAAGCGGTTTTTAAAACATCCTGATCGAAATTTCGTAAAGCGCCGACGGTTTTAAAGCCGTTTCAGCGGGCATGGGTTGTAAAATCCAGCCGGAAAGTTCTAAGTCGTTTCACATGACGGTGTCGGAAAATTCAAAATGAAATTCAAAGAAAGGAAAGCCCCCTCTAAAAATCACATCTTTTATTGTTGACATCAGGTCATTAACAGGGTAAATGAGCCAAACCCAATTTGGAATCATCATTGGAAGGTCCCCGGAGGGTATCAGAAGCCCGATGAGGGCTTTTTTGTTTTTTTTATCGACAAGAATCGAGCAAACACTCCGCGCAAATACTGCGTTACAATAATGTAAAAAGGAAACAACGGTGAAACACTCTATCACAAACGTCAGGAACATCGGTATCAGCGCACATATCGATTCGGGCAAAACCACCCTGACGGAAAGAATTCTGTTTTATACAAAACGAATTCACGCCATACATGACGTCAAGGGAAAAGACGGAATCGGCGCCACCATGGATTCCATGGAGCTGGAAAAGGAACGCGGCATTACCATCGCGTCGGCGGCCACGTATTGTCAATGGAACGACCATCATATCAACATCATCGACACCCCGGGGCACGTGGATTTCACCATCGAGGTCGAACGATCCCTGCGGGTTCTGGATGGTGCCGTGCTTGTACTCTGTGCAGTCGGCGGCGTTCAGTCACAGTCCATCACGGTCGATCAGCAGATGAAACGTTACCATGTGCCCTGTATTGCCTTCATCAACAAATGCGACCGAAGCGGCGCCAATCCGTTTCGGGTGATCGGCCAGCTCAGGGAGAAGCTCGGACACAACCCGGTAGCCATGCAGATTCCCATCGGACTTGAGGCGGATTTTGAAGGCGTGGTGGACCTGATTTCCATGCGGGCGCTTTATTTCGACGGACTCAACGGAGAAACGGTTCGCATTGAAACCGTACCCGAGGCCATGGCTGCCGAAGCTTTAAAACGCAGGGAGGAACTGATCGACGCCGCTTCAATGTTCTGCGATGAACTGATGGAGGCCGCACTGGAAAATGCGGTCACGGATAAACTGCTGCTGTCCGCTCTGCGCAAAGGTGTTCTATCCCGAAGGATCACGCCGGTTTTCATAGGATCCGCTTACAAGAATAAGGGTGTTCAGCCCCTTCTGGACGGGGTCACACGCCTGCTTCCCTGTCCGAGCGAGGTTACCAATGAGGCCTTGGACATGGAGCACGATGAAAACCGCGTGATTCTGTCCAGCAATCCTTTGGACCCTCTGGTTGCCCTGGCCTTCAAGCTCGAAGACGGCGCATACGGCCAGCTTACCTATGTGCGGGTATATCAGGGCGAACTCGCCAAGGGCCAGACCGTAATCAATGTACGTACTGGAAACAAGGTCAAAATCGGCCGTCTGGTTCGTATGCACGCCAGCCAGATGGAAGATATCGAATCCATTCCTGCAGGTTATATAGGCGCTCTGTTCGGCATCGACTGCGCTTCCGGAGATACCTTCACCAGCCCGGAAATTCATTTCACCATGACCTCGATGTACGTTCCCGAACCGGTGATCTCACTGGCCATCGTTCCCAAAGATCATAAGGCCGAAATCAATATGTCCAAGGCCCTGAATCGTTTCAGCAAGGAAGACCCCACTTTTAAGGTCTTTGTCAGTGATGAGACGAAGGAGACCATCATTTCGGGTATGGGAGAACTTCACCTGGACGTCTATGTTGAACGTATGCGCCGGGAGTACAAGGCCGAGGTAACCATCGGACAACCCCGGGTGGCTTACCGGGAAACCATCACTCGAAAGGCGGAATTCAATTATACACACAGGAAACAGACCGGAGGCGCCGGGCAGTATGGCCGGATTGCCGGTTATATGGAACCGGTGATTGATGAGGATTTTATCTTTGAAAACAAGGTCACCGGCGGCGCCATTCCGACCCAGTACATCCCGGCCTGTGAAAAAGGGTTCAGAAGCTGTCTGGCCAAAGGGCCAAAATTAAAATTCCCTGTTACCGGAATCAAGGTGGTCATCAACGACGGCGCTTCGCATTCAGTGGACTCTTCGGACATGGCCTTTCAGGCCGCTGCTCGAGGCGCCTTTCTTGAAGCCCTTGCCAAGGCCGGCCCCGTCATCCTGGAGCCGATTATGAAGGTTGTGGTCGAAACGCCGACCGAATTTCAAGGCGCCGTCATGGGGACTTTGAACCAGCGCAGGGGCATCATTCTTGGCACTCAGGACGAAGGCCCGATGTGTACGATTGAAGCACAGTCACCGCTGGCGGAAATGTTCGGTTACGCAACCGTGTTGCGTTCTTCCACTCAGGGAAAGGCTCAGTTTACCATGGAATTTCAAACCTACAAGCAGGTGCCTCAATCCATTGCCGAAGAGCTGGTGAAAAAAGCCTCTGAAAAAAAAGTTGCTTAATGTGAATGCCGCCATGCATTCAGCCCTGATCATTCCAATAACAAAAAGGAGCCTGAACATGCTGAAAAAGGACCTTATATTAAAAAACCCCCTGCGGCATCTGGAATACGAAACCGAAGACATTCTGCCCGAAGGCGGATTTGGGGCCATCCTGTCGCGGGCCGGAGTGGGCAAAACCGCTCTATTGGTCCAGCTGGCCTTGAATAATATGCTGCGCAACAAAAACATTCTGCATATCAGTCTGAACGAACCTGTCAAAAAAATCGGGTTGTGGTACGAGTCGGCCCTGCGGAATATCGCGGTCGAACACCACATTCAGGAAATTCACAAACTCTGGGAGGCCATCCTGCCTCACCGGTTCATCATGTCCTTCCGTGTTGAGGGATTCACCGTGCCGAAACTCGAGGAGCGCCTGGCCGATCTTTCCGAACAGGGCATTTTCTTTCCCCAGATGGTTCTGATCGACGGACTCCCATTTGAAGAAAACACCGATTACTGCCTGAAGGAACTCAAGGAATTTGCCCGTGCCCATGCACTGCATGTATGGTTTGCCGTTCGCACCCATCGGGACGATGAAACCGGAGAACACGGCATTCCGCAACGGTTTTCGAGCGTTGCCGAGTTTTTTGAGGTGATGATTCTGCTTCAGCCCGAGGGCAAGCAGATCCATGTCAAACTGCTGAAAGGCAGGGCGGGCATATCGGATTATCGGCCCCTGTTTCTCGATCCGTCCACCATGCTGATCAAAGAAGCCTCGTAACGCTTCAGCTCTTTCGAAGCTAGCGCGAAAAAACCGGGTCGAAAACCACAGAAACCTCTCCCTTGCCGGAGCAACGTCCCTGTGGTTTTTTTTCACGTTGACTTGCCGCCGTTCGATCATTTATAAGAGGAAAGTTATTCACGCAACAGACAAGGAAAGCCATGAGTTCTCATGATCAAGCTTCAGAACTTTACCGCTCCATTCTCCTGGATGTCGACATCAATCACCTCTCCAAAGACAAACGGCTGAACAAACTGCTCAAATCGGTAATCACCGAGGTTCAGCATTACGCCGAAGATCAGATCGGCCGGATTAAGCGCCTTTCCCAGGTCGGTCTGGCGCTGTCCTCTGAAAAAGACATTCACAAGCTGCTGGAACTCATCGTCGATGAATCCCGGAATCTTTCCAATGCGGATGCAGGCACCCTGTACACCGTCGATAAAAAAAAGCAGGAACTTTGTTTTCAGATCATGCAAAACGATACGATGAAAACGCGGCTGGGTGGAACTGACGGTGCGAAAATCACTCTCCCCAACGTGCCGCTCTACATCGACGGTGAGCCCAACTTCGGCAATGTATCGTCATTTGTGGCTCTGACCGAAGAAATTGTCAATATTCCAGACGTATACGAAGCCGATGGATTTGATTTTACCGGCCCCCGGAAGTACGACGCTGCCACGGGCTACCGGTCAAAATCCATGCTGGTGATCCCTTTGAAAAATCATGAAAACACGATCATCGGCGTATTGCAGTTGTTGAACGCTAAGGACTCTGAAACCGGCGATATTGTTCCCTTTTCCAGCGAATTTGTTGACCTGATCGCCTCGCTTGCGTCCCAGGCCGCCATAGCGCTGACCAACGCCGAGCTTATTGAGGAGTTAAAGGCGCTATTTTATGCCTTTATCAAAAGCATCGCCACAGCCATCGACGAAAAATCCCCCTATACCGGTGGTCATATCAAACGGGTGGTTTATCTGAGCACGATGCTCGCCGAAAAAATCAACGAAACCCAAACCGGTCCGCTTGCTTCGGTTTCCATGACCACTGAAGAGCTTGAAGAACTCAGGCTGGCCGCTTGGATGCACGATGTTGGAAAAATAACGACCCCAGAGCATGTTGTGGACAAATCCTGTAAACTGGAAACCATTTTTGACCGCAGCAAGCTGATCGAAACGCGTTTTCATCTGTTTGCCAAGTCCATCGAAACTGATTTTCTGCGGCGAAAAATCAAAATTCTTCAGGAAAAACCGGTTGACAGCATCAATATAAAGGATCTGGACAAGGAAATGAAGGAAACGCTTCAGCTCCTCGAACAGGATCTTGAATTCATTAAATCCTGCAACAGCTCGGGCGAATTCATGAACGACGATAAAATCTTTCATTTAAGGGAAATCGCCTCAAAAACCTGCAAGCTTTTTGGACGTCAGGAACCGTATCTGAACGAAGAAGAAGTGGAAAACCTGTCCATTCGAAGAGGAACGCTGGATGACAAAGAGCGCAAGATCGTTGAAAACCACGCCACAATGACTCTGAAAATACTCAAACAGCTGCCGTTTCCCCGGCAGTTGTCGCATGTACCGGATTATGCCGGGGCTCACCATGAAAGACTCGATGGATCAGGCTATCCGAACGGGCTGACCGACAAGGAACTGCCGCTGCAGTCCCGCATTCTGGCCATCGCCGACATCTTCGAGGCCCTGACTGCCAAGGACCGCCCATACAAGAAGCCAATGAGTCTCTCCCAAGCGATCAAGATCATGAAATTCATGAAAAAGGATCGCCACATTGATCCGGATTTATACGACCTTTTTGTTCAAAGCGGTCTGTGTTATGAATATGCGCGGCGGGAAATGAATCCGGAGCAGATTGACGTTGACCTGACGGCGGCACAGAAGTCAACGGACGGGAATAAATAATCCCATACGGCTCAATGCAGTTCGATCCGGTATCCAGCTTCTCGCAACCGGCTTGAAATCTCCTCTATATGATCGCTCCCGCGGGTTTCGATCTCCAGCTCAACCCGGGTGTAATAGATGGGAAGATCTCGAAGGTTCCGGTCGTGATGTATATGAAGCACGTTAGCCTCAAGTACCGCCACGAGATCCAGCATTCGGGCCAGAACTCCGGGTGAATCCGCAAGTGCTACGCCGAAACGCATAATTCTTCCGTTTTTGATCATCCCCTGGCTGATGATGCGGCCCAGCAGGGGGCTGTCCACATTGCCGCCGCTGACCACTAGCACTGCCTTGCCTCCCGCGGGAACCCGCACGGTCTGGTTAAACAGCGCGGCCAGAGGCGCGGCGCCGGCACCTTCCGCAAGGACTTTTTTTCGTTCAAGCAGCATGACGATGGCCGCTGCAATCTGTTCCTCCTCTACCAGCACAATATCGTCCACGTATTGCCGAATCATCTGAAAGGTCAGGTCTCCGATCTGCCTGACGCTGATGCCGTCGGCAATTGAAGGACGGAAATCCGCCTGAACGATACGTCCCTTGCGAAAAGATTCGTGGGCCGAAGGACATGCCGCCGCCTGAACGCCGATGATGCGAATTTTGGGTTTCAGCATTTTAGCCGCCGCGGCAATTCCGGAGATAAGACCGCCACCGCCGACCGGTGCGATAATCATGTCTGTTTCTCCGATATCTTCCAGAATCTCAAGGGCGATCGTGCCCTGACCGGCAATGACGTCCAGATCATCAAAGGGATGGATGAATGTCATGCCCTTCTCGGCCATCTGACGGGCTTTCTGCAGGCAGTCTTTAATGCTGGTGCCCCAGAGAATCAGCCGTCCCCCGTAAGCAAGGGCGGCCTGTTGTTTGGAAATCGAAGCCCATTGGGGCATGACAATTGCAGCCGGAATTCCGGCCATAGTGGCAGCCAGACTCACACCCTGGGCATGATTGCCGGCCGATGCCGCCACCACCCCCTGGGGTCCGATTCGATTTTTACACGTTTCAATCTTGAAGGCAGCGCCACGAATCTTAAATGATCCGGTTTTCTGCAGATTTTCAAGCTTGAGGTAGATATCGCCGCCGAACATGCGCGAGAGGGTGGGCGAATGCACAAGCGGGGTTCGTATCACCTTTTCACGAATGGAGGACCGGGCCTGTTTGAATGACTCGAGGGTGTTCATGATTCTCCTGCCGGCTGTTTTTTGAACGACGGTTATTTCAGACCCATGCCAGAAGGTCCTTGGGCTTTCGGACCAGAATACGGGCGCCGCCGCGGATCAGCTCCGTAGCGGGACGATATCCCCACAGCACGCCGACCGGGTACATGCCGGCCGCAACCGCTGTTTGCATGTCTACGGCGCTGTCGCCCAAGTAAAGCATCCTGTCCCGTGAGACAGCCAGAGCATCCGCCGTTTGCAAGGCTGAAAAAGGATCGGGTTTGGGAGGAATGCCGGGCTGTATCCCTCGAATTGATTCGAACCTGAAGTCGGGGAAAAACCGACGCACCATCAACTCCGTAAAATCTTGGAGCTTGTTTGACAATACCGCCAGCTTGACGCCCTCGCGCTCAAGGGAGGAAAGAAGCTCGGGTATTCCGGCATAAGGACGGCTGTGTGCAAACCAGCAGCCGGCATAGTGACGCCTCATTCCGGCCGCGCACTCCCTCGCGGCATCAAGGTCTCTTCGGTCGGAGGGAAGCGCGCGCAGGGCAAGCATTTCTATTCCGTCTCCAATCATATTCCGGTAAACGAGCGGATCGTGCGACGTAAAACCGCGTTCTTCGAGCGCGGCGTTCATTGCGTCGGCAATATCCTGAAGAGAATCAACCAGCGTTCCATCCAGATCAAAAATTGCTGCGTGAAATCGCATATTCTCCCCTTTGAATATCAATGAGCCGCATCATGATTCACCCGTTCCGTCCGGCGCACTTTGAGCCGGATTCTTCGAAGAATTCAAACAAATCCGGCTGCCAGTATTTCAGGTATGCTGGACATCGGTTTCTTTGCCGGCAGTTGACTCGGCATGCCCGGGGATTCTTCCGGGTCAGTCCGTTCTTCTTGGGGCACCAGATATAGGGGCATTCTTTGCGGGTCATGTCTTTCGCACTGCAATTTCGGTCCTGCGTTTCATTTTTTTCAATGTATCGCCGCATGCGCTAAATGTAAATGACCAATTGGCGGCTCTACATTAGAGATTGGCGGAACAGGGTTGATGCACGGTGATCGGAACTCAGACGATTCCATGGGATACCTGAAGGCGATTGAGAATCGATTTGCTGGAACAGCGTTGACGGAAGCTTTGTTGAAAGCTTTGAGTCACCGTCCAGCAGTCTGTTCAAGAAACTCAGTTATCCTGAGGAATATCAGCCACAAATGCGCTATTACTATTCAGATCATAATTATTTAGGCATTATTCCTTAGTTGCGTGCTATATAGTCATTTATGAAAACACAGGATGGAAGAAAGCTCAGCCCAAAGACCATGGAAGAAATCCGCATCCGAGCCGTTCAGCGGGTTCAAGACGGGGAAAGCCCCGAAAAAGTCATCAAAACCCTGGGTTTTGCGCGAGCCTGCATTTACAACTGGCTTGCCCGTTACCGGGCCAGGGGATGGCGCGGGTTGAGAACCGGCATTCGAACGGGCCGACCGCAAAAGCTCAGCGGAAGCCAATTGACCTTGATTTACCGGACGGTGGTTGACAACGATCCGCTTCAGATGAAGTTTTCCTTAGATCAAAAAGCGGACGAAACAAGTCGGTGCGACCCTCTATTTCCAAGATGAGAGCGGGATTCGTTCGATTGTCATGGCTTTTTTCAGGCGCCCTGATCGCTCCTGTACCCCGACTTGATTATGATTACCTTGATTTATGAACTTGGGTCCATTATTTCCACCCGCCTTTAACAGGCTGTTGAAAAACTGCGTCTGAGGCCGCCATTCCGCGTTGCGCGGCTCTCGCCAATGCTCACATATGCTTGAATATGCTGCGCTTGTCGTATCGCTGCGCGCCTTGCCTGACGGCCTGATTCTTGTTTTTCAACACCCTGTTAAGGATACCTTGAAAACACACAGGGTATGAAGTAAACTGGTTATTCAAGAGTTTCGCGTATTTCGAACTTCAGAACCGACGAGATATCATTTCCGACAAACCTGAACGATTGTCTATCATATGGGACTGATCCGACTTTTATTTGAGAATCCGCTGGCGTTTGCATTAATCGCCGTTCCTCTGCTGTATTCCATTATCTTGCATGAACTGGCCCACGGGTGGGTTGCCTGGAAAATGGGAGACCCGACTGCAAAACGGATGGGCAGATTAAGCCTCAATCCCCTGAAACATCTCGATCCGATAGGAACCCTCATGCTTCTGGTTTTCGGCTTCGGATGGGCGAAACCGGTTCCCGTGAATTTTGCCAATATCACGCAAAGCCGCGGAGGGCTGATACTGGTCTCTTCGGCCGGAATCGTGGTCAACATGATAATGGCCTTTGCCGCGGTCTTTCTGCTTCAATTTTCATCCCTGTACTCAAACAAAGTCCTCTCGGTCATGCTGTACTACATGGCCCAGATCAACATAATTCTGGCGGCGTTCAACCTGATTCCGATTCCGCCCCTGGACGGCTCTAAAATTCTGATGGGCTTTCTGTCCTTCCGGGCGCAGCAGGTGTTTTCACGGCTTGAACCTTACGGTTTTTTCATCATTATCGCCCTGCTATACATCGGAGCGCTGAATCCGCTCATTGATTTTTTCCGCTGGATCATTCAATCCGTGATCCGGATACTTCTCTTTCAATAATCGGATCAGTCGCTGGTATTTCGTGCCAGCGGTCCGGTCAAAAGAAATGTAAAACAGGTTCGGCAGTGTAAAACAGCGTTTTGCAGAAATTTTTTCCTTGACGACCCCAAAAAGGCACTTGAACAATTATGGTGAAAACGAATCACAAAACCGTGTCTTTGGTTCTTGGAAGCGGCGGCGCTCGAGGTCTGGCGCATGTGGGCGTAATTCGTTGGCTTGAAGAGAATGATTTCGAAATAAGATCCATAGCCGGCACCTCCATCGGAGCGCTGGTGGGGGGCGCATATGCGGCCGGGAAGCTCGGTGAATATGAGCAATGGGCGCGTTCTCTGACGAAAGTCGACATGGTCACCCTGCTGGACCTTTCATGGGAAAAGAGCGGACTGGTCAGAGGCGACAAGCTCATCAACACCTTAATCAGTCTTGTGGGGGAACAACTGATCGAAGATCTCCCCATTTCATATACGGCTGTTGCTACGGATTTAAAGGGCCAGAAGGAAGTCTGGATAAAGTCCGGCTGTCTTTTTGATGCGATCAGGGCGTCCCTTTCAATACCCCTTCTTTTTAAGCCATTTAAATACAAGGGAGTCGATCTTGTTGATGGAGCGGTTTTGAATCCTGTTCCGATTGCGCCCACCTTCGGCGACGAAACCGATTTGACCATCGCCGTAAACCTGGGCGGACATGCGGAGAGTCCGGAACAGCGCAGTGCAATGAATTCTACTCCTGAACCTCCTTCCTCTTCGTTCCAGGAAAAAATCAGACGCTTTATAAACCACCTTCAGCAATCCGTGACAAGCAGCAACAGTCGAGATTGGGGACCGTACGATATCGCCATACAGGCATTTGAGGCCATGCAGAGCGCCATAGCACGCCAGAAGCTTGCCGCCTACCCGCCTGACATTCTCATAGAAATCCCCAGGAATGCCTGTCGGGCACTGGAATTTGACCGGGCATCGGAGATGATTGCATTGGGTTACAGAAAGGCAAAAGAGCGCCTGTCTCAAGCTGTGATGCAGAAGTTGAACAATGAACGCTAACGGCTGGGCGCCTTTCCTCTCTCAATGCGCGGCAAAAGGGCACGCTCTATATATTCCAACTGGATCGGCAGAGACGACGATTTGATTAGTATAAATCGATCGCGGTCGGCGGTGGAGAGCAACGAATCTGTCTGGCGAAAGCACGGTTTGCTGAAAATGGAAGCGCTGCTGCCGCAGCTTACGGGTTAAAGAAGATATCAGTTTAAATTGACGCGCGGAATACTTAACAGGGTGTTGAAAAACAAGAATCAGGCAGTCAGGCAAGGTGCGCGCCGATACAACAAGCGCAGCATATTCAAGCAGATGTGAGCATTGGCGAGAGGCGCGCAATGCTGAATGACGGCCTCAGACGCAGTTTTTCAACAGCCTGTTAAAGCAATTGACTGGCGCCTGACGGATTTTTGCGTACAACCCTGTGCGAAAGGTGCACGGAACAGCGAGGAACCGGACAGTTTTGATCGTCAGTGCCGGTGACGGTCCCGGGCCTAGCGGATCAAGTCGAGAAGGCTGGCGACCTTGTTGGGCGGGCTGCCTTCGGCCAGGCTGGCAAAATCCTCTTCGGACAGGCTTCGACGCATCAGGGCCGCCACATCGAAACGTTCCCACCAGCAGTCAAGTATCCTAGGGCAAATCCGGCCGTCGGCCGCCTGCAAACGGCAGTAGCCAAAGCGCACCGGGCCGCCCAGGCGCGGACAGCGTCGCTCCAGATTGTCAGGAAAATCGTTCATCGACTCTTCAGGTGGGCCGGCCGCGGATAGCCTTTCACCGCCCCCAATGCTTCAGCGAGCTGAGTCTCGCTCATGCCGACATCAGTCAGCTCCCCGGACAGATACCTGTCGTAAGCTCCCAGGTCGAGCAGGCCGTGGCCGCTGAAAGTGACCACGATGGTCTTTTCCTTCCCCTCTTCCCTGGCCTTGATTGCTTCTTCCATCACGCAGGCCAGAGCGCTGCCCCACTGGCCGGCGCCGGTCTCGGTGGTGATCCGCTCGATGCCGAAGACCTTGTTGTAGTAAGCCTGGGGCACGGCCGTGTTCGGTTTGTGGCTGCCCGGCGGGCTGACGGATTCATTCTTGAAGTAAATGCGCGCCGGAGTTCCCAGGGCTTTTTCGAATCTGGACGCCCGGGTCAACGGACTGGGCCGCCAGATTCGCAGCGCATCCAGAACCGGCTCGGGAATATCGATCCAGCGCTGAGTGGATACCTCCTGTTCGATGAGGTTCATCGGAAAGACCGGGGCCAGATCCTCGGGTTTGATCGGGTTACTGTCCGGTCCCAGGGGTGGGTTGAGCTTGATGTCGGAAAGAATATTATACCGCTGTAGCGGCATCCTGTCTTGCGGCAGGATGATGTTCTTGGGCTCCATGCGTCTTCCTCCTTGCGCAATCTTGCGTTGGTTTTGTAAAACCGTCCTCATCGAAAAAAAAGTCCACCGCTTGATTCAGCGGTGGACCGTCATGCCATCTGTGCTTTGTAACCCGACCTCAGGGCATAGCGTCACACGGCATCTGCCGCCAGTATAAGAAGGAGGCCACGGAAGTTGAACACCATGAACTGAGGAAACTATTCATGCTAAATGACTACCCAATCTATGACCCGGTTGTCAAGACAAACTCACACCCGCGTCATGAACTTGCCTGTTTCGGTGTTGACCCGGATCACGGTGCCGCTTTCGATATACTCGGGCACCTGAACCACCACTCCGTTGGACAGAGTGGCCGGCTTGTTGCGGTTGGTGGCCGTGACGCCTTTGATGACCGGCGGTGTATCGACAATTTCCAGATCCACGGTCTGGGGCAGTTGAATGCACAGGGGATTGCCATCGAGCAGCAGGACGATGATTCCCTCCATTCCCTCGATGAGCCAGTCGGCGTCATCTCCCAAGGCTTCGGCGCTCAGGGTGTGCTGCTCGTAGGTGCCGCTGTCCATGAAGACGTACATGTTTCCGTCGCGGTACAGATAACTGGCCGGGTGCCGTTCGAGTTCCACGTCTTCTATATCGTCGTTGCCCTTGAAGACCTGGTCGAGCTTCTGGCCGCTGCGCACGTCGAGAAAGCGCACCTTGTAGAGGGTGGCCGAGCCGCGGGCCGACGGGGTCTGAACCTCAATGTGATGGGTTGTAAAGATCTGGTTTTTCAGGCGCACCACGTCGCCTTTTTTCAGGTTGCTTGCTTTGGGCATAACCGCTTGCTCCTTTGCGTATCAATTGAAAAGGATCGTTCGCGGAGCGCCTTCTGGCGGTCCAAAGATCCGGCCCTTTTTATCCGATTTTACGGTTTCTGGCAATCTTTAACATCGGTCGTTGACCTTCGCAATATCCGGCCTTCGGAAGCCCGGCATCGGACAGTGCGAAACAAATCACAGCGGGGAGGATCTTCAACCCATGACAGCGTTCAACCATATCTTCAGGCTTGTTCGTATTGGGAAAAAAACCGATAATGGTATGATGACATAGCAGGGTGTTGAAAAACAAGAATCAGGCAGTCAGGCAAGGCGCGCGGCGATGCGACAAGCGCAGCATATTCAAGCATATGTGAGCATTGGCGAGAGCCGCGCAACGCTGAATGGCGGCCTCAGGCGCAGTTTTTCAACACCCTGATAGAGAGTTTTTTATGAAAAAAGTGTCTGGGTTAAGGTGAGTTGAAGCGCTGAAGGAAGGAAATACGCATGAAAACCAGGTGGTTTACTGTTGGATGAGAACAAGACGGCGTATGATGTTGTAAAATAAAAGGAGAGGTATGTTCAAATGAGACCGGGGAAACGATTATTTGCATGAACTGGACGGGTCGCTTTGCGTAAAGAGATATTTCAGGGTCACGGAGGATCGTACGAATCAATTTTCAGGCCAGCACAACTTAAAAAAATACCCCGCTCAAAATCTATCGCGAATTTTGGAATCGGCCATTTTCCTTGACGAAACTGCAATTTTCTTTTATAAATCGCAAGGATTTTTGACATTCGAAGTTCTGAAATCAACCGCATACCAGAGCTGGATGCAACTTATTATTTCTTGATTGATGTATGACGCTCTCGAACAGAGTAGAAATTGAGATTCCAAGGTAAAAAGTTCGAGGCGTCGCAAATCCCGAGAAGTCAAGCGTGCCTGGCAATATTCCGGTGAATGGAATTGCCGCGCAACTTGTAAATTGGGCTTTTGCTGAACCATCTGTTTTCGGCAATCAAGAGGCTGTTGGATCGACGTTCTTACATCGGCTTTTATTCAATGCGCCAACACCTTCTGTCATGAAGAGGTTGTATCATGAATGCATCCGCCATGCTGGCAAAGCGGAAAGATGAATCCATTCAAACTGCCCGGGCGGTAAAGCAAATCATCAACTCCTTTTTGATTGTATTTAAAAACTATACTTTGTATCCGGAATATCACACCATCTGTAAAACCTCACTAGAAAAGGCAAAACCTCCTTTATATTTGTTTTTCCAGAACAATTTTCACTTCCGTATCGATGTTCAGAAAAATGCCCTGATATTCGATTCGCAGATCGTGTTCGAAAGCGGAGAAACTGAAGAAAATCTCGCATTTATCTTTTTCCGTGACGGCATCGAATGGCTCGAATTTCAAAGGGGTTTGACCGAAGACGAGATCGATCGGTTTTTCAAGGTATTGTACCGCTATCGCATTCTGCGCGAAGAATCTGAAGGGGATCTGGTGACCGCGCTGTGGGCCGAGGATTTTTCTCATATCCGTTACGGTGTCAAGGAAGTCTTCTGGAATGCGGACAACCTCATCGACTTGGGCGAACTCAGGGCCGCAGATCCGGAGCAGGCTACACAAAACGCAACCCAGGCCGGTCTCGCTCAGATGCAGCCGCCCGCATCCATATCGGAATGGGCGGAATCCTTTCGATTAACTCCTGAAGATAATGAGGCCATCAAGCAGATGATCATCGAGGATGAAACCCTCGACAGAACCCAGGATGTACTGGATATTCTGGGAATCATTCTCATAAATCTTGAGAATTCAAAGGACTTCGAAGAGATTCTGAATTACCTGAGAGAAGAGTTCTTTGACACGCTTCAGCTCGGAGAGCTGGACTTCACGCTGAAACTATTGAAAAACCTTCATTCCATCCGGCAAAAACTCAACCAGCACAAGCCCTGGACCGCCCCGCTTTTCCGAAATTTTTTCTCCGCCTTGTGCCGTGAGTCAACGCTCGCCGTTCTGCGTCATGTGTGGCCGACAATCGGGCCCGAGAATGCAGAAAAGCAAAAACTCGTTTTAGATATTCTCACACTGCTGCCATCCCGAGCAATTTCTGCGCTGATTCCCATGATGCTGGAATGCCATCCATTGCATATTCACGACCTGATGATGGATATCGTCGTCCATCTTGCCCGCAGGAACAGCAATCCCCTCAAAAAGTTGCTGACGAATTCGAATGAGGCCATTGTGGCCTTAAGTCTTAAAGTTCTTTCAATGCTGAATCAGCCTGAAAATGTCGATATATTCCTGAATATGACGCGCCATGATTCGGAAAATATCAGAAAACAGGCCCTTACCCATCTGCTGGCCTGTGAAGGTAACTATCTAGACGTCTGCATCTCGCTGATCGATGATTCCAGCAATGCCGTCCGATGGCTGGCTTTAAAACATCTTGGTCAAACCCGCAATTCCCGTGCGGAAAAGCTGCTGACAACCTATCTTGAAAACAAAGATGCCCGGGAAGAAAATCGAAGTCATATTTTAGACTGTTACAGAACCCTGGGTCAATGCGGCGACGATGAATGCCTTGATTTTCTGAAAAAAACACTTTTCCCTCGAAGCTGGGTCCAAAAGCTCGGCATCGGCAACACCATTCACCAGGAAGGAGCTTTGCACGCCTTGACCGCGTTGAACCCCGAAAAGTCCGGACCGATACTGTCAAAAGCCTCCAGAAGCCTTGTCCCATCGGTCAGAACTGCCTACAAAAAAGTCCTGGCAGGAGGGAGATAGTCATGTCGGAAAGAACTGACCGACCTGACAATCGCATCATTGAAACATTGATCCGGTCCTTTTTCAGCATGGTGCAAACCTCGCGAATTCACAGGGACAATAACCAGCTTGCCTTGAAATGCGCTCATAATTTTGTGGCGAGTTGCCAGGCCGCATTTCAGAACCAAGGAGAACTTCGCCTGCGCGTCGCAAACGACCGTCTGTATGTACAGGAAGAAAAACTCAGTTTTCAGCGCGCAACGGTGGCGCTGATCCAGAATATGATTGAGTATCTGGCAAAAAGAGGCCTCGGGGGATTCAATATCTCCGAGGCGATCCGGCAATGCCCGCTGGAAGAAATTTTAAACGCAGCCCGACTGATCAATAATGCACAGGGCCATCAGGACCCATTTGAGTGGCTTGTCTTCGAACTCGAAGCCTGCGGCACCCATTGGATCACACCGCAGCCGCATTCAGAAGCCGACCTCAGCGAACCCGCCATGGAGCTCAAGGAGCGGGCGCTGAAAACCTACAGTTATGCTTTGACCTCGGTCAAAGATGTGGTCGAGAAAGTCGCCTCGCATAAGCACCCCGGAATCCGCCATGCCACCCGCCTGGCTCAGTCCATGGTGGATCTGATGATAGAAAACGAATCGGTTTTCATGGCGTTGAGCACCATACGCGACTATGACGACTATACATTTACCCATTCGGTAAATGTAGCCATATTGTCCATGTGCCTTGCAAAACATATCGGTGTTCCCAAGCAGTCTCTCGAAAGGCTGTCCCTTTGCGGTCTGTTTCACGATCTGGGAAAAATCGATATTCCCAAGTCCATTATCAACAAAGAGGGCAAGCTCACCGACGAGGAATTCAAACAGATTCAGATGCACTCCCTGCTAAGCGTTCAGCACATTGCCACCCTGCGGGCATCCAGAGAGCGGAAAGCCAGCATGCTGCTCCCGCCCTTCGAACATCATCTAAAATACGACCTTTCCGGATACCCACAGACCCACCGGAAAAATCCCATCAGCTTTTTCGGAAGAATCCTGACCATTTCAGATGTTTTTGACGCCATCACATCCCCGCGCATCTACCGGCCAACCGCCCTGAGTCCGGATCGTGCGCTGAAATTCATGTACAAAGGAACGGGAAAGGATTTTGATCCCATCCTGCTTAAAGCGTTCATCGACATGATCGGCCTTATTCCGCTTGGAACCGTGTTAGAGCTGGATACCGGTGAGCTGGCCGTGGTCATCAAAAACGGAAAACCCGCCCATCCGGATAGGCCCAGGGCTGTCATTCTGCATAAAGATGAAAATACCGGAGAGTTTTATAAAGGCAAAACCATCAGCCTGGCGGACAAGGATTTAACCTCTGGAAAATACCTGAGAAATATCGTGAGCACCCATCACTGTTCCAATCTGAACATACAGCCGGTGGATTTCATGATATAAGATGCCTGAAACAAATTGAAAAATTCGATCCGACAAAGGGCAATGGATCTGGGAGTAGATGACGCGGCTATCATTCCCACCGATATGATTTCGGTTGAAGATCAAATTGTTGAATTCTGCAAGGCACCGCTTTGCGAGAGCTACGGAAACTGCGCTCATTGCCCGCCGCACGCCATTTCTCCGGCCCGAATGCGTCAAAAACTGGCCTCTTACCATCAGGGTCTGGTGTTTAAAATTCACGCGCCGACCACAATGCTTCAGACTGAAGAACAGTTTCTGTTTTTTCGCAAGGTCTTTGAAGTAACCGCCGAGCTTGAAAAATTTGCCCGGTTCGTAGGGTTTGAGCGGGCCGTGGGATTGGCTGCAGGCTCCTGCAAGTCCGTTTTTTGCAAAAACGTTTCGTGCCAGCTTCTGGAATCCGGAACCAACTGCCGATATCCCGCGCTGGCCAGACCTTCCATGGAGGCAACGGGCATTCATGTTTTCAAGCTGATTCAGGATCTCGGGTGGGAAATTCACCGAATCAGCCATGCCACTGATCCGGACCGGGTTCCTCTCGGCACCCTTGCGGCCATGCTGATTCTGGAATAACGGCAATTCCGGCTGTTTCTCGTCAACGGTAACGCGTCGGGTCGGCTCTTCCTCGCGCCGGGGCACACGGATGCACTGAATATAGCCGATTACAAAGGGTCCGAATCAATTAATTTTCATCAATTCTCTGGCGATAATCAGCCGCTGAATTTCGCTGGTCCCCTCGCCGATTTCACAGATCTTCGCATCTCTCAGGAAGCGCTCGACAGCGTAAGACCGAAGGCAACCGTAGCCGCCGTGAATCTGCATCGCCTTGTTCGCGGCTCTTGTGGCGGTTTCAGAGGCATAAAGCTTTGCCATCGAGGCCTGCATGGTGCAAGGCAACCCCTGAGCGGCCAGAAAAGCCGCCCGGTATACAAGCAACCGGGCCGCCGAAATTTCCGTAGCCATATCGGCCAGCATCCACTGAATCGCCTGAAACGACGCAATGGTTCGGCCAAACTGCTTGCGCCTGCGTGCGAATGTCAGGGAAGCTTCAAGGGCCGCCTGGCCCAGCCCCACGGCCATAGCGCCGATTCCCACCCGGCCCTGGTCCAGAATGCCGAGGGCATCTACCAACCCCCTTCCTTCCTGTCCCAAAAGGCTGTCCTTCGGAACCCACACGTCATTGAACCGCAAAACAGCGGTATCCGAGGCCCGGCACCCCATCTTGTCCAGCCTGGCCACTACCCTTAAACCGGGCGCGCCCGCCGCAACGATGAAAGCGCTGATGCCATGGCGATCCTGATCCGGTCCGGTTCTGGCCATGACAATGTAAACACCGGCCACCGAGCCCTGGGTCACAAACATCTTGGTTCCGTTAAGAACCCATCCACCGGCCCTTTTCTCGGCCCTTGTTCGCAAGGATGCGGCGTCGCTGCCGCTTCGAACCTCTGCCAGCGCCCAGGCGCCGAGGCTTCGGCCGCTTGCCATGGCCGGCAAGAATTCCTGTTTCTGGGCCTCATCGCCCATCTGCAAAATATGACTGCAGGCAAGGCTGTGCGCTGCCAGGGTCAACGCCGAAGCGCCGTCGCAGCGCGCCAGTTCCTCAATCGCCAGAATCAGACAGACCGGATCCAAGCCCAGGCCTTTGTAGAATTTCGGAACGCTGATCCCCATCAGGCCTTCGGCAGCCAGACTTTCCATCGCTTCGTAGGGAAAGGTCCCTTGTTCATCCCGTTTCCGGGCATGCGGCGCCACATGTATTCGGGCAAGTCCGGCAACCTTTTTCCGAAAATCCTTCTGAAATTCATCGAGCTCAAAATTCATTGTCTGTCTCCGGTCTGAAATTCCTGACGGTTTCGTAAAAAGCCAACAAGCATACAGGTCTCGTAATAAATCATAATTATGATGGTAAAGTGAAAAGTTCAAGGCATCGCAAGCCCCGAGCGATGAGACCCGCTTAGCGCACGATGCAATGACGTAAGGTGCAGCGCGACGCAGAAATGGGACTATTTATGAAGACATCAAATCTTATATCAACTCCTTCATTAAATGACAGCCTTAAATTTTCCAGCGGAATCGAATGCGGTCCGGTTTGAAATCAACGCGACTCCGGTATCCATTCCGAAAAGCATCGGCAAATCGGCGGCAATCTTCACACAAAAAAAATCCTTGAGCTCACCCGGAGTTTCTCTATGGCTTTTGATGAAAAATTTTTATATAAATGCGGGGATTGAAAAAAGATTTCAACTCAAATTATATGGATATGCAAACTTCAACAGGGTTTTGAAAAACAGAAATCATGAAAATATTCATCAAACAATGGCGCATTCCATTTGCTTTCTTTTTGATTCTGATTCTGACGGCGCCGGAAGCAAGCCGGGCCGATTCGCCAGCGGTTCGTTCCACCCGGGAAAACGCTCAGGTCCTGCCAGCAGAACCCCTGATAGAGGAACTCTCCCCTCCGAAACAATATTCCAAAATCAGCGGAGAAATCCTCGGCCAGCTCCGGCTGCGGCATTTCCGCAAGATTGGCATCGACGACGCCTTTTCCGATCGTTTTTTTCAACGGCTCCTGTTGGACCTCGATGAAAACAAATACCATTTTCTGAAAAGCGATATCGACGAATTCGAGGTGTACCGTTACGGCCTTGATAATGCGCTTGCCCAAAAGGACCTGATGCCCGGCTACCTCATATTTAACCGATTCCGTACACGCCAGGTCCAGCGCCTGAATTACATGATTCAGCGTATCGAGGCGGGCATTAGCCTCATGGACTTTGAGGCGAACGAGAGCCTTCAAATCGAACGCAAAAACCTTCCCTGGCTTCAAACCATGGCCGAACTCGAGGACCTGTGGCGGAAGCAGGTCAAAAATGATGTGCTGAACCTGAAGCTGGACGGGGAAACCGCTGCGCCGGAGATAGAAAAAACCCTTCGAAAACGATACACAACTCGGCTGGATCGGGTTCTGAAGATCAACGAAGAGGATGTATTCCAAATATATATCGATGCGTTGACGCACACCTTTGATCCGCATACCGAATATTTTTCACCCCACCTCTGGGAAAACTTCAACATCCGCATGAGCCTGTCCCTGGAAGGAATCGGAGCGTTGCTTCAGCAGGATAACGAATACATCAAGATAGTCAGCCTGGTGCCCGGCGGACCTGCGGACAAGGACGGACGGCTTAAACCCGGCGATCGCATCACGGGTGTCGGTCAGGGCGTGGATGGGGAGATCGAGGATGTGGTGGGATGGCGCATCGAGGATGTGGTGAACCTGATTCGAGGTCCCAAGGAGACCGTGGTGCGCATCAAGATTATTCCAACGGACGCCCGCAACGAACATCAGACCCAGATTATCGATGTGCTTCGCAATACGGTAAAGCTCGAAGACCAGGCTGCCAGGAAACAGGTGCTGACCCTGGAAGATGGCGGCATCTCTCATAAAATCGGCGTGATTGACATTCCAACCTTTTACATTGATTTCAAGGGCTATCAGGAGGGAAATCCCAATTACCGGAGCACCACCCGTGATGTTCGCCGCTTGCTTGAGGAACTGATCGATGCGGGCGTTGAAGGCATCATCATCGATCTTCGAAATAACGGCGGCGGTGCGCTTCAAGAGGTCAGCTCCCTGGTGGGGCTGTTTATTCCACACGGGCCCACGGTCCAGGTCAAACATGCCAATAAGCATGTTTCTCAAATATACAACGATGAGTCGACGTTTGTCTACGACGGCCCCCTGGCGGTGGCCGTCAACCGGCTCAGCGCATCGGCATCTGAAATCTTCGCCGGTGCTATTCAGGACTACGGCCGGGGGATCATTCTCGGTTCCCGGACCTTTGGCAAGGGTACCGTTCAATCCCTGGTCAAACTCAGCAGCGGCGAACTGAAACTCACCATCGCAAAATTCTATCGAATTTCCGGAGGAAGCACTCAGAGCAAGGGTATTTCTCCGGACATCGCTTTCCCCGATGTTTTTGACATTCAGCAGATCGGCGAAAGCGAGCTGCCCGAATCGCTTCCATGGGATACCATAGAACCGGTCATTTACAATCATGATCCGGGAATCAGGAAAGCTCTGGAACGGCTGAATGAACTCCATGAAGCACGCATCGCTGCAAATGCCGATTTTATATTCACCGACGTGCTGGCCGGCTATCTTAAGCAAAAACAGGGAGAAACCCTGATTTCACTGAACAAGGATATTCGAAAAAAGCAAAAGGATCAGGATGAAACATGGCGGCTGAATCTTGAAAATCAACGCCGCAAGGCAAAGGGACAGCCGATGCTGGAAAAGTTGGAGGAAGATCCGGCGGAGAACGATGCGGACATGCCTTTCAATCATAATGACAATGACAAGGACAAGGAACCGGACGCCTTTGTGATGGAAGGCGGATATATTCTGCTGGACTGGATGGAGTTGTCACGGCAGAACACGAATCCCCAGAACCTGATGACAACCAAGCTTGCCGTTGAATGAGTCCTTCATCATCCCTGGTCGATCAGCTTCCGGTCAATCACGTGCCGGTAAAGATCGTCCGGATGAACATGGGCTCCCGAAATCGCCTTGCCGCGGACCGATACTCCGGCCCGGTGAACCGAATGCCGATCCCCGGAAATCAAGGGATGCCACCAGGGTAAGTCCTTTCCTTCGGAAACGAGCCGGTAGGCGCAGGTTTTTGGAAGCCATCTGAAACGCAGGACCGTTTCGGGCGCCATGGTCAGGCAGTCAGGCATCTGACGATGGCGATGTTCGTAGTCCGTGCACCGGCATGAGACAAGGTCGAGCAGCTGGCAGGCGACGCTGGTATAATATACTTTTCCGGTTTTGGGGTTTTTGAGCTTTTCCAGACAGCATCTACCGCATCCGTCGCATAAGGATTCCCATTGCTCGGGCGTCATCCGGTTCAGCGGCGTTGTTTTCCAGAAAGGCGGATTCAGGTCCGGCGCCGTCGTATTTTGGGGGTCCATACAGTCAGCCTTATTCAATGTTTTAAATCAATCATGGTTGATACAAAACGCAGGGCATCCATTGTCATCGCAACATTCGAAGCCGGAAAACCCCTGATTGATTTCCTTTCCAGCCGTTTCCGGTATCATGACCGGAACCAGTGGCTGGAACATATCGATCAGAACCGCCTGATGATCAACGGTTTTCCGGCTGCCGCCGACTCCGTCCTTCAGGCCGGAGATTTTCTGGAATACTGTTTTCAATCCATTCCGGAGCCAACGGTGGATCCCGATTTTTCCATCATCTTTGAAGACCGCCATATTCTGGTAATCAACAAGCCGCCCTGCCTGCCCTGTCATCCGGCAGGCCGGTATTTTTACCATACCCTCTGGAGCCTCTTAAGAAAAGCCGGAATCTGCTCTCATATGGAGCTGATCAACCGCATTGACCGGGAAACCTCCGGCCTTGTTCTGATCGCCAAGACATCTGAGGCCGCGCACGTCTGTCGGCATCAGTTTGAAAAGCGCCGGGTTTTCAAGCGATACTTGGCGCTGGTCCATGGCCGGTTCACGGAAAAACGGATCATGGCCCGGGGCTGGATAGCTCCGGATTCCGCCAGCAGGATTCGAAAAAAACAACGTTTTTACCCCCTCGCCCGAACGCCCGCGCTCAATGCCAAGGCCTGCACAACCCTGATTTGCAAAAAAAATTCCGGAGATCGGGTCAGCCTGGTTCAAGCCGTTGCCCGCACGGGCCGCAACCACCAGATTCGGGCCACGCTGCTGGCACTGGGATATCCGGTGGTCGGAGACAAGCTCTACGGCCTGGATGAGGAGATCTTTATCCGGTTTATCGAAAACCGGCTCGATCATGCGGACATGGCCAAGCTGATGATTTCTCACCAGGCGCTTCATGCCGCTGAACTTCAATTGCTTCATCCGGAAAGCCGGCTGCCGGTCCGCTTTTTGGCGCCGATGCCGGCCGAAATGAAAAAGCTCGCCGATCAGATATAAGGGCTTCTTACAAAATCAAAATTCCAACGGCTACGTAAAAAATTCAAGATCGAGGCATCGCAAATCCAGAATATATGTCGTTCATGGGGTGCCAGGAACCGATGGATGCCGCGCCGCACGTAAACTGGTCTTTTCGCGATGTCATCAGGCCTGATCTTCGACCCACAGGCGGCAGAGGTTGACAATCACCTCGGCGGATTTCTGAAGCGCGATCTCCGGTATCCATTCCATCAGGGAATGAAACATCATTCCACCGGTAAATAAATTGGGCGTCGGCATGCCCATGAAGGTGAACCTGGCCCCGTCCGTGCCGCCGCGGACCGCCGAACGGAAAGGTTGAATTCCGGCAAGCTCTATGGCGCGTTCGGCCTTTTGAATCACCTGGGGATATCGGGCCATTATACCGGCCATGTTGCGATACTGTTCCCTGGTCTGCACGGAAATCTTCAGTCCGCGGCACCGGTGTTCAAACAAGCCGGCCATCTTTCGAATCAATTCAACGCGTCGTGCATTTTCGGAATGATCAAAATCCCGAAGGATCAGCGAAACCCTGGCCCGGCTTTCTTCCCCCGAGATGCGGGTAAGATGAAAAAAGCCTTCCCGGTTTTCAGTATGCTCGGGCGTCTCGTATTCCGGAAGCGCGGCCACGAAACGCGCGGCCAGCGAACCGGCATTAACCATTCGGTTCTTTGCCGCGCCGGGATGCACGTTCAGCCCGATGAATTCGAGATCTACGCTCACGGCATCAAAGCATTCATCCTCCAGCATGCCGATCCTGCCGCCGTCGATCGTGTATCCGAAGTCCCCAAGCTTTTCCATGCGGATATGATCCGCCCCTTTTCCGATTTCCTCGTCCGGTGTGAACACAATGCAAAGCGTCGGATGATCCAGATGGCCAAAGGTCTGAAATGCCGACAGGACCGCCATGATTTCGGCGATTCCCGCCTTGTCGTCGGCGCCCAGCAGGGTGTCGCCCGAAGCGGTAATCAGGGTGCGGCCGACAAATTCTTTCAGTTCCGGGCACTGATCCGGGGATAGAACCAGATCCGGATTTTCGGGAAAGGCAATCCGGCCTCCGTTGTAATTTTCATGCACCACGGGACGCACATTCGTTCCGCTGACCGACGGCGCCGTATCCATATGCGCGCAGAAGGTCAGAACCGGCGCATTCTGCCGGGATGCGGGAAGCTGCGCATAGACATACCCGAAGCTGTCCCGCTCGGCATTCGATAGGCCCAGCGCTTCAAGCTCCCGGACCAGATGACCGGCAAACTCCCACTGACCCGGGGAGGACGGGTGTCTGTTCGAATCCGGGTCCGATCTCGTATCAAAGGTCACGTAATTCAAAAACCGGTTTTTTGCCTCCTCAAGCAAAAAGGCTCTGATCCTGTCTTCCGGCATACAATTCATTCCTTTCTCAACGAGAATCTTATCCATGTTCGCCGCCTCTGCATTCGACCTCCAAATTCGAATAAATTTAATTCATTAAAATGATCTCGTTCAAAATGCGGTACATCTTGACAAAACCGCCTGCTTTGTCAAGATTAAAACTTTCCGTCAATATGTCCGCCGATGGCGCCGGCGTTTTGAATATCCAGTTGCAACAGGGAAAGGATCGATCCGCGCATGGAAGCAAAATATGAAAAAATCTTCAAGGTTCGCGTCAACGAGGTGAACTTTAAAGGAGAGCTCAAGCTTTCCAGCATGCTGAACTATTTCCAGGATGTGTCCATTGAACATTCATCCGATCTCGGATTTCCCATTTCCATGCTGATTCAGAAAAATCTCACCTGGGTGGTTTCCCGCTACCATCTGCAAATAAACCGCGCGCCGCTGTGGGGCGAGACGCTTCACGCGGTCACCTGGCCCTCGGATTCCCGGGGCCGGTTCGCCATTCGGGATTTCGAAATACGGGACAAAAAGGACTTTTGCGTGGTTGCCGCCACCGCATCATTCATGCTGCTGGATTTTGTTCAGAAAAAAACCGTTTCCATCGAGGAAAACCTTCCCGCGTATCCGGTCGTGCCGGCCCGGGCCGTCGCCGACAGCTTCGAACCCCTTCCCGGCCTGAAGCGGGTGGATTTTCAAAGACCCTTTCATGTACGCATGCATGACCTTGATTTAAACCACCACGTCAACAACATCTACTATGTAGAGTGGGCCATAGAGAGCCTTCCCATGGATATCGTTCAGAACTGCCGCATCGCCCGGATCGAGGTGGCGTATCGCGGCCAGGCTGTTTATGGGGATGAAATCCTTTCCCAGGCCCAGATGACCAGTGAGGGGAACGAATCCATCGTCATCCACCGGATTATGCGAAAATCAGATGACAGGGAGCTGGCGCGCCTGAAAACACAATGGGCCCACGCCCAGAGCGGCTGTCATGATGTCTTTAAAGCCAAGCGTCTGGCCTAGCGCTTCACCGGATGCGCTTACGGAATCTGTATCCGCTGGAAAAGCATCCACCCGAGATAAGCGGGCGGAATCCGATCATGAACCGGCTTGACTCGTAATAGGTTTTTCCATGAGTAAGAAACACGGCCAGAACCAGACCCGCAAACACGGCAGACGCCCTGAGCCCCATGGACAGGCAGCTCCATTTCAGAATGGCCGAATCCAGAACGCTGAAAACCAGCGCCGAGAAAAGCCCGAGCACCGCAATGCAGCTGAGCCGTATCCGCACAAGGACCGGACCCAGGTATCGAAACCATTGCGTATTCTGAAGAAAATCCGTGTAAAGATTGGCGCCCACCCCCGGCACCAGACCAGAACCGGTTCCCAGAACAACAATCAGCAAAACGGCATGATCGTTATATCGCAAGCCTCATGGCCGAAACTCGGAAACCGGTTCATCACTCTTCGACGAAATTCATCGAGGCTTCACCAGCTGTTGACGGCGTTTTTTTAATGAATCGCCCTTGCAATTCGATTCCGGTTTATCGACTGAAGCTCGAACTGTCCCTGCATTCAAATCAGGAATATAAACCGCCGTTGTTGATTTTGAATCGACCCAACGGGTAATTTGAATTTAATATGTTGATTTTATTATATGTTATTATTCAGATATAGTTTGACTTTCGCGAAAACCTTTTTTAGTTTGATGCTGGCATTAGCAGGGTGTTGAAAAACAAGAATCAGGCCGTCAGGCAAGGCGCGCGGCGATACGACAAGCGCAGCATATTCAAGCATATGTGAGCATTGTCGAGAGCCGCGCAACGCGGAATGGCGGCCTCAGACGCAATTTTTCAACAGCCTGTTAGACTCGTCTGATCTTACGTTTTTAATTTAACACAATAAAACAATCAGTTAAGGACTGCCATGAACACTCATTCCAGTCGTCCGGGAAAAACCGCTTCCCAGAAAATGGGTCTGCTTTTAGGCCCCCTTCTTTTTGCCGTATTTTTGTTTCTGGATCTTGAACCCGGAAACCCGATCGTCACCCGGATGGCGGCCGTAGCCGTTCTCATGGCCACCTGGTGGATCACCGATGCCATTCCCCTGGCAGCCACCGCGCTCCTTCCGATGATCCTCTATCCGTTGCTGGGCATTTTGAAGGCCAATTCAACGGCCCCGATTTACTTCAACAGCACGATTTTTCTTTTCATGGGAGGTTTTATCATCGCCCTGACCATGGAAAAGTGGAATCTTCACAAGCGGATTGCGCTCTGGATCATCCGGGTGGTCGGAGGCGGGCCGGCCAGAATCGTTCTGGGATTCATGATCGCTGCGGCCTTCCTGTCGATGTGGATATCCAACACGGCTACGGCCATCATGATGCTGCCCATCGGCATGGCGATCATCTATGAGATGGAAGCGAAATTTTCGCCCGCTCAGACGCACAACTTTACGGTGGCCCTGATGCTGGGCATTGCCTATGCCTGTTCGGTGGGAGGACTGGCCACCATTGTCGGAACCCCGCCGAACCTCTCCTTTGTCCGCATATTTGAAATTACCTTCCCTCAGGCCGGCTCGATTACCTTTGGTCAGTGGATCCTGCTGGGGCTGCCTCTGGGCGTAAGCCTTCTGCTCATCATATGGATCCTGCTGACCAGGGTGTTTTTCCGAACTCCTGCGTTTCTGAAAATCGACCGCAGCGTTGTGGACAACCAGTACAAAGCGCTTGGTCATATGTCTTACGAGGAAAAGGCGGTGGGAGCGGTCTTCGCCATCACCGCCCTGCTCTGGGTATTCAGAGTCAAACTTCAGATCGGCGCCCTGAATATTCCGGGCTGGTCCCAGATGCTTCCCTTTCCGGAACTGGTCGACGACGGCAGTGTGGCGCTTCTGATGTCAACCACCCTGTTTCTGATTCCAACCCGAAGCGTTGATGCGTCTTCGGCCACACTGACCGACGCGGAAGTCATCACCCGTCTGCCCTGGAACATCGTGCTGCTTTTCGGCGGCGGGTTTGCGCTGGCCAAGGGTTTTCAGGTGACCGGACTGGCCGCTCTGATCGGCAATAAATTTTCCACGCTGGCCGGCATTTCCCCCTACCTGATGGTTATGGTGATCTGCACAAGCATCACCTTTTTAACCGAGCTGACCTCCAACACCGCCACGACGGAGATGATTCTGCCGATTCTGGCGTCGGTCGCAGTCGCCATGCGAATCAACCCTCTGATTCTGATGATTCCGGCCACGGTGTCCGCATCCTGCGCCTTTATGATGCCGGTCGCCACGCCCCCCAACGCCATTGTCTTCGGAAGCGGCCGGATCAAGATCTCGGAAATGGCCAGAATCGGCCTGTGGATCAATCTGATCGGCGTGTTGGTTATCGCCGGCCTATTCTTTCTGGTCGGAACGACTCTTTTTTCCATCGATCTGAATTCATTACCGGTCTGGGCGAACTTCGCCGGCCAGGGAAGGTAAACCGAAACAAGGAAAACGTCATGAATCCTTCAGGATTTCGCGTTGTCAATCGCATCCTGCCCGCGATTGCATTTTTACTGGCATTATGTCTTGCCGCGCCCTTCATCGCCGGTCCGCCTGCGGACAAGCAGGCGACTGTCAGCATCGGCGCCCTTGTCCCGCTGAGCGGCAATTTTCAGAGTTTCGGCGTTGTCATGAAAAATGCGATGCTGCTGGCTCAAGAAACAGTCAATCAGGAGGGGGGGATTCACGGAAGGCCGCTGCATGTTATTTTTGCCGATACACAGGGCCGGGCTTCCCTTGCAGAATCGGTGGTCAAGGATCTTGCCGAGAATCAAAAGGCGGTTATGCTGGTCGGCGGATATTCCAGCGATGCCACTTTCAGCCTGGCAAAGTCCGCCGAACGGCGCGACGTTCCCTTTGTGGTCTGCACGGCTTCGGCGGATCGAATCACCCGAATGGGATGGAAGAACATCTATCGGATCAATCCACCCATCAGCGAATACACGCAGGGGCTGGAGGATTTCTGGATCAAGGAATTCCGCCCGAAATCGATCGCCATCATCTATGAAAACAGCATGTTCGGCACGGACGGCGCCAGACGCATGATTGAGTTCTGCCGGGAAAACGCCATTGAGCTTCGGGCGAATATCCCCTACGATAAAACCATGACCCGACCGGCGTATTTCCGTTCGCTGATCGCGCCGTTGACCCTGGATCCGCCGGAAGTCATCTACATGATCTCTTATCTGGAAGACGCCGTCATGCTGGTCAGACAGATTCGGGCAGTCAAAATCGACTCGCTTCTGTGCGGCGATGCGGGCGGTTTCACCCTGAACGAGTTCATTGAAAAAACCGGTCAGGATGCGGAAGGCCTTCTGACCACGACCCTCTGGTCAAAGCATCTGCCATATTCCGGAGCCGCCGATTTTCACGAAAACTACCTCAAGCGGTTCAATGATACGCCGGATTATCACGCAGCCGAAGCTTACGCCGCTGTTCGGGTCGCAGCCGATGCCCTGAAACGGGCCGACAGACATTCGCCTCAGGCGATCCGCATGGCCCTGAATCAGACCGTCCTGGCAACGCCCTTTGGTCCGGTCAAGTTCTACAACTATCATCTCTATGAAAGACAGAACAGCATTCGGACCCTGGTGCTTCAAATCATCAACGGCAAATTTACCCTGATCTGGCCGCCTGAGTTCGCTGAATCCAGTTTCATTCCGCCGGCGGCACTCCGTGCGTTGGATTGAACCCGGCCAAGAAATTTGACTTCTGAACAAAGGCCGCAATGCCGAGGCGCTTGAGAAGCGCGCCTTCCTGACGATACAGGAAAACCGGCGCCTTGTGGCGGGAAACGACTGCTTCGATTTCGGCTTTCAAGTATTTCTCCTGAAGCCTGCACGTTGCGGACGCGGCGCTCACCCAAGAAACATCGCATTATCTCAAGAAATTCCATGTTTTTATTGTCGTTGATAAAACGATGAAAAAATCTTATAAAAAACGCATAAGCACTCAAACAGGGGGTGTTGGTATATTGAGTTGCGAATCCACACATAACCTTTGACGCAAGGAAGGCAATTATGAAACGGATTCTTTATCAATTGGGCCTTGTAGTGGGATTGCTGTTCATCTTGCTGTTCGCGGCCGGAACGGCGACCGCACAAAAACCCTCATGGGACGACGGAGGCAAAAAAGGCAAGATGTCCAAAAAGACAGAGTCTCCGGACCCGCAACGGATGCAGCCGGAAGACCGGCGTCAGGAAACCCGCCATCAACAGGAGTACAGGCACTCAGGCCCTCCGCAAGAGGACCGCCATGGCGACAGCAGACAGCCGAGATTTTTCACGGGCTACGACCGTTCTCCCATCGATCTCTACTATGCGGATCAGTATCGCCGCGGCAAGTGTCCTCCGGGGCTGGCCAAAAAAGGCAATCAATGCATGCCCCCGGGCCAGGCTAAAAAATGGAGGCTGAATCATCCCCTGCCCCGGGAGGTGATCTTCTACGATCTGCCTCAGGAAGTCCTGGTGCACCTCGGACCGCCGCCGGCCGGACACCGTTTCGTGCGCGTGGCTCAGGATATTCTGCTGATCGCCGTGGGCACGGGCATGGTCATCGACGCCATCGAGGATCTGGGTCGAATCTACTGATCGCGCCAAGCAGATCCACATTTCTTCAACGCCGACCGTCTTTCCTTAATTCTTTGTGAGAATCAGAAATATGGTTCGAATCGCATCCTGTTTTCATGAAGCCCGCTTTCGGCATTCGAAAGCGGGCTTCATGCCTGATTTCGCGGGTCATTTTTAAGTGAACGGATTTTTATTTCAACAGGTTCGCCTTGTCAGGCCCCCTTACCCTTCGGTTCAAGCCGGCATGTCGATGTTGTGAAAACGTCTTTATCGACGCGTTCCAGACACCGCCATCCCGTCCGGCTTAAAAATTCGCCGGCCGCATCGACCTCGGGTTCAAAAACAAAAAAGCAGACCTCATCCTCTTGTTTAAATCGCGTGCGGTCTCCAACCGGTGACAGAACGCCGTTTCGGCGCACCGCAACGGCGATCAAACCGTTTCCGGAATAACCGGCCGTAGGGCCGGCTTCGGCGTCGCCGGACGGCTCGGACACGCATTGCCACCGCTGAAGATGGACCTGTTTGGATTTGAAGCGACGATTCCAGACCTCCACATCGACCGGCACGCTGAAAATGAGTTCGGCTGCGGATTGATGCAGCATCCGGGTTGTCAGAGACCCCGTGTCGGTCTTCAGAGCGGCCCAGAGGGAAACCATCCTGGACTCTTCCTTCACTTTCTGAATGAACAGGTAGTTCACCTCGTCATTGGCGGTGAGCCCCAACGCGCCGCGGCGAATGTCTATTTCCGCCCGCAGCAGGCTTCTGGACTCAAGACCGTTGCCGTATATGACGCGGGTGCAGTCGTTTTCAGCCGCCGTGCAATGGTCCGCATTGGAGTCGATGAAAACGACCTCCTGACCGTCTTCCTTGAACAATCTGGCCAAACCGCGCGCCAGTGAGTTGGCGCCGAGAATGACCCAGCCTGACTGGCTGGGACGCAGCAACCCCAATAAGCCCGCCACGAAGCCGCCGGTAAGACCGGCGAACACGACGGTCACGGCAATCACCAGGAAAACCAGAGCTCGCAATTCGTAGCCGCCGGCCAGCCCCTTTTCGTTAAAGGCGGCGGCAAAAAAGGAAGCCACGGCCGCGGCCACAATCCCCCGGGGACCGATCCAGGCGATGAAAAAGCGCTCCTTCCAGTTCAGCCCGGCGAAACCGGTTCCGGCAAACACGGCCGCCGGACGGACCAGGAACATCAATGCCAGAACAACCCACATCGCAGGACGGCCGAGACCGGCGACCTGATCCAGGCGCACATCGGCGGCCAGCAGAACAAAGAGCATGCCGATCAACAGAACGGTCAGCTCCTCCTTGAATTCCACCAGATCCCGCAATGCGTAAGTGCTGAAATTGCCGATGATGATGCCGGCCATCGTCACGGCGGCGATGCCGCTTTCCGGAAGAATTGTGTTGCTGCCCTGAAAAAGGGCCAGAACGGCGGCCAGCGTGAACACGTTCTCGGTCCCTTCCGGAATCAACCGCCTGACCCGGTAAAGCGAAATCAACAAAAAACCAACCGCAACGCCGCACAGTGCGCCGAAACCGAGACGGGAAACGACGTGCCAGCCCCATACCAGCAATGTGCCGCGGGCGGGACTCAGAACCGCTTCGAGGACCACCGTGGCCACGACCGCGCCGAGAGCGTCGATCAGAACGCCTTCGGCCTCCAGCACCGTGGCTACCGATCGTTTGACCCGCAACCGTTTCAACAACGGGTTGATCACGGTGGGGCCGGTCACCATGACCAGGGTGCCGAAAAGGAGCGCGTTTTTCCAGGGCCAGTGCATGATAAAATGCACGGATGCGGCGGCGCCGGCAACCGTCAACAGGCCGCCGAGGAGAATCAACTGCCGGATGGAGCGCTGGGCGCGTTTCAGGCGTCTGAATTCAAGGTTGAGCCCGCCTTCGAAAAGAATGACGGCCACGGCGAACCCGGTCAGAATGTTCAGGGCCGTGCCGAGGCTCTCCGGACGAATGAGGTTCGCGCCGTCCGGACCCAGGGCGACTCCGGCGGCCAGCAGCAGGACGATGCCCGGAATGCGCAGGTGGTGCGCCAGAGCCTGCGCGATCATGCCCATGGCCAGCGCCAGGGCAATGGTCAGACCCGGATGATTGAAAACGGACGGCTCCATGGAATTGATTCGATCCTGTTTCCCGGCCCGTCTTGAAACACGCGGGCGTTGCCAATGCCTGTCTACGGGCTTTCAACATACCATAAATACAAGAGAACCGCTATTGATATGCGCCGTTGCCGCTATTTTTTAAAACCCGGTCGGTTTCATTGTCTAGGATTGCATCCCGTTTTTTTTCGGTTTGTTTCCGGCACCCGCAGGTGCGTCATGACGCCTTGTTCCGCGGAACATTTTAAAGTCAACTTTTTTCAATGCGCGGCGGCCTTCTGTCCGGCGCCCGGCATCTTCCTGTAAGAGGGTGTTGAAAAACAAGAATCAGGCCGTCAGGCAAGGCGCGCGGCGATGCGACAAGCGCAGCATATTCAAGCATATGTGAGCATTGGCGAAAGCCGCGCAACGCTGAATGGCGGCCTCAGGCGCAGTTTTTCAACAGCCTGGTAAACGAGGCTCACTGAAGCTCCTTGATCTCTTTCAGATCCGCCTCTTTGCCTAACATCACAAGAACATCGCTGCCCTTGACGGTGAAATCGGGGCTAGGCACCATAACGAACCGCCCCGGAACCAGCTCTTTGACGGCGATGATATTGATCTCGTAGCGCCTGCGCAGATCCAGATCACTGAGCGACTTGCCGATGAAAGACGGGGGCGCGTTGACCTGGGCGATGGTATAATCTTCCGCCAGGGGCAGAAACTCCAGAATGTTGGGTGAGGTCAGCCGCAGGGCCAGGCCTTCGGCCATATCCATGCTGGGCCGAATGATCTCCGTGGCGCCCAGCTGTTTCAGGATCTCTCCGTGATCGTCATCCTCGGCCTTGACGATGATGCGCTTGATCCCCAGACGGCTGAGGTGGAAGCAGATCAGGATGCTGGGCTTGATATTTTCACCCGTGCTCACGATGACGGCGTCCATCTCATCGAGTCCCAGCGCTTTGAGCGCCTTGATGTCGGTTACGTCCTGCACGATGGCGCTGGTGCAATAAGGCTCGATGGCCTGCACCCGCTCCTTGTTGCGATCAATGGCGATCACCTCGTTTTCGTTTTCATACAGTGCTTTGGCTACATAGTATCCGAAGCTCCCGGTACCGATAACGGCAAATCGTTTCATGGCTGCCTCACGCTTTGCTTATCCGATCATCATGTTCTCCTCGGCGTACTGAATGCCTCTCGTCGAACCTCCCCCCGCGATAATGTAGGTAAAGGCCGGAACTCCCACCCGGCCGACGATCATCAACCCGATGATTACGAGTTTTCCGGACAGGGTCAACACCGGGGTGACGCCCATGGAGAGGCCCACCGTCCCGAAGGCCGAAACCGTTTCAAAGAGAAAGCTTAAAAATTGACGATTCCCCTGTATGCGCACGCCGTGATCCGGATCGATGAACAGAATCGCAAAGACGGCGATACAGATGACGGCCAGCGAAAAAACCAGCACGGAAATGCTCTTGGTGACCGTCTCGTCCGGAACGGTCTTGCCGAAGAGATTCACGCATTTGCAGCGTATCAGGCGGCTCCAGGAAAAAGCGGTCAGCACGGCGAATGTCGTCGTCTTGATGCCGCCTCCGCAAGACCCCGGGGAGGCGCCCACCAGCATCAGAAACATCATGAACAGCAGGGTGGCCGTATTCAGGGAGGCAATATTCAGGGTATTGAACCCGGCGGTACGGCAGGTCACGGATTGAAATGCCGCGGCCAGAAGTCCCTTGCCCCATCCCAGAGTGGGGAGCAGAGTCCGTTCGGATACCAGGATCACCAGGATGCCGGCCAGGGTCAGCCCGATGCTTGCCGCGATCACGCTTTTGGTCTGAATCGACACCTTGCCGGTTTCCCGCGAAACAGCGCGGCGGTAGAACTCATAAACCACCGGGAAACCGATGCCGCCCAGAATGATCAAACCGCACACCGTCAAATTTAAGACCACGGACGACCGGCCGGCCATCAGACTGTCGCTGAATTGCGAAAAACCGGCATTGCAAAAAGCGGAAACGGAATGGAAAACGGCCTTGTAAATCGCCTCGCCAGGCGGGAAGGCGGAGCGCCAGTAAAAAAACAGGATCACGGCGCCCACGGCTTCGATCGAAAGCGTAAAAATCAGCACCGAGCGGATCAGTGAATATATATCCTCCCGCGGCGTATGGGAAAACACCTCCTGCATCGCCATGCGCTGCTGAAACACCACCTTTTTGCCGATGATCTGAAACAGAGCCACTGAAATCGTCATGATCCCCAATCCGCCGATCTGAATCAGAAAGAGGATCACCCCCTGGCCGAATGCAGTGAAACAGGAACCGGTATCCACCACGATCAGTCCGGTTACGCACACGGCGGAGGTCGCCGTAAACAATGCGTCGATCGCGCCGATGCAACCACTTGCCGTGGCGGCCGGCAGCATCAGAGCCGATGTGCCGGCGGCAATGGCCGCCAGGTAGCTCATGAACAGCAGGCTGGTGGGATGCATTCGATTTAAGCGGCTTTGTAGCCAGTTGGACATTTGGTCTCACTATCCACATTCGTTGTTTGCGACTTCGGCCTTCTTCCGGGTCTTTTCATAAACCTCCCTGAATAGATGCCTGCTTGCCGCCTATCGGAATAGCACAAATACTTGTAAAAGGCGATTGATATGCACCGGCACCGTTGTCCTTTTATAAATCTTCTCTGATCGTGCGATTGCTGCGGATTCAGCCGGACGGTCCGCTTCCGAACCGCCGGCCGACTTTCCCTGGTTCTTTGTGAATTTCAGAAATACGGTTCGAATCGCACCCTGTTTTCATGAAGCCCGTTTTCGGCATTCGAAAGCGGGCTTCAACAGCAGGATGTTGAAAACAAGAATCAGGGCGTCAGACAAGGCGCAGCAAGCATGCGCGAGAAGCCGCGCAACGCCGCATGGCGGCCTTGGCGCGGCTTTCAACGCCCTGTCAAGCCTTGAATGCATTGACCCCTTCATTCCAGGCCTCCATCATGCGTTCACCGATTTCGCGAAACTCCGGGTGGTCGGCAATATAGCCGGGAATCAGCGCCCGGGTCTCGGTCACGGCCTGGGCCATCCGGTCGATGATGCCGGCAGCCGTTGCCGGCGGCAGCGAAAGATGGGCCACGGAAAAGCGATCCAGCAGCTTGCGCGGCCACCACTTCCTGGTTCCCGCAAGCGTCAGGGCAGGAACGTCGTTTCGAATATAGGCCGTGGTTGTCACCAGATCATAAACCGGCGCCAGTTCGACCATGCCCATGGGGTCTGCGTACAGCACGCCGAAGTTTTTCAAATGCGCGTCGCCGTTTCGCAGCATGACCGACAACGCCAGGGTGGAAAAGAACTGTTCCCTGGCGGTCTTCAGGCAGGGCCCGGAAACAAACTCCCGAATCGTTTTGGCCGCGCGTTCATAGCTGCCAGAGTATTTCTGAGAGGTTCCCAGGGCCTGAAGGCTGCACATGTCTTCAAAGCCGATGGAGTCTCCGTCGGAAGTAACGTCAAATCGGCGCATAATGAAAAGACCGCCGTTATTCGAAAGAAAGAAATCCGGGGTCGGCAGTCCGGCGCGTCGGGCCGCCGTCATGCAGAAATACTCGTTGGCGGCCAGAAACGGGTAATCAGCGCCCCACGACTTGACGATATAACCTGCCGAAGCCAGAGTGCTCCGTTCGGATGCCTCCAGCAGCACCTTGGGCTGAACGCCGGATATGCCGGAACGCAGGGCATACCTGTCCACGAGTTCATGAAACAGTTCCGCGGCGTCGGGATAGGCAAGCAGCTCATCCAGAGACTCAGGCGTTTCGGAAACGCGCGGGAATGAATCGCCGGAAAGCGCGAACCGGTTTCTCCCCACCTGATTTCCGCCCGTTACCCGCAGAATGGACAGATCATCCTCGCCGATGATCTTGGCAATGGCCCTGCGAATGGCATCCAGCAGGGCGCCCTCCGGAAGGTTCATCTGGAAGACGGGATGCAGTTCGCGGCTGACCCAGCTCTCAATCCGCACCGGCATGGTCAGGGACACCTGAGCATCAGCGCTTGCATCCGGTTCATAGGCAAACACGTATTTCTGCTGCCGCTCACGGGCCAGAAGCCCGGAACGCCGGTTGCCCGACCACACGGAAAGGGAGGAAACGCCCGGCATCAGACGATCTCCTCTTCACGGAGTTCTTCCAGCGTGGGCGGTCTGCCCGCGGGGCGAACCCGCAGTTCCAGGCCGAGGAATTCAAGCGCCCGGATCAGCTTGCGCACGCCGATTTCCTGCACGGTTCCGTTTTCGATCTGCCCGATGGTGGTGCGGCTCATGCCGATGGCTTTGGCCAGATCCGCCTGGGTGATTTTGCGGGTCTTTCGCGCCTGTCGAATTTTTTTTCCAATAGCAAACAGCATAAATGCATTATATGTAAATCATTTTATGTTTTCAATGCTTATTTGCATTTGATATAATGCATATCATGCCCGGCGGTCCATTTTGCCGGCTGGCCGCCGATTGCGGCATCTCCGTGGATACGGCCCGGCGCTGGATCTCGGTGCTGGTTGCCAGTTTCATCGTTTTTCTCCTGCCGCCCCACCACCGCAATTTCAACAAACGGGTGATCAAAAGCCCCAAGCTCTATTTCTACGACACCGGCCTGCTCTGCCATCTGCTGGGCATCCGCCAGGCGGACCAGCTCGTAAACCACCCGCTGAGAGGCCCCGTTTTCGAAAACCATGTGGTGGCGGAAACCGCCAAAGCCTATACACACCACCGCCGGACCCCGCCCCTGTTTTTCTGGCGCGACCGGTCCGGTCGTGAAATCGATCTGATCATCGAAGAAGCCGGCACCCTCTTTCCCGTGGAGATCAAATCGGGCATGACCGTATCGTCGGACATGCTCGACAGTCTGCGCTGGTGGACCGCTCTCAGCGGTCAATCAACCGCCTGCGCCACCCTCGTCTACGGAGGCGGCGATTTCCAGACCCGTCACGGAATCGCCGTACGGCCCTGGTTCGCGATCTGATCCGCCTCCGCCCGCTTTTTCATGGCGCTTTTTGAGGATTGGAAATACGATTCGGATTGTGCCTGTTTTCTTAAAGCGGGCTTTTTGTCACCCAAAAGTGCGTTTTAAGCCCTTTTTCGCGGCTCATTATTATTAGAATTGTTTTTATTTCAATATGTTCGCTTGGCCCGACCCCGAAACCACAAGCCACAAGCGGGAACATTCATAAAAATTCACCGGACATAAACGGGTTTTCGATTCGGATGCCGCTTACGGTCAGGCTTTTCTCGCCGTTATAGAAAATACGTCCTTCCTGGCAGCGGTCGCCCGCGACATTCCGAAACCGCTCGATCCCCTTGATGAACTGAGGGTGAAAGGTCTCCGCCGATTTGATTTCCACGGGAATCAATTTTCTTTGCGCTTTAAAGATAAGATCCACTTCGTTGCCGTTGGTGTCCCTGTAAAAATAGAGTTCAGGTCTTTTCCCTGCATTGGTCTGGTTTTTCAGGATTTCCAGAAGAACCAGGTTTTCAAAAAGCGCCCCGCGCAAAGGATCGCGACTGGCCTGTTCCGCGGTTTCGATGCCCAGTAGAAAGGAGAGAAGCCCCGTGTCGCTGAAAAAGATTTTCGGTGATTTGATAACCCGCTTTCCGATATTTTCGTGAAAAGGAGCAAGTTCCCAGACCACGAAGGAAGCCTTGAGAACGCTTATCCAGTTCTTGACGGTCGTTCCCGAAACACCGACATCGTTGCTGAGGGAGGCATAGTTGATCACCTGTCCGACCCGGCCGGCAAGAAGGACAAAAAACTGCTGAAACTGCCTGAGATCTTTCAGATTGATCAAGGCGCGGACATCTCTTTCCACATATGTTTGGAGATAACTGTTGAAGAAACGGCCCGGCGCAAGTCCGTCCTCATGAAGACGCGGGTAAGCGCCCTTCACGATCAAATCGAACGGGTCCCAGTCCTGCCGATAATTCTGCAATTCCTTGAAGGAAAACGGGAAGAGGGTCAATACCGCCGTCCGGCCGGCCAGAGATTGGCTGATACCCTGCTGAAGTTCGGGCTGGTGGCTCCCGGTCAGGATAAACATGCTCCTTTTCCGCGTAGCATCCACAATGCCCTGAAGATATGAAAGCAGTAACGGAAGACGCTGAATTTCATCCAGCACCGCGCCTTCCGGAACCCTCGAAAGAAAGCCTCTGGGGTCCGCCTCCGCAGCCATGCGGACATCCGGATCTTCGAGGGAAAAATACGGCTTGTCCGGAAATGTTGTCCGGGCAAGGGTGGTTTTCCCCGATTGACGCGGTCCCAGGATGGTCGCCACCGGATATTCAGCGACGGCGGCAAGCAGCTCGGATGTGATGTCTCGCGTGATCATAGGTACTTATACCAATAAATTATGAAAATCTCAAGTTGAACTTTGGATTCTCATAAACTGACTGTTTCTAACGGACATCCCCGTCCGCATGCTCGAATAGGCATCCTATTTGAAAGCTTGGCCCCGTTCAATCACTGCAAGGTTCAGAAGCAATGATTCAACCAAATCCAGCATTTGATTGAGTTTTTCGCCGAAATCATCGGCCGAAAAGCTTCTCAGGCTCATGCCGGCGTGGTTGATGTCGTTTCGCAATTCCCGCAAGGTGGAAGCCGCTTTTTCTATCTCCGGCACGGTTTGAATCGCCCTGACCAGCCGGCGGGTCAGTTCTTTATTGTCTCCGGCATCGCGCTTCCAGTCGTTTTCGGGCTTTTTCCGATTTACGATGTCTAACGCCTGGGATGCAATTTCACGTGTTGTGATATCGGTGATCTGTTCCGACTCGCCCGCTTTTTCATAGCGCTTTTTGAGGATAGGAAAAACGATTCGAATTGTGCCTGTTTTCTTAAAGCGGGCTTTTTGACACCCAAAAGTGCGTTTTAAGCCCTTTTTCGCGGCTTATTTTTATTTGAATTCTTTTTATTTCAATATGTTCGCTTGGCCCGACCCCGTATCCCTAATCGTTTTTTGATATCAAAAAGTGCATTTTAAGCCCTGTTTTGCGGCTGATTTTTAATTGATTTGTTTTGATTTCAAAATCTTAGCTTGGCCCGACCCCACTTCCATATATGCCTGCCGGCTGAAAAAGGATCTGTTTTGGATTGCATCCCCCAGGCGCTCCAGTTCGGGATTGTCTGTCAATGTTTCTTTGGCCTTATTAAAATATTCTTCAATCGTGCGTTGAGGGTTTGGTGCGCCGGATTGCGGGTCCACGAATGCCAGCGCCACAAGCAAACCGAAATTCCAATCCGCCATTCCGGGCGCTTTTCGAAGTTCTTTGTACAGATCATGAAGGAGATCGACATGGCTCTCGGGAACCGTTTTTTCCTCTAACAGGGCGTTGAAAAACAAGACTCAGGCCGTCAGGCAAGGCGCGCGGCGATGCGACAAGCGCAGCATATTCAGGCATATGCGAGCACTGGCGAGAGCCGCGCAACGCTGAATGGCAGCCTCAGGCGCAGTTTTTCAACAGCCTGCCAAGGCAAGCTCCCACCGAAAAAGAGGAACATCCATCGACAGATGTTCAAGAATGCATTGGACCCGCTGTTCCGCATTCTCCCCGCTGTCATAGAGGCTTAGGCTCGGACTTTCATACCACAGACTCATTATCGATCCTCCTGTTCCATCGTATTCATTCCGTTTCCTTAGAGCCCGCTTTTTGACGCCCAAAAGTGGGTTTTAAGCCCTGTTTTACGGCTCATTTTTATTAAAATTCTTTTTATTTCAACAGGTTCGCTTGGCCCGACCCCATGCCTCGTCAAAATTTGTAGTGAATACGCAAGGGACAAGACGGGTAGTCAATAGTGAGCCGATGACACGGTGGGCAAACGATGGGGTTCCTTTTCTAATTGCCTTTTCTATGTATTTTCGGCGATCTTCTGGGGCAGGGAAAATGGCTTCAAATGCCGCTGCATATTCAGTCGGATCGTCAGCTGGCGGAAGAACAGCGTGATTGCTGGAAAATAGATTCGTCCTTTCAATCCAGAGTGGGTCGTTGGTGTCCACTTCCCTACGGCCAACACCGGACAACTGACAAAATAATCGCTTTTTGAAGTCCTGGATCATTGCATAGCCAGTAGGAATACCTGCGGAGGCGGACGCACCGGCACCTAGGAGCCAGGTAAACTGCTGCGGCTTCAGGCAGAACATATTTGCGAACTGCGGTCCGGTTAATGTCCTTATCATTCGCTGTTCTTAATCCTATTTTTTATGCATAAGCCCTTGAAACTTACTGTGTGCACCTACGATTGCTCTATTGTTTCTCAAAAACTTCGATCAAATTCCCATCCGGATCGAGACATCTGAAAAACCGGCGAGATGATTGTCCCCAGTTTTCAAGTTTGGTCACAATCTGGACCTTGTTTTCCATAACCGCTTTAAATTTGTTCGGGATCTCCGCCACTTCAATATAGAGAAGAGACCGGAATCCGACTCCAGGGAAGTTCTTAGCGTAAGATGCGGGTGCGAGGACCAGCCCTTGGTGGAAGACAACCACGTCCTGCGATTCCTTCTTGATGCTAAGCCCCAGCAGCCCCTTATAGAAGCGGACCGACTTTTCCATAGAATACACCGGCAGCTTCGGACCAAAACTCAATCGCTCCAGCAAGGGCTGGGGTTGGCGCTGATTTTCTGAGGTTTTCCCTATAAATGAAGTGATGGTGGTTCGCCGCTGAGCCGGTTGCCATCCGAAGTCCCCCTTGGAAATCTTGTTGAGATAGATTGTTTGGCCGTCTTCCGTAGTGAGTTTCAGGAATTCAACCTTGAATTTCCCGCTGCTTCCGACCTGATCCGGGCTACGGCTCACCGTCGCCTTGCGGCGATCGGGAAGTCTGGTTTCCCTCGCGTTGGGAGCCGCCACCACGTCGTCGATCCAGTTCTTGAGGGAGGTCCTTCTGAGCGGCTCAATACTGGCCTTGTCATCTACTTGGCCACCCGCCAAGCGCGACGCGCATTTCTCGATATAGCTCGCGTCCTGGATACCTTGTTTTACCGTCGATAGCCAGTCTGAACCATTGATACAGCCGAGCAGGCCGCCTGTCATCGAGGCAATCGTGTCGGTGTCCGAACCGATTGCGAATGCGGCCTTCACCACGCCGTTGATCGGGTCGGCGGCGTGGCGCGACGCGAGATACACCGCCGCGATCGCCGCCACGGTCCCGGCACCGCTAATCTTGCTGAAGCACTGGAGCTTTTTCAGCACATCGTCATCGAAACTCAACGCCCCCTTCGCGAGTTCTGTTCTGCAGACCTCGAGATATTCCAAGACCTCGGCCTTGGCCGATTCCCAAAGCTTTGCGTAGGCTTGGAGGCTTTTTTCCGCTTGGCTCTTCCATTCGGGCTGGATGGTCGGGGCGGTTGGAAAAGTGGACCAGACCTCTGCGTTTTTGATCAAATCCTCCACCAATTCACCATACGCCAGTTTCGAATCCTTGCGGAAAGCCGCCCACAGTGCGAAACCGTAGGCCAAAGCGCCCAAAAGCGCCCGGGGGTGTCCATGGGTCGTGACGCCGTCAAGGAATATGTTGGCGGCGATCTCAGGATACTCTTTTTCGCCCAAGCGCAAGACATGCGGCAGGACGCGCATCGCGACACCGTTGCCGCCCGCGTCGAAATAACGCTTCACATCCTGGGGCTTCCGGTTCGGACTCCATGGCGCGATCCCATCCAGCCACGAATCGATCGCTCTCTTGGTCGCGCCGCCCCCGCCACGTTCATAAGCGGACCAAAAGGGCAGCTCCACCTGAGTGAAGTAGTCCCACCAGACCTCCCCTTTCAAAAGCGACCGGCAGAGGCAAAGAATAAGCTGTGTGTCGTCGCTGTACTCGCCAGCCTCAATAGTCTCCTCGTGAGGAAAAAAACGCCCACCCGAGCGGCGGGTCCAGCTTCTGAAATCATGGAGACGGCCCTGTGGTTGTTTTTGCACTTTCGACTTGCCGACCCGTTCATTCGGCCAGCCTAACGCGTCGCCGCAGGCCGCAGCCAGCATGGCACCCACGGCCTTGCTCGCTTTCAACTTTATTGTAATGTTATCGGCCATGAAGACCTCCGTTCTTATATAGCGTTTCCGACGCCCGGTCTCCGCGTTGAATCATCCGCGAGAGCGAGGTTTTGTTAAAGAAGTCCGGAGCGATGTAAATCGGTTTATCAATAGTGATTCCCTGCAGGCGCAGTCGGCAAATTTCCCGTTGTGCCTGCTCTTCTGTATGAACAGCGATACCGGCAATTGAATCAAGTGGAATCGGGTCCCTGAGAAGAACTTCCGCCTGTATATCAGTCGGCGCTGCGGGAAGATGTCTCGCGGACCGAGTATAAGCAGTGAACCCGGGAGATGTCGGGGCAAAAAGAGAGCGGAACCCCTCAATCCCCGTTCGGATGTACCCGCCGCGAGAGCGTGCCGCGTTGCACGGGCAAAAACATGTCTCAGGGTGCCACAGGTAACTGGGATCGATCATCAACACGACCCAGTCCTTGAAAAGAGGCTCACGTTCCCGGACCTTGAGGAAGTAATAGGTGTTCGGGTACTCGATGGAGCAACAGATCAGATCGTTTCTTCCGTCAAACCGTTCCGTGTCTGTCGGATTGTGCGGTAAATCATGTTCCTGTAGCGTCCTGGTCGAACAAAGCCCCAACGGATAGTCAAAGATATGGGCCAGGCTTCGCGACTGCGTGAAATGGCAGATCCGGGTGATCCCACGACTGGCGCACTCTTGTCGGATCAAGTTCATGGCTTGACCCTCTGGTAGAGTGACTCGTCTGTCGGGAGCAGTGGCGTGAGCGCACCGCTGTAAAGCAGGATCAGGTTCGTTTTCGCCCGGGTCGCCGCCACATAGAGAAGTCTGCCGTCGTGGGTGAGGGCGTCTTCTTCCCCGTGGGACGCTATGTAATCCTTGTCAGGAAGGTTGTCGACGTCCAGAAAAGGAACTATCACCACATCAAACTCAAGCCCCTTAGCCGCATGGTAGGTGCCGTGGTATATGCCGGGGCCGTCGTTCCAAACCTTAAGGTCGCGATGAAGCCTGGTCGCCTCGCCCCCGAGGGCCGCGCTGAAGACCTTCTCCTGCGCCCTGTCTCTTACGAGGATGGCAACGCTCAGTGTTTTGGCGGCGCTCCTTGCTGCCTTAAGGGCGATCTCCACCTGCTGCTTCCTGTCCCCGCACTCGACCAAAGTAGGCAGAGCGCCATCAGCTCTTGGGGAGGTCGGCTCAACCAGATCAGGGATATCGTGAAAGAAAGGCATCCTTGAGATTGCCAACCCAAGCTGGGCAATCTGTTTGGTGTTCCGGTAATTTTCCTTAAAGAACCATTGCTGGGGGATGTGCAACCCAGCGGAGCGCCAGCTCATCCGCTGCCCGTAGATTTGTTGGGCGACATCCCCGAAGAACGAAAGAGAACCGTCCTCGGGAATCGCCGCTACCAACGAGCG
>JAXGZF010000012.1:0-67638 GCA_040771865.1 Desulfobacterales bacterium
TACGGAGATAATTCAGATGACGATACTGAAGTAATAACGATCAATTACACAATGAACAATATTGTGAATGCGGTCGTTGTTAGCGACGCATCGGTGGGATATGACATAAACATGGCCAGCGATGCCGCAGTTGCTGACGCCGTTGCGCTTGTACTCGATGGCGTAAATGGATTCTCTGCAACGGTAGAAAGTGATTGGTATGTGGTTGTTGAGGGAGATGACGGAAACAAGTGCAATATAGATTCAATTGCATTCTCTGGAGACGACGGTGGGTTAAATATCATCATTAATAATGGCGCGGCGCCGGTTCTTCAGGCTGATGTTGCTCAGGAAAGCACGCTTACCGTGGTTGGAACCGCAACAGTCGGTGAGACGTATAACCTGACGGTCACCTTGAAGGACGGTACTGAAATCATCGCCGATGAATATGAGTCTGTTGGTGGTGAAACTGAAGCCCAGATTGCTGCAGCAATCGCTACAAACTTCAATGCGGTTGCGCCTGCTGGTACTGTTAACGCAGTCGATAACGGTGACGGAACTATTACGTTAGACGATGAAAATGCGGATGACGGTGGTTTCACTGTAACCAACTTCTCAGCATCCGGCGCCTTTGGTGGCTCCGGCGCTTCCGGTGATCCGGACCCGGCAGCAGATGGCTTGGCATCCGCCGACATCATCACCGACTTCAATCAGAACGGCGATGATGTTATCTCCCTGGGTCTGGCTGCCGGCATTGGCGGCGTGAGCGGCAACATTGACTTTGCGGCTGCGCAGGCGAGCTATGGTGATGCCTATACAGCTGCCAGTGGCGCCCTTGGCGGGAATGTGATCTACTTTTTCACCTCCATCGAGGCTGATGCAGCTTATGCGGCCACCGCGGACGAGGTGAACGAGGGTGACACTGTGGGCTTGTTGTTCTTCGATGCCGACAACAATGGCACTCCTGACGGTGTAATTGCCCTGATCGGTGTCGATGGGTCCATGTTCGCTGCCGGTGACATCATTGCCTAATTAACCTCAACCAGCCTGCCTGAGTTGGCGGCAGGCTTGACCAGAAACAGTAAAACAAAAGCCCCCGGCTTCGAAGTAAAAAGAAGCCGGGGGCTTTATCATTCAGCTTCAATACCTGAAACGTCATGACGCACCCATTTTTACTGCTTGATGCCAAACAGCACCGGCAACACGGCTGGAAGCGGTCGACGGATTTTAGATTTTCCCAGGCCCACGCCTGGGCGCCCCTGCTGGTTGCCGAAATATCCCGCGCACTGGCCGTCTTTCCGATGGCGTTCGTTCGGCCTTCCGCAGGTGAATATCAACTGGTGGCGCTGCTGGGAATGCACAAGGGACATAACCTCTTTGTCGACAGCGCCGGAAAATGGATCGGGGATTATATTCCCAGCCACTATCGCGCCTACCCCTTCAGCATGATCGAGACCTTGCAGGGCGACAAGCGTGTTTACGGGTTGGGATTTTACCAGCGCAGCGGTCTCTACCGGGAAAGTCCGAACCCGGAGCAGGGGGAGGAACGCTTTTTTGACGATGAAGGCAAACTTCAGCCCTTCATGGAAAAATTACTGACCTTTCTGAAGGCCACGACGGTCAGCCACCGGCAGACCCAGACCGCGGTCGGTGCGCTGGCGCAGGCCGGTTTGCTGATACCGTGGCACCTGCCTGCCGAAGAACCGCAAGCGGACCAGCCTCCGTTGCAGGGGCTTTACCGCATCGACGAAAAAGCCCTGACCGCCCTCAAGGGACCCGCTCTGGAGACCCTGCACCGGGCCGGCGCCTTGGCAATCGCCTACGGTCAGCTGTTCTCCGTGTCCCGCATCAATCTGCTGCGGACCCTGCTCAAGCTAAAACAGCCCGCCCCGCCGCCGACCGGACTCGACCTCGAAAAACTCTTCGACAAAAAGGACGATATCTTCAAATTCGGCGAAATCTAAAGAGGGGGACGTTGTTGACAAAGTGAACTTACGTTGTTTTCTTCCTCCTTACCCCGCTTACACCCCCAGGTGGCGCGCAGTTTTTAAGGCGAGCCGACATCCTTCCGTCAAGAAAGAATTGGGAACGCGCCAAAAGACAAAGAACAAAAAGGTTAGACTTCCATCCGAAATCTGGTATATTTTAGTCAATAAATTACGCCGTTGAAATCGGTCTTGCAATGAAAGGGACGCAAGAGACCATGACGTTGATTCAGCCGTTTTGCGAATCAACAATATTGCGAGGAGCATCGAATGCCAACGGTGTTCAGGGTTGGCCCCTATCGATTCTTTTTTTATGCCGGTGATCGCGATGAACCTTACCACATTCATGTCGAACGCGATGAAAATGTGGCAAAGTACTGGTTGGATCCAATCCATCTTCAGAACAGCGGCGGATTTAATCGTTTTGAATTAAAGCAAATTCACAGCATTATTGAGAAAAATCAGGAGTTGCTCATAGAGGCATGGCATGAATATTTTGGCCTTTGAGATCAAAATTCCCCTTGCCGTCGATGTCCATTTGACTGATGATACCTTGACGGTTGATCTCAGTGATGGACGCACCATTTCGGTTCCATTGGTTTGGTATCCCCGTCTTGATCACGCCAGTTCGGAGGAGCGCCTGAATTGGAGGTTTATCGGAAAAGGTCAAGGCATCCACTGGGAGGATTTAGACGAAGACATAAGCGTCGAGGGCCTGATTGCAGGCAAACCCTCCGCCGAGAGCAAAACATCCCTCAAAAAATGGCTTCAGGGCAGAACTGGGGGACGTTGTTGACAAAGTGAACTTACTTTGTTTTCTTCCTCCTTACCCCGCCTTCACTCCCAGGTGGGACGCAGTTTTTAAGGCGAGCCGACATCCTTCCGTCAATGATTTTTCAAATCGCCGATGTGAAGACTTCCAGCCGTCTGGCGGTATCGGTCAGAGAAACACAAAAACCGCCGTTCGGCTCGGCGGCCGGCAATGCATTTGCTTAAGTTCATTTAGTCAACAACGTCCCCCTCCCCGGTTCGTCCTTTACATATTCGTCATGCCGTGGTAAGAACCCCAAACCATGGGAAGAGTTTCAACCCCTGAGACATATTATCGGGCATGAAAAATTCCATTTTTGCCAATCATTAACCAAACTGACAAAGGAGGAATACAAGCATGAACATATTATTGATTGAAAAACTAGGCGCCGTATCCATGAGAAATGGAATGGTCCGCATACAGTGCATCGCCACCGGCGCGGACGGGCAGGACCAGATCACCGGCGAGCTGGTGATTCCGGCGGTTCAGTACGGCATGGTAGCCGGCGGCATGTACGCCGCGGGCAAGCAGCTTAAGGAGAAAATCGAGCAGGCCCGCGCTGCCCAGGAAGAAAGCAAGGCTTCCGATAAATCCCTTCAGTAGCATTGGGGGACGTTGTTGACTAAGTGAACCAGCGTCTGCGTTGTGATCTCCGTCCGGTTTTCCTGCGAAACCGGGTCGTTGTTGACTGAGTGAATTTTTTATCGAGACAACGTGGAGACTCCATTTGTCTGTCTGTTTCCGCCAGCGTAAGGCCTATATCGCCGGTCTGCTCGGCAGCGCTCAATGTGCTTGTAAGTTCATTTAGTCAACAACGTCCCCTTCTTTCGATGATTTTGCGGATCGCCGATATGGAAACTCCCAGCTGTCTGGCTGTTTCCGCCATGGAAAGACCGAAGTCTTCGGTCAGTTCGACGGCCAACCTTGACCGAACGGCGGAAACGCTGCGGCGACGGCTGCCGGAGGTCAAAAGGATTTCCTTCATCCCTTCGTCCCGGCAAACCCCGAGGACACGTTGCCGAGCTCTGTCGATCCTTTCGATCAGCGGCAATTGGCGCTTGATTTTTTGCTCCGTCTCAGCAAGCACTGCCTCGACGAACTCGCCGCTGCCAAGGATTCGCTCGTCGCTTCTTTCGAATGAGCCGGAACTGCGCGATGCCTTGACGGCCGACCAGCCTCCCATGGACCGGATCAAACCGCCGCCCACCAATTCGGGGCGCCTTCCCTGCGCGATTCCTTTCTGCACAAAGTCCCTGTAGGCATTTCGGGCTTCATTTTCCAGTTTCCCGAAGCACCTGAGCACATAGCCGGCATCCTGCCATGGCGTTTGATTGTTGCCCATAATGCAGGAATGTCCGCACCAGGGATGGCGGTCCAGTTCGGCCATCGATGCCACGATGCCGGCCCGCAAAGGATTTAAATGAATATATCGAACCAATTCCGTGAAATAGGCATTCTCTTGACATATGATGGATTTGTAGCGATTCTGAAAAAGGTGGCCGCAGCGCTGGCGGCGGCGATTGAATGATACGGCGTAGCCGGTCAGAAAGCGCCTCATGAAAACAGGCAAGCCCTCGGGCCCGCTGCGAAGCAGAATATGGGCATGATTGTTCATCAGCGCCCAGGCGAAAATGGAAGTGGCCGTAGAAAGCGCGAGATCTCCCATTCGGGTTCGGAAATCATCCCGGTCCTTATCGTTGCACACGATGTCTCTGCGCTCGATTCCCCGAAGGATGACGTGATGCAGGGTTCCGGGCGCATCGAGTCGCGGGCCTCTGGGCATCTGGTTGCCTTGTTTGGGTGGCCTTGTTTTGAAGGAATGGTGAAACAATACGCGCTTTAGTTCAATTAGTCAACAACGTCCCCAAAAGAATTGACGCATGCTTTTTTATTTTATAAAGTAGTAATTCGAAGTGGTTCTGAAACATCGAAACGAGTTGGTTTCGCAATTTTGAAGGCGATCCCTTAATAGGTCATGAGTAAAACGTTTTTACGGGCCGTTGACGGTCCCAGCGGAAAGATCAAACCTGAATGACGCCCACTCTTCTGCAACGTCTGACCACCGTCTACATCCCTACCGAGGACCGGATCCGCATTTCGGCCGAAGACAACAAGGGCCGGGTCGTCGTGTTATGGCTGACGCAACGCCTTCTGAAGCGGCTTGTTCCCGCTCTCGTCGAATGGCATGAAAAGCGCATGGGAAATTCCATCGGAGCCGATGTTCGGCAGAGTTTTGCGCAAATCAGCGCCGTAAGCTGCCTGGCGCCCCAGCCGCCCGTTGATTCGGAAGCATCCATCGATGCGGGTGCGATCGAATCGATCGATATCAAGCGCGGGGTCGATGGCGTACGCCTGGTGTTCAAGACCTGCCGCTTCGAACCGGCGGAAGTGGCGTTAGGCGAGTTGATGCTCCGGCAATGGCTCGACATCGTCTATCGCATCTGCGTAATGGCCGAATGGACGAGCATCCCGTGGCCGTCATGGCTGCAGGAGTCTTGTTGTGCGGGACAATCCGAAGGAAGAAGGGTTCTTCATTGAAAAAAGGTCGTTATTGCGGAAAACGGTTCTTTTACTGTGGACATCCCCAAAAAATGTATTATACGTATGCTTGCTGAATTACTTAGTATAATTTCCTTTTTTTATAAAGAGCGGCATGGATTGTTTTCATAATAACGAGGAGAAACAGAAAGGATAGGTTCAATGGCGCAAAACATTTACCAGAAGCCCATTTATTTAAACTCTGTCAATCACAAGTTCGTGAAGGTGGCGCCTGTCAGCAATTACAAGTTTGCCCGGGAATCGAACTCTGCCTTGATCGTCGGCAATGATTTTCAGGAAGCGGCGAAGTGTTTTCCAGTGGTTTTCACAAAGGACCCGGAAGGCGCCATAGTTCCTGTTGCCATTCTGGGTTTGAAGAATAACGAGAACCTTTTTGTCGATGAAAACGGCGTGTGGCGTGTCGGCACATACGTTCCCGCCTATTTTCGCCGTTACCCCTTTATTTTGGCCAAAAGCGCCGATCAAGACGGCCGGTTTTCGGTGTGCGTGGATTCCGGGTATGAGGGATTCGGCAGCGAAGAGGGCATGCAGCTTTTCGACGGGGAAGGCAATCAGACCGAGGAATTTAAAAAGGCGATCGAGCTGTTGCGCGTTTACCAGGCCCAGTTTGACCATACCCGGAACCTGATCAAGATTCTGGATGAATATGGGCTCTTCAAGGAAGTGGCGGCAACCATCACGCTGCCGGAGGGAGAAAAGATCGGTTTGGGCGGTCTGCTGATGGTCAATGAAGAGGCGATGCTCAAGATGGAAGACGAGAAGATTCTCCGACTTTTCCGGCCCGGCTACTTCGGATTGATTTATGCCCATCTTTCCTCTTTGACCAATTTCCGTGCATTGATGGCGATCGCAAATGAAAGAAAATAAAAAAAGGGGGGCGTTGTTGACGAAGTGAACTTATGCAGTTGACCCCCTTGCTCCGACTCTCTCTTTGCGGTCTGCGCATGGGTCGCCCTGCTTTTGGCGAATATGGCGGCGCAAACACACGGGATTTTCGGGCGCTTTCGGACATTACTTCTTGCCAAAAAGGGCCAATCCTGATAGAAAATTTCCGGTCATGCGTCCGCAGCCGAAGGATGCATGACCGGTTGCTTCTGATTCAATCAAAATGAAGGAGAAAAGCCTTGTTCGCAAATGCTAAACCGCTGGATAAAAAGGTTCATCAACATTTAAAATTTTCGCCGGCCAAGGGCTACCAGTTTGCCGAGGATATCCCCGCATCAGTCCTCAGCCATCTGGAGATGGCTGCGGCTTCGAGGTATTATCCTATTGTTTTTTTAACCGGGGGAGACAACAATCCCTGCATGCCGCATGCGCTGCTGACCCTGAAGCAGAAAAAAAACGCCTTTGTCACGGATGACGGCGTCTGGGCCGCGGGGTATATTCCCATGCACATTCAGCGCTATCCATTTATTCTGGGCCGGGCGGCCAAGCAAAAGAACTATGTCGTGATGATCGATGAGAACGCGCCTCAATTTCAGAGCGATAAAGGGGTCCCTTTGTTTGACGACACAGGGGAGGCCACCGATTTTCTGAAGAATACAATCGCCTTTCTGGAGAAGTACATCAAGGATCTTGAAATCACCCGACTTCTGGTTCAGGAAATCGACAAGAGCGGGCTGCTGATGCCGATGAAGGCCAAAGACGGCCCGAAGGGCGAGGCAAAGATTCTGAAGGGTTTCCAAACCATCGATGCGCAAAAAATGCTCAAACTCGATGACGCCACGCTGGCCGGATGGGTTCGCAAGGGCATCATGCCCATGATTCACGCCCATCTGACCTCCTTGGCCAATTTCAACGACCTGGCGAAATTGCAGGGTCTGAAACCGCCGTTTAGGGCCTAACGGTTTCGGTCGGCTCAAAGGGAACGAAGCGGCTGATTTATTCGGGCCGTTTGATTTGTTTGCCGCCGCCGCGGCGTCCTGAGTCCAAGCTTTTCAGATTTCGAGTTTTATCGGGTTCATCCGGTTTCAGCGGACCTTGAACAGAGGGAAAGGCCGAACGTCCTTTCCCTCTGTTCGTAGACGGTCGGATTGGGCGATAGAAAACGGTTTGCAATGGCCCTGTTTTGAATTGAAACGGAGTTCGGCGCCGACAACCGCGCTGAAGTTAAAATCCATGAATCCAGACACGGCCTTTGAACGTTGGTTCGAATCCATGCCGGTCGCGCATCGCGGCCAGTTGTGTCTGCTCTTTTTCTTTCTGACGGGGGAGCGGACCGATGATTTTTTTCTGTCGGACGAGGAGGCCCTGCGACGCTTTTCCCTGTTCTGCACCCGGCCCGATTTTCCGGTGCGCCGGGTTGCCCGGCTGCTGCTGATCCGGGCGGTTTTCAGTTTTGTTCTGCGGACCGAGGATGTTGAGCGGTTTCTGGAACTCATGCCCGGTTCCATGCGTTCGGAGGCCGTTCCGATCGAAGGCTTCCAGTGGCTGCGCACGCTCAGGGCCTGGGACCGGCTCTGCAAGACCGGACTGTCCGACGAAAGCCTCTACAGATGGCTGGAATCGATTCAATGAATCAAAATTACTGCCCCGATGTCTTTGCAGTGCTGGTGACGTACAATCCCGACAGGCAGGTGCTCAGTGCAACGCTGAGGGCTGTATGGGATCAGGTGGCAAAGGTCATTATTGTGGACAATGCTTCCTCGGATTTTCCATTGGACGTGCTTGGCATGCATGAGGGCCGGCGTTCCGCGGAACTGCATCTGGTCCGGCTCGAAAAGAATCTGGGAATCGCCGCTGGTCTGAATGTCGGCATTCGGCAATCCATTGCGCGGGGTGCGGAATTGGTGCTGCTTCTGGATCAGGATAGCCAGGCTGCGCCGGATATGGCGGCCAGGCTGCGATGCGCATACGACGCTCTTCGGCGTAAAAATGTCCGCGTGGCGGCTCTTGGGCCCCGTTACTGCGACCCGGACGGCGGGGCATTGTCGGGTTTTGTCCGTGTCGGGCGCGCGTGTTTCGTTCGTCGGGAGCGCGACCGGAACGGCGAGGCCGTGGAAGCGGATTTTCTGCTTTCCTCCGGATCCCTGCTTCCGGTTGAGGCCCTCTGTCGGACGGGGTTGATGGATGAGGGCCTTTTTGTCGACCGTGTGGACATGGAATGGTGCTTTCGCGCCAAATTCCTGGGGTTTCGGATTTTTGGCGTCGGCGATGCATTCATGACCCATGCGTTAGGTGACCGGCGCAAAGTGATCCGGTTTTTTCGCAATCGAACCGTTCCGTTCCACAAGCCGTTCCGGTATTATTATATTTTTCGCAACAGCCTGCTTCTGTATCGCCGCGCTTACATGCCCTTGGGCTGGAAGATCGCGAACGCGTTCCTTTGTCTGAAAACCGCGGTCTTTTTCGGGCTGGCGGGGGAAAACCCCCTCGCCTGCCTGAAAATGATGGGGCTTGGCATTCTTGACGGTCTGAGGGGCGTTTCCGGAAAAAGCGACCGGTTTTGATTTTGGATCGGTAAATGATTTATCCTTATTGAGCTTTCTGCTCCTGCCGAGTAAAAAGAATCAAGGACGAGGTTAAAAAAGGAGTATTAAAATATTGTGATGGGGTGTCGGGAGATGGCTGGAAGGTCATTGCGATGATCAGTTTCTGCATTGCCACATGTAATGGCGGAGCTTATATCAAGCAACAGCTGGAATCCATTTTAAGTCAATTGAGCGGGAACGATGAGGTAATCGTTTCTGATGACAGCTCGACGGATGATACAATTGAAATTGTCAATTCACTCAATGATCATCGCATCAAGCTTTTTATGGATCAAAAATACGGAACCCCGATACAAAATTTTGAAAATGCGCTCAGGCACGCCAGTGGAGATATCATTTTCCTGTCCGATCAAGATGACGTCGCGTTGCCGGGAAAGGTCGATGCAATGACGGCCGCGTTAAGATTGGCCAATCTTGTGGTATCGGACTGCAAGGTCGTTGACGCTCAACTTGACACGCTTCACGAATCTTTTTTTTTATTTCGAAATTCCGGGCCCGGTTTATTGAAGAATCTCATAAAAAATACCTATCTTGGCTGCTGCATGGCTTTTGACCGAAAGGTGCTTGATGCCGCCCTCCCTTTTCCGCAAGGCATTCCGATGCATGACTGGTGGATTGGCCTGGTGGGGGAACGGGTGGGCAAGTGCATCTTTATTCAGGAACCATTGACGCTTTATAGAAGACATGGCGGCAACGCATCTCCTGCTGCTGAAAAGTCTTCCGCCTCAATCGCGACAAAGCTCAGGTGGAGGTATTGCCTGGTGAAAGGTTTAATTCAAAAAAGAACACAGCTGCGTTGGATTTCGCGGTGCTGAAGATATCAATTATCACCGTTGTACTGAATAACAGCAAATGCGTTGAGGATTGCATTCAAAGTGTGATCGGGCAGACCTATCCTGACGTGGAATACATTGTTGTGGATGGCGGATCGCATGATGGAACGCTTGATATCATTAAGAAATATAATGACAAGATAGCCAGATGGATCAGCGAACCTGACCGGGGCATCTATGATGCAATGAACAAGGGCATTAAACTATCGTCGGGCGATATCGTAGGGATTTTGAATTCGGATGATTTTTATGTCCGCAATGACGTTCTGAGCGACGTTATGAAGGAGTTTTCCGAGAAAAAAGTTGATTCCGTATTTGCCGATTTGCTTTATGTGAATCGAAACAATACCGACAGGGTCGTCCGTTATTACAGGTCGTCTCGCTTCGCGCCCAGTAAATTTGCCTGTGGGTGGATGCCCGCACACCCCACTTTTTTTGTCAGGAGATCATGCTACGAAAAGTACGGGTTATATAAGACGGATTATAAAATCGCCGCCGATTACGAGCTTTTGGTCCGGTTTCTCGGCAGGTTTCATCTTTCATACGCTTACCTGCCCAAAGTCATCATCAAAATGAGGAGCGGCGGCATCAGCACGGCAGGCCTCAAGAGCAACTGGATATTGAACAGGGAGATCATAAGGGCCTGTGAAGAAAATGGCATCAAAACGAACATTTTCAAAGTGTTTTCAAAATATCTTGTCAAGTTCTTGCAGCTTTTTGAGCGGCCCGAGTAAATGAGGCCTTGATGAAGCAAGATATGCGCATCCTGGTTACCGGCGCGACAGGCGCGGTTGGACCGCGCGTGGTTGCAGCGCTTGTTGAATCCGGATTCAGGGTGCGCACCTTCTCTCTGGATCCGCCGCCGCCGGGCCGATGGCCGGAAGGAGTGGATACGCGAAGCGGCGACATCACCGATTCCGTTGCCGTTGAATCGGCGATGCAGGGCGTCGATGCCGTCGTCCATATGGCCGCGCGACTTCACATTGCCGCCCCACTCCCAGAGCTTTGCTCCAGTTGCGAACGGATCAATGTCGGCGGTACGTCCAACGTCGTGGAGGCAGCCCGTCAGGCGGGCGTCGGAAGACTGGTCTTTTTAAGCACGATCGCCGTCTACGGCGCGTCTAACAGGAGCATTTTGACGGAGGATTCCACACCCCTTCCCGATTCGCTATACGCGCAAACCAAGCTTGATGCAGAGCGGATCATTCTGGCGGCCGCGCGTTCGGATGGAAGGCCTTTGGGAACGGTGCTGCGCTTGGGCGCTGTTTACGGCGCCGGGATCAAGGGAAACTACCGGCGGCTCTTGCTGGCCCTGGCGAAGGGCCGTTTCGTTTCCATCGGCCCGGGAACCAATCGTCGCACCCTTGTGTACGACAGGGATGTGGCCCGCGCGATCCTGCTGGCTTTACGGCACTCCAACGCCGCAGGCGGGGTCTTTAACGTCACGGACGGGCAATTCCACTCCATGAAGGCCATCATCGAAACTCTCTGCAATGCTCTTGGTCGAAGACCGCCGCGTCTGACGCTGCCCGCAGGTCCCGTTCGCGGCCTGGCGGGCTTTATTGAGGATGTCGCCCAGATTTTGGGTTTTCGTTCGCCCATCATGCGGTCTGTGATCGATAAGTACATAGAAGACGCGGCCGTGGATGGCCGGAAATTTTGCACACAGATCGGCTTTGCTCCAAAATATGACCTGGCGGCGGGCTGGCGGGAGACGGTGGATGAAATGAGGCTCTCAGGAGACCTGTGACTCAAGATTCGGCTCTCTGTCTTGAATCAACCTCCATGGTCGCTCAACACCGGATCGCCCTGCGTCGTCTGGCTGCATTTTTTTGCCGCCCTTACAAATTCCGGCTTCCAGCAACAAATGCCCGTTTGAACCAAAGCCAGAAGGACAGCGTGGCGCCGCCGGAAATCAGCGACATCACGCCGATGGCGGTGATCTTGTCCGTCCAGTTCAGGGATATGATCCACATGGACAGGGCCCCGAGCATCATGAAGCTGAAGACAATCAGCGAGGAGGCGGTTCCGGAATCCCGGTCGATCTGTTCCAGAATCAGGTTGTTGCTGGGCGGGCGGCTCAATCCGTAGAAAAAGGCCATGACTCCCATGGGAAGGGCCAGGCTCCAGGGACCGTCGCGGCTGCCTGCCGTCAGCCAGGTTCCCGCGGCCAGAATGCCGACAAATCCGAAGGTGATGAGCCGTTCCGACGCAACATGGTGGGACAGGCGGGCGAAGGACCAAGAACCCGCCATCAGGGCTACCGCATTGAAGGCGAAAAAATAGCCGAAGGCCTGTTCGCTCAGTTTGAAACCGGAAATGTAGATGCTTGAGGAACTCGCGATAAAGGCGAACAGCGGCAGAGCCATGATGGCCATGGCCAGATTGAAACTGATGAAACGGCGGTTGCGAAACAGACGGACATAGCTTTCCAGAATTTGAGCGTCGCCCGCGTTGAAAATCTTGAGCGGCTCCGCCATTTGCCATACGCCCACAAAGGCGATTAATCCCAGTCCCGCCTGAACGGCAAAGATCCAGGGCCAGGAAAAAAAGGTCATGATCCATCCGCCGATGACCGGCGCCATCATCGGCGCCAGGGCCATGATGACGGCGATGTAGGCGATCACCCGCTCGCGCTGGCGGACGTCGAAAAGATCCTTGCAGATCGCCATGGAAAGGGCCGAAGCCGAGGCTGCGCCGACAGCCTGAAGGGCTCTGAAGCCGATCATCATTTCAACCCCGGACGACCCGGCGCACATCAGGCTGGCCGCCATGTAAATGCCGATGCCGGCCATCAGGGGGCGTCTTCTTCCGAACCGGTCCGAGATCGGGCCGTATGCCAGCAGAGACACGCAATAGGCGATAAAAAAAACGATCAGCGTCAGGTTGACCATCACCAGCGGCTGATTCCAGATTTTCTGCAGAAGCGGCAGGGCGGGCAGGTACATGTCGGTGGACAGCGCCGGAAAGGCGGCCAGCAAAGCGATCAGGGAGATTGTTTTTTTCATGCGGTTCCGTGATGACGCCACGCCGTGCCAGAAAAATAAAAGCCGCGCCGATGCGGATGCGTTTGCGCGGCTGAAACCATCATCAATGGGCTGTTCGAAGATCCTTCACTGCCGGATCCGGCAGTGAAGGGAGCGTTAAAGGGAGTTGATGATCATCTTGAGCTCTTTGATCAGCTCCTTGTTGTCCTTGAGAAATTCGATGCCGAGACCCGCTGTCGAAACGCGGGCTATTCTGCCGGTAATCTTGACGGGTACCGGGTACCGGGGCACCATGAAGGAAAGCGATATGGTTTCTCCGACCGGAAAAAGGTTATGGGTTTCGATAAACACGCCTCCGGCGCTGATGTCCTTGATAAAATCGCGAAAACAACGATCCCTGACGGCATAATCCACAGTCATGAAGTAAGGCTTTCGGGCATATTGACGCTGGCCTCCCTGCGGATCGGAAGCCGGAATTTCTTCTTCTTCCGCCGGCGCAAGCAATCCGTCATCGATCATCTCCAGCAGGCGCAGCTGCTGATCGGGTTGCATCGATTTGATCTTGTTGATCAACTGTTCGACAACCGGAATTGTGGAATCCATTGTTTTCAGTCTCCCAGAGGAATGAATTATTGATATCATACACTAAAAAAAAATTTGTTTTCTGTCAAAGAAAATCTATACTGTTTCATTTTTCCGAGCGTCGTAATTTCGTCTGCCTCATTAACACGCCGGATTTTGGAATAGTTTCTGAATCGGCCCGAAGGTTCGGCCGGATTTTGCGGTTTCCGGTTTTGTTTTGATCAAAGGCCGAAAATAGCATATCGTTTATACACGCGTCAGCATATCAGTCATCAGGGGTAGAAGGCTGCATCCGGCTCTTTAGATTGTCTTGCGCTTCAGGAACGGGCGGTTTTGAAGAGACGCCGAATATGGAATTGGGGAATTTGAAAATAACTCCGATGCGCTTCGGAGTGTTTTTTTGTTTCTGGCTGTTCGTTTTTCCGGCAACGGTCCTGGCTCAGGTGGAGCTGGAGGTGTCCGGCGTTGAAGGAAAAATTCTGGATAACGTCGAGGCGGCTCTGACCTTCCCATCCGGGCTGATTCAGGACAAAAAGGTGAATCTCCGGTGGCTGGAGCGTTTCCAGAAGACGGTTCCGAAGAAGGTTGCTTCCGCGCTGGAGCCTTTCGGCTATTACGAGTCTCAAACCACCACGGCCCTCACGGCGCTTTCCGAGAATCACTACCGCCTCAGCGTCCGGATTGATTCCGGTGCGCCGGTGAGAATACGGTCGGTCCGGGTTGATCTTCAGGGCGAGGGGGCGGGAAAAAAAGCGCTGGCGGAGCTGGCCGGCAGGTTTCCCCTTAAAACCGGCGACATTCTGAACCAGGAGGCCTATGAGGGCGCCAAATCCCGAGTTCGAGCCCGTGCCGTCGATCTGGGCTTTCTTGCCGCGGAGTACAGGGTTCACGAGATCAGAATTCACCGGGCCGAGCGCTGGGCCGAGATCGAACTGACGCTGGACACCGGCCCTGAGTTTCGGTTTGGTCCGGTGAGTTTTCAGGGGGCCCCTGCCTATCCGGAAGCGTTTCTGAAGAGATACCAGTCCTTTAAAACCGGGGATGTTTTTTCCTACGCCAGACTTGCTGAGACCCAGATGCAGCTTCTGGATTCGGACCGTTTCAAGGACGTTTCCGTTGTTGCGCGGGAAGATGCGGCTGTGGACCGGCAGGTTCCCATCGATGTGAACCTGACCCCTTCGGCCAGAATCAGGCTGCGGCCGGGGATAGGCTACGGCACGGACACCGGGGCGAGGTTTTCGCTTCGCTACAAGGATCTGGACGTTTTTGAACTGGGCCATGAACTGACCGCCGATCTGCTCTTAGCCGAGCTGAAACAGACCGTTACGGCTGCATACATTATTCCGGACGCGCGGGATCTTCGGACCTATTCGGCCGTGCGGGCCGGCAGCATTCAGGAAGACCTCGACACCTACGAGACCCGGTCGTTATTTGTCGAGGTCGAGCATGTCCGGAATCTGGGCCGGGGACAGCTTGCATCGGTCTTTGTCCGTCTTCTGGAAGAAAATTCCAAGATCGGCGAGGTCGAGGATTTCGATTCCCGTATGCTTCTTCCGGGTGCGCGGTATTCCCGGCGCGGTTATCCGAGTCTCGTCCGTCCGAGAAAAGGATATTACTTTGGGCTTGAGGTTCGAGGCGCCCATGAAAACCTGGGGTCGGATACGAATCTTTTTCAGTGTCTGGCCTCAGGCAATTTTCTGATGCCCCTGCCGGGACGGTTTTCCCTGTTTGCCAGGTTCGAGGGCGCGGCCACGCTCTACGATGATCCGTTTTCATCTTTTCCCGCATCCCTGCGTTTTTTTGCCGGCGGAGACCAGAGTGTTCGGGGTTATGCGTATCAGTCCCTCGGGCCGAAGTCCGGCCAGGAGGTTGTCGGCGGCAAACACCTGGCTGTCGGCAGTCTGGAAATCGAGCACGCTGTCGGAAAGGACTGGGGCGTGGCTGTTTTCTATGATGCCGGAAATGCCTTTGATTCGCCGTCCGAAATGGACCTGGCCCAAGGTGCGGGCATCGGCATCAGATACTATACGATGATCGGACCGATTAAAATCGATCTGGCCCGCCAGATGGATCGCGAGGATCCTTCATACCGGTTGCATGTGAGCATGGGGTTCGGATGGTAAAACGCATCGCAATCATCACGGCGGCATTGACGCTGCTTGCTGCCGCGGGCGCGGGAATCGGTCTGCGCTGGGTATTCGGAACGTCCCGGGGTTTGTTCTGGGTCATGGAAACCTTGTCCCGGTTGACGTCCGTTCAAATCAGCGCCGAACACATCGACGGCTGTCTGGGGTGTGAAACGATCGGTCTGAAAGCCCTTCGCGTCAAATGGCCCGGCGGATCGGCGATGGTCGATTCGGCGGGCCTGCGCTGGACTCCGGCAGACCTGATCAGAGGCCGCCTGCATATCGATTCGATAGACCTGAACAGGGTTGCGGTGAAGCTGCCGAAGACCCGAAAAACCGAATCGTCCGGATTTGCGTGGCCGAAAGCGACGGGGCCCGCCCTGCGCCTCGAGGCCGATATTCGAAGCCTGAAAATTTCTGAATTGGATCTGGAAACCGACGGACAACCGGTTCGAGTGGACGATTTTTCCGCAAGACTGTCCTGGAAGCAGGGAGTGCTTTCCGCCGTCGATCTCGTGGCCGGAATGCCGGAGGTTCAGGTCAGGGGCCAGATCGCGGCGGGATTTGTGAAGCCCGCTCTGGATCTGAAGGCAAAGACTGTTTTGAGCCGTCCTGTTGCCGGTTTCGATGCCTTTTTGATTGATGCGAAAATCAAGGAGGGCGAAAAAACCGGCGCCTTTCCGGGCGCCTTGAATCTGATCGCCATCGCCGATGATGTCTCGAAAATGAAGGTTTCCGCCGAGCTGTCCCTCCTGGAAAACGGCCTTGAAATATTCGAGGCCCGGATCACCCGCCCTGGCGAGGGAACCATCGGAATTCAGGGAAAGCTCGACTGGGATCCCCTGTATCTCGACATGCGGGCCGGAATCAGGGATCTGAACCTTTTCCCGGAAACCGGGGTGGTCACGGCTCTCAACGGCACGCTTGAGGTTCAGGGCGCTCCTTCCTCCTGGCGGGGGCATTTTTCGCTTCAGAACCAGGTCGAAAGCTGGCGCCGGGCCGAGGCGTCCGCCGGTTTTACCGGAAGCCTTTCCCAGATCACCCTGACGGATGTAAAGGGGCGCTGGCTGGATGGAACCCTGGCCGGATCACTTGCCGTTGACTGGAATCGGCGAAGGGTGGAAACGGTTCTGAAAGGTCGGAATCTGGATCCTTCCGGGGCCGCATCCCGGTGGAACGGCCGGGTGAACCTGGATCTTTCCGGTTATCTGGTTCAGCCCGAAAGCGGACCGGTGCAGGCAGAAATTCAGGCAAAGCTTCTTGAAAGCGTGTTTATGGGCAAAAGCCTGACCGGCACGGTGGATGCCAGAATCGACGGCGACCGGGTCGATATTCGGCAGCTGGATGCATCGGGAGAAGGGTTTCGAGTATCTGCGGCCGGAAAACTCGATGAACGTCTAAACCTGAATATTCGTCTCGACGATCTCGGCCTGTGGGTTGAGGAGGCCCGGGGAAAGGTCGTCGCCGATGGATGGATCCGGCGCCTGAATGAGTGGATCGGCGGCGAGTTTCGTGCCCGGGGCGAGGCTCTTTTTTTTCAGGGGCTTTCGATCGACTCCCTGTCTCTGACCGCAGGGCGTGCCGATCCCCGCGGCGGTTTCACGCTGAAGGCCGGTGCCGCAAATATCCTCTATCGGAAAAACCGCCTTGAATCCTGCGAGCTCGGGCTGAAGGGCCAGCTTGAAGACCACCGCGGCAACCTGAACCTCAGGTGGCCGGCCGGAAACCTGAGGTTGAAGGCGGCGGGCGGTTTTCAAGACCGGGCCTGGTCCGGCTATGTCCATGATCTCTCGCTTCGGGGCGCGGTCCTGGGGGACTGGGCCCTTGAGGACCCGGTGAAAATACGTGCCGGTGCAACGGAGGTTTCTGTTTCCCGGACCCGTCTTTTGAGTTCAGGCCGCGAATCGGCGGTGCTGGACGGAACGTATTCGCGTTTATCCGGGCAGGGCTTTGTGAATCTGAAATGGCAGGATCTGAATCTTGCCCGTCTGGACGCCTGGGCGGCGCCGTTATCGGTTGGGGGAAAAAGTTCGGGAGCGTTTCATGGAACCCTGAAACCCGAAGGCAATTCGAGGATGGAGGGCGCCCTGGAGGCATCGGGAACCCTTGCCGCGGAAAAGTTTCCTTCGTCGGCATTCAGCGCTTCGGCTCAAATCCGCTGGAATGAGGAGGGGCTTGCGGCCGGAACCCGGATTCGCCTGGGGGAAGGCATGGAAATGACGGCCGGTTTCACCGGCCCGGCGCCGACGGGTTTTGAGCCTCCCGAACAGGTGCGGATCGACGTCCGCTGGCAGGGCGTCGATCTTTCCATGGCCCGGCCCTGGCTTTCCGAGGCATTTGATGCCGAGGGACGGCTGTCCGGGGATATCTCGGGAACCTGGTTTTCGAATCAGGTACTGGATCTGAGCGGAAACGCGGCGCTCGAAGCAGGCCGCATTTCGTTTACCGCACCCGAGGCCGGAATCATCTCGGCGGAACTTCAGACCGCCCGGCTCAACTGGCAGTGGCGTAAGGATCATTTGAGCGGCGATATCCAGTTGACGCTGGCGGATTACGGTCATGCCCGGGCCGGTTTTCAAATACCGGTTCCAGCCGCTGTTCCGGTCCGGTTCAACGCCGATCTGCCGTTTGAGGCGACCCTTTCCTGCGGGATGAAGGAGCAGGGAATTCTAAGCGCCATTTTCCCCGGCCTGATTCAGGAAAGCCAGGGGGATCTGAACCTGAATGCGGAAATCGGCGGCACCCTTGAATCTCCGAAATATTTCGGAGTTTTTGAACTGGATCATGCCGGCGCTTATTTTCCGGCAGCCGGAATTCAAATCCAGGACGCCGGTCTTAAATCCCGGTTTTCAGAAGACCGCCTTGTGATCGAATCTCTGTTTCTGTCGTCGGGCAAGGGGCGGCTTCAGGGCGAGGGTGAGGTTCGGCTGGATCACTGGCGCATCGGTGACTACCGGTTTCAAATTTCGGGCGACAATTTTCAGGCCGTCAATCTTCCCGAGCTTCAACTTCGGGTCAAGCCCGACCTTCGGGTTCATGGAACCGTCGAAAAGGTGAATATCGAAGGCGAGGTGACGGTTGCCGATGCGCTGGTCTCCGAGCGCCGGACCGAGGCGCCGGTAGTTGTGAGCGAGGACGCGCAGATCGTCGATGAAACGCTTTTCCCGGAAGAACGGATACCCCTCGACATCGAGGCGAAAGTCAAAGTGATTCTGGGTGATCATGTTCTGGTCAAGGCAGCCGGGGTGGATGCGAGGCTGAACGGAAATGCGATCGTGGCGATTCAGGGGACGGACGATATCACGGCGACCGGAGAGATCAGCGTGGCGAAGGGAGCCTATGCCGCTTACGGTGTCAAGCTCAATATCGAGCGGGGCAGGGTGATTTTTGCAGGGCCGATGGATCAGGCGGCATTGGACGTGCTGGCCATCAGAACCGTCGGCGAGGTTCGGGCCGGGGTCCTGGTCTCAGGAACCGCCCGGAAGCCGGTGGTCAAGCTGTATTCCAGTCCGGCCATGTCCGACACGGACGTGCTGGCCTATGTGGTTCTGGGTCGTCCCATAGGACAGAACGGGGGCCAGATTGATCTGCTCATGGCGGCTGCACGGGCCCTGCTTTCGAAGGGCGAGTCGGCGGCATTTCAGGACCGTCTTCAGCGGCGCCTGGGCTTGGATGTGATCGAGATTCAGGGCGGAAGCGGGGATGTCGCCGCCTCCATGGTCACCGTCGGAAAGTATCTCAGTCCGAAACTCTATATCAGCCTCGGTCATGCCCTGTTTACGGGCGCCAATGAGTTCCGCGTGCGCTATTCCATTTCCGAGTCCTGGGAGGCGGAATCTAATTTCGGCACCCAGAGCGGGGCGGATCTGTTTTACAAGGTTGAATTCAAATGACGCTTTTCGATTGCTATGGCCGCATCTGATACAGGGTCAGCAGAATTTCGACTAAAATGAGAACGACAATGTACCATTCCACTCGAAGGGAACGCCGGTTCTGCAGGAGGGACAGCAGGGTCGCGGCGGTTCGGGAGATCAGATCCAGTTTGCGTTCGATGGCAAGGTTGCGTTCGCTGAGTTCATATTCATCGGCCAGCCGGGCGTACAGTCTTTCAAGTTCCGGATAATACCAGAGAAGTTCCGGTTTTTCGGTCACCTGAACGCGGGCGACCATGCGTCCCTGTATGGAAAGCGTGTCTCCGATATGGCGTATCAGGGCCCGGCTTCCGGGTCCTGGACGGCCAGAACGCTGAAGGGTTTCCGCCAGGGGTTCGATGCGGCCGAAGCCGGCGTCCACGCTGGTTTCGTAAAAATCAAGAACCACGCTCTTGGCCAGGGCCTCGGCGACGAGCTGAAGCCGCTCGATGCTCAGGCTGCGTAAAACAGCCACGCCGGCGTCGATTCCCTCCTCCGCGGATTCATCCGTCTTCAGAACGATCTCTTCGGTGTGAACGGACTCATAGGGTCTTGTGGTCAGCGGCTTCAGCAGTTCCAGAAAGCGCTTTTCCAGATCCTCGGAAAGGCCGAAAAAAACCGTGACGCCGTATCGGAACAGTGCTGCGCAGCCGGTGCCGGTTTCCACGACCAGGGGGTTGGCGGCCAAGCGCCGGTTTTTTTCAAAATCACGCAGGTCGAGGCGTTCGCCGAGAAGCACGGCCTTGACCCGCATTGTATCGGCTTTTTCAAAGGGGTTGTCGGTCATCGTTTTTCCGTCTGCAAAAAAATACGGTTGCAATGTCCGATAGATATAATAGGAATATCTTGCAGCGTCAACCGCCCGGAAGTAAAATCATCCAGGCATTTTCAAAGGGGCGCGTACCCCTTGCATGCCGCGATGTTCGAAAAAGGAGGATTTGATGGACACGCACTCAACGATCTGTTTTCTGGGGGCTTCGGTACTGCTGACCCTGGCGCCCGGTCCGGACAATATTTTTGTGGTGACCCAGGGCATTTCCCGGGGCAGGAAAGCGGCCGTCATAACAGCCCTGGGCATGTGCAGCGGCCTCAGCGTTCATACTACGGCGGCGGCCCTGGGAATTTCAGCGATTTTTTATTCATCGGCGCTGGCCTTCTGCGCGGTGAAATATGCCGGAGCGGCCTACCTGATGTATCTGGCCTGGAAGGCGATTCAGGACCGCAACGCCTTGAAATTAAACAATACCGTTAACCGGCTGAGCGGATTTGCCCTGTTCCGGCGCGGTTTTATCATGAACACGCTCAATCCCAAGGTGGCTCTGTTCTTTCTGGCGTTTCTGCCCCAGTTTGTCTCCGGAAACTCGCAGCATGTCGTGATGGAAATGATTTTTCTGGGACTGATCTTCATGGTTCAGTCGGTGGTGATTTTTACCGCCATCGGCGTGCTTTCGGGACAGATTGGAAATTATCTGTTAAAAAAACCAAGACTTGCAAGAAAGTTTTCATGGGCGACGGCGGGGATTTTCGCCGCGATCGGAGTTCGTCTGGCGCTGGCCGAGAGGTAATTCTGAAAACCTGCGCCTGAGGCTGTCATTTGCTATCGGTTTGCACATATGTTCTGAACATTTTACCAGGAGGGTTTCGATGAACAACGACCGAGGCGGCATCGGTTCCGCGTTTGTTTTAGGAGTACTTCTGTGCGTTGGCCTGGCGCTGCTGGGATATTTTGTTTCCGGCGGCATCATTCGAATCCGGGCATTGGACCGGACGGTGGAGGTCAAGGGACTTTCCGAGCGGGAGGTTCCTGCCGACATCGCCATATGGCCGATCCGGTTCAACGAGGCGGATAACGATCTGAACCTTCTTTTTTTGACCCTGGAGCAGAAAAACGCCGCCATCGAGGCGTTTCTCAAGAAGCGCGGATTCAAGGAAGATGAGATTTCCATCTCGGCGCCGGCGATTCAGGACCGGCAGGCTCAGGGATATTCGGACGCCCAGATCAAGTTTCGATATTCGGGCGCTTCGACCCTGACGGTTTACACCCGGAACGTCGATTCCGTACGAAATGCCATGAAGGATATGGTGGAACTGGGCAAGCAGGGCATTGCCATCGCCGGACAGGACTACGATGCGAAAACCGAATACCTGTTTACCCGGTTGAACGACATCAAGCCGGAAATGGTGGAAGAGGCCACCAAGAACGCCCGGCTTGTGGCTGAAAAATTTGCCAGGGATTCGCAAAGCGGGCTTGGAAAAATCAAGCGGGCCGTTCAGGGACAGTTTTCCATCGACGACCGGGACAGCAACACCCCTCATATCAAGAAGGTGCGGGTGGTTTCGACTTTGGAATATTATCTGACCGATTAGCGGATTGCCGAAAAACCGCGTTTTGCCGTCTTTGTCATTTGTAACTGTTCGGAGGATCGATGGAATCAACCCGCTCCAAGGGCTGCGGAAAAAGCCCTTCTGCATTGCTGATCGCCGTTCTGCTGGCAGTCATGACCCTGGCGGCTTACTGGCCGGTCAGGGGACACGATTTTCTGGACTACGATGACGATCTTTATGTAACCGCCAACCGCCATGTCCGTCAGGGACTGACCTGGGATAACGTTTCCTGGGCGTTTCGTGCCGGCCATGCCAAGAACTGGCATCCTGTGGCCTGGATTTCCCACATGGCCGACGTCGAGCTCTTCGGCATGGAGGCAGGGGCGCATCATTGGATCAATGTGGCGTTTCATGTCCTCAACGTTCTGCTTCTGTTTTATTTTCTGCGCAAGACAACGGGTTTTATGTGGCGCAGCGCTTTTGTGGCGGCGTTTTTTGCCCTGCATCCTCTGCATGTGGAGTCCGTGGCATGGATCGCCGAGCGGAAGGATCTGCTCTGCGCGTTTTTCTGGATACTGACCATGATCGCTTATGCCGAGTATGCCCGGCGGCCGGGATTGCGGCGGTACGGGGCGGTGGTTGCCTTCTTCATTCTGGCCCTGATGTCCAAGCCCATGGCGGTAACCCTGCCCTTTGCGCTGATTCTGGTGGATCTCTGGCCCCTGCAACGCTTTTCATTTCAGGATCCGGGCCGCGGATTTTCCTGGCGTCTTCTGCGGGAAAAGGTTCCCCTGATGGGTCTTTCGGCGGCATCCTGCCTGATTACCTATCTGGTGCAGGAAAGCGGGGGGGCTGTCGGAACCCTCGGCGCTTATCCGCTTGGCGGGCGGTTTGCCAATGCGCTGGTTTCCTACGTCCGGTACATGGCAAAGATGTTTATGCCCGCGGATCTTACGGTGTTTTATCCGTATTCCGAACAGATTTCCGCATGGCAGACGGCCGGCGCGGCAATATTTCTCATCGCCATTACCCTTTCGGCGGCGCTTTTGATCAAACGGCGGCCATGGTTCGCCTCAGGCTGGTTCTGGTATCTCGGAACCTTGGTTCCGGTGATCGGACTGGTCCAGATTGGCTTGCAGTCCCATGCGGACCGGTATACCTACATTCCGCTGATCGGGCTTTTTGTCATTCCGGTCTGGGCGGTGTCGGAATTTTCGAAGAATCGCCCCTTTCTGAGAAACCTGTCTTTTGCAGCAGGTCTGGCCGCAGTGGCGCTGCTCGGTTTCTCAAGCTATTGTCAAACCGCTTACTGGAAGGACACGCGGACGCTTTTTACGCGCGCCCTGGCGGTCACCGAAAACAACTTCGTGGCCCACAACGCCCTGGGCCTCATCGAGGCCCGCAAGGGCAACCGGGCTGAGGCTGCGGCGCATTATCAACAATCCCTGAAGGCCAAACCGGACTACGCCTCCGCCCATAACAATCTTGGACTGGTCCTGGCCGAACAGGGCATGACCGAGCAGGCGGTTTTTCACTTTAACGAGGTCGTTCGCAATGATTCGAAATTCAGCAGGGCGCATAACAATCTGGGGGCCGCCCTCATGCGGCAGAATAAAATCGACGAGGCCATGGTCCAATTCCGGCGTGCGATCGACATGGATCCGGAATTTCCGGAAGCCCATAACAATTTGGGAAACGCTTTGGTCAAAAAAGGAAAAATCTATGAGGCCATTGAGAACTACCGCCGGGCCGTGAAGATTGAGCCATCGCTGGTCATGTCCCATTACAATCTGGGTAACGCCCTGGCGGCGGCGGGCGATCTGGGCGGGGCTCTTGGCGCATATTTCGAGACCCTTCGATTGGATCCGGATTTTACAAGGGTTCACAACAACCTGGGTACGGTTCTGGCGCGCAAGGGTGATTTTGAAGGGGCCGTTAAACACTTCCAGCTGGCGGTTCAATATTTTCCGAAGGATGCATCGGCCCGGAAGAATCTTGAAAAAGCGCTGAAGATCAGGGAAAGTCAGGATAAGCCTGAAATGATCGGATCCAAAACAGAGCGAGTCCATCCATCCGATGAGAACCGGGTAAGAACCGGGGACCCATAAGCTTGCCGGAACACAGAGCGTCCTTGACAAAATTCCCCGGCTTCGGTACTTGGCGGATCAGGACCGATTTTGCGGGGCCGTGCGGGCTTCTCTGCAAATGGGCCAGATTCAAACAGACAGCGAACGGAGGCCGGAGTGGCAAATAAACAGCTGATGATGGGAAATGAGGCCATTGCCCGGGGGCTGATTGAAAACGGATGCGCCATGGCGACCTCCTATCCGGGTACGCCGGCATCCGAAATTCTGTCGTCCACGGCCGAAATCGAGAAAGAATTCAAAACCGGCATGCATGTTCAGTGGTCGGTCAACGAAAAGGTGGCCTTGGAAATCGCGTATGCCGGCTGCCAGGCCGGGTTGCGGACTGCGGTGAGCATGAAGCAGGTGGGGCTGAACGTGGCTTTGGATCCTCTGATGAGCGCGGCCTACATGGGTGCAAAAGGCGGTTTTGTCGTGATCAGCGCGGATGACCCCGGCCCGCATTCTTCCCAGACCGAGCAGGACAGCCGCCTCATGGCCATGGCGGCCCGAATTCCGGTTCTGGATCCGGACTCTCCCCGGCAGGCAAAAGAAATGGTCGGGGCGGCCTTTCAGATTTCCGAGGCATTCGGCATTCCCGTCATGCTGCGGCCCACCACAAGGGTCTGCCATGCCCGCCAGGATGTCGCGCCCGGCGAGGCCATGAACCTGAAAAGGCAGCCCGCGTTTGAAAAAGACCCGGCCCGCTGGGCCGCCACTCCGAAGTTCCGTCTGAAACTGCACGGGGACCTGGAGAAGAAACTGTCCGAAATTGCGGCCTACGCGCCGACCGTGCCGGTGAGGTTGAATGCCGGATTCCAAAGGCGCGCAAGGGCCGTGGTTGCGTCCGGCGTGGCTGCGGCCCATCTCAAGGAGATCGCATTCGATCCGGGCCTGGAGGATCGGTTCGACCTGTATCAGGTGCTTCAGCCGTTTCCCCTGCATGCGGAATTCATCGAAGAAATGGGGCATTATGACGCGGTGCTGGTGATCGAGGAAACCGAACCGGTGATTGAAATGCAGCTGGCCGACCGAAGACGTGTTCAGGGAAAACTTTTCGGGCCTGTGTCCCGGGTCGGAGAGCTTCTGCCGGAAGGAATCGAATCCATTGTTAAGGGATTCTGCGAAATTCCTTCAAATCCGCGCACGGCCCCTGCCGGCGGAAGACGTCCGACCCTGTGTGCGGGATGTCCGCACCGGGCGAGCTTTTTCGCCATTAAAAAAGCCGCTCCCCACGGAATCTATACCGGCGATATCGGCTGCTACACCCTGGGGCTCAACCTCGGAGCCGTGGACACCGTGCTGTGCATGGGCGCGGCCATCAGCCAGGCCGCCGGGTTTTACCACGCATACAAAAGCGCGGAAAAACCGCCGGACATCGTGGCCGCCATCGGGGACTCGACCTTTTTCCATGCCGGCGTTCCGGCCCTGATCGACGCGAAGGCCCAGAATGCAGGCATTGCGCTGGTGATTCTGGACAACCGGACAACGGCCATGACCGGCGGCCAGCCCACACCGGCGTCCCAATGCGGCGCAACGGGCAGGGCGCTGTCTCCGGTCGCGATCGAACCGCTGGTAAAAGGCTGCGGTGTAGAATTCTGCAGGACCGTGGATCCGTATCGGGTCGATGAAACCATCGAAGCGCTCAAAGATGCCCTGAAATTCTGCCGCACAAACGGGCCGGCCGTGGTGGTGGCTCGAAGATCCTGCCTGCTCGAGCGCGGGCCGGAGGCGGAAGCTGAAAGAGTCCGGATTCCGGTGATTGTGTCGGATGCCTGCGACGGCTGCGGATACTGCATCAAACATTTCGAGTGTCCGGCACTTGTAATGTACGAAAAAAGGGTTTCAATAGATCCTGCGGCCTGCACCCAATGCGGGGTCTGCCTGAGCGTATGCCCCAAACACTGCATCTGTCCGGCTTGATTCCGGGCGCATCGAAGGAGAAGCAATCATGAATCAATCGGCGGACCAGCAGATTATCGTCAGCGGGCTGGGAGGGCAGGGCGTGCTTCTGGTTTCCCGCGTCCTGGCCGAATGCGCCATGATGAAAGGGCTGCCGGTTCTGACCTCCGAGGACCACGGCATGGCACAGCGAGGCGGAACGGTTGTTTCCCATATCAAGGTGGGCCGGTTTTCAAGTCCTCTGATCCGTCCGGATCAGGCCGCCGGCATGATTGTCCTGGCCTCCGAGAACCTTCCCCTTCATTACCATTTTGTCGGACCCGGCGGGTGGATAGCATTCAACAGCGCGGCTTCGGGCGGGAATTACCGCGACCGGAACCTGTTTGTCGTGGATGCCGATGTGCTGTGTCGGAGAATCGGCCAGCCCCGGGCACTGAATATGGTCATGCTGGGGTTTGTGCTGGGAAAATCAGGCCGGAACGAATTTTCTACCGCTTTTTTCTGCACCATGGCGGACGTGCGCGCCGCGGTTCGTGAGCGATTGCCTGAAAAACTTGCGTCAGCGGCGATTCCGGCTCTGGAATGCGGATATGAGGCGGCGATCGGGAGTTAAAATCCCTTCCGCCTTATCCACCCACGGACGACATGATGGCGCCCACCTGATGCCATCTGTCGGTTTCCACCTGATGATTTTTCGGTTTCATGCGCACCGCCGCCTTGAAGATTTCCGCCAGATCCTCATCCAGAAGTCCCTTGCGTAATGCGGCCCGAATATCCAGGAACTTGTCGGAAAACAGGCAGGGCCGAAGCTGGCCGCTTGCCGTCAGGCGAAGCCGGTTGCAGCAATGGCAGAAACGGTGGCTGATCGCGCCGATAATGCCGATCTGGCCCATGGCGCCTTCAAACCGGAAGCGGTCCGCAGGGCCGTCGGAAGCCTCGTGGGGCACGGGAATCAATTGGCCCAGAACCTGAATGCGGTTCATGATTCCCTCGACCGGAAGATGCTGGGCGAATGTCGTTCTGGACGAGCCGACCGGCATGTACTCGATGAACCGGACATGAAACGGGTATTGGAAGGACAGTCCGGCCAGATCGGCCAGTTCTTCGTCATTGATGCCGTTTAAGGCCACCACGTTGATCTTGATGGGTGAAAACCCCATTTCATGGGCAAGAAGAATGGCCTCCCAGACGTCGTCGAACCGGTCAAATCCCGTGATATTGTGAAATTTCCGGGAATCGAGCGTGTCCAGGCTGATGTTGAGCCGTCGAATGCCCGCGTTTCTGATCTCGGAAAGATAGTTTTTGAGCATCACCCCGTTGGTGGTCAGGGAGATGTCGGAAAGCCCCTGAATCTCAGTCAACCCGTACAGAAAATCAATGACGCTCCTGCGCACCAGAGGTTCTCCCCCGGTGACGCGAACCTTGCTGACGCCCAGGCGCGCAGCGATTCTCACCAGCCTCAGAAATTCCTCGTGGCGCAGCACCTCCGAATGCCTCAGCATGGCGATGCTGTTCGCCGGACGGCAGTAGACGCACCGCAGGTTGCAGCGGTCCGTGACGGACAGGCGCAGGTAGTTGATGGGACGCTGAAAATCGTCGATCAGTTGTTCTGTGTTCAGGAGCATGAACCCTCTTCGTTATTCAGGTAAACTGGTTTTTCAGACCCGCGAAGTCTGGTTATTCAAACCTCATTTTTCAAAAATGTCAAGGCTCATGCCGTTTATTTATGTCAAATTTGACCCAAAAAGCGAACCGGCCTGAAATCGCGCCGATTATATTGCCAATTAAAATATTAAATCATTGACTATCTCATAATATATATGTAAAATTATAACCATTCAAGCATGATGATTTCTGAAAAAATCTCCGGCGCCCGAGACGCCCCATCCGTTTGCATTGCTGTGTTGATGCCGCTTTTATCTTTTTGATTTCCGGGTGATTGCTGATTCAGGGCGCCCATGCAGGGAAAAGGGAGGAAGGTTATGACCCATTATAAAACAAAGATTGACCCGAAAAAATTTACCCCGTATTCCCAGCGCAATATGCATCGAATCGAGCCGCTGAAAAATTTGTCGAAAGATGAGATGCTGAATATTAAGGCGGCTGCTGCGGTTTTTCCGTTTCGCGTGAACAATTATGTGATTGAGGAACTGATCGACTGGAACCGGATTCCGAAGGACCCGATTTATCAGATGACCTTTCCTCAGCCGGGCATGCTCGAACCCGAGGATCTGGACCGAATGAAAAATCTTCTGAGAAAAAAAGCCTCCAAAGCGGCGGCGTTGAACGCGGCCAGGGAAATTCAGGCCGGATTGAATCCCCATCCTGCGGGCCAGATGAAATTAAACGTTCCCTCGCTTCACGGGAAAAGGCTCAACGGCATGCAGCACAAATACGATGAAACCGTACTCTTTTTTCCCAGTCAGGGGCAGACCTGCCACGCCTATTGCACCTACTGCTTCCGGTGGGCGCAATTTGTCGGCGTTGATTCGCTCCGGTTCGCATCCAGTGAGATCGAGTCTCTGGTGAACTATCTCGAGGCGCATCCGGAAGTCACCGATGTGCTGTTTACCGGCGGGGATCCTTTGACGATGAGTGCCCGCCTGCTGGAAAGTTACGTAAATCCGCTGCTCAAGGCCCGGCCCGGAGGGCTTAAGACCATCCGGTTCGGTACCAAGTCGCTTGCTTACTGGCCCTACCGGTTTGTGACCGACAGGGATGCCGACGACCTGATGCGGATTTTAGAAAAGATCGTGCAAAACGGTTTTCACCTGGCCGTCATGGCGCATTTTTCGCATTTCCGGGAACTGGAAACGCCGGCGGTCGCGGCGGCGCTGCAAAGACTTCGCGGTGCCGGCGCGGTGATCCGATGTCAGGCGCCGCTGATCCGGCACGTCAACGACGATTCCGGAATCTGGTCCCGCATGTGGGAGACCGAGGTCAGACTCGGCGCGGTTCCTTATTACATGTTCGTCGAAAGAGACACCGGTCCGAAAAACTATTTCGGCGTTCCCCTGGTCAGGGCCCACGAGATTTATACAGAGGCATTTCGCAGGGTGTCCGGTCTGTGCCGAACGGTGCGCGGACCTTCCATGTCCGCCACGCCCGGAAAGGTGCTGGTCGACGGAGTGACCCGAATTCACGGGCAGAGGGTTCTGGCGCTGAAGTTTGTCCAGGGCCGGGATTCAAGATGGGTCAATCGAATCTTTTTTGCGGCCTATGACGAAACAGCCGAATGGCTCGATGAGCTCAGGCCCGCGTTTGAACAGGAAAAATTCTTTTTTGAAGTTGCGCCGGACATGCGTTTCAGGACCCTGACGCCGCCTGGAAAAATTCGCGGTTCCCATTCAGACCGGTTTTCGGAAGCGGTCTGAAGCCATGGGTTGTCAAGGATGCCGAATTCCGATTGAAGCCGTCCGTTTTTCTTCGAATTACCGGTTCTGAAACGCCCGAATCGTTCCGTTGATCGCGTTTTTAATCTCACGGGATTTTGAATGGATCATTATGCATCCGTATCTGAGGTTTTTTCCCATCAGGTCCGGATAATGTTTGATGCTGGTTTTCAGCTTCATTCCATTGGATCTCACCTTGCAAAAGAGATTGCCCTCCTTGCCGATCACCCGTGTTTCTCCTTTTTTTACCGCATCCAGAAAGGCCCTGCGTGTCGGGGCGCACGCAGCGAAGTTAACCACCTTGCCGAGCTGATGCAGGGTGTGACCGTCGCTGCCGCCGGTGATCGCCTTGGACAGGTTTAAGCCCAGAACGGCGCACTGCAGATTCCATTTTTTAAGATTTTCCGAATTGATCGCTTCCACGCCGTCGGCCATGGCAAACAGCTCGCTGCGCCGCTCCATGGAAAACTGCAGGTTGCATACGCCGGTATAGGCCGCGGAATAAGGGTGGGGAAAGATGATGACGGTCTCGAAACGTCTGGCCCTTTGAATGATTTCTTCCATTTCCAGATCGATCGAGCTCATCAGGTCGGACCCCATGTACGGGGCGATGTCCCAGAGATAAAATTTTTCGAGATCCGCGAGCCGGTAAAAGTAGATCAGCAGGTGCGACCCTTCCCGGGCGGTGACCTCGATGCCCGGAATGTTGAGAACGTCCGGGTATGCGTCCATCTCAACCGCGCCCTGAATATCGTTGTGGTCGGTCATTGCCACGCCGATGCCGAGTGCGCGCGCCTGGTCCGCAATCTCTGGTATGGTGTTGGCGCCGTCGGAATGCCGGGAGTGAAAATGCAGATCCACCACCGTGTTGTTCCGGGTCAGTTCGGGAAGATCGGGTTTTCCAAATTCAATGCGAAAAGAATTGTCCATGGATCCTTGTCTGTTCGATTCCCTTCGGCGAATGCATATCAGGGCGCAGGGGGAACTGTTTTTTAATTTTAATCCTTATAAACCTTATTTTTAAAATATTCCAGAATAACCTGACACAATCCCGGAATCGTATAGGATTTTGCGATGATATGAACATCGAATCCAAGTTCCCGGGCCGTATCGGCGGTGATCGGGCCGATACATGCCACGGCGACTCCCCGCATCAGCTCCTGCCGCCTGTCATCGGGCAGCATCGCGTGGAAATTTCTGACGGTCGACGAACTGGTGAAGGTGACCATGTCTACCGTCCCTTCCGTCAACCGGTCCGCCAGCATTTCCGCATTTTCCACAACCGGACGGGTCTGGTAGACGGGAATTTCATCGACCCGGGCACCCATCTTTTCGAGTTCCAAGGGAAGTACGGGACGCGCCTCGGCCGCCCTGGGAAGCAGAATGCGCTTTCCGGAAACCGGCTGACCGGCAAAGGCCTCGACCACCGACTCGGCCCGGTAGGTTTTCGGAACAATGTCGGTGTTCAAACCGAAGTCCAGAAGACGCTGGGCAGTTGCCGGTCCGATGCAGGCCGTTTTTACGGCGCCCAGGGACCGGACGTCTCGGCCGGACGCAAACAGCCGCTGAAAGAAAAAGTGGACGCCGTTGACGCTGGTGAAGACCAGCCAGGCATATTCGGCCAGATTGTCGAGGGCCGTATCCAGCAAGCTCCAGTCTTCCGGAGGAGCGATCTCGATGGTGGGGCATTCCAGGCATTCGGCACCCATATTCGAGAGGGATTCGACCAGATCGCTGGCCTGTTCCCGGGCCCGGGTGACAATGATGGTTCTGCCGAACAGGGGGCGGGTTTCGAACCACTGCATGGTCCGGCGAAGGTTGACCACCTTGCCGACCACGGTAATGGCCGGCGCCTTGAGGCCAGCCTTTCGGACGCGTTCCACGATGTCGGCCAAAGTTCCGGTAACGGTCTGCTGCTGAAGCGTGGTGCCCCATCGGACCAGGGCCACGGGAGTGCCCGGCGGCATTCCGTTTTCCTGCAGCCGGCCGACGATGTTGGGGAGATTCTTGACGCCCATGAGAAAAACGAGCGTGCCGATACCCCTGGCCAGAGATGCCCAGTTGATGCTGGATTTTTCCTTGGCCGGGTTCTCATGGCCGGTGATGAATGCCAGGGTGGAGGTGAAATCCCGGTGGGTCAGGGGAATACCGGCATAGGCCGGGGCCGCGATGGCCGACGTGACGCCCGGCACCACCTCAAAACCGATGCCGGCTTGAATCAAAGCCTCGGCCTCCTCTCCGCCGCGACCGAATATAAAAGGATCTCCGCCTTTCAGGCGGGTGACGATCCGGCCGCCCAATGCTTTTTCCACGATCAGGGCGTTGATGCCGTCCTGGGGCAGGGTATGATCGCCCCCTTTTTTCCCCACATAGATCAGTTCGGCGTCCCTGCGGGCAAATTTCAGCAGGCCGGGCGATGCCAGATAATCATAAATGACCACATCGGCCAGTGCGATGCATTCCCGGCCCTTGACCGTAATGAGCCCCGGATCGCCGGGACCGGCGCCGACCAGATAAACCTTGCCTTTACTCGTTGTCATGGTTCATGGCTTTCAGAGTATCCAATAAGGGTTGGGCTCCCATGGACAGCAACTTTTCTGCAAGTTCGATGCCAAGACTTTCCGATGATTCGGCAGGTCCGGACACCCGGGTCCGGATTACCTGTGCGCCGTCCAGATCCGCGACCATTCCGTGCAGGAGGAGCGTTCCGTTTTCGATTTTTCCATGTGCGGCAATGGGAACCTGGCATCCCCCTTCCAGACGTCTCAGAAATGCCCGCTCTCCAAGAACCACCTGCCGCGTTTCCGGATGGTTCAGGGAATGAACCAGAGGCGCCACTCTGGGGTCGTTTTCCCGCATTTCAATGCACAGGGCCCCCTGGCCGACCGCGGGCAGCATGATGCTTTCATCCAGGTATTCGGTGATCCGGTTTTCAAAATTCAGGCGTTTCACCCCGGCCGCAGCCAGAATGATGGCATCGAGACCGCCGGTTTCCAGTTTTTTCAGACGGGTGTCAAGATTCCCACGCAAAGTGACGATCGAAACATCCGGACGGATATGCTTGAGCTGGGCCGCGCGTCTTAAACTGCTCGTTCCGATGCATGCTCCCAGGGGCAGCTCGCTTAAGGTCAGGCCCTCTCCGGAAATTAGTGCATCGCAGGGTGTTTCCCGCTCCGGAACCGCGCCGATGCAAAGTCCGTCAGGGATTTCGGCCGGCATGTCCTTCATGCTGTGAACGGCCAGGTCGACGTGTTTCTCCAGTATGGCCTGTTCGATCTCCTTGACGAACAGCCCCTTTCCGCCGACTTTTGCCAGCGGTACATCCAGAATCTTATCTCCCCTGGTTTTGATGATCACCAGTTCGGCGCTCAGGCCGGTATAGATTGCCTCCAGTCTGGATTTAACCCAGTTGGCCTGCCACAGGGCCAGCTGGCTTCCCCGGGTTCCGATCTTGATATGTGTTTCCATCAGTGTTTACAACTCGCACACGTTGACGCGCTGCAACCCGCGCAGGCGGATGCAGTCGATTTAACCGTTTGACCGCCTTTTCCCTTGCTGACAAATCCGCATGCAGACATCGTCCGGGTGAGGTCTCTGCTTTGACATTTCGGACATTCCGGTTCGTAATTCCCCGTGACCAGGCATTCGAAGTCCCTTCCGCATGCATTGCATCGGTATTCATAAATCGGCATGTTTCACTCCTTTAACGCCTCTTTTCCTGAAAATAATCCAGATTACCTACACCGAATCGGGCCGGAAGAAAACCCTAAAATGCAGGCCGGCGCGAAGGCCCCGATGCATCCTGCTGAGCGGAAGGAGATGCTGAACCGATGCCATTGGGTTTTCATGAACCAGATATATCCTGGGGCGTTTCTGCCGGCTCGAGGTCCGGAATTTTTTTCAGATCGTCCTGACAGTCCCGACCCAGATCGGCGGCGCGCTTCAGGGCATCGCGGGCCTCTTCATAGCGTTGCTGATTCAGGCATACCCGGCCCAGACGCTCCCAGAAAAGACCGTTTTCCGGTGAAATGCGAACACTTTGCCGGCAGAATAGTGCGGCGATTTCCGGATCCTTGTTCTCTTGGTTTAAAAGCGCTCCCAGGGCCGACAGGGACTCGGCATCGTTGGGGTTCTTTTTAGCTGCGGTGCGATAGGCGTTCACGGCGGCCTCAAACCTTCCATCCAGAACGCAGGCTTCCGCCAGATAACGGCTGGCCGGCGCTGAATCGGAGTTTCGCCGCAGGGCCTTTTCGAAACAATCGATGGCTTCTTCGGTTCTTTTCAGCTCCAGGAAGGTTCGTCCCAGCTGAAAGGCCGTCTCGAACACGCCGTTGCCTAGGCGCTCCGCCAGAAGGAAAAATTCCAGTGATTTTTCATAGGATTTCTGTAAATAATGCACCAGGCCGCAGTTGTAAGCGGCCATCATTTCGGCGGCATCCAGGTCAAGGGCGGTACGGAATTCCTCAAGCGCCTTGTCCAGCTCTCCCAGAACCGCGTAGCAGACGCCCAGGGAATTGTGAACATTGACATTGCCCGGATCCATTGATAGAGCGCGTTTGAATTCGTCAATGGCGCCCTGAATATTTCCGTCCTGATAATGCCTGTCTCCGCTGATATTCAGGCTGACCGCATCAAAACATGTCGTGCTGTCCGGGCCGAAAAATTCGGCGTGAAACACGGCCTTGCGCGCATTTTCCAGTATCTCCATTCCGGAATAGTTCAGGGTCGGGAATTGTGCGATTCCGATGGTGATGGAATGCTGTTTCTGAACGGAAACGGCATTTCGAATGGCTTTGGCAATTTGTTCACACGTTTTCGGGTTTTTTTTCGGAAAAAAGCATCCGATCCATCCAGGAGCGATTCGGCCGCACAGGCCGTTTTGGGCTTCGCAGACGGTTTCCGCTGCTTCGGCCGCCTGCCGGAAGAAATCGACACAGTCTGCCGATTGCGGATCAAAATCATCCACGCGGATTGCCATGGCGCTGAAACGCTTTACCTTTCGAAGACGATCCACGGCGGTCTGAGTAAAACACGTATCCAAAGGCATTTCTATGGATTTTCGAGGTTCCGTGCAATCCACGTTAAAAGGCCGGTATCCGGACTGCGCTTTTCCGGTTTGAAACAGCAGAAACTGCCCGGCCGCGCCTCGGCTTCCGGACAAACCGCGCTGATTTTCCGTCATGGTTCGTTCCTCCTCAAAGCCTTTTCCACGGCGTCTCTGATGAGCGCCAGCTCTTCGTCCTGCACGGTTCTCAAATCCATCATCCATATATCCTCCTCGATTCTTCCGATGACGGGCGGATTGCCGAGACGCATTCGTTTTTCAAAGGCGTTGACCGGCATTCCCGTGATGCGAATGCCGACGCATCGGCTCGGCAGTTCTTCCAGAGGAAAGGCGCCGCCGCCAACCCGGGAGGCCCGGTCGCAGAGACTGAGCTGAAGCCTCGAATCGCCGATGGCCTGCAATATTTCGTGAAGTTGTTGTGCACGGGCGCGGATCGTATCGATCGGGCATGTCAGCATGCGCAGCGTCGGAATCTCGGTTAAGGCCTTGGATTTATTCCGGTACAGTCTCAGGGTGCTTTCCAGTGCCGCCAGGGTCAGCTTGTCGATGCGAAGGGCCCGGGTCAGCGAATTTTTTTTGATCTCTTCCAGCAGACTTGCCCTGCCTACGATGATGCCCGCCTGGGGGCCTCCGAGCAGCTTGTCTCCGCTGAAGGTCACCAGGTCTGCGCCGTCGGAGATGGACTGCTGAACCGTGGGTTCGGGTCTCATGCCGTATTTTGAAAAATCGATCAGGGTTCCGCTTCCCAGATCTTCCATGACCGGCAGCCGGTATGCCTTGCCCAGCGCCACGAGTTCCTTGAGGGAAACCGAGGCGGTGAAGCCCACTACCGCGTAATTGCTGGTATGGACCTTGAGCACCAGGGCGGTTTCACTGTCAATGGCCAGTTCATAATCCTTGAGATGGGTGCGGTTGGTGGTGCCGACCTCCTTGAGAATGCCCCCGCTTTTGGCCATTACGTCCGGTATTCTGAAAGCGCCGCCGATTTCCACCAGTTCGCCCCGGGAAACGATGACGTTTTTGCCCCTGGCTAGGGTATCCAGGCACAGAAGCACCGCTCCGGCGTTGTTGTTGACCGCCATGGCGGCTTCGGAGCCGGAAAGCTCGCAAAGAATCTCTTCCACGGCGCTGTAGCGCGATCCGCGTTTGCCGGAGGAAAGATCGAACTCAAGATTTGAATAATGGGCGGCAACGGTTGCCATATTGGCGACCGCGTCCCGGCACAGCAGAGAGCGTCCCATATTGGTGTGCAGGACCACTCCGGTGGCGTTGATCGTGCGCACCAGTCTGGGTTTCATGGCCTCATGCGCGATGTTCCGAACGCTTTGAAGAATGCCTTCGTCGGTGAGATCCGCTTCGGATATCCGCTTCTGACCCGAAAGAATATCGGCCCTGAGGCCGGCGACGGTCTTCCGGCCGCATTGAAGGCGTACGGAGCGGGGAATATCGCGGAAAAAATCTTCTTTTTCCATCAAATCCAGTATGTGATCGATGCCCGGCAGCCGCTTCAGCAATAAATGATCTTTTTCATCGACGCTCATAAATTTATCTTTTATCGTTTCAAGCCTTTCGTGAAGCGCTTTCAGCGTGTTAACGCCAGCAGTTCTCCGGGTATCAGGTCCACCAGTTCGGCAAACTTTTCTATATTGCAGCCGATCTTTTCCAGATGCTGTCGAAGATTCTGCGTATCCGCGGGCTGGGTTTTGAGCGTGGGGTCGAATCCTCCGGCCAGCAAATTGGCCATATGAACGATATTGACCAGTTTGTCGTGGCGTCCGGCAAGCTGCGGGGCGTGATGGCATCGGATCGCTTCCTGAAGCGTTTCTGGAAGCATCCATGATTTGGCCAGCCAGCTTCCGGCCTCGCAATGATCGATGCCGAAGAGCTCTTTTTCAACCTTCTCGGCCGGCAGCCCTGTTTTATGAATTGTTCGATAAAAAATTGGATGGCTGGATGCCACGCACTGATCCAGCACCACCTTTCCGATGTCATGGAGCAGTCCAGCGATATAGGCGGTGATGGGATCCGCCTGACCGGTATGGTGCGCCAGTTCTTCGGAAATGACGGCAACGGCCAGAGCATGATAATACAATCCTCCCTTGCACAGTGAATATCCCTGGCTGGGTGGAGAGAACTGATCCTCAACGCAGACCGAAATCACAAGCTTGGAAAACTCGTTCCATCCCAGCAGAATAAGTGCCTGAACAATGGATTCAACGGGTGTGTTATGGAAAAACAGCGATGAGTTGCACAGTTTTAAGGTTTTTGCGCTCAATACCTGGTCTTTCTGAACCTCCGTGGCCACGGTCCGCAAATCGCAGGCGTCTTCACCAAAGTGCCTGAGAATTTTGAGCGCAATCTGAGGAATGGGCCGAAGTGTTTCCATGATCCGAATGATCCGGTCACGAGTGATTATGCAGACGTTTCCCTGAGCCGGACTTGTTTGAAGAAAAGCCGGTTCGATGCTGCTGTTTCCGTTTTGCATGTTCAGCGTCAGCCGCCGGGTGATATAGCCGCCGGTTTCGGATTTTTCAACCGGAATTCGGGCGTTTTTGAGAAAGGCGTTTACGGCTTCAACCGTGCGGCCGCCGATATCCAGACGAAGGTCGATTTTATTGACCGGACCGATGATGGCGCCGCCCGCGATGCAGGCTTTCAGGCTCTCGGGTTGAATTCCGGCTTTCAAAAAATGGTTCAGCAGAATCGGAAGTCCCGTTGTGGCGTAGCGTTCGGGCTGGCATTTTCCAGCCGCCTGTGTCGAATCGGGAAGGAGCAGATGGATCATTCCGCTCATTGCGGCTTCCGGAGCATGCAGGGTCACGCCGACGCAGGTTCCCAGAAGGGCGTACGCCTCAGTCGGCTGGGATTTGTCGACATACAGACTTCCAGCGGCAACATGAAATGAGTTCAGATTCACCATGATCTTTATGAAATACGGCCCGTTAATCAGATTAAAGTATCTTCATAGCATTTTAATTATAAAAATTTCAATAGATTTATAGGCTTGTGGAAGGGGGGGCTAATTTTAGCCGTTGCGGCTGCACGCCAAAGCCGCGTTAAAATTTTCTTTCCGGACAGGGCGAACTGGGTTATGTAAGGCGCATGAAACGATGATTCCGCCTATCAGGCGGATCCGGCAAGTTGACCGGTCCGGCCAAGATTTTTGCTGTGTCGTCGATACCGGCCGGCGCCGACAGGAGATTCAAACCGGACGGTTTAATGTTTTATACGCACGAGGTGTCATATGCGACGAGCTTCGGAATATATCGTGTTTCCCCTGGATGTGGCTTCGGCTCGGGAGGCGGAAACCTGGGTCGAGATGCTTTCCCCCCATGTGGGAATGTTCAAGGTCGGTCTGGAGCTCTTTGTCGAGTCCGGGCCGGAAATTATCAGGATGATTCGAAGAGCCGGTGCGGCCCGGATTTTTCTGGATTTGAAGCTTCACGACATACCGGTAACGGTTTGCAGAACCATGGAGCGGATTGCGAATCTGGGGGTTGACCTGACGACGGTTCACTGCGGAGAGTCTCCGGCCATGCTTAAGGCCGCGGTTCAGGGCGGGGCAGGCAAGGTGGGCGTTCTTGGGGTCACGGTTTTAACCAGTGTTTCGGGTTCGGATATCCGTCAGGCCGGATTTGAACCCGCTTATGCGGACAATATACTTGAACTGGTGATAAAACGGGCCGCCATGGCGCAGACGGCCGGATGCGCAGGCGTGGTCTGCTCGGCGCTGGAAGTCGGGTCGATCAAGAAGCGCCTTGGGCCGGAATTTATCGCCGTGACGCCGGGTATCCGTCCCTCGTGGCAGGCGGGAGCCGATGATCAGAAGCGTCTTGCAACGCCCGAAGAGGCCGTTCAGAACGGTTCGGATTATCTGGTGATCGGAAGGCCCATTCGGAATGCCGAAGATCCGGTCAAGGCGGCTGTTCGAATCGCATCGGAAATTCAGGCCGCATTGCCGGCAACAGGCCGGGTTCAGGGACAAAGCTGCCGGTAAAAACAGAGACCTGCGATGAGAACCGCCAGAACAACGATCAGAATGAGTTGATCAGGGCTGAATTCTTTCATGTTTTTCGGGCGGTTTTGCGGTCAATTCGAATCAGGCGTTTCCCGCAAAACCGTTTGCCTGAGATGCGGTCAGATTCTATCCAGGCCGAAGGCGTTGTGGAGCACCCGTACGGCAAGCTCGGCGTACTTTTCTTCAATGACGCAGGATATCCTGATTTCGGATGTGCTGATCATCAGGATATTGATGTTTTCCTTCGCAAGGGCGGTAAACATTTTGGAAGCCACTCCCGAATGGTTTCGCATGCCAACGCCGGTCACCGAGACCTTGGCGATGTTTTCGTCGCCTATTACCGATTCCGCGCCGATTTCTTCGGCCACCTTCCGTTCGATATCCATGGCCTGCTGAAAATCCGCCTTGGACACGGTAAAGGTGAGATCGGTCAGGCCTTCGGAACGGGTGTTCTGAATGATCATATCGACGAGAATGCCGGCATCGGCGATGGGCGTAAAAATTCTGGAAGCGATTCCGGGCTTGTCCTGCACTCTTGTCAGAGTGATTCTGGCATCCTTCTTGTTATAGGTCACGCCGGTAACCACCAGCTTTTCCATTTCGGCATCCGTGCTGACAACCATCGTCCCTTCCTCCTCGCTGAATGATGATCGGACATGAACCGGTACATTGTATTTTTTTGCAAATTCCACGGATCGAATTTGAAGCACCTTGGCGCCCAGACTTGCCATTTCCATCATTTCGTCATAGGTGATTCGGGACAGTTTCCGGGCGGTTTTGCAGATGTTCGGATCCGCCGTGTACACTCCGTCCACGTCGGTGTATATTTCGCAGCTGTCCGCCTTGATGGCCGAGGCAATGGCCACGGCCGTGGTGTCGGATCCCCCCCGTCCCAGGGTGGTGATGTTGCCGTTGGCGTCACAGCCCTGAAAGCCGGCGACCACGACGATTTTTCGCTCGGAGAGCAGCTTCTGAATACGGGTCGCATCGATTTCGTGTATCCGGGCGTTTCCATAGGTCTGATCCGTAAGAACCCGCGCCTGAAATCCGAGCAGCGACTGGGCCGGAAGGTTCATCGCATTCAGTACCATGGTGAGCAGGGCGGCGGTCGTCTGCTCGCCGGTCGCCAGCAGAACGTCCAGTTCGCGTTTGGTCGGATTCGGACTGGCCTGATGCGCCAACTCGATGATTTTGTCGGTCACCCCCGCCATGGCGGAGAGCACGACCACCACATCATTTCCAGCTTCAAAGATTCTGGCCACCCGCCGGGCCACATTGCGGATCCTGTCGAGATCGGCGACCGAGGTTCCCCCGTATTTCTGAACAATCAGGCTCATTGTCCCCCCGCATTCTGAATTTTTACTGTGTTAAATGATCTGGCAAGGATCGAAATTCTTTAACAGATTTTGCGCGTCAAGTCCATATCCTGTTAGAAGGATTTTTCTGGACGTCTCCGACAGAATTTCGAAGCGAACCTCCAGATAATCTTTCAGAAAGTTCGAACTGAGCCGTTCGGCCCATTCGATGGCCAGAACGGAATCGGGGCGGATGAGTTCGGCCAGTTCGGTATCTTCAAATTCAAATGCATCTTCGATGCGGTACAGATCCACATGAAACAGGCGCAGGCGGCCGGGGTATTCGTTGATCAATGTAAATGTGGGACTGGTGACGTAATAATCTTCAGGGACCTGAAGGCCGCGGGCCAGTCCCTGAACAAAGGCGGTTTTTCCGCTTCCCAGATCGCCGATCAGGGCCAGAACCAGTCCGGACTTGATGTGTTTTCCGATGGTTTCGGCCAGATGCAGGGTTTCAGAAAGGTCTTCGGCAATGATGCAGAGAGATTGGCTCATAATGCTTTTTCGATGATCTGCATCAGCTCCCGGCTTTTTTGTTCCATCTCAAAAGCCCGGGTTTCATCCTTTTCATGGTCGTAGCCAAAAATGTGGAGGATGCCGTGGATCAGAAGTTCATTAAACCGTTTTTCGAGGGTGGTTTCCTGATCATCCGCCTCTTTCTGCGCAGTATCCGCCGATATGACCACATCCCCGAGAAGTTCGGGAGAAATATCGGAAAACTCGCCCTCCCGCATCGGAAAGGCAATGACGTTGGTCGGACCCTGACGGTTGAGATACCGAAGGTTTAGTTCGGCGATCTGTGAATCATCGACGATCACGATGGACAGCTCACCTTCGGGGCACTCCAAGGCGTTTAAGATGGCCCTGGCTGTCCGTCGTATCTTCCTTAGGGGCATTTTGTGCCTGTTTTGCCGGTTGTCGATCAGTACTTGCATCTTTGGGCTTTCCGTTGGCCGGCGTCTGAGGCTCGGCATATTCGATCCGGTGGTGGTAGATGCCGTTGAGAATCTTGTTGAAGCTCTGGGCGATGTTGTGAAGGTCTTTCAGCGTCAGTTCGCAATCGTCCAGCTGCCCGTCGGCAAAGATCTTGTTGATCAGGTTCTGGACCAGCCCCTGGATTCTGGACGGGGTCGGATTTTCAAGGGTCCGCGAGGCGGCTTCAACCACATCGGCCAGCATGACAAGTCCGGCCTCCTTGGTCTGGGGTCTGGGGCCGGGATACCGGAAATCATCGATTTTCACGGAATCATCGCCTTTGAGCTTTTTGGCCTTTTCATAGAAAAAGCGAATCAGGCTGGTGCCGTGGTGCTGACGGATGGTGTCGATGATCATTCGGCCGAGCCTGTTTTCCGTGGCCATTTCCACACCGTTTTTGACATGGGCGATCAGAATGAGGGCCGACATGGAAGGCGCCAGCTTGTCGTGCCGGTTGATGCCATCGAATTGGTTTTCGACAAAATAAAGCGGTTTTTTGATTTTGCCGATGTCATGATAATAGCCGCAGACCTTGGCGAGAATCGGATTGGCGCCGATGGCCGAAGCGGCCGCCTCTACCATGGACCCGATCACCATGCTGTGATGATAGGTTCCCGGCGCTTCGATCATGAGTCTGCGCAGAATGGGTCTGTCCAGGTTCGCCAGTTCCAGCAGGGTGATGTCCGTTGTATATCCGAAGGCGATCTCCACCAGGGGTGCAAGCCCGGCGGTGACAATGCCGGCGCCCAGTCCGCCTAAAAACGCAAAAGCCCAGTCCCACAGCATTTTCAGGCCGCCGACTTCAGCCAGATAGATATTGATTGCCGTCACCAGCACGAGGTTGAGAAACCCGAGCCTGACCCCTGCGCCGATAAAGACCTTGCGTTCGCGGCAGTCCCGTATCCAGTAGGCCGCCATGGTGCTGCTGAGCAGAAAATAGAGAAATATCTCAAACTTGTTTTGAAACAGGACGGCGCCGCAGACGGACAGCGCCATGGAAAAGGGAATGGCGATTGAAAGCCCGAGGAACAGACAGACCGTCATGGAGGCGGCAGCCATCGGAATGCCGTAGTACAGGGATCTGGCCGGAAAAGGAATAGCGGTGCCCTGAGTCAGTGCATCGGACAGGCCCACCGATATTCGGGCAAGAAACACGAAAGCGATCAGTACCGTGGAAATGAAGATCAGATTGCGGTTGGGGTCTCTTGAAAACCGGGGTTCGTTTTGAAGATGCATGATATAGATGATCACCAGAAGGCATAAAATGATCGTTACCGAGCCGAGGCTGCTCAAGACGACCTGCTTTTGGCGGGTGCGGTCCTGAAGCGTTTGCAGTTTCAGGCGCTGAAGTTCGGTAACGCGTTCGCCTTCCCGGATCAGCATTTCTCCGGCCTTTATCTGGTAAAGGATGGGCTTTACCTCTTCGGCGGCCGTTTTTCTGCGATCCTCGGTTTCGCTCCGGTTCAAGGTGATGTTGGGCTGAATCAGGTTCTGAGTGAATTCGATGATTAATTTTTGCAGTCCCTGGTTTAGGCCGACCAGATAAGGCAGACCGATCGTTTGGACCATGGATTTCGCCTGATCCAGACCGTAGAAATTTTTTGGATTCTGAACGACGGTTTCGGTTTTGGACGACAGATCCCGAAGGATCATTCCCATTTCGGATTCTTTGATGAGGATTTCCTTGCTGGATACGACGCCGTTTTTCATGATTTCCATTAAAATTCTGATAATCAGGCGATCGATTTCCGGGGAAAATTTTTCTGCTTCAAGAAGGCGGTAGGCGTCCCGATCTATGGGAATGCCCAAGCCGACTTCAAATTCCTCCTTCATGGCCCATATCATTTCGGATACCGAAGCCGCCTGTACCGCTTCTTCCTGAACCTCGGCTGAGGCCTGTTCGATAGCAATGCGAATATCCTCAAAGACCTGGTTGACCTGTCGGCTGATTTTTCCGGCCAGAGCTGTGTTGTGGTCGTATACCGTCATCTGCGTATCGATCATCTGGCGACGTCTGGCTTCGGTTGCCGGCTGGTCTTCGATAAAAAAATCAAACGGCGCCTTGATGTTGCGTTCCGCAATATCGCCGACCTTGTATGATTGTCTGGGAATGACCAGGTTGGGGTAGAGTATGAGCGCAAACACGGCGGTGACCAGAACCAGGATCACCCATCGTGCGGTTTGGGAAGAAATCAGAAGCCTGTGGATTGATAATTTGTTTTTATCACCGCTCATGGTTCAAATTCTGAAGCGGGCTCAAACGCTGGCGTAATAGAGGATCGGAATCTGAAATGCGGCATCAAACCAGTGCCTCGCATGAGCAAGACAGCGGCAGCCGCACGAAGCATTCCAAGCCCGTACCGGTTGATCGGAATGAGTTCAAAAACGGTTGCCTCGCGGCGGATTCCGTTTACAGCCTGTCGCGGGTAACCGTCAATTTTTGCCGTCTGCTTCATATTCCTCATAGGCTTTGATAATTTTCTGAACCAGATGATGACGCACCACATCGGTTTTTGAAAAAAATACGAATTGGATGCCGGGGACTTCCTGAAGTATTTTTTTGGCTTCAACCAGGCCCGATGTTTTTTGCGCGGGCAGATCGATCTGAGTGATGTCGCCGGTGATGACCGCCTTGGAGCTGAATCCGATACGGGTCAGAAACATTTTCATCTGTTCGGAAGTCGTATTCTGGGCCTCGTCCAGTATGACAAAAGAATCGTTGAGAGTACGGCCCCGCATGAACGCCAGGGGTGCCACCTCAATTACGCCCTGCTGCAGAAGGGCCGAAACCTTTTCGAAACGAATCATGTCGTGCAGGGCGTCGTAAAGAGGCCTGAGATACGGGTCGACCTTTTCGGAAAGGTCGCCGGGAAGAAACCCCAGCGCCTCTCCGGCTTCCACAGCCGGGCGGGTGAGGATGATACGGTTGACGATTTTTTTTGAAAGCGCCGCCACCGCCATGGCCATGGCCAGATAGGTTTTTCCGGTTCCCGCTGGTCCGATGCCGAATACAATGTCAAAGCGCCGCATCGCATCGATGTATTCCTTCTGACTCGGGCTTTTGGGCGCAATGGCCTGCTTCTTGGCGGTAATGTAGACCGTATCCAGAAAAATCTTTTTCAGATCAATGCGATCATCGCCGCTGAGCAGCCGTACCGCATAATCAATATCATTGGGATATAATGGATAGCCGGCTTCGATCAGCCCGTAAAGCTGGTTCAATACCAGCTCCGCCAGCCGCACGGTAATGGGATCTCCGGACAGAAACACCGTGTTGCCACGGGCATGAATGCCGATTTCAAGAGCATCCGAAATTCTCTGCAGATGGCTGTTGCGCTCTCCGAACAACTGCCGGGTCAGCTGAATATCCGGAAATTCCAATTGTGATTGCGTCGAATCCGAATGGCTCATCAATTTTCCGTATAAGTTAGAGTTCGATTCCACTGGATTATTCAATATCCTCATATCATACCTTTTTCAACGAATGCAAACGCCATTTGGCAGGCGCACAGGTCGGAAAAATTGCTTGACTCCGCCCTGACGCTCTGTTAATGGGTTACAAATCATTCTTTAAAAATCAAATGGTTAGATGAAACCTTCGCTGCGGAGTCGTTATTTTGAAAAATTGCCCTTTCACCGGGTCTCATAAAACAGGATGAAGGTGCGCCATGAATCTGCTTGACATCGTCATCATCGTTATTCTGGGCTATTGTCTTGTCCGGGGCATATTCAGGGGATTGATCAAAGAGGTTTCCGGCATCATCGGGGTTCTAGGCGGTTTTTATGTAGCTTACAGCTATTATCAAAAACTGGCCCATTTCCTGGCACAGTGGATCAGCGACACATCTATTCAGAATATTTTAAGTTTCCTGCTGCTGTTCTGCGCTGTATTGATCATCGTCAGTATTGTCGGCATCGTCGTCAAGTATCTGCTCAACATTGCCTTCCTTGGATGGACGGATCGCATCACGGGCGCGGGCTTCGGCATTCTCAAGGGCGTTCTGATTTCCTGTGTGATCATATTTTCCTTGACGGCTTTTCTGCCCAAAGGGGCGCCGATTATCAAAGAGTCTTTATTGGCGCCTTATGCGACCCGGGTGTCGGAAACGATGGCCAGGGTGGTTCCCAAAGAGCTTAAAGAGCAGATTGCCGTTAAGATAGGAGAGTTGAAAAAGGTTTGGAAAAATTAAAGGCCAGCGGTGATTGTTATGGGATAGGACCGCTTTTCGAATTGGTAAAAGCCTTGAGAGGGAAGGACGGATGCCCCTGGGACAGGAAGCAAACCCCTCAGACCATGGTCCGGTATCTGGTCGAAGAGGTTTACGAACTGCTGGATGCCGTTGAATCCGGGGATTTTGAGCATATTCGCGAAGAACTCGGCGATGTTCTGTTCCTGATTGTTTTTCTGGTCCATTTGTTTGAAGAACAGGGGCGGTTCGGTTTGCAGGGCGTAGTCGAGGGAAGTTCACAAAAGATGATTCGCCGGCATCCCCATGTTTTTGGAAACGACCGGGTTGCGAGCGCCGACGAGGTGAAACAACGCTGGCACGAGATCAAAAAGACGGAAAAGCATCCGGGTGTCGTGTCGGTTCTGGACTCGGTACCCTCCCGTCTTCCCGCGTTGTTGCGGGCCAGTCAGATTTCCGAGCGGGCCGCCCGGTCGGGTTTTGACTGGGACGATATTTCCGGAGTCATGCATAAGGTTGAAGAGGAGTGGAACGAGTTAAAAGCCGAACTGAGCGGGCCGCCATCGGATAAGGCCGGCGAGGAATACGGTGATGTTCTTTTTGCTCTGGTCAATGTAGCCCGCTTTGCCAATATCCATCCTGAAACCGCTTTGAGCGGCGCGATCAGAAAATTTGAAAAACGATTCAAATATCTCGAAAAACAGGTATTCGAGAGCGGAAAACCCATGGCTTCCTTTACGGCCGGGCAGCTGGACCAATTGTGGGAAGCGGCCAAAGGCCGGGTTGGATAATCCGCTATTGATGGGTGAAGAGATCGCTCAACGAATCTGATGATGTCGAATATGATAGCAATTGTTGATTATGAAGCAGGCAATTTAACCAGTGTGGCGCGCGCCGTGGCCCACATCGGGTATCGGTGCGCGGTGACGCAGAATATCGATGAGATTCAAAACGCGGATCGCATTATTTTCCCCGGGGTCGGAGCCGCCGGAGCGGCCATGGAAAGCCTCAGGAGACTTGGCCTTCATCATGCACTTGCCCGGGCGTTTGCTGAAGGAAAACCCATTCTGGGCATATGCCTGGGAACTCAGATCATCATGGGGTTCAGTGAGGAGGATCAGACATCCTGTCTGGGCCTGATTCCGGGAACGGTGCGCGCATTTCAATATATTTTCGATTCGGACGGAAGCCGGCTGAAAATTCCCCACATGGGGTGGAACAGCATTCAGGTCCGATCCGGGCATCCGGTGCTGGCCGATGTGCGCGATGCCGATGAATTCTATTTTGTACACGGGTATTATCCGGATCCAGACGAGGGCCGTCATGCATTGGCGCTGACCGAATACGGTTTGAACTTCGCTTCGGTGATCGGTGAGCGGAATCTGATTGCCACCCAGTTCCATCCTGAAAAAAGCGGAAGACCCGGTTTGAAAATTCTTGAGAATTTCTGCAAGTGGGCACCATGCTAAGCAAGCGCATCATACCCTGTCTGGACGTGCGGGAAGGAAAAACCACCAAGGGGGTCAGGTTCGAGGACAATGTGGACATCGGTGATCCCGTTGATATGGCTCGTTTCTATTATGAAAGCGGGGCCGATGAACTGGTTTTCTATGATATTACGGCTTCCCATGAAAAACGTGGCATCATGATTGATGTGGTTCGAAGGGTGGCCGAAACCATATTTATTCCGTTTTCGGTGGGCGGGGGAATCGGATCGGTGGAGGACATGCGTCAGGTGCTTCTGGCCGGCGCCGAGAAGGTCAGCGTCAATTCCGCCGCGGTGAGAGATCCCCGGATCATCTCCCAGGGCGCCAGAATCTTTGGGAACCAGTGCATCGTTCTGGGAATGGATGCCAAAAAGGTCGAAAAGACCCGGAAGACACCTTCCGGTTATGAGATCGTTATCGATGGCGGACGGGTTTATACCGGTCTGGATGCCCTGCAATGGGCGCAAAAGGCGCAGGAGCTCGGAGCAGGCGAGATCTGCCTCAATTCCATTGATGCAGATGGCACCCAGGACGGTTACGAGCTGCAGTTGACCGAAATGATTTCAACCAGTGTGGATATTCCTGTCATTGCTTCAGGCGGTGCCGGCGTTCCGGAACATCTTCTTAAAGCACTCACTCAGGGCAGGGCCGATGCGGTCCTGATCGCATCCATGGTCCACCTCGGCACTTACAGCATTGCCGAGATCAAATCCTTTCTGAGCGCCGGAGGAGTCAAGGTGCGAAGCAGTTGGTAGAAACGCAATATTTAAGTCTGTTTTAATTCATAACGGATTTTTCCGGACGTGAAAATCCGTTTAACGCAGGATCGAGCTGGGAGGCTTGTGTGAAAAAAACAGGATTAACTCTATTCATGGGAATACTGGTTCTGGCGTTTTTGACAGGATGCGAGGACAAGAAGCCTTCGAATGCCGCCAGACCTGACGGACACCCCGATATGCAGACGGCGGCGACTTCGCCGCGGATTAAGGGACCCGTTCTGCAGGTCCTGGAGGCGGGCAGCTTTACCTATATCGAGGTTCAGACTGATGCGGGCGGAGTTTGGGTGGCGGCGCCTCAGTTCGAGGTTCAGACGGGTGCTGAGGTTGTTGTTCCGGAGGGAAGATTGATGGTTGATTTTTACAGCAAAAGGTTGAACCGGACTTTTGAGAGGGTGTTTTTTGTCGCCGGAGTGTTGACTGAAGCCGATGTGGCCGGAGCAGCCGGGGCGATCACCGCGCCGGCGATGTCCAGGACTTCCAAAATGCCTTCAATTCCCGATATGAATGGTGCCGGTTCCCCGTCGTCTGTCGATTGCTCGGGCGTTGAAAGAATTCAAGGGGGACAGACCATCAGCGAATTGTTCACCGGGAAACAGGACTTTATCGGCAAGCCGGTCAGACTTCGGGCAAGGGTCATCAAATTCACTCCGAACATTATGGGCAAAAACTGGTTCCATGTTCAGGACGGCAGTGGTTCGGACAAGGATCTGACAGTCATCAGCCAGGATTCCGCTGAGGTGGGCGATGCGGTCGTGGTCAGTGGAACCCTGGTTGCGGACAAGGATTTCGGTATTGGTCGCGTTTACGAGCTGGCCGTGGAAGATGGAAAGGTAGAGAAGGAAAATTAAACCGCCCGCGTTCTTGACCGCAACTGTTTGCATTTCAAACTAGCCTATTGGTTTAGACCGTATTTTAAAGCCTCGCGGGTTTTTGCGTGTGTTGTATAAAAAGCCCGAATGAAGTGCAGATGGCTGTCAAAGGCGATGTCCGGCAGTGCATGCGCCTGAAAGCAGGCCGCTTCGGAAGCGTCGTCACCTGGCTGCATCCGGCCGGTATAGCGCCTGACCAGGAAACCGATCAGAACGACTGTATGGTAATCCGGGCTTGGATTCGCGGTTACGCCCAGCAGCCGCTCTATTTGTCCGCAAAGGCCGGTTTCTTCCTTTAGTTCCCTCAGGGCAGCCTGCTCCGGCGTTTCACCGAGTTCCATGAAACCGCCGGGAAGACACCACAAGCCCTTTTGGGGTTCGACGCTTCGTTTGACCAGAAGAATCCGGTCTTTTTCATCCGCGACCACCAAGCAGGTGGCGGGAATCGGATTTTCATACAAAGGCTGCCGGCAGAATTCGCAGTATAAACGAACACACCCTTCAAAAAATTTTTCTGAAAGCCGCTTCCCGCAATAGAGACAGAACTTTTTGGGGCGCATGGTTAATCGTCGAATTTTCCCTTCGGTCCTTTATCAGATTGAATATTCCTGGCGCGCTGCGCAATTTTTTCAGGAGTCCATTCCTGCGGGTTTTCCAGCCGGCCTGCCTTGGGGCCCGGATCGCAGCCGCCGGCCTCGCAGATCGCCTGAATGGCCAGGGGCGCCGTATCCCCGGAATTAAAGACGCTTATGATCATGTTGTATACAAAATCTTCAACGCGCCGGGCCATGCGCTCCCGAATTTCCACCGGCTGGCCCAACAGTCTGTTTTCAAAGGGCAGGTTGAGTTTCTTGTAGTCGCCAGCCTTGTATTTTTTGGATGCGGCATAGGCTTTCATTTCGGCCCAGACTTCTTCGCTCACGCCCTGATTCCTGACCTTGATAAATTCGCCGTTTGCATCCATAAAGGCGTTTCCGTAATCATTGACCTCAAGACCCCAGGAGATCATTTGAAGCGCGGTAGCCACATTGGCCTTGGTGGTCCGCGTCTGAGAGGCAATGGCTCTGAGCCGGTCGGAGTTGTTTCCCGATGTTCCGTGCTGAGCTCCGGAAATACCGTATCTGGCTAGAGCTGCATGGATGTTTGCGGTGAGTTCCACCTGAATTCCCTGGTCGTTTGCCTCGATGCCGTGTGTGGTTCCGTTGTTCAGAGCAATCCAGTCCGGAAAGATATCGTGCGCATTGAGTCCCTGAATGAGAAACAGAGCCTCTTCAACCGTGCTGAGGCCTTCCTTGCCCTTGATTTCTCCAACCTCGGTTTCAAGACCCGCCCATGAAGGAACGCAGGGATTTAATGCGATATTGGCCAGCAGATTCTGATCGTCTGGCATATGAGAAGCGTCGATGGCGATCGAGGTGAGTCCCGCTTCAAACAGAGTCGGAATTTCGATCTTGGCCGGGGCAATGTCGGTCTGGGCCTTGATTCCGTAATGATCGGCATGAATGGCGACCGGTACGGTGATGTTCAGTTCATTGCACAGATTGTCCACGATTCTGGCGATATTCCAGTAATTGACTGCGCAATAGGCACTGGCCCCGCCTTCCGACCTTGCAATCTCGATCATGATGGCGGCGTTGGCCCGCTGAGCCGCCTGTAGCGCGCCTTTTATGACAAAGTAGTTTCTGCCGTTGGCGGCGATGGCTATCGTTTTGCCTTTGTTGATCATGGCCCGATCGATAAATTTGCCGCTGACGATCAGCGCTTTTGAATTGGGGAAAAGTTTGACCACGTTGGGAGGACGGCCGATCTGAAGGGCACGTTCAAAATCCGGTTGCTTGTGAGTATTTCTTTCCGACATGGTTAAAACCTCCTTTTATTTTGAGAGGGAATCTCATCCGTCGGATTCCTTGAAACAGGGCGTCGTGTTTTTGCCGTCCGAAGCCCATAGTCGACCCGACACATCCGATGGTTGATATTTTTGGCCGCCTGAAATAACTTCGAAACAAGGCGGCATTCTTTTCAAGCTGTTTTAATATAAAAGAGCCACAGTGCAAATTCAACAAGATTGTGGAAACAGGCGCATTCCAGGATGCCTCAAAACGGTGTAAGAATCGTTCGGGCTGAAGCGGCAGGTTGCGCAATACAGTTATGGTCCGTATCCGGAAAGGAGGTTTGATTTTGAACAAAAAGATTATTCACACCCCAAAAGCGCCGGAGGCCGTCGGCCCGTATTCTCAAGCCGTTCGGGCGGGGAATTTTGTTTTTGTTTCCGGACAGATTCCGGTGGATCCGGCAACGGGAACCCCGGTTTCAGGAGACATAAAAGTCCAGACCCGCCAAGCGATTTACAATCTTTCGGCAATATTGGCTGCCGCCGGCGGCGGTCTTTCCGATGTGGTCAAAACAACGGTTTACCTGGGTTCAATGGATGATTTCTCCGCGATGAATATGACTTACGCAGAGTTTTTTGGTGCCCAGGCTCCAGCCCGCGCCTGTGTAGAGGTGTCTCGCCTTCCCAGAGGCGTGAGCCTTGAGATTGATGCCGTTGCGTTTATTCGATCTGCTTCAGATGGCTGAAAACGGGCGTCTTCCCGATTTCCGGAATGAAACGTCCGAATTGCACGACTGAGAAAAATGAATGCCGGATGCGCTTTCTGCAGGCGATCCGGCATCAAAATTTGAAATCATAGCGGTCGGCGCCGCTATTCATGGGGCTTCGCCCGGGACAAGCCATTTCACTTATCCATAGTAGTAAGCCCTGTATTCGGTCTTCTCTCCCAGCATTGCATCGATCTGTTCCTGAAGTTCGTTGCGTTCTCTGCTTCCGGCCCATCGTTTCCAGTCTTCAAGGGATTGCCAGGTTCCGATGACCAGGTACTCGGTGGGGTTGTCGGCGCCCCTGAGCGTTTCGCCGGTGATGTACCCCGGCTGGTTCATTGCGCTGTTTCTCAACTGCCGTAAGATCGGCAGCAACGATTTTGACTTATGTTCCGGAACGATCCGCTTGATAAGAACCTTGATTGCCATGAAAACCTCCTTTTCTGTTGCTGAGTTTTGAATAAACCGAACGGTTTGTAAATTGCTGACCTGAGCAAAATTCAATCCAAAGCTTGACAAGATCGGTTGATCGACATGGGCTGATGATGGTCGGCTCGGTTTTGATTCAACCAAATGAAGGCACCTGACCACCTGACCGCAGTGTGCACTTGGTTCACAATACAAAAAACAAGTTATTAAACGTCTTTGGTACGTCCGCCGTCTGTACAGAACAGCATTGTCGAAAAAAGAATGAAAGAAGACGGGTAAGGCTGAAAATCTATTTTACTAACTCAATATAAAAAGGATCGTAACCTTGTGTCAAGGAAAAACAGGGGAAATGATCCGGTTCCGAAAAGCATGTTCTCAATGATGGAAACAGAATGATATCAGCGGATCGATTTTAACTTCGAACAAGACAATCCGGGGAAACAATGATTTGACAATATAAACAGGTTGTGTAAATTGAGCGCCATGTCGGTGCATTTAAGAATCTGTTAGGGCGAGCTGCTCTCAGCGTTTCTTTTTCCTTCAGGAGTGATTTCGGGTTAAGCTGCTGTTTCCAAGAGCAAATGTTCATGAGCGGACGGGCTTTGACTTGAGGAAGACAAAACGGCAATTGCATCGCCATACCGGTTTCTTCGGGCCAGGGTTCTTCCAATGTGTGCGGTTTCTGATAAAAGCTTACAGGGGCGTCGAGTGGGTATGATAAAAAGGATGATGCTAATCATGGTGGCGCTTTTCTGCGCCTGCGGCCCAAAGCCCTTGATCGAGCGAACTGTGCAGGACGATTCTGATGCGCTTTTTTTTAAGGCGGATGAGTCTTTTCGAAATCAATCGCATGATAAAGCCCTGTCCGGCTTTCAGGAATATATGAGCCGTTTTCCGGGTGGAAAACGGGCGCCGGATGCGCTCATGAAAATCGGGGCTATTCATTCCTCCAGAAAAAAGTATTCGGAAGCACGCAACAGCTATCAGCGCCTTATGGACGCCTATCCCGCAAGCTCCCTTGTTCCGGACGCCTTTGTGGCGCGACTGTATACCTTCTACCAGGAGGGACAATACAAAATCGTGATCGAGGAAGCCGGAAAGTCGTCGCTTCAGACATTTCCCGCCCTGCAGCTGTTACGATTATTCACACTTAAGGGCGATTCCTATGCCGCTCTGGGCGAATGCTCAGATGCGGTTTTGTATTACAGCCAGGCTTATGAAATGGCGCAGGGCGCTGAAAAGGAAGTGATTGCATCCAAGGTTCAGAGTTCGGTGATTCAGCTCAGCTCTCCGGAAATTCAGTCGGTTCTCAAGGAGATTAAACCGCCCTATGTAACGGGTTTGCTGTGGTACCAACAGGCCATGAATGAGGCTGCGCAGGGCAGGTTTGACGAAGCATCGGCATGGCTTCAGCAGCTCTTGGATGCGATGCCCGATCATCCTCTGGCTGAAGACGCCCGCAGGCGGGCTGTCGAATATGCCGCACCTTCCCGGTTCGATCGGCGCACGGTGGGATGTCTGCTCCCTTTAAGCGGCCGGTACCGGGTTTACGGGGAAGGGGTGCTTAAGGGAATTCAGCTGGCTCTGAGCCGCTATGGGATTTTGAGAAATTCGGAAATCAAAGTGCTGATTCAGGATACCGGATCGGATCCGTCTATGGCGGTGGCGGGAGTGCGGAAACTGGTCGAACAAAAGGCGGCGGTCATTATCGGCCCGCTGGTAACGGCCGATGCGGCTGCGCCCGAAGCTCAAAAGTGCGGCATTCCGATCATTGTCCTGACTCAGAAGGAAAACGTCACCGGAATCGGAGATTATGTTTTTCGAAACTTTTTAACGCCCGGCATGCAGGTTGAGCAAGCGTTGGAGTATGCCGTTCAGACGCTGGGGCTCAAGCGATTTGCAATCATGTATCCCGATGAAAAATACGGCAAAATATTTACGGGCCTTTTTGGGGATGCGGTGATCGCTTATGGGGGATCTCTCTGCTGTGTGGAATCCTATTCTCCGAATCAAACCGATTTTGCAGATGTGATTAAAAAACTCGCCGGAACAGCCCGCCGGATAGCTCAGCGACTCAAACCGACGGAGTCGGTTCTTGCCGGCGGCATGACCGTGGACGGTTCGATCGTGGAGAAGCCGGCAGTTGATTTCGATGCCCTTTTTATTCCCGATGCGCTGAAAAATGTTGAATTAATTCTTCCCCAGCTGGCCTACCATGATGTTGAAGGCATGTATCTGATCGGCACCAATCTCTGGCACCATTCTGAGCTGGTGAAAACCTGTCAGCAGTTCATTCAGCAGGCCATTATTCCGGATGGGTTTTTTTCGGAAAGCCAGAACCCTGATGTTCAGGATTTTGTCCGTATCTTTGAAGATACCTTTGGCGAAAAGCCCGGCTTTGTAGAGGCAGTCAGTTATGATACGGCCGTCATGCTGTTTCAGTTGCTTCACCGCGGGGTTGATTCACGAAGCGCTTTGCGGGACGAACTGATCCGTATTCGAGATTTTCCGGGAATAACCGGAAAAACCAGTTTCACCGAGAGTGGTGATGCGCTGAAAAAGCTCTATCTGCTGCGTGTAAGGGGAGACAGATTCGTCGAAATCAGCCGGCCGTAGCCGGCGCATTTTCCGCCTGACGGGCGCATACAAATTTTCATGAATTTTGCCTATTCTGTTTATTTAGCATTGAGTACGGCCGTTTTTTTGGTCCTGTACCCTTTTGCCCGGATTTGCCTGATGTTGACCGGCCGGTTCGGAAGGGGGTTTTCCGAGCGTATGGGAAGGTACCGGCCTGAGAAGCCGGTCAGAGTTGCCGGCCGGACGCCGCGCATATGGATCCATGCCGTATCCGTGGGTGAGATCGGCGTGGCTCAGCCGATCATCGATGCCCTGAAAACCCAGATGCCCGAATGTGCCATAATCCTTTCCACATCCACCGATCACGGAAAAGCCGTGGCCGATGAATGCGTCCGCTCAGTCGATGCGTGCGTTTATGCGCCGGTGGATTTTATCCTGTGCGTACGTCGCGCCTTGTCCGCATTTCGTCCCGATATTCTGGTGTGTCTGGAAACCGAAATTTGGCCGAACTGGATCATTCAGGCTGCTCGAAGCGGCATTCGGACCGCTTTGGTCAATGGAAGGGTTTCGTCAAGATCCATTCAAAGATATTTGAAAATCCGCCCTCTCATGCGTTATGTTCTGGAGCATATCGACGGATTCAGCATGATCAGCCGGGTGGATTCGGATCGTATTGTTCAGATGGGGGCGCGGACGCGGCGGGTCAGGGTTTCCGGCAATGCAAAGTATGACCGGCTTCTTTCGCGCGCCTTACCTGAGATGCTGGAAGGGCAGAAAAAGCTGTATCGAGTTTCCGATCAGCCGGTTTTTGTGGCAGGCAGCATTCGAGGACAGGAACCTGAGATGCTGATGAATGCCTGTGACCGGATTCGAAAAAGATTTCCGGAACTTCTGGTGATTCTGGCGCCCCGGCATATCCATCGGGCAAAGGAGATTCGGGCCATGATTCAGGCCAGGGGAGTTGCCTGTCAGCTTCGAACCGAGCTTGCCGCCGATCCGAGAACGGCCCCGGTGGTGGTTGTGGACACCATCGGAGAACTTCAGACCTTGTACGGAATGGCGAGCGTGGTTTTTTGCGGAGGCAGCCTGGTCGCCCTGGGCGGGCAGAACGTTCTGGAAGCCGCAATTTGGGCAAAGCCCGTCATCTATGGGCCCTTTATGGAGGATTTCCAGGATGCCCGGGATCTGCTTTGCCGATGGCGGGCATCCATCGAGGTGGAGGATTGGCATCAGCTTTCCGAAAAGCTTATGAGCCTGCTGGAAAATCCTCAGGAAGCGCGTCGTATCGGCCAAAGCGCCAGACAGGCCGTTTTGTCTGTCGATGGGGCCGCCCAAAGACATGCAGCGGTGATTGTGCAACTGTTGAATGAAAAACAAAAAATCCGGAGTTGACTTCGACCTGGAATTCACCTTTTCCGGCGTTTGAACGTTCGGCCGAATCGTTTTTCCAGGTCAGGCCTGCCTTGCGTTTATCAAACACTCCTGTCCGGTTGTTTCCAGAACGCTGAGCCAGAGCGTTCCATTCGGATTGACCTGCTTGCGTTTTCCCGCCGAAGCATTCATGGGGATATGGACAAAATGGTTGTTCCAGTGTCCGACCAGAAGCTGTGTTTTCCCGGCCATTCCTGCATGGACCGCGTTTCGTCCCAGAAACGAGCAGAAGACATTGTCACCGGCATTGGCTGGCAGGCTTCGAATCATATAGCTTGGATCGATATATTTCAAAGAGATATCGATGCCTTTTTTCTTGAAATAGTCAGAGATCTCTTCTTTTAACAACCACCCGATGTCGTTCAGCCGGATGTTTCCGGAGGCATCCTTTTGTTGCTCAACGTCTTTGAAAAATTTCTGCCCGGCGCCTTCGGCCACCACGATCACGGCATGACCGCGGAGTTTCAAGCGGTTTTCCAGAGCCTGAAGAAGTCCGTTCGGTCCGCGCAGGTCAAAATCCACCTCGGGAATGAGTACGAAGTTTGCATCCTGCTGGGCCAGAGCGGCCGTGGCTGCGATAAAGCCCGAATGACGCCCCATCAGCTTGATCAGTCCGATGCCGTTGGGGTAGCCTTCTGATTCATTGTGTGCGCCCTCAATCGCCTGCGTGGCCACATCCACGGCCGTGTCAAATCCAAAAGATCGAGAAACCATGTAAATGTCGTTGTCTATGGTTTTCGGGATGCCGACGACGCTGATTTTGAGGCCTCTTTCCTGAATCGATTCGGAAATTTTCAGAGCAGCCATCAAGGTTCCGTCTCCGCCGATCATGAACAGAATTCCGATGTTCATACGCTCCAGGCAATCGATGATTTCCTCGATGGGCTGCGGACCCCGTGAGGATCCTAAAATCGAGCCCCCCATGTCCAGAATATTGACCACGGAGGCGGGCTTCAGATCCATGATATCGTGACCGTAGCGTGGAATGAATCCCTGAAGGCCGTAACGTATGCCGTAAATATTGTGGACTCCGTAGCCATGATACAGCTGGAGAACGATGGAACGGATGATGCCGTTGAGCCCGGGACAAAGCCCTCCGCAGGTAACCAGAGCGCATCTGAGCTTGCTTGGATCAAAATAGATGCGGTTCCGGGGACCGGCCAGCTCAAAGGTCGGCACTGCTTCGTCGGCCTGAAATTTGCGGGCAATGGTGCTCAGGTCCACATCGATCAATATTCGATCGTTGTCCGAAACATACAGATCTTCGTCGCATTTCTGCAATCCTCTGCTCAGCGGCGATGGAATCTTGGCCTCGCCGAGTGACGAAATTTTCGTTTCCAGCGAATCATGATTAGGTATGTCCATGAGGTCCTCTCCTTTGAAAAGGTTCGAAGTTTTCCGGTGTCAGGGGGTTGAACCGTTAAACTTGAATTCACCTTTGCCAAGGATATCGTGCAGGTGAAGAATACCCATGACCTGCCCGGAAAAACTGGTGATCGGCAGTACCGTAATCTGGTATTGTTCCATCATGTTCAGCGCGTCATAAGCCGGAATGTCGGGGCCGAGGGTACGCGGATTTTGCGTCATGACCTCCTCGACGTACATCTCGTAGATCGGTTTTTTCTTGGCGATGCATCGCCGAATGTCGCCGTCGGTAATGATGCCGGCCAGCGCATGATCGGCCCTGGTTACCAGGGTGACTCCCATTTCCATGCGGTCGATCTCCCGAATCGCCTCATCCATGCGACAGCCTTCCATAACGAAGGGAACCTCATGGCCGGTGAGCATGATGTCCTTTACCTTGCTGCTCAGCCGCTGACCCAGAATGCCGCCCGGGTGAATTTTTTTGAAGTCGCTGGTGTTGAAATGCCTTTTATTGATCAGGACCACGGCCAGCGCATCTCCCATGGCCAGCATGGCGGTTGTGCTGGCGGTCGGGGCAAGCCCCAGGGGGCAGGCTTCGCGTTCCACGCCGACATCAATGACGATGTCGCTGTTTTTGGCCAGAGTGGAGCAAGGGTTTCCGGTAAAGGCGATGATGGTGCATCCGATCACGCGTATGCTGGGCAGCAGCAGGTTGAGCTCGTCGGTTTCCCCGCTGTTGGAAAGCGCAAGAAAGATGTCGTCCGGACAGACGATGCCCAGATCGCCGTGCATGGCTTCGACCGGATGCAGAAAGACCGAGCGGGTGCCCGTGCTGTTGAGAGTGGCGGCGATTTTCCGGCCGACGATGCCCGATTTTCCGATTCCTCCGATAATAATTCTGCCCTTGCAGTTATAAATCAGGTCCACCATCTCGACAAAACAATGATCGATCCGCTCGATAAGCCTCAAAATTCCTTCCGCTTCGATTCTAAGAACATCAGCGGCCTGCTGAATCATCATAACGCTTTTATTCCAATTCTGATCTGTATGTATAGCGTCTAATGCGCTCTGGTTTTATTGAAATCAAACTGTAATTGATTAATCTGCCAATTTTTGCGGCAAAAATCAAGATGACTTTTCAATCGGTTTCGGACAGCTCCTATAGAGCTTTACTTCATTACAGATCATATCCCTTTCCGCCTTACAAAATAGATAATTCAGATACATATCCTTATATAAATTGATAAAATCTTTTGATTTTGATATGTTTAAGATTAATGAAGATATCGTAAAACATTCAATTTCAAGGCGTCGCAAACTCAGACGAGTGGTGCCAAGGCAGAAATAAAGCTTTCAATACTTAAGGTCAATGACCAGCATCATTCATGCGGCATGACATAAAGGCAGATCTCGCGCTCATATCAACCTTTTGGGAAAGGAGGCAGGTTATGGCGGAAAAGCCGAAGGTGGGTTGTGCGCGTCCGACCGGCGGGCTGGTCGGACAGCCGGAGGCAAAACAGGAACAGCAGACATCGCAACCAGCAAAGGAGGTGAGAACCATGATACAGGTAGGAAAACCAGCCCCTGATTTCGTCGCGCCTGCATATCACAAAGGGGAGTTCACATCCGTTAAGTTGTCCGAGCATCTGGGCAAGTGGGTTGTTCTGTGCTTTTATCCCGGCGATTTCACATTTGTCTGAGCGACTGAAATATCGGCGGTCGCCGATAATTATAAGAAATTCCAAGACCTTGGCGTTGTACTGTTTTCGATGAGCGTGGACAGCATTTTTGTACACAAGATGTGGAACGATCATGAACTGTCCAAGATGGTCAAGGGGGGCGTTCCCTTCCCGATGCTTTCAGACGCGGGCGGAAAAGTCGGAACCGCTTATGGCGTATATGATGAAGGTGCAGGGGTTGAGAACCGAGGCAGATTTATTATCGATCCGGATGGCATTATCCAGGCATTCGAGGTTCTCACGCCGCCGGTGGGCAGACACGTGTCCGAAACCATCCGGCAGATCCAGGCCTATCAGCATGTGAGAAACAGCAAAGGGACCGAGGCAACCCCATCAGGATGGAAGCCCGGCAAAATGACCCTCAAACCTGGCCCGGAACTTGTGGGCAGGGTGTGGGAAGTCTGGAAAACAAGCATGGAGGCCGACTAGTCCTGCTGTCAAATTCGGTATGCACGTCTTGCTGATGACTGACCAAGAAATAATGATATACAATGGACGGCGGTTTGGAAGAAATGATTTATTCTAACCCGCCGTTTTTTTTATCTAATCTAAACTGACCGTGACGGTCTGCCGGGCTGGATTTTTCCCTTGCAGCCCGGGCCGGATATCAGGCTTCTTCCTCCTGTTTGCGGTGTAACCTGGATGCGAGTGCCGATTCGCTCCCTGATGGCCGGTACGTGCGAAATGACACCGATTATCTTGCCATCCTGCTGCAGGCCCGCAAGCGTTTCGAGCGCCGTGTCCAATGCTTCCTCGTCCAGCGATCCAAAGCCTTCATCCAGGAACAGGGAATCGACCCGGACATTTTTGCTGGCCGTTTGAGACAGGCCAAGCGCCAGCGACAGGCTGACGATGAAGCTTTCGCCGCCGGAGAGATTCTGGGTGGACCGAACCTCTCCGGCCTGATAGTTGTCGATGACATTGAGTTCCAGAGGCTGAACATCGTCCCGGATCAGCAGGTAACGGTCGGTCATTTTCCGTAACTGCCGGTTGGCGTGGCCGACCATCATTTCAAAGGTCAACCCCTGAGCAAAGTTTCGGTATTTCTTCCCGTCGGCCGAACCAATGAGTTCATGGAGCAAATCCCATCGTGCGCTTTCCTTCTTTTGCGCTTCAATGGCCAAAGCCCGTTCCCGCTGCTTTTGTTTCAGATTCTCGTTGTCCTTGAGTTTCTGTCGAATGCCCCAGATCTCCTGCTGAAGCGCTTTCTGGTCGGCTGCCAGCAGCGTCAGCGCCTGATGGATTTCGTCCCGGGGTTGATCCGTAATCCGCCTCCGACGCTCGGCTTCCAGCAAGTTTATCTTGTCCTGTTCCCTGGACGTCAGTTCGGTTTTCTCGTCGGCCAGCTTCTGGGCATGCTGCGCCAGGGTTTTACGCTCGTCCTCCGGCAGGCATGCGGCCCTAAAGTTTTCTTCGTCGGTAAACCCAGATTTTTTGATTCGCATCAGGAATGCTTCTTCAGCCGGCTTCAGCTGCGCGGACCGTTCAGTTATCGATTTGCCCAGCCCTTCGATTCTGAATTTCAGCTGACCGAGTTTCTGTGCCGCCGTATTCAGTTTTTGGCGGGATGCTTCCAGATCGTTTTCAGCAGCCTCAACAGCTGTCGAAAGACGGAGTTCTTCATCATCAGGGTTTTTATCGCCGAATATTTCGCGCCGCTTTTGACTCAGGGCCTCTTGTTCGCGGAGCAGGTCATTGAACAGTTTGCGTTGTTTCATGATCTCTTCGTTGGACTTATGAATCTGTTCAGCCTGATGGCGTGTCTGACTCTCCAGCGCGGTAATGGTGTGATCCAGTTCCGACTTTTTTTTCTGACGCGAAACCCACTGGTCACGGTGGTCTATCAGCCGGGCCTGAATCTGATCCAGAGTCTCGAACGTTACGGCTTGTACCCCATAAGCAGAAACATCCTGCCGCAATATTTCCAAGGACTTCTCCTGCTGTGACCGTAGCGACTCAACCTCCTTGCCGAGCCTTTCAATCAGCTGCCCGTTGAGATCCTTGTTGTGAAAAGCGGTCTGCGTCTCGCGTTCCGCCCGTGCAACCGTTTCTCTGGCTTTTTCCAGCGATTCGCGCAGTTTGATTGTTTCCTTTTCAGCGTTTTCGGCGGTTTGTACGATTCGGGTTGCGTGATCCAGTTTTGCCGCATTTTCATTCCCAAGCCTTTCCAGTTTATCGTTCAGATTCGGATCGGCGGCATCAAGGGGGAGGTCGGAGCAGGCCCGGCGAATCAGGTCGTTCGATTCCGCAATTTTCTCGGAATGCTCCTTCTGGCTGGAATCGACTTGCTCAAGGTCTTTTTCCACTCTGGCCTGTTTAACCTTCAATCCGGAAACAGCGTTATTCGCTGCTTTCAAGTCGGCTCTGACCCGGCCAAGCCGTTGCCGGGTTTCATCCGGAACCGGGATGTTGCCATCAGCGAACGGGTGTTCCTTGGCGCCGCACAGCGGGCAGGCTTCGCCATCCTGAAGCTGGCGTCTGGCTTCCTTGAAATCCTCGATTTTCTTCAGCAGGGATAGCTGTGTTTCCAGCAGGCCCATTTCCTTCTCCAGAGAAACCTGCTTCTCAACCTGAATTCGAAGTTGCGCGGTCAGGCTTGAATTTTCGGCAACAAGCGCTTCATGGCGTTTTCCCGTCTGATCAAGAACCTGCCTTGATTTTGCAAGGGACCGCGCCGCCTCGCGGACCTGGGCAAAAAGAGATTTCTGCGTTGTCAGAGACAATACGCAATTGCGCCAGTCTGACAGTTCTCTGCCGTTCAGAATGCCCTTGATCTCCACCTGCTTTCGCGACAGTTTGCCTTGATCGTCGTCCAAGCCGCGTTTCAGGGCTTCCAGATTTTCAGACAGCTTTTTCCATGTCCGTGTGGATGCTGCCGACTGCTCCTCGGCCGCATCACGCTCCTTGAGCTTGCCGATCAGCTGTGCATGAAGGTTTTTCAGGGCTTCGACTTGACCCCGAATTCCTGCCAGGCGTTCGATCAGCCCTTCGTCGGCCTTTGTTTCTTCGAGCTGCTTTTGCAATGCTTCGAGGGCTTTTTGTCTGCCGTTCAGATCGGCGCAGTCTTTACCCTGTCTGGAGCGGAGTGCTTCAAAAGATTTTTCGTATTCGGAAATGGAATTGAAAGCCTCCTGGACGCGCGCATTTTGTTCCCGGATTTTCAGATCCAGTTCTCTTGTCAGGCGGATGACCGGTACTGCTTCTTTTTGCTCGGACTTTCTTTGATCGAGCTGCCCGCCGGCTGTTTTCACGGCGCCGTTTGTCTCCTTTTCAACCGCTTCGAGAGCGGGAAATAATTTCAAGCAGTCGCCGAGATTCCCCTGGTCGGCCTCCTGCTCTCTCCGGAGCGACGTCAGTGCGGCGTATTCGCCAGCCAGTTCAAGTGCCTGAACGGCTTGCCTGAGTTTTTCCTGCTCGGGAGCGAACGCTTCTTGTCGGGCATATAGATCCTGCTTCTGGAGCTGAAGGAGCTTTAAGTCTTCTTCAAGACGGGAGATTCCGTCAATCCAGGAAAGCGCCTGGTTCTTCAGGACGATCTTCCGGCTCAGCTCTGTATCCTGTTCGGTTTTCTGCGCCAGGCTGATGTTGAGCAGTTGCTCATCTTCTGGGCTCAAAAGCTGTATGCCGGCGAGTTCGGACTGCAGCGCATCGAGCTTTTTTCGTTCCTCGGAACGGCGTTCATGAACGCGCATGGATATCCGGCTGTAAATCTCCGTCCCGGTGATTTGCTCCAGGATCGGCGCCCGTTCATCGGGACCAGCCTGCAGAAATACCGCAAAACTCCCCTGGGCAAGCAGCATGGAGCGGGTAAACCGATCAAAGTCCATGCCGGTGGCTGTTTCAATCTGCTCGGCAACGCCTCGAATTTTTGCCTCGAAAATTCGTCCGGAATCGGCATCGGCAATTTCATGCCTCGGCGCCTGCAGCTCTCCGTCGGGTTTTTTGCGCGCCCGGTGTTGACTCCAGTGGCATCGGAAACGGCCTGCCTGAGTTTCAAATGTCACCTCGGCATAGCACTCACCGGTCTGGCGGGACATGAGCTCGTTCCCGCCTTTGTTGATCCTGCTGAGGCGGGGTGTGCGCCCATAGAGCGCCAGACAGATGGCATCAAGGATGGTGGTCTTGCCTGAACCGGTCGGACCGGTAATGGCAAAAATGCCGTCCGAGGCAAAGGCCGGGTGCGTAAGGTCAATCTCCCATTCGCCAACCAGTGAGTTCAGGTTTTTGAAACGTACCTGCAAAATCCGCATCAGCCGCCTCTCTATTCTGCCCGGGAATCGTCTTCATTGAGAGACATGACGACTTCCTGATGGGCGCGAAGCAAATCCGGCCTCTGAGCTTCCGGCACTTCGTGAACCGTCATGCAGCGCTCGAATACCTCGTTGACGTTCAGGTCATAGAGCGTTTCATTGTCGTGGAACTGATTGAGAACCCGATCGATGATCCGGTTGTTCTTCACGCGCAGAATTTCCATTTCCGAGCCGGAAACGAGCGCATCCAGCCGTTCGCGTAAATCGCCGATGACCTCATCGCCTTCGTAAACGACTTCGAGCCAGGCCTGAGAACCTGTGGCCGACAGTTCAAGAATTCTGGCCGACAGTATGTCCCAGTCGCCCTTGACGCGCTCGATTTTTTGAAAAACGGGCGCCTTGACAAGCCGGACATCGGCTTCGGCGCCGGAAAAATCGACCAGACAGACGCTTTTTTCCTGCTTTGCTTCCCCAAATCCCATGGGCAGAGGGGAGCCACTGTAGCGCATCAGATCGGAATTATTGACTTTCTGCGGAACATGAAGATGGCCAAGGGCCAGATAATCCAGGCCGTCAGGGAAAATTCCGGCTGAGACATGGGCCAGGGAGCCGATATAGAGTTCCCGGACGCCGTCCCCATCGACGGTTTGTCCACCGCTGGTGAAAAGATGCCCCATGGCGATGATGGGGACCTCGGCGCCCAGCTTCGCGCGCTTCTGCCCGGCCAGAGCGGCCGCCTCGGCATAGTGGCGGCGGATGCCTTCGATCAGCTTTCGCTCCTTGTCTTCTATTGTCTCACCGGCTTCAACCATCCGGATATCGCGGTCTCGAAGGTATGGGACGGCACAGACGATCAGTTCCGCGGAACCATCGCTCGTTCTGAGGACAAGAACCTCGTCTTCCAGATTGTCGGAGACACTGCCGATCACGTGAACATTGAGCGCCTTGAGCAACTCCCTGGGCGCAGCGAGAAATGAAGGAGAATCGTGATTGCCCGCAATGACCACAACATGACGGCAGGGCGAGGCCGCGATGCGTGATAAGAACCGGTAATAAAGCTCCTGCGCAAGATTGCTCGGGGAACTGGTGTCGAATATATCGCCCGCGACCAGCAGAGCATCGACCTTTTCCTGGTGAATTGTGTCTGCCAACCAGCTTAGAAAGGCCGCGAACTCCTTGTAACGCTTTCGGCCACACAGGGTCCGCCCAATATGCCAGTCAGATGTGTGAAGAATTTTCATTCGGAAAACAGATCCTTCATCGCAACTCCTTTTTTTTAACTTCGAAACACACGAAAAACACGAACCGTTTCATACGGCAAACGTCCTGGTAATAGAATCAAGCTGCGTCGTGTAAGTTGATTGCCAGTCGGTTGAGCGGAATCGGTTTGTTTTCAACTGTTCGAGGACTCGTGCATTGTTCGCGCCGAAACCCTGTTGACTCGGGTAAAAAGAAAACCCGTCGTTTCGAAGAATGATCTCGAAGAGACGGGTTTTCTGCTTTATTTTTGGGACGGTGCCCATCAATTTTGCACAGCAGGTTGCCTAATAATACAAACCATTTCGGGCGTCCGGCTGGAATAAAAAAATTCAGGCTTCTGTTGTCAGCAAGCGCGATACCGGATAAAAACTTCGTCAACCTTGCCGTTGTGCTCAATAACTTAGTATTACTTGGCCGTTTCCTTTGCCTCGCCTGCCGCTTCCTGGGCGGGAGCTACAGCTTCTTTGGCCACTTCAACGGCCTTCTCAACAGCTGCACCCGCGGCTTCCTGTGTGGCGGTCGCCGCTTCCTGGGTTACTTGCGCTGCCTTCTCAACAGCTGCGCCCGCTGCTTCCTGAGTGGCGGTCGCCGCTTCCTGAGTTGCTTCCGTCGCCTTTTCTACAGCTGCACCCGCGGCTTCCTGTGTGGCGGTCGCCGCTTCCTGGGTTACTTCCGCTGCCTTCTCAACAGCTGCGCCCGCTGCTTCCTGGGTTGCTTCCGCTGCCTTCTCAACGGCTGCGCTTGGCGCCTGCGTGGTAACAGGTGCGGCCTCCTTGGTTTCTTTGGCGGCTTTTTTCGCTTCGTCGCTACCGCAACCATAGAATCCCATCAAGAGCAGGCCAGCAAGGATAAATGCAATTTTTTTCATGGCGTTTCCCTCCTGTTATACTGTTTAAGTTATTGTAAATATCTACTGCTTCGAATACATAAAGTCAAGGTATTTGGAACCCATTTCATTTCTCGGCCATTTTCCTGATTTCTAAGTTCATGCTTATACACGGGTTTTCACTCTTGAGCTTTTTATGCTCAACGATCATGGGTAAACTGAACACAGACGAAATCTTGTTTTTTCGACAAAGAAACCTGCCGCCAGCCTGGTCGGCCGCCGGTTCAACTGCCAAAGGCGCTGCTCACCAGACAGGCGGAATAGCCGATGTAACAGGCCAGCAAGGCCCCGCCTTCGAATCGGTTGATACGGCCAGGACCCCGGAACCCGTAGCCGATAATAAACAGCGAGACGGTCAGCGCAGCCATGACCAGGATATCCCGTGAAAAAACTTCCGGCTCCACCGTCATCGGATGGATCGCTCCGGCGATTCCAACTACCGCCAGTGTATTGAACAGGTTGGAGCCGAGCACATTGCCCAGTGCGATATCGGCCTCTCCTCTGCGGGTGGCGATGATCGAAGCGGCCAGTTCCGGCAGCGAGGTTCCCACGGCAACGATGGTCAGGCCGATGATCATATCGCTGACGCCGAAGCTATGAGCAATTTTCACCGCACTCCAGATCAGGATGCGGGAACTGACGATCAGCATCACCAAACCGGCGATTAGCCAGAAGATCGCCCGGCGCAGCGGCATGGCGCGGATCTCCAGTTCCAGAGATATTTCTTTCCCCATCGGGTCTGCTTTTTTCCGCACGCCCTGCCAGATGGTCCAGGCCATCAAGCCGGCGAACACAGCGAGAAGCAGAACGGCATCGAACCGGGTAATCTCGCCGTCCCAGAGCTGCCAGGCGGCCAGAGCGGTCAAAACGGTAAGGATTGGAAGCTCCTTGCGCAAAACCTGAGAATGGACGGAGATGGGCCTGATCAAGGCCGTCACGCCCAGGATCAGGGCGATGTTGGTAATGTTCGAGCCGTAGGCGTTGCCAAGGGCGATGCCGGGATTTCCCTGGGAAGCGGCGAGCGCGGAAACCACCATTTCCGGCGCGGAAGTGCCGAAGCCGACGATGACCATGCCGATCAACAACGGCGGCACGCTGAAATGACGGGCAGTGGAGGCTGAACCCTCCACAAAACGATCGGCGCTCCAGACCAGCAGCGCGAGACCAAAGGCAACAGCGATAAAAGGAAGCGTCATAGAATTCCTGTTTTCCTCTTCCTGGCGAGCCAGCCTAAAATACAAGTCCGCCTTATTTTAGGTTCGAGTAACTCTCTGAAATAATGGTCTCTATTATTTTGATCTCGTATCCCATGGCCCGGTAGCCGCGTTGGCGCTTGTCCCACATGCGGGCGAGCTATGTCTGATCGGTCTCGGCGTAGTCGTAGATGCGCACATCCCGTTTGTTGGCGTGTTCCCGGTGCAGGCGACCGGCATACTGCTGCAAGGTTCCCTTCCAGGAGATCGGCATGGCCAGCACCAGCGTGTCGAGCGTCGGGTGGTCAGAAGAGCCTTAAGTCGGGCATTTTCTTCTCTCAGTTGTCTTTCTTCATCATACGCTTGCGGTGTTAGCTCAATCCTTGCCAAATCCGCACTCCGCTATCAAGTCGTCCATATCATCACCAACCCACCAGCCCCAATTGTGGCCCTCATGCCGCAAAAATTGAGAAAATCCACGCATGTCTCGCAGTAAAACACCGACAGTTCCGCCATCCCTTCCGGACGCCCGATGGCATTCTTGTAATCGGAGATCGCCTTCTTGGCTTTGGCGACGGAAACATCCTGATTGCGCATCACATCCGGACAAACCCAGCGGTCGATGGTGGCCTTGTACGGTTCGAGCACGTCCTCGCCCAGGGCAAAGCGGGCATGGAGAAAGGCCTGATTATTCTTGTCGGCGGCGTACAGATCCTGAATCAAGCCGAGCAGCGCCGTACGGTCGAGGTCGGCAAGCTGGCGCTTGAGGTCGCTCCAGGTCGGTTTTTTCTTGCTCGGTTTTCTCATAAACCCCGTTATTTGCTCTTGATGGCTCGAAAGGCCGAGTCGTCGGCCAGATGCAGATAGATGCGGCCGTTCAATTCGCCATTTTCAACGATCGCCCAACCCCGGCCGCAAGCCGAATCATTTTCATCCTGCCCGGACCATGAGAATTCGAAACGGGGCGAATTGCCGCATTGCTCCACCCGGCCATCGATATCCCCGGATACCAGCCCAAACTGAAATTGCCCGGTTCCATCCGAGCCGATGCGGATGTATCCCGGCACCTCCATATCCACATAATCCCGGTCCCACATCTCCATCTCGGCGATGCGCCACTTTCCGGCAAATGGTTTCATCTGCTTCATAGGATGCCTTTCCATAACCTCCCTCTGTCGCCGCCAAGTTCCCCCAGGATGTCACAGCGCTTGCCATAGCTCTGTCACAAGCCGTGTCGCGAGTTTGTCGCAAGTTATCCACCACCGTGCTGGGCCATCACCTGACGGCCCTTGTCGGTCAGCCGGTATTTCTGCTTGATAGGGAAAGCAAAAAATTTTCAGGGTGCGGAGAAGAGAACCCCTTTTTCTGAAACTGGTGTGGGCGAACCGAAACCGTGGCCCCGAAAAACCGGAGCAACTCGCGGATATAAAAAACAAACCCGTCAAACACACCGGTCTCGATGCTTGAACGGGTTATCTTGGCGGCGTCTATCACATTCGAGACTTATCTATTTGAATTTACAATTTTTTCAAGATCATCATTTTCTCTGCTACCCCAAATTCTACCCCAAAAACGAAAAAGATTAAAGCTTAGACTAACTATGAATCAATTAAATTTTCTTTTTGTCGAAGTCGTTTCATCCCGGCACGTTTTTGACAAGCTGGGCTACAATATGCCTGTCGTTTCTTTGTTGGGGCGTAAAAAAGCTTCCCACAATCTGCACAGCGACGGAAAGAATCGGGCCTGTGTCCTTGCAATGCTTTAAGGAATGCCAGCGCGCCCTGTGGAAATGTAATTCTTTCGCCTGTTATGTCGTCCTGGAGGGCAATTTCGGCTGTCGGGTCCTTATCACCCAGCACGAAAAGCGAATCCTTATCCCTTGCACCCCATCTAAACAGCTTTGGAGCTGCAAATGAAAGCTGTCCATTGCGATCAAGGCGGTCAAAAAGCCAAGTTAGGCATTTTAACCACCCGTTCTTGAATTCGAAAACTTCCGTCCACTCTTCCGCAGACGGCATCGGCGCGACGATTGGCGGTTCGAACACGTCTCCCCTTTTCAAATATTTCATTTCGGCAACCCACATGTCGCGCTGGTTGTCTGGAATGTCATCAAGGTTTCGCTGTGCCAGTTCCAGCAGCCGATTCACAAATTCAACGTACATTGCTCCC
>JAXGZF010000013.1:0-1487 GCA_040771865.1 Desulfobacterales bacterium
CGATGGGGCCGATGATGCCAACCTTTTCACCGGCACGGATCTCCAGCGTGATATTGTTGAGGACCTTGGCGGTCTGGCCGGGGTAGGCAAAGGTCAGGTTCTTGATTCCGATGGCGCCATCAAATCGGGCTCTGTGCAGAAAGGTTTTGCCCGGAGGTCTCTCCACGGGAAGATCCATGATGTCGTTGAGCGTTTTGAGGGCTTCCTTGGCCCGCTGGTAACGCGCTGCGAGACCCACCATCTGCCCCATGGGCGCCAGCACCTGCCGGGACAGAATGACCAGGGCGATCAGGCCGCCCTGGCTAAGTTTGCCATCGCTGATCATGTAAACGCCGCCGATAACCACGGCCACCACCACGGCGCTTTGCATGAAGAAGGAGAGGTCGGTGACCGAACCCGACAGGAAACGCGACCGGGAGCTCCACTGCGCGATATAGCTGACCGCCTCCTCCCAGGCACGCTGAATCTGGCTTTCGGCGCCCAGCATCTTGATCGTTTCCAGGCCGGAGAGCCCCTCCACAAGGATGGCGTTTTTCTGGGAGGATGCTTTGAAGGTCCTTCCGACCGCCTTCTGCAGGGGAATCTGGATCAGGAGCGCGTAGATCAGAAGAAACGCGATTACGGCCAGAAAGAGGTAGACGATCGGGCCTCCGAAATACCAGACCACGAATAAACCCATCAGCATGAATGGCAGATCGATCACAGAGGTAATGGAAAAGGAGGTGACAAAATCCCGAATGCTTTCGAACTCCTGAAGATTTCGGGTAAAAGATCCGATGGACTGGGGCCGGACTTCCATTTTCAGATCCAGAACCTTCTGCAGCAGCATGGCGGAGATTCTGAGATTGGCCTTGTTTCCCGCCTCGTCGATAAAATAACTCCGCAATGCCCGCATCAGCACGGCAAAGAAATAGATCACCATGATTCCGATGGCCAGCACCCACAAAGTCTCCACCGCGTTATTGGGAATGACGCGATCATAGACGATCAGGACAAAGAACGGGCTCGCCAGGCCGAACACGTTGATCAGAAAGGAGGCCACCAGTACATCCCGGTATATGCGCCAGGATTTGAAAATTGTTCCCCAGAACCAGCCCTTACCTGAACCGAGGGCCAACTCGTCCAAAGATTTTTTTTCCAACCGGTATTTAGGACGAACGAAAATAGAATAACCGGCGTAGAGCCTCGCCAGTTCGGTCTTTGTGACGACCTTTTCCCCCATGCCCGTTTCCGGCAGCAGGATCTTAAACTGCTCACCTGCTGCGTCTTTGCCGACCAGCACGCATGCCTGACGGCCCTGGAGCAGCAAAATCGCCGGAAGCTGCAGGAGAGAAATCTTATCGAGGGACCGTTTTACAACGCGGGATGACAGGTCGGCCCGGTCCGCCGCCCTTGAAAACAGCTCCACGGTAAGGCGATTCTTCACAAGCGGCAGTCCAGAAACCAGTCCCGTACGGGCAGCAGGCCGTCCGTGCAGCTTTGTCAGC